>NZ_AP027272.1:2436091-3654137 GCF_036322805.1 Planctobacterium marinum | reverse complement strand
GAGATGGCAGGGCGGTTACTGAGTCATCTATAAGACAGTGGAAAAGCTCACCTGAACGCGGGTATTTGCTTAAAAAGCTCAGATATTTCCCGTTGAAAAATTACCGGTACGCTATTTGGTACATAGTCAATATGCTCAAGGGGATCTTCTTAAAACGGGGGCAAATGACATGGGGGCCAAGATATAACGGTATAGATGAAGACGCAAGGGCTCTAACAGTTGAGTTGGTTTGTGCAAGGCAATGGCGTAAGTGTATTGAGATTGCAGAAGAGCAGTTAAAAGTTGTTCCTAAATCACAAGTGTTCGATATCAATTACGACAAAATGATGGAAGATGAATCAGTCATCAGGGAATTGGTTGATTTCATTGGGCTTGAAGACGCTGAGCAGGTGCTGGAAAGGTTTAAAATTACCGTGCAGCCTACAAACAAAGACAAGTGGCGACGCTCTTTAACCAAAGGGCAACTGGAAGAAGTGAACGGAGAGGTTGCGGGAACCATAGAAAAACTGATGAAACAAGGAAAGTTGTCTCAAAGTAAGTAGTGGTTTAACGGAGCTTTACTTCTTGAATTTCTAAGCGAACAACATAATTGATAAAATTATGGTAATTATGATGAAGAATAAGCCTTTCTAAGCAGTGGGTATAAGATTAAGGTTTGTGTTCCTTGTGTAAATATCGTAGACACTCATAAAGATTCATGAGCATCTCTAATATATGCAATTTCAATTAGGAACATAAGCCCCACTTTTGTAAAATTTTAAGAGCTTTTCGTTTTTGAAGTTTAAGTTAGGCAGGGTGACGGGAGAGAAGATGCGGGACAGATTAGAAAGATTATCAAACGGTGCGAGTCTCCTATGATCCAGAAAATGATAGCTTTCGCTATTTTAATGGTTTTAATGCCTGTTTTATTGATTGTTCCAATTGCCATAATTCTAACTGATGGCTTCCCGGTTTTTTTTAAGCAGCGACGGATTGGTTTTCAAGGAAAGGCGTTTGATATATACAAGTTTAGAACAATGACCAATGTAGCGGGAGCTGAAAAAGGTTCTTTTGATGCTGGTTGTGTTACAAGAGTTACAAAAGTGGGAAAGGTATTAAGAAAAACAAAGCTAGATGAATTACCGCAAATAATTAATGTTCTGAATGGAAGCATGAATTTCGTAGGGCCTCGACCGGAAGTTGAGAAGTGGGTTGGTGTGTATCCTAGTGAATGGAAGAAAGTACATCAAATGAAACCAGGCATAACAGACCCAGCCTCAATTGAATTTAGGAACGAGGAAGAGATTTTAAATTCAAGCTCTGACCCCGAAGCTACCTATAAGGATGATATATTACCGAGGAAGCTTGGAATGTACCTAAATTACATAAAACATAAAAGCTTGCTTGTTGATACGAAAATAATTCTTCGTACCTTTTACTCAGTAATAGTTAAATGAGGAAAACTCGGCGGCGTTTCGTGGTTAAGTACTGCTAATATATTTTTGTTTACGATGAGTTGTACGGGGAACACGATCAAAAGACATTTCCATGTTAGTGTCATCAAAATGACGACATTAATCCTAATATTTCTTGAGGAGAAATCTTGAAAGTACCTTTTTTTAAGTTGAGTTCGGTTGATGAAGAAATCCAATTGGTCAATGAAGTGTTAAAAAGTGGTTGGTTAACAACTGCTTCAAAGACTACGGAATTCGAAGCGAAATTTCGAGAGTTTTGTAAGGTTGAACATGCATTAGCAGTTAATTCATGCACTGCTGGTTTACACCTATCTCTGGAGGCTTTGGGGGTCAAAAAAGATTCGAAGGTTATAGTCCCTTCTCTTACATTTACCGCCTCAGCTGAGGTAGTTCGCTATTTAGATGCAGAGCCTGTTATCGTGGATGTTGACAAAGAGACAGGTCTAATCACAAAAGAGTTAATTGCTAAGGCAGTCGCAGAACACGGTAAAATTGATGCAGTGATTGTTGTGCATTATGCTGGGCAGTCTGCAGAGATGACAGGGCTGGATGGTATATGCGATTACTGTACTAAGCAGGAAATTAAAGTGTTGGTGGATGCCGCTCATGCTTTTCCAGCTTTTGATCAGTACGGACCTGTAGGTAGTGTTGGCGACGTAACCTGTTTTTCTTTCTATGCAAATAAAACAATTACAACCGGCGAAGGTGGAATGGTAGTCACTAATGATTCTTCGCTGGCAAAACGAATAAAGGTGATGAGACTGCATGGCATTGATCGTGATGTGTGGGATCGGTTTACAAAAAAAGGAGCATCTTGGGAATACGACGTTGTAGCGCCGGGTTATAAATACAATATGCCCGATGTTAATGCAGCCATTGGATTAGCGCAGTTCAAAAAAGCAGAAATATTCAGACAACAACGTCAGGACATTGCTGAATACTATATTGGCGCATTGCAGACTGAGCCGAGCGTAAAAATGTTTAAATCCAGAGTTCCCCATCATCAACATGCTTGGCACCTTTTTCCAATCTTAATTGAAGCAGGGCATGATAGAAACTTGCTTATTGAAGAACTAGCAAAGCGCAATGTGGGGGTTTCTGTACATTACAAACCTATTCATCGTTTGTCCTACTATAAAAACACTTATGGATTGCAGCCTGAACGATTCCCAAATACTGAAGCAATCTGGAAAAGCTGCTTAAGTCTCCCTATTTATCCTGAGATGACAGTTAGTCAGGCTGAGTACGTCATATCAAGCCTTAAGAATTCATTAGAGGTATTATAAGCCCCACTTATTCCCCATGAGCTATTGATGCTGGCTGAGGTAAGTTGGTAGTAAGGAGCAAATTTGCGTTTAGTTGCTTATTCAAATTTAATGTTTTTAATTATGATCTGGTGGTATTCTTTTGTAGCCCTATCATATTGATAGTTGTTGAGCTTTAACTTTACATACGCACGATTGGCAACTGATGTAGTCGGTATAATAATTTTAGTTTCTACTCTGGGGACTTTAGTAAATTTTTTATATGCAACTTCACCTGAGTCTCCATCTATTAACTCTATTATCAGCTCTGGAGCTACATTTCTGACTTTAACTCCCCTAGCATTGAAAGTAATTTTTTCATAACTTCGGGCTTTAAAAATGGGGGAAAAAACCGAAGGTGTACCATACATAACTCTCAGTTCAGTATTGTCCTTCATTAACCCAGCACGCTGAAAGTATCTATTGTTATTACTGATCCAATCTTGAGGCTCCATACTAGTTTCATCAGTCAAATCGCAAGGTAACTCACTGGTTTTAAATATTCCCCAATTGCTGCCTATTTTGTGACCTGAATTGTTTTTTGAAATTTCATTTATCATTCCGAGAAAGTAAGAATGTGGATAGCTGTAGTGACATGGAATTGGATAATGCATAATAGGAAACAAGGTTCCAAGACCTTTTTGCGCTTCAAATTTGGAATAATTAATGAAATTTTTTGAGACGATTGTTGGGGAGTTACTCCAGTGTGAGTCTGAAAATATTGGATATATTATTTCTATCAATTTCTCTGTCGGTGCTGCGATAAGTTTTGCCCTACTAGAATGATATTTTACCAGAATAGCCGTCATCAATGCGACAAAACATAAAATAGCCGGGATGGCAAGTGACCTTTTGATTAAACTTGGCTTTATCTCATCTCGTATGTTTTTTTGATGATTTATTGTTGCTATTGAGAATGCGACCAGTATTATCCATGGCAAACTATGTTCGATAAAGTTATCAACTAACAAGCCTGATGCACAAATCAAGATAATTATACCAACGGGCTGCTTATAAGTGCGTTTTAAAATGTCTAAAACTATTGATATAAAAATAATGGTGCCTAATACCCCTGCGTCTATTGCGCTTTGCAGTAATGCATTATGGACATTGTTTACGCGCGAGCCACCATTTGATTCCATCAATAGTCTAAAGCCACCGTTGCTGATGCCTATTAAAGGATTTTGTCTAATTTGGTTTAGAGCATTCTGCCAAAGCGTGAGTCGATCATATCCAAATACATCAATAGATACATTTGGTAGAAAATCACTGGGAATAAGTTGTGTCCCTAAGTTAAGCGGCAGAATTAAAGGCGCTAAATTGGATAGCTTATAAGCTACGCTTGTGGGCATCCACTGCGTAGCAGCAATGCCGGCAAGAAAAAGAATTACTAATGCGAAAACAAGCGATGCTCGATTGTGTCTCAGAAAGTAAAATGCCCATAATAGTATTCCAATAACACTCATCAATAAAAAGTTTCTTGCTCCACTATTGATTCCTGCGATGATGTTTAAGAGTGATATAAATATTAATAAAAAAGCTATTCTTTTTTTTTCTTTTTGGAAAAAAGAAATAGCAAGCAGGGAGAGTACAAACCAAACTACTGCAACAACGGAGCCTAAATCTGTGCTAATAGCCAAGATGCTTCTAACGTTATTTGAATATCCAACATTTCCTGCAATAAAATATTGATAAAACTGGAAAGCACTTTGGTTATCTATCTTTTGCCAAATTGCTACTGCAGGTATCAGTGCTGCAATTACTAGGGGTAAAATCCAATTATATCTCCAGCGAGTGAATGAGAGTCCGGACCGATTCTGTGGTAAAAGAAACAGAAATACCGCAGTAGGTAGTGCACCTTGAACCACAACAAGTATCAATCCCCAGTGTATAAAGTCCGTTGTATCTGCATATCTATCGCGGTTAACAACCAGTGATATAAGGCATAGGGTTTGGTAAATGATGATAAGTATAAGTGGTGTTCTATATTTAAGACAAAACGTTTTAAAGCCTAACGTAAGATGGATTTTAAAGAGTAATAAAAAGGCTAATACCAGCAACGTAATGGGTACCATTGGGATGTGGATTTCAGGCCATAATGCTGCTGGGCGGAGAACTGAGAGGAAAAACAATAGCGTAAAACTGCCGACATGTTTAACTTGAATATCATTGTTGTCTTTAAAATAATGAGAATTATTCATATCTACAAAATTACTTGGGGTGGGTTACGGAATTAGCTTGAAACATTCAATGACTTTTGGTGTGTTCTGCTGGTTTTATTGTATACTGATGTCCTCTAATTTAGCTATAGAGCTGGACTGAGGCCAATAATATTTATCTCCAGCATCTTTGAAATCAGGTCATCCAATCGAAAAAGTCCTTAGTATCGTTCGACTGGTGCTGGAGGTTCTTATTTAAATTACAGTAGGGAGTGCTTCAAATATTAGTCAGTTATGCTATTAAAGCATGATGATGATAGAGAGCCAATGATAAAAGTTTGTTACAATAGATATTGTCTTTTTAAACCATGGTTTAGTTATCCTCTGAAATTAGGAGTTTTCTGTGTTTGTCCAATGGCTTGATTTCTTTCTTGAGATGCCTCGAGCATTCAAACGCCTTGTTACAGTTGCTGTAGATTTTATTTTTGTTGGAATCGCCTTTTGGTCTTCGTTGTGGATTAGGGTAGCAGGTGAAACCAGTCAATGGTTAACACAAAATTTGATATTGGTGCTGGTGGCGACGTCTGCTATTTCTGTTGCCATATGGGTAAAGCTTGGGCTTTACAGGGCGGTGATTAGATATCTGGATGTTAAAGTTTTAATAAATATCTTTTGGGGATGTGTGTTATCAACTGCAATGTTGTGTTTTTTTCTGTTCATGGCCGGTGCATCACTGCCAAGGTCTGTCCCTTTTATTTATTCTGCATTGATTTTGGTATTTGTGGCAGGTTCCAGACTTACAATTAGAGGCCTCATAAACACAAGGAAGAATAAAGAAAAACAACCTGTTATTATTTATGGCGCAGGCGCCTCTGGTCGACAGTTGTGCCTATCCCTACAAAACGGCAATGAATATGAACCAGTCGCTTTTGTGGACGATGAAGTATCGCTACAAAGCACCTCCATAGCAAACGTAGAAGTTTATCATCCCTCCAGACTACAATTTCTTATAGACGTTTATAAAGTTCATACGGTCCTGTTTGCAATCCCAAGTATTTCCAAAGACAAAAAGAGGGAAATCTTCAACAGTGTTAAAAAAATGAATGTAGATATGCTGACTATTCCCGGAACTGCTGATCTAGTGAGTGGAAAAGTTAGCGTTTCTCAGCTCAGGTCTGTACAAATTGAGGAACTTCTCGGAAGAGATGAAGTTAGGCCTTTTGAAGACTTATTATCAAAATGTTTATCGGGCAAAACCGTTTTAGTGACTGGAGCCGGGGGATCGATTGGCTCTGAAATTTGTCGGAAAATTGTCGAGATTAGTCCTAAAGAACTGATCATTTTTGAAATCTCGGAATATAATTTGTACGCGATAGAAAAGGAACTATGCTCCATCGCACCTGAAGTTGCTGTTAAGCCCATATTAGGTTCAGTTACAGATGAACAGTTGGTCGAGCGGATTTTTTCTTCCTTTAAAATAGATACAGTCTACCATGCTGCCGCTTATAAACATGTCCCTCTTGTTGAATTCAATATGGGGGCCGGACTATGGAACAATATCTGGGGGACGAAAATCGTTGCAGAGGCCGTATTAAAACATCAGGTCTCACACTTTGTACTTGTATCCACCGATAAGGCTGTGCGGCCAACCAATGTGATGGGCACCTCAAAACGTCTCGCTGAATTGGTAGTGCAAAACAAAGCTGAAAAAAGCAATAAAACCATATTTTCGATGGTGCGTTTCGGTAACGTATTGGGGTCGTCAGGATCTGTTATTCCTTTCTTTAGAAAGCAAATAGAAGCAGGTGGTCCGGTTACCGTTACTCACCCGGAGATTAATCGTTATTTCATGACAATTCCTGAAGCTGCCTCTTTGGTAATCCAAGCCGGTGCGATGGCGGAAGGCGGTGATGTGTTTGTGCTGGATATGGGCAAACCAGTTAAAATTGCCGATTTGGCTAAAAACATGATTCAGTTGATGGGATATACATTCAAGCCAGATAAATATTCAGATGGCGATATAGAAATTGTTTATTCTGGATTGCGGCCAGGCGAGAAGCTGTATGAGGAATTACTCATTGGTGGCGACGTATTCAAAACGCGACATCCAAGAATCATGAGGGCAAACGAAATCAAACTCGCTGACTCAGACTTGGCGATGTTGTTAGAAAAACTGAAAAATGCAATTGAGCTTAACGATGTAGAACAATTGCGTCAGTTGCTCATTGATGCACCAACGGGGTTTAATCCTTCTACGCCAATATGCGATATACTTAATTCAGTTTCCTCTAAAATTAAGAATTCAAACGACGAGTTAAAGTACGATAACATTCACGTTCTGCCCCGCACCAAATCATCGTTATAAATATTTTAAAGGGATATTAGTTGGCAAAGGACTATCTGCAATATTTGATACTTACTGCACTGAATATTGCTGTCAGCCTGTTGTTGCTATTTGGTTTCGTCACTTTTCTGAATAAAGTCGCATACGCTGAATATGGTGTTTTGTGGACTGCTTCGACTCTGTTATTACTGCTTATCAACCTTGGTCATAAAGACGCTCTATTCAAATATACAAGTCAAAACAATACAACTAAGGCAGCTTCGGTAATCGGTTCTTCCTTGGTGATTTGCTTTTCACTCACTATCTTTTTTTTGGCATTTTGGATTGTTAGTGACAACACATTGACCCTGGCTTTGTGTGCGGCAACCGGACTACAGATAATTACAATTCTTGCCACGCATTACAGGGGCAGGGGCATGTATGCCCGAGATGTTTCAGTAATCTTGCTCTATCGATGGCTATGGTTATCCATGTTTGCTTTTTTGGCCCTCACTTTAACAAGTGTCTCGGAGATTTCTGTGTTTTGGACAGGGATTGTCGCGAGCATCGTTACTTTTTTTCTTATGGGGGGCCGTAAGTTTTTTGGTATCAGTGAGGTTACCTTTGCATCTGTAAAAAATGCGCTTTCTGACCCCATAGTGAGAGGTTTCTTTATCATTGAGCTGGTGACAGTATCATTTATGAAAGTTGATGTTCTGCTACTTAGATATTTTGATACCAACTATCAGCACCTTGCAGAATATTTTTTCTCAGTTCAGGTGTTTGAAGCTGCGATTTTAATGCTTATGCCTGTGACTTTTTTATTTTTTAACCGATTTAACCAAAAGCGTGACAGCCAATCAGGTCAATCTTTGCTGAAGAAAAGTGCTTTAATTTTGAGCATTGTATTTAGTCTTGGGCTAATGACATGGTGTTTTTTAGGCAATTTTATCCTGTCCAATCTGTTTCCCGGATATAGCAATGCATTTGAAACGATTTTAATCTTAACTATCGCATTATTACCCAATGCATTTAACGCACTTTTCTCTGCTTATCTTATTGCTAATCACAAAGAAAATATTTTTATTTGGGTATCTGTACTGGGGCTTTTATTGTTGTTTTGTATTAATTTATTTGCGATCCCTGCTTTTAGTATTCGGGGGGCAGCTTGGGCAAGGCTCATTAGTGAGTTTGGTATCGCAGTTATTCTGTTAACTTATGTCATTGCTATGCTCCGAAGATCTAAAAACAATTATTGAAGCATAGGTAGCCTTGTGAATGTATCCCTGTATAATTCGCGCTTGGGTTGTTTTGGGAGCGTGTGTGAAGCAGTCACTAGCAATTGTTATTCCTGCGAAAAATGAGCAAAAAACGATTGGTGTTGTCATTGACAGCATAAAGCATCAATGTCCAGATGCGTTCGTGATCGTTGTCAATGATTGCAGTGATGATGATACCCAAGAAATTCTTGCTGGTTATGATGTTTGCGTGTTAAACCACGTTGAAAGCCGGGGCGCCTGGAGAGCTACCCAGACAGGCTTGTTGCATGCCTATAATACAGGATTTGATCTGGCAATTTCTATGGATGCCGATGGTCAGCACTTGGCAACGCAGATAGTCAAACTGTTAGATTCTATGGCTTTAAATCCTGAAGTCGATTTTATTGTGGGTTCTTGTGTTGAGCGAGGCACGCTCTTCAAGAAGATTGCTTGGCGCCTGTTTCGCACTATTGGTGGAATACAAATAGCTGATTTAACGTCTGGTTTTAGAGCCTACAACCGCGCGGCAATGGCCATCCTTACCAGTGAGCAAGCTTGTCTTCTGGAGTATCAGGATGTCGGTGTACTTTTGATGCTGAAGTCAGCTGGATTGAAATACAAAGAAGTCGAAGTGGAAATAAACGAGAGAGTCGATGGCGAATCTCGGATTTTTTCTTCTTGGCTTAAAATTGCTTTTTATATGTTGTCGACTGTGATAATCAGCTTGGCGAAAGCAGCACCGGAAAACCGTTCTAAACTCATTAAAAGATTAAAGTAATTTGTATGCCATTTAGTAATCCCCAAATTGTTTCCGCAGTTCTAGCGACTGTTATTGCAGGCTGTATCTTGTTGTTGGTGAGAAGAGACTATCTAATCCAGAGAGACGCAGTAAAGTGGTTGTTGCTTGCTTTAGCTATATTGCTTTATGGATTAAATCCCGGTCTGAACGACATCATTGGTTTTGAACTTGGAATCTCGTATCCACCAATTATTCCACTTTTAATCGGTTTTGCAGTTGTACTGATCAAGTTATTGTTAGCCGACATCGAAAGAGCAAGGTTACAAATGTCAGTTACGAGATTAATACAAAAAGTCGCAATCCTTGAGGCTAAGATTGATGACAATAATCAGCATTTAAAGGAATAACAGTTAATGGAACACCATCATTTAGATTACAGCTTGCACAGCCTGTTTAAATACCTTTTTGATAAAAAGCTTTTTATTTTTTTAATTCCGTTGCTAGTAGTGCTTGTGACAGCGATATGGACGTTAACTATTCCCAATACTTACCTCAGTGAAACGACATTATCCCCCACAGAAGAAGCTAGTGGTGGGGGGTTGAATAATCTTTCTGGACAACTTGGCGGCCTGGCCTCATTAGCCGGGATTTCCATTGGTGGTGATTCCACCGACCAAGTCACCGTTGCATTGGAAATCATCAAATCCCGACAGTTTTTGAGCAATTTTGTTGAAAAATATCAAATTAAACCTCAGCTGATGGCTTCTACTGGATGGGATGACAACTCGGGTGAGCTGTTACTAGATGAAGATATATACGATGCCATTAGTAACACCTGGACGCGTACATTGAGCAATGGCAGACCTCCAGAACCTACCGCTTTGGAAGTGTATGAAAAGTTCATGCAATTACTTACCGTGGAAAAAGATGCGACAACAGGTTTGATTAAGATTTCAGTGGAGTTTTTTTCTCCTAGGTTGTCAAAAGAGTGGTTGTCACTTTTGGTCAATCAGTTAAATAGTGATATGCGCAGCAGGGAAATTCAATCTACTAAAGAAAATATTGAATACCTTGAGGCAAAAGTACAGCAGATTGGCGACATTGAAATGAAATCGGTTTTCTATCAGTTGATCCAAGAGCAAACCAAACAGCTAATGCTAGCGGAGGTGAGGTCCGATTTTGTTTTTACTATTATCGATCCACCGTATACACCAGAGCTTAAACATGCTCCGCGCCGCGCATTAATTTGCATCGCGGCTGGTTTTTTAACTGGGTTTTTAGTGATGGCCTGGTTTACTTTAGTGTTTTTGGTTACACCGCGTCGCGTTTGAGCTGAAGCTGTTTTCTAAATGAAACATCTGAACACCTTTTTTGCTGCGAAAATCGCCATGGGGGATTCATTTGGCAGTTTTCAACAGATTGAACTGCAAAGGCGGCAACTGTTCGAAAATGTATTATTAATACTCCTTGGTGTTTATCTGTTTATAGATACGGTCAATGGATTGTTTGTAAAAACCCTTGGTTTGCCTAATTTTCTCTCTGCGGGTTATAAGCAAGGTTTGTTCCTGCTGATGCTTTTGTTTGCCTTTCAATTTGAACCGAGACGCTTCTTTTGGTGCTTGTTGTGTGTTGCCATAACCTTTATTTGGGCAATGGCCCGGTTTTACCTGGTGGACAATATTTGGTTCACTTTGGCGTTTCAGGAAGCCATCAAAGTTATATACTTGTTTGTGATGGTGCTTGTATTGAGTTCGTTTCGACACTTCACCAGTAACAAACTGAATCTGATGTTATTGTTTAGTTTGAGTGTTGTGGTACTCAATGTCGTGTTCGCATTGGTGGGGATAGGTCAATCCACCTATGGGAACTTTGGGGCTAAAGGTTTTTTTTACTCGGGAAACGCAGTATCCGGTGTCATTGTAATTAGCTCTGCGTGGTTTTTAACTAAGGCGTTTAAGCGTTCCATTATCCAATTTTTGTTCTTGATTCTTTTTCTCTCTGCAGTGGCACTGCTCATAGGTACTAAAAGTGGTTTTCTTGGCGTTTTACTCTGTGCTTTGATCGTGATTGCCTTGCATCTCGATGCACGGGCGCTCGCTTATGGGGTGCTTTTGCTATTCCTGACGGCGCTCGGTTTATTGATATTTGGCGAGCAGTTACTGGAGCAACCTCTATTTCAGCGAGTGCTATTTTTCTATGACAATGGCGGCCTGACCCGGGTGCTGTTTTCCGGACGGGACGTGAAGCTGATAGAAATTTGGCCTTTGTTTGAAAGGGCTGATTTTTGGCAGCTAATGTTGGGGCTGGATATGCAGGCTATGCAGCGCGCCGGAGTATGGCGCGTGGAGTTTGACTGGGCAGATATGCAAATTAATTTTGGTATTTTACTGTCATTGTTGGTTTACCTTGGTTATATCGCCTTGTTCGGTCGATTATTGACGCAACCTAAAAATAGTGTGGTTTCTTCAGCCATCATTGCTTTTGTGGTATTGATTATGATTTCTGCTATCGCCGGGCATGTGCTTTACAATGGAATGGTTACGCCTTTGTGGGCGGTACTTACTGCTGCTGCCCTAAATAATAGATTGCTCAAAGGAGCTAAAGGGGCTCAAGTTAATGAGCCAACACATTAATGAACATAAGGTTTTGGGTTATTAATGCTTAAAAAGCTCTCACCTGCCAATATTGCAGTAATCAAAAATACTAACTGGTTATTATTTGAAAAAGTTATCTCTGCTCCATGTGGCCTGCTTCTGAGTATTGTATTGGCAAGATACTTAGGTACTGATGCATTTGGAAATTATAGTTACTTAGTTGCATTGGTGCTCATTATTGTTCCACTTGCCGCGCTTGGACTCAATGCAATCATTACCCGAGAGTTGGTGAACCAACCAGATAAGCAACACCAAATCATGGGAACTGCTCTGGCAGGACGCTTCATTGGTACCGGTTTAGGGGCACTGGTGCTGGTGGGGATCGCGTTTTGGGATAGTCCTTCGAATAAATATTTGCTTCTGTGTTTGGCGGCCGGACAGATATTCAGCGCCTTCACTGTATTTAATTTTTGGTTTCAGGCAAAGATGCGAAACAATCACGCTGTCTTTTCTCGATTGCTTGCCTTGTTAATAGGATTGAGCTTGAAACTGCTAGCGGTCTATTACGATATGGGCATTCAGGTACTGATCTTGCTGTACAGCTTAGACTTTCTATTTGTCGCTATATTCAATTTGATTTTTTATCTCCGCGATAAAGATGTGGAAAAGCCTTTAGTGGTTGAAAAGGACCGATTATTTTCAATGATTGGCCAATCAAAATGGCTGATCATGTCTAGTGTTGCCACAGTTATTAATTTGAAGATAGATATCGTAATGTTGCAACACCTGAGTTCTTCTGCCGAAGCAGGGATTTACTCAGTTGCAGCAAGAATATCTGAGGTGTGGTTCTTTATTCCCATTGCAATTACTGCGTCTTATTTCCCGATATTATTGAAGAAAAAAAGCCACAACCTCGAGCAGTATAAACGCAGTCTGCAAACACTTAACGACATACTTCTGGCAATGGCAGTGGCTATAATCGTTCCTACTTTATTATTCTCAGAGTTTTTAATCGTATTGTTGTTTGGAGAGGAATACCGCGCTGCTGCCTACATGCTCAATATTCATATTTTTGGTGGCATTTTTATTTTCATGCGAACTCTTTTAAGCAAATGGTTGATCGCCGAGGGCATACTAAAGTTTTCACTGGTTACTCACGGCATCGGAGCTATTTGTAACATAGGTGCAAACTTCCTGTTAATTCCTGAATATGGAGGTGTAGGCGCTGCGTGGGCATCTGTGTTTTCTTATGCTGTTGCCTCTTATTTTGCGTTATTTGTCTCAGCCACTACAAGGCCAATGGGCATCGTTATGACTAAAAGCTTAATCTATCCAGTGCGTTTTATAGCTGCTGGATTTAATAAAAGGAACTAGCAGGTGTCTACTTTGGGCAGATCACTGAAATATCAATTTTTAGTCGAAAAATTTTTGCCATTCTGTATCAGCAAACTCGGCTTTTAGCGATTCGTAGTTCTCTATTAGATCTTGCAGCTTCCCGGGATTTTGTTTCCTGAGGTTGGTTTTGGGAGCCATTGGCTCGACAGCAAGGAAACTTGTCAGTTTAGCGAACTCGTTTTCAGGATCTGATATCATTCTTTCATAGCAAATCTCAATGAAAGGGTGCTCAGAAAAGTCCTCAATTGCATTAGCCTCCCAGCGTTTCGTTTTGTTAAATCCCTCTTCCAACTCTTCCTTGGTAAAAGACACCTTTCTGTTCCTGACTTTATCCACTTCTTTTTTAGAAGCGGCGGTCCAGACATCAGATTGCATAGCCACTTTTCTGGAAATATGCATTCTCAACATATTTTCCCGACGAAGTTGAATCACGTGGATTGATTTGTCTGCTCGGAGAAGTTCCCATATATCACTATCTTTGTCGTCCATGGGGTGATGATAAAATATTTTAAAACCTGCTGCTTTTATGCCATCGGGTTGAAATTTGTACACTCGGTCTATTATCGTCTGTGACGGCTTACTCTTTTGATAAGCAAAAATTTCGCCTTCCATATGTAACTCTGGGTGCGAATTCATAAAGGATAAAAGTAAGTTGGAGCCCGTCCGCGCTCTACCGATAACAATGACCTTTTTAAAGTTAGTATTACGCTGAATTTGGCTTAACAGGCGATGCTTCAATACTCGTTTGGCTTTTGCCGGATTTTTCAGTGATTTTTTTAAGGTTTCAATCATGGTTTTTTGTCATTGTTCCTTGGGGGAGGGGATTTTATGTGAAATTGTCTCAATTGACAATTTGCAGGGAAAAAGGCTAAATAGCGCGGTTTTAAAGATGCTCAAGCAGGAGATAGCAAAAACAGTTATCCTCTGAACTTTTAGAATGGTTGCTAGATTTCTTTTATGGCCAAACAATTTCTTATTTTGTCGAACATGTACCCTACAACAAAGACCCCAACACAAGGGGTTTTTGTTAAAAACATAGAAATGGCATTACAGTCTTCGGGTATGGATGTAGAGAGAGTTGTGTTAGCAGGTAGACACGATAGTTATGTGCTTAAAGCATTTTTTTATTTGAAATACATAATACAGGCTTTCATCAGATTACTTTTTACCCGCCGGATTGTTTATTTGCATTATGTTGCTCATTCTTCAATTCCGGTGTTAATCGCTTCACTGTTTCGCAATTTGTCAATCGTGGCGCATGTCCATGGAGGGGATGTTTTACCAGCAGAATATGAACCAGAGTGGGTAAGGAATATAAAACTGAGCATCTCACGAAGAGCGCTAAAAAAGGCCGGCAAAATCATCGTCCCCTCGAAGTATTTTTGTCAACTTTTGATAGAAAAATTTGATATTCCAAGTGAAATAATAGAAGTAAACCCGTCTGGTGGTGTTGATACTAAAAAGTTTAAGCCGCGAGAGAGCAAGCAGCCTTCATTTGCTGCCGAAAACCGACTGATCCTTGGCTATGTTGGTAGGTTAGATTCAGGAAAGGGGATTGAGACTCTGATCGCTGCGTTAAAAAAGCTCGATGTTGACTTTTGTTGTCATTTTGTTGGTACCGGGGTCCGTGGTGAGGATTTCAAAAAGTTGACCAAAACCCTCGAATTGGCAGATAAAGTCATATTTCATGGTGCGGTGCCGCAAGCTCAATTACCCGAGTTTTATACGAAATTTGATTACCTTGTTTTTCCTTCTGAAATGCAGGAAAGTCTCGGTTTGGTTGGATTAGAGGCAATGGCTTGCGGCGTACCAGTAATTGGAACTATGAACGCGGGTATGGCTGACTATTTGGTGGATCAGCAAAACGGTATCGGTTTTTCATCTGGTAGTGTTGATTCTCTTGTAAACCGGATTATGTACAGCTGCTCGTTGACAGCAGAGGAGTATCTGGAACTCTGTCATTGTGCAAGAAAGACAGCATTGCAATATGATGCACAAACCAGCAACACTCATTTAATGGAAATTCTGCACTGATGGTTAAGTCCAAAAAGCCAGCGTTATTGTTAGTCTATGGTGAGGGCGGCCATGCAGAAGAAATGCGACGCTTATTAGCTGCAGTATCTGAGAGTCTTGTGGCGAGGTTAGCTTTGGTGGCTATTACTGAAGCAGGAGCTAAAAATATTGATCCTCGGGTGGTTCGCTACAATGTGAATGAAGTTCGGGATAAACAAAGTGGTATCAACCTCGTTGGCTTGCTCCGAAGTTTAAACAGTTTGTTAAAGCAAACTATACATGTTTTTTCGGCCAATGATGTTCGATACGTACTGACAACTGGTCCTGGCTTGGCGATTCCTGTTGCCTTATTCGCAAGACTTAGAGGGATAAAGGTTTTACATGTTGAGACCTGTTGTCGTTTTTATTCAAAGTCTATCACGGGTAGATTTATGGCGCTATTGGCTAGTGAATTTTGGGTGCAAAATGAAGAACTTTTGACTTTGTACCCCAAAGCTAAATATTGTGGCAGATTATGAAAAAAGTTCTGGTAACGGTTGGGACAACTCCCTTTAATTCGTTGTTTGAAGCATTGGAAAATTGCGATATTCCTGAAGGCCTGGAACTGGAATGTCAAATCGCAGAGGGTACCTATGTGCCACGAAAATTTAGCTATTTTCGGTTTTCTGATGATTTTGCGCAGAAGCTCATGGCAGCGGATGCTGTTATTAGCCACGCTGGTGCTGGTACGGTTTTTAGTCTACTGGAATTGGCTAAACCGGCAATTGTTGTAGCTAATCTTGAGCGTAAAGACAATCACCAAATTGAACTGGCTCGCTATGTTGCACAAAGTGAACTGGCCTTGGGGGTGCTGCAGATCGATGCCCTGCAAACAGCGATAAATCAACTACCGTCATTTACCCCAGCGAGCTATCACAAAGAGCTATTCTTTTTTCAGGAGCAGTTAAATAGCAATATCCTCAATGCCTGTTTTCCCTCATTGCAATAAACTTTGTCATTAATGCACTTACTTCATGACAATTTGAAGCGCTGGCTTTAAAATAGCGCGCTTTTCCCTCTACAAGACAGGAACTCTTTAGATTCATGAAAGTAATTATCTCAGGCGGAGAATTATTCAATAAGGGCGCACAGTCCATGACGCTGTCAGTGGTTAGTGAAGTTCGTAAACGCTATCCAGATGCAGAAATAGCACTGTTGTCTGCCCCCGACGCAAGACGCTCTGCAACGGAGCTCCAATCTTATCGTTTCTCAGTGCTCCCTTGGGATTTGCGCATGAAGCTAAGAAAGTTTCCCTTAGCTGGATTATTTATTAAAAATAAATACTTTAGCGCTGAACAAGAAAAACGCATGTGGCAAACTGTTGAACAGGCAGATTTGGCCATCGATGTCAGTGGCTTTTGCTTGTCTTCGCAGTTTGGTACGGCGCGGATTGTGGACTATTTGACGAATTTATTCTTTTTCAAAAAGTCGGGTGTTAAGACAGTTTTATTCCCTCAATCATTTGGGCCATTCGCTTTTCAGGGAAAGTTTGCTGGTTTATTGATCCGTTACACCAAAAAATTAATGCAATACCCTGATAAGATTTTCGCCCGTGAGGTTGATGGACAAAAACACCTGAAACTGCTGGGAATAGAGAAAAATGTTTCAGTCGCTTTAGACACCGTGTTACAGACGTCAAAGCTTGAGAACGAGCTTGTTTTTAACGATATTCCTCAGAATAAACTACCGGAGTTGGCAAATAACTCGGTGTGTATTGTGCCGAACCAAAAAGTTTATGTAAAAAATAAAGGCAACTCCCTGACTGCACTTTATCAAGGTTTGATTGAGCAATTGCTTGCAGCAGGCAAAACGGTTTATCTTCTACGCCACTCTTTTGAAGATTTGGACATCATTACCCAACTCAAAGCGCTGTTTGCCGATGATGATAGAGTAGTCACTCTCGGAAACGATTTTAATGCCTTAGAGTTAACCGCGATCATCAACCAATCGCAGTTCCTGATTGCTTCTCGTTACCATGCTGTCGTGCATGCTTACAAGTGCAGAAAACCCTGCCTTGTCTTAGGTTGGGCGGTCAAATATCAAGAGCTAACACAACATTTTGAACAACAGCAGTACTGTTTTGACGTTCGGGAAAATATGGCTGTTGAGCAAATTGATAAAGCTTTAGCGTTCTTGCTAGAACATTATCAGGCAGAGTCAGACAAGCTGAACACATGTGCACAGCGATTGAAACTCGGTACCTTGTTTGATGAGGCGTTCTCTGTTGTCTAATTCACCCTCTGTATCAGTTGTTATTCCTACCTTTGGCAGACCCGATAAATTACTGGTGTCGATAAATACAGTCAGGCAACAGTCACGTGAGGATTGGGAGATGATCATTGTTGATGACAATGATCCATCATCTGAGCACCGGGCTGCGACGGCTCAATTACTGCAACAATTTGACGACCCGCGTATCAAATATGTTGCCCTCGCTAAAAACTCAGGCGCCTGTATTGCGAGGAATCAAGGTGTACAAGAAAGTCGCGCTGAACTAGTGGCTTTTTTGGACGATGATGACGTCTGGCGAAAAGACAAATTACAACATTGTATAGCGACGTTTCAACAAGACTCAGAACTGGGATTGTTAATCCACAACATTAAACAGGTGTACCGAGATAGGGTTACTTGTTTTGAATATCATGTAGATGGCAATTTCTACAATCACTTTCTCGCCGCAGCGGCTGGAGTATCCTGTTCTGCTATCATCGTTCGTAAATCTCTTTTTATGCGGGTTGGGGGCTTTGATCCAGACTTAGCAAGCTATCAAGATTTAGATCTCATGTTGCGAATGTCTGGTGCTTGTAAAGCCGATGTCCTGTCTGAGGTTTTACTTGAATATCAATTGTCGGATACAGGTATAACCTTCAATTTTGCGAAGAAGGTTGCCGGTGCACAGAGAATTCTGGATAAGTTCTACCTGAACGACGAGACAACTGCTGCGCAATCGGGTAAAAGAGTATTGTATTCTGCATTAGGGGATTACAATATGATGCTCGGTAATGCAGCGGCGGCTTTGCAAGCTTATCGCAAATTAGCCCATTGTGGTCAACCAGATAAAAAGTCCAGATTTAAATTAGTGCTTGCTCAAATGAACCTTACTTTTATTTTTAGGCTCCTGATCAATCTGAAAAAACGTTTTGCCTGAGAGTCGTCCCTGGAATTTACATGCTATGAAAGCGCTACTTAGAAAAATCTTATCACCTCATCACATTTTCACCATAAAATCTTACATTCTTTCCCTAAAACTGTTGATTTATCGGTTCTTTGGTTCTCAACGCTGGCTTAGCCGACTTTATTATGGCCTTTTCTCTTCCGAATTTGGCCGTGAATGCCAGTCAGTTTTACAGGGTAAGATCCGCTATCACGAGTCTCATCGCTCATATGACATGGGTAATAGTGCCCTGTTGCGGCGCAATGTTCATCGCCTCGAAAAAGGTCTGATTATGCAGCCCAGGAAGCCATCTTTTGCTGCCAACTATATTGAAGAAACTGTTCGTGCTTATGAGGGAATGTGCAGCAGTAGTGAGTTTTGTGGTGAAGAACGCAGTTGGGCTCACGACGTGCTAAATGCCTATTTTAACGTAGTGAAAGATACTCCGCCAATTAAAAGGGCGCGAGAGACTTTTCAAAGAATAGAGTCACTGGAGTTAAAAGCCTATATTCCTTATTCCCACTCCGACAAGACTAAAACGGATATCTCCACTGAGCAATTGCATAACCTGTTTTTGCAAAGACGTTCAACACGCTGGTTTAAACCAGATAATGTTGAGCAAGAGAAAGTAGATAAAGCCATTGAGTTAGCGTCTCTGGCACCTAGTGCTTGCAATCGCCAGCCATTTAGTTTTTATGTCGCTCAGGATCAAAAGGATGCTGTTGAGATTGCAAAAATGGCAGGGGGAACCGGCGGCTTCGCTGAAAATATACCTGTATTAATTGCCGTTGTGGGGGATTTATCTGCCTATCCATTTGAACGAGATCGTCACTTGATCTACATTGATGGCTCATTAGCCGCTATGCAATTAATGCTGGCGTTTGAAACATTGGGGTTGAGCACTTGCCCAATTAATTGGCCTGATGTAGAAGTTAGAGAGAAACAAATTATTAATAAACTTAAACTACAATGTGATCAACGAGTTATCATGCTTATTGCCGTAGGCTATGGTGACGGCGACGGTATGATACCGTTTTCCAGTAAGAAAACGGTGAGTAGTTTAAAAGTAGATGTATAAAATTAAGGATTCTAAATGAGAGTCACGGTTTTTGGTATCGGCTATGTGGGACTGGTTCAGGCTGCAGTGCTGGCGGATTTGGGTAATACAGTAACCTGTGTGGATATTGAACAGTCTAAGGTAGATGCACTGAAAGAGGGGCACATTCCTATATTTGAGCCAGGCCTTGAGCCGATGGTGAAGAACAATTATCGTGGAAAACGACTTTTGTTTACTACCGATGCAAAAACTGCCGTTGATAATGCCGAGGTCATATTTATTGCTGTAGGAACACCAATGGATCAAGACGGCTCTGCTGATTTACAGTATGTGTTAAAAGTCGCTGAGACCATTGGACAAAATCTTACTAATTACTCTGTTGTAGTCAACAAATCTACGGTTCCTGTGGGAACGGGTGACAAAGTTGAAGCGGTGATTAAAGAGCAGATTGACATACGAGGTTCAGACATTGACTTTGATGTGGTATCAAATCCTGAATTCCTAAAAGAAGGTGCAGCAATTGCAGATTGCTCTAAGCCTGACCGAATCATATTGGGCTCAAATAGTGCAAAAGCATTAGGGGTTATGCACAATCTTTATGCACCATTTAACCGAAATCACAAAAGAACCATTGTAATGGATCGTCGTAGTGCAGAGTTGACCAAATATGCTGCAAACTGCATGTTAGCTACTAAGATCAGTTTTATGAATGAAATGGCCAATATTGCTGAGCAAGTTGGAGCGGATATTGAAATGGTACGCAACGGCATTGGCTCTGATCCTCGCATTGGTTATCATTTTATTTACCCTGGTTGCGGCTACGGTGGCTCTTGCTTTCCTAAAGACGTTAACGCCTTAATTAAAACTTCTCTGGATCACGGCCATACGCCGCAAATCTTACAAAGCGTTGAGTCGGTAAACGCTGCTCAAAAGATAAAGTTGGAAGAAATGGTTTACCGCCATTATGGGACAAACCTGGCTGGCACGGTGATTGCTGTATGGGGAGGGACCTTTAAACCCAACACTGACGATATCAGAGAAGCACCAAGTTTAGTGGCTATGAGTGCATTATTGGAAAAAGGAGCAACAATCAGACTTTTCGATCCGATTGCCAATGAAGCATTATGTGCAAAGTTGGGCAATCCAGACAACCTGTTTACGCTCGACGATCCAATGGAAGCGCTCACTGGCTCTGATGGCTTAATGATATGCACAGAATGGAAGATGTTTAAGGCTCCGGACTTTAATCAGATTAAACAAAGTCTGAATCATCCAGTCATTTTTGATGGGCGAAACTTGTACGACCCTGAAACAATGACTGAACTCGGTATCGATTATTATGCCATCGGTAGAGGAAAATCAGTTAAAAGGTTCGATTGATATGACGAAAGTAACCAAAGCAGTAATACCTGTAGCCGGTCTGGGCACCAGAATGTTGCCAGCCACGAAAGCCATTCCCAAAGAAATGCTGCCGATTGTCGACAAGCCTCTTATCCAATACGTTGTTAGTGAATGTGTAAAAGCGGGTATCAAAGATATTGTCCTGGTAACCCATGCCAGTAAAAACAGTATCGAAAACCATTTTGATACCAGTTTTGAGTTAGAAGCTACGCTGGAAAAGCGCGTTAAACGTCAGTTATTGGAAGATGTGCAGGCTATCTGTCCACCGGGCGTAACCATTATGCACGTGCGTCAAGGGCATGCCAAAGGTCTTGGACATGCCATATTATGTGCAAAACCTTTAGTGGGAGATGCCCCTTTTGCTGTTGTATTACCTGATGTAATTATTGATGATGGCACGAGTGATCTGACGAAAGACAATCTAGCTGATATGGTAAAGCGTTTTGACAAAACAGGCGCTAGCCAGATTATGGTAGAGGCGGTCCCCATAGAGCTTGTGCATAAGTTTGGTGTGGTTGATCTCAATGGGGTAGAGCTGCACGAAGGCGAAACCGCAGAAATCACTCAGATGGTAGAAAAGCCACCTAAAGGAGAGGAGCCTTCTAATCTGGCCATTGTTGGTCGTTACGTATTGACTGCCGATATTTGGAAACAGCTAGAGCGCACCGCACCGGGCGCTGGTGATGAAATACAATTAACAGATGCCATTGCTGCTTTGATGGATAAGCAAACCGTAGAAGCTTACTTTATGAAGGGTAAGAGTCATGACTGTGGCAGTAAATTGGGGTACATGAAAGCCAATGTTGAATATGCATTGCGTCATCCGGAATTGGCCAAAGACTTTAAGGCATTTCTTGCCTCTCTAAATTGACTTGCCGTCAAAGATAACCATCAAAACGCGCCATCAGGCGCGTTTTTTATATCTATCCCATTAATAGTCATTCAATGAAGTTGATAATTAGACTTTGATCAACGACTCAAGACGCACAAATGCTTTTTGGCCGATGCCTTTAACATTCTGAATATCCTCAACAATCAGAAAGTCGCCGTACTGATTGCGATATTCAACAATGGCTTGTGCTTTTTTGGGACCAATGCCCGGCAGGTTTGTGAGCTGTTCAACCGTTGCCGTATTGAGGTTGAGTCTACTGATGGTCTGCACTGTATCGGCCGTTTCTGAATTAGCTTCGGTATTTGCCAGGGTAGGTTGGGATAGTAATGCGCCAGCGAGTAAAAATGCGATACTGGCTTGTTTAAACATGTCTTTCATAATTTTCTCCTTAATATTTAGATTCCATGATGAAGTGGCATAATTGCTTTCACTTCGGAGAAAATTACAACTCGAATCGCGATTGCATACAACTGTACCAAAGTACAGTTTTTAAGCAGAGGCCTATAAAAACAAAAACGGCCGACAAAATGCCGGCCGTTTAAACTTGCGGGGCGCTTAGACTCTGTCCAATACCGCTTGGGTGAATTCAGTGGTGCCATGGCTGCCACCTAAATCACGAGTAGTACGATCACCCGTCTCAATCACTTCTCTGAGCGCATTGCGCAGTTTCTCAGCTTTGTCACCCATTTCCAGGTAATCCAGCATTTGTGCTGCAGCCAGCATCACAGAAGTGGGGTTTGCCAGGTTCTTGCCGGCGATATCTGGTGCAGAACCGTGCACGGCTTCGAAAATTGCACAGTCCTGACCAATATTAGCACCTGGCGCCATACCTAAACCGCCCACAAGACCGGCACATAAATCTGACAGAATATCTCCAAACAGGTTAGTGGTTACCATCACGTCAAATTGGTGTGGATTCATTACCAGTTGCATACAGGTGTTATCAACAATCATTTCGGCTGATTCAATATCAGGATATTGTTCACCAATTTCTCTTGCCACTTTAAGGAACAAACCAGAAGTAGATTTCAAAATATTGGCTTTGTGAACCGCAGTTACCTTCTTGCGACCTTCGCGTCGCGCCAATTCGTAGGCAAAGCGCACGATCTGCTCAGCGCCTTTGCGGGTGATTTTACTCATGGCTTCAGCTTCTGAGCCATCGGGTGAAACCACTTGGCCAAGACCTGAGTACATGCCCTCAGTATTTTCGCGAATGGTGATAATATCGATATCTTCGTAGCGCGCCTTGGTGCCTTTAAAAGAGCGCACGGGGCGAACATTGGCGTATAAGTTAAATTGCTTGCGCAAGCTTACGTTGATCGAAGTAAAACCTTCACCTACCGGGGTGGTTAATGGCCCTTTCAAGGTAACCTTGTTTTTGGCGATCAAATCCAGGGTTTCTTGCGGTAATAATTCACCGTGGTTTTCCAAAGCCATTAAACCTGCATCAGCATAGTCATAGGCAAAATCACAGCCCAGTTTTTCTAAAACCTGAATTGTGGCATCTACGATGTCCGGACCAATACCGTCACCGCGAATAACAGTAATTCGTTGCGTCATTTAAATTTTCCCGATTAACTTAGGTTAAGCGACCAACACGCTCTTAAAGTGTAGTCTTAATTCCGACGAATTTTGAAATGAATAATTCGCGCACTTTATACCACTTTTTTGCTTGTTTAGCCATTTCCAAACAAGCACTTGTTGTGAATAGGCCAATAATTGTGGGAATTTTTCACCGTTTCTTGGCAAATGTCACGGTAGCTTCCCCTGTCTATCGCGAGTCTTTGACAATATTGTTGTAAATATTCATCAGAATCGAACTCCGGAGCTTCACCTTCGAAAAATAGTGAAGAAGCCAAATTGAGACTCAAGTTCAACAAGACATGGGGTAGGGAGCGTTTGGCTGTCGGTGGCAGGGATTGTTTCGCCAGTCCGTCTCGTAGGGCATCTCTTATTGCCTTATCTTGTGCCCAACTGCAAGCAAGTTTGTAGGCGTGTTGCCACAACATTTGAGGTTGTTTAAGCTGGATTTTGTGACTGTCTCTGGTGCTGTCGGTATTACTGTATTGCCAATGTTGTTTTAACTTTAATTCCCCATGGGTGAACAGTCCCGCTGCTGCGAAGTACACCCAACAACTGGCCTGTTCTGGTATAAACTTGGGGTGGCGCAAAGCGATGGCGTGTGCAAAGCTCGACCATAATTTAACGAATTGATAAATAATATCTTGCATCGGAAACCGATGCTGACTCAAGCGGCTGGTTAAGGCTTTTTCTACTAAAACGCTTTGGGTTCGCTCAAAGCCATGCATTAACAATCCATGTTTTACATTGTTAATGCGCAAATTAGCCCTCGATTGTTGGCTGGCTGTTAGCTGTAAGTGATCAGCAAAACTGGGCTCGGACTCTATCAGCGCAATCAACTGATCAATATCAATGTCTTGAGCGCTTAAATGTTCAATCACTGCCACAAGGGATTCCGGTGGCTTGTCCAGCCTGAAGCCACGGGCATAGATTTTTTGGCTGTCTGATACCTTATTAATGGTTTGCAATTCTTGCCATGCTTGTCCCCACCACTTATCAGCGAGCTTGATATTATTCAGGATGCCAGGGGCTGCAACTTTACGAATTTGAGACTCAGTGATGGCGCTAATCTCTTCATCATAATTTTTTAACGAGGCTGAATAGGTCAGGCAATAGAGCTCACTCTGGTGGCGTCCTAAATATAATGCCCTTTGGTTATCGCTCAACAATAGGGTCGATCCTGGAAGTATTGTACCAGGGTAGTCCATTAATGGTTCTATCAGGGATAGGGCGAAGCAATGGCAGGTCTGAGTTATTTTGACCATTGCTTTACTATAGCTAATAGCAGCCTTATCTGGTGCGCGGGTAACAAGTGACGCCATATACAATGTGACGCTCAAATAATCATTGTTGGGCGATACTGTGTTGCGGCATGTTACCAACCTCTGTAACTGGCTCATCGCTTTGGCACTGGTGTGTGTGAGTAGCTCCACCCAGATTTGCCGTTGATAGTGGCTTAAGGCTCGAATGAGTTGCGTCTTAATCTTGCTAAAATTGCATTCAGAATCTTCACTTTTTTGCCCGGCACGGGCTTCAATCTCGGGTTTTGCTGTAATGCACCAGGTAAGAACGCCGGATAGTATTTGCTGGGCTGTGGTGAGATTGAAGTTATTGCGCAACAGCAACAAGCCACAGAATACCAGGCTGTTAAATTGAAAATTATAAAAGTAATTTAAATTAGATTTGTTGTAGTGTAGTTGAGCCAGCAAAGGGGCCGGATAATTGATTAAGGTTTCCAGAAAGCGTTCGCAAAACAACTCGGTTTGTTCCACATGACTGGCGCTTACATCTTGTTTTTCAAAACGGATATCCAGCTTTATCAGCGTTTTGTAAAGCTCAGCAATGCGCGCTGAGCTTGGTATCTTGTGAGTCGTTGTGGAACTATTGGTTACCGGATCAGAACGCATTCTCAAATTGTTTTTCAGCCTTTTCTCCTAAGGCTACCAACTTGTCATTTTTAAACAAGAGTGGTGTGCATTCATCTTGAGAAGTAATACCATCTGCCCGTTTGTGTTGGGTGCGGTAATACATAACTTGAATTTTGTCCTCTCCGGACATTTTTGCTTCGCTAATGTCTGGACCACCTAACATGGTCAGTATGTCTTTGTGATAAAAATCCTTTTCCATAGCGATCTCTGATATTTTTTCGATTTGGACCTTATTGTAATCCTGGCGATCTTCCCAGCCCATTGTCTCCGGTTTATCCGGAAAGTAATTAAATACGCCAACAAAAAATGCGATGTATAGGGCCAACGCAATGGCAATGCCTTTGATGATCTTCATAGATAGCGATAATTCTCGTCTTTAACTCAGCGGAAATTTTAACCAAAATAGCCTGGCAATTGAACGCTGTTAATCGCGCAATTCAGGTCGTTAAACTCAGCATTTGCTCAGGAAACCACCTGGTAGCAGGGAACATAAGGTTCACCACCGGGGATTTTCATGCGGTCTTGTGCCACAAAAGAAACCAACAAATCATCCATCATAGCCATTAGCGTTTTATCGCCGTTGAGCTTGAAGGGGCCATGACGCTCAATTTCGGCAACCCCTTCAGCTTTTACATTACCAGCAACAATGCCTGAAAAAGCCCGGCGCAAAGCCGCTGCCAGCGAAGCTTT
The DNA here is from genome assembly GCF_036322805.1 of Planctobacterium marinum. GTDB lineage: Bacteria > Pseudomonadota > Gammaproteobacteria > Enterobacterales > Alteromonadaceae > Planctobacterium > Planctobacterium marinum_A. The sequence continues at coordinate 3,628,155 of NZ_AP027272.1, read as the reverse complement.
TGGTTGGTCAAAGTGCAAGTCCAAAGCTGCCATATTGGCGTGATTAGGTGCAAAAGGCTGTTGAAACTCGGGCTCAATTCTCAACGCCCAGTTAAAGTGGTATGAATCGCCGATATTTTTGCGGAATTCCTTAACTTCGTTCTGCTGTGCCTTAATATAGCGTGCTACCTCTACGGGATCATCCACGATGATGCGGTAAAGAGATTGTGCCTCTGGCCCAAGGGTTTTGGCAACAAAGTTGTCGATGGCTTCGAAATAGCCGGCGCTTTCTTTGGGGCCAGTTAATACGATAGGCAGTACTTGTTGCTGGTTTTTTTCATGCAACATGATACCCAATAAATACAGTAACTCTTCTGATGTACCGACGCCTCCGGGGAAAATGACAATGGCATGGGCCATTCGCACAAAGGCTTCTAAGCGTTTTTCAATATCAGGCATGATCACCAACTCGTCCACTATGGGGTTGGGTGGCTCTGCTGCTATGATGCTGGGCTCGGTAAGTCCGAGATAACGCCCCGTAGTGATGCGTTGTTTTGCGTGACCAATCGTAGCGCCTTTCATAGGCCCTTTCATTGCTCCGGGACCACATCCGGTACAAATATTCTGGCCTCTTAGGCCTAATTGATAGCCCACTTCCTTTGTGTATTTGTATTCGATATCACCGATAGAGTGACCACCCCAGCAGACTACCATATTGGGCTCATTTTGTGACGCCAAAGCGCGGGCATTGCGCAACATATCAAAGACTGCATGGGTGACATGGCTGGAGTCTGTAAAGTCCAGTTCATGGCTTTCCAGTTTAACACCCATGTAAATCAAGTCGCGTAATACTGCAAACAGGTGTTCGTGCACGCCCTGAATCAGCTGGCCATCAACAAATGCCAGTTGTGGTGGGTTGATCAATTCAATTTTGACACCGCGTTCTCGGCGTATCAGATTGACTTCAAAGTCTTGATAGGGCTCAAACATTTGTTTGAAGTCATCAATTTCTGCACCACTGTTGAGTACAGCGAGACAGCAGTTTCTGAATAAGGTGTGCAATTCTCTATTATTAGTAAAGTTCAGGCGATCAACTTCAAGCTGAGAAAGTTGGCTCATAGGGCCAAGTGCATTTAATTGGACTGATGTCATTGTTATCCTTGAATGATGATACAGCGATTCCGACCACTATTTTTGGCCTCGTAAAGCGCTTTGTCTGCGCGTTCAAACGCTGTAGCAATGGTATCACCTTGGGTAAATTCTGTGGCACCGATTGAGGCGGTGATACTGACATTGCGATCTTTAAATTTGAATGGGATCTTTTGAATCTGTTTACGAATGGTTTCCAGTGGTTTTTTCACCTGAGCTATCGGTGTTTGCGGTAACAGCACCACAAACTCCTCACCGCCCCAGCGGGCAAAAAAGTCTGTATTACGTAAGCACTTACTTATGTTTTGAGCTATGACCTGTAAGGTTTTGTCACCTGCGGCATGACCAAAATTATCATTGATTTTCTTAAAGTGGTCGATATCGACGACCGCCAGACAAATCGGATGCTTATGGCGCTTCCAGCGGCGATATTCCAGTTCTACGCGTTCGTTGTATGCATTGCGGTTTGGTACTTGCGTAAGAGAGTCTCGATAACTGTGGTACTTTTGCTCTAATAAGCGTTGTTTGTAGGCTTCAGTTTCCCTCTCTAACGTTGCCAGTTGTGCCTTCATGCTGGACAACAGTTCCATTACTGATACCTGCTCTTCTTTGTCCTGCATTTCTCTGGAGGTTAAGGTGGTTGCCATTTTATCCAACATTTCGTTGGCTTGTTGCTTTAAAATGGCCAAATCTATAGCGTTGTGAACCTCAATACCAAAATCATCTATTTGTGAGCGCAGCGCTTTGGAGTTGTCTAATTTTATCTGGTATTGTTGCTCAGAAGATTTTATGGAAGCTTCTACTTTTTGCCCCACTCCCGTGAGGGATTTTTGCAGTTTGTGGACGTAGCGCTCCGCTTGCTTGCGCTCCTGCAGCAACTCATCAGTTAGAGTACGCAATACTACCAGACAGCATTGCATCAATTCTTGACGACTTAATCCACCTTCTAATTGCTCGGCAATATCTTTAAGTGCTTGCTCCTGCGGCGAAGAGGCTATCAACTGGGCAATGAGTTCTTTAAATTCTCGAGTAATTTGCTCATGTAGCTCTTGGGTAATGCCGGCATTGTCTGCGGCTTCACTATTATTGAGAGGATGGGCTTCAATAAGTGCAAATAATAATTCTGCCCCTTTGCGAAAATGATGAGAAACAGCCCCCAGGGACATAGAGCTGCTGTTCAATTCAATGATGTAGTCGTTTAATAGCTGCTTGAATTCAACATCGGCAGTGCCGCTGTTTAACACCTGGTTGGCCAACGTCTCAAGGCCACTAACAGCCTCGTGATTGAATGAGCGAAGTGCATCGGCATGTTTCAGTATCGGACCTGTTAATTCACTGATAGAGGCTTCAGCCTGCAACCAATGGCTAGAAGACTTTAGCTGATTTCTCAACGTGTGCAGTTTTGTATCAATCTCCGGAAAGCCGCCGTCATAGACTTTGGTTAGCCGAATAATAAACTCACTGAGATTTGCAACTTGATGTTTCAGCAGTCTGATTTGCTTTTGCTGGTTTTCCACTAGATTTCCTGTACCACTTCTCGCGCCCTCCATGCTTGCTTTGCTCCTCAATGGTTCTGCTTTGCGGGAGGGGTCCATTCACAATGCTATTGTTAGCATAATTCTGGCTATCTTGACAGTGTAGTGCAAAGATTACCTTGCCGAATTAAAGATTATTGTCTGATCAGTCTCAGATTAGCCATAGATTCCGTCTCGGTGCTACGTATAGGGTTGATATCCAGACCACCCCGGCGAGTGTAGCGTGCCAATACGGTTAGCTTTTGCGGCCGACACTGCGCCATTAAATCACAGAAAATACGCTCGACACATTGCTCGTGAAATTCATTATGCTCCCGGAAGGAGATAATATATTCCAGCAATGCTGCTTCATCAATTAACGGGCCTTGATAACTGATGTATAAGCTTCCCCAATCTGGCTGATTGGTGATCAGGCAATTTGATTTCAATAAATGGCTCACCAGTGTTTTTTCTACTGTTTGTTCAGAGTCGACCTTGAGCAGACTTGCATCAGGTTGATAATGGGTGACTTCGATGTCTAAATCATCAATGCATTCACCCGGAAGCTCTACTACGGGTAAATTGCTGGCAGATAAGTCTTGCATAGTGACAGATACGTCGCCGCCAGCAACCAGACTTAGGTCTTTAATGAGTTTTTGATGAACTTCTTCACTCGAATGGAATCGAGATTGGTTAAAGCTATTCAGATACAGCTTGAAGGACTTCGACTCAATAATATTGGGGGTGGTGGCAGGCACCTTGCATTCTAACAGGGCCACCATGGGCTTGCCTTTGTGGTTTAACCAAGAGAACTCGTAAGCATTCCACAGATCTTCACCTTTGAAAGGCACCGTATCACCAATCCCAAGAGGATTTCTGTTTAAGCTTCTGGGCACTGCCTCCAAAACGCTGGGGTCGTAGGTGCTGGGATAATCAACGGTTTTGCCGAGGGCTAGGGCATTTAGCGATTCCTGGTAGAGGTCTTTAGTCATTATTTGTTAATCTGTATGGATACTCATTTAATTTTAAATTTGCTGGCCAGATATGACAACCAACATCCTCTCTCGAATTGATCAATTCGTAATCCACTGGTGTGAATTTCAACAAGCCCATCATCATGACTTGCTAATAGAACAGGATCCTGAATGGATTTCTCCCGCAGAACAAGGTTCAGCTAACAGCGATGGCGAAGTGATCTGGGGGCCTGCACTGCAGCCACCATCTAACAACCTTCAGGCGCTGGTGGACGGTCTGGAAGTTACCCCAAATCCTGAACTGGAAGCTTATTTTACGCGTTATTTTAGTGATAACCTGGATGCTGAAACCGAGCGGGGTAGGTTGCAATTGTTAATGCCCTGGAACCAAGATGATTTTGTGCGCTTACAACAAAACCTGATTGCTCACGTGATGATGAAACGTCGTTTGCGACAACAAGAGACGCTGTTTTTTGCGGTCACCGATGAAGAAGATTTCATCATTTCGGTGTTAAACCAAACTGGTGAAGTGGTGCTGGAACAGGTAGGTAAAGAGCCAAAAGAGGTTTTGGCTGGTAGTCTTAGCGAGTTTTTTACTCAGCTAAGACCATTGCCTTACCGGAGCGTTGCTTAATCTTTTTGCTCAAGCACAGCAAGGCGCTTTTCAAGCGCCTCAATTCTTGTTTCCAACTCCATTATTTTTTGTGCTTCCGATGATTCGTTGGGTTTCGTAACGCTTTCCGTATTAGCCGGGGGCGCATCTACCACTGCCTGTGGTTGTTGTTTGCAATATTGCACTGCCTGAATAATTGCAGGTAACGGCGTTTTTACCGGCAAGCGGGCTTTTAGCATACCAACCGAGACCGGTTTACCACTTTTTATCAATTGCTGACAAACAGCAAGCACCTCGGGGGACACATTTTACTCCAATTAAATTGATACTGCATAAACTAACACTGCAGGCATATTATCATGTTCACGGGGTTATAGAATAATCCGGAAAATACTTATCTGTGATACGCTGACAATAATCCATAGATACTTTAACCGGCCCGGCTTTTACCGTGGGCTGCAGTCGTTCAGGATGACGGCCCATACCCGATAAAATGCAATACCAAGAGGGGCGCAAATAAACCAGGTCTTCTTCGATGACTTTCAACGCAGCCTCAAAGTCTTCACCTCTATCCCAGGCTTTCAACAGGTACTTAATATTGTCTGACACAATCGTTTCTTCCCGCGCGTCAACCCAGTATTGAGAGTCTTTTCGGGAATTTAATATGTAATGCAAGGACACATAGTCCTTTACGCCGTCAAACAAGCGATTCATCTCTTTGTTGTAGCGCATCATGTCGTGGCCAGAGAAGCTACCTGACTCCAGAATCAAAGATAGATTTTGAATGGCGAACTGTACCAACATTAAGGCGGTAGCCTCCAGAGGTTCGATAAATCCCTGAGAGAGTCCGATAGCCACACAGTTTCCGCCCCAATGCTCCTCCAGGCGACCTACCTTCATTTTCAAATGCCGTGCTTCAACTTCGGCATTTGGCGAGAGTCCCAATGTCTGTTTTAGCTCATCTTCCGCGTCTTTTGCTGTGGTATGTCGCGAACTATATACATAACCATTTCCCCAACGCGAGGTAAGGGGAATTTGCCACATCCAGCCATTTTTCAATGCCAGCGAGCGAGTTTGTGCTTTGAACTTATGGGGCGATTTCGTCGGCGTTTGAATAGCTACCGCTGCGTCATTAAATAACACGTCGCTATAACTGACAAATTTTCGCTTCAAGGTTTTTTGTGCCAACAGAGATTGAAATCCCGAACAGTCCACAAAGAAGTTGGCTACCAGTTTAAGCCCGGTATCTGTCATTACACTTTTCAATTTTCCCTTGCTGTCGGTTCCGACACTGGTGACATTGGCCACATGGTGTTTCACCCCATTGGACTTGGCCTTGTCTCTCAGAAAGTGCCCTAATTTAGTGGCATCAAAATGATAGGCATAATCTACCTGTATATCTGGCGCTTGTGCCAATACAGGGCTTTTGAAGCGTTCGGCTATGTATGCTGCCGTAAAATAATTATCGGGGTTGGCGTTAGCTTCGAAACCACGTCGTCGTAACCCGCAGTTATAGAAAAACATTTCAGCAGGCTTTTTATCAAACTCATTGAAAAAGGGGTGAAAGTAGCTTTCATAACCAGATTCATGGCTCCAGTCATCAAAGCGGATCCCCGACTTATATGTAGCGTCGGTTTGCGCCATCCATTCTTTTTCCGGGATATCCAAACTATCAAAAAACTGTTTGAGATACGGCGTGGAGCCTTCACCGACGCCCACCGTGCCGATATCCTGTGATTCCACCAATGAGATACTAACACCAGTAGGTAGTCTGGAAGACAGATAGAGGGCTGTCATCCATCCGGCAGTGCCGCCACCTACAATGAGAATTGAATTGATCATAGTTTTTCGCCGTTATTCGCTTATTTTTGTCGATTCCCTTACCACAAGTTCTGGTTCGAAATATTGATTGTCTATTTTTTCTTTATCGCCCTTGCGCTTGTTTTTTATAGTGCGAATTAGCAGGGAAGTGGCCTGCCTTGCTATCAGACTGGTGGGCTGGGCTGCAGTAGTGAGCTTGGGCCAGGTTTGGCGAGAAAATGGGTTGTCCTCAAAACCAGCGATAGCCACGTCTTTTGGTACATCAAAATTCATCAGTCTCGCTGCGAACAAGGCGCCGGCCGCAATTTCATCATTACAGGCAAAGATCGCACTCGGTGGCTGCTTTAACGATAACAGCTGTTTAGCGCCTTCTACGCCCGCTTCAAAAGAATATCTGCCATCAATAATGAGGGATTTATCTGCTTTCAGTTGGTGTTTATTCAATGCCGATTTATAACCTTGCAATCGTTCATCCGTGGATTGGTGATCCTTGTCCCCGGTTATAAAACCGATGCGTTTGTGGGCAACGCTGATGAGATGCTCTGTGATCTTTTCACTGGCACTTCGGTCATTTATCAGCACGCAAGGCCCGCCGGTTTTTTTGTCATTGGCGCCAGACAAAATTCGCACGTATTGCATGTTAATCTCATCCAGCGCAGAAAGAACTTCCGGCATTTCTGAGAGGGGCGGTGACAGCACTAAACCCGCAAGCTGCGAGCGACGCACCATGTCTTTGACTTCATTCACGATATGCTCATTGGAAGCGTCGCAGGGGTGAATAATCAATTCAAAACCATTGCTGAGGCACTCTTTCAGTATGCCATTTTGCATATCAATTACATAATAGGCGTTGGGGTTATCGTAGATATAACCAATAGCAAAAGATTGTGTGGCGGCGAGATTTCGGGCCGAGCTATTGGGTTGATAGTTCAACTCTGCAATCGCAGCCTGAACCTTACTTTCGGTATCAGGCTTAACTGAATCTTCCTTATTGATAACTCGGGATACTGTTTTTATGGATACGCCGGCCAGTTTTGCGACGTCTTTTATTGTAGCTTTCAAAAAATCCCCTGAATGCGTATTCGCTTTGCAATGCTTATAGGTACTACTGTTACAGCAGTTTTGTAAACGGATTGTAACGACTTAGCTAAAAAAAAAGCAATTAAATGGTTGCAAAGCTAAAAATGTTAGATTAATGTTACGGGAAATTGACAACGTTGTCATTCCTTTTTAGCAGTTTTAACAGGAAGCCAAGAGACGACCGAGTCATAATTTTTTAAATCGAAATGACAACGTTGTCAAAATGATAAACAGAGGAACGGGGAAATGAACACAACCAATCTTAACAGGCTGTCTTATGGCATTAAGGTGGCGCTTGCTGCTGGCTCCTTGAGTCTGGTGGCCCAACCTGCATTTGCGCAGGAAGAAGCGGCCGATAATGTCGAAACTATCCAGGTTACCGGTATCCGCGGTAGTCAAAAAGCCAATATCAATGCCAAGCGCTTTTCTAACGCCATTGTTGATGCGATCAATGCCGAAGACATTGGTAAGTTCCCTGATAAAAACGTGGCAGAGTCATTGTCTCGTATTCCCGGTATCACTATTGATCGCGACTTTGGTGAAGGACAGAGTGTTACCATTCGTGGTTCAAGACCAGATCAAAACCTGACCTTGATCAACGGTCAGGCTGTGGGCACTGCTCAATGGTTTGTTCTGGATACCGCAGGCCGTAACTTCAACTTTGAAATGCTGGCTTCTGAGATGGTAGCCGGATTAGAAGTGTACAAATCAGCACAAGCTGACATTGATGAAGGTGCGATTGGCGGTACTGTTATTCTGCGCACTCGTAAGCCTTTGGACCTGGAGTCTGGTACCATGCAAGCCTCCGTTGAAGCACAGTACAATGATTTATCTGAGGATACAGATCCTTCTTTTTCTGGGCTATACAGCTGGAAAAACGACGCAGAGACTTTTGGTGTATTAGTTTCCGCTTCTTTCCAGGAGCGTTCGGTTCGTCGTGAAACTAACGAAGACTTCGGTTGGTTTGGTCCAACGGTTGACCGCATCGAACCCGCTCTTGAAGCACCTGCGGGGGCATCGCAAAAAGGCGCTTTACCTTGGGGTATGGGCTCAGCATTGTTTGAACAAGACCGCGAGCGCATTGGTTACGATATTACCGCTCAATGGGCACCAAGTGACGACCTGGATTTAACTCTACATTATCTTAGCTCGACGCTGAAAGCTGATAACGTGAATTCAAACTTAATTGGTATTCCTTTCCGGGGCTTGTTTGCAATGGGAGATAATCCTAACCCAGGTACAGTAAACAGCGACGCTGTTGTTGAGAGTTTACAAGTATTTGGCGTGGATAACCGTCTAGGTTGGGCCCGTCACATCGCTTACGATAATATCTTCCGTGATGGCTCAGAAGCCTCTACTGAATTGTTGGATTTTGAAGGTAATTACAACACTGAGTCAGGCAAGTTGCATTGGCAAATCGGTCGTACTGTAGGTGAAGGTACTAACAATGACTTCTTTACCGAGTTCTGGGTAGATCACACTGATCCACGCGCTGCCTTTGATTTTTATAATCCGGGTGGTACTAATCCTTACATTGATTTCACCGGCCCTAGCCCCTGGTTGCAAAATCCGGGCGACGAAATGTGGTTGGGTGGTATTTTCGACCAGGCCAATATCTCTGAAGATAAAGAGAACTATCTGCAGTTGGATTACACTCATGAAGTCAATTTGGGCGCCGTTACCAGCATCAAGTCTGGTATTAAGTTACGCGACCGTTCTTTCACACAAGACCGTTACCGCACCAGTCTTAATAATCTGGCGGCAGTAGGAGAGGGCAGCTTAGGTCCTGCAAGTCAGTTTTGGTCAGGTGACATGGTAAATGTTTCTCACAGCAATACTAATGGTGTTGCCGCTTCTTATTTCATGCCAGACAGAGATGCAATGTATAACGCACTATATGCCGTTGCTGAGTGTACTGGTGGCGAAACTGGACTGTGCCGTAATAATGATGTGTTCTTAAGTGACGCGTCGTACGAGGTGAAAGAAGACATCACTGCGCTTTATACCATGGCAAATTTCGAAGATGAAAATCTACGTGGTAATGTCGGTTTGCGTTACGTGAGTACTGATCAAGACTCTAACGGTTATGATCTGGCCGATGGCTCAGCGCTAACTCGCTCTGGTGATTACTCCGCCTGGTTACCCAGCTTGAACTTGTCTTATGACCTCACCGATGATCTGGTATTGCGGGCTGCGGCAGGCAAGTCTATTGCTCGTCCTACACCGTTCCAGTTGTCTGCATCTTACAACCTGACGCCTGAAACCAGCTCAGGTTCGGCGGGTAATCCAGATTTGAAACCTGAACGTGCTACAAGCTTTGAGTTTGGTCTTGAGTGGTATTTCAGCGATGCTTCGTTGTTCTCTGCCACCATGTTCGCCAAAGACTTATCAGATATCGTGATATCTAAAATTGTCGCTGCAGAGGTCAATGGTGTTCAAATCAACCAGCTTAACACGCCAATCAATGCCGGTACGGCGACAGTTGAAGGTATTGAAGTACAACTGCAGCACGCCTGGGACAATGGCTTCGGTGGTTACGTTAACTTCACCTACAATGATGTAAGTGATATTAAAGACGGCGGCAACCTGATTGGCTTGCCGTTTAACTCCAGAGAGTCCTATAACGCTGGCGTTTATTATGAAAACGACATTTATAGTGCGCGTTTGAACTATACCTATCGTTCAGAGTACTTCCTTGCCGTCACTGAATTTGGCAATCGCTATCGCGATGATCAATCCCAGTTAGACGCTCAGTTCAGCTGGAACGTGACAGAAGAGATCAGCCTGAAATTTGAAGCGTTAAATATCACCGATGAAATTTGGGAGAACTACTACGAGCGTGCCACAGATGGTCATCGCGTGGGTGGTACCCAAAGTGCCAATGGCCGACGCTTTTACGCAGGAGCCAGCTTTAAGTTCTAAAGTGTGTCTGTCTGGTTGATTTTATAGGGATATAAATGACACTGACATTGTGTGTTGCTGGCCCGGCAGCGGGGGTTGTTGGGCCAGATTTTTAAAGTAAGTTTTGAATATTTAAAGGTTACAGTTAATGAGATTGCGCGGTTTAGCTATTAGTTTATTTGGGATTCTGGCCATTCTGGGCAACGAAGTGAATGCCAAAGCCATGTCATTAACTCAGCTTGCAGATGCTATTCAGGTTAACTACCAGGTGTTGTCTAATCTCGACAACCAGGACTGTAAAGCCTTGTTTTCTGGCGATTGTTTTACCGGTAAATTGCGTTTTTCTTTGCCGGAGTCTGTCACCAGTGAACCCTTTGCACTGTATTTCAGCCATATTGCGCCCATAAAATGGGACAACCATCCGCAGCTTGATATAGAACATATCAATGGTGATTTGCACCAGGTCTTGTTCAGAGGTAATGAGTTTTCCGATGGCACCGCAGTTGATATCCAATTTAAGGCGGCTTTCTGGCATGCCGCACATTCTGATGTTATGCCCAACTATTTTTTGGTGTCTGATACTGAAGGGCCGCTGGTGGTGCAATCTACGATACCGGAAATCGATAAATACACTGGCTTGCAAGTGATGCCACATTTGCTGCCTTTTGAAAGCGAGCAGCAATGGCGCCGAAACCCTGAAGATAACTTGCCGCTGGCAGATGCCACCTGGTTATATCAACATTATCAAACGCTTCAAGCTGAGCCGGAAAAAGCTGAGACACCGCACAGCAGCGTGACGCCAAGAATCATCCCGCAGGTTAAAAAGGCCGAGTGGAATACCGCTGAAACGCTATCTCTCGACACTGGCATAAAGGTAAATTGGCAAGAGTTTACTGAAGACAGGGTAATACAGGAACTATTTCAAAAAGCGAACATAGCAACCACTCAAAATGGTGTGCCTTTAACCTTGAAGCTCAATAATGAGTTAGCTGAATCTGCCTACCGTTTACAGATTGAAAATAAGGGCATCAATATTGAAGCGGCCGACAGAAAAGGGCTGCAACACGGTATGGTGTCATTTTACCAGTTATTGGCAAAACAAGGCTCGGTGCTGCCTCTGGTTGATATTCAGGATGAGCCGCGTTACGAGTTCCGCGGCGTGCATGTGGATTTATCCCGAAATTTTTTGGGTAAACAGGTACTGTATCGCTTGCTGGATCAGATGTTTTATTTGAAGTTAAACAAGTTACACCTGCACCTTGCCGATGACGAAGGTTGGCGTTTACAGATCCCGGGTCTTCCCGAGTTGACTGAAATCGGTGGCTTCAGATGTTTTGACCCACAAGAAGACAGCTGTCTTTTACCGCAACTAGGCAGTGGCCCCCACAAAAATAGTGCAGTAAATGGTTATTTAACAGTCTCAGAATATCAGGCCTTATTGCAATATGCCCATGAGCGTCATATTGAAATAATTCCTTCCTTTGATCTACCTGGCCATGCACGAGCCGCTGTCAAAGCTATGGAAGCGCGATATCGCAAATACAAAAAGCAGGAAAACCTCGCCGCTGCAGAAGAGTTTTTGCTCAGTGATTTTGCCGATGACACCCAATACAGCTCAGTACAGTTTTACCATGACAATACGGTGAACCCCTGCCAGGAGTCTACCTATCACTTTATTGACACCGTAATTGGCAAAGTAAAAGCCATGCATAAAGCCGTTAATGCGCCGCTGTCCACTTATCACATAGGCGCTGATGAAACCGCCGGGGCCTGGGTGAACTCGCCGGTGTGTCAAACTCTGATTGAAACCGATGACACTATTAATAGTGTTCAAGATTTAAAACCGATGTTTTTGACTCGGGTAATCGACATTATTGAAAAGCACGGTCTTATCGCTGCCGGCTGGAGTGATGGAATGCACAAGGTTCTGGAGCTGGAAGCAGGTAAGCAGCATCAGGTGAATGTTTGGGATACCCTCTATTGGAACGGACACGAACTGGTTAAAGCCTTTGATGAACAAGGATGGAAAACCGTGCTTTCTCATCCAGATGTATTGTACTTCGATTTTCCTTATGCCAATCACCCCAAAGAAACCGGTTATTATTGGGCATCGAAAAATACCGATAGTGTCAAAGTCTTCCAGTTTATGCCGGACAACCTGGCCGCTAACGCCAGCCAGTGGACAGACCGTATGGGCCACAGTTACACCGCCAGTAACCAAGGTACGCAACCTGGTATCGCCGGAATGCAAAGCCAAATCTGGAGCGAGGCAGTGCGTTCTCCTGAAACCTTTGAGTATTTAATGTATCCGAGATTGCAAACCTTTGCCGAGCGCGCCTGGCACAAGGCGGACTGGGAAGTGCAGTACGGCGATGCTCAAACCTTTAGTTATCAAGATAAAACGCCGCAATCCAAACAGCAGTTGCGTGACTGGCAGGGATTTAGTGCTGCCCTTGCAGGCTACATGAGTGAGCAAAAGTTGTTCAGAGGTAATTACAGACTACCACCGCCGGGAATGCGTAAATCGACAGAGGGGATCAAAGTGAACACCTTGTGGCAAGGTTTAGGGGTACAGTGTCGATTGGACGAGCAGCCTTGGTTTGAAGTATCCGGAAGACTGGTAAAAGAAAGCAAGGCCAGTCAATTAAGTTGCCGCACGGTTCAAAAGTCCGATGCCGAGCAAGGCGCGGACGCAATGAAAATTATGAAAGTCAGTCCGATTACAGTACTGGATTTGAGAGCGATATGATGCTCTTTTTATGTCCAAAAATGACAGCGTTGTCATCTGGTTTGAAGGATTTGATTGTTTTTAATATAGATATCAGCAAGCGGGAGAGTGAAATTGACAAATAGGCCAACGCTTTATTTGGGGGTGGATGGTGGTGGAAGTAAGTGTCGCGCCATTATCCAGGATGCTCAGGGAAAAACACTTGGAACAGGTCTGTCTGGAGCTGCAAATCTACTGAGAGGTACACAAAAAGCGCAAGAATCGGTACTGGCAGCTTATTTACAAGCGCGCGAAGAAGCTGGCTTGGATAAGTCTGACGACAGTCGAGTCATTGCTGGATTAGGCCTGGCGGGAGCTAACCTGGAAACACTGAGTGAAGAATTCATCACCACGTGGCAGCATCCCTTTAAGGCGGCATATCTCACCACAGATTTAGAAATTGCCTGTCTCGGAGCACATAAGGGTAAAGCGGGCGGTGTGATTATTATCGGTACCGGAAGTTGTGGCCTGGTAGCTTCAGACAACGGCTCTTTGACCTTGGGCGGGCACGGATTTTTGTTAGGGGATAAAGGCAGTGGAGCCTGGTTTGGACTGTCGGCCGTGCAATACTGCCTTGAGGCACTAAGTGGCCTGCAGCCTGACTCTAAACTGGTCGCTGCCATTCAGGAATTTACAGGGTGTGAAAACGAACAGGCATTAATTACGCGGTTCGCTGACGCGGCACCTAAGGAGTTTGCCGCATTGGCGCCCTTAGTTTTTTTACAGGCAGAGCGTGGTGACAGGGCAGCTGCAAACATTATTCAAAGCGGCGTCGGTTATATAGCATCCTTGTGCACCAAGCTTTTGAGCAAGGCACCACCCAGGTTTAGTCTGATTGGCGGCCTTGCTCCACTTATTGCCGAGCACCTGCCCAGCGAACTGGCAAAACAAATTTCGCCCCCTTTGAGTGAGCCTGAAGAGGGGGCTGTTTTGTACGCACGCCAATGTGCGCAATCTTTTAATATTCATGATGTTGCTTCTGCAAACGAAGCGCATTCAGTAACCTGATAAGAGGTTTTATTATGAGCAGTTTAATGGCGCGAGAAGCGCTTTCTACGCCGGATATCATCAAGCAGCAACTCAATGCCAATCAACCCGTGGTTGAACACCTGGTGGCAGAAATAAAACGCCGTGACATCAAGATGATCATGATGGTAGGCAGAGGGTCTTCCGACCATGCGGGCGTATTTGCAAAATATCTATTTGAGGTGGAGTTGGGTATTCCTGTTTGTTTTGCGGCTCCTTCTGTGAGCGGTGTATATGAAAAGCAGTTGCAGCTGCATAACACCTTGGCGATTGTGATCTCTCAGTCGGGTAAAAGCCCGGATTTACTTAATCAGACTAAAGCGATTCAAGCGGCAGGTGCCTGGTGTATCGCGCTGGTTAACGATGGTTATTCGCCTTTGGCGGCGTTGGCCGATGCGATTTTACCCATTCGCGCCGAAGCCGAGTTGGCGGTCGCTGCTACCAAGAGCTATATGGCAACACTGTCGGCGCTATTACAACTTACCGCAGTTTGGAAAGGCGATAACAATTTGTTGGATGACGTGCATCAACTTCCCAATGCGCTGCACACCATCACCGAGGGTAAACCTCAATTAACCGCTGAATTCTTGCGTGGGTTGCGTCATTGTGTCGTTCTCGGTCGCGGTTTTGGTTATGCTATTGCCCGCGAAATCGCTCTAAAGTTGAAAGAAGTGTGCAGTATCCATGCAGAAGCGTTTAGCAGTGCCGAATTTATTCATGGTCCGGTGACGTTGGTGGAAAGCGAGCTGGCGGTCATCAATATTATTATTGAAGATGAATCCCTTGTTGTACATCAACAACAGATAAAAGATGTTGCGCATCGCGGTGCCAGGCTGCTGACCATCAGCCATCCTGAATGTGGGTTATCACCCAGATTGTTACCCTTATTGGTGATGTTACGCTTTTATCTGGATGTGGAGCACGTGGCGCAAACTATGGGGATGAACCCTGATGCGCCTCCCGGACTTAAAAAAGTCACCGAAACGGTGTAATGAAGGACAAATAACATGGCTACGCAATGTTTTACGGTAGACAAGATCCTCACCTCTGAAGGATGGCAGTTATTTCAAAAAGTGACCGTTGAAAATGGAACAATTGCTGATATCTCTGCTGCTAGCAAGGTCGCAAAGCAGCACTATTCTGGCACTTTGATACCGGGCTTTGTTGATTTGCAGGTGAATGGTGGTGGCGGTAAGTTGCTCAATCTCGAGCCAGAACTGGCTACGGTAAAAGCGATAGTAGATGCGCATCGGCAATTTGGTACTACCGCCATGTTGCCTACGCTCATTACCGACAACATTGATACAATGCAGCGCAGTGCAGATGCTGTCACCGAAGCAATAGTCGAAGGGGTTGACGAAGTTATAGGTATCCACTTTGAAGGTCCACTGCTGCAAAAGGACAAAAAAGGCGTCCACCCGGAGCAGTTTATTCGTCCGGTATCAGACGCTGAACTGACTCTGTATTGCCGTCAAGATTTAGGCGAAGTTTTGGTTACCTTGGCGCCGGATAATGTTTCTCCCGATGTTATCAAAGACCTGGTAGAGCAAGGTGTACATGTATGCTTGGGCCATTCCAATGCCAGTTTTGAGCAGGTGTGTACTGCACTTGAGGCGGGAGCGACCGGGTTCACTCATATTTATAATGCCATGTCGCCACTGACTTCTCGAGAGCCAGGAATGGTGGGAGCCGCTTTGGCAGATAAGGCGAGTTATGCCGGATTAGTTTTGGATCATCATCATGTTCATCCCGCTATGAGCAAGCTGGCAATAGAAACTAAAGGTATCGATAAAGTTTTTCTGGTAACGGATGCCATGGCACATGTGGGTTGTGCTCAGCAATCTTTACCTTACTTTGATACGCTGATCCAGCGTGATGGCGATAAACTTACTACTCCAGATGGCACCTTGGCCGGGTCTTG
Organism: Planctobacterium marinum; assembly: GCF_036322805.1. Lineage (GTDB taxonomy): Bacteria > Pseudomonadota > Gammaproteobacteria > Enterobacterales > Alteromonadaceae > Planctobacterium > Planctobacterium marinum_A. Next base: position 3,612,410 of record NZ_AP027272.1, on the reverse strand, counting down.
TCTTGATATGAGGCAGGCAGTACTAAATGCTCACAGAGATCTGGCTCTACCGTTGGAGCAGGCAATAGCGATGGCTTCTCATACCCCTGCAAGCTATCTTGGCATGACAGATCGGTTAGGCGAACTTGCCGTGGGAAAACGCGCGGACTATATCTTGTTGGACTCCACATTGAACATTGATACTGTCTTTGTTGCCGGAGTGCAAAAAACTAATAAAGCAGGAATAAATCATGACCAGCAATAGTGTATCCAGACCTCTAAACACTGCAAACAGCAGCTTGGTACCGATGTTAATTATCGGTGCGCTTTTTTTCGTCTTCGGTTTTGTCACCTGGCTTAACGGTGCACTCATCCCGTTTTTGCAAATGGTGTGTCAGCTAACAGAAACGCAGGCGCTGATGGTGGCGTTCTGTTTTTATGTCGCTTATGTCGTGATGGCGTTACCAGCGGCGATGGTGTTGGAGAAAACCGGTTATCGCATGGGAATGGTGATTGGGTTGGCGCTGATTGCGTTAGGGGCCTTATTGTTCGTGCCCGCCGCCTTATCTCGCGAGTTTGCACTGTTTCTGGGGGCACAGTTCATCATGGGCTCAGGACTAACTATTTTGCAAACGGCGTCTAACCCTTACATCGTTAAGATAGGGCCAGAGGAGAGTGCCGCTGCTCGTATCGCAGTGATGGGCCTGCTCAATAAAGCCGCCGGTGTATTGGCGCCATTGTTATTCACCGCGTTAGTGTTGGGTGATTTTGCTCATATCTCCAGTGCCTCATTGGCAGCCATGACTGAAGCTGAACGCAGCAGTCAGATAGCGTCCATGTCCAATGGTCTGGTTGTGCCTTATGTGGGGATGGCCGTGGTATTGTTGCTTTTGGCGGGAGCGTTAAAGCTCTCATCACTCCCCGAAATCTCCATGGATGACAGTGACACTGAAGTTGCCGATGCGGGGTCGGTATTACAGTTTCCGCAATTAGTATTAGGTGCCATTGCGCTATTTTGTTACGTGGGTGTAGAAGTTGTCGCAGGCGATACCATCGGGTTGTACGGCTCTAAATTGGGTATTGAGAATGCCACATCACTCACTTCGCTAACTATGTTCGGTATGGTAGCGGGTTACCTGGCGGGATTGGTGTTGATCCCCAGGTATCTCAAACAGCAGACGGCCTTGTTGCTATCAGCCGTGTTAGGGCTGTTACTCACAGCTCTGATTATGTTCGCTGACCCGCAGCAGCAGAGCTTATCTTTCTTGTGGGGTTGGGCTGGGTTTAGCGAGATCCCTGATGTGATCACCTATGTCGCGTTATTGGGACTGGCGAATGCCATGGTATGGCCATCCCTGTGGCCTCTGGCACTCACTGGCTTAGGCAAGTTCACCTCTAAAGGCGCAGCTGTATTAATCATGGGGATCGCTGGTGGTGCAGTACTGCCATTAGGCTATGGATTACTGGCCGACAATGCTGGCAGTCAAACAGCCTATATGATTATGTTGCCTTGTTATCTATTCATTCTTTATTACGCGGTATTTGGCTATCGGCTGAGACGCTGGGGCTAAATACATTTTGATATTGCTACCAGGCTGCTATCTCGCAGCCTTTTTAATATGCGCAAAGGTCTTTCTTGTAGTCAGAATTTAGCATATTCACTGAATTTTGGTGAATATCGCTAATTAATCGCAAAACATTTAAGTTCAGTTAAGCTTCCGTTAATAGGGTTTGTGTATAAATCCATATAAATCAATGGTTTATAATTTTGGTGTGGTTATTGAATTACTTCTGCCAAACAGGGAGTGGTAAGTTTTCGCATTCCCGTTGCCACGATGAACACATTTCTATGGAGATAAAAAATGAAAAAGCATTTGTTAGCACTATTGGTAGCCGGTCCGTTAGCGTTGGGGTTGAGCGGTTGTGTTATTTCAGTGGACAGTGATGGCTGGGACGGACATACCGTTGACTGGGAAGATCGCGAATACAAAAACCGCAAGGTAATCGCAGAATTGGAATTAGATCTGGGGACTCAGCAAGTAAAAGATCGCTTAGGTGTACCAGACTTCAATGAAACACTACGTCGCGACGGTGAAACTTACACGGTATTGTTCTATCGCACCCAGCGTATGCATGGTGACGGCAAAACCACCAAAGACGAGTGTACCCCATTGGTATTTAAAAATGGCGCTTTAGTTGGGTGGGGAGATACTGCCCTTAACCGTATTTAACGGTCTGCATTAAACGATAATTTTGGACAAAGCACTTGATGGTAGAGTGAACCCATCTCCCTGAACAAAGCCGGCGCCGTCGGCTTTTTCTTTGTCTCATTTTATTGGCCATTTCCGGGCATCTTATCCGACCTGTTACAATGAATCTGATTTTATTTTCACACTTTATTAACAATTCCTTCCGCTTCATGTAGATTAAATCTAAAGAAGACTCGGGGAAGAGAATGAATACCAGCGAAGCGCAGGCACTGAATAAAAATATAAAAGCCGTTTTCCTGACTGCCGAAGACCTCAAAGTTGCAGGCTCTTTGTTATATCAGGCTTACCATGATGACCCGCTTTTTATCGATATTTTCCAGTCTGAGAAAGAGGGCTATGAACAGCGTTTGCGCTCCGCTATTCGTGAGGAATTAAATGCATTCTGGATGGCCAAACAACCCATGGTTGGGTTATTTGACGAGGAGCGCTTATTGGCTGTTGCTTGTTTAACGCACTCTGATTCTGCTTTTGGTCCCGGAAGATTCTGGCATTGGCGTCTGAAAATGCTGCTGACTGCTGGCTTTTTCTGTACCAAACAAATGATGGAAAAAGACCAGAAAATTCAACAGAACGTACCGGCCGAACACTATCATTTATTGTCGTTAATCGGTGTTCACCCCGACGAGCAACATCATGGCCTTGGGCATTTGTTGATGTCTGCTGTGGAGTCGGTGATGTTGGAAAACCCAAACAGTAGTGGCGTCGCGGTGTATGCCACCTTACCCAAGTACATGCATTTCTTTGAAGATACCGGTTATAAGCTAGTAAAAGAGCTGGAAGTGGGCCACATCAGCGGCCATTTGATGTTCAGAGAACGACCTGAATAAGTTTGGCGGTGGAATAGGGCTCAGTTCATGCGATAGGGCGGTACTGTGGTGGCAACTGCTCTATGGCCTTCCATCTCTAAAACGCCTTGATACTTATCTTCGCCATTACCGGAAAATTCAAAAACAAATTGGGTTTTCCAGTCAGGCTTGCCCCGCACCAGGCCAAATCGGGTTTTGTCCCGGGCGACACTGATGAGCTGTAACCCTTGCTTTTCACAATACAAATTGAGATAGCGGTTTGCCGCCTCGCTAATGGCGCGAATTCGCCAAAATTGAGCAATCACTAAGACTGTAACCAGGATAAACAAAATATCGCTCAGCGCAAACATCAGGCACGCCCAAATAGTTGATTAATGCCCTGCGCCAGAGTCTCACTGCGTTGTGGGTCGCGCAGACGTCGTAACATAATGTCTCGCAATGAAGGAATTTGTACCAGGTCAGCGTACAGTGCGGGTAACAAGTTCAGTCGGGCAGCTTCTTCCATAAATACAGTGAGAAATTCATAATCCTCACACAAGCCCCAGTGGCGACCCGCAAGTACGATAAGATGATCACCTGAGCTGAGTTTATTCTCTAATAAAGCCCGCAAATTTTCTCTGAGTTTGTTTTTTTCCGAATATTGGCTCAACGCTCTGAGCAGAGGAATAAACAACTTGTGTTCAGGGCGTGTTTTTTGCAGTAAGCCAAACAGAAATTCTGCCAGTTCAGCGGGAACCGTAACGTTTTCCAGCGATGCTAAAAGGGTGGTTTGCACAAGCTCCGCATAACTATCGAAGTGCTGGACGATGTGTTGTTGGTTATGCTCAAGGTTGAGGTTAAAAATGATATCGCTAAGGCCCTGTAGTGCCACTTCTTGCCAGTCGTTAAGGTCGGGACGAGCGATGTAATTTTTCGCTGCAGCATAATATTGTCCAGGTTTCAGCCCCAGTAACACTCTGGCATAGCTGTTAAAATCAGCGAGTTGCGATTGATTAGGGGTGAATAAAAACGGGTTATCTGGCAGAGACTTATCCGAATCATCGTTAAGCAATTCACTGCCCAAAGCCTCTATAACAATACTTAAAAACTGATCTCTTTGCGCTCCTACAACATTACCTCGTTCATCCAATGGTAGTTTGATAAACCAGATAAAGTGTTGCTTTGATAAGCTTTTATTCCAGAACAATATCCCCAACCAGAGCATCTGTTGACGCGGACGCGGCGCTTGCTGCAAACCATTTTCAATCTCGAGAAAGGATTGATTGTCCAGTATTTTGAAACCGCGTCCCATATCGACAATGCGATATTCCGTACCGGCTTCCAATAAAAATTCACTAATGGTGGAAATTGTTGTCATCGGGCTCTCTGAAAACAGTGTTGCAAAGGTTATAATGCTGCCCAAGATATTAACATGAATTCGGAGGTGATTTCTGAGCCTTGACCTCAACAATCAGGATCCGCTGTTAAATGAGCTCGCAAAATTGTTGCAAGAATTGGAGGCGACTTTGCGCAAATTCAAGCTTTGGCAGCAAAATTCCATCGCCATTGAACAAGTCACCTCGCCTTTTGGGATTGGACAAATTCAATTTACTGAATGGTTACAGTTTATCTACCTGCCCAAAATGAAAAGTTTAGTAGGGGCGGGCGTTGGCATCCCAAAAGCTGAAATAACGCCCTACGCCGAAGAAGTATTGCCATCGGGAGAGGGTCGTGAAGCATTGCTTGTATGCATCAAAAAATTGGATAACTTGAGTATTACAGCACATGTGTGAAAGCAACCATATAGAAAGGTTGCCGGAATTGGTTATCCCGGAGCAATTACCTGTATTGTATCAAGATGAGCATCTGGTGGTGATTGATAAACCGGCAGGTTTACTCGTACACCGCAGTATGATTGATAGACACGAAACCCGATTTGCAATGCAAATGGTACGAGATCAAATAGGTCAGCATGTTTATCCGGTACATCGGTTAGACAAACCCACTGCTGGCGTGTTGATTTTTGCTCTCGATGCTGAAACTGCCAGATTGATGAGTGAGCAGTTAGAGAATCATCAAATTGAAAAGCGCTATCTGGCTATCGTGAGGGGGCACCTCAACGGGCAGGGAGAGGTTAATCACCCCCTTAAAGAAAAGCTGGACAAAATCGCGGATAAAAAAGCGCGCCAGAACAAACCGCCTCAGGAGGCTGTCTCGTTTTATAAGAGTATTCAACAAATCGAAATTCCAGTTGCGGTGGGTAAGTATCCCACTGCAAGATATAGCCTGGTCACGCTGCATCCTAAAACGGGCAGAAAACACCAGTTGCGCCGTCATATGTCGCATTTACGTCATCCCATCCTGGGGGACGTTAATTATGGTGACAATAAACACAATCGTTTTTTACGTGAGTCTTGTAATTTCCCCGGACTAGCCTTATGGTCCCATCAAATTAAATTTAAGCATCCCTATAGCGAGCGTATTATTTCGTTGCAATGTGAATTGCCGTCACGATTTGTAGACCTGTGGCAGCAGTGGGGATTAGACAATACAACAATCAAGCATTTATGGAGTAACTGGTGGCCAGTGTAAGTATTTTTGTCGGTTCAGTGTATGGCAACGCTCAGCATGTTGCAGAGCAGTGTGAGGAAAATCTTGTCGAAATAGGACACGATGTGTCATTGTTCAGCGAGCCAGAAATCGATGATTTTAAGGATGCGGAAAATGTGCTGGTGATCACTTCAACCACAGGGCAGGGCGACCTACCACCTAACATCGAGTTTTTTGCGCAAGATCTTCGCGATCAGATGCCATTGATGGGCGGAAAATCGTTTGCTGTTGTTGCCCTGGGGGACAGTAGTTATGGCGATACCTTTGGTGGTGCGGGACACACTATGTACGAGATTTTAACTGAATTACAAGGCAAGCCAATGGCGGATTTATTCATAGTCGATGCTATGGAGACGTTTGAACCGGAAACTGAAGTTGTTCCTTGGGTGACAAAACTATTCAGTGTTAACTAGTAAAATAAAAAAGGCTCCGTCAGGAGCCTTTTTTATTTCGGTTAGCTTATTCGGCGCCTCTCAACAAAGCATTGATTCCCACTTTCGAACGGGTTTGCGCATCCACTTTTTTCACGATAATAGCGGCGTAAAGGCTGTATTTACCATCTTTGGATGGCAGATTACCGGGCACTACCACAGCACCTGCCGGAACGCGACCATAATGAATTTCTCCGGTTTCACGATCGTAAATACGAGTGCTTTGGCCAATATAGACCCCCATTGAAATCACGGCGCCTTCTTCAACGATAACGCCCTCTACGATTTCTGATCGAGCTCCGATAAAGCAGTTATCCTCGATGATAGTCGGATTAGCTTGCAACGGCTCCAATACACCCCCGATTCCAACACCGCCTGAAAGATGCACGTTTTTACCGATCTGAGCACAAGAGCCTACGGTTGCCCAAGTATCTACCATAGTACCTTCATCAACAAAGGCGCCAATATTCACATAAGACGGCATCAGTACCACATTCTTGCCTATGTAGCTGCCTGTACGCACGGTGGCTGGTGGCACAACCCGCATGCCTTCCTGTTGGAACTGTTCAGCACTATAATCAGAGAACTTGAGCGGTACTTTGTCGTAAAAACGGCTCTCTGCCCCATCCATTACCGCATTATCATGCAAGCGGAAAAACAACAATACGGCTTTTTTAAGCCACTGATGTACTACCCATTCACCCGCGATTTTTTCAGCTACGCGCGCTTCACCGGAATTAAGCAGTGCTATCGATTTCTGAACGGCGAGTTTTACCGCCTCATCAGCAGAGGCAGGAGTAATGATTGCTCTGTTCTCAAAAGCCGTTTCAATGATGGTTTGCAGGTCTGACAAATTCGTCATGGGTTTTTGTGTTCCTATAGGTTTAGCTGGCTAGTCACTATCCGACAGCCTTTCTGAGATTGTTTGTTTTAATTGCACCTGTTGTTTGTTAGTCAGGCATTTTCCTTCGCTATTGCTCAAGATAAATAAATCTTCTGCTCGCTCACCTATGGTGGTGATTTTGGCGTGGTGTAGCGATAAATCCTGTTCCACGAATATGTGCCCAAGCTTGGCTAATAAGCCTGGTGCATCCAGTGCTTCCAGTTCCATCATGGTGACATCATCCTGATTGCCAAAAAAGCGCACTTTAGTGGGCACTGCCAACTGTTTTAATTGCCGTGGAATACGCCGTTTGTTGACATGCTCGACACCGGGCTTTTGTAATTGCGTCACAATAGCATCTTGCAAACTTTTCAGTCTGCTGGGTGAGCTTATGCGTTTTCCGTCCTGTTCCAAAATAATAAAACTATCAAAGATATAACCATCTTGCGTCATCATTAGTTGCGCGTCCTGAATAGAGCAGTTTCTGCTGTCCAGTACGGAAGCGACTTGCGCGAATAACCTGGGTCTGTCTTCACCATACATTAGCAGCTCTGTCCCGCTTTTTGCCGTACCATCAGTAACGGCAACAACCAAGGGGTAATGCTCGTTGTAAAGGTTATGCAAAATAATATGGGTGTGCCATGCAATTTGGTCCGGCTTGAAGCGTGCAAAATAGTCTGCCGGAAACTTCTCCCATGCTTTTTCTACCGCCGATTCTTCATAATCTTCCAATAAGGAGCGCATAGCACTGGCTTTGTGTTCTTTTTCTCTGGATTGCAGGTCGAATTTGTTTTCAAGACCATTCTCCAGTGCTTTTTGCGTCATCAGGAAAAGCTCACGCAATAGGGAAGATTTCCATTCATTCCAGAGGTTACTATTGGTGGCGCGAATATCAGCAAGCGTTAATGCGTAAAGTAACTCCAGTTGCTCCTGAGTCCGGACTGTAGCGGCAAAATCCTGCACAACCTCCGGATCATAAATGTCTCTGCGTTGGGCAATTACCGACATGGTTAAATGCTGTGCCACTAACCATTTGATTAGATTTTTGTCTTTCTCAGGGATGTCGTGTAGTTGACAAAATTGCTCGACATCTTCGGCACCTAATTTGGAGTGATCGCCGTTTCTGCCCTTGGCAATATCGTGGAAGATACCCGCCAGAAATAGCAGTTCTGGTTTATCAGCATTGCGCATGATACGGCCGCAACGAGGAAACTCGTGATCAAACTCTTTGTGGTTGTAGCGGGCCAAGTTTTTTATCAGGCGATGGGTATGCTCATCCACGGTGTAGGCATGGAACAAGTCGAATTGCATCATGCCAACAATGTGGTTCCATTGGGGTATGTAGCTTTGCATGATGCCGTGTTTGTGCATCAAATCCCAACTCAATTCGAAAAAATCAGTCTTCTTCACCAAAGCCAAAAAGGATTCTCGGCACTCGGGATACTCACACAAAAAGATGTCTTGTTCCTGATAAATTCTGCGGGCATTGCGCAGAAGGCGCAGGGTAGAGGCGTGCATGCCCTTGATTTCAGGATTATCAGTAATGATGTGGAAGAAGTTGAGGATTTTTACCGGCGCATCAAACACTCTTTCATGCCGCGCATGCACCAGGCCACCTTTAACATCAAAGTCGTCAGAAATGACTTTTTCGACCTTCAGTCGCTCCCCCAACATTTCATGACGAAAATGGCCAAGAAGCATTTCATTCAGCTCTCTGACTCGGCGTACCACCCGGAAAAACGCCTTCATCATTTTTTCAACAGAGGCCTTACCTTCATCACCATAGCCAAGACGGCGGGCGACCTCTGGTTGATAGTCGAATAACAAACGGTTTTCGCTGCGACCCGCGATGATATGTAGAATGAATCGAATTCGCCACAAATGACTACGACACTCTGTGAGTTCATCCAGCTCCTGTCGCGTGAAATAACCGTAATCCACCAGGTCTTTACCCTTTAAAACACTGAAGTGTTTTTTGGCTACCCAGCCGATGCATTGAATGTCGCGTAGACAGCCGGGGTTTTCTTTTACATTGGGCTCAAGATTATAACTGGTGCCATTGAACTTGGCATGGCGAACCTGTTGTTCATCGAACTTAGCGGTGTAGAACAGCTTGCTTGGCCAGAAGGCGCGAGACTGCAATTTATCATGCAACTCTTCAAAGACACTGTGGCTGCCAATTAGCACTCGAGATTCAATCAGGTTGGTGGCGATAGTGACATCTTCTTTGGCCAGTTTGATGGTTTCCTTGATAGTGCGCACGGATTGTCCGATATCCAGGCCAATATCCCAAAGTAGGGTAATGAATTGAGTTACTTTCTCTTGAGTGTCTTTATCCAAAGTCTTGTGCGAAAGGATAAGTAAATCTACATCGGAATAAGGCTGTAAATGGCCGCGACCGTAACCACCTACGGCCACCAGAGCGAGCTGCTTCACTTGCTCCAGCTCCAGTAATCGCCAGATATGGCTGAGCACAGCATCGACGAATGCCGCTCGACCAGTCACCAGGGTGTTAACATCGGTGGTTTCAAATTCTTGTTCCAGCCAGTCGTAAGAGTTGCTAATGCACTCTTTAAACGCTTTGGTATTGTTGGGGCTGGTGATCAGGCGCACCTGACTAAGTAAGCTTTGCAGTGCCAATGTTATTCCCCTGGTTCTACTGATTTTTCTGGGTATTATATACGGTTCAGGCGGCTTTGATTACCCGATCAATGGTTTCATCTGAGCGCAGCGTCAAGATCTCACAGCCATCGCTGGTAACCAACAGCGTATGCTCCCATTGCGCACTTAAACTGCGATCCTTGGTAACTACTGTCCAGTCATCTGGTAGCAATTTACTGAAGCGTTTTCCAGCATTAATCATAGGCTCAATAGTGAAGCACATACCTTCTTTGAGTACGTCACCAGTACCGGCTTTGCCATAGTGCAAAATCTGTGGCTCTTCATGGAAGCTGGCACCAATACCATGGCCACAGTATTCGCGGACTACGGAATAGTTGTGCTGCTCAGCGTACTGCTGAATAACTGCGCCGATGTCGCCGACACGCGTTCCAGGTTTGACAATCTCTATACCCTTGTACAAACATTCTTGTGTCACTTTAATAAGACGTTCCGCCAGGATACTCGGTTTGCCCACCACGAACATCTTTGAGGTATCACCGTGGTAGCCGTCTTTGATCACGGTAACGTCGATATTCACAATGTCGCCATCTTTTAACTTCTTGTCTGAAGGAATACCGTGACAAATAACGTGATTTACAGAAGTACAAATGGATTTGGGAAAGGGGGGATTACCATAGTTTAACGGTGCCGGAATACCGCCCTGCACGTTAACAATGTAATCATGGCAAATGCTATTAAGCTCGTCGGTTGTGACACCTTTTTTGACGTGCTCACCAATCATTTCCAGTACTTCGGATGCCAACTTTCCAGCAACTCGCATTTTTTCGATTTCTTCTGGGGTTTTGATAGTTATCGTCAAGATTCTTTCCTGATAGCTGTTTAGTCAATTTTTGTATTATAAGTTTATAATCTGGCGCTTGTAATGTATAGGTGCAATGTGTCAGACATACTTAGTAATCTGGTCTAAGTTCACGGCGAAATTCAACTGATTTATGAGGGTACCAGCTTGCGCTTGCACTCAAATATTGCTCATCAAAAGTTGAATCAAAATGGGCTACAAATGCTATAGTCAGGAAAATTTATCTAACTGGATTGTCAGAATCCGCGTGAACGTTTCACAGTGTGGTCGCTGGTGAGATATTTATGTTAAAAAGTTCTTTTCAGTAATTTCAGAGCTCAAATAATCCTCAATTTGACCATTCTTCATAATATATATGCGATCAACGTCTCGCAGACTAGATAGATGATGGGTGATTATGACAGTAGTTAGTTTCCCTTTTAATTGATTTATTACCTTCATAATTGTGCTTTGATTTTCATCATCTAAAGCACTGGTAGCTTCGTCCAGAATGAGCAATGTTGGGTCAGGCAGTAATGCTCTTGCTAGAGCAAGGCGTTGACGTTGACCACCTGACAACCCGATTCCTTTTTCACCAACTGACGTATCCAATCCTTGGGGTAGTGCCATTACAAAATCGAGCGCATTTGCCTGTTTGAGCGCGGTCAACAATTGTGCTTCTGTAGCATCTGGCTTGCTCCAGAGTAAATTGTTTCTGACGCTATCATGGAATAAGTGAGTCTCTTGTGGCACGTAACTGATATGTCTACGCCACTGCAATAATTGCTCTTCTTTGAGTTTATTGCCATCAATTCTGATTTCGCCACTTTGAGGTGCGATCAAACCCATCAAAATGTCTGCGAGAGTACTTTTACCTGAGCCGGATGGGCCGATAATCCCAATTATTTGTCCAACGGGAATAGTAAGCTGGACGTCAGTTAAGGTTTTTACCGTAGTTGCATTATCGATGGGTATGTAAGAAAAGCAGATATTTTCAAGGGTGATCTGTCTTTCTGGTGCAACCAGTTTGGTTTCTTTTCCATTTTGTTCAAAGCATGCCTGAGCTTGCGTTAACAATTGATCAAAGGAGCTCAAAGCTGGTAGGGTATTGATTAATCGGAGCAGATCTTGTTGCAATAACGATACTTTTGGTGATAGGCGAGAGAACAAAAATACCAATACCAAGATTGAGATTATCGAAAGTTGTAACATCTCAACAGCAATAAATAAAAAACTGGCCAAAATTATTGCCGTACCTAAGCCAAACATGAACTTAGCATTAGCTCTGCTTGCACAAGTTTGGCTTTGAACTTCATAAATCGCATCTATGTTACTGGCAAAATCAGCAACTTGCCGATTTTCGCTACTAAAACATTTGGCTGTTTTAATACCTGTGAGGCTCTCACTGATCAATGAATACATTTTATCGTGATGGCTGGTGTGAATGCCACCAAATCGATAGGCGTCATTTAGCTTCTTACGTCCAAACCACAACAGTAGAACAACGCTTAAAAAAGTAAGCAAGGTCATCTCAAACGAAACAATAAAAGAACCAATTAAATAGACGCTGGCGATCACTATTGTAGAGGCCATCCTGATAGAGATTAATACCATCAAGCCAATACGGTTTATATCTTGGGTCAACGCCTGAGTCATATCTGAATGGCGTATTTTCGTGAAAAGTAACCAGTTACTATAAATAAGCGCTTTATAAAGCTCTAGTCGAAATGCATTAACTATTTTTTGTTGTATGGCGTTATTGTGGATGGTTTGTCGCTTAATAAGCAATTCTCTTATCGCAATTAATACTATAAAAGCTAATAGCACAGTAAAAATGTTTAAGGGTAAACCGATAGCATCAGCAAACTGAGTAAGCTTGAGGGTGATAGGGTGGCTGGTCACCTGTTGTTCCGTTACACCAATAGTTGCCAGTAATGGAATAATCAACATCAGGCTGACACCTTCCATAAATCCCAGTGCAAATAAGCCTGTCGCAGCAAATAGTGTGTCTTTGCCAACAATATTGGCGATAAAAGCTAAATATTTTCTAATCACGTTTAGCCATGTAGTATTTTCGAACAATTCTGACTAATCGTTTCAAGAGCTGACTGACCATACCACTCTCATCAGATAATGTACCCTTCGCAATATCTTCGTTATTTGGTGTTGCTAATTCCCTGAGCACCGTTAATGGTGAAACTAAATCACTGTTAATCGCCATCCACCAAGACAGGGTTGATTTAGCAAACTGGTAAAGATTACTATTATTGATATACCCGTGTACATGTGGAATTTCACCATATTTGAGATAACTACTTATGACGAATGCACAAATGGTGTGTTCTTTGCGACTTAGCTGAATCGGACCGTAACATGTACCAAAAAAATAGTCACATACTGCAAGTGATGCATTGACAATATGTGCTAATCCGAGCCTGTCAGCTAATTTATTAACTACCGTCCAATCCTCAATAAGTTGGGCGTAATACAGAATATCCACAACGGATTTTAATTTTTGCCAACCATCGTTAGTTCCACAAACGCATAAATATATAAATTCAAGAGGCTCTATTAGGCGGGGGACAGTATTATCAGATTTTATACTATTGAATAAATCGCTATATTCGATGGGTAGTAGAGCGTTGCGTCTAAGTTTCCAGTGAATATCTAATTCCAATTGTCGCTCAGGGAGTTCGATAGTGTGTTCTATGAGCACTAATTTTTGATGATCGGTTGCTATTTTTTTGAAGTCAGCAGAGTTCAGTGGCTCGTTGCAAGTATCGATATAGCCTTGGCTTTTCAATAGTTCAAAAGCCTTTTCTAGCTGCACGGGGTCAATTAGAATATCAAGATCAAGAATCGAACGGTAATACCAACGCTCTCCAAATACTGGCTTTGCTATGGCAACTCCTTTTATGATTGCAAAACGAATGTTGGCTTGTGTTAGAAGGTTTACTATTTCTGTTTTTTTTGCTCTGTAAAAACATGGAATAACAGTTGTTTTCGGTGCCTTAATGTCAACCTTTTCCTTATCTCATTGGGTATTTCTGGTTCGTCTTTTACATATTCGGCCAGCCAACAGTTCAGCCCATGAAATTTTGCTAATTTTAATGTCTTTTGCCAGTCAATATCCTTCCATGTTAATTCTAGTCGTTGGCTATCCTTGAGCGGACAGCCTAAAGTAGCGGCAGTAAGTAGGAGTGACAATTCTTTTGACGGTTGGTAGTTTGAAGTCAATTGCAACTGTTGAGCGATCCTGGTGTCTTTTCTGGTCGCTTTAGTTTACGATTTTATCACTGCTATTGCGAGGTGAATTCATTTGAAATCTAAAGGATTAAAGCGATGAAAGTGACCACACTTAAAAAGCTGAGACAAATTAAATCTACGGAATTATTACTTTGGATTGAGGCATGTATGCTATTGGCAATCGCGCGCTTTTTGGTTTGGGCATTTCCGTTTAAATATTGGGTTAAATTGATAGGTGAGTCCATGTCAACCAGTCGTGTTCATAAACAGCCCAAAATCTCTCAAGAAAAGCGTTTCAGGATTGCGTGGGCTGTGAAAAGTGCGGCTTACCATGTACCGTGGCAAGCATTATGTTTGCCACAAGCAATGACTGCAAAGTGGATGCTGGGCTTTCGCGGGCAATCAAGCAAACTTTACCTGGGAGTTAAGTCCGGCTCAAATAATGGGCAGGGAATGGCTGCACATGCGTGGCTCTCTTGCTGCGAAGGGGTAATAACTGGCGGTGATGTTGAACAAGAGTTTGTCAGTGTGTCACACTTTATCTAGTTTTTAACGGTATTTTTGAGTTGTTGCCATCAAGTTAGTAGCAGATCACTGAGCCTCTTTAATTGCTAGGAGTGACTTGAAATACCCCAGCCTATTCCTCTAAATCAATAATATCCAACTCAACCAGAAGCTTTTGTTCTGTTGCTCTGCCCCGGTGCCATACATATTGTTCCAGATAGTAAAAGTGATAACCTTACCAATACCAGAACACTGCAATTTTTCTTCATTTAAAATGGGGCTTTGATGTTTATATAATACCCAAATATAGTATTGATATCGAAATAGTCTGATGTTAATGGGTTACTTTTCGAGAATTACATAAACTGCATTGAAAAGAGGCTTATGGCGTGTCAACGTCTCAGTAATGCTCAAACACAGCGTTATACAGGCATAAGAAGAAGAGTAGTTGGGATCTGGCGCAATTACCCCGGGGGATAAAATGTTAAGCAACATAGTGGATTGCATGGTTTTCGTTGTAAAACTTCTCTTTGCTGGGAAAAAACAGGTGTTACAAGAGCTAATTTATGCCCCTGTAAGTTCGGTACACATCGATAGTAGCTTTGCAAGCTTTGTGGCATACTAAGTCTTCCGTACTCTTACACCCAAATCATTTTAGAAACCTGGCGAAATATAGGGTCCCTCTGATGACATCCCCTACATCACGTTAAAAGATCTCGGTATTTATCTCGAAGTTAATCCTAACTGTAAAGATGAACGTTTAACTAACATCGATCGACAACAAATCATTGAAGCCTATCTTGACAAAGGTGCACTTTTATTTCGCGGATTTAAAACAGATCAAGCTATATTTAGAAGCTTCGCGCAATCGTTTTGTGATTTTTCGGTATTCAACGGTAGTAAACAGCGAAAACTATTAGATGGAAAAAATAATATTCAAACCGTTAATTTGGGCTTTGATGAATTTCCATTGAACGCTGAACTCGCTAAAGACCCATGGAAGCCAGAAGTCTGTTTTTTTGCCTGTTTAAAACCACCAACCTCTGGAGGACAAACCACTATTTGTGATGGAATTGAGCTTGTAAAAAGGTTAGACAAGAAACTTGATGTAAATGATCAAAAGCGGTTGAAGAAAAATTTTTTGGTCTATCAAAACAGGGCGACGCAAGAAGAACTCGATTTCTGGTTGAACGACAAGAATGATTTAAGCTCAATCAGAAGTGATTGTCCTTTTAATTTCATCAAAACAAAAGATGGAATATCCTCATCTTACATCGTACCAGCGTTACACAAGCCAATGTGGAAAAATCAATTGGCGTTTGGCAACTTGTTACTCATCGCGCGATTCAGGCATAAGCTGAAGAACTTTCCATTCTTTGGCGATGGTACGTTGGTTTCAACTGAGCTTTTACAGACCGTCAAAGATGAGGCTGAGCAGATTACCCATGAGGTTAACTGGCAGGAGTCTGATGTTCTTATGTTAGATAACTCACGACATATGCATGGTCGAAGGGCGATAGTGGAAGATGACCAACGCTTAATTTTGTCTTCTTGTGGCTATTTAAACTTTGCCCATGAGTCTTCGTACTTCATCGATGGACCTTGGCGCAAAGAAAATTGGGGGCATCGATTGCCAGTTAGATTGGAGCGCTATTGAAATAGTTCATGCCCGGCACTTTGGACTGCCTGGACCTTAACGTTTGTCTCCTTCAAACCAGCGTATATAACGTCCTACCATTATGGCTCGTGACAATCCTAGCCGGTATCTACCTATTATTTGTTTCGAATTCCAGTTCGCAGAATTGTCTGGCCAGTCGTTCAACAATTGTCTCATCCTTGGTAAATCTAGCACTTGCTGCGCCGTGGTGTTTTGTACCAATCGTTCGTATTCTAATTCAAGCTCTCTTTTGCTTTGTTGCATACGCAAATACCAACCCGGATCTTGCGTACCACGCAAGTTATTGTGTAGTACTGCCTTTGGTAGTTGTTCGGCAAAAGCCCGGGTTGCCAGCCAGCGCAAACCTTTTCGATTCAAGTATTGTTCATCGGGAATAGCCAAACAATATTCTATTATGCGCCTGTCAGCAGTCGGATCCCTCAGTTCCGTGCCGAATGAAGCTCGCCAACTTTCGTGTAAATCTCCAGAGAAATTGAGCGCAACCAAACTAAGCTTCCTAACCTCTCGAGAGCAGACCGGAAATTGCCAGTAGGGAGAAAAGCCGGCCTCATTTGCTCTTAACGCAACTTTTATTTGATTTGCAAATTCGGGATTAATTAAACAATTGGCTGACCAAATAGAGTGGTGCTCAGTGAAACACTCAACCAACATTCGATATAGCCATTGCGGTAGCAAGGGCTTCGCTATTTGGTTTTTAACAATAAATGATAGGTCCCTTCCACGATAGCCATTAAGTTGTTTAATTCCATGCAACAGTTTGGACCAATTAAAACTCTTGAACCAAGGAGCTAATGACCAATTGCCTTCGTAGGAAATCGTATAATTTCCCTGTTGTCCAGTTAATAAAACCCTTTCATTATTAGCAGCTGCTGTGCGCATAATGGTTTCCATCCAAACCCGGTTATCGGGGTTGCGTATAGGGGCCTCTGCCTGTTCAAGATAGTTATCTATACCAGATAGTTGATCTAAACCTTCACTAGCAACAAAGTGCGGCGTTAAATTTGGGGTCATTTTAGCAATGGCATTGACCAACGGAGTTTCATCGTTGTATCGCCCCCATGGGGTTGGGCCGTCAAAATCTCGCTGGGGTATTGAAGTATAACTAGATAAGTTTTTACCTTGTCTAGCCAATAATTTAGCGGCGCTTGTAGCAACCGCTGATGAGTCAATACCACCACTCATAAATGCACCCACGGCATGACAAGTGCGCAGTTGACTATCTACCACTTGTTCAAATAACTGCTTGAAATGATCTACATAATCTTGCTCTTTTTTGTAGCTGATTCTCTGTTCAGTATTGATTTGCCAGTAACGTTTTACTTCTATTGCGCAACTGACAGTATCAAAGGTTAACAAATGTCCCGGTGCGAGCCGTTTTACCCCTTCGTATAAAGTGCTGGTCATATCATCATGATTCAAAATCAAAAAATCTGCTAAAGCAGCTCGATTCATCTTTCTTGGCATGCCGGGTAATGCCATTAATCCTTTAGGTGCAGTGCTAAAAGCAAAAAAGTTTGCTTGTAAAGAATAGTGCAGACTGCGACTGTATCCCTGCGGATCTCGAACCAGTTGTAACTGTTTTTTGTTTTGTGACCAAATAGCCCATACCCAATCACCAATAACAAGGGGAAAGGCTTTCGTGTTCCATTTTAAATAAGCTAACTGAGCCAGTTGACTGTCACTAATGACATCAGACTTCGGTAATTCTAATCGCTCTACTAATTCGCTGCGGTTGTCAATTCGCCCAGCAAACACCATTGCAGTTCCATTACCTTTATCTGTAACAGGTTGCTTTTCAAAATAGTCCTCTGGAGTAAAACGCATTAGGCAATGCGCCAACCCAAGTTCTTGATGTGTCCATATCTGTTGCTTGTCCGGGCCGTGAGGCAATAACGCCATAACCATGCGCTCTAAATCTGCCGCATCAACATTTACACCGTCTAAACGGAGCAACCCTGCAATCGCACTCATATTACTCTCAACTAATAGCTACAAAGACTAAGTTTTTTAAATTTGACGGGGTTATGGTAACCTTTCAGACTAAATTTCTAAAGGCTATTACTTAAAATGGCCTGAACTAACATTTAACGGTTTTAATACTTCGTGCCTGTTTATCAAATTGCGGGGTTTACCCTCGAAAGTCCAATTGAATTACCAAGTTTATCCCAGTCGTTGATTGAGACAAGACTGAAGGTTGAACTCACTATTAAGGTGAATATCATTCCGTCTTTTACGACAATACAATGTTCGCGCCCTCTCGATGGCGGAGAATATCAATGGCTTGATGGCGGTTTTCGTCTCTTTCACCCTAAAGTCGGGGAGATTGTATTACAGCAGGGCTTCATTTACTGGCAACAATTACACCCTGTGGATATTGAGGGATTCAGAACTTTTTTGCTCAACACAATATTGCCAGCTTACGCAATATTAAAAGACATGTTATCTCTGCACGTCAGTGCCGTATCTGTGGCGGGCCAGGCGATAGCTTTTCAAGGTCACTCCGGTGCCGGCAAATCAACTTTAGCCGCCATGCTAATGCAACGTGGTTATCCAGTAATTACGGAAGATCTGGGTATCGTTGAATTGAATGAGCAAACCGCAATCATGCGAGCTGGCGTGCCTTATTTTCGGTTGTGGCGGCAAACACTCAAATATCTAAACGAAACTCCTCAACCGCATAATAGAGCATGGCTAAATAAAGGGAAATATTATCAGAGTATTGAAGATGATAAATTTTGCTTACACCCACAACCAATTCGTGCCATTTATTTTCTGAAGGAACCCGAACAAGGCAACAGCGTAGCAATAAAAACTATGACTGGTTTCAGTGCCGCTAAAGCACTTCTGAATTCCTATTTTTTTGGTTTGCAACAAAATAACACGACAAAGACTGAACAGCTCTTTAAAAAAACCATGGTACTAGCTAATCAAACCTTGTGTTTTGAGTTGGTCCGCCCTAAAAACTTTGCAATGACAGAACAAGTTCTTGACGCACTGGTCCAGCATTGGGGGACTTTTTAAAACACATGCACTATTACTATTTTAACGGTTTATATATAAAGTCAGACATTGCGCTAGCCCCTCTAAACAGCCTCGCAACTATTGAACCGGATGTAACAATAAGACTTGCAAAGGTGGCAACAACGCTAGTTAACCCGGTCCAGCAAGAAATCACTTTCATGCTAAAACGCAATGAGGCACTCATAAGATTGCCCGGCGTTGGACGATTCTTGATTACCGATGGTAATAGTATTTTAATGGAACTTGAATCAGATTGCCCGCTTAATGACTTATCGCCATTTATTCTGAGTATTGCCTGGGCGGCTTTGAGCTACCAACGAGGCAGGAATTTGCTCAAAGGCGCACTAGTCGAACTAAATAAAAAAGTTTGGTTAATATCAGGTATCTCTCCTGTTGGTAGTTCTACTTTTGCTCTCGCATTACAGAAATATCTAGGCTCGACAGTGATAAGTGACGAGTTTTGTAGCTATTACCATACAGAAGAGGGGATAATGGTAGATCCCGGCATACCCGCGCTAAAACTTTGGCAAAACAGTCTGGAGTACTTCGATATTGACTGCGAAAATTTATGCAGAATTCGGGCTCAACTCAACAAGTTTTGGCTGTCGTTGCCCACAAATAACTTCTCACTCAATTCAGTTATTAACCGCTCTTTAAAACTAGCCGGTATTATTAGTTTGCAAGAGTGGCGCAGTGATGAAGTGGCTCCGCAAGGAATACAGCAAATTAAAGGTTTCAAGGCACTTAAAAAAACCTTTTATCATGGTTTTCACCGTGTGTACTTAAATGGGCAAGACAATGAGCAACAAAAATTTGAAGAAGGTTTGCAGCTAGCTCAACACTGTAAGCTTGCTACATTCACCTTCAAACGAGGTATGAATTCATTACGAGAAAACTGTCAACACTTACAAGAGCAACTAATCAAATGAGCAACAAAAATACCTATTGGTTGGCCTCTTACCCAAAATCTGGGAACACTTGGTTCAGATTGTTTCTCAACCAACTTTTGGGACCTGCGCAGCAACTGAATATCAACGACTTACCAATCCAAAATACTATCGCTAGTGCTCGTTTGGGTTTTGATGTGGGCTTGGGTGTCAACTCCTCAGACCTGTTACCCGCAGAAATCGATAGGTTAAGGCCCTTTAATGATGAGTTGTTTAACGATGCTTCAGACAGCCATATATATCGTAAGATTCACGATGCCTTTATTTCGCCAAACACCGGGCATCCCATCATCTCGACAAAAGTTAGTGCGGGAGTTATCTATATTGTTCGTAACCCGCTGGATGTTCTTGTCTCATACCATTATCATCTCAATGAAAGCATCGACGAGACAATGGCATATCTAAACGGTCAAGGTGAATCAAAATCTCAACATCCGAATGGAATTCGTTCGCAATTTAATACCTTCATGGGGGGGTGGAGTCATCACGTTTTAAGCTGGATCGGGCAAACTCAAATACCAGTGTGTGTTATTCGTTATGAAGATCTACTGAGTGACCCATTAACCCACTTTAATAAGGCTACTCGTTTTGCTCAAATAGAGCATACGCAAAGCGAATTACAACAAGCAGTAGACAGCACTCAGTTTGAAAAGCTTAAAGCTCAAGAATCGAAAGTACGTTTTGCGGAAACACCAAGCCATACTAGTCATTTTTTTAGAAATGGCATTGCGGGGGGATGGCGGGAGTATTTAACCGAGGCTCAGGTTCAAAAGGTTGTTAGTACACATTCAAATGTGATGCAAAAACTAGGTTATCTTGACAATCAAAATAACCTGATTTTTTAGTTTGTCTCAAAATGTTAATCGCAGATAAGAATCAAACCTTTATCATTCAAGTGCTGGATGAAAGCTAGCGTCTCTTCCTGACATTGATTAAAGCTGACGTTATAAACTCCCGTCAAATGAGAAACAACATCTTCCACTTTGGTCGGTTCAGCTATGAGTCTCCATATAGCTGAACCAATCCTTCCTAAACCGTAATACTCGCCTTGTTCTATGCTCATCATTACCACTTCATTATCCAACTCAGATGCAATGTGGTCACCAGAGTGGGTTACAATGGAGTGCAAAGCGATATTATAATTTTCCATATTATGTTGTCTGACCAAGCCCATCTGGGCCAGAGCCACCTGCAGCTTGAGTCTGATTTAACTCGCATATTTCAAGCTCCGGCTTCTCCCACTCAGCTTTAGATTGTTCAGATAGTTTATTTTCAGTGTCCATAAAGTTCCTCACTTTTTTAGTTTTCTAGCAATTTTTGTAATTTAGTTTCAATCTGCAAAAGCTTATCACTCAACATTCTATTTTCCAACTTTAAACCTTCCAGTTCCTGTTGTAGCTGAGCATCCTTCTCTTTGGATTCGGTATTTAAAGCTTGAATACCAGCAATTGCTACACCGCTGAGGTCTATTGTAGTGATGTGCTTTTCATCGACGCCTAATCCGAACAAGCCATAAAAATCTTCGGCTATCGGCCCTATATGTTTAATACCTTCACCATCAGCAATGTAGTTCCATTTCTTTATCGCCAAGTTGGACAACTTGTTAAGGATGTCGCCTTCATCAACACCAACGATGTTATCTTTTGACGTTCGACTAGATGTTTGAACCACTGCACCGTTAATAGTCATGTTCGTACCATCAAAACTGAGAGTGGTTGTACCGCCACTGACTACAACTAATTGCCCATTAGTGAAGTTGTATTCATGTGCCTCTGCTGAGTTAGTATATTGCGTTAACAGAAAGGAGTTGCCTGACTTGCTTGTACCGAGATAAAACTCATTATTTTGAGAGCTACCGTCAGCTACGAAATGCATCTGATTACCCCAATGGCTTTGCAATTTCAAAAGCGTTCTAAGCTCCTTAGTACCCGGTACTTCGCTATCCCTCAACAACATATTTGCACCACTAGAAGTAATATCAAATTCAGCAGTAGGTGTATTGGTCCCAACACCGACATTACCAGAGGCGTCAACACTCAGATATGGATTTGCCCCACCTATAGAAGTGACTTCAAAACGGCCAACAGGGGCATTTGTACCTATTCCAATATCACCTTGGTCATCAATATTAAGGTAAGAAGTGCTGTAATCAAGGCCGCGCACATCCAGACGTCCAGTTATGGCAGTAGTGCCAGTACCTATACCAATTTTACCATTGGTCTGAACTAAAAAGCCCGAATTACCATTACCCATTTGCACATCAAACCAGCCCAATGGGTCGTAGCCATTGTCGATATTGACACCAACGTATGAGGATGGGTTAATTAAAAACGCGTGGTTGTTCGCATCAGTTGCGTGGGCAACATCAAATTGACCATCAGGCGATTGCGTTTCAAGACCAACATCACCGTCTGAAGCAATGTAGAGACTGTTCTTAGAGGCGCCGGGCGCAATTTTAAATGGAATATTGCTATTGTTGGTGACATCGCGAATAAAAAAGTTGGTTTCATTACCGGCAATATCCCAGCTTTGCGACGTGAAGCCTGAAGAGCCATCCTGTTCAATACGCAATGAGGGTGAGTTGCCGTCTTTGACGTGCAATTGTGTTAAAGGCGTCGAGGTATTGAAGCCTATATATCCATTATCTTTTACGAAAATACTATGGTCAGGTGCTCCGGCTGAAATTGTAAAGGGCACTTTTGTAGCCGAAATATCTTCTATTGAAAATTTATTTGCTCCTCCATTGGCCGAGTCATTTGCGGTAATTTGCCAGTCATTTGATGGGAAGCTTGATGTCGAACTTGAATCATGAAACTTTATTCGAACATTGTTTTCTTTTAGTCGAATAGTGTCATAGTTAAAGCTTTCGCCATTAACACAATCTAAACCTACGCAAAGGCTGGCCTGGATTATAACGTCATCTGTGTATAACTGATCTGCATTGCTTAATGGAGCAAAGCCTAAAATTCCCAGTGCTAAGCACAAAGCTCCAGAGGATATGACTTTGTCTTTAATTGAAGAAGCTTTCATAGTGATTTCACTCAGAGTTAAACAGGAGGGAAGCGTTTTCTTCATCATTACCATCTCGCGGGTGCTGGTTCGTTGGTTTGCGCAAATTGCTTAATGCTTCCACCTTCAACAATGAAGCTACCTGAGTGGAAAACAGGCTTTCCTGCGTATGTGAAGTTATTTTCTCCGCGACCATTATTCATGGTATCCCTAATGAGTTTGAGCGGGCCAACATGGGTGGTGATCTGATAATTGTATCTTCCCGGGGGCAATTGATTGTTTTTTGCTAAGAGGCTGTCGCTCTCTAACAGGTTCACGGTTTCGGATGAGCCACTGAATTCTATCGTATGCGCGAATCCGGCCGGGCCTGAGATAGAAATGGTACCGCCGTGTGAAGCGCCTTGAACGTTTAACGAGATATGAGTAGAGGACAATTTCGCCTGCACCGTCGGATTTTGCTGAGACCCTAGTCCTTTTTTATTTAATTCAAAAAGGTCTCCTGAGATGGCATTGCCGGCAAACAATAATGCAGTGCTTGCCATCAATGCTTTGATTTCAAGACGGTGAGTAATTTTCATTTACAAAGGCCTTTTAAGATTCAAACTGGGTTTAAATATACGAATAAGTATTAATTTAAACCATTTTTCCAGATAATCCACACCAGAATGCAGTAATGTACGACATTTCTTTTCTACTTTTTGGTGATTGGCGAAATTTATTTGCCCAAAGTCGCGTCAAAAACCAAATTGGATAATACCTGTTCCATTACATCCTCTAACTTTAGAAAGCTTTCAGTATTTCGAATTGTACTAAGTTGAGCGACAAGTAAGAAATCGCCCATTTTTATGGTGGTATGGCTAATATCGACTTCTATTTGTGATGCATCGTATCGTCCGGATACTCTGGCAATAACCATATCCCCCCATTTTGACGATAACTCGGTGATATCCATGATTTTGAATTTCTGCAAAGATTTTGATTGAGACAGAATACTTCGAGTTTTCTCTGCCAAATCTTCGGTCGCGATGGTTTCGGTGATAATGCTAAGAACCAAGTTAGCTTCTGGCAATGAAGTATTGTCGTTTGTAGTTCTTAAAACCAGTGAGTTTGCGAATTTTTGTGTCGGTTTAAAACCGACAGGTTGATTGAGCTGAACCAGCGGTTCATCGTTAACTCTCAAAAGTTTGCTTGCTTCCCATCGCATGCTATTGAGCATGTTTACAATGTTATCTTGGTATTGTTTGGCTTTTGAGAGTGGCAGTGACAAATCCAATACAGCACAGTTCGTATCTCTGCTAATTAATTTTATAATTCGCAAGAATTCGGTGTCAGCTACCAGCGATTTGATCAACACCAGATCTTCTTGTTGTTTCAATCCAATTACTTCGTCAATCTTAAATTGGTTTAGCGACTTTTCTGCCAAACTGGTCAGCTGATTGTGAATTTGTTGCCTGGATTTATTGTGTTCAGTGTATACCAGCTTGATGTAATCGTTCTGATTGAGCCACTTGTCTGGGTCTTTTGATGGATTGAGTGAAACGGCATTGTCGAGCCTGATATTATACCGGGGGCCTTTAAATTCGATTGTCTCAGCCATCGAGACGCTAACTACCAAACAGGTAAAAAAATGAAATAAAACAAGGGTTTTGCGCATATTTATAGTCGTTATAATTTAATTGCGTAATAATGGAGAAATCACTTCAAAATTGTAGCAATATCTTTCAGACTTTTCTATATTCAACAGTAACTCTTAACTAGAACACGCGCACATGGCTTCGAACACACTTAAAAAGCTTCGCTTCCTTTTCGTTTTAAAAGGACTTTGGATCATTGTTGCATTGGCTTTATTTAGTCCTCTCAGCTATGCCAGCACTCCCACATTTAGCTTGTCATTGTCTCCCAGCACAATTAAGCCCGGAGAAGTATCAACCGCTACTTTTACAATCGACAACAGCGCAAATAGTACAGGTGTTTCCGAAGTCGGCTTTACTGTCTCGTTGCCAACAGGCGTGACAGTCGCTCAGCAAGCGGCAGCATCTACAACTTGTTTATTGGCGAGTTTCAGTGCACCTGCGTCTGGTAGTAGCTTGAGTTTCTCTGATGCGCGTATCGGTGGAAATGACAGTTGTACCGTGCAGGTGGACATTACCAGTTCAACCGCAGGTACACATACAGTGGCTTCGGGTAGCTTATCTACGTCAGCGGGCAGCGTCACCGCGGCGAGTGCCGATTTGATTGTGGATAGTTCTGGTATGTTCCTCAGTTCCGCTTTTAGCCCCGGCACTATTGAACCTGGTCAGGTCACAACGTTGACTTTCACAGTCGATGGTACAGGGTTAGCGAATAATGTGTTTTCTTTTCAGTTTGCCAACACCTTCCCTGACGGATTGGTACTGGCAGATGCACCCAATTTCAGCACAACCTGCAGCGGACTGACAGGAACGTTTGACGGCGGTGCTTCTAGTATATCCCTCTCTGGCGGCTCCCTGACCTTGGGTACAACTTGTACTGCGAGTGTCGACCTTACCTCAGACACTGAGGGGTCTTACAAGAATGAAACCACAGCTGGACTTTATTACGAAACGGGCAACTTTGTACCTTTTACACTGTCAACTACGGCAACCTTTTTAACTGTTGAGAAGGGGACGGTTTCGTCGGCGTTTTCTTCGTTTGGTTCGCCGGGTAGCACAATCACCTTAGACTTTAGTATTCGCAATACAGACCGGGAAAATGGCATTACCGACTTGTCTTTTACCAATGATTTGAACGCGACGTTATCAGGACTAGCGGCAACAGCTTTACCCGCGACGGGGTATTGCGGTTCTGGCTCCACTATCAGTGGGTCTTCCAACTTGTCGCTATCCGGAATTAACCTCGCCTCTGGTGAAAGTTGTGAGTTTTCCATAACCGTTTTAGTGCCCGCAAATGCCGCGGCTGGCTCATACACCAATACCACCAGTACCATAAACTTAACACTGGGCTCTGCGACGACTTTGCCTGCTGTATCTGCAACACTGCAGGTGCTTCAGGCACCCACACTCACCATCAGCACTGATGCATCCATTATTGCAGCAGGCGACACCTTCACATCGACATTTACCTTAACTAACACAGACAACAGTAATGCCTTATCAAGTGGTGCGTTTACCATGGATATTGCCGGGGTTATGGCAAGTGCCACCATTAGTGCATTACCCGCGGCCAATACCTGTGGTTCGGGGTCAACATTCACACAAACGGCAAGTTCGTCAGCAGGTAGTGAATCTACGGCAATTTTTAAAGTGTCAGGCGCGAGTTTGGCCGCGGGGGCAAGCTGTAATTTTTCCATTACGGTAACTAGCCCCACGGATGCTGTTACGCAGTCTTATACCTTCACTACCAGTACAGGGAGCGCAACCGTCAACGGTTCTACTGTGTATTTTCGCCCGGTTTCAACCAGCTTGTCGGTGCAGGCTGCGCCTGTGTTCTCGATGTCATTATCCGCAGATTCAGTGGCGCCGGGTGGTAGCCTCAGTGCCGAGTTCACGATTACCCACAGTGCAAGTTCTGCGGCAGATGCAACTAATGTAGGCTTTACGTTAGATCTTGATAGTGTTATCTCGGGCATGGTTATGACTGGCGGGGATCAAGCCGATATCTGTGGTTCAGGCTCATCTCTCTCTGGCACCGGAGCACTTACGTTTTCTGGAGGAACCCTCTCTCCCGATAATTCTTGCTCATTTACCGTTCCTATCTCAATCCCTTCTTCTGCTGCAACTGGAAGTAAAACACTGACGACGAGCACTATGACGGCTGATTCATCTGGCTTGAGTTTGACATCGGCGGCACGAACTGCAGATTTCCTGGTAACCGGATTAACGTTGTCCCACACTTATCTGACTAATCCTACGTTGCCGAATTCATCTTCGATCATTCGCTACACTATTAGCAATAATGCCAACTCTCCTGCAGCATCCAATATTGCATTCTCGCATAACCTGTCTAGTGTAATTTCTACGATGACTTCAACAGGAAGTCTCCCGACTGAGCCTTGTGGCACGGGCAGCGCTATCACTGGCCCAAGTAATTTGTCTTTTAGCGGTGGTAATCTGGCTCCGGGAGCAAATTGTTCATTTGATGTGACGGCCAGCATTCCTGCTGGCGCAACAGATAGTAACTATATCAGTGTGACCTCTGATGTATCGGCAACGGTGGATAGTATTAATACTACTACCTCGGCATCCTCTGCGACTTTGACTGTGGAATCCTTAACCGCTTTGCTCAGTACCACAGCAGGTGCGTCTACGAGTACTTCACCTATACCTGTTACCATCAGTTTTAGTCGCGATGTAAATGGATTGGATGCCAGCGATTTCACTGTTACCAATGGTTCGGCCGCCAATCTATCGGGAAGCGGCGACACTTACACTGTTAATATTACTCCTTCGGCGGACGGTGACGTCACGGTTACATTGCCGGCTAATGCGGTGTCTGATGCAGTAGATAGTTCGGTACAAAACCCGGAATCTAATACACTGACGATTGATTATTCAGCGACACCTTCAACGGTCACTCCAACTTTATCCATCAGTTCTGCCAGTGCATCTTTAACCTCAGGCGGGCCCATCACGTACACAGTCACTTACTCTAACGCTGACCTGGTGAATCTGGCGACTTCCCACGTAACCTTAAACAAAACAGGTACCGCTGATGCAACCGTTTCGGTGACGGGCTCAGGTGTCACTGAGCGAACAGTGTCTCTTTCGAATATAAGCGGTGATGGAACCTTGGGGATTTCCATTGCGGCTGTCACAGCAAGACATGAAAGCGGTGGAACTTCTGAAGCCGCAGGTCCTTCAGGAACTTTTTCTGTTGATAATACCAGCCCTACCGTCACAATCACTGATAGTGTTGCTGATTCAATCAATGCCGCTTTTACCGCCACTTTCACCTTCAGTGAAGATGTCACCGGCTTTGCCGAGAGCGATATTACGGCCACCAATGCCAGTCTCAGTGACTTCGCCATTACCAGCGCTTCGGTTTACACCGCTACCGTGACGCCAACCGCCGATGGCAGCGTTACCCTGGATGTGGCTGCCAGTGTGGCCACCGACAGTGCATCAAACGGCAATACCGCGGCAACGCAATATAGCGTTAACTATGATACCACCGCACCGACGATTGATATTACCGGCCCAACCACATCGCAAAATGCCGCTTTTACCGCCACTTTCACCTTCAGTGAAGATGTCACCGGCTTTGCCGAGAGCGATATAACGGCCACCAATGCCAGTCTCAGTGACTTCGCCAGTACCAGCGCTTCGGTTTACACCGCTACCGTGACCCCGAGTAGTGAGGGCAGCGTCACCCTGGATGTGGCTGCCAGTGTGGCCACCGACAGTGCATCAAACGGCAATACCGCGGCAACGCAATATAGCGTTGACTATGACGCTACCGCACCGACGATTGATATTACCGGCCCAACCACATCGCAAAATGCCGCTTTTACCGCTACTTTCACCTTCAGTGAAGATGTCACCGGCTTTGTCGAGAGCGATATTACGGCCACTAATGCCAGTCTCAGTGACTTCGCCAGTACCAGTGCTTCGGTTTACACCGCTACCGTGACGCCAACCGCCGATGGCAGCGTTACCCTGGATGTGGCTGCCAGTGTGGCCACCGACAGTGCATCAAACGGCAATACCGCGGCAACGCAATATAGCGTTGACTATGACGCTACCGCACCGACGATTGATATTACCGGCCCAACCACATCGCAAAATGCCGCTTTTACCGCCACTTTCACCTTCAGTGAAGATGTCACCGGCTTTGCCGAGAGCGATATAACGGCCACCAATGCCAGTCTCAGTGACTTCGCCAGTACCAGTGCTTCGGTTTACACCGCTACCGTGACGCCAACCGCCGATGGCAGCGTTACCCTTGATGTGGCTGCCAGCGCGGCCACCGACAGTGCATCAAACGGCAATACCGCGGCAACGCAATATAGCGTTAACTATGATACCACCGCACCGACGATTGATATTACCGGCCCAACCACATCGCAAAATGCCGCTTTTACCGCCACTTTCACCTTCAGTGAAGATGTCACCGGCTTTGCCGAGAGCGATATAACGGCCACCAATGCCAGTCTCAGTGACTTCGCCAGTACCAGCGCTTCGGTTTACACCGCTACCGTGACCCCGAGTAGTGAGGGCAGCGTCACCCTGGATGTGGCTGCCAGTGTGGCCACCGACAGTGCATCAAACGGCAATACCGCGGCAACGCAATATAGCGTTGACTATGACGCTACCGCACCGACGATTGATATTACCGGCCCAACCACATCGCAAAATGCCGCTTTTACCGCTACTTTCACCTTCAGTGAAGATGTCACCGGCTTTGTCGAGAGCGATATTACGGCCACTAATGCCAGTCTCAGTGACTTCGCCAGTACCAGTGCTTCGGTTTACACCGCTACCGTGACGCCAACCGCCGATGGCAGCGTTACCCTGGATGTGGCTGCCAGTGTGGCCACCGACAGTGCATCAAACGGCAATACCGCGGCAACGCAATATAGCGTTGACTATGACGCTACCGCACCGACGATTGATATTACCGGCCCAACCACATCGCAAAATGCCGCTTTTACCGCCACTTTCACCTTCAGTGAAGATGTCACCGGCTTTGCCGAGAGCGATATAACGGCCACCAATGCCAGTCTCAGTGACTTCGCCAGTACCAGTGCTTCGGTTTACACCGCTACCGTGACGCCAACCGCCGATGGCAGCGTTACCCTTGATGTGGCTGCCAGCGCGGCCACCGACAGTGCATCAAACGGCAATACCGCGGCAACGCAATATAGCGTTAACTATGATACCACCGCACCGACGATTGATATTACCGGCCCAACCACATCGCAAAATGCCGCTTTTACCGCCACTTTCACCTTCAGTGAAGATGTCACCGGCTTTGCCGAGAGCGATATAACGGCCACCAATGCCAGTCTCAGTGACTTCGCCAGTACCAGCGCTTCGGTTTACACCGCTACCGTGACCCCGAGTAGTGAGGGCAGCGTCACCCTGGATGTGGCTGCCAGTGTGGCCACCGACAGTGCATCAAACGGCAATACCGCGGCAACGCAATATAGCGTTAACTATGATACCACCGCACCGACGATTGATATTACCGGCCCAACCACATCGCAAAATGCCGCTTTTACCGCTACTTTCACCTTCAGTGAAGATGTCACCGGCTTTGTCGAGAGCGATATTACGGCCACTAATGCCAGTCTCAGTGACTTCGCCAGTACCAGTGCTTCGGTTTACACCGCTACCGTGACGCCAACCGCCGATGGCAGCGTTACCCTGGATGTGGCTGCCAGTGTGGCCACCGACAGTGCATCAAACGGCAATACCGCGGCAACGCAATATAGCGTTGACTATGACGCTACCGCACCGACGATTGATATTACCGGCCCAACCACATCGCAAAATGCCGCTTTTACCGCCACTTTCACCTTCAGTGAAGATGTCACCGGCTTTGCCGAGAGCGATATAACGGCCACCAATGCCAGTCTCAGTGACTTCGCCAGTACCAGTGCTTCGGTTTACACCGCTACCGTGACGCCAACCGCCGATGGCAGCGTTACCCTTGATGTGGCTGCCAGTGTGGCCACCGACAGTGCATCAAACGGCAATACCGCGGCAACGCAATATAGCGTTAACTATGATACCACCGCACCGACGATTGATATTACCGGCCCAACCACATCGCAAAATGCCGCTTTTACCGCCACTTTCACCTTCAGTGAAGATGTCACCGGCTTTGCCGAGAGCGATATAACGGCCACCAATGCCAGTCTCAGTGACTTCGTCAGTACCAGTGCTTCGGTTTATACTGCTACCGTGACCCCGAGTAGTGAGGGCAACGTTACCCTGGATGTGGCCGCCAGCGCGGCCACTGACAGTGCATCAAACGGCAATACCGCGGCAACGCAATACACGGTAAATTACGATGTGACCGCGCCAACTTTGAGTAGCTCCAGTCCCTCGGATGATTCAACACTTGTGCAAGTTGATACTGATCTGGTACTTGAATTCAGCGAGTCGATCTATTTTAACTCCTCATCTTCTGGAACATTGGAAGTTATCCGCTTGTCGGATAGTAATTCAGAGCTTGAAAACATTACGTTGACATTAAATGCGGGGGAACTCTCTGGTCAGGGAAGCGCGACTATCTCTGACGCAACATTAACCATTAATCTGAATGAAAATCTCAAAGCTGGTGGGTCTTATGCCATCCGTATGAGTAGTGATTTGTTGAACGATGAAGCTGGCAATGCTTATGACGGTATTAGTTCATTAACCGCATTGAACTTTAATACTATTCCTGCGCTAATTCTGCTGGTTGACACTACACAATTAATTGAAGAGAAAGAGGAGACTGCAACTGTAACTGTCGCTTTAAGAAATGCCGAAGGCCAAGCATTGAATGCAAGTTCTTCAGTTACTGTAAATTTATCCTTTACAGGTTCAACAGCGACGAATGGAGATGATTTCAATGTTAGCGGAATTACTAACAACGCACTGACTATTTCAGCTGGCAATAGTGAGTCATCCTTTACTATCACATCGATTAATGATTCTCCCCTGGCTGACGAGCCCGAGCAGGTCTTGGTGGCAATTGATAATATCCCGAGTGCGAATGCTTTGGAGGAAACGACACAGCAGATAACAGTGAATATCGTGGAAAACGCTGTGCCGGAAGTGACCAACTTACCCACTCAATTCACGATTCAGGAAGATACTAAAACTAACCTCGCTTTGTCAGATGTTGTAATTTCAGACAGCGAAGGTGATTCGGTGCAACTTAACTTTGTCGTCAGCGAAGGCGATATATTATCTCCGCTGGGTAGTGTTAGCGGTGTGGTCGTCACGCAGGTCGATACTCAAACTCTTCAGTTGGCTGGAACTGCCGCGGAGATTAACTCCTTTTTGGACGATAGCAATGCGATTGCTCTGATTCCGTTGGCGAACTCTAACAGTCAATTTAATCTGTCATTAACTGTGACAGATGGCACTGAAACTAGTGCAGCTGCGACAGTAGCTATCAATATAACAGCGGTTAACGACGCTCCTGAGTTGATTAACGGTCAATCCATAGGCTTTGATATGTCTGGAGGTACTATTCCATCAGTAACTGCTTACACCGAGACTGAATCAGGGATCACGATGACAGTGTCTCTTGACGCTGGTAATTTGACTGTGGCAGATCTGCAAACACTTGGCGGCACAGAAGGTAATGTGCTGTACAGCAACGGTAGTGCCGTTACAAATGACATGTCGGTCACTTTTAGTGAGGAAGTCAACCTGGCTTCTTTGCAGTTGTTCTTTGCTGCTGGAACCGAACCACAGACTATGACATTCACTCCTCTAGGGGGGACGGGTACTTCCTTTACTGTACCAGCAAGCAAGTTTGCAATAGACAATGTCGGCAGCAAGATAGATTTTGATGGCTGGAATGGCGTAACAGGAATGACAGTGACGAGTGTCGAAAGTGCTTTCTCTGTTGGTATAGACAGTCTTGTTGTGTCAAAAGCTAGCACAGATATTAGTGTTACTGAAGATATCTCATTTGCGCTAGATATGAGTTCACTTACCATTTCAGATGCAGATAGCACCTTACTTAATCTTGAGTTAACCGTACCATCAGGGAATTTATCTCTGCTAAATAGCTCTACTTCGGGATCGTCGATAAGCACAACGAGCAATGGTTTGTCGGTAAGTGGAACCGCGACACAGATCAACCTCTTCCTCAATGAAACCGGTATTGTTCTGTATACACCGGCAGAGAATGCTAATGGTGAAAATTTGACGGCAATATCTCTGAGTGTCAATGATAACGATGGCAGCGCTGCTCTCGTAAGACAGGTGATAGGTGTTAACGTTTCTGCGGTGAACGATGCTCCGGTTGTCACCAATTTGAATGGTGACTCTGTTAACTTTACTCAGGGTACAAGTTCTGTCCGAATTGACGCCAACAATGACGCTGCTTTGTCGGATGTTGATGATACAGACTTTGATGGTGGTCAGCTAATAGTCAGCGTCACTTCTGGAGGTGTAAGTGCTGATGATTTAATTAGTCTGCAGTCGGGATTGTTGGATAAAAGCGCGGGAGCGTCAGTTACAGTTGACAATATTACTGTGGGAACTTTGGTTAATGCGATTGGCGTGGGCAATGATTTGGTGGTTAACCTGAATGCCAATGCCAATGCCGACAGAGTGAGCAGGTTACTGCAAGCTGTTACCTATTTTAACAACAATACAATTGATAGTGTGTTTACAGCACGACAAATCTCTGTGCAAGTTTCCGATGGTGAAGACGTTTCTGCTTCCTCTCTCGTAACAGTGACTTTTACTCCTCTTGACAGGGACTCGTCGTTTACATTTGATGTGCCATTTACTCGCATCACATCTGAAGCCTTGAGTCAGAGCACGGCTCAAACCGCTGTGGTTATTGATATTAATGATAGTGGGAGTGATGGTGTCAATACCGTCATCACCGGTATTAACTTTGCAGTGACAGGAACCCTTAACGCCGACAATATGTCATTTTCACTGCGAGAAGTAAATGAAAGCAATGCAACCACAATTGCGACTTATTTCGGGGTATACGCAAACGGAATTTTATCCTTTGACGACACTATCAATATTGCCAATGGTAGTAGCAACATACAGCTCTACCTCGAAGCTTGGTTTAATGATACAGCACCACTTGTTGATAACTCGAATATTAGCTTCTCTATCACTCCGACAGTACAGGTATCGGTATCTGAAACAGGGTCTCAGATTGGTACCAGTACGACACAGCAGCCTGTGACATTAACCCTGGATATTGAAGCAACGCAATTATTATATAGCCGGCAACCTGAAGGGGTAGTTTCAGGGAATGGGTTTGCAGTGACACCACTGGTTGCCGCAACCGATCGTCATGGTTTGCTGGATACAGATTTTAATGAAGCAATATTACTATCGGTATCAGGTCCGGGGCTACTGACTGGTAATACCGCGGCGGCTGCTGCGGGTATTGCTTCATTCGACGGCTTGAGCTACGCAGCGACAGAAGACAATGAGTTAATCTTGCTGACGGCATCTTCCGGTGCGCTTGAAACAGTCACTTCGGATAATATTGTCTCGCAAGTTATTGCAACTAACATCAGGTTTGATGTTCAACCTGCGCCATTGTTGGTTAATGCCGGTTCGGTTACACAGTTTACCACCGCACCATCCTTAAGTGCTGTTAATGGCCAAGGGGTTCTCGATACCGATTTCTTCGAAGAAGTCGCGCTTCAAGTCACCAATGCATCAGGCTCTGCGCAATTGGCCGGGTTAGGTGATCTGGATGATTCAAGTGATACAGTGACGTTAAACTTTGATTCGGGAGTAGTGACTTTTGAATCCCTACAAATTACTTATGAAACTCAAAGTGAAATCGATGAGTCCTTTAATCTTTTAGTGACTAGCAATGGTTTAAGCCAGGCGCTCAGTGAAGAAATTACTGTAAACACGGGACCTGTACTGGAAGGCCTCTCCAGTGAACTATCAGTCACCGAAGATGTGCTGAGTAATATTGATTTAAGCAACTTAGTTCTGACAAGTTCGCAAGCACAGTCGATTGTTATGACACTCACCGTTAATTCAGGAGCACTTTCTGCTGCTGCCGGAGATGGCACTATTGACCAGGTGCAGATAACCGGTTCCGGATCATCGACTTTGATATTACAAGGTGCGATAACCGATATCTCAGCATTGCTCACTGATGTTGAGGCAATACAGTATATGACGGCACTTAATGATGATAGTGAAGATAGCTTAATCATTTCTGTTAGTGATGGCAGCCTGGAATCAGTAGGTACAGCAGTGCTGAGTATCGTTGCCGTCAATGATGCTCCTGTTATTTCAGGCGATGCAGATACTAGTGTTTTGCAAGGTGCCGAATACCAGTTTGGTGCAATAGCCAGTGACATTGATAGTGATAATTTAGTGTTCGCTATTGCCAATCAGCCAAGCTGGACAGATTTCAATGTCGAATCTGGTGTGTTGTCTGGTGTACCCGGTGCCCAAGATGTCGGGCTTAATGAAGATATCGTTATTTCTGTTTCTGACGGAGAGTTAAGTGCGCAATTGCCAGCCTTCAGCATCGAGGTAATCAGTACTAACAGTGCTCCAGTGGCCGAGGATCAGACTGTCACAGCTATTGAGGATACCGCTATCAACATCGGATTATCGGCTTCAGATGCTGAAGGTAACGAATTAGAGTACAGCATTGTAACCACAGCGACAGCGGGCGTAGTTCAGCTCAATGGTGCTGTGGTGACATATCTACCAAATGCTGATGTATCGGGTGTGACTGATACGTTCACCTTCGTTGCTAATGATGGTCAGTTTGAATCAAATATCGCGACTGTGACCATTGAGATAACCCCAGTGAATGATGCGCCAGAGATTTCAGGAGAACCTCAAGTTTCTGTCGCAACAGGAAGTGAGTATCTGTTCGAACCTAATGCATCGGATATTGACAGTGAACAACTGCTGTTTTCGATTTCAGGTCAACCCTTATGGTCTTCTTTTGATACGCAAACAGGAAGATTGTCTGGCAGTCCTCTGACTGAAGACATTGGACTTTACACTGATATCGTTATCTCTGTATCAGATGGTGAAGTTAGTAGCAGCCTTTCCGCCTTTACTATTGAAGTATTTAGCGACGGTACAGCACCTGTTGCCCAAGATCAGACAGCAACCGTAGCGGAAGATAATACGATCCAGGTTACCTTAGTGGCGTCTGATATTGACAATGATAATCTGACCTATCGCATCATTGAAACTACAAACTCTGGGGTACTGCAACTGGTTGATAATGTTGCCCAATATACACCGCAGCAAGATATTTCTGGTGTGACCGATAGCTTTACTTTCGTTGCCAACGATGGTGAATTTGATTCCAATATCGCAACGGTAACAATCAGTATTACACCCGTTAACGATGCGCCTCTGATTTCTGGTGTACCAGCGACGCGTATCAAAGTTCTTAAGACATATAACTTTGCGCCTCAGGTTACTGACGTTGATTCTGAAAGCTTGACGTTCAGTATTGAGAATCGTCCTGATTGGGCAAACTTTGCTAACAACACCGGGGTGTTAAGTGGCACCCCTTCTACCGAAGATGCGGGAGTTTATGGAGGGGTTAAAATTATCGTATCTGACGGCGAACTCAGTGCAGAGCTTCCGGCGTTTGATATTGAGGTTCTGGTCAACAGTGCCCCAGAATTACTTGGTACTCCTGATGTTGTGGTGCAAGTAGGTGAGGCCTATCAATTTACTCCACAAGCCACTGATCCGGACGGTGATGAGTTGCGTTTCTCCATTAATAATTTACCTACTTGGGCTGCTTTTGATACGACCAATGGTGCGCTAACCGGCTCACCTGCAAGCAATGATGTGGGTACCTTTACGGGTATTATAATATCCGTTACTGATGGCGTGAATACAGTATCACTGCCAGCATTCAGTATTCGAGTTTGTGAGGTTTGCGAAAACATTGCACCAGAGATAAGTGGTGTTCCGGCAAGTTCTGTGACTGCAGGTGGCGCGTATGAATTCACGCCTGTTGCGACCGACGAAAATAACGACGTATTGCAGTTTAGTATTGCTAATATACCAAACTGGGCATCGTTTGATCCTACTACTGGCCGATTGGCAGGAACACCTGCACAGTCAGATGTTGGACTTTATCGCAACATTGTGATCACCGTGAGCGACGGGCAGGATAGTGTGTCCTTGT
The DNA here is from genome assembly GCF_036322805.1 of Planctobacterium marinum. Lineage (GTDB taxonomy): Bacteria > Pseudomonadota > Gammaproteobacteria > Enterobacterales > Alteromonadaceae > Planctobacterium > Planctobacterium marinum_A. The sequence continues at coordinate 3,575,769 of NZ_AP027272.1, read as the reverse complement.
CAGCATTTTCTGTTGAGGTTCTGTCATCAAACAGTGCGCCAACGATTTCAGGTAATCCAGCAACAACTGCTGCCAGTGGAGTACAATACAGTTTCACGCCTTCTGCCTCCGATGTCGATGGCGACGATTTGCTCTTCTCTATCGTAAATAAACCTTCTTGGGCTTCATTCAATCCTAATTCAGGACGTTTGCGTGGAACACCAGTTAAAGATGATGCCGGACTGTTTACTGACATCGTTATTCGTGTGACCGACGGTGTTAACGATGTTGTGGCGTTGCCCGAGTTTACTATCGAAGTTACTTCTCAAAACTCTGCGCCAGTGATTACAGGTACGCCACGCACAACTGTTACCCAGGGAACAGTTTATCTATTCTCTCCTTCAGCTAGTGATGCAGACGGTGACGCCCTGACCTTTAGTGTTTCCAACTTACCGGATTGGTTGGCTTTAAATGAGCAAACAGGAAGTATTACCGGTACACCTCAGGAAGAGGATGTCGGCGACTATACCAATATTGAATTGAGTGTCTCTGATGGTAATGAGCAGACAAGTTTGCCGTCTTTTGCTATTAGCGTTGTTAGTAGCAATACAGCGCCTGTAGCGACTAACTCAGAGGTGAGTACTAGCGAAGATAAATCAGTGACTATTATCGCCAATGCTGTTGACGAGAACCAGGACGAGTTAACCTTCACTATTATCAATCCGCCATTGAATGGCACATTGAATACAACTGACTCAGGTTGGGTCTACAATCCCTCGGCCAATTTCAACGGAGTGGACTCTTTTGACTATAGCGTCAGTGATGGAGAACTAACCTCTGAACAAGCCACTGTTACTGTCAATGTTACTGCAGTGAATGATAAACCAGAGGCCGTAAATGATGAGATTACGCTTGACCAGCTCGAATCTGGTATTTACACCCTGGATGTACTAGCTAATGATATCGATCCTGATATTGCCACCAACGGAGATGTGTTGTCTCTGCAGCGCGTGTCTGCAAACTTGGGAACTGCACAAATCACAGACAATCAACTCGAGGTTAACTTGGGGACAACCTTTATCGGTACTGTCAATTTAACTTATTCCATTCGCGATGCTGAAGCGAAAAACGACACAGCGCGGGTGAGTCTCACAATCAGTGGTGTTGCCGATATCAATGCGCCAATAATCACTGTGCCAGAAGATGTCACAGTCGAAGCTACCGGGCTTATTACTCAGGTTAATCCCGGAACGGCATCCGCAATAGATGCAGAAGGCAATCAACTGCCAGTAACACTGCTGGATCCAAATCTGAACTTTGCACCGGGTGTGCATACCTTGTATTGGCAAGCAGAAGATAGTTTTGGTTCGGTCTCTACAGAAGAGCAGAGGATCACTGTGCTACCGATTATTTCACTGGCCTCAGCAGAAGCGACGGCCGAGGGAACGACTGTTGAAGTGGAGTTCTTACTCAACGGGGACGCACCATCTTACCCTTATGCGGTTAGTTATACTCTATCTGGTACTGCCGAGGGCAATGGTGTTGATTATACTGGCGGTGCAGGAACGGTTACCTTTACCGAAGGGCAGTTAGCAAAAGAAAGCTTTGATGTGCATATTGATAGTGAAATCGAAATAGACGAGACAATCATTGTCAGTCTCGACGAGGGACAAAACATCGGAGCAAACAGCACGGCTACCATCACCATTTCAGAGGACAACATTGCTCCAACTATTACTTTGACAGTGTTACAGGATAGCATTCCTACTTTTGTTGTGGCGCAGGACGAAGGTCAAACGATTGTCATGGCCGAAGTTGCCGATCCTAACCCACAAGATTCGTTGTCACTGGATTGGACTGCTGAGGGTATCGATATCTTCAGTACAACAGGAGATAGTTTCGAGTTTGATCCTTCTGTGTTGGATACGGGCCGCTATGAAGTCTCGCTCTATGTCAATGACGATGGTGAGCCGATTCTAGACGCTACCGAGAGTGTCGTTTTTGAAATCGTTACCAGTCGTAGCGAACTCAGTGAAACAGAGGACACTGACGGTGACTTAATCCCCGATGCTCAGGAAGGTTATGGAGATAGTGATGGGGATGGTATTCCAGACTACTTAGACGCGATTGATGATTGTAATGTGATTGCATCGCAGGCTCAGGAACAATCTCAATTCTTGGTGGAATCAGAACCCGGTGTGTGCATGCGCGTAGGAGATACTGCGTCACAAAACGATTCAAATGGCGTTCAGGTCGTGGTCGATAATAATGCACCGCGTCAATCTCGAACTAATCAATATGGTGAGAGAGTAGAGTTATTAGCCAATGATTTACCAGAAGATCGAAATTACGAAAATGTCGGCGGCATCTTTGATTTTGTTCTGTATGACCTTCAAACAGCCGGCCAGGTTGTGCGTGTGGTTATGCCACAATCTCAACCGATTCCAGAAAATGCGGTGTATCGCAAATATAATCCGAGCACAGAGTTATGGCGCAGCTTTGTCAGCAATGACAATAATAAGGTGTTTTCTGCCCCTGGTGCAGAGGGTAATTGTCCGCCGCCGGGAGCGGCCAATTATAAAGCCGGACTAACCGCTGACCATTGGTGTGTGCAACTGCTCATTAATGACGGTGGACCCAATGACCAGGACGGGGCTGCTAATGCTGCAATTGCTGACCCTGGCGGCGTCGCGATATTTATCAGTGACAATACCAAGCCTGTGGCCGCCGACGACAATATCCAGATGTCATGGAACTCTGAGGTTGAAATTGATGTATTGCGAAACGACAGCGATGCCGATGGAGACCAGTTGAGTATCCGCAGTGCTGAAGCGAATATCGGTATCGTTGAGATTCGGTCTGATCGTTTGTTGTACATTGCGCGGGCAGGGTATGCAGGTAGAGATACGATTAGTTATGCGATAGGCGATGGCAATGGTGGGCGCGCTAACGCTAAGGTTGTCCTCGAAATAAGAGGTAATCGAGCGCCGGGTGCATCAGATGACTTTGCTGAAACTGACAACTTAACACCAATCGTGATTGATGTGCTGGCAAATGATATTGACGTCGATGGCGATGAGATTTCGGTTGTCAGTGCTGTTGCCAACTCTGGTAGTGTGGTTGTGTTGGCTGACAATCAGATTCAATACACACCTGAACTGAGCTTTAGTGGTCTGGATATTGTGACCTATGAAGTTGTCGATACCAATGGCGCAACTGCTATCGCGACAGTTTCAGTTTTTGTTGATGGCAATGAATCGCCTGTCGCAGCTTCCGACAGTGTTGTCACCGAGTACGAAACGAGTGTTACGGTTGATGTTATATTGAATGACTCCGATCCTGATGGCGATGCGTTAATGGTCATTGCAGCGCAAGCAAATAATGGCCGTGTTGTAGTGAACGACGACAATACAATAACTTACACACCAGAGGCGGGCTTCAGTGGTACTGATATTATTAGCTACACCATCACAGACGGTGCACTTGAAGCTTCATCTCAGGTAACAGTTACCGTGAATCCTGAGCCTGTTGAAGTAGTCAAGGTAACCGGCTCCTCTGGTGGCTCTCTGACATTATGGTGGCTGTTGTTGTCACTACTGCTTTTAGGGTATCGTTCGGCTTTAAGTGGTAAACGTGCCAAAATTGGTATCAAATTTATGTCGTAACACTCTGTAGCGTTGAATCTGAATTGAGTTTTTTCGGGTTCAACGCCTTCTGCCTGTGTTGTAAAGGAATTTTCTTGCTGCGTTTCATCATTTATTCAGTATTTTTTCTCTCTTATCTCTGTAAACTTAATGCAACCCCAAATTATATTGCTAATGAGCAAGGGTATGTGGATAGCCAAGTGTGTGCGAGTTGCCATGTAGAGCATTCTGAAGGCTTCAAGGGAGTTGGGATGTCCCGGTCTTTTGCTAATGTTGATATTAAGTGGTTTAGCGCTGATAAGCTTGCAGGTTTGCCATTCTACCATGCTCCATCAAACCGTTATTACGATATCGTATTGAGAGACAACAAAGCATATTTTGTCAGATATCAATTGGATTACCTACAGCAAAGAGTCAATGAGATTCAGGTGCAAATTGATTATCTGCTGGGCTCGGGAAATAAGGTGGTTAGTCCGCTATTTCGTACGGCAAATGACGAAATATATATGCTCCCGATTAACTGGTACACCGAAGGACGATTTTGGGAGATGGCACCGGGGTTTGAAAGCTCAAAACACTTTGGGCTATCGAGACAAATATTGCGCGAGTGCATGTTTTGTCATAATGCTTATCCTTTTAGTGAAATGGAACAAGATAGTTTTGTCCATCGCGACACCTTTCCAAAACAGCTACCTCAAGGTATAGATTGTCAGCGCTGCCATGGACCCGGCGAAAACCATCTTGAAGCTGTGTTCGGAAAGGCCAAAAACCTTTCAGAAATAAGGAACTCGATTGTCAACCCAGCCAAATTGCCGGTTAGGGAACGGGACTCTGTCTGCTTTCAGTGTCATATGTTACCCGCCGTGAATATGGTGGGGGTTCGTCGTTTTGAAAGAGGTGATTACAGCTTCCGCCCAGGAGAGACACTTTCAGACTATATTTTACATGTGGATACTGTGGATGCGAACGTCAGTCGGGAACAGAGATTTGAAATTAATCATCACGGTTATCGTCTTTCAAATAGCGCATGCTTTACTCAATCTCAAGGTGAACTGACTTGCATAAGTTGCCATAACCCACATCACAAGCCCGCGGAAATAGATTTTGTCCAACAGGTGGACGCTACCTGTCTCGGTTGTCACGAAGCCCCAGAGAGTGCTGTTCACAACAATGCAGCTGAGGCAAACAAAAGTTGTGTTAATTGTCATATGCCCCAGCGGCGGGCTCAGGATGTCATCCATGTTGTAATGACAGACCATCGAATCGGTATTTATCCAGACTCAGAACGACTCACGGAGCCTTATACTAAACTACCTCCTGATTTAATTGGCCTGGAATTGCACGACCTTCAGCTGGAGTTGGGTGAGACTGAGGGGGATATTTATCGATTGGTCACGATTTTAAAAACGGTAGTTTCGGCACAATATGCAAAGTATTTAAAATCCCGCTTGCAGCAAGCTAACTATCCTCACGTATTGCCTTACATCATCTTAGCTGAAACTCAAATGAAGCTTAAGGATTACCAAGAAGCATTGGGGACTATTAATTATATTCGCCAAAGGTTTGGGGAAATTTCCAGAGTGGAAGAGTTAAAAGCAATTAGTCAGGTTGCTATGCAACCTGAAGGCGATGCTGAGGCGATCTTTGACTGGCTCATTAAACAAGACCAAGGCAATGCAGAGCTTTATTTCAATTATGGTCTGCTCAAGTATCAGAAAAAACAGTATCAAATAGCGTTGGTTTTGTTTGAGAAGGCGGGGTTGATGAGGGAAAATTTTGCGAATGCAGTCATTTACGAGGCCTTCACATTAGAAAAGCTAAAACGTCTCAATGATGCGATTGAAAAGTTTAGACACGCATTACAAATAGATCCGTTATTAGACCAAAGTTATGTTCATCTGATTAAGCTTTACCACGCCGAAGGTAATAAGCAAGAGGCAAAGCGTTATTTTCAACTGGGTACTTTAAACGCAATTGACAAATCGGTGATTACAAGCCTCGCATTGGACGAAGATAAAGGCTATTTATCGATAGACAAAAATGATTAAAATATGAAAAGGCCGAATTTCCTCTCCTTCAAGGATAAAATATGAATTCTATTTTTTTCCATAATAGGTTTAAAACACCTTCAGATTTCAAGTTGCAAGCTATCTGTACTTTTGTCTTGGTTCTGTTTCTAAGCAAAGTATCGGCACAGGAATCTGAAGTACATTTAGAGCAGATCATTGGCCATATTGAAGCGCTTGAAAATGTGCGCGACCCAAAGTGTTATGCTACTGCGTCTCGCCTTGAAGATTTTATCTACGGTACGCCACTGGAACACCGGGCCAGATTCAGAAAAAACTTACTACAAAAACAATGGATCAGCCATTTTTGGGAGCATGCCTCGAGAATAGCCGCGATGTCGGGGGAGTCAGAACTCAATGAGAAACATATTGTCGCTGCAGTAAAACCAGTAATTCGATGGCAACAAGAGGAGTCGGGTCATTGGCTAGTTACCCTTGGTAGTGGCAACCAGCTGAAAATTCACAAAGATGATAAGCGGCAATATAGCACTATTGCCTACTCATTGAGATCGCTTCTAGCAGTGCAACAAGATTTGTTGCTTAGTGCTCAAGAGCAACAGCTTATGCCCCTGAGTATCAGCGCTACTGATAAGTTAGCCGAAGCCCTTGATTTTTTCCTATTGAGCGTCCTTCAAGTTGCAGACAGAGAGGCAAGAACCAAAAATTTACGAGAGGTCGATGAGAATTTGCTGGTAAGCGCCTGGAGCGCCATCAGTCAACTGAATTCCACAGTCAGCAAGAAGTACGAAGATGCATCAGTTAAGCGGGACATAATCTCACCGGTTTTGTTTAACAAGATGGTAGAACAAAAGCTGCGCTCATACAGTCAGTATAATGAGCTAAATAACCAGATATTTGTGCGTAACCTGCAAGTGTTTTTCGCTCGCCATCGCTGGCCTGAAAGTAGTATTGAAGCTAAACAGTTTAGGCAACTTTTTACCGAAACTGTCATCAGCTTTGCGAGCGATTTGTATCGAGGTGCACAAGAATTAGCGCTGGAGCACGGGCGGAACGTCATTCTGGAAGAGGACGTTTTCAACTATGCACAGTATGTACTGCCCCACAGAATCAATGAGTACGAGGACGCAATATTCTTTCCTGCCTTACCCGCAAAAGACAGGGTGACTATCGAAGCTTATGATATGGATGCCTTCCGAGATAGCGGAATTCATTGGCAGTACATGCAATTTGCTTTAAATGATGCGCTTTTTCCTATTTATCTTGAACCTGATCCTTTTGCGGCAGAATTACTTGTGGAGAACATCGCCCAATACGGTGTTCTGGTATTGCGTGTGATGGGAGACATCGGGCGTTCTGAAGAAAGTGAACGTATTAAAGTATCTTTCTTCAGAGATGCGGTAAATGCTGTGAATTATTTCGCCAGAGAAAATAATAAAGCAGAAAAACATAAAGGGAGCGATGTCTCTTTACGATTGATCAGTGCGCCCTCTGCTGAAGCGGTTGAGAAGTCAAAAATTGGAACCAATGGGACACTTTTCACGGAAGTCTCAAGCAGTGTCGGTATCAATTTTATGCATCGCTCCTCTGATTGGTTGAGTAGATTGTTACGTAGCTATTTAACTGACGGCAAGGGACGAGGAACAATTGTTATCCCCCCCGCTTTTGGTGGCTCCGGAATTGCAGCTGGTGATATTAATAACGATGGTTATGACGATGTACTTTTGCTTAGCGGTCTCGGGAACAGATTGTACTTAAATGATGGCAAAGGGAAGTTTAAGGACATTACTGAAAGTGCAGGGCTTAACTGGGTACGAGAGCCTGATAATTTGCCGGGCGAACCACGCCAGCCAATCATTGCCGACTTGGACAACGATGGTTGGCAGGATATCGTCATCACTTATGTCGATGATTTACATCGTGTTTATCGAAATAAAGGCGACAATACCTTTGAAGATGTCAGTGAGGGTACCGGCTTGGGGGGCGTTGGACTCGTAGGGGGCCCAGCGACAGTATTTGATTTTGATGGTGATGGCCTGTTAGATATTTACATCACATATTTCGGCAACTATTTAAAAGGTGTACTTCCTACATTAAGACGCCGTAATATCAATGGTTTGCCAAACAAATTATTTCGAAATTTAGGGAAACTTAAATTTCAGGATGTTACACAGGATAGCGGTGTAGACAACTCTGGTTGGGGGCAGGCCGTTACTCATACCGATTTTAATTCAGACGGCTTACAAGACCTCGTCGTCGGTAATGATTTTGGTGTTAATGCCTATTATAAGAATTTAGGCAACGGCAAATTTATAGATGTTGCTGACGAGCTTGGCACTAACAAACCATCTTACACAATGGGAATTGCTCTAGGTGACTTAAATCAAGACTTAATCTCAGATATTTACATTTCCAACATCGTTACCATGAACAAGGACGAAAAATATGTGCTGCCGTCTGCTGATACTGAAATGAAGTTTAACCCGAATAAACTCGCCAGAATGCGTGTTATAGAGGCGAATGATTTATTCTTGTCCAGAAATACTGGTGATTTACGGTTTGAATTAAGTGATAGAGTAGGACGGGGGTACTCATCCACGGGATGGTCATGGGATGCCGATTTCTTTGATTTTGATAATGATGGTGATGATGACCTGTACGTCCTCAATGGTATGAATGATTATTTAGTTTATAGTCAAGAAAATCCGTATTATCAGGATCCTATTAAAAATCGGGAAATTGAAGTCTTGTTTCCAAAATCAGACAAGGAAAAAAATGTCCTTTTCGTAAACGATGATGGAATGCTGAACAATGCGAGTGCTGGAAGTGGGTTGGACTTTTCCAGTAATGGCAGAAGCGCGATTTATTTGGATATCGATAATGATGGAGATTTGGACATTATCACCAATGATTATCATGAAAAATCCCGTGTATTGCTCAATCATTCTGAAGCAGATAACAATAATTGGCTGAAGCTTTCACTCAGTGGTGATCCGACAAGAGGCATAAATCTGGATGCCATCGGTGCAAAAGTAATTGTTGAAACTGCGGATGGCCTGAAACGCACAAGAGAATTAAGTGGTACAATTGGCTATATGTCAGTTCACTCAAAACAGATGCATTTCGGTTTGGGGGCACATAAATCTGCTAAGGTCACAATTATCTGGCCGAACGGCGAACGTGGCAGCTTGGGCAGTATTGATGCTAACCAAGTACACAGGTTTGCCTATGATTTTGACTCTGTCACTCAGGTAACAAATTGAACAGAAGTTTAACGAGGTGTTTAAAGCAATACTTATTAGGCATCGTTAGGTGCATGATATTGTTTTGGATTATCTTTGGCGTTCAAGCACAGCAATCAGTCAGAGATAATTTATTTCCTCCTTTATCAAGTAAAGTGTCTGCGTCTGATTTTGAACGTTATGTGTCAAAATATCTTGAGTTAAACCCTCAAAATGACACACATACCAATCAGGTGACGTACTTAAACTCGCTTATATTGAGTAGTTCGCCCTATTTGATTAAACATGCGACTAACCCCATTGATTGGAAATCGTGGACAGAAACGAATCTCCAAAATGCGAGGGAACAAAATAAGCTCATTTTTTTGTCAATCGGATTTTATGCCTGCTACTGGTGTCAGGTTATGGAAAAAGAGAGTTTTCGCGATCCGAAAATCGCGAAACTGTTAAATCAGAATTACATGTCCTTGAAGGTCGACCGGGAAGTTTCACCTCATATTGACAGCTATATGACAATGGCTTTGGCGCGCGTAAAAGGTACCGCAGGGTGGCCCATCACAGCCGTATTGACGCCTGATTCAGAGATTATATTTATCGATGCATATATCAAGCGCAATGAGTTGTTTAATTTATTATCAAACTTGGCTGAGACTTGGAAAACCACGCCGGAATGGGTAAGAAAACAATCTGCTCTGTATGAAAAAATAGTCCGTAGCGATACTGTTTCGAACAATTCGGTAAAAGTGAATAAGATTGACTGGTCTCCGTGGCTGGCCAACTTAAAGTCAAATCTAGACCAAGAATATGGGGGATTAAGGGGGGCACCTAACTTTCCGGAAGCCAGTCTCGTACTTTTATTAATTGATTGGGCGCAGCGACTCGAAGATATTGAATTAGATGAATTATTACATAATCATCTGCGCAATATGATCAACAAAGGTTTGTATGACTCGGTTAATGGGGGGTTTCACAGATATACAAGCGATAATCAATGGCGTATTCCCCATTACGAAAAAATGCTGTATACCCAAGCTTTGATGTTAGAGGTTTACAGTCGGGCATACAGAGTAAAGCCTGATCCGGCGTATAAAGTCATAGTCCGAGAAACTTTGGTATTTTTAAACCAGTATCTGGCTAAAAAAAATGGGCTCTTCATGAGTTCAGTTGATGCAGTTCATAATGGCGTAGAAGGCGGTTATTATTTGTATTCAGAAGAAGAAATTGCTGCCGTAGATAATGTATTTAAAGACAGCAAATCAACACGTACTTATGAAAAAGATGGTTTGTTCGGCGTTTATGTTGACAGACCGATAGACGAATCTTTTAACCAAATACGTGCACACCTATTAAAACTAAGAAACAAAAAACAACTCAACATTGACAGTAAATTACTGGTTAGCTGGAATGCTCTTTTGATTTCTGGACTTAAAGAAGCATACCTCTCCTTTGGTGAGCCGATTTACAAGACGACGGCAATCAAAATTGGAGATGCTTTATTATCGGAGCACAGCAGGTCAGAAGTACTGCCCAGAATTATCAATCCCGATGATAAAAGTATTTCAGCGACACTAGAAGATTATGCATTTCTTTTAAGAGCATCACTTGACTTATATGATATTACCAGCGAACTCAAGTGGTTGAAATATGCTAGAGACTTGATGAATGAGTCCATAAATTTTCTATGGAATGACAAGGATACATTTAAATTCTCAAACGCACCCGGAAGCCAGCAACAATTTTTATCGCTACATGACGGTGAGCTTATTAATCCGAAGTCAGCAATGCTAGAAAATATTTATAGATTAAATATGCATGTTAACTCTGCTTTGTATGTGGAGCAGTTTGAGGCTCTCATGGTTGAACTGACAAGTCAGACGGTAGAGCAACCAATGCAACAATTGTTCTCTGCAAAAGTTCTGTACGACATTGAGAACGGGAATACTGAGTCAATCCAGTACATCGCTGACGGAAATGGTAAAGTTGAATTGAAAATTCAGCCTGACCAATCTCATTTACTCATTTTTAAGTTTCAACATGGCTGGCATGTAAACTCTCACCAGCCTCTGGATAAAGAATTGATCGCCACAAATGTTGAATTCCCGATACCGAATAACGTCGAAGTCATTTATCCAGCTCCTTTAGTAAAGGAATTCACGGGCACCAAAACTAAGGTTTCTGTATTTGATAAACATTTTTCTTTGCATATAAGTAACGGGCAAGGGATTGGATATGTTGACCTACAGGCTTGTTCTACAGAATTAAATTTATGTTTGCAGCCGGAAAAGTTAATTTTTAATTTTGGTCAATAGTACTTATGCAGTTCCTGGACGAGAATCACGGCAAGATCGTTCTAGTTTGCACTATTTGGCGCTTGAATGAACAGATTAAGCAACAAATTCAAAAGCTTAATATATGCATCATAATCGAAAACTCCCTAAAACACTACGAATCAAAACAGTGCCCCCATAGAACGTTGTAAACGTATCAGTTGATGGGCATTAAATTGTTGTCTGTTGGTGCCGTGATGTAAGGGGCTGAAAGGAGGAAGATATTGAAGATTTCGGAAAACTTAAGCTTGATTGGCTCAGAAGATATAGGCCCTTTGAACAAGATACTCCCCGCCATGACACAATAGTTCGGGTGATCTATCGTCGTAAGCCGGAAGAAACAGTGAAAACGTTTCCCAACTCGGATTCGGCTCTGCTATATATCACCGGGTATGCTGTCATAGTCATTGATGGTAAAACTGCCTGGCAATCTGTTCAGACACGAGAGCGCTCCAACCCGTTATATGCTATCAGTGTGCGGAGCTGTCTGTATCAGCCGGTGCTGGGACAAGTGGCTGTTAGTTAATCAAAAAAGTAATGAATTCGCCGCCATTTTCGAACTATTGAGCGGATTGGATATTGAGAACTGTATCATCACTTTGGCTGCCTTGTGTGATCAGAAAGAAATTGCAAAACTGATTGTTCGAAGCAAATTTATCCCGTCACTCACCAAGGTGTGGCGATTTCCCGGTAATCACAGGTATGGCTTTTGATTTTACTCATTGAATAATTTCCGAATGACATCTTTTAGCCCCGATAATGTATGGAATGCCTGATGTCTCAGTCTTCTCACTATCTAACGTTCAATAATCAGAACCGCGTTTTGTGCTTTGCTTTGTCCTATGGTTTTAGTGAATTGGCAGGCATTACAGTATCACAATAATGATTTGCCAGTGACTGGTAAGCCGTATTCAGTTGAGGCTCAAACCCACAGGCTTTGCTCACCGTTGACTTGAGATTATCCGGCATAAGCAATTGCGGTACACCACCGAATAAGGCAAACATAGCCACATGTGCCTCAAGCCAGTTTCCAGCTTCTGATTATATGTGGCAATGGCAAAGGTTTAGTTGGATGCCGCCAATAAGGCAACGAAAACCTGCACATTACGTACTTCTCAGGTTTCAGGGTTAAGCACTGGCAGTGTTGGCCTACAGAAATCGATAATGACTTTTTTACCAGCCTTATGCGTAAAACGCATGGGACGTTTTTGTTGTAACTTCCATTCACGATAGTTATCGCAGAACTTGCTACAGCAATAACAGCCCTCCGGATTGACGGCTTGATACTCCTCCCAAAAATGGATTTTGGTAACGCCTTTGCGTCTCAGTTCCATATACATGAGTGTGTAATCTGGTATTACGCGACCTGCATTCCTATCGGGATAAAGAGACTGATGAAGCCAATAATCAGTGATATGCTAAGGCAGAGGCCAACCGCATATTTGATTTTTGAATTTATTGAGAATATCTGAGATCGTCGTTGCACCAACGTTCAATCGTATGGCGATGTTCCGGTTCCTCGCTGTTTCGTCAAACTTCAGGCGAAGAACTACCTTGACACTTTCAATGACAGTTACTTGTTCCACTTTAAAAATTAAAAGAAGCTAATAAGCATAAATCTCTGGTAGTGTGGACCGGAAATGGCCTATGATCGAGCGGCCGGAATGGAGGTGAACGGGTTATCCAGAATTAGTGAACGATTACGTCAAGAGATCCATTAATACAAATTTCTTGTGCGCATGTACCGACTTGCTCTGGTGGTCGAGTAAGTAAAGCCCCTAAAACTGAGGCACTGTACCTCCTACATCGTCGCACCTAATGCGCTGTTAGTCTTATTGCGCCTGTCGCTCCGCAGAAACTCTTTGTGACTTGCTTACTTCGTGAGAGTTCGTTAGCCAAAGACCATGCCCAATGGGTCGCAACTACATACATGACGCACAAAAACACACAATTTGTTGAATCAATGTATGGGCGTAAATCGTTTGCAATTAAATACATATTAAATGTGGCGTGAAGGTATGCAAGATTAAATTTAAACGGTAAACTTTTCAGCAGACAACACTTTTACTAATTTACACAGGACGCAGAGAATAGATGTCTGAGCTACTCCACCGCAATGAGCAACAATTTCCTAACGACGAAACGGACTTGGCAGAACTGGTTAGTGAGATATGGAAAAGAAGAAAAGTTATTTTCTTGTTTTCTATAATTGGTGCGCTTTTAGGTGCGGTGTATTTCGCATCGAATTGGTTTTCTCAACCCTCTAAATACACCGTGAGTACTAATTTGACGCTAAATTTTCAGGGAATTCAGGAGGGAAAGTACCCCAATGGCAGTCCATTTTCGCTCAACGATATTACAGCTAACCCTGTCCTGCTCCAAGTTTACAACAGGTATGAACTCAAAGAATACGGCTTTACACGGAGAGATTTTTTTGAATCGGTAACAATCACACCATTTACCCCTAGTAGGGTGTTTATTGAACAAAGGTACAGACAAACTCTTGAGAATAGAAAGTTAAGCAACGCCGAGATTGCTGAATTGAACCAGCAATTTTCAATGGAATTAAAAAATGCAAGTCTTCGTTTTGCAAGGCTTTATTTTTCCTCCCAATTGTCAAAAGCGTTACCTGAGGATTTAGCTCTTAGGATATTAGCGGCTATTCCAGATGAATGGGCCCAACGTAGTATTAGTACTTATGGCGTGCTAGATATGGGGATCTCTCTTCCCGATGATATCGACACCACACAGCTAACAAGAAATGAATATATTGCCAGTGTTGAATATCTTTCCGATTTTAATCAGAGACTTGTAGAGGTAGCGTCGCGTCTAGATGCAGATGAAATTGGTGTAATGATTAGTGAGCCTGAAACAAAATTGTCAGCAAAGAACGTGATTAATGAACTCCGTTTTTTACAGGAATATACGTTAGGCCCGTTACAGAGTGCTTTTCTTGTCAGTCCGATATACAAAGATGTAACCAATGCCACCTACGTATTAAATAACCAGCTTGTGCTGTCAGAGTCGAGGTTGGATGAATTGCGTCGTGAAAGTGCTGCGATTAAGGATATACTTAGTACATATGCCAATCTAAGCTTGGAGCCCAGTGATGGTAATGCGGTTTCTCGACAGGGTAGTCTCGCAGGGGCTCAGTTTGGTGATGAGTTTTTATCAAGGCTCCTCACACTAGGTGATGAGCTATCCACCTCCAAATATAAGCAGGACTTGTTAGACCGTGCTCTAGATATCAATTTGAAAGCAGAAGCGGTGTCCACGAAAATAAACCAGACAAAGCAAAAATTAAATCTAATTAATCAGTCACAAATCGAAAACAGCCAAATCAAAAATAAGGTAGACGAGGATCTCGAATATGCTGTGTCGAGTTTAAAAAAATACAGAGAAGTTTTGTTAAAAATCTTAGACATTCGGAATGATAAGTTTTTGGGCACCAATGGAAGTCTGTATGATCTTTCAGCTGAGCCAATTATCAATAGTAACTTCAAGAACCAAGTTAAAAGCATGGTGAAGTTCATATTCTTCCCCAGCTTATTGGGTTTGTTTTTAGGTGGATTTGTTGCGCTAGTTCTCGCTGCCATATCGAGATCCAAAACTTAATCTATCAACGTGCACGTTTGATGTTGCTGTAACTTTGCTAAATATTGCGACGGTAAAGTCATCAAAAGATTGCGGTAATGTTGTTAGTATGGTATAAAGCGCCGCGCCTGAACTGGACCGTTGCGAAAGAATAGTTCAAATCAGCGTAAATTAATCATTTAAAACACACATACATCGACACGATTTTCGGGGTGTCTGGCTTTTCTCACGAGGAAACAGGATCGAAAATTGGGATGTATGGAGGCCTAACCCCAATTGAGGAAATTTATTATGGCAAACGTATCTATGCGTGACATGCTGCAAGCTGGTGTTCACTTCGGTCACCAAACTCGCTACTGGAACCCAAAAATGAAGCCTTTCATTTTTGGCGCTCGTAACAAAGTTCACATCATTAACCTGGAAAAAACAGTTCCTTTGTTCAATGATGCATTATCTTATCTTTCTTCTGTATCTGCGCGCAAAGGTAAAATCCTTTTCGTAGGTACTAAGCGCGCTGCTGGCGATGCGGTAAAAGAAGCTGCTTTGAAATGCGACCAATACTACGTTAACAAGCGTTGGTTAGGTGGTATGTTGACTAACTGGAAAACAGTGCGTCAATCAATCAAGCGTCTAAAAGACCTTGAGCAACAGTCTCAAGACGGTACTTTTGAAAAGCTTACTAAGAAAGAAGTACTAATGCTGACCCGCGAAATGGAAAAGCTGGAAAGCAGCCTTGGCGGTATCAAAGACATGGGCGGTTTACCAGATTGCTTGTTCGTAATCGACGCAAACCACGAGCACATTGCAATTGCAGAAGCTCGTAGCTTGGGTATCCCGGTAGTATCTGTTGTTGATACAAACACTGACCCAGACGGAATTGATTACATCATTCCTGGCAACGACGACGCAATCCGCGCGGTTCAGTTATATCTGAATGCGGCTGCTGACGCGATTCTGGAAGGTCGTGAGCAAAATCTTGAAGCTATCGCTGAAAACGACGATTTCGTTGAAGCGGCTGAGTAAGATTTAATACAGCATTCACAAATGCATGTTAAAAGTCGTAAGACTCATTAAAACAGGGGCCTTGCCCCTGTTTTAAAATATAGTTTGGTAAAGCTTATTTACCCCATATTTTTGAAATGAGATCGCAAATGGGTCTTGTTTTCTACGCTAAAAATTTAAATTTATTCCTGAGGATATACAGATGGCTGTAACTGCTGCTCAAGTAAAAGAACTGCGTGAGCGTACCGGCGCCGGTATGCTGGATTGTAAAAAAGCATTGCAAGCGACTGATGGTGACATCGAAGCGGCGATTGAGAATATGCGTAAATCAGGTCAGGCGAAAGCTGCTAAAAAAGCAGGCCGTATCGCTGCTGAAGGTGTGATCCTGACTTCTGTAAACGCCGGTGTTGCAACAATGATGGAACTGAACTGTGAAACTGATTTCGTTGCACGTGATGACAGCTTCCTGGCATTTGGTAAAAAGTTGGTTGAGTTTGCTGCCGCTAACAAAATCAGTGACGTTGAAGCATTAAATGCTTCTGAAATTGACGGTACAGTTGTTTCTGACTTGCGTGACACGCTAGTTGCCAAAATCGGTGAAAACATCAACGTTCGTCGCGTTGTAACTGTTGAAGGCGACAACTTAGGTGCATACGTACACGGTGCGCGTATCGGTGTAATCTCTGTGTTGACAGGTGGTTCTGAAGATTTGGCAAAAGATGTAGCGATGCACGTTGCTGCAAGCAGCCCGCAATTCGTTAAGCCAGAAGACGTTCCAGCTGACGTTGTTGAGAAAGAAAAAGCCATCCAAATCGATATCGCGATGCAAAGCGGCAAGCCAGCTGAAATCGCAGAAAAAATGGTTATGGGTCGCATGAAGAAATTTACTGGTGAAATCAGTTTGACTGGTCAGCCTTTCGTTAAAGATCCTTCCATGAACGTTGGTCAGCTGTTGAAAGACAACAGCGCAGACGTCATCAACTTCATCCGTTTTGAGGTTGGTGAAGGTATCGAGAAGAAAACTGAAGACTTCGCTGCTGAAGTTCAGGCACAAATGGCTGCTGCTAAACAGTAAGCTGTTTACAAATAAATCTGACAAGGGCTTTTGCATTAAAGCATTGTCATATAAACTACTAGCACCTCAAAAGAGGTGCTTTTTTTTAGGTGTCAGCCACCAGAAAAGCGAACGAGTCCCCTAAATCCCCGACAATCATTGAGGATGAGAAATTTTCATGAGTATCAGCTCCAAACCTGCCTATCGTAGAATTTTATTGAAACTAAGTGGTGAAGCCTTGATGGGCAATGAGTCATTTGGTATTGACGCAAAAGTATTAGACCGCATGGCGTCTGAAATCAAAGAGTTAGTTGAGCTTGGTGTTCAGGTTGGTCTGGTGATTGGCGGTGGCAACTTATTCCGTGGCGAAGGACTGGCAAAAGCCGGCATGAATCGCGTTGTGGGTGATCATATGGGTATGTTGGCAACCGTAATGAACGGCCTTGCAATGCGTGATGCGCTGCACAGAGCATTCGTTAATGCCCGTTTGATGTCGGCAATCCCACTTAATGGCGTGTGTGACGCTTATAACTGGACAGAGGCTATTAGCTTGTTGAAGTCTGGTCGTGTTGTCATTTTTTCTGCCGGAACTGGGAATCCTTTTTTCACCACTGACTCTGCGGCCTGTTTACGCGGTATTGAAATCGAGGCTGACGTGGTTTTGAAAGGAACCAAAGTTGACGGTGTGTACAATGCGGACCCCAATACAAATCCAGATGCGGTATTACAAAAACACCTCAATTATAGTGAAGTGTTAGAAAAAGAATTAAAGGTCATGGATCTTGCGGCATTTACGTTAGCGCGAGACCACAATATTCCTATCAAAGTCTTTAACATGAATAAAACTGGCTGCCTCAAAGCTGTAGTCATGGGTGAAGATGAAGGTACGTTGATAGATAACAACTAAAAAAATAAGGTTAGAAACATGATTGATGAAATTTTTGAAGATGCTAAAGAGCGCATGGACAAAAGTATTGGTGCGCTTAAAACCAACTTCAGTAAAATCAGAACCGGGCGAGCTCATCCTAGTTTGCTAGATAATGTGATGGTTTCTTACTATGGTGCGGCTACGCCATTGAGACAGCTTGCTAACGTGGTGGTTGAAGATTCTCGTACCCTGGCGCTGACCGTATTTGACAAGAGTGCCATTCAAGCCGTTGAAAAGGGTATCCTGCAATCTGATTTGGGCCTGAACCCAATTAGCGCCGGGACAACCATGCGTATTCCATTGCCGCCGTTAACGGAAGAACGACGTAAAGACCTAATTCGAGTGGTACGTGGTGAAGCTGAGCAGGGGCGTATCAGTATTCGAAACATTCGTCGTGATGCTAATGGTGATATTAAGGATCTGTTGAAGGAAAAAGAGATTTCTGAAGATGAAGCCCGCGCAGCAGAGGACAATATTCAGCAAGCAACCGATAAATTTGTGAAACAAGTAGACGAGTTGCTAAAAGCTAAAGAAGCTGAATTAATGGAAATTTAGAAGCTTTCTTTGATGACGGATGCAAATCAACAGTATGATGTGATGCCTAAACACGTTGCCATTATTATGGATGGCAACGGACGTTGGGCGAAACAGAAAGGGAAATTGCGCTCCTTTGGGCACAAGGCTGGAGCAGATGCGGTACGAGCTGCAGTGCGATTTTGTTTGCAAAACAACATTGAGGCACTGACGTTATTCGCGTTTAGCAGTGAGAATTGGCTGCGACCTGCAGACGAAGTGAAAGCGCTGATGGAGTTGTTCGTTTGGGCATTGGGTAGTGAGGCTAAAAAGCTCAATAAAAACAATGTGAAACTGCAGGTTATTGGTGATTTGAGTCGCTTTGATGAGAAACTTAAGAGCAAGATTGCTGAAGCAGAACAGCTTACTCAAAATAACACTGCTATGGTGCTAAATATCGCCGCAAACTATGGCGGTAAGTGGGATATTACTAATGCCTGTAAGAAATTGTTAAGAGCCGCAAGTGAGCAGCAAATAGATATCGATTCCATCACTGAACAAGACTTATCCAAATACATTCAATTAAATGAACTCCCCGATATCGATTTATTGATACGCACAGGTGGTGAACAGCGCATCTCGAACTTCCTGATTTGGCAGTTGGCCTATTCTGAGTTGTATTTTTGCGCAACTCTTTGGCCTGATTTTGATGAAACCGCATTTGCTAATGCGGTGAAAGAGTTTGCGGGCCGTCAGCGTCGCTTTGGTATGACCGGTGAGCAAATAGAGAGCCAGCATTAAGGTGTTCTTCAGATGTTAAAACAGCGCATTATAACCGCATTGATTTTGGCCCCCTTAGCATTAGGAGCCATTCTGTTTTTACCTATCAGAGGTTTTGAAATAGCTTTTGCCGCTATTGTTGCTTTGGGTGCATGGGAATGGGCAAATCTAACAGGTTTGACTATTCCCTTATTAAAGTCTGTATACACCGCACTGGTATCAGGCATCTGTGTTGCTTTGAGTATTCTGGTGCCAGTGGATTCTGTTTGGGTCCAGGGAGAATTGGCACCAATATACGAATATATCCTCTGGCTGGCTGCGATTTGGTGGCTTGTTTCTCTTTTCCTGATTATCGCCTACCCGAGGTATAGCTTGTTATGGCGCACCAGTGTTTTTTTAAGAGGCATATTTGGTTTATTAACCCTTGTTCCTACATGGGTAGCAGTGGTGGTTCTGCGTACCAGCCTGTTTGATGTTGATCCTCTTTATGGTGCTTCTCTGATCTTTTATGTTTTAGGTATTGTGTGGGCCGCCGATGTGGGCGCTTTTTTTGTCGGGGTAAAATTCGGTCGTCACAAACTACGACCTAACGTATCACCGGGTAAAACTATTGAGGGCTTACTTGGTGGGGTGGGGGCTTCTTTCGCTATTATAGCCTTTGCCGCAATGCATTATCAGGTTGACCCTTCCCGCATCTGGTTGCACGTTCTGGTCGGTGGTTTAACTGTAGCGGTTAGTGCTCTTGGTGATTTGAATGAAAGTATGTTTAAACGCTGTGCTGGCTGTAAAGATAGCGGTAATCTGTTGCCCGGACACGGTGGTATTCTGGATAGAATTGATAGTCTCACTGCGGCGTTCCCTATCTTTGCATTCTGTTATGTCATGTGGATGGCATAAAAAGACTTTTTTGCATGAAGCCAATTAAAACTAATCAAATACAAAATATAACCCTATTAGGTGCCACAGGCTCAATCGGTTTGAGTACCCTTGATGTGGTAGCGCGCCATCCTGAACGATTCAGGATTTTTGCTCTAACATGTCATAGCAAAGTTGAGGAGTTGGTGAAACTTGCTGTAATTCATCAACCCCGGCATTTGGTCACGAGTAGCGAGGCCCATTATTCTGAGCTGCAAAAATATGCAGAGCAGGCCGGCCTGAACTGCGAAGTGCATTGTGGCATAGAAGCACTCTGTGCTGTCTCCAGTGCGCCTGATGTGAATACCGTGATGGCGGCAATTGTTGGCGCGGCAGGATTGTTACCCACTTTTTCTGCGGTGACAAGTGGTAAAAAGGTATTACTGGCTAACAAGGAGTCGCTGGTGATGTCTGGTAAATTGTTTATGGATGCGGTTGCCGAGCACAACGCCACGTTGTTGCCTGTGGACAGTGAGCACAACGCTATTTTTCAATGTCTTCCTGAGCAGGGCTATTGTGAGCGTCAAATTCGAAAAATCCTACTCACGGGCTCAGGTGGTCCGTTTTTAAAGCACGATATTTCCACCTTTACTGACATTACGCCTGAGCAGGCCTGCAAACATCCGAACTGGTCGATGGGGCAAAAAATATCTGTCGATTCCGCCACTATGATGAATAAGGGATTGGAATTTATCGAGGCCTGTCATTTGTTCCATGTCAGTGGTGACAATATTGACGTGGTAATCCACCCCCAGAGCATCGTGCACTCTATGGTGCAATACAGCGATGGGTCGGTATTAGCGCAAATGGGACAGCCCGACATGCGCACACCTATTGCCCATACCTTGTCCTGGCCAGAGCGGATTGAATCAGGGGTAGCCTCATTGGATTTCTCACAGTTAGTGGATTTACAGTTTTTAAAACCTGACTTTGAGCGCTTTCCCTGTTTACAGCTGGCGATTGAATGCGCCAGCCAAGGGCAGGCTGCCACTACGGCTCTCAATGCGGCAAACGAGATTGCAGTCGCAGCGTTCCTCGACAGAAAAATTCGCTATACAGACATTTTTAAAGTTTGTCAGCAGACGGTTGAGCAAGGACTTGGAGACAAGGTTGAAAGTCTTGATGACATCATTGCGTGTGATGCCAACAGTCGCAAAATTGCTGCTGAAATACTGGAGAGTATCTAGCTATGTTTGACTTTTTGTGGAGCCTGGGCGCGTTTATTATTGCCTTAGGTATTCTGGTGGCGGTGCACGAATGGGGACACTTCATTGTCGCCAGAAAATGCGGTGTCAAAGTGCTGCGATTTTCCATAGGTTTTGGCAAGCCTCTGTGGCGCACAACCGATAAGCAGGGTACTGAATATGTCGTGGCGCTGATCCCTCTGGGGGGGTATGTCAGGATGCTAGACAGTCGCGTAGATGATGTTGACCCGAAAGATCAAGGCGTCACCTTTAACAGTCAATCGGTTTTGAAGCGCATTGCGATTATTGCTGCGGGGCCGCTTACTAATTTTATCTTTGCCGTAATTGCTCTGTATTTTATGTATTTATTGGGCGTTGAAACAGTACGACCGGTGATTGGAAATGTGCAACCTGACTCCATAGCGGCCCAAGCCGGATTGCCTCGTGATGTGCAAATCAGCAAAATTGGTGAGCGTGAAGTCAAAGATTGGAGTGCCATCAATCTGGAGCTGGTATCGCATATTGGCAAGGATACAATGCAAGTGACCACTTATATTGAATCAAACATGTCTCAGCGCAGTTATTCGCTTGACCTGGCAGGTTGGCAATTTGATCCCGAAACTCAGTCGGCAATCCGCTCATTAGGCATAGAACCATTCCGCCCAGCTATCACCACCAATATTGGATTAGTGGCGAAAGATTCACCTGCTGAACTGGCTGGAATCAATAAAGACGATAAAATTTTGAGTATCGATGGAACTCCCATCGATAAATGGGAACAAATAGGGGAGTATCTTACCGGGCGAGGCGGTGATACTGTGGGAGTGATGCTGCTCAGAGAGGGGCGCGAAGTGCCTGTTATGGTTACTGTTGGCTACCGAGAAGATAATCCTCAAGTGGGTTATTTAGGGGTTGTGCCACAATCGGAACCCTGGCCTGAAGGGTATATATTTACTCATCAGTACGGATTGGTTGCAGCCTTGGGGGCTGCTATGGATAATACATGGCGCTTGATGACACTGAGCGTAGAAATGATCGGCAAATTATTTACTGGTGATGTGTCGGTTAAAAATCTCAGTGGACCCATATCCATTGCTCAAGGAGCGGGAGCTAGCGCAGGATATGGGTTGGTATATTTTCTCAGTTTTCTGGCGCTCATTAGTGTGAATCTTGGGATAATTAACTTACTACCGCTACCTGTATTGGATGGCGGGCACTTGCTTTATTATTTTGTGGAGTTAGTGACCGGAAAGCCTGTGCCTGAATCTGTTCAGGAAGTGGGTTTTCGTATCGGTGGGGTGTTGCTTTTTATGCTAATGGCCGTGGCAATCGTAAACGATATAACTCGTTTGTAAAGCACGCGCTTTTTTTAACAATGCTGAATATGTTTCAGTCAGGAAGAATATAAATAAATGAAGTTGAATCAGACACTTTTTGCATTGCTATTTTTCGTAGTGACCGGTTCGGTAAATGCAAATTCAGCCAGTGATTTTGTCATTGACGACATCAAAATTGAAGGACTGCAGCGTGTAGCTCTGGGTGCGGCATTAACCTATATGCCTGTTAAGGTGGGCGACACCATGAACGGTTTCCGTATCGCTCAAGTTATAAAGTCTCTTTACTCATCTACTCACTTCGAAAGTATTAAAGTATTGCGTGATGGCGACACCTTGGTAGTTCAGGTCAAAGAGCGTCCAACCATTAGTAATATTATTTTTGAGGGTAATGATGACATCAAAGACGAGCAGTTACAGGAAAGTCTTGATGGCAGTAATATCCGTATTGGCGAGCCCTTGGACCGTACCGTACTCACTGGATTAGAGAGTGGCTTAAAAGACTTCTATTACAGTGTTGGTAAATACAATGCTGATGTCACCGCGATTGTAACGCCTTTACCTCGAAATCGCGTGGACCTGAAATTTTTGTTTGAAGAAGGTGAAGCTGCAAAAATCGCTCAGATAAACATTGTAGGCAATGAAATCTTCAGCGACGCCGAATTGTTAGAGGGATTTGAATTGGGCTTTGACCCGGCGTGGTGGGATATCATGGCCGAAACGCGATACCAGAAACAAACCCTCGAGGGCGATATGGAAACCCTCAGAAGCTATTATCTGGACCGAGGTTACTTGCAGTTTAGAGTGAACTCCACTCAGGTTTCTATGACCCCAGACAAAGAGGGGATCTACGTTGCAATTAACGTTACTGAAGGCGAACAGTACAACGTATCTGAAGTGGAAGTTACTGGTGAATTGTTGGGTCACGGTGATACCATCCGTGCCTTGCTGCCTCTGCGCGGTGATACTCTTTACAACCAAGCTTTGGTGACCTACACCGAAGAATTTATCAGCAAATACCTTGGCCGCTTTGGTTATGCCTATCCCACGGTTACCACTATCCCGGATATCAACGACGAAGATAATACGGTTAAGCTAACTATGCGGGTGGATCCCGGTAAGCGCATTTATGTGCGCAGGATCAACTTTGTGGGTAATGACATCACTAAAGATGAGGTACTGCGCCGCGAAGTCACGCAGATGGAAGGTAGTTTTTTGTCTAATCAAGCTCTGGAAGTGTCCAAGGCCAATATTTCCCGCCGTTTGAACTTTGTGGATGAAGTAGAGTTTGAAACCGTCAGAATTCCCGGCGAAGAAGACAAAGTGGACGTAGAGTTCAGTATGAAAGAACAGCCATCCGGCTCGTTTAATGCGGGTATCGGTTTTGGCGACCGCACAGGCCTTAGCCTGCAAGCTGGGGTTTCCCAGGATAACTTTCTCGGCTCGGGCAAACAGGTAGGCTTCAATGTAAATACCAACCGCTATCAAAAGCAGGCAGCAATTACCTACAACGACCCTTATTTCACTATTGATGGTATTAGCTTGGGTGGCACATTGTCCTATAGCGAATTAGACGCTGGGGACTTTGGACTTGTTCAATACAATACCAAAACTTATCGTATCGGCGGGACCTTTGGCTTCCCGATCAACGAATACAATCGCTTGCGCTTTGGGGTGACTTATGAGAATGAAGAACTAGCGCAGCGCAATACTTACGAGCAAACCCAGCGTTTCTACGACCTGTTCATCGATCCCAATG
Organism: Planctobacterium marinum; assembly: GCF_036322805.1. GTDB lineage: Bacteria > Pseudomonadota > Gammaproteobacteria > Enterobacterales > Alteromonadaceae > Planctobacterium > Planctobacterium marinum_A. The sequence continues at coordinate 3,551,490 of NZ_AP027272.1, read as the reverse complement.
ATCCCGATGCACCCATCAAATACGATTCCTTTGTGTTGTCCGCTGCCTGGATAAGAAGCACCTTGAATCGTGGTCTGTTCCCGACTGCGGGCTCTAATCAGACGCTCTCTTTATCGGCAACAACTCCAAACTCGGATGCCAATTACTACAAAGCTGAGTTTAACACTCGCTTCTACTTCCCGTTGTCCAATGACCAACGTTGGTCATTGCTAACTCGCCTGCGTGTTGGATACGGAAATGGCTATGGCGATATTAATGGCAAGGATCAGTTCTTACCCTTTACACAGAACTTTACTGCCGGTGGTGCGGGTACGCTGAGGGGCTTTGAAAATAATACCGTAGGCCCTCGAGCCATTCAACGTACCACAGGTACGCTTACAGACCCCAATGGCGACCCGGTGGGTTATGGGCCTTTGTCAGATTCTTTGTTTGTCACTGAGCGTTCTATCGGTGGTAACGCCATAGCGATAGGTGGCGTTGAGTTAATCGTACCTACGCCGTTTATTGGTGAGGAGTATGATACTCAAGTACGTAGCAGTATTTTCCTTGATGTTGGTACGGTCTGGGATACGGAATTTGTCTACGATGATTACAAAGATTTGAGCCTGGACTCTCTCAGTGAAGAGTGTCTCTTGGATTTCGCAGACCCAGGTCTTTATAGAGCTTCTTACGGACTGTCGGTACAATGGTTGTCGCCTATGGGACCTATGGTGTTTAGTTTCTCTCGTGCTCTGAAAGAGCAGAGTGGCGACGAAGTGAAGTTCTTCTCATTTAATATTGGTCAAACATTTTAATCAGATTGCATTACACAATTAGCATAAGAATTTTAAGGAGTATTCAGTGAAAGCATTAAAAGCAACAGCCGTCGCAATGACATTAGCCGCTTCATTAACCAGTGCCAGTGCCTATGCACAACAAAAAATTGGCGTTGCCAATGTGCAGGCTATTTTTCAAAGCCTGCCACAGGCTGCGACGATTCAGCAAACTATTAACGAAGAGTTCAAGGATGAAATCCAGGCTATCAAACAATTAGAGTCTGACCTTCAATACCTGATGGAAAAGCAACGCCGTGACACAGCGACCATGAGCCAGCAGGAAATCACCGAGCTGGAACAGGAGCTGAATAAGTTACGCGAAGACTACGCTGCGAAAGCACAGCCGTTGCAGCAAAATATCCAGCGTCGTCAAAATGAAGAGCGCAACCGCATTTTAGGATTAATTCAACAAGGTATCGATAAAGTAGCGCAAGCTGAAGAGTACGACGTAATCTTAAACGCGGGCGCGGTAACTTATATCGATGAGCAGTTCAACGTTTCGCGTCAAGTTGTTGAAGAAATCAACAAGTCTGCTGCTAATTAATTTGAGAAAGCTATGATGCTCAGCTACACGTTGGCGGAGTTAGCACGAGAACTCGGTGCTGAATTGAGAGGAGATGGCGAAGTCGTTATCTCCTCTCTTGGTACTCTGGCCTCTGCTAAACAGGGTCAAATATCTTTTTTGGCCAATGCCAAATATCGTTCGCAGTTGTCTGAAACCAACGCATCGGCAGTTATTATCGGTGAAGAGGATGTCAGTTTTTGTAACACCAATGCTTTAGTGATGAAAAATGCCTACCTCGGGTTTGCCAAGGTGGCGCAAATGCTTGATACCACACCTGCGGCTGCACATGAAATCCACAGTACCGCAGTCATAGCTCCGAGTGCCAAATTGGGACAAGGGGTAGTGATAGGTGCAAATGCCGTTATCGAAGCAGATGTGGAGTTGGGTGACAATGTTCAAGTTGGCCCCGGATCCTTTATCGGGAGAGGTGTTCGTATTGGTAAAGGCACTAAGTTATGGGCAAATGTGAGTGTTTATCACGATTGCATCATTGGTGAAGATTGTCTGTTGCAGAGTTCAGCCGTCATAGGCTCCGATGGATTTGGCTATGCCAATGATGCAGGACAATGGGTAAAAATCCCACAGTTAGGCAGAGCTATTTTAGGTAATCGGGTTGAGATTGGCGCCAATACCTCAATCGACAGAGGCGCACTTGAAGACACGGTGCTAAAAGACGGCGTTATCATTGATAATCTATGCCAGATTGCCCACAACGTGGAAATCGGCGAGAATACGGCTATGGCTGCTTGCTCAGTTGTCGCAGGGAGCACTACCATTGGTAAATACTGTGTCATCGCAGGCATGGTGGGTATTAATGGTCATATCGATATCGTAGATGGTTGTACGTTCACCGGTTTTAGCATGGTAACAAAGTCTATCAAAGAGCCCGGCGTCTATTCATCCGGTATTCCTGCCACCACCAATAAAGAATGGCGAAAGAATATGGTTGGTTTGAAAAATATCACCGACCTGGCACAAAAAATAAAACAACTAGAAAAACATTTTAAATAAAGTACACCACTTATAGAGCAGACAGGTTGCTAAGAATAGAAAAGCTGCTCTATGATGAGAGTCGAATTAGGAGAAGAGTGGTTTGACTGACGTGATAGAACGTGTAGAAATTGAAGAAATTTTGGACTTATTGCCACACCGCTATCCCATGTTACTGGTAGATAGAGTAACGGAGCTAGAAGTGGGGAAACGCATCAAAGCCTATAAAAATATCACCTTTAATGAGCCTTGTTTTATGGGGCACTTCCCTGGCAAGCCTATTTTTCCAGGTGTGATGATATTGGAAGCCTTGGCTCAGGCAGCTGGAATTTTGGGTTTCAAAAGTGCGGGCAATACTGACGATTTGTATCTCTATGCCGGAATTGACAAAGCGCGTTTTAAACTACCGGTAACACCTGGCGATAAACTGGATTTTGACGTAGATTTTATTAAAGAACGTCGTGGTATCTGGAAGTTTAAAGGCTATGCCAGTGTCAATGGTCAGGAAGCTTGTAGTGCCGAGTTTATGTGTGCAATGAGGAAGATGTAAGTCGTGATACATCCCACCGCCGTAATCGATCCAGCTGCTTCCGTTGGCAACAATGTCAGTATTGGTGCATTCACCGTTATTGGACCTGATGTGGTCATTGGCGATGACTGTGTCATTCATTCACATGTAGTTATCAAAGGGCCTTCCAGGATTGGTAAAGGCAACCACATATTTCAATTTGCCAGCATTGGAGAAGACTGTCAGGACAAAAAATATGCGGGTGAACCCACAGAGCTGATCGTTGGCGATAACAACGTATTTCGCGAGTGTGTGACGGTTCACCGTGGCACCATACAGGATGAAGGCAAAACTATTATTGGAAGCGGCAACCTGTTTATGGCTTATGCGCATGTTGCACATGATGTGCGTATCGGAGATCAATGTATTTTCGCTAATAACTGTACCTTAGCTGGCCATGTTAAAGTGGCTGACTTTGCCATTTTGGGTGGCATGGCTGCTTTGCATCAGTTTTGTCAGATCGGCGCTCATGCGTTTGTTGGCGGTGGAGCTATTATTTTGCGAGATTTACCACCGTTTGTGATGTTGGGTAACGATGGTAAACCTCATGGCATAAACTCTGAAGGCTTAAAGCGCCGTGGCTTCGGCCCCGAGACTGTTAGAGCGATAAAACAAGCTTATCGTATTATCTACCGACAAGGTAACAAAGTTACTGAAGCTATTGAGTTACTTGCCGAACTGGCTGGTGAACACGCAGAGGTGCAGTTGATGGTTGACTTTCTATTGACCTCCGAGCGTGGTCTTATTCGCTAATTTCCAATTTAACGCTGTTTCAAGCGAATCCTATGAGTAATAAAACTATTCGAGTGGGTATCGTCGCCGGAGAAACCTCCGGCGATATCCTGGCTGCGGGACTTATCTCCGCGTTCCGTAAAAAATACCCCAATGCCATTTTCGAAGGCATTGCAGGACCGCGTATGCAGGCTGTTGGATGTCAGACTTTATTTGATATGGAAGAGCTTTCGGTGATGGGCCTGGTAGAGGTGTTATCGCGTATTCGTCGATTATTGCATATACGGAAAAGTGTATTGCAGTACTTTACTGAAAATCCTCCCGATGTCTTCATTGGTGTTGATGCGCCGGATTTCAATTTAACCCTCGAAATGAAGCTCAAGCAGCAGGGCATAAAAACCATCCATTATGTCAGTCCTACCGTTTGGGCATGGCGGGAAAGCCGAGTGCATAAAATTGCACGGGCCACGAACAACGTATTCTGTATCTTCCCTTTTGAACCACCAGTTTATGACAAATTCAATATTCCCAGTGAGTTTGTCGGGCATACGCTCGCCGACCAAATTCACTTGCAGGTGGATCGCGCAAGTGCCAGAGAGTACCTAAATGTTGATGCTGAACGCAAGGTGTTAGCCATGTTGCCGGGGAGTCGTGCAGGTGAGGCAAAAATGTTGTTTGAAACTTTTTTGCAAAGTGCAGAGTTACTCGCCAAAGATGTACCGGATTTGTTGGTTCTGATCCCGGTGGTGAACAAACAGAGAAAAGAAGAAATAGATGCTCACCTGGAGCGTTTGGCACCCAATGTTGAAGTGCGAACGGTATTTGGTCATGCGCAACAGGTGATGATTGCCTCCAATGCCGTATTATTGGCGTCGGGTACCGCGACGTTAGAAGCCATGTTATGTAAGCGCCCTATGGTGGTGGCTTATAAGCTCAAAGGCATGACTTATCAAATGATGCGCTTTATGTATAAGCAGACTTATTTTGCCCTGCCCAATATTTTAGCGGGCAAAGAGCTGGTACCGGAGCTGCTACAAAAAGATGTTAATCCAGAATTAATCAGCAGCAAGCTTCGCACATTAATGTCCACTGATTGTACCGAGCTGCAAGCGGAGTTTACCCGCATTCACCAAACGCTGCGTTGCAATGCCGATGACACTGCAGCCAGTTCGGTTGCCAGATTGCTTAAAATCGAGGGGACGTGATGCGCATTGCAGGTGTTGATGAAGTAGGTAGAGGACCACTTGTGGGTAGCGTCGTGACTGCCGCGGTGATTCTGGATCCGGAAAATCCCATTGAGGGTTTGGCTGACTCGAAAAAATTATCAGAGACAAAACGCAATCGCTTGTTTCCTGAGATTCAGGAAAAAGCGCTGTGTTGGGCGCTAGGTGAGGCGTCACCCGCAGAAATCGACACACTGAATATTTATCAGGCAACGATGCTGGCCATGACACGTGCTGTTGCCGCGCTCTCGATTACGCCAGATTTCGTTAAAGTGGATGGCAATAAAGTACCGAACTGGTCCTGGCCTGCTGAGGCTATTGTGAAAGGGGATTTAACCGTGCCAGAAATATCCGCAGCCTCTATTTTGGCTAAGGTGACTCGGGACCGACAAATGCTCGAGTTAGATGCCCGCCATCCGGAATTTGGTTTTGCGCAGCACAAAGGCTATCCTACCAAACTGCATCTGGAAAAATTGCAGCAACACGGGCCATTAACTGAGCATCGCCGCAGTTTTAAACCGGTTCGTATCCTGCTTGGCGAATAATACCTTGGAAATCAAATGACTCAGGAAAACTCTGCCGCTTTTGTTCACCTGCGAGTACATAGTGACTTTTCTATGTGCGATGGTTTGAATAAGGTACCCAAAATCATTTCGCGTGTTGCAGAGCTCAATATGCCTGCAGTGGCAATTACTGACCAGATGAATATGTGTGGCTTGGTAAAATACTATTATCAGGCCCATGGTAACGGTATTAAGCCTATTATCGGTTGTGATTTCTGGCTACAGAATCCCCTTATCGGTGAAGACATTTTCAGAACTACTCTGTTAGCCAGCAACAATGCCGGTTATAAAAATATTACTCTGTTAATCTCTCGTGCCTATCAGAGAGGGGCTGTGCAAGGCAAAGCGGTCATTGATGCTCACTGGTTGGCAGAACACGCTGAGGGAATTATCGTCCTGTCTGGAGCCAAAGATGGCGAGCTTGGTTTTGCTCTGCAAAAGGATAATCAAAAGCAAATTAACCAGTTATTAGATTTCTATTTACAGCATTTTCCCGAAAGCTTTTTTATTGAATTACAACGCACTGGCAGGCCCGGCGAAGAAGATTATTTACACGCGGCAGTGGCGCTTGCTGCAGAGCGAGAGCTGCCAGTGGTTGCCACTAACGAAGTTGTCTTTCTTAAAGAATCTGAGTTTGATGCTCATGATATTCGGGTCAGTATCCACGATGGCTACACACTTGACGACCCGCGTCGTCCGAAACGCTTCAGTGAGCAGCAATACCTGCGCACTTCGGAGGAAATGCAGGAACTGTTTAGCGATATTCCCGAAGCGATAGAAAATACCATTGAGATTGCAAAACGCTGTAATGTCACCGTGCAATTAGGTACCTATTTCTTGCCTAAGTTTCCAACCGGGGGACTTTCGGATGCCGATTATCTGGTTAAGGTCTCGCAAGAGGGCCTGGAAGAACGCCTGGAGTTTCTTTTCCCTAATCCCGACGTCCGTGTTGAAAAACGACCAGAATACGATGAACGTCTCGAGATAGAACTACAAGTTATCAATCAGATGGGCTTCCCCGGCTACTTCCTCATCGTGATGGAGTTTATTCAGTGGAGTAAAGATCACAATATACCGGTGGGGCCGGGACGTGGTTCGGGGGCCGGTTCTTTGGTGGCCTATGCACTAAAGATTACTGATCTGGACCCATTGGAATTCGATTTGCTATTTGAGCGATTCTTAAATCCAGAGCGGGTTTCCATGCCGGATTTCGATGTTGATTTTTGTATGGACCGTCGAGACGAGGTAATCGACCACGTGGCTGACATGTACGGTCGCGACGCGGTATCGCAAATTATTACCTTTGGAACCATGGCTGCTAAAGCAGTAGTGCGAGACGTCGGTCGAGTATTAGGTCATCCCTATGGCTTTGTAGATCGCATCTCGAAATTGATCCCAGGTGATCCTGGTATGACGCTTGCCAAAGCTTTTGACGTGGAGCCGCGTTTACAGGAAGCTTACGACGAAGATGAGGAAGTGAAAGACCTCATTGATATGTGCCGCATCCTGGAAGGGGTCGTGCGCAATGCCGGTAAACACGCCGGAGGCGTGGTAATTTCTCCAACCAAGATCACTGATTTTGCTCCGCTATATTGCGATGAAGAGGGCAAATTTCCCGTTACTCAGTTCGATAAAAATGATGTAGAGACAGCAGGGCTGGTTAAGTTTGACTTTCTCGGGTTACGTACATTAACCATAATTCAGTGGGCGCTGGATATGGTGAAAGAGCGCTCGGGTGATGAGGTGGACATTTCCGCAATACCGCTAGATGACAAAGAAAGTTTTGCCATGTTGATGCGTGCCGAGACCACGGCGGTATTCCAGCTGGAATCTCGAGGCATGAAAGACCTCATTAATCGTCTTCAGCCTGATACTTTTGAAGATATCATTGCATTGGTGGCTTTATTCCGTCCGGGGCCATTACAATCGGGCATGGTAGATAACTTCATTGACCGCAAGCACGGCAGGGAAGAGATCTCCTACCCTGATGCGCAATATCAACACGAGTGTCTGCAAGAAATATTAGAGCCCACCTATGGCATTATCCTGTACCAGGAACAGGTAATGCAGATTGCTCAGGAGATGTCTGGTTATAGCCTTGGTGGCGCTGACTTGTTACGTCGAGCCATGGGTAAGAAAAAGCCGGAAGAAATGGCCAAGCAAAGGGCCTCATTTGAAGATGGTGCCAAGAATAACGGTATTGATCCTGAGCTGGCCATGAAAATCTTCGATCTGGTGGAAAAGTTCGCAGGTTATGGTTTTAACAAATCTCACTCGGCTGCTTATGCGCTGGTTTCCTATCAAACTCTGTGGCTGAAGGCCCATTATCCTTCCGAGTTTATGGCAGCAGTAATGTCGGCCGATATGGATAACACCGATAAAATTGTGACCTTGGTGGATGAGTGTAACCGTATGGGCATTAAAATCTCTCCACCAGATGTTAACTCGGGCAAGTACAAGTTTACGGTAAATCAGGAAGGCACCATTATTTATGGTATCGGTGCGGTAAAAGGTGTGGGTGAAGGCCCTATTGAAGCCATCATTAAGGCGCGAGAAGAACAAGGCTACTTTACTGATATTTTTGATTTTTGCGCCAAGGTTGACCTGAAGAAGATTAACAAGCGGGTGATGGAGAAACTTATCCTGTCGGGAGCTTTGGACGAGTTAGGTCCGCATCGCGCCTCGTTGATGGCTACCTTACCAGAAGCTATGGCAGCCGCTGAACAGCATGCCAAAGCCGAGTCTTATGGACAAGCTGATATGTTCGGTTTGTTGACCAGTGAACCAGAAGAGGTTAATAACGCCTTTGTTAATGTTCCCGAGTGGCCGGAAAAACAATGGTTGGATGGTGAAAAAGAAACCTTGGGTCTATATCTTACAGGTCACCCCATCAATCAGTATCGGGCAGAGTTACAGCACTATTGTAAAGGCCGTTTGGTGGATGCTAAACCCGGTGACCGAGACTCAGTAGCAAAAGTGGTTGGGCTGGTGATTGGGGTTCGTGTTATGGTTAATAAAAAGGGCCGGCGTTGGGCCATTGTAACCCTTGATGATCAGAGTGCTCGAATGGATGCGCGTTTCTTCCCCGATATGTTTGAAGAATACGAAGAAATGCTGCAAACCGATAAAGTTTTGGTACTTTCCGGACAGGTCAGCTTTGATGATTTCTCCGGGGGCAATACAATCACGGTCCGTCATGCTCAAGATATTATTCAGGCGCGCGAAAAACAGCTAAAACACCTGATGTTGGAAGTCGACGCCCCGTGGTGCGATGAAGCCGGCATTGCCAAATTGCAACAGGTAATGACGCCGTTTAAGGGGGGGATTTGCCCGGTGCAACTTAAGTATAATCATGAAGATGCACAGGCCTGTATATCTTTAGGAGCAGAATGGTACTTATCGCCGCAAGATGAGTTACTATACGAAGTAAAGAATCTGCTGGGTGCAGAGAAAGTCGAAATGGTTTTTCATTAAGTCATTTAAAGTAACAGACTGGCATCCAACAACAAACACACGTAGTTATTATTAGGTATTTAAATGAGCTTACACTTCCTTGATTTTGAGCAACCGATTGCTGAACTTGAGGCTAAAATCGAAGAGCTAAAATCCGTTAATCAAGGCGGAGAATTTGATGTTAGCCTGGAAGAAGAGATTAACCGGTTACGAGAGAAAAGCTCTGAGTTAACGCGAAAAATCTTTTCCGGTCTAGGTGCCTGGCAAGTTTCTCAGTTGGCTCGCCATCCGATGCGACCCTACACGCTAGATTATATTCCTCGAATCTTTACTGATTTTGATGAGCTTTGTGGTGATCGTGCTTATGCTGACGACAAAGCCATTATCGGTGGTGTGGCCAAGATTGATGGTATCCCTGTGATGGTTATCGGTCATCAGAAGGGGCGGGATACGCATGAAAAAATCAAGCGCAACTTCGGTATGCCAAAACCAGAAGGATATCGCAAAGCCTTACGTTTAATGGAAATGGCGGAGCGCTTTAAGTTGCCTATCATCACTTTTATCGATACTCCTGGAGCCTATCCGGGGGTTGGTGCGGAAGAGCGCGGTCAAAGTGAGGCCATTGCTAAAAACCTGAAAGTGATGGCGGATCTTAAAACACCAATCATCTGTACTGTTATTGGTGAGGGCGGTTCTGGTGGCGCATTGGCCATCGGTGTAGGCGACAGAGTCAATATGCTGCAGTTCAGTACTTACTCGGTAATTTCACCAGAGGGCTGTGCCTCAATTTTGTGGAAGAGTGCAGAGAATGCGCCTCTGGCCGCTGAGGCAATGGGAGTATCAGCGCCTCAAATTAAAGAGTTGGGGCTGATTAATACCATTATTAACGAACCTCAAGGTGGCGCCCATCGCGATTACGATACGATGGCGGCTAACCTGAAAGCGACGCTCAAACAACAGTTAGCGCAATTAACTAGTTTATCCAAAGAAGCATTATTGGAAGAGCGTTATCAGCGTCTGATGTCTTTCGGTTATTGCTAAATTACTTTTCAAGGTACACTAAGCCGCAGTAATGCGGCTTTTTATTTTCTGCTGAAACCATGAATCCTGGCGACAACAATACTATTGATCATTTGACCCGTCATTTTGATGCCATCACTGGTGCTTATTTCAATTCTGATAACACGGAAGTGAGTGAGATTCTGGTGGCCTATAGCGGTGGTGTGGATTCAACGGTATTGTTGGTTCTCGCCGCTGAATTTGCCGGGAATAATCAGATCCCGGTGAGTGCAATTCATGTTAACCATAATCTCAGTGCCAATGCCGGACAATGGCAGCAGCATTGCATTCAGACTTGTGAGCACTTGCAAGTGCCTCTGACGGTAAAATGTGTGGCAGTTGATACGAAAGGTAAAGGCGTGGAAGCTGCGGCCAGAGAAGCCCGTTATGCAGCAATAGCTGAAGTGGCCTCTGAGCATTGCTTAGTTCTGTTGGGCCAACACCAGAATGACCAGGTGGAAACTTTTCTGATTCAATTATTGCGAGGGGCGGGTCCTGAAGGATTATCTGGCATGGCGCAAAACTCGGTTAATCAATATGGTACGAGGTTACTTCGTCCTCTTTTGCATGCCACTCGAGGTGAGGTTGAACAGTATGCCAGGCAGCAAGGATTAAGCTGGGTAGAAGACGAGTCTAACGATAATAGCGACTATGACCGCAACTTTTTGCGTAATCAAGTGCTGCCATTGATAAAACAGCGTTGGCCAGAAATGGGAAAAACCATAAGCCGCTCAATGTCTCATATCCAAGAACAAAATGGCCTGCTACGGGAATCTGTGGTTAATAAGTTTCAGCGGTTGAGCACTGCCCGTGGCTGTCTCAATGTAAAAGAACTGAAACGCTTATCTCTGCCCTGGCAAAAACAAGTACTGAAACACTGGATTAGTCTTAAGGAGGCCGGGCAACCGTCGCAAAACGTGCTAAAGCGTATTATTGATGACTGCATGAATGCCAGAGAAGACGCACAGCCAGTAGTTAAATGGGGACAGTGGCAGTGTTGTCGCTATGACAATGAGCTCTATTTATTCGGACAATCGCAGGCTATACCAGAAGGGCAATGGCTGTTAAAAATTAATACACAAGGGGAGTCGAATATAGCGTTGCCAGCAGACGCGGGCGTCATTTCATTGCGCCAACCTGACTCCTTAACGTTAGAAAATGTGGTCTATCTTCCTGATGGTGCTGAGGTGTTAGTGACTTTTGGTGGCTTCTCCAGGCGTTTTCGTCCTCGGGATAGCAAAATCTCGAAACCTATAAATCAATGGTTTAAAGAATGGCGAGTTGCGCCTTGGCTGCGTCAAAAAACACCGATACTGCAATTTCGCGATGAAATCCTGGCGGTGGGGGATAGGGTAGCAAAACAATTCGAAAGTCAACATTTAACCGCTTTTGAATTAAAATGGGAAACTGACGATTAGGCCCATTTTGCGCAATTGCGACCCGCTTGTTTAGCTTGATATAAGGCTTCATCAGCGCGGTTAAAAAAGCCAGACTGGCTGTCTTCGGGTTGCAACATGGCTAATCCAAAACTGACACTAATACCGTGTTTTTGTAGTAAGCTATCAGCGGCGACCGCCTCCTGAATACGTTGTACAATCAGTTCGTTGGCTTCTTTGTCTGTATCGGTAGTAATACAGCAAAATTCATCGCCACCAAAGCGAAAAGCGTGATCAGAACTGCGTAAAGATTGGTTAATAGCTCCGGCAACACTCATCAACACCTTGTCACCCTCAGCGTGGCCAAATTTGTCATTTACTTGCTTGAATTTGTCTAAATCCATCACAATCAGACTGACAGATTCGCCGTTTCTGTGGGCTCTGCTGGTGGCTTTTTCCATAGTTTCGTCAAACTGTCGACGATTGCCTAAGGAAGTTAAACTGTCCTTTAATGCCAGCTTTTGAATCTGCAGAAACTGTAACGCGTTGTTTAAGGGGTTTCTGATACAATGATTAAGGTCTTTTAACAGTTGTGTTTCTCTTAGCGACAAACTTCTGACGAAACCGTATTCAATTTTCACCGAGCCATCGTGATTGGCCGTCAAATCGTAAGTTTTTACTACTAAATGTTTGTCGGTAGTACCAAACTGAAAGTTTCCGAATGGACTGGAGACCTTAAAAGATAGGGCATTAAGACGGTTTTTTAACTCAGCAAATACGATGTCCCCTAACTCGTTCAAGTCAAGGCTGGTTGTAAGTGTATGCATTAGCTGATTTTTTTCTCTATCACTCATAAACTCTTGCTGAGTGTTTATATTGAAAAAGCCATCAGTTATTGTGTTATCGTAGAACGGGGTTAAATTTTCCAAGTCTTACTCCTGCCAGAAAATTGGCGAAACCAACTTTTATCTGTATCTGCATCGAATATAGCAAACGGTGTGCCAGGAATAAAAAACGAGCGGAAGGTTAATGGAAGGCAGCTTTACTGACATTTTGTTATTGATGATGGTGGCAGTTTTTGCCGTTTGGTTGTTTAAGCGGGTGAACTTGCCGCCCATACTTGCTTATCTCGCCTGTGGTATTGTGGCTGGACCTGACTTAATGCAGATTTATGAAGATCCTGAGCAAATGCATTTCTTTGCTGAGCTGGGCATCGTCTTTCTGCTGTTTTCCTTAGGTTTAGAGTTTTCATTGCCCAAAATGGTAGCTATGCGTCATTTGGTATTTGGCGTCGGTTTGGGACAGATGGTTGTCACTACTCTGGTTTTTATGGGGTTGGCACTGTTATTTGGTTTTGGCCCGATTCCGGCGTTTGTTATCGGTGGCATGGCAGCACTGTCTTCAACTGCCATAGTGATAAAACAATCCAGTGAGCTGGGGATCTTAAATACCACCCGTGCTCAGATGTCCGTTAGTATTTTATTGTTCCAGGATCTGGCCGTTGTTCCCCTGTTAATTGTTATCCCATTATTTGCCGCTGACGGCGAGCAAAGTCTGGCAGTGGCCATTTCTTTGGCAGTGTTTAAAGGCTCACTGGTATTTATTATCTTGTTATCGGTGGGCAAATGGGGCTTGCCCAGACTCTTTAATGAAGTGGCTAAAACCCGTACCGATGAATTATTTGTACTTACCACGATTTTAGTGGCGCTATTGGCCGCCGGTTTGACCCACTCATTTGGTTTGTCGATGGCTCTGGGGGCGTTTCTGGCGGGGATGATGTTAGGAGAGAGCCAATACAAGCACCAACTTGAAGCCGATATCAGACCATTTCGTGATATTTTCATGGGTTTGTTTTTTATTACCATTGGAATGCAGTTAGAGCTTAGTACCTTTGTGTCCAGTATTCATTGGATATTGTCGGGATTGGTGGTCCTTATGGTATTGAAAGTATTGCTAATCCGATTAGCCGCCTGGTTATTTAAAGCGCCGGGAGATGATGCCTGGGCTGCGGGGATCAAGCTTTCGCAAATGGGTGAATTCAGTTTTGTTATTGTCGCGTTAGCCAGTAATCACGATATTTTTACTTCTACCGAAGCCTCCATTTTTATGAGTATCGGTATTTTGAGTATGGCAGTGACACCTTGGTTGGTCACCAACAGTCCGCGCCTGGTAACCAAAATAACGCGACGCAAAATGACCTTGCCGGAGCAACCTGTTGCCTCGCAAGAGAAACTTCAAGACCACGTGATTATTTTCGGGTTTGGGCGAGTAGGGCAGTCTGTGAGTCGTTTATTGCGCATTGAGGCGATAAATTATGTGGCTGTGGATGCCGACCCCGTGCGTGTGCAGGAAAGCTGTGCCGCGGGTGAAACGGTGTTTTTTGGCGATGTACAAAACAAAGATATTCTGCGTACGGTAGGTATCGACAAAGCAAAATTGGCCATTTTGACCTTTGATGAGCATACCAAAGCGAAGGCCGTTATCGAATCGGTTGTGGCCCTCAATCCCGATTTGCCTATTGTGGTGCGTACGCGCAAAGATTATCACCTTGAAGAGCTGTATATGTCAGGAGCATCTCAAGTAGTACCAGAAATACTTGAGGGCAGCTTGATGCTGGTTTCTCAGGTATTGCATTTATGCGGTGTGCCCATGTCGCGCATTTTAAAACGGGTAAGAAAAGAGCGAAAAGAACACTATCGTCACATGCATGGCTTTTTCCCTGGAGAAACCACTGAAATGACTTACGGTAAACAGGACAAGTTGGAGTTCATGCACGCAGTGGTGTTGACCGCCGATGCTCACGCCGTGGGTAAAAAGCTCGGTGATGTTAATATCGATACCATGAGGGTTTCCATTAAAGGACTGCGAAGAGGTAATGAAGAAATCGCTGAACCGGATCCTGATACGGTTTTGGCGGTAAATGATGTATTGGTGATTTCCGGCAAGCCAAGGCGCGTTGAGCGAGCGGAGCGTATTTTACTGGAGGGGCATTAGTGGAATCTGGTCGCTGTTTCGTCGTTGTATCAATAAAGCATGGATAAGGTGAATAAATGATTGAACTCATTGGCTATATTGCCGCTGTGTTAACCACTGCCTCATTTTTACCACAGGCGATCAAAACCTTAAAAACGCGCGATACTCAATCTCTGTCGCTAAGTATGTACTCGATTTTTTGTACTGGGGTACTGTTGTGGCTGCTATATGGCTTGGCGATACAAAACTGGCCTATTGTTGCGGCTAATGCCGTAACTTTGATGTTAGCCGGAATGATTTTGGGGATAAAACTGCAAGCTGTTTTACGGGAGCGGAATTAGCTTGCAATAAGAAGGATTCTATAGCTCCAGAAACTTTCTGATGGCGTCTTGTTGTGCCAAACCATCTTGATAGCCTAGTTGAATAAGTTCACTGCAAAACTTACCTTCAAACATTAAATAGCTCAATAAACTGGATTCACTGGAGCGGTTTACGCCAATCAAACGCAATAGTGCTTTGATACCACCAGGGAGCTCGTCATAGTATTTCCAGGCGAGATTCTGAATACTTTTTGAGGGATTGATGATAAAGCACTCGACAGGCTTGAGGTCGGTGAGTTTTTGTTGCTGTGGTGTTAGCAGATTCAGAGTTTGATTAACCCTGTTCATGCGCTCGATATCGGACTCCAGCGCGTCCGAGAATATGGTATCCAATAAATGACCTGCGATTTGAGCACTATTAAGGCGTGTGTGCATGTGAGGATGCGGCGTATCTGGTTTGTCTTTTACCACACCGATAACAAAGATTTTCCGAGCGCCCAAGTGAATAGGGGCGCTCAAGGGAGCCGACTCGTGAATGGCACCATCACCGTAATAGTCATCACCTATGCGCACCGGGGGAAATACGATGGGAATGGCAGATGATGCCAAAAGATGATCAATCTCCAGCGTACAGGGAATACCTTGCCTGTGGTGACGCTTCCAGCCTTGTAATTGATCTTTTCCCTGAAAGAAACTAACGGCATTGCGCTCAGAATAGCAAGAAGCGGAAATATTAATGGCATTGAGATTGCCCGACATAATGTTCCTGTCGATACGCGCAAAGTCCATCATGCGTTTTATCAGAATTCTAAGAGGCTGATTATTCAATAGGCTTCCCGGGCTTCTCGAGATATTTTCAGAGCGCCATGAGGACAAATAATTTCGAGTGATGTAGCCTGCCACTTCAGATAGCGATGCATCATAAACTTGTTCGGTTTTGAAATTCTTCCACACCCATTCAAGCTTTCGAACCCCCAGGTGAAAGCAGGAAGCGTAACAAGCCAGGGCCGTTGCATTAATGGCTCCGGCGGAAGTGCCACACAAAACCGGAAAGGGCAGTTTGTGATTGCGCGGCAGGTATTGGGTTAGGGATTTTAAAACCCCTATTTGGTAGGCAGCTCGCGCGCCACCGCCTGACAATATCAGTGCAAATTCATCCCGATCAGTCATTATCCATTGCCTGCTCTTGATTAATAAACAAAACCCGGAATGTTGTCCCAGTTAACTTGATCCACCTGGTCGTCTGCCAGAAACTCATCGGCATACTGCTGATAAACTTTTTCCTTCACGAATATCTCAAACAGGTCGGGATCGATATGTTGATCTTTACACATAAAGCCCATAATCTTCAGACACTCGCTGATCTTCTTGGCGGGCTTGTAAGGTCTGTCAGAAGCCGTTAATGCTTCGAAAATGTCGGCGATGGCCATCATTCTGGCGGGGATGGACATTTCATCTCGAGTCAGCCCTTTGGGATAGCCAGTACCATCCATTTTTTCATGGTGACCGCCAGCGTATTCAGGCACTTTTTGCAGGTGTTTGGGAAAAGGCAAAGATTCCAGCATGGAAATGGTGATATCCATATGGCGATTAATCACTTGCCGTTCTTCTGTGTTTAGGGTACCGCGAGCAACCTGTAGGTTGTAGATCTCTTCTTCACTGAGCAGTGGCACTGATTCGCCATTGAGTATAACCGATCTGGATTGGCCAATATCCGCAATACGCTGTTGGTCGTCGGGCGTCATAAACTCACCACCAGTATTGGCTTTTTCGACAAATAAATAATCGTCACTGATCTGGTTTAAAGCCTGTTGCAAAGAAGATTGCATTTGCGCTTTTTCTTGCTCGCTCGCCACAGCGATTTTACGTAAGTGTTCCAGTTCTATATCGCGTTTTGCCACTTCAAATCGCGTTTTTACCATTTCAATGCGGTCAAACACGCATTCCAGTTTTTTGGATTTATCCATCACGTATTCGGGTGTTGCTATCTTTCCACAATCATGTAACCAGCCTGCGATACTGAGCTCGTTTTTTTCTTCCTCTGTCATGTCAAAATCTTTGAGTGGACCATCTTCAAAACGACAGACTGCGTCTGCAATCATCATGGTCAATTCTGGTACCCGACGACAGTGACCACCAGTGTACGGTGATTTTTCATCGATTGCTTGTGCGATCAGGCGGGTAAAGGACTGGAACAGGTTTTCCATACTGTCGATGAGCTGTCTATTGGTCAGGGCAACTGCGGCCAGAGATGCGAGTGCGCGAATTGATTTTTCTACATCCGGCGTAAATGGCATGACCTTATCGTCATCATCTTGGGCATTGATTAACTGCAAAACGCCATTTAGATCCCCTTCGTGATTGGTCATGGGAATACACAACACGGATTGAGTGTGGTAACCGGTTTTACTATCCATGTTACGTGGGCCGGACAAGTCGTATTCCGTTACTGCGTAGACATCCTCGATATTGATCACTTCCTGGATGGCGGCAGAGTGGGCCACTAAAGCTGAAGTGTTTACCTGTCCTTCATCCGTGAATATGGGAATGGCAGGGAAAGGGATGGGCTTACCTGATGAGCCTCCCATGTACATTTCCATACTGTCGTTGAACAGGGTATCGAATTTGAGTTTTTTATCTTCGGTTACACCGTAAATTGTTCCGCCGTCGGCATTAGAAAGTCGTTTTGCGGCCAGCAGTATCTTTTCCAATAGCTTAGTGGTGTCAGTTTCCGTAGACAATTCGATACCAACATGTACCAGTTCAAGTAATGTTTTATCGACTTCCATCAGGTGCTCCTACTTAGAGGTGTGTGTGTAACTGCCATCCCAATCATCAGGGAGTGACTGATCTCTGAGTGTTTCGATGCGTTCTATATACAATGTATAGAGTATATCTTGCGGATTCATTTCAGCCAGTGTTTTAAATTGTGTACTGGCCTTATCCCAGCACTGGGCCAGATAATCATCATAAGCCTGGTGATAGCGCTGCATTTCTTGTAAAAACGACTCGCTTGCACGTTCAGGAGCGATAGGCTCAACAATTGCTACGGCTTCGTTTTTACCTTTCACTTTTACTCTGTCGATGCGTCTGAAGACGATACCTTCACATTGTTTGATGGTGGCTTCACTGACGAGAAGTTCGACGCCATAAAATTTGGTCAGCCCTTCTAGTCGAGAGCCTAAATTTACAGCATCACCCAATACCGTGTAGGCCTTTCTGAAGGTTGAACCCATGTCGCCGACATTCATATCACCGGTATTGATACCGATGCCAACTTTGACTTCGGGTAAGCCATCTGCTTTGAACTCTTCTCGCAATCGTTCCGTGATGCGTAACATTTCAAAGGCGGTTTCTACTGCGTTTTGAGCGTGTTTTTCGTCATCCAATGGCGCTCCCCAAAAGGCCATAACCATATCGCCAACGTATTTGTCGATAGTTCCCTGGTGGTAAAAAATGGTTTCGGTTATCGGGTCAAAATAGCGGTTAAGTAGCATCTTCAGTTCGTTAGCTGAGAGCTTTTCTGAAATTGTGGTAAAACTGCGGATATCAGAAAAAAGTACGGAAAGCTCTTTTCTTTCCCCCTCCATACTGACACTTTCAGGCTCATCTAACATTTTATCAATATGAGCGGGGGGGACATATTGATCAAATATGCCTTTGATTTGCTGTCGCCGTTTGTTTTCTTCGAAAAATCCTGTACCGATGTTATACATCATCAGTAGCAGCAATAGTAAAATGGAAGCGGCCATAGGCAAAGCGATATTGGCTTCGTTCCACATCCACACGTTGCCGTAAATCGTGCCTGACATTGCCGCAATTCCGGTAATCGCCATCCAGCCAGGACCTAGCAGTGGCATGATGATGGCCAAGCTTAATCCAATAATCAGTATATATAGCAGAACAGCCGCTTCCCACCAATCCGGACGATATTTCAAGATAGTAGGGTCTAATAATCCTTCCAATACATTGGCGTGTACTTCTACGCCGGGAAACTGCACACCCACTGGTGTGGAGCGCAGGTCCGCAAGACCTACAGCAGAAGTGCCGATAAAAACAATGGCACTGTCAAACAGCTCAGGTTTTTCGATATCGTTATTCAAAACATCGATAGCTGATACATAAGGAAAGCTTTTCTGCGGGCCTCGATAAGGTATCAATACTCGCCCTTCGGCATCAGTGGGTATGAGTTGATTACCAATGCGTATGCCCTCGACACTCACCAATTCTCCAGCGGTTTGGGTTTCCACTTCAATGGTGTCGGCTAAGGCATACAATCTGGCAGCCTCCAGGGATATCGACGGCAAGAGTCTGTCGCCGTAGCGCAGGACCAATGGACTGCGTCGTATGAACCCGTCAGAGTCAGGAGAGGAGTTCATAAATCCCTCACCCACCGAGGCATCGTGAAATTCGGGGATACTGGATTCAAATCCACTGTAGTTGATAATGCTAAGACGGCTATCAATGGCTTGATTTGTTGATATATCGTGAACTGGCAGTACACCGCGGCGCAAATCTGTCTGGTTGAGCAGATAACTGAACATCACATCGGTGGCATCAAAACTGGCCATAAAGGCTTTGTCGCCATCCATGACATCTACCAAAGAAGTCACATTTTGATTATCGAGATTTTGTGCTGCTAGGGCCTGACTCACTTCACTTGCCGGGTTTCTCTCCCGGTCAGCAAAAAGTACGTCAAATACCACCACCACAGCGCCCAGATCAGCGAGATTGTATACCAGCTCGGCGAGTTTTGCTCTGGGCCATGGCCAACCGATGGCTTCCATCGTTTCGCCATCAAGGTCAACAATAACGATATCTGCAAAGCCTGATGTGCGGTTATCTAATGTTGACTTTAAGCGCAGGTCATAAATAAAGCCGTCGATGCGGTTAAATTGCAGAGCCACTGGTGTAGTGGGGAAACGGGAAACGTAGAATTGTAAAAGGGACACCAATAAGACCAAGCCAAAACCCGCGATAATGGCTCTGCGGTGTTCTTTAAGTGCTCGTAACGGTCTCATGCCTTATCAAAATTAATACACATACCTTCTCTGGCGGCAAATACCTCCAGCTCCGATTGCGCAACAGTAATGACGTCTTTGCAATGAGTTTCAATTTTTTCAATGTCCTTATCGGTGCGGATGTGATCATGGCTGTAAAGTGCCAGTCTTTTGGCTCGACTTGCCATGGCTAACTTCACAGCCTCTTCTGCAACCGAGTGACCCCAGCCAGATTTGGCGGGCATATCTGAAAGCATGTACTGCGCGTCGTGAATAATTAAATCGGCTTTTTCAGAGAAGGAAACCCATTCCAGAAAGTCCGTCTCTTTTTGGTATGGGGGATAGAGTTCATTATCGGTTATGTAAGCAATCTTGGCACCGTCGGCTTCAATCAAATAGGAACTGCCACTACCGGGGTGGTTCATGGAATGACGGGTAATGGTAGCGCCATTGAGTTTCCAGCTGATTTGCTCTTTGGGATAAGAAATCAGTTGTATGTCAGATTGCAAGGAGCTGTATTTGACCGGGAAATAACTGCCACCCATTTGTTTCAAAAAGGCTTCTGGCTCGTATGGGGTGGTTAGTCCTGGCGTGACAAAGATTTTTCTACCGGGAATGTAAATGGGGACGAAAAATGGAAAGCCTTGAATGTGGTCCCAGTGATTGTGTGTAAGTAGCAAGTGGATATCACTGTCAGTTTTTGCCAGCTTTTCCCCGAGCTTTTTTATGCCGGTGCCTGCGTCTAAAATGATATCGGTGCCGTCGTTGAGTTCAACATGGCAGCAGGCTGTATTGCCGCCATAAACAACGTATTCGGGTCCAGGTGTGGGGATTGAGCCGCGTACCCCATAAAATGTTAGCTTCATTAGTATTCTTCTTTTTTAATAGGGGCCAACCACGTTTGTATATCGTACAGTGAAAAACTGCCACTGCTGGTCCAATTGGGTACTACCGGTCACAAATACATTGCCTAAGGTATCTATGGCAATATCACGCATCTTGTTTATTGCTGAATAGCCATTGGTTCCACCAAAATCACTTATCAGGGTACCGTCAGGTTTAAAGCGGAGCAAGGCGAATTCATTGTTACTGTTCACCAGGACAAAAATAGCACCAAATGCATCCACTTTTATTGCTGTAGCTATGTCATCCGAGCCTGAATTGACATCATAAGATAAATCACCAGTGCTGTTCCAAGAGGTGGCGGCGGTTGCGGTATTATCCATAGCAATGACAATGGCATCGCCATTGGATTCCCCAACAGCGTATATTGTGCCATTGCCATCAATGGCGACATCGTAGAAGCGCTCCTCTGTGCTGGCTACCTGGAATTCATAGATTCCGTCATTACTGAAGCTACTATCCAGGCTGCCTTCGGGAGAAAACTTAACTATCAAGGCATCGATATCGCCTCCATTGGAGTAGTATCCTACCGCCACAAGGTTACCATCGGAGGTTGGTGTGATGGCTGTGAAATGGCTGTCTGTGTAGGTACTCAATTCAAGCGTGCCGGTTGCAGCATTGAAAGAGCTGTCGAAGTTGCCAGAATAGTTATAGCGGTACACCAGTGCTTTGCCATCGGTACTGCCCACGACATATAAATAACCATCATCAGCTTGATAATGTCCACCTACCAAATCATCTGAACTACTGCCACTGATGTCAGTTAAACCAGAACCATAAGATGTGGTATCGATGCTGGCAGCATCTGCGCTAATTTTAGCGTTGTAAATGTCGGTATTAGCTCCACTGAGGATACTCTCTCCTGAAGTAAAGATATGACCATTGGCGCTAAGACTAATATCCTTGAACTGAGTAGACCCGCCATTGGGGGTGAACAGTTCAATGGCACTTGTTGTTTGTCCATAACTACCGAAGCTATTGCTTCCTGCCCCGGTATTGTCAAACTTTGCAATGGCCATATCGTCATCATAGTCAGTGGTATTGCGTCCATATCCCGCTAAATACACACCCGAATATTCGTCTAATGCAATGGATGTCGCATGCTCGCCATAACCCAAATCAAATAACACCTTGTGATTGGTATTATTGACTTCACCGATATTAGACATACCAGCGAGGGCAAAGTCAGTGGACACTGTGCCATATAGAAGCGCCTCGTTGCTGCTATTTAACTGGAAACCAGCGATGGCCGTCCAGCTATCAATACCGTGGGAGAACTGGGTATTACCCGCATTGATAAAGTTGATGTCTAATCCGCCTGTAGAGGTGAGCCGCACCATACTCTCATTGGTACCAGATTTACTTACTTGTAACCAGATCGCACCGCTACTGTCAATTTGTATGCTGGAGGTGGAAGAGGCGGAAATCTGATAGTCAGCTAACTCTGCAATACCGTCACTGTCAAAGCTTGTATCAAGGTTGCCTGAGGAGTCCACCTTCAAAACTGACACCACGGATGAACTGGTATCTTTACCCAAAATGTAAATGGCTGTGCCGTCTGTTGCCGCTTTAAAGCCCACATGAGCGGAGCCTTGATCAAAGGTTGCAAGGCCGCTGGCACCGAAGGAAGTATCGATAAGACCTGCGCTATCCATCTTGATTAAGGCTACTTTGTTGTAAGTATCAAAGTAACCACCTACTAAATAGATATCCCCATTAGTTAAGGTCACCATATCATAGATACTAAAGTTAGCATCGCTATACACTGTATAATTGACTCCGGTATCGGACGTGGAGACATTGGTACCGGCACCAAAGCTTAAATCATCTGTGCCATCAGTGTTAAATCGGTAAACCCATGAATAGGAGTTGGTACTGTCTTTTCCTGCGATTAAAAAGGCACTGGCGCTTGATACATACAAACCTTGTGCAGGGGTTAAATCGACTGTCCCGGACAGATCTCTGATGCCATCAGAGTCAAAACCGGAATCCAGCTCTCCTTTGCCATTGAGTTTGGCAAGGTATAAGTCATCGGTACCAGTTATAACACCCGCAATTACTACCTCGGTATTTGCTAACCCAATAGCATCATAAGGGGTGATTGATGTTGATGCCCCGGCATCGATGCGGGCGTAACCGTTTTCACCCCATAAAGCATCAAAATCGCCATTGCTGTCGGTTTTCACCACTACAAAGTCTTTATTGCTGTCATCCTGGCCTAAACTCCAGCCTGCCACAAAGTAGTCGTTGTCACTGGCAATTGAGGCATCAACTACCTCATCTTGGGTTTTGTTGCTGGTAGCCTGGAATTCACTGGTGTAATCACAATCGCCAAAGGTGGGGGGATCCAAGATGTAATCAAAAGTGATAGCGACATGGGCATCACTGCCTGCATCTTCGGTATCAAAAATTAATAACTGGCCCAGCGCATCTGTGCGAATAATGGTAGGAGTATTGCTGACACCGCTACTTAGCGTGATGGTTTTAACACCGCCAGTACCATATCCAGTGTCGAGTGTCCCGTCTGCGGAAATGCGGATAATGCTGGTATCAGTGCCTTGTTTGCCTGCAATGTAGTAATTGCCGCGCTTATCTGAAACCATGCTATAAGCAAAATCTGTGGAGGAACTGTTCAGGTCAATGATGTTTTTACCCGTGGAGGAGTTGAAACTGGTATCCACGTCTACATCCCATTCGCTATTGGTATTGTCCCAGGTAATGGCAAATTTATACAAGGCAAAGTCATTGTCTTTGGTGCCTGCTACTAGTACCGAACCGTTGGCATCAAACGCCAGGTCATATCCGTATTCATTGCCGCCGTCATTCAGATATTTTATGGGGGCATTGGTTTCAGCTTTAGCGAAGTCGTTACTGGCACCTGTTTCGACACTAAAGCGGGTCATGAATATATCGCTGTTTGTGCCATTGCTACCATGTCCTATCACATAAATATTGCCTTCACCATCCTCAATGGCGGCCTCTGGGTTGAGATCATTGACACCTGAAATACTTAATGTCGAGCCACTGTTAAACCCTGCGTCAACTGCGCCACTGCTGTCTAGTTGTACTGCAGATAGATTATAGTAGGGCCCAACAAAGGATTGACCAATTAGCGTTATATCACCGTTTTCGTGCAACAGAGCTTCTGCTAAGAAGTCGTCATAACCAAAGCTAGGATCTATCGTATGTACACCATCGCTGCTAAAGCTGGTATCTAATGTTCCGTCTTCTTTTAATACCATCAAGGCATAATCATTGTCAGAGGCGCTAGTAACATTAGTGTGTCCGGCGATAACTAAACCATTATCAGGACGCACTTTTACACTGATGGCCACATCATTTGTGCCACCGAAATCATAGGTATACACCAGTCCTGAGTTGAAGCTGGAGTCAATGCTACCGTCTCTAAGCAGTCTTGTTACGGCAAAATCGCCGTCTGAAGTACCTACCACTACAATATTGCCGTAGTTGTCGATAACTGCGTCGTATACCACCTCGGTTGTACCACCAAATTCGATGTCGGCATTGTTACTAACGGCAAATTCATCGATCACCGTCAGATCAAAAGTGAGAGATTCTGTAGCGTATCCATCAGTAGAGTTAAAGGTAATGCTGGAAGTACCTACATCGCTGGTGGAAGGGGTACCGCTCAAAGTTGCGGTGTTGCCATCAATCGTCGCAAGAGACATCCAGGTGGGCTCACCTGAGACAGTGAAAGTTTGAGAGTCGCCATCCAGATCCAAAACTTGAATCGTTTGACTGAAGTTTTCACCGGCTTGTGTATAAGCCTCTGGCGTTGTGCAGATACCCGGCACAAAGTTGGCTCGTTTGATTGTTAACGAAGCGGTGGCTTGACTTGAGTAGGTACCATCTGATACCTGATAAACAAAGGAGTCGGTTAGCACCGTGCTGCCATTGTGTTGATAACTAAAGGAACCATCTGAATTTAGCGTAAATGCGCTGTCATTGGCTGGATTAGTGACAATTGAAACCGTTAAAGTATCAGAATTTGGATCACTATCATTGGCAAGAACGCCGACAGTGCTATCAATACTGGCGGTCATGCCACTGGCTGAAAGCAAAATGTAACTGTCAGCTGTTGCCACCGGGGTATTGCTGGTGACAGTGACATTCAATGTTGTCTGGAAACTCGTAGTACCATCATTGCTCTCTAAACAGACGTTGTAGCTTGCCGCGGATAATGCGGCATTGGAGCGTAAATTAGTGCCATCGATATTAAAGCTACTGTTGTCGGTGTCGCTACTGCAAGTTCCATTAGTTGAAGCACCTGTACTCACCAGGCTGTAACTGTGGGTGTCACCACCATCCACATCTGTGGTGGAGAACGCACCGATGATTGCATTGGTCCCTGTGTCTCCATCGGCAATGGTATCACTACTGCCACCATCAATCAGAATGTCGGTTGGTGCACTATTGCCAATGTTAACTGTGATACTCAGAGTTTCCTCGTAAGTGGTGCTGCCATCACTGCTTTGGAGACAGACATTATAGGTGGCCGCACTTAATGCGGTGTTGGTGCGAAGGTCGCTGCCATTGATATTAAAGCTGCTATTACCTGTATCGGCACTACATGTGCCGTTGGCAGATGTGCCTGCAGTCACCAGACTGTATGTGTGAGCATCGCCAGTATCTACATCAGTCGTCGACAAGCTACCCACCACCACATCTGTGCCTGTGGCAATATCGTCTATTACGGAGTTACTCAGCAAGATATCAGTAGGAGCGTTATTACTGGAGGTCACAGTGATACTAAGGGTTTTCTGGAAGGTAGTGCTGGTATCATTCGTTTGCACACATACATTATAGGTGGTCGCGGACAAAGCGCTGTTGCTACGCAGGTTGTTGCCGTCAATATTAAAGCTGCCATTGCCCGAACTAGCAGTGCAGGTACCTGAGTCCGAGGTGCCGATATTCACCAAGGTATAGCTATGACTGTCGCCCGTGTCGGCATCGGTGGTGCTTAATGTACCCATCAATGCATTGATACCGGTTGTACTGTCAGCAAGTGTAACGCCAGCATTACCGTCAATCAGGATGTCCGTCGGGGCATTGTTCGTTACGCTGATACTCAGGGTTTTCTGGAAGGTAGTACTGCCATCATTGGTCTGCACGCAGACGTCATAAACAGCTGGGGCAAGTGTGGTACTGCTGCGCAATTGACTGCCATCAATTGCAAAGTTGCCGTTGCCGGAGCTGGCAGAGCAGGTTCCCGAGGCGGAGGTGCCGATATTCACTAATGAATAGTTGTGGCTGTCGCCCGTGTCGGCATCGGTGGTAGTCAAAGAGCCAACTAGCGCATTGATGCCGGTGTTATTGCGGGCTATTACCACGCTGGAGGTGCCGTCAATCAGGATGTCCGTCGGGGCATTATTCGTTACGCTGATACTCAGGGTTTTCTGGAAGGTGGTACTGCCATCATTGGTTTGCACGCAGACGTCATAAACAGCTGGTGCAAGCGTGGTACTGCTGCGCAACTGACTGCCATCAATTGCAAAACTGCCGTTGCCTGAGCTGGCAGAGCAGGTTCCCGAGGCGGAGGTGCCGATATTCACTAATGAATAGTTGTGGCTGTCGCCCGTGTCGGCATCGGTGGTAGTCAAAGAGCCAACTAACGCATTGATGCCGGTGTTATTGCGGGCTATTACCACGCTGGAGGTGCCGTCAATCAGGATGTCCGTCGGGGCATTATTCGTTACGCTGATACTCAGGGTTTTCTGGAAGGTAGTACTGCCATCATTGGTCTGCACGCAGACGTCATAAACAGCTGGTGCAAGCGTGGTACTGCTGCGCAACTGACTGCCATCAATTGCAAAACTGCCGTTGCCGGAGCTGGCAGAGCAGGTTCCCGAGGCGGAGGTGCCGATATTCACTAATGAATAGTTGTGGCTGTCGCCCGTGTCGGCATCGGTGGTAGTCAAGGAGCCAACTAACGCATTGATGCCGGTGTTATTGCGGGCTATTACCACGCTGGAGGTGCCGTCAATCAGGATGTCCGTCGGGGCATTATTCGTTACGCTGATACTCAGGGTTTTCTGGAAGGTGGTACTGCCATCATTGGTCTGCACGCAGACGTCATAAACAGCTGGTGCAAGTGTGGTACTGCTGCGCAACTGACTGCCATCAATTGCAAAACTGCCGTTGCCGGAGCTGGCAGAGCAGGTTCCCGAGGCGGAGGTGCCGATATTCACTAATGAATAGTTGTGGCTGTCGCCCGTGTCGGCATCGGTGGTAGTCAAGGAGCCAACTAACGCATTGATGCCGGTGTTATTGCGGGCTATTACCACACTGGAGGTGCCGTCAATCAGGATGTCCGTTGGGGCGTTGTTTGAAGAGGTCACTGCTACACTAATAACACCCGTTGCAGAACCCCCAAAGCCGTCGCCTGTAGTGTAGTTCAATGACGCTGTGCCAGAGCTGATAGTTGGCGAGAAGTCTAGTGACTGACCGTCAATGGCTATCGATACAACGCCATCACTACTTGCTGCTGTGAGTATAGTGAGAAAATCGCCGTCGGGGTCGGTGTCATTGTCCAGTGGCGTTAATGTTATGGTACTGCCTGAAAGTATGGGACCAGCATTGTCATTATTGACGATCGGATCTGAGTTGGGCACCAGGCTAACGGTTAACGTGGCTGTGTCTGACCCACCATTGCCATCACTAATAGTGTAAGTCACTATTTCTGTTGCTGTAAGGGAGGCTGGTGCGTTGTATTCAATATGAGCTGCATCACTGCTAATGCTGAACCCGGTAGCCGTTGTAGATAAATTGGTTATGTTTAACAAATCATTGTCAGCGTCAATATCATTGTCCAGTACGCTGAAGCTGTAGCTGTGGCTGCCAATCGCGTTTACCGTGTCGTCGCTAGCTATTGGTGCCGTATTCGCAGGAAAAACACTGATCAGTGCACCGTAAGACTCTCGATTGATTCCATCGTCAACCGTAAAATCCATAAATACGCTACCGATGAATGCGCTTTCAGGTGTGAAGGTTACTGAGTTATCGGTGTTAACAATAATCGTTCCTGAATTCACTCTGGCATCAATGATTGTCATGCTATCACCTTCGGGATCAGCGAGGTCATTGAGTAAATTAAAGGTTGCTACTGTATCGACAACAGTGCTGAGTCCATTGCTGTTAAAAACAGGCGCCTGATTAAAACTAATGGAATTGGGAACTCCTGGGATAGCACTTCGAAGTTCGTAAAAACGAATCTTCGGATACTCTGTAACTTCCAGACCGTCACGTGAATCGAAATAGCCATTGTCTGGGTCGGTTTCCTCATACTCCATAACCCATAGGCGATTGTTTTGTATCGCCAGCGGTATCCAAGTTCTTGATAGCCAGACATAACAACTGGCATCGGCACTATCAGTGCACTGTGAAAACTGATAATGGAATGTATCACCGGAGCTGAGGTTGCTCAGGGCATTAATGCTGACAAGGCCACTCGTATCAATTTGCCAACGCCTATCATTATCCTGAACGGTAATATCATTGTTGGAATCCAGAAATGTATTGAGTGATTTTGCCAGGCCGGAAGCCGCAAAATAAAAGCCGTTGCCAATCGAATCATTCAACAAGCCGTCTTTGTCGTAGTTGTATCGATTGGTGATATTGTCGCTAATCTCAAGATAATTGCCATTGATTAGACTGCTGACATCACTGGCTGAAGGCATATCGGATTGCAACCAATAGTCCAGATTGGAGTAAATATCGCCATTGATATCTTGCGCCTTGATAAATAAGGTATTTTCGATATCACCGTGATCTAACCATCGATATACCGCGGAAAGTGAGTTACCAAAATCAACAGAGAGTGAGCCGTCACTTTCGATAGACCAGCTTGCAGTGTTCCCGGTAATTGAGCAAGCAGCCGTGCCGACATTGCTGCCCGTTGATGACTCAGATAAGGTGCAGATATCACTGGCAAATTGTTGAAAGTTTCCAGAGCCATCTTCAATTGCAACTGGCACGTAGATTGTGCCCAGAATGTCAGAGGTTTGCATGGTCAGAAAGTCGAGCGTTTCAACATTCAGCAATTCTTTGTTCTCGCCACCAGATTCAACTACCACCCCATTTTGTGCAGAGGTTATTTCTGGGTAACTAATACTGTCTATCTGGAAAGATTGTACAAAACCGATGTTGGCTTCGTAGAAATACCCCTGTAATGCATAGGTATCTATCTTATGAGCGATAGTGGTGATGTTGACGGGGACAAAGAAATCATTGTAAGTGCTGACGTAGGCGTCAGCCTCCGCTTTGGTAATGACCCCCAGGGCGCCATCGTTATTAAATTCATCATCGAGATCATAAACGAAGTAATAGATGACCTCACTTACAGGATTATTAAAGCTTACGGTGACAGTGCCATCAGTGTCTGTAACCCAACTTACTGAGTCTGTGTGCGTTGGGCTGCTGTATAAGCCGGTTCCATTACTTGCTAAGTCGTATAGCTCCCCGTTTTTGAATGCGGTGGCCAGCGCTGAGTTGTTGGTGGGTTGTCTTGAAATTAGCAAGAACTGATTTTTACTAATAAAGTCATTGATGATCTCTGTCTCTCCAGAATAAACCAGATTAGGTGTACTCAAACTTAAATCATCGGGTGCAAACTGGTAAATGAAACCATTAATAACATATTGTAATTGGGCAATATTGGTATCACCTGCATTGTATACAAATTCGAAATATCCATCGGCATTACGAGAAACAATGTGGGTCTGACCGTTGATTTCATAGAAAACGGCGCTCACCTCGTCGCCAAACACAACTCTGAATTCACCCGCTGATGAGGTGATGGAAAAATCATCGATGGTAGAGTTATTAAAGTCGTAACCGCCGTTGAACGAAGGCTGACTAACGTTAACCGTGATGGATGCAGAATCTGAACCACTTCTACCATCAGAAATAAAGTAGGTAAGGGTGGCGTTACCCGAGAAGGTCGCCGGTGCTGTGAAAATCAACTGGGTATTGCTGGTATCGACAGTGACTACCCCGGTATCGGAGGTGGCACTCGTGATGGTGAGTGGGTCGCTATTGGCATCTGTATCATTGTCCAAAGGCGTCAACGCGATAGCTATTCCACTCAAAGCAGCGTAACTATCATCAACAGCAACAGGTGCAAAGTTTTCACTTAGCACCGTAATCGTTCCCGACGCGTAAACAGAGTTAATGCTATCCGATACTTCCAGGTAATATTTAATGTCGCCAATAAAGTCAGTTGGCGGGATATAATTTACACTATTGTCGTCATTGATGGACAGCGTACCTTGTTCAACGGCAGCATCTAATATCGCAATGGGATCCGATTCCGGATCAGCAAAGTAATTGAGCACATTGAGGTTGCTAACTGAGACATTAATATCGGTATTAAAATCAATACTCTGCCATATTGGTTCCTGATTAAAACTAATAGAATTGGGAGCGCCGGGCACTGAGTTGTTGAGTTCGTAATATTGAATACGAGGTTTGATTTGCTCTTCATAATTCACAGTGGTATCGAAGAAAGGACCTGTGTCATTAACTAATAACCATTCCCAAACCCAGATTCTATTGCCGCTTACCGCAATGGGAACCCAGAGTTGTATCTGCCAAATAAAGCAACTGGCGTCACCATTATCGATACATTGATCGTACTCATAGCTAAAGCCATTGCCCGAGCTCAAAGTGGACTGACTGAATATACTGATTTGGCCGGAATTAACTTCCCAGCGTCGGTCGGTATCGATGACAGAGGTTCCGTCAAATTCGGTACGGCTGGTAAGATATTTACCAAGACCGCTGCCATCAAAATAAAAGCCCTCAGTATTTGAGGTTTTAACTGAATTATCACTGTTACGCGCATCGGGGTTGGACTTGCTTGTTGCGCTGTCAAAATACCGACCGGATAATAGGTTGGAAATGTCGGCATCTGAAATGTTGGTTAATGTGAGCCAATAAACGTGCTTACTGTAATGCTCACTATTAGCACCAGAGCCAACGGTCAGTTCGATGGAAAAGGTATTTTCAACAATAAGATCGTCCAGCCAGCGGTAGGCTGCAGTAACCTCATTGCCAAAATCCATATTAAGGACATCGTTGCTTATATTCCAGGTGAAGGATTGCGAACTGAACTGGCAAAAACCCGAGCCAGTGCCAGAGCCCGTAGTGGTTTCCGTAAATAGGCAGAAATCAGCAGCAAAGGTTTCAAAAGTATTGTTTGCAAGGCGCGGTATTTCAGTGGCGATCCCGGCTGAAATGTCAGAGAAGGTTAGTTTTTGCAATTTAAGCGAGTCGATATTCCACAACTGGCGAATTTGAGTTTCAGATGGAATGGTTTCTACAACACCGTCATTAGCGCTAGTTATTTCAGGGTACAGACTGCTGTCTATGCGATATTGATAGAACACATCAATTTCGGCATCAATGTAAATACGATTATCTTTCAAGAATCGGAATTCCTGACGAGCATCAGTAATATTCACCGTAACAAACTCGGTTTTGTAGGCTGTGACGTAAGCATCGGCTTCGGCTTTGGTAATGATGTTCAGCGCAATCCCATCAGAATTATCATCGTCCAGATCGAAGACATTGTATTGTTGCTCAAACTCTTCTGCCGCATCGATGTTGACGATTAAAATGCCGCTATTATCCTGCCAGGTAACATTGCCATCAAAATCTGCACCCCTCACTGTGCCAGAACCGCCAGCCGCAAGAATATAATGTTCCCCGTTTTCGACACCAAATCTCAATGGGCCAGAAAAGGTCACTTGACGGACGTAAAAGTCATGACTGCTAACACCTTCAAAACTGTTGTTTAGTTGGGTTGGTGGTCCAAACGCTACATTGGCATTGGGCTGATCAAGATTGCTAACCGTGAATGAATACTCAACACCATCTATGGTATAGAAAACAGTGTTGGTGCTAGAAGGAAGCACGAAATCTCTGTTCGCCTGCATCTTAATGCCGCCCAATTTAGTGGCTTGTTTGCCGCTGGTATTGGAGCCTTCAATAGTCAGTTCATAAGAGCCATCATCATTGGCTGAAACTGACACGTAACTTCCATCTTCTTCATAGTAAACAGCATCAACATTGTCACCGAAGGTCACTGTGTAATCTGTACCATCAGTACTGGCTGATATATCGGAATTGCCGTCACCATCAGAGTCGAATTCACCTGAGAAGGTTTGCTCCGTTATATTAATAGTGGCAGTGGCAGATGCTGTAGCGCTCGATGGATCGCTTATAGTGTATGAAACTGTGTCTGTTGTTGTGGTATCGGATGGTGCAGTGTAACTGAGACTGGATGCATCAGTACTGATGGTTACCGTACCTAGCGTTGCACTGGCCTCAGTAATAGTTAACGTATCGCCATCACCATCGGTATCATTGGATAGAACATCAAGATCAGCGGATTCACCTGCATTGACATCGTATTCATCATTACTGGCTACTGGCGTTTCGTTGACGTCATTCACCGTTACTGAAATGCTACCTGAATCAGAATCTGTGCCATCGTTAACCACGTAAGTAATTGTATCAGTGCCAGAAAAACTACTACTAGCTGTATAAGTAATCGTTTTGGCGTCAGAAGAAATTTCCACGTTACCATTACTGGCGTTGGCTGAACTTATGGTTAAATCGTCACCATCTATATCACTATCATTGTCCAAGGGAGAAATAACAATGCTTGATCCTTGATCTACAGTTGCAGCATCCGCAACAGCTACTGGAGCATCATTTACGCTGATAACTGTAATTGATATATCAGCTGTATCAGTCCCTCCGTTACCATCAGAGATTGAATAACTAATAGCCGCTGTACCATTGAAGTCCGTTTCTGGAATAAAAGTAATAGAAGTATCGGAGTTAAACTCTGATGAACCATTGGAAGTACTATTAATAGTTAATGTTAAACTGTCGTTTTCTACGTCAGTATCATTGTCCAATGGCGATATCACTACCGCGGTATCCTCATTGGTTGACACACTATCATTATTAGCATCAGGAGCATCATTGACTGAATTAACAGTGATTGTGATATTGGCGTTGTCCGTGTCACCTGATCCGTCACTTACGATGTAACTAACATTGGCTGTGCCAAAAAAGTTCGCTGATGGTGTGAAACGAATACTTGTATCAGAAATAAGCTCTGCGCTGCCGTTGGAAACAGCATTTATACTCAGTGATAACGTATCACCATCTGCATCTGAGTCGTTTTCCAATGGCGATATGACGACAGAATTATCTTCATTTGTGGAAATAGTATCATCGGTAGCAATCGGAGCATCATTAACACTGTTTACAGTAATAAATATGCTCGCAGAGTCGGTGGCTCCATTCTCATCACTTAGCGTATAATTAATGGTAGCTAAACCGTTAAAATCTGTTGCTGGAGTATATGTAAGAGAGTCATCCGAGTTGATAACGGCAGTACCATTGGTAGTGCTGCTAATAGTGTAGGAGAGGCTATCATTATCCACATCAGAGTCGTTGTTTAATGGCGACAAAGTCACTGCCACATCTTCGTCGGTTGATGTATTGTCATCGACAGCATCTGGTGCATCGTTAACAGGGTTAACGGTAATGATAATGTTCGCACTGTCAGTGTTGCCAGCTTCATCAGTCGCGGTATAGACAATGGCTGCAGTGCCAAAAAAATCAGCGGTAGGGGTGTAGCGAATACTTGTGCTGGATTCAAGATCGGCAGTACCGTTACTTACTGATTCAATAGTCACGCTTAACGTATCACCATCCTCGTCTGAGTCATTGTCCAGAGGTGAGATCAGCAGCGAAGTATCTTCATCGGTAGTCACTGCATCATCTACTGCGACCGGCGCATCTTGCACATTTGTGATAGTAACGCCAATAGTGGCGGTAGCAGTAGCGCCATTGCCATCTGATATCGTATAGCTAATGCTATCAATGCCGGGAGTATCTGGTGCCGTATAGGTAACTTCATTACTGGTAAATGACACTGTGCCAGTTGATGCTGTAACTGAGGTAATTGACAATTCATCGCCATCGACATCTGAATCGTTGTTTAATGGCATCAATATTACTGTTTCTGACTCTGCAACTGACACTTCATCGTCCAAAGCAATTGGGTCGTCGTTCACCGGGTTAACGGTAATGAATATGTTCGCACTGTCAGTGTTGCCAGCTTCATCAGTCGCGGTATAGACAATGGCTGCAGTGCCAAAAAAATCAGCGGTAGGGGTGTAGCGAATACTTGTGCTGGATTCAAGATCAGCAGTACCGTTACTTACTGATTCAATAGTCACGCTCAATGTATCACCATCCTCGTCTGAGTCATTTTCCAGAGGTGAGATCAGCAGCGAAGTATCTTCATCGGTAGTCACTGCATCATCTACTGCGACCGGCGCATCTTGCACATTTGTGATAGTAACGCCAATAGTGGCGGTAGCAGTAGCGCCATTGCCATCTGATATCGTATAGCTAATGCTATCAATGCCGGGAGTATCTGGTGCCGTATAGGTAACTTCATTACTGGTAAATGACACTGTGCCAGTTGATGCTGTAACTGAGGTAATTGACAATTCATCGCCATCGACATCTGAATCGTTGTTTAATGGCATCAATATTACTGTTTCTGACTCTGCAACTGACACTTCATCGTCCAAAGCAATTGGGTCGTCGTTCACCGGGTTAACGGTAATGATAACGTTCGCACTGTCAGTGTTGCCAGCTTCATCAGTCGCGGTATAGACAATGGCTGCAGTGCCAAAAAAATCAGCGGTAGGGGTGTAGCGAATACTTGTGCTGGATTCAAGATCGGCAGTACCGTTACTTACTGATTCAATAGTCACGCTTAACGTATCACCATCCTCGTCTGAGTCATTGTCCAGAGGTGAGATCAGCAGCGAAGTATCTTCATCGGTAGTCACTGCATCATCTACTGCGACCGGCGCATCTTGCACATTTGTGATAGTAACGCCAATAGTGGCGGTAGCAGTAGCGCCATTGCCATCTGATATCGTATAGCTAATGCTATCAATGCCGGGGGTATCTGGTGCCGTATAGGTAATTTCATTGCTGGTAAATAATGCTGTGCCAGTCGATGCTGTAACTGAGGTAATTGACAAAGCATCGCCATCGACATCTGAGTCGTTGCTCAATGGCATCAATATTACCGTTTCTGACTCTGCAACTGACACTTCATCGTCCAATGCAATTGGGTCGTCGTTCACCGGGTTTACGGTAACAGTGATAACTGCTTGATCGATTTCGCCCTTCTCATCAGCAATTTGATAGGAAATTGTTGCTGTACCATTAAAATCTTCAACTGGCGTATAAATAATGGTGTTATTTGCGTTGAGGTCGGCACTGCCTGAGCTAACAGCCAGGATACTCAAAGTAAGGGGATCGCCATCCGGATCTGTATCATTGGCCAGTGGTGCGATGGTAACAGGCGCATCTTCGTCTGTTTGCACATTATCATCTGCAGCTATAGGAGGTTCGTTTTGCGCGATGACGCTGATAGTTATTACGCCGTTGGTTTCTCCTCCTTGATTATCAGTTGCCAGATAATTGATAGTTGCATCACCAACAAAATTAGTTGCTGGAGTAAAAACAATATTGTTTTCTTGTACAACAGCAGTGCCATCCGATACTGAAGAGATAGAAACAGAGAGTGCGTCACCATCAGGATCATTGTCATTGTCTAGTGGCGAAATGGTTACTGCAGTATTTTCTATCGTGGTGGCGATATCGTCTATGACTATCGGCGCATCGTTGATGGCATTAATGGTGAGGGTTACCAAAGCTTCGTCGCTACCTATCGAGTTACTGACACGATAACTAAAACTATCAATGCCATTGAAGTTTTCAGCAGGTTGATAGCTAAAGCTGCCATCATTATTCACATTTAACTGCCCTGACGCTGTGGACGTGAGTACCGTCAGAGAAACATCATTGGCGTCAACATTACTATCGTTAGCGAGCACTCCGTCAGAAGCTTGAACTGTTAAACTCGTATCCTCATCAAGAACATATGCGTCATCTTGTGCAATTGCTGATTCCGGCTGGTCGACCACTTCAATGGACACCGTAGCGCTCGCCGAAGCACCCTGAGGATCGGTTACCTGATAGATAAAAGTTACCGTGCCAAAAAAGTCTGTCGCAGGGGTATATTGAAAGGTACCGTTACTTTGCAAATCAAGCTCACCGTTGTCAGGCGAGGAGAGCAAGGTGACCGTAAGTTCACTAAAACGTTCATCTCCGGTAAGCTCTGCATCACTATCATTGGCTAATAATCCTTGGGTCGCCAAGTCGATAATCAGTGTCTGATCTTCATTCATTTGATAGCTATCGTCTGTTGCAACAGGGGGGTCGTTTACAGGCGATACAACAAGTGTTACGGAGCTCGTTGAGGAGGCACCTGCTGGATCACTGGCAGAATAGGTAAAACTATCTGAACCAAAGAAGTGTTCTGTGGGGTGATAGGTAAAGCTACCATCGCTATTGAGGTTAACAATCCCGTTTTGAGTAGAATTAATAAGTGAGGCGATTAAACCATCTGAATCTACATCGCTGTCGTTGGTGAGCACTCCATCGGCAGTGGTGACGTTCAAAACGGTATCTTCTGCAAGTTGATAAGCATCGGACTCCGCCACGGGGGCATCGTTCACAGGCCTCACTGTAATGGCAACGCTACCCAGTTGTGAACCGCCTTGCGGGTCACTCACCAGGTAGCTAAAAGCATCTTCGCCGTTAAAGTTTAAAAAGGGTTTGTAAGTAAAGTCACCGTTTGAGTCCAGGGTAACGTTACCGTTGCTTGGCTCGGCATTCAGCTCGGCAGAAAGCGGTTGTTCTTCAGGGTCGGAGTCGTTAGCCAATAGGTTATCTGTAATTTCACCATCTTCATCTAGAGTGAAAGATTCTGATATGACCTCAGGGTCTTGATTGTCCAGTGCTTCGATTCTGAAAATTTCACTGTAGGCGCCCTCACCGCTGGCATTACTGGCCGTGACTAAGGCGAACAGCCCCAGATCGTCAGCGTAGTTTGAAATTGATTGGCTGGTACCATTAATGCCCAGGAATGTTGTCCCGTCTGGCAGTGAATCAATATTGTCGGGAGTAATATTGGCTTCTGAAGAGATATATAAATTGTATCTGTTGTAACCTGCTACACTGTTCCAACTGATTGTTATATTGCCAATGGTGCGGTTAACAGAAATACCCGTCACCTGAGGCGGCTCCCATCTGAAATTGACACGGTCGATTTCCGTTTCGCTGCCATTATCAATTTCGATAAGTTGCACAAAATGACTGCCGCTAGATAGCTGCATATCGCGTGGATTAATGCCGGCTTTAACAAAGTTTCGAGTGTTGCTATTGCTGAAGCAATCACTACACAAGGAAATTTCTTTCGTATCATCTCCATTTATACGGACAATCAAGGCGCCGCTACCGTCGGGGTCAGTCACCGTTCCACCGAACATAAGATTGCCATCAAAAGTTTGATTATTAGTGGGCACGCGGAATTCGCCATCGGGCGCAGCCAAAGCGATGCCTGAAACCAATAACCCAATGAAAATTGTAGCCTTGCATATGACACTGAATGTAGAGCTGTGATACTTGCTAATCATACTTAACATTCCTTTACGGGTTTTCGCCGACGATAAAAGAGCCATTTACGTTATTATTTCCTTGAGATAACTGAAATCCACCATTGATGACATCGCCTTCATTGGCAAAAAAAGTGTCAAATAAACTGCCTTCGCCTCTTGCATTGCCATTTGGGATGTTTGAATTGCCGTACGTTACCTCCGTCTTATCAAACAACAGGTCTGCGCCGAAAATTAGTCCCTCAAAGGTGGCATGCCAATTGCCACCGTCGTCAGTCAAGGAGAGCTCTGCTGAAGTGTTTTGTGGGGCATCGAAGTTAACGGCAATATTGATGCTTAAGTTTCGCGGGTTTTGGTTGCCCGACATCGAACTGCTGATAAGTTGGGAGTAGTTTGCAGAGCCCGTTCTGGCCGCAATAATTTCTGGTGCCACCCGGGTGTTATTATCTATAGTTTGGATAATTTCATCTTCCCGGATTTGCTCATCTTCATCATTGAAGGGCGTGTTTTCAGTATCTAGCCCGGTATCTGTGGTTTCCGTATTGGTTTCTAAGGTTGGTGTTCCAGTTGTGGCTGTATCAAGGCTGGAATCTGTACCAGGCCCAGTTGTTTCTGTATCAGCGGGCGTACCATCCGTACCACTGTCGTTGTTTGTAGAAGTCTCAGTTCCTTGAGTGGGACTTGAGTTATCACCACTGGTGCTGTTTGTCCCATCATTCTGGGCTCCATCACCCTCTGCATTATTACTACCGGTCCCGGTTTGTGTTTCGCCGTTTTCGTTTGAGTTGTCGGAACCATCCGAGCCATTAGAACCATCTGAGCTATCAGAACCATCCGAATTGTCGGATTCATCAGTACCGCCAGACTCATCGGATTCAGTGGATTCAGTGGATTCATTGGATTCACTAGACTCATCGGATTCATCGGACTCATCGGATTCATCGGATTCATCGGATTCATCGGATTCATCGGATTCATCGGACTCATCGGACTCATCGGATTCATCGGATTCATCGGATTCATCGGATTCATCGGATTCATCGGATTCATCGGATTCATCGGATTCATCGGATTCATCGGATTCATCGGATTCATCGGATTCGTCGGACTCATCTGACTCATCGGATTCTTCTTCCTCTTCTTCACTGCCATCATCGGAGTGGCCTTGATTAAAGTTTTCCGGTGGTTCCAATAATTCAGTGACTTCACCCTCTTCGTTAATTATGCCAAAAGAGAAATCCTCACCTTCACCAAATGAAACTTGTTGATCTGTTCCACCAACATCAACATTAACGTCAATGGCACCATCCCAAACAGCGATAAACATTTCACCGTCCACTATCTCAATTTCGTAGTGTGTACCTCGAATACCAATCGAGCCCACCGGTGTTTTGAGTTCGTATGTGCCGTCGTTAGACTTTATGGCACCAGTAACCGAGCGCAAGCCACCTTCCACTAACTCAAGGACTGCTGAGTTTTGACTATTTGCTTCGTTGTATTGATATTCGGAAATAAGCAGAGTGGTGTTTTCTTTTAACGCTAACAAAGTACCATCAGTCATGCGAAACTGGGCTTTGCTTTTGGCTGCTGTTGTTACCGTGTCGACATCGTAAATGGGCGCACGACGTTTCAGCTTTCTGATATTCGTCTCTTCTTCAAAGGCATTTACCTTGCCTTTTGCGATCATGGTCTTACCCGCAGGATTGAGGGCAAAAACTGGATTACATACACAACAAAGTGATAAGGCAACCAAAGACAGTTTCAATCGCATAAACTCTTCTCATCTGGTTCGAGTCAGAAAACTGATTTTGTGCAAAATGTACTCATCGGTTTCCGACATTACTATAAGTATAGTTTCGGATAATCTGGAATTAACTCAAATAACAAGATGTCTAAAAATGAATCAGTTCACAGAATTAGAAACTCACACTCCATAATTCAGGATTTCTAACTAAAAACTTCTCGTCACTGAAAACGTCGCCGTTGTTCTGTCGTAAGCATATATATCAACACTACTGCGTTTATCGGTATAGGTGACGCCCCCGGAAATCTTCCAGTCGACATTCAGCAGATAATCAAGACTCAACGAAAGATTAAAGCTTTCTTCTTTTCTTAGGGCACCTATTGCTGGGTTAATCCCATCGTGCTCGATGTCTTGATAACGGCTATTGGCAATAATCAACCATTCACTACCTATCGGGCGTACCAAGGTGTAGCTTAACAGCCAGAAGTTTTTGCCATTACTAGTACTTACGAGGTTGTCTTGCTTACCTTCATCGTCTCCGTAGCCCAATTCAAACATGTGAATGGTGTTGCCAAAGTAGGTCAATCTTGTGCGTCCGGAGTACTGGTGGATGTCCTGGTCATCATTGGCATTGACATTAACACTGGCATAGCTTATACCCCACAACCACTGCCAGTTGTCCGCTACAGGCCAACTGGCGTCAAGCGACACACCATAAGCAGCGCGATAAAATTCACTATCTAAGATCATGGGTTGCACGTAACCAGAGAAATTGACTGTGGCACCCCAGTAATGGTCAGTGAAAGCACCCGTCATGCTCAGAATCTCTCTATCCAGCTGGCTTTGACGGTTGTATTGCGTATTTACATAAGTGGCATTAAAGCTAATGGAACTTTTCTGGTTCAGTTTTCTACTGTAAATGTAGTTAATGCCCACATCAGTACTGTGGTCCGTTTGCTCCAGACTGGATTCATCGAGGCTACCAATGATGGGATAAAATGGACTTTCAACAGGAATATTGGCGAGGTTATCCAAGGTAGTACCACTATTGGCATTGGAGTCGTAAGTCTGGGATAGTTTTACATTGAAAGCGTGACTTTGCACTGCATTGCTCTTTAGCTCTGTAATTTGTTGCAGGTAGTTGCGGACTCTTTGGGCATCTGCAGGTTTCAAGTCTTCTTTCAGCAGACGGGTCAGTTCGGTTTGTGCGGCGCCTAAGTTTTTCACCTGAAAATAACTGAATGCCAGATAAAGACGAGCTAATAAAACATCAGGTTTGACTAATAAAACGCGCTCAAAAGCAAATACCGCCTCCTGAAAATAATCCGCTCCATAGGCTGCCTGACCGGCCAGTAAGTCGAAACCTGGATCGCCACCCCATGCTTCAATGAGCTTATTGGAAAGGGCAAAAGCTTCCGAAAACCGCTTTTGTTTAATCAGCGTTTGTAAATTTTTAAGATCTTCTGGCAGGCTTTCCGATGCTGAGGCTTTTGTAGCCGTGGCATTCGAATTTGAGGATTGTGCCAAAGCGGGCATTCCCGCAGTGGCTAAAATCATGATAGACAGGTATTGAGCTGTCTTTTGGCGAAATGGCATTCTAAGCGTCCTTTTTCGTCATTTTTTACCAGAGTCCGCTGAGCTTTTCTGTAATATTTCACAGCAAAGCACGCCACACTCTTACTCACCTTGTACAGCTCAAACAAATGGTGAGTTCGACTTATTTTAGTCTTTCAATAAGTCCATGATGAAGGTATCTAGGCCTTCCAGGTCTACCAGTTGTTTTTCGCCAGTACGACGATTCTTATATTCGCATTTTCCAGCATCCAGGTTGCGTTCCCCGATAACAATCGAGTGAGGAACACCCAATAACTCCATATCGGCAAACATCACGCCCGGGCGCTCTTTACGATCATCGAACAAGATACTGTCTCCCAATGGCGAAAGCTTTTCATACAGGCTTTCCGCAGCTTCCTGGATGCGATGGGATTTGTGCATGTTCATAGGAATTATAGCCAATTTAAACGGAGCGATAGCTTCTGGCCAAATAATTCCATATTTATCGTGGTTTTGTTCGATTGCTGCCGCCACAATTCGCGATACACCGATACCGTAACAACCCATTGTTAAGGTTTCGTGTTTGCCTGACTCGGTTAACACACCACAGTGCATGGCCTCGCTGTATTTTTTACCCAGCTGGAAGATGTGTCCTACTTCAATCCCGCGTTTAATTTCAATGGTTCCATTGCCATCCGGAGAAGCATCACCAGCGATAACATTCCTGATATCCACGATAGTACACTCTGATACATCTGACCAGGATGCCGCGTAGGTATGGAAACCATTTTCATTGGCACCACAAACAAATTTAGACAGGTTTGCAGCGCTGCGATCAACGTAAACCGGGATGGATAATCCTACAGGACCAACAGAGCCTGTTTCCGCTCCACATATCTCCAGCACTTCTGCTTCACTAGCAAACTGCATTTCTCCCGACCAAGGGAGCGCCTTTTGTGCTTTAATATCATTCAGTTGATGATCGCCACGTAAGCACAGAGCAGCATAGTGCGAAGTATCCTCTTGAATGATTTTGACGATTAACGTTTTAACACAGTTTTGTGCTGACACATCAAGTAACTGGCTCACCTGCTCAATGGTTTTTGTATCAGGTGTGGCGACTTTATTCGCTTCACCAGATAGTGGTGATTTTGGTTCAACGGCGACCGCTTCGGCCATCTCTACGTTTGCGGCAAAGTCAGAGCCTGTACTGAAGGCAATGGCATCTTCACCTGAGTCAGCAAGCACGTGAAATTCGTGGGAAACACTGCCGCCAATGGAGCCGGTATCTGCAATTACCGGACGATAATCTAATCCCATACGCTCGAAGATACGGCAATAAGCGTCATACATCTTTTGATAGGTTGCAGATAAACAGTCTTGCGATAAGTGGAAAGAGTAGGCGTCTTTCATGGTGAATTCTCGTCCGCGCATAATACCAAAACGAGGGCGAACTTCATCGCGGAACTTGGTTTGGATCTGATATAGATTCAGTGGCAATTGCTTGTAACTGGATACTTCGGTTTTCACCAGGTCTGTAATGACTTCTTCATGCGTTGGGCCTAAAACGAAATCACGCTCGTGGCGGTCTTTAATGCGCAGTAACTCAGGCCCATAATCTTCCCAGCGCCCCGATTCTTGCCAAAGATCCGCAGGCTGTACTACTGGCATCAATACTTCCACGGCACCGGCGCGATTCATTTCTTCGCGCACAATTTGGGCCACATTATTGAGCACTCTCAATCCGGTAGGTAGCCAGGTATAGAGACCTGAAGCAAGTTTTCGAACCAGACCGGCTCGCAGCATTAGCTGATGGCTAATGACTTCAGCGTCGGCAGGGGTTTCTTTTAAAGTGGAAAGCAAATATTGGCTGGTGCGCATTTATGAAATTGTCCTGTACCATCGCTTTTGTCTGGTGTCTTTAAAGTGCAAACAAAAGCATCATAAATTCAAAAAATAAAACTGCTGCTAGTGTACCAGAGCGGCGTTATGTTCCTAGCAAAAAAATGTCGAATTTATGCCTTATTCACTTCAAAAACCTCGATTTTGTTATCGATGACCTGCCAGCGAAAATTAAAATCATCAAAGCTGGTGCCATACTGATGAGCGTCTTGTTTGGCTTGTTTGCGGTAGGCGGGACGAGGATCCTGTGCCAATACTTCTTTTACTTGAACTTCAATTGTCTTATGGTCACTGCTCAGCGCTTTTAATTTACACAATGCTTCAGTCGTAAAGTGCACTGCCATTAGTTGAGGAGCGTCAGGTGCGAAACCGCTATGGGCGTTCGGTATAGCATCAACATAGGCGATATAGGGTTTGATGTCGTAGATGGGGGTGCCATCCGCCAGATCCAGGCCAGAAACCTGCAGCCTGACCTCTTGAGCGGTCGTTGCCACATTCACTAATGGCACCACAGATATACCAAAGCCATTGGGGCGAAAGCTACTGCGGGTGGCAAATACGCCTTTTTTCTGGTTACCACCCAGTCGAGGAGGGCGCACCTGAGGCTTCCAACCTTGTTGCAAGTTGTGGTGGAAGCGAAACAGTAACCAGATATGGCTGAACTCTTCTATACCCTCAAAGGCTTCAGCAGTACCAAAAGGCAGGGGAACAACAACCTCACTGATAACCGAGGGGGTGAGGTTTGGCTGCCTTGGAATGGCAAACTTCTCCTTGAATGGAGATTTAACCTGGCCAATGGCGCTGATTAGGTTTTCGGACTCGCCGTCTTTCACTGAGCTGACATTTCCCAAGCTGTTAGTTCGGCGGATATTATAAGCAAAAATGGCCTGCAAAGCAGACCATTTAAAATAAAGTGGTGATTAGCGTTTGCGGTCTAATCAAACCCTCTGTTTCTCAGCAGGGCATCAGTAGTTGGGGCGCGGCCTCTGAAGCCCTTATAGGCTTCAAGGTAATCAAGCGTATCCCCACGACTGTAAATAAAGTCATAGAGTCGCTTGGCAGTTTCTTCGTCAAAGATATCTTTGGCTTCCAAGAAAGCGTCAAAACCGTCAGCGTCCAGAATTTCAGACCACATGTAAGCATAGTATGCCGAATGGTAGCCGCCAGAGAAAATATGACCGAAATGGGTGCTGCGGTGGCGCATGATAATTTCTTCAGGTTTACCATATTCCGTGAGGATCTTATCTTCAAACTCTCTAACTTTGATATCCGACGCGTCTGTCAATCTGTGGTAAGCCATATCCACTAAAGCAGAAGCTGTGTATTCAACGGTCGCGAAGCCCTGATTAAAGGTGCCGGCGTTTTTGATGCGTTCAATTAAAGCCTCTGGCATCGGCTCATCAGTTTTGTAGTGGCGTGCGAACTTCTCCAACATGTAAGGCTGTTCGATAAAGTGCTCATAAAGTTGCGCCGGAAACTCAACCCAGTCTCTTGGTACG
Organism: Planctobacterium marinum; assembly: GCF_036322805.1. Lineage (GTDB taxonomy): Bacteria > Pseudomonadota > Gammaproteobacteria > Enterobacterales > Alteromonadaceae > Planctobacterium > Planctobacterium marinum_A. The sequence continues at coordinate 3,507,665 of NZ_AP027272.1, read as the reverse complement.
CTGGTACCTGCAAGGGTTGGATAGGTCACATTTGACAGCAAACCGTGTAGAGCGTGGCCGAACTCGTGAAACAAGGTGACTGCATCTGAATAGCTCATCAGCGTTGGCTCGCCCTCTACGGGTTGGTTCAGGTTCATGTTGTTGATGATGAGCGGTTTAACCTCTCCGGCTAATTTTTGTTGCGTTCTGAATGCACTCATCCAGGCGCCAGAGCGTTTAGTGTCTCGGGCGTAATAATCACCATAGAATAAACCGATGGTGTTGCCTTGGGCGTCATTGACTTCCCAGGTTCTCACCACCTCGTTGTATACCGGGATATCGTCACGCTCTTTGAAGGTCAATCCAAATAAACGGTTGGCTACATAAAACTTGGCCTCAATCATATTTTCCAGTTCAAAATATTCTGCGATTTCCGCCTGATCCAGGTCGAAGCGGGCTTTGCGGACTTTTTCGGCATAATAGCGCCAATCCCAAGCAGCAAATTCATGCTCAGCGCCTTCTTCTTTCATCAGTTCAAGGATCCACTGGCGTTCCTGTTCAGCTTTGGCAATCGCAGGTGTCCAGACTTTAGACAAAAGCTCCATTGCAGCCTCAGGGGTTTCAGCCATGGTATTTGATAACACCAGATCTGAGTGATGCTCATACCCTAACATCTGAGCGCGATCAGCACGTAACTGGACGATTTCTGCCACAATGGCCTTGTTGTCATATTCGTTATCGTTATCGCCACGCATCGCCCAGCCATTGAAGGCTTTCTCGCGCAGATCGCGGCGAGAAGAGAACTGTAAGAAAGGTTCGACGCTGGAACGTTGCAAAGTAATAACATATTTTTCGGGCATATCACGGGCTTCAGCTTGAGCTGATGCCGCATCAATTAAAGATTGTGGTAAACCATCCAAATCGGACTCTTCCAATACCATGGTGAAATTGCGGGTATCATTGAGAGAGTTCTGTCCAAACGCCGTTGTCAGTTCCGAAATACGCTCGTTGATCTGAGCTAGCTTTTCTCGCTGTTGAGGTGTGAGGTTGGCACCAGCGCGAACAAAATCAGCGTAGGTGCGCTCCAACAAACGTAACTGTTCCGCGTCTAGCATAGCCTGATTTCGGTTGTCGTAAACCGCTTTGACACGTTTGAACAAATCCTCGTTCATCTGAATTTGATTGCTGTGACGCGTTAATTTAGGCGAAATCTCACGCTGTAATGCTTGCATCTCTTCACTGGACTCGGTACCCGTCAGATTGTAGAAAACTCTTGCTACGCGGGTGAGTTCTGCGCCCGACAATTCCATTTGGGCAATGGTATTTTCAAAGCTCGGGACACTGTCCGCTGTCGCAATGGCATCAATTTCCGCTTTGTGCATTGCCATCGCTTTTTCGAAAGCAGGTAAGAAATGCTCTGTTTTGATTCGGGAAAATGGTGGCGCACCGAACGGAGTGCCCCACGTTTCGAAAAATGGATTGGCTTCTGTTACTGCGCTTTCACTGGCAGCGACTTCAGCCGATGTTGAACTATTTTCTGTCGCTTGATGCTGCTTTGAGCATCCGGCGGTGGTAAGCGCCAGTGCGACTGTAGCAGCTGATGCCACTAGTCTTAGTTGCTGAAAAGACATGTTCTCTCCTGGTTATTATTATGGTCATTGTCCTGCTTTATCGATTAGCAGGTTTGGGGTAAATGTTACAATATAACAAATGTGTTTGCAGTGTCTGAATGTGTTTTAATCTGATTTACAGTGCGATATTTTCGAAATATAACGGCGTTTGATAATCGGAGATCTTAGTTACAAATTTTTGCTTGAATTCCACAACCAAAATCGCCATATCTTTCTTGCTTTTTTGCGCCACCTTTGTGTAACAGCTTGATCCTTTAGGGAATATCATGATTTCAGTAAAAAATATAACAAAAAGGTTTGCTCAGTTTACTGCAGTAAATCGGCTTTCATTTGATGTTAATCCCGGAGATGTAGTGGGGTTTTTAGGGCCAAACGGTGCCGGCAAGTCCACTAGTATGAAGATGATCACCGGGTTTTTACCGCCGGATTCGGGTGAGGTGCTGGTCAACGGCCAGTCCGTGACCACTTCACCACAGGAAGTTCAGCAGCAAATTGGCTACCTGCCGGAAGGGGCACCTGCCTACGGTGACATGACGGTATTGGCGTTTCTCAATTTCATCGCTGAAGTTCGCCAGATTGATGCTCAGTTAAAAAGTCATCGCATAGCTGATGTCGTAGCTAAAGTTGAATTGAGCGCGGTATTGGACAAACCTATCGAAACCTTATCCAAAGGTTTTAAGCGCCGTGTCGGTTTGGCTCAGGCATTGATCCACGATCCGGCAATCCTGATTCTGGACGAACCAACTGATGGTCTGGATCCAAATCAAAAGCACCAGGTGCGAAATCTCATCAAAAATTTAGCGAAAGACAAAATAGTCATTATTTCAACTCATATTCTCGAAGAAGTGACGGCAGTGTGTAATCGCGTTGTGATTATTTCTGATGGCGAAAAATGCTTCGACGATACGCCGCAAGCACTATTGCAAAAATCTCGCTATTACCGGGCCATAAATTTGACCTTGGACAAGGCGGTAACTGGCTCTGTGAGCGAATTACTGCCTGGCGGAGTGCAGTGGGAGGCAGGGGCAAGTGAGAATAATCTGATATTGTTTCCTGGCGCGCAAACTATTCAGTTGCACGAACTGGAGAATCTATTTGAAGGGCAGGGTTACCAGGTTCAGCAAATGCATATAGAAGCCGGTCGTCTGGATGAGGTCTTTCGCACAATCACTCTCAAGGAGGCGAGCTAATGAATATGGTCAATGTTTTGTTTAAACGCGAGTTTGCTGGCTTTTTTGCGACGCCAGTAGCTTATGTTTTTATCCTGATTTTTTTAATGTTGTCGGGGATCTTTACCTTTTACATCGGTAATTTCTTCGAACGTGAACAAGCGGATTTATTACCGTTTTTCAACTTTCATCCATGGTTGTACCTTTTCTTAGTACCCGCCATGGCAATGCGAACCTGGTCAGAAGAGCGCAAGTCCGGCACTATCGAGTTGCTAATGACGCTGCCGGTTACCACCTGGCAGATCACCCTTGCCAAGTTTTTAGCCGCTTGGGCGGTCTTGGGATTATCTCTGATTTTAACCTTTCCGTTGTGGTTAACAGTGAATTATCTCGGGCAGCCAGATAATGGCATTATCCTCGCTGCATATATCGGCAGTTGGTTGATGTCGGGGGCATATTTGGCCATCGGGATATGTATGTCGGCATTAACTAAATCACAAGTAATCGCCTTTATCTTGTCAGTTGTCATTTGCTTTTTGTTCGTACTGAGCGGTTCAGGAGTCGTGTTAGAAGCGTTTCAGGGGTGGTTACCCACTATTCTGGTGGACACAATCGCTTCTTTCAGCTTTTTGACCCACTTTGAAAGTATGTCCAAAGGCGTACTTGCCATGAATAACTTGATGTATTTCCTCATCAGCATCGGTGTCTGGTTATTTGCCAGTTTGTTGATCATTGAGCAAAAGAAGGCGGACTAATGAAATTTTCTAATACAGTTACTTATCCATTATTGGCCGTACTATTTTTTGGCCTTGTATTACTCAGCAATCAGCTATTTAAAAGTGCCAGAATTGACCTGACAGAAAACCAGGTTTATTCATTATCAGGGGGTAGTAAGTCAATTCTCTCTGAAATTGATGAACCCATTGAGTTGTACTTCTTCTTCTCTGATAAAGCCTCAGAGGGATTAACCACAATACGCAACTATGCGGATCGAGTGGAGAGTCTCTTACAGGAGTACGAATCGGCATCAAATGGCAAAATTAAGTTACACCTGATTGACCCGGAGCCGTTTTCTGAAGCGGAAGACCTGGCGAATGACTACGGTCTAACCGCTGCCTCAGCAGGCATGGGAATGGATCCGATTTATCTGGGCCTTGCGGGTAGCAATGCGCTGGACGATGAGAAGATTATCCCCTTTTTCGACCCCTCCAAAGAGCAATTCCTGGAATATGACTTAAGCCAGCTAATTTATGAGTTGAGCGATCCTGAACCCGTAAAAGTGGGCTTAATCACCGGTTTGTCACTGACAGGGGGGCAAAATCCCATGACCGGTCAATTTGATCCTGCGTGGACCATCTACGAGCAAATACAACAGCTATATCAGCTTGAAGATGTTGATAGTTCGGCTCAGTCGCTACCCGAAGGTTTGGATGTTCTATTACTTATCCATCCCAAAGGGCTCTCTGATGAAATGCTCTACGCCATTGACCAGTTTGCTTTGAATGGTGGCAAGATTTTAGCTTTTGTCGATGAGCACCACGAGTCAGATCCCATGGCAGCAATGTCTGGTATGGCTGGTGCTAATAGCTCTAACATTAACCGGCTAATCAGTGCCTGGGGGATTGAGGTAGACGCAGAGAAAGTCTTGTTGGATGCCGCTCTGGGCTTAGATATTCGTACTCAAACTGGCGGTATTACAAAACACCTTGGATTTGTAGGCTTACAAGCTCCCGGTTTTGACGATGAAGATGTGACTACTGCGAATCTGGACTCCATTAATGGCGCTTCCTTTGGTGTGATTACATTATTGCCAGAGGCAACTACAACCATTACGCCACTGTTGCAATCCAGTGAATATGCCGCAACCGGCTCTAGCATGGCCTATGCCATGACACGGGATCCGGAACAATTGTTTGGGCAATTTGATCAAGCCCAGGCTGCACAACACAATTTGGCTGTGCGTCTCAGCGGCTCTGCACCATCCGCTTTTGAAGGTAAGCCAGAGACAGCACAATCAGCAGCTGAGCACCTGAGTCAAACTGATAAACTCAATGTGATCGTTGTAGCAGATACAGACATGCTCACAGATCGGTTTTGGGTGAACAAATCCAACTTTTTTGGACAGATGATCGCTTCACCATTTGCAGACAACGGTGCTTTTGTTACTAATGCTATCGAAAATCTGGGGGGCAACAATGCCCTCATCAGTATTCGCAGCCGTGGCACTTTCGCCCGTCCATTTGAAAAAGTAGATGAGTTGACGGTAAAGGCCGAAGCGCGGTTCAGAGAGCAAGAACAAGCTCTGGAAGAACAACTGGCACAAACTGAGCAACAGCTGGCTGAATTGCAGACCAGCGGTGGAGAAGATGGTTTATTGGTGTTAAACGAAGAGCAACAAGCGGCCATTGATAGCTTTATGGACAAGAAAATCCAGATCCGCAAGGAGTTACGGGAAGTACGTCACCAGTTAGACAAGGATATCGAGTCATTGGGGGCGCAACTAAAACTGATTAATATCATTGTCGCTCCGCTAATACTGGTTTTAGCGGTGTTTTTTTTACGTCGTTCGTTTCGCTTAAGAGGAGCAGCATGACATGAAAAAAATCAATCTAATTATTGCCATTGTTGCTCTGGTAGCGATTATCGTAGGCTGGTTGTTAGGGTCTGATGAGCGTCAAAGTGAGTTTAGTGCTCAACCGGTGTTCTCTGACTTGCAGCGCCAGATTGAAGCGGTAGACGCTTTTAAGTTAGAGAGCGCAAGTGGCATTATACTCGCCGCGAAAAAGCAAGATGGAAATTGGCTGGCTGAAAATAGCGGTGATTATCCACTGCAAAAAGACCAGGTAGTGCGCTTGTTGAATAATGTCGTACAGGCTGAGTTAAACAGTGCCAAAACCGCTAAACCTGAAAATTTTGCTCGCCTCGGTTTGCAGGACATTGCGCAAAACGACAGCGAGGCAAAACTGCTGACCCTTTTTGCTGCAGAGCAGCAATGGTCTCTGTTGGTGGGGAATACTGCTAGCTCTGGCAATGGTATTTACGTGCGTAAACCCGGAGAAAACCAGACCTGGCTATCAAATACCCCATTGAGTTTGCCTACTGAGCCGAACGCGTGGCTTGAGACGAAAATTCTGGATATCAATCTAGCTGACATCAGCGAAATTTCTCGCACTGATCATTGGCGTATAGTGCGCGAAGCTGTCGATTCAGAAGGTGGTACATCTGGCGAGGCTAAATGGCAATTGGCTGAACTGGAAGAGGGCCGCGCACTGCAATATGACAGCATATTAGAAAATACGGCTGAAAATATTATCAGCTTGAGTTTTGATGCTTTGGCTCACCCGCGTCCCTATGAGATACAAGAGGACAACTTGCAATCGCAGGTTACCATCAAAACCAACTCAAGTGATATCATCACCATGAAGTTATATCGGGTTGATGAAAAGGATCTATTGGTTCTAGATAGCGAGACCTTGGATAGTCGATGGCAACAGTGGGTTTATGAACTCTCTGCGTTTAATGCCGGTAGGCTCAGCCAAAATATTGAAGACTTTTTACAGCCTTTGCCAGAAGCAAGTGTAGACACAGAACCTGAGGGAGATTAAACCGTCTTCAGATTGTATCATTTTACTCAGCAAGCAGGATATGCTTATCCTGCTTCTGATTTTGTTCTATGTGTTGATCAGTGAATCCGTAGCGGCGCATCACCTCATCAGTAATGTCCACTATGTCTCCCGCACCGCAGATGTTCCACAGTTCCTCTTCCAGTTCTTTGGCTTTGTGAGCGGCATAAACGGATACGTAACCTAACTCAGTGCGCAGGATGTCTTGGTCTGGCCGTCCGGTGCGTGAAACAAATACTTTTACCGCATAAAATACACCTACTGACATAGCTTCTACGATAAACGCTCGGCGGGCGTGATCATCTCTGAACTGGTCCATATACTGACCGCGCAGTGTGTCTTCTTCTTTGATGGCGTCGGGTTCGAAAGCGATAAACATTTCTTCCATCACCGGAGGCGCTTTGGACTTTAGCTCTTTGAGTAAATCAAAAACACGTCTTGAGTAATCTCCGGTGGCGGAAAAAAGCGCTTTACAATTCAATGTGTTTTCTTGATCTGCGCCGAAGGAAAACAAGTTTTTAAGACGGTGATGTGAGCTGGGCTCAGTCATTGCGTGGGGCAACATTGTGGCACCTTCTTTGATAATGTAGTAGCCAATATTGAGCACATTTGAGCAGTAAATATTGCGCAGTGCTTCACCCATTCCCGGGATACCTTCGTGCTCTGTGTCGCTCTTCAATTTATTTTTATTGTTTTTCAATAGTTCCGTAAAAAAGATGTGTGCAGGGTGCGGGATCTTTTCCGACTCCTGAAATATTTTGAGGTTGATGATGGTTTTATCTTTAGAAATATTGCGCACTTCATAAGGCAATTCTTTTAACGGAATTTGCTTGGTCATACGCTGTAGCTCGGGAAATGCCACTTCAACAACGGAAAAGTTAACCCCTTCAAAGGTTTGCTTTAATTCAATGCTCAGACCACTGGGTGAGACATCCTCGGTAACGCCTTCGAGCTCGCGTTCGTTAAAAGTGACAATCACTTTGGAGCGCAGTTGGTAACGTGATTCGGCTCTTAAGTTTTGATACTTGAAGCGGTACAGGGCCACTGGATTAATATCTTCGTTTTTATCGTGCGCGAAATTTTTTAATACCGGTAAATGTTTATCCACCAGTTGGCGCCGTTGGTAAGCTTGATTGCTTAACGAATCGGTTACATTGGTGAGCAAAACAACATGGCTAATTTTGTTTAAGGCAGACATAAGTCGCGGAGCGGGTGGAGAGTTTTGTTCTTTAACACTCTCCCCCACGGAGTCGGGTAGGGACAGGGGACGATAACATTGCTCAGGTTTAACGCTCGACATTTGTATCTTGAATACTCGCCAGCTGGCTTTTTTGGAGCCAAAAGCAAAGAACACATCTTGCATCGCCTTTTTCTGGCGCAGTTCGATATGGGTTGCTGAATAGAAAAATACCTGCCCGGATTCGTAGTGATTAAAACTGTATAAATAAGCCTCTTTAAGCGGACTATTGTAGATATCTTTGAGTCGCTTTGGCGTTAATGCTTGGCTGAGCAACAACTGGTTGCTGTCGTCTACCCAGTAAAAAACATGGTCCTTATTGTTGTCGTTAGTGAGCACATAGCGACATTGCATTTGCGCGCCTTCGCTTTCAATAAATATCGGTATAGAGCTAAAGTAAGGTACGTAGTACTGTTCGTAGCTCTTACTGCGAATGGCGTGCAAGGTATTATCAATATTCACTTTATAACGACGTTTATTGCCCTGAATGAAACGCCGTAGAAATTCATCAAACTGTATGTCAGGGGCGCGAATATCGCGCTTAAGTGCTACGTGGTGTTCATGAGCTATTTTCTCGGTTTTGACCACCTCATAACGAATGCCATTTTTTCTATCTAGAGCAAATTCCACTTCCAGCCCGCGGAAAAAAATAGCAAACTGCTCCCCCACCGAAAATTCGTGTTCGGTAACCGCTTTGATTTTTACACCGTTAACCGACATGTCCATGGTATTAGCTTTGATAGTTTTGGGACCAGTTTGCAGTTCCACCCTCACTGTAAAGTTCATACGCTCTTCACTGCGATGGGCTGATTTAGAAAATTGGAAAGCAGGCACCAGATATTTGTCTGGCGAGTCGTCATCTTCCTCAACGTAATACTCTGTTGCGCCAAAGACACTATCGGTTTGAGGGGATAATAGCTTGTTAAGTTTATTTTGCTCGAAGCGGGCCACTTCCTCCATTACGGCTTCGTATACCCCGACAGTATATTGTCCAAATGCACGAATTTGACGTTCAAACACATCTTGTGCAGCATCAGTGAGGTAGTGAATTATCTTATCATTTTCGAAAGGCTGGCAATCGGCGCCTTCGATTTTGCGCATATCCACCGCTTTTTTGCAGGGACGGGCTTGACGTCTTAATTCCAGCTTGAGGATGTGGCGGTGCGGGCGTGGAATCGCCTTGGCGGTGTCATCGACAATTTGATTGAAGTCAGGCTCGTAGACAACGGGTTTGAGCTGCTCAATGATGTCTTTAAATTGTTCTAATTCTTGACTCATCGCGCTGCACCTTTACCTGCGGCCCGGCTCAATCTAAACTCAAACGCACTTTAACTTCGTCGGTAATATCCAACATGTCGGTAAAACTCATGATTTGCCATACGTGATTTTGCAGGGACTGAGCTTTGTGAGGCGCATAGACTTTGATGTAGTTCAACTCCGCACTGATGTTTTCCGGGTCGGGTTTGCCCACTTTGACTAAAAACAGTTTGATGGCATAAAACTGCTGTTCTTTGTCTTCTAATATGCTGCGAATAAAGCTGGTTTTTACCTCCGCATTGGGGAAATCAATGTCTGCTTTTACGTTAAAGGCGTCCGGCCCTTCCAGCTTGGGATTAAAACCAATGTAAACTTCGTGTTGTTTGGGCTTTTCTTGCGACTTTAGATCCCGCATTTCCCGTGTTAGCCAGTTGGCGTGCACATTTTCGTGCCCAAACAGCGGTAAGATATTGAATTGATTGCGTTCCAGCTCACCGTGGGTGAACAGTGGCCACAGCTGGTTGGGTACATCACCACAAACCATCACATCGTGTTTCAGGTTTACCCCATCTTTGGCATAAAACAAAGCCATGTTAAAAATGTTGGCAGCAAAAATATTGCGCAGCGCTTTACTGTGGTTACTGGTATCTTCTGTGATTTTGGCTTCCAGTATATCGCGATTTTGACGGATCAAATCGTTAAAAAACTGTTTACCTTGATGCGGTTTCGTTTCTTTATCGCGATTTTCCAGAATTCTTAAGTGCAGATGGGAGCCGTGCTCACTGACGTTGACCAGCTGATAATTCATGCGATCCAGTTTGTACTTAGTGGTCATGGATTGCAGACCAGGCAAGCTCACTTTGATGAGTGCCCCTTTTCTGGCCGGAAAATCTTCATCCATCTCTATCATCAGGCCACTGTATGAAATATCAACAGTTTTGCCGTCATAATAGCCGTCATTCCACTCGAGACGGGCTTTTTCCGATAGAAAAAAGCTTTGCTCCAGGCGATTGTCCACGTACTTGTATGGATGCACGGTCAAGGCACTGGGCATACTCAGTTTGGGGTGAATGGTTTTACTGATTCGGGGTAAATCCGCTTTGTTGGGAGAGGTGTTCTTAAACTGATTCACCAACTCATCGGTGGTGATGTCCGTTATCAAGGCCACAAACTTGAGCGCTTTGATGTCTGCCATCACTCTCGGCGCAGGGGGCGCATTGAGTTTTTTCACCTTCTCACTTACCGATTCAGGGATCGTCAGTGGGGCATGAGCCTGTTGTGGATGCACATCGGACAGTTGTACTTTAAATACACGCCAGCTATCGCGTTTTGTACCCAAAGCAAAGTAGGAGCTGCGCAGGGTAGGGCTGGTTGCCAATTCTTCTATTGTGGCAGAACAGAAAAAAGTTTTATTCTGTTTGACTTGCTTAAAGCAATACACCAGGAACTCACTGGTTTCTTTATGCATTGCGGTTTTTACTCGTGATGCAGATAGCAGATGTTCAATACGTACCTGGTCGGCTTCATCTGTCCAATACTGCACAAAGTCTTTGTTTACGGTATTAGTCAGCAGAAATTTAGGAAACAACTTTCCTTGTCTGACTCCAAGAAACACCGGAACCGATTCCATGTAGGGCGTGTAATACTGTTCATAAATCTTGGAAACTACGGCTTCTTCGGTGTTTTCTAGATTGATCTTATAACGGCGTTTGTAGCCGTGGATAAACTTTTGCAAAAAGTTATTTACTGAAGAACTTGAGTTTTCAATGTCTCGTTTGAAATTTACCCGTTGCTCGTTACCTTCCTTTTCAATGCGCATCGCTTGAAAGGGGATGGGATTCTTTCTATCCAGCGCATATTCAGTTTCTAAGCCTCGCAGGAATACACCGTATTTTTTATCTTTGAAAAAGGTAACATCTTCATCACATTTAACTCGCATGCCACCCACAGAAATATCCATGGTAGTGGCTTTGATCTTCTTGCCGTCTTCGGAAATGATCTCCACCGCTATTGCAAAGTTCATGCGTTCTTCTTTGCGACTGATCACATGGGAAAACAGAATCGATTGCACTACGTGATCTTGTTTTACTTGTGCAGTTTCTTCCTCGAACTTCTCTTCTGGCTCATCTTTATGCTGAAGAATGGCTTCCTTTTCTTTCTTGTAGATTTGCTTGTAAGTATTTTCGGAGTTGTTTACCGATTCCCAAACACCTACGGTATAACCGCCATACGACATGGTTTCTTCTGCAAATACGCGTTTTGCTGCGTCATCTAGAAAGTGGGTCACCCCTTCATATTCAAAGGGTTTACATTCGCCATCGACTTTGCCTCGCAGATCTACGGGCTTTTTGGTAGGCTGCGCAAGACGTTTGAGCTCCATCTTGATGAGGAACACTTTTTGTTTGGGTACACCAACGGCGTGTTTGGTGACCATTTGCGCAAAGTTAGGCTTATTGACGAACGGCTTTAACTTATCAACAACTTCGCTGTATTCTTCGAGTACTTTATCCATTACGAAGAGTCGAAACCTCTGTGTTTTTTATTATATTACTCAATGTTTCGGCAGAAGGCGCTAAAACATTGAGGGGAATCGATATTTTATACCCTCTTACTTTATTAAAAGTGTCACAATAAAACAATCAATTGATAAGGTTTGTACGACTTAATTTATGAAAAAGAGCAAAACTGCCTACGTTTGTAACGAATGTGGTTCTGAATATTCAAAATGGCAGGGGCAATGCCATGATTGCGGGGCCTGGAACACCATTGTAGAGATGCGAATACCCGCTTCTGGTAACTCCTCAAAGAGCGGGTTTTCAGGTTTAACTCAAGCCAAGGTCGAGACCCTGTCAGAAATTGATTTGCAAACGGTACCTAGATTCAGTTCTGGCTTTGTCGAACTGGATCGCGTTTTGGGCGGCGGCATCGTGCCCGGTTCGGCAATTTTAATCGGCGGCTCCCCCGGCGCGGGAAAGAGTACCCTGTTGTTACAAACTATTTGTCACCTTTCAAAAAGCCAGAATGTACTCTATGTCACCGGTGAGGAATCCCTGCAGCAGGTGGCAATGCGAGCGCAGCGTTTGGGCTTACCCAGCGACAAGGTCAAAGTGCTGGCAGAAACCGAGGTAGAAACCATATGTAAACTGGCTTTAAGTGAAAAGCCCGGTGTCATGGTCATCGACTCGATTCAGGTGATGCATATGGGGGACATTCAATCTGCCCCAGGCAGTGTTTCTCAAGTGCGTGAGTGTGCCGCTTTTCTAACTCGCTTTGCTAAACAAAACAATGTGGCGATGTTTATTGTCGGCCATGTCACCAAAGAAGGCTCTATCGCCGGACCTAAGGTTCTGGAGCATTGCATAGATTGCTCGTTAATGCTGGACGGTGATGCCGACGGCAGATATCGCACTTTGCGAGGTCACAAAAATCGCTTTGGCGCGGTTAATGAGTTGGGGGTTTTTGGCATGACCGAGTCAGGCCTAAAAGAAGTTAAAAATCCCTCCGCCATCTTTCTCAATCGCAGTGAAGAAGCCTCTCCCGGCAGTGCGGTTATGGTGGTGTGGGAAGGAACCAGACCGTTATTGGTAGAGATTCAAGGCCTTGTGGATTACAGCCAGATGGCCAATCCAAGACGCGTCGCTGTGGGATTAGAGCAAAACCGTTTGACTATGTTGTTAGCGGTACTGCATCGCCATGGTGACGTACAAATGAATGATCAAGACGTTTTTGTTAACGTGGTTGGAGGAATTCGTGTCTCGGAAACCAGTGCCGATTTGGCATTATTGGTGGCGTTATTGTCTAGTTTCCGCAATAAAACCTTGCCCAGAGATTTAATTGTATTCGGCGAAGTGGGTTTATCCGGCGAAATCCGTCCGGTGAACAATGGCAGTGAGCGCATATCAGAGGCAAAAAAACACGGCTTCACCCGTGCTATTGTGCCTAAGGCGAATGTACCCAAAAATCCGCAAGGGATTACGGTGGTGGGGGTGAAGAACCTTCAGGAAGCATTGGAGGCGATTTGATATTTTAGTCTGAAGAATCTCAATATCTTTTTTGACTTCTATGGAGCCTCACAGACGCCATCCATGGCTTTTCTGAACCAAATCCCTTTGGTCCACATACCATTTGTGAAATACATCCCTGTATTTCCCTGAAGACAGCTAAAACTGTCCAAATTCATTCCCGATGAATTTGTCTTTTTGCTAAAAAGAAACCGTATGCGAAAGAAAAAGGCTCCCCACATTACGCTTAATCCATTGAAAAACTACAAGTTTCCGTCGTCACGATGCGCGTCCATGCTCAGACGTGACTTGATTTTCGTCCCTGAAAATTACCGGCAACTTGTTTAACGTTTTTCAATGGCGCTTCATGAGGGGAAATGCATAGGTTTATTCACCTTCATGGAATACGACAATATTAGACTTCGTTAGCACATTCACTCTGAGACAATCACTCTGAGATAGTTGATATACAAAAAAAGGCCGCTCAGCATTTACTGGCGGCCTTGGTAGCACTCAATGCGAAGCGTTACTTCGCAATCTTTTTGTATTTCAAACGGTGAGGCTCAACTACATCTTTGCCGAAGTTGTCTTTTAACCAGGCTTCGTAGTCGGTGTAGTTACCTTCGTAAAAGTTGATTTTGCCTTCGTCGCGGTAATCCAGAATGTGGGTAGCGACACGGTCAAGGAACCATCTATCGTGCGAGATAACCATAGCGCAGCCCGGGAATTCCAAAATGGCGTTTTCCAGAGCTCGCAAGGTTTCTACGTCCAGGTCGTTAGTCGGTTCGTCCAACAGCAATACGTTTCCGCCAGCTTTGAGTAATTTAGCCAGGTGCACACGGTTGCGTTCACCACCAGATAAGTCTTTAACAAACTTTTGCTGATCATTGCCTTTAAAGTTAAAGCGGCTGCAGTAGGCGCGGCTGTTTATCTCAAAGTTGTTAATGCGAATGATGTCTTGCTCGTCGGAGATTTCCTGCCATACAGTGCGAGTGTCGTCCATGTGATCGCGGAACTGCTCGACACTGGCAATTTGTACTGATTCACCTAGTTTAATTTCACCACTATCCGGTTGCTCCTGACCGGTTAACATGCGGAACAGAGTGGATTTACCAGCACCGTTAGGACCGATAATACCCACAATAGCACCCTTGGGAATAGAAAAGCTCAAATCATCGATGAGTACACGACCATCGTAGCTTTTCTTCAAATTGACCACGTCGATAACCTGGTCACCCAAACGCTCACCCGGCGGGATAAACAGCTCGTTGGTTTCGTTTCGCTTTTGGTAATCTGAGGTATTCATTTCCTCAAAGCGCGTCATACGAGCTTTGCTTTTTGCCTGACGACCTTTGGGATTACTACGCACCCATTCCAGTTCCTGTTTCATGGATTTAACGCGGGCATTCTCGGTACGCTCTTCCTGCTCGAGACGTTTCTCTTTTTGTTCCAACCAGGTGGAGTAGTTACCTTCCCATGGAATACCGTGGCCACGGTCTAGTTCCAGAATCCAGCCCGCGACATTATCCAAGAAGTAACGGTCGTGGGTAATGGCTACCACAGTACCTTCATAATCATGTAAAAAGCGCTCCAACCATGCCACTGATTCAGCATCCAGGTGGTTAGTAGGTTCGTCCAGCAACAACATATCTGGTTTTTCTAACAGCAAGCGGCACAGGGCAACACGACGGCGCTCACCACCTGACAGTTTACTCACATCTGCATCCCAAGGCGGCAAACGCAAAGCATCAGCGGCGCGCTCAAGGGCGTTATCCAGGTTGTGACCATCTTTACTCTGGATGATGGCTTCCAGTTCACCTTGTTCTTTGGCCAGGGCGTCAAAGTCGGCATCGGGCTGAGCATACTCGGCATACACTTCATCGAGGCGTTTAAGCGCGTGCACCACATCGGCAACCGCTTCTTCGATATTACCGCGCACGTCTTTGCTTTCGTCCAGCTTTGGCTCCTGCGGCAAATAACCCACATTCAAACCAGGTTGGGGACGGGCTTCACCTTCGATTTCGGTATCGATACCCGCCATAATGCGCAATAGGGTGGATTTACCAGCACCATTAAGACCCAACACCCCGATTTTGGCACCGGGGAAAAAGCTTAAAGAGATATCTTTTAATATTTGTCGTTTCGGTGGAACAATCTTGCCCACTCGCGACATGGTGTAAACGTATTGTGACATAGTGATTCTTATGCTCAGTTAGATTGTCCGTATTGTAATCTAAACTGATGGGATAAGTCAGGTTCAAATTTGCTGTCGAAACAAGGTAAATCCTTATCTATGCGATTGCCGTATATCTCAGTGTATATTGATTGCTCAATACGTATGTACAAAATGAAGAAAATCGCTATCATACCCGAATCTTCGAGGCGGGCGCTTGGATTCGTATCCCCCCGGCTTTTGTTTTTCCCTAATACCTGAAGGAAGTGCGATGCTGTCTAAAGACATGAATATTGCTGATTTCGACCCCGAATTGTGGGATGCCATCCAGGCTGAAACTCAGCGTCAAGAACATCATATTGAATTGATTGCCTCAGAAAACTACACCAGCCCACGCGTTTTGCAGGCGCAGGGGTCTCAGCTGACCAACAAGTACGCAGAAGGCTATCCAGGTAAACGTTATTACGGTGGTTGTGAACACGTTGATGTTGCAGAAGAGCTCGCTATCGAACGCGCGAAACAGTTGTTTGGCGCTGATTATGCCAATGTGCAACCTCACTCTGGCTCACAAGCTAACTCCGCTGTATTCATGGCATTGTTAGAAGCCAACGACACGGTATTGGGTATGAGCCTGGCGCACGGTGGTCACTTAACTCACGGCTCCCACGTTAATTTCTCAGGTAAATTATACAAGGCAGTTCAGTACGGTCTGAATGAGGAAACTGGCGAGATCGATTACGAGCAGGTTAAAGCTCTTGCTGAAGAGCACAAACCAAAAATGATCATTGGTGGTTTTTCTGCCTATTCTGGTATCGTTGATTGGGCTAAATTCAGAGAAATCGCTGATAGTGTTGGCGCGTTTTTGTTGGTGGATATGGCGCACGTAGCTGGTTTGGTAGCTGCTGGTGTTTATCCTAACCCGCTGCCTCATGCCCATGTTGTTACAACAACTACCCATAAAACGCTGGCGGGGCCTCGTGGCGGTTTAATTCTTTCTGCTTGTGGTGATGAAGCTATTTACAAGAAGCTCAACAGCGCGGTATTCCCGGGTGGGCAGGGCGGTCCTTTGTGTCACGTTATCGCAGCGAAAGCGGTAGCATTTAAAGAAGCCTTGCAGCCTGAATTTAAAACTTACCAGCAGCAAGTGGTGAAAAATGCCAAGGCGATGTGTAAAGCATTCCAGGATAGAGGCTACAAAATTGTTTCTGACGGTACAGAAAACCATCTGTTTTTGTTGGATTTGATTGATAAAGACATCACAGGTAAAGATGCAGATGCAGCATTGGGCAAAGCCTACATAACGGTAAACAAGAATGCAGTGCCTAACGACCCTCGTTCTCCGTTCGTAACCAGTGGCTTGCGCATTGGTACGCCAGCGATTACCCGTCGTGGATTTGGCGAGGAAGAAGCATCTCAAGTGGCCAATTGGATTTGCGATGTACTGGATAACATCGAAGACGAAGCCAATATTGCCGGAGTCAGAGAGCAAGTTATTGCTTTGTGTGAGCGCTTCCCTGTATACGCTTAGACATTAGCTCGATACTTTTATGTTAAAAGCCAGCGTCAGCTGGCTTTTTTGTAGCAATCCTTTGGTCTATTTAATACAATCCACACCGCTTTAATACACTCACTACCATTCAATACTGTTTCACGATAACCAAGGAGAGGTTGTGAACAAAATAACCCTGTTTTTTATTCTGTTTTTTTTCGGTTTTGTAGTAACTGCCGCTGAAGAACTTGTACCTTTGGAAGTCTTTGGCGCGTTGCCCCAAATTAGTATGATGGAAGTGTCGCCAAGCGGTAATCGCATTGCTTACCGCGTGGCTAAAGACAACAAAGAAATGTATGTCATCTACGATCTGGCTAAAAAAGAAATGGTCACTGGTGTGGATATCTCAAATATACGCCCAAAGCACGCTTGGTTTGTTGATGAAGATACCTTAATAATGGTGACGGTGGACAACACCCGTTTATTCGGTTTCCAAGGACGACACGACATTAGCGCGGCGTTTTCTTTCAAAATCTCTGAAAATCGCATCCGGCAGTTGCTTACTCCCGGAGATGGCATCTATGCGGGGCAAACCAACCTTGGGACAATTGTCGGCTTAAGTAATGATGGGCAATTTGCTTACATGCCGGCTTTTCAGTCCCAAAGTGTCTACAGTTTGATGAAAGTTAGAATATCAGGCAAGCGTACACCGCGTCCGGTTTCAAGAGGGACGCATGATGCAGTTAATTATTTTATTTACAACGATGAGCTGATTGCCCGAGAGCGCTTTGATAATCGTAAAAACCTGCACCGTGTCGAAGTGCGTGAAAATGATGAATGGCGGGAGATATATCGCCAGGAAACCGAAATTCCCACCCGTAGTTTCGAAGGGCTAACGGCTGATTTAAAAAGCCTGGTAATGGTGGCGCAAAATGGCCAAGGTCGTTGGGGCTATTTTACTATGGCACTGGCAGATGGCCAGGTATCGGGACCCTTTTTCGAGGTTGAAGATAAAGATGTCGAATATGTATTGACCGACCACAATCGCATTGTTCATGGTGTTCGTTATTCTGGGTTTAAACCCAGTTATGATTTCTTCGATCCTAAAATCCAGACTGTAGTGGATGGTGTAGCGAAGGATTTACCTGATTATACAGTAACTCTTGTGAGTTATTCACCGGATTGGCAACACATGATCTTTATGATTGAAGGCATAGATAGCCCCGGTGATTTCTACTTTTACACTAAAGGTCAATTTTACTTCATAGCCTCTGGTCGACCTGATATTCCTGCGAATGAAATCAATCAAGTGTTTCAAACTGAAATTAAAGCTCGTGACGGCTTGCGTTTACCGACGCTTTTGACTCTACCTGCTGTTGATGAGCTCAAAAACTTACCTGCTATCATGTTACCCCATGGTGGGCCTGAGTCTTACGATAGAATTGGTTTTGATTGGTTGGCTCAGTATTTCGCCAGTCGTGGTTATCTGGTAATGCAACCACAATTTCGCGGCTCGGAGGGGTTTGGCTTGGAGCTCACATTGAAAGGACGCGGCGAATGGGGTCGTAAGATGCAAGACGACCTCACAGATACCGTTAACACCCTGGTTAAGTCAGGTTATGTCGATCCGGATAGAGTGTGCATTGTGGGTATCAGCTACGGGGGCTATGCGGCCTTGGCTGGCGCCGCTTTTACTCCTGATGTGTATCAGTGCGCTATTTCCATCAATGGTGTGGCTGATCTTGAGCGTATGTTGCGTGACGAGCGCAGAGACTACGGCAAAAATCACTGGGTCGTGGCCTATTGGCAAAAGCTCATTTCTGAGGGCAAAGTGGATGAGGCACATATTAAAGCGATTTCACCCATAAATCACATTGATAAAATTAAAATCCCCGTGCTTTTAGTGCACGGTACTCACGATGAAGTGGTTCCAGATCATCAATCGGAAAACATGTTTGATGAGTTACAGGATGCCGATGTTGATGCGCAATATCTCGAGTTAGAGCAGGCTGATCATTCTCTTAGCAAAGCGCCCCACCGCATGGCTGCTTTGCAGGCTATCGACAAGTTTATTTCCAAACACATACCGGTAAAAAAATAAATGCTAATCTGAGTTCCTGTGCGTGCGCTGACGCAGAGGAACAACTGCTGTTGGCAATAATTGGACTAAATTGCTAGCCTCAGAGCATTCCTTTTCTTGTCATATTCAGTTATGTTGTCAATTAATTTAGCTACTGATAACCAATTATAAATGCCAGTTGTAACACAACTTCCAGACGATAAAAAATTACACGTTTTGTTCCGGGTTGAACCCGGATGCATGGGGCCTGCCGGTATCGATCATATCCAGGATTACTGTAAATACGCGCAACAGCGCGTGCAGAGTCTACATGCCGAATTCGTGAAATGGGAAATCGTCGCTCGAATGAACAAAAAACTCCCGGAAATGCAGTTTCGCGCATTGAATAAAAATCTCACTCACGATCAGGCTGAAAAGTACCTGGCAGTGTTCGGTCAAAATCTGGAAGAGTTTGAAGAACATCTGCACGATATGCTTGCCTTGCTGGTGGACGAATTTTGGGAAAAGGACGTTAAACGAGGTTTGTAATGGGGGATTGACAGATGGGATGTATGTCATCGTCTACACGCCTTCCTCTTTTGGCCAATCCAAGGCTTGAAAATAGGGTTTAAGCACCTATATTGCCTATACCACAAGACACGCTTTTTCAGGTTATCACCCGTATGATTTGTCCTTTTTGCATGACCCAGGAAACCAAAGTTATTGATTCTCGTTTGGTTTCCGAAGGGGCTCAGGTGCGCCGTCGCAGGGAATGCACGCAATGCCACGAGCGCTTTACCACATTTGAAGTGGCCGAACTGGTGATGCCAAGAATTGTGAAACGAGACGGTACCCGCGAGCCATATAATGAGGACAAACTGCGTGCAGGTATGCAGCGTGCACTGGAAAAACGCCCGGTGAATACCGAAAAAATAGAACAAAGTATTCACCATATTAAATCTCACTTACGTGGTACCGGAGAGCGGGAGGTCAGTAGTGAGCTGGTGGGTAATCTGATCATGGCGGAACTCATTGAGTTGGACAAAGTGGCTTATGTGCGCTTTGCCTCCGTTTACCGCTCCTTTGAAGATATCAAAGAGTTCGGCGAGGCGATTGCCCGGTTGGGAGATTAATATGTTCTCTGCAATCGACGCCAAACACATGGCAAGAGCGATTGAACTTGCTAAAAGAGGCATATTTACCACCAGCCCTAATCCCAATGTCGGCTGTGTGATCGTATCTGCAAATGGCGATGTTCTGTCTGAAGGCTTTCATCAAAAAGCCGGAGAGGCCCATGCTGAGGCCGCCGCACTCGCCAGTAGCGCCGAATCGGTGGCAGGGGCTACTGTCTATGTTACCCTCGAGCCCTGTTCCCATTATGGCCGCACTCCGCCCTGTAGTGATGCACTGATCAATACGGGTATAAAACGCGTTGTCGTGGCAATGCAAGATCCCAATCCCAAGGTGGCAGGCCGCGGCTTGAAAAAGCTGCGGGACGCCGGGATTCAGGTGGATGTTGGCTTGATGGAAGCTGCAGCCAAAGAACTCAATACCGGTTTTATAAAACGCCAATTGCAAGGTATGCCAAAAGTGACCTTAAAAATGGCTGCGTCGCTGGATGGTAAAACGGCCCTTTCAAATACTCAAAGTAAGTGGATAACTGGTGCGGCGGCGCGTCGAGATGTTCAGCGTCACAGAGCCATGAGTTGCGCCATAATTAGCGGCTCGGGAACCGTGCTGGCAGATGACCCATCACTCAATGTGCGTCCTGAAGAATTGCCGGAGCATGTAAATACAGGTTGTACAGGTGAGATAAGGCAACCTTTGCGGGTGATCCTGGATGGTAGAAATCAACTGCATAGTAAACTAAAGGTTTTTGCAGATAACAATGTTCTGGTGATCAATTTGTCGCCTAATGTCGAATTATCAGAAGCCGATATTAAACAGTGGCAAGCGCCAGTCCAAAACGGAAAAATTGATTTACGGGCAGTCTTGGCTCACCTTGCGCAGATGCAGCTAAATGACATTTGGCTAGAAGCAGGAAGCCGATTAGCAGGGGCATTTATCGCAGCGGAATTAGTAGACTCCTTTATTCTCTATCTTGCACCTAAACTGATGGGGCATAGTGGCTTCAGCTTAGTTGAGTTACCTGCGTTTGAGAAAATGGAACAGGTGCCGGAACTTCATATTACAGAAACTAAAATGGTGGGTGACGATATAAAAATCGTGGCTCACTTTCGCTAATTTATCCCGAGAGGTTAAAGTGTTTACTGGAATTATTGAATCAGTAGGGAGCATTGCTTCCATGCAGGCCCGAGGCAGTGACATGCGGGTAGCCATTAGCACCGGCAAACTAGATATGTCGGACGTACAATTAGGTGACAGTATCGCTACCAATGGGGTTTGCCTTACCGTCGTCGAATTTTCTTCAGGACACTATGTGGCAGATGTATCCATGGAAACTATCAAGCGCACCGGATTTGCTAACTATTCCCAAGGCATGGCGGTCAATCTTGAAAAAGCTCTGATGGCCACATCTCGCTTGGGGGGGCATATTGTCAGTGGTCATGTTGATGGGGTGGGGGAAATTGCCAGCATCGAAAACGCCGGACAAACCTGGGAAATTTGGCTAAAAGCCCCTGATAATCTGGCTAAATACATCGCTGAAAAAGGTTCAATTACGGTGGATGGTGTCAGTCTCACGGTAAATGATGTGGATGGTGCTAAATTTAAATTAACTCTGGTGCCCCATACCTTGCAAGAAACCATCATTCAGCATTATCAAGCTGGTACCAAGGTAAATTTGGAAGTGGACGTAATTGCCCGCTACCTGGAACGCCTGATGTTAGGCGATAAAGCTGCGCAAAGTCAGTCTGGCGATATCAATTTGGCATTTTTAGCTGAAAATGGTTATTTGCGATAGTACAATTCGCCACCATTCATTGCATAAACAAAAAAACAGACTGGTGTGATTGTTAATCTGAATCAGTCGAGAACCCTACAGTAAAGAATTTATGTCACTAAATAGCACCGAAGAAATACTCGAAGATATTCGCAACGGCAAGATGGTTATCCTGATGGATGATGAAGATCGCGAAAACGAAGGCGACCTCATTATGGCCGCAGAGCACATTACGCCTGAAGCCATCAATTTTATGGTGACGCACGCCAGAGGACTTGTCTGTTTACCCATGACGCGCGACCGCTGCGAAACCCTTAAATTGCCTCTGATGGTGGATAACAATGGGGCGCAATTCTCCACAAACTTTACCGTTTCAATTGAAGCCGCTGAAGGCGTAACAACGGGTATTTCTGCTGCTGACAGGGCACGAACCATCTTAGCCGCGGTGGCGCCTGACGCCGTAGCTGCCGATATTGTTCAGCCTGGACATATATTTCCTTTGATTGCCAAAGAGGGAGGTGTGTTGAATCGCGCGGGTCACACTGAGGCTGCGGTTGATTTAGCTCGGCTTGCAGGTTGTGAACCTGCCGGTGTTATCGTGGAAATACTCAATGAAGACGGCACCATGGCGCGCCGCCCCGAGCTTGAAGCCTTTGCCAAAAAGCACGATTTGAAATTGGGTACTATTGCTGATTTGATTGAGTATAGAAATATCAATGAAGCTACGGTTGAGCAAGTGGCTACATGTAACTTACCTACTGAGTTTGGCGAGTTTCGTTTGGCAACCTTCAAAGATACCATCGACAACCAGGTGCACTTTGCCTTGTGTAAGGGCGACATTACCCCTGATGAGCCAACACTTGTGCGTGTTCACTTGCGCAACACCTTCAGCGATGTGCTGGGTTCGGGGCGTTCTATCGACCGTTCCATGGATTTACCGCAAGCCATGCAGCGTATCGCCAATGATGGCGGCGTATTGCTCATTCTGGGCCGCGAAGAGAGCAGTGATGAGCTGGTTCGCGTGGTAAAGCAGTTTGAAGCAGAGGATAAAGGCGAAAAGCCAGTTACTAACTTGTGGAAGGGCACTTCCAGAACCGTTGGTGTCGGCTGTCAAATCTTAAAAACTTTGGGCGTTCAAAAAATGCGCTTGCTTAGTAAACCTGTTAAATATCATGCACTTTCTGGTTATGGCCTGGAAGTGGTAGAAACAATCTCGGAATAAAGAGCTCAAGGCCTGTTGGCCTTGATAGAAATAGTACAAAAAATCCGGTGAAGCTGTGGTAGAATCCGCGCCTGAAAATTTCCGGATGATTAATTGAGGCAACTTTAATATGAATATTGTGGAAGGCAACATCAGAGCCACGGGTAAAAAATTCGCTATTGTGGTTTCGCGTTTCAACAGTTTTGTTGTAGATCACCTTGTTGAAGGGGCTATCGACACACTGGAAAGAGCGGGTGAAGTCAATGAGCAAGATATCACGGTAGTTAAAGTTCCGGGTGCCTATGAGCTACCTTTAGTGGCTAAAAAAGCCGCTGAAAGTGGTAAGTTTGACGCCATTATCGCAATTGGTGCAGTCATACGTGGTGGCACGCCTCACTTTGATTTTGTTGCTGGTGAATGTAATAAAGGTCTGGCTCAAGTGTCTCTGGAATACGGCATTCCGGTAGCCTTTGGCGTGATCACAGTTGACAGCATCGAGCAAGCTATTGAGCGTTCTGGCACTAAAGCCGGAAATAAAGGTGCAGAAGCGGCCCATTCAGCCCTTGAAATGGTCAATGTCATCGACCAGTTAGCTGGAGCGTAACTGTGAAGGTAGCAGGACGTAAAAAGGCCAGAGAACTGGCCATGCAGGCCATTTATTCGTGGCAAATGACGGGCAATCCCGTAAGCGAAATCGAACTTAACATCGCCACTCAGCAAGATATGAATAAAGTTGACATGAGCTTCTTTCAAGCTGCATTAAACTATGTCGCGGAGCATGTTGACGAGCTAGACGAAGCTTACAAGCTTTACGTTACGGATCGCCCTCTGAGTGAAATCGACCCAATTGAAAAAGCTATCTTGCGTCTTGCCACCTTTGAACTGACACAGCGCATCGATGTGCCCTATAAAGTGGTTATCAACGAAGCAATTGAACTTGGTAAGCAATTTGGCGCAGCTGACAGTCACAAGTTTATTAACGGTGTGCTGGACAAAGCAGTACGCTTGTTACGCAAGGATGAAGTGCCACGCTAACGCGGTGATACAGTGAAAGAATTCGATATTATTAAAAATTACTTCTTATCCAGAAGTTATCAGCGCAAGGATGTGCAACTGGGTATCGGTGACGATTGTGCTTTGACGACAGTACCGGAAGGGCAACAGTTAGTTACCACAACCGATACGCTTGCAGAAAGCGTGCATTTCCCTAAAGGAACCTCCGGTAGAGCCGTTGCTCACAAAGCCTTGTCCGTCAACTTAAGTGATTTGGCTGCCATGGGAGCCGAACCCGCCTGGATCAGTTTATCGCTGTCTATTCCTGAGTATGACGAAGCCTGGTTGCGAGATTTTTCCTTGTGTTTGCAAGAACTCACCGACTATTACTCTATTCAACTAATCGGTGGCGATACGGTGCAGGGGCCTCTATCGATTACCATTACTGCTCAGGGTTTTGTACCTCAAGGGCAGGCGCTGATGCGCTCTAAAGCCAAACCAGGTGACTGGATTTATGTCACCGGAACCTTGGGCGATGCCGGTTTAGGTCTTGAGCTGCTACAAACCGAAAAAGCGGCAGAACCTATGCACCGCAATTACCTTATCAATCGACTCAACTTTCCCTCACCGCGATTAATGGTTGGGACAACGCTGAGACGTTTGGCAACCACTTGTATTGATCTGTCAGATGGTTTGAAGTCAGATGTACAACATATTCTGTTCGCCTCTCAAACCGGTGCGGTCATTAATGTTGAGCAATTGCCATTATCAGAGGCGATGCTGGCCACTGTGGGCAAAGACGAGGGAATTCGTTATGCGCTTACAGCAGGCGATGACTACGAGTTATTGTTTACGGTGTCAGAAGAGCAAAAGGGCAGCCTGGAAGTGGCTCTGGCTAATTGTAATGTATCAGCCACTTGCATAGGTCGAATCAACGGTGTGCAGGAAAAACTGGAACTGCAACGGGGCGACAAGCCATATCAGCTGCCTGAAACGGGGTTTCAACATTTTAGCTAGTGGCCAATAGCGCTACTTTTTAGGGTACACCATGGATAAAGCCACTAAAAAAGCGGCGCTCAAAAAACTTAAACTGTCTAACCCATGGCACTTTTTAGCCCTTGGGTTTGGTACCGGTCTGGCGCCATTTATGCCCGGTACTTTTGGTACCCTGGCGGCGATTCCCTTGGTATTTTTGTTGCCTTTGATGCCTCTATTTGGGCAGCTTTGTCTGGTGTTAGTCTTGACCCTGATCGGTATTCGTATTTGTGACATTGCCTCAAGGGATATGGGGGTGCATGATCACTCGGCTATTGTGTGGGACGAAGTGGTGGGTATGCTGATCACCATGTTGGCAGTGCCGCTGACGGCCATCAATCTACTTGTGGGATTTGTGATATTTCGTTTGTTCGACATCATCAAACCCTGGCCCATCCGCTACTGCGACAAGCATGTTCACGGTGGGTTTGGGATCATGTTGGATGATGTACTAGCGGGAATGTTCTCTTTGGCCAGTATGCAATTGTTATTGCATTTTCAGCTGCTTAACTTCTGATCCAGACTCAAGCCCTAAAGCTGACAAACTCTCAGTAATTTTAGCTACGATGCCTTCGCAATCCAAGCCTAACTCCTGATACATTTCCTGCTGTGTACCTTGCATAATAAATTCATCGGGCAAGCCAATATTTAATACTTTTACCAGCTGTGGTTGGGTATTTACAAATTCTGCCACTGCACTGCCGGCGCCGCCTGCGATTGCATTGTCTTCCAGTGTTACCAGCAGAGAGTGAGAGCTTAAAACCCCTTTGATAGCAGCTTCATCCAAGGGCTTCACGAAACGCATATCAATCAGGGTTGCGTCCAGCTGTTGTGCTGCTGCTTCGGCATTTGGCAGTAAAGTACCAAAGTTTAAAATGGCGACTTGTTTGCCTTGTCGTAGCGATCTGGACTCACCGATTGCTAATTGGGTCATGTCACTGGACACCGCAATACCTTTACCAGCACCGCGCGGATAGCGCACCGCAGCAGGTTGCTTGAGCAGGTGACCGGTGTAGAGCATATCGCGACAATCTTGTTCGTCAGCGGGTGTCATGACTACCATGTTAGGGATACAACGCAGATAGGAAATGTCGAAAGCGCCTTGATGGGTAGGGCCATCTGCACCTACGATCCCCGCTCTATCTATGGCAAACAGGACAGGTAGATTCTGCAAAGCAACATCGTGAATAAGCTGATCATAGGCCCGCTGTAAGAAGGTAGAGTAAATAGCCACGACCGGATTGAGACCGTCAATGGCAAGACCGGCCGCCAAGGTCACCGCATGCTGCTCAGCGATAGCAACATCAAAATACTGTTCAGGATACTGCTGTGAAAACTGCACCAAACCTGACCCTTCTCGCATAGCGGGGGTAACGCCCATTAACTTGGGATCCCGGGCCGCCATGTCGCAGATCCAGTCGCCAAAGATTTTGCTAAAGGTTGGTGCACTTGGCGCTGCTTTGGGTAATTGGTTATCAGCCGGATTAAACTTGGGCACGGCGTGGAATTTAATGGGATCTTTTTCCGCGACTTCGTAGCCTTTGCCTTTTTTGGTCACCACGTGCAAAATCTGTGGCCCGCTGAGGTTGCGCATATTGCTTAAAGTGTCCACTACGCCATTGACGTCATGGCCATCTATTGGGCCGATGTAATTGAAGCCTAGTTCCTCAAAAATAGTACCGGGTACCACCATGCCTTTGATGTGCTCTTCGGCACGGCTGGCAAATTCTTTGATGGGTGGCACGTTAGACAATAGCTTTTTACCACCATCTCGGATGGAGTTGAAAAAGCTACCTGTCAGTAATCGCGCCAGATGGCTGTTCAAAGCCCCGACATTCTCAGAAATGGACATTTCATTATCGTTGAGGATCACCAACATATCTTTGCTGATATCACCACCGTGATTCAAGGCTTCAAAAGCCATTCCTGCGGTCATGGCTCCATCGCCAATAACTGCAACGACTTTGCGATTGCGGTTTTCCTTTTCAGCAGCGATGGCCATGCCTAATGCGGCAGAGATTGAGGTAGACGAGTGTCCAACGGCAAAGGTGTCGTATTCACTTTCTGGTGGCCAAGGAAAAGGGTGCAATCCCCCTTTTTTACGGATGCTGGTGATGCGCTCTTTCCGGCCAGTCAGGATCTTATGGGGATAAGCCTGATGACCAACATCCCAGATTAGCCTGTCAAATGGGGTGTTGTAGACATAGTGTAACGCTACTGTTAGTTCAACCGTGCCCAACCCGGAAGCAAAATGACCACTACTTTGGCTGACACTCGCTAACAAATAAGCCCGTAACTCATCCGCCACTTGCCGGAGATCTTCTTTGGGTAACAATCTCAAATCATCAGGAGTGTGAACTTTAGCCAATAAAGGGTAGTGGGAAATATCCAGCGTCATTTTAGGTATGTAATGCCTTAGTGGTTGCGACTAAATAAGTAATCGGTGAATGATAGCAAAGTTTCGCTATTGTAAGGTAGTGATTGTAGCGCTTGTGTTGCTTCATTGTGCAATTGCTGCAAATATTCTTTTGCGCCCTCAAGACCCATAAGTACGGGGTAGGTACTTTTTTCTGCCTCTGCATCGGAGCCTTGCGGCTTGCCAAGTTGCGCCGTGTCACCTTCCACATCCAGGATGTCATCCATCACTTGAAAACCCAGTCCGACAGCATCAGCAAATTGTTGCAGTTGCAGGTGTTGCGCTTTTGTCAGACTTGCTAAATGGCCAGGGTACATAATACTGGCATTGAGCAGTGCACCCGTTTTCATTCGGTGCATTTGCTCTAACGCTTGTTTGTCGGTGTGTTTCCCTGCCTGGTGCAAATCTACAGCCTGGCCGCCACACATACCCGCCAGGCCGGAAGCGCGACTCAACACCTTGATGGCTTGCAAAGCTTCTGTTGCTCTGAGGCTGTCAGAATGACTAATTAGCTCAAACGCGAGGGTTTGCAAGGCATCCCCTGCCAAGATTGCAGTAGCTTCACCGTAAATTACATGGCAAGTTGGCTTTCCTCTACGTAGGTGATCATCATCCATTGCGGGCAAATCATCATGGATCAGTGAATAGGTATGAACGCATTCGAGCGCTGCAGCATAAGTAAGCAGTTTATCTTCCGGGACTTTGAACATCTCGCCAATGGCTAATACCAGGAAGGGACGCACGCGTTTACCGCCAGCGAACAGACTGTAAGTCATTGCTTCCTTGAGGTTGCCGGGTAGATTGGGATATTCATCCAATGCCGTTTGTAACAGGTTGGTTACCGAATCGGCATATACTTTTGCAGCGCTTTGCCAGCTCATAATTACGGATTCTGTGTGTCTGGGATATCGAAATCTTGCAGTTCGTTACCTTCATCCGATTGAGTCAGGATTTTAACGCGCTGCTCAGCGGACTTTAGTTTTTCTTCGCAATGCTTAACTAATTTGATCCCCTGTTCAAATGAACTCAGCGCTTCTTCCAGCGGTAATTCACCTTTTTCCATGGCGGTGACAATATTTTCTAACGAAGCCAACGAGTCTTCGAAGCTGTTCTGTGATGTTGTGTTATCTGTTGCCATTAGATTTACTTGTTGCCGTTGCGAACGCGCAAGATACATAAGCCATTACCGAGGGTCAATCAAAATAACCCGGGTGAAAAATTTGCTGGATCTGAGCACTATTGAAAATAAATTACTTTTATTCCTCTGGAAAAATGTCACTTTGCCGATAGAATGGTTGTTAAGTCAGCAACTTAAAGAAGAATTCCAGCGGCTCAGGCCCAAACAGCTGACAAGATTTAATTGATTATTCGGGGAGGACAGTGTGGATCTAGCAACGCTAATCGGCATTATAGGCGCCATTGGTTTTGTAGTAATGTCCATGGTCATGAGTGGTGAGATGGGCATGTTCATTAACGTGCCCTCGTTACTGATTGTTTTTGGTGGCACGATATTCGTGGTTCTCTCCCAAGTGACATTAGGGCAATTCTTCGGTGCAGGGAAAATCGCCGCCAAAGCCTTTATGTTTAAAATTGAAGCTCCCGATGAACTTATTCAAAAAATCGTAGAAATGGCCGATGCTGCCCGTAAAGGCGGCTTTCTTGCGCTAGAAGAAGCGGAAATCGAAAACGAGTTTATGCAAAAAGGCGTGGACATGTTGGTGGATGGTCACGATATCGATGTGGTGCGCACTACCTTGCATAAAGACATTTCTCTGACGACTGAACGTCATGAGTTTGGCGCCACTATCTTCAAAGGCATGGGGGATGTCGCGCCAGCTATGGGAATGATCGGTACGTTGATTGGATTGGTTGCCATGCTTTCCAGCATGGACGACCCAAAGGCGATCGGACCGGCAATGGCGGTTGCGCTATTAACCACTCTGTATGGTGCCTTTTTTGCCAACGTTATTTGTCTACCTATTGCCACCAAATTGAAAAATCGTACCGATGAAGAAAAAATCAATCAAAGTCTGGTACTGGATGGCATCATTGGTATTGCCGATGGCCAAAACCCAAGAGTTATCGAAGGGATTTTGAAAAGTTACTTAGCGTCAACTAAACGCGGCGCGGCCACGCCTGACGATTAACGGTATAGGGTAACCGAGAAACGAGATGAGTGAAGAAGCCGAAGAGTGTCCCAAGTGCCCCCCCGAAGGCCTGCCTGCCTGGATGGGTACTTTTGCCGATCTCATGTCGTTATTGATGTGTTTCTTCGTTCTGTTGCTGGCCTTCTCGGAAATGGACGTACTGAAATTCAAACAAATCGCTGGCTCGATGAAGTTCGCCTTTGGTGTGCAAAATAAGATTGAAGTAAAAGATATTCCCAAAGGCACGAGTGTTATAGCGATGGAATTCAGACCTGGTCGTCCTGATCCCACCCCCATTGAAAACATTCAACAGCAAACCATTGAAATGACTCAGCAAATGCTGGAGTTTCAAGCGGGCGACGAAGACTCCGCCGGCGGTCGACAGAAGCAACGAGGACAACAGCGAGGCGGTCAGGCGCAGCAAACCGCTACGGACTCCTCATCTTCAGTGCCGACTCAACAACAAAGTCAGGAACAAGTTAACGAAAACATGAAAAAAGTGGCTGAAAAGCTACAGCGTGAAATTATTGATGGTTCCATTGAAATGGAATCACTGGGCCAACAAATTGTGATCCGTATCAAGGAAAATGGTTCATTCTCGGCGGGCTCCGCGTTCTTGCAACCACAATTTGTCCCTGTAATTCAAAAAATTGGTGGCCTGCTGGTGGATATGCCCGGCGAAATTACCATTTCCGGTCATAGTGACAGCCAGCAAATTTCCAATGAACTATATCGCTCAAACTGGGACTTATCGGCACAACGAGCCGTTGCTGTGGCTGAGGTGCTAAGGCTGGTGAATGGTTTTGATGAAGGTCGTATGGAAGTCGTGGGACGAGCCGATACCCAACCGCTGGAGATGCCTGGGCAAGACTCTGATAACGATCGCAACCGTCGAGTGGAAATTGCCATTAATCAGGGCAAACCCAAGTTTTCTGATCCTATTTCTGTCTCTGAGGATGGTGCATAACCCACAATTATTGCAATTAATTGCCTGTTCGAATTGCAATCAGGTATAATCTGCGCCCTTTTTTGAACCGGAGAGAGCAGTGAGATTCCTGGTAAAGTTACACCCCGAAATTACCATTAAAAGTAAAGATGTGCGCAAGCGCTTCATTCGTTTACTGGAATCCAACATTCGCTTGATCCTGGGACAGAATCACATTTCTGCTACAATTCAGAATCAGTGGGACAAAATCCTGGTGAACGTCAAATCCGATGACAGCGAGGTTTGTACCAAAGTAGAGTATCTGCTGGCTCGTATTCCTGGGGTGGATCAAATTCTGGTGGTGCAGGAGTCTGAGTATACTGATCTTGATGATATCTACCAGCAGGTCAAAGCGGTTTGGCACAATCAATTACAGGGTAAAACTTTTGCGGTAAGGGTGAAACGCAAAGGGAACCAGTCTTTTACCTCGACTGAAGTGGCAGCTTACGTCGGGGGCGGTTTGAATCAATTTTGCGAAACCGGTGGCGTTAAGCTTAAAAATCCGGATGTGACTATCCACCTGGAAATAGATCGCAATAAACTCATTTTGGTGGAACGCAAATTTAGAGGCTTAGGTGGCATGCCGTTGCCCAGCCAAGAAGATGTACTGTCCTTGATGTCGGGTGGTTTTGATTCCGGTGTGGCCAGCTATCAAATGATTCGCCGTGGTGCTAAAACCCATTTCTGTTTTTTCAACTTAGGTGGCAGAGAGCATGAAATTGGCGTGCGCGAAGTGAGCCACTATTTGTGGAAAAACTACAGTCCCTCCCACCGTGTCAAGTTTATCGCGGTGGATTTTGAACCTATCGTTGCCGATATCCTGGAAAACGTGGAGAGTGGTTATATGGGCGTTATCCTGAAAAGGATGATGTTGCGTGCTGCCAGTATTGTTGCTGATAACCTGCAAATCAAAGGACTCGTTACTGGCGAGTGTTTGGGGCAAGTATCCAGCCAAACGCTGAGCAATTTGCACGTGATAGATCAGGTGACAGATAAGTTAGTGGTGCGTCCACTCATCTGTTCTGATAAAGCCGATATTATTGATGTTGCCAGACAGATAGGTACTGAGGATTTTGCTAAATCCATGCCGGAATATTGTGGCGTTATTTCCATCAAGCCCAATGTCAAAGCACCACTGGATAAAGTATTAGAGCAGGAAACCAAATGTAATCTGGCGCTCATTGAGCAAGTGGTGTCGGCGACAAATGTAGAAGATATCAAAACCCTCGGAGAAAAGACCGAGCGTGAAATCATCGCCGTTGAATCCAGTAATGAACTGCAACCCGGCGAAGTACTTCTAGACATTCGCGCTCCGGCAGAGCGCGACCACAATCCGTTGCAAATAAGTCACTGCACTATAGAGGCTATGCCATTTTATAAGCTGGCTGCAGACTTCGGCGACCTGGATCAAAATCGCGCTTATTATCTTTATTGTGATCGCGGAGTGATGAGCAAAATGCAAGCGCTGGTTTTAAAAGAACGCGGTTTTAAAAATGTAAAGGTTTATCGCCCTTAGTTTTTTCGGGCACTGTTTTGTGGTGATTTTGAGCTGCTAAGGTAATTGCTTTCTAACTGCTTTATTTGACTATACAGAGATTGATTCAGGGGTAGGGTGATGCCATGAAGCTTTGCCCGATTAAGTAAATAGCCATTAATGTAGTCAATTTCTGTGGGCCGATGATGATAAATATCTTGGTGCATGGAAGAAAAATTTTCTGCAGTTAGTGCTATCACTTTGGCTACGGTTGCCTGCAAATCCTCAAAATCAAAGTGTCTGTTTTCCAGCGCACTGATGCGGCAAAACTCTCTGAGCAGCTCATCAATATGTGTTCTAAAGCTTTTATCTGCAAGCTGCCCGTTGTTCACTTGATGTATGGCAGTAAGCGGATTAATCACACTATTGACGGCCAGCTTCTGCCAAAGAGGTTGGCTAATATCTCTATGCCAATCACAGGGCGCGAGTACCTGCGCTATCAAACGCTCAACGGCTATCCGTTGTGCAGTTGGTGGCTCGCGCAACCAACCGGCATGGCTTTGACCATAGCCAGTCTCATACACATCATCGCCGTTTTTACGGGCCGCTTTACTGGTGGTTAGACGCAAAATCGAATTCTCTGGAAAAGCCTCAAGCGTATTTTCTTCGGTTCCTAAACCATTGTGTAATAACGCAATACAGGTTTGGGGGCTGAGGTAGGGCTTAATATCATTCAATGCCTTGCTTATCTGCCAGGCTTTAAGCGGTAAAATAAGCAAATCGGGCGATACTTTCTCAGAGTGTTTCAGAGATACTGTGTCGCCATTTTGCAGCCATACGCGAATATCCTCTGGTTCAGGCGTTCGCCACCACATATCAAATGGTGTCTGGTTAAGCTGGCTTTGCGCAACCAACAGAGAGCCAATGGCACCTCTACCTAAAACGGCAACGTTCACGGCGCTTTCTCCGGGTCATTGAAGGTAATCTCTGGCCAGCGGAATTCTGTCATTACCGGCTGGATTTCTTCAGTTTTATTGATGAATTCAGGTGCGAGAAAGTGTTCTCCGCTTTGTGGCAGGCAGGAAAACTGATGCCTTTCACCGTTCAGTTCAAAGGCGATTTGCCATGCGTGTAAATAGGTTCTGTCTGCTGAAGTTCCACCGTAAAAGTCGTCTCCTAAGATGGTACTTCCCAAGCTGTTGAGTGCTACCCTGAGCTGATGGGTTTGTCCGGTATAGGGCTTTAATAGTTGCAACCTCAGACCATTACCCAGGCCCATATCGTAAAACTGCGTTATTGCCGGATTTTCAAATGAGCGGGACAGTGCCCACTTGCCCGAGCGAATTTTTTTCATATCGCCTTTGATGAGGCCTTGTCTTTTTTTGGGACGTTTGTCACACAGTGCTAGATAGAACTTAGTCACTTTTCGTTGCTGAAACTGCCGGCCTAGCTGGCTGGTAGTCTCCTTGTTGCGCGCAATAACCAGACAACCAGAGGTGATTTGATCCAGTCGATGAACCAGCCATAACTCGTTGCTTTGCAATTGCTGTTTGAGGCGAGTGATTAATCCATCGCTGAGTTCCTGTTGATGAACATTGATATCAGCGGGTTTATTCACAATAAAAAAATCCCGGTGTTCTGCGATTACCGGGATTGTCATTGAATCGTTTGTTTGCACGAGAACCTGTTAGCTATTTAATAACTCGATGGCGCTTGGGTAGTCCAGGTCGCTTATGGCTTGCGTGATTTCGTCGCGCTTATCTTCTGTGATAGCAGCATCCTTGAGGAGTTGTTGCAGATTATCGGCATCAATAAATTCAAAGCCTTCCAGCAGGGTGGTGAGTTCGGCTTTGGCATCTACGGGTGAGCCACCGGGCGGCGTTTCTTCAACTGGAGTGCCTGTATCGTTGGGCGCGCTGTCTCCTGATTTAAACTGTTCCAGCGCAGCGAATGTATCGCTCATCACCTGATTAAAACTCGCCAGGCAGGCTGTAAAGTCACTGTCAGGTGCTTTAAATAATTCCTCAAGCTCTTTACTGCTATGATGCAGCTTCCAAAGCCCCAAGTTTCCTGCAACACCTTTGATGGTGTGAGCTTTGGCTTTTCCGATGGCAACATCTTGCTGTGCAACAGCGTCTTGCAGCTCTTGACCTACTGATGCGTAATCGGCGGCGAACCGGTCTAACATTTTGATCAGTAAATCTCTATTACCACTGAGCTGGTTCAGCCCAAACTCAGTGTCAAATAACGTTTCTTTGTCCTGTTGCATACGATGCCCCGAGTCCTTCAACTGCTTTTTCCTTATTTTTCAGTTTCCCGGCAGAGAATGCAACTGCTTTAGGTGCAAAGCTAAAAATGAATTATTTCTATTTGTTGTCCGACAGCATATTCTTCGCCCGCCAATGATTGTTACACAATGCGGGTTCTCATTCTCAAGCTGAGATGCCATTATTAGCGATTTGCAATGTCCGCTATGATTCAGGGAATATCTTATGGTCGTAAAATTTCGTCTATTTTGGGCGCTCTCTCTTTTATCTCTTGCTGCTTGCCAATACTCTGGCTCGGTCAATACACCAGCTTCGGAGCAAACGTCTCTGCCATCGGGCATCGTATTACTGGAAGACAAAAGTGATGCGCAGGGTGACTACCAAATTCCCTATAAAAAATATCAACTGGATAACGGACTGACGTTTATTCTGCATCAGGACGATTCAGATCCTCTGGTACACGTGGATGTGACTTATCATGTAGGTTCTAGCAGAGAAGAGCCGGGTAAATCAGGATTTGCTCACTTTTTTGAACATATGATGTTCCAGGGTTCCGAAAATGTTGCCGACGAACAACACTTTGAGCTGATAACTGAAGCGGGCGGCAATATGAACGGCACCACTAATTCCGACCGCACTAACTACTATCAAACAGTACCCGCCAACCAATTGGAAAAGGTGTTGTGGCTGGAAGCGGATCGCATGGGGTTTTTGCTGGATGCCGTGACCCAGGAAAAGTTTGAAGTACAGCGGGAAACCGTTAAAAACGAACGGGCACAGCGTGTGGATAATCAGCCTTATGGCTTGCGATCCGAAAAAATTGCAGAAGCCCTGTACCCCAAAGATCACCCGTATAGCTGGCCTGTTATTGGCTACATCGAAGATTTAAACCGAGTTGATGTTAATGATTTAAAAGCCTTCTTTGTTCGCTGGTATGGTCCAAACAGCGCCGTTCTTAGCATCGGTGGAGCCATTAATGAAGCGCAAACACTGAAATGGGTAAACAAATACTTTGGCGGTATTCCCAGAGGACAAAAGGTGGAAAAACTGGCAAAGATGCCAGTTAAATTG
Source organism: Planctobacterium marinum (assembly GCF_036322805.1). Classification (GTDB taxonomy): domain Bacteria; phylum Pseudomonadota; class Gammaproteobacteria; order Enterobacterales; family Alteromonadaceae; genus Planctobacterium; species Planctobacterium marinum_A. Next base: position 3,472,556 of record NZ_AP027272.1, on the reverse strand, counting down.
GCTGAGGACCGCTATCTGACAATTGAAGATGATGTGCATTTGCCACTGCTGCAAATGACCTTTCCAACAGTGTACGTGCGTCATGAAGATGAAGCGCCACTGGATGTTTTATCCGATATTTTGGGGGGCGGAAAAACCTCACTATTTTATAAAAACCTGGTGAAAGAAGGTTGGGCGGTACACGCCGGAGTTGGGCATCCTTGCCGCGAACTGGCTTGTCAGTTTGAATTAATTGCGTTGCCCAATCCGCAGCGAGTGCCGTCATTGGCACAATTGCAGACGATCATGCGCAAAACCCTGGAAGAATTTGAACAGCGTGGCGTCAGTGATGATGATCTGCAGCGCACTAAAGCCAACATTAAATCCGGGACGGTATTTGGTTTGCAAAGTGTCGCTGGCAAAGTCAGCACCCTGGCCTCAAATCAGATTTTTTCCGGTGACCCAGATAAAGTGCAGTACGATATTGAGCGTTACAGCTCGGTCACAAAAGCCGATGTAATGCGGGTTTTCAATGCCTATATTAAGGACAAAGCCAGTGTTGTTTTAAGTATTGTGCCCACGGGGCAACAGGCGATGCAGGCCAAAGCGCCAGATTTTGTTAAACCAGAGCGCACCATCAGCGCCAAGGTAACCGAGGAACCTGTGGCTCCCGCGCCAGCTGAAGATGACTTTGATCGTTCAGTTGTGCCCAAAGCAGGGCCTAATCCGGTAGTTAATGTTCCCGATTTCTGGCAAACCGAACTTAACAATGGCATATCCTTGATGGCTCATGAAACCAAAGAAACGCCTACCGTTACTCTGGTTATCAATTTAGAAGGTGGGCCTTTGTTAGACCCCATTGATAAAGCTGGTCTGGCAAGCATGACGGCCATGATGATGTCCGAGGCCACCCAAAACTACAGCAATGAAGCCATGGCCAACGAACTGGCAAAATTGGGTAGCAGCATTAGCTTTTCCGCCGGCGGACGTTTTACTTCGGTTTACGTCAACAGTCTTGAAGAGAATATCGATGCCACGCTGGCCTTGTTGCAAGAAAAACTATTTCGACCGGCCTTTCACGAGGCTGATTTTGTCAGACTAAAAACTCGCCTTATGCAGTCTTTACAGCAGGCTGACAAGAATCCGCAAACCTTGTCTTCAAAAGCGGTAATTCGAGTGCTGTACGGTGAACAGAATCGCATCGCTATCCCTGACTCAGGCACAGTACAGACGCTTAACAATATTACTCTTGAAGATGTTAAGCAGTTTTACAACGATTACTACAACGCGCATATGGCCAGTGTGATATCGGTAGGCAGCCTGGCTAAGCCAGAATTGCTCAAGGCATTGGATTTCATCAATACATGGCCGGCTAAAGCTTACGAAATACCCGAATACAAACCGTTTCCTGAGTTTGAGGAAAAAGCCATTTATCTGGTTAACGATGCTGATGCGGCGCAGTCTATCGTTGCCATCATTAAGCCGTTTTTAGCTTATGACGCCACTGGTGAGCACTTCAAAACCAATTTAATGAACTTCCCGTTAGGCGGCATGTTTAACAGTCGTATCAATCTCAATCTGAGAGAAGACAAAGGTTATACCTATGGTGCTCGCAGCAGTTTTGTGGGTGGGAAAACGCTGGGGCGTTTTCAGGCCGGTGGTGCTATCAATAAAGAGCATACGGTGGCGGCACTCAAAGAACTGTTTGCTGAAATTGAAACCTACCAGAAACAGGGTATGACCCAACAAGAGTTGGAGTTTATGCGTCGCGCCTATACCCAAGGAGATGCACTTAAATACGAAACCCCGGGCAGTAAGGCGCGGTTTTTACGCCAAATGACGGTATATGGTCTGGATAAAAGCTACCCTGCACAACAGAATAACATTATTGCTAACGTGACGTTAGATACCCTGAATCAACTTGCGGCAAAGCATTTACAGACCGATTCCATGCAAGTGGTGTTGGTAGCGGATACAGAGTCCTTAGCCGAGGAAATAAAGCAATGGGCTGAATCACAAGGCAGAAAAGTGATCCCACTGGAAATTTAATCCAGCTCAGACGGCTCTTATGGATAAGGCCTACTGGTATCTACTGGTAAGCCCTTGAAATAACCGATATGCTCCGCATATCAGGCTTGCCTTATGGTAAAACCGCAGAATACTGCGGTGTAAAGATAGGAATGGGTTTTGCAAAATACAGACAAAGCATTTTACAAAAGGTTGACGGTACTACAGCAACCTCATGTAGCCTCGACATTGCGTGACATTCAGCACGGTATTGAGCGAGAGAGTTTGAGAATTAATCCCAATGGAACACTGGCCAGTACCGATCATCCTGCAAAATTAGGTTCTGCTTTAACTCATCATTTTATCACCACTGATTTCTCTGAATCTCTGATGGAATTTATTACTCCGCCGGAGAGTTGCACGCAAAAAACTTTGCAGCAATTACAGGACATCCACAAGTTTGTAGTGCACAACATCGACGAGGAGATGTTGTGGCCCATGAGTATGCCGTGCTTTATTAAAAACCAAGACGAAATTCGATTAGCTTATTATGGCGAGTCCAATGTCGGCCGTATGAAAACCTTGTATCGACAGGGCTTGAAAAACCGTTACGGCAGTATGATGCAAGCTATCGCGGGAGTGCATTTTAACTTTTCCTTGCCGGGCCATTTCTGGACACCTTATTTGTCTGAAGCGCTGGGGCAATCAGGTTCGCAGCAAGATATCTCGGCGGCGTATATGGGGTTGGTGCGTAACTATCGCCGAATTTGTTGGTTGATCCCTTATCTTTATGGCTCTTCCCCGGCTTTGTGCAGTTCATTTTTACAAGGTAAAAGCTCAAATCTACCGTTTGAAGAAATTGGCAAAGGTTCGATTTACCTCAAAGGAGCGACTTCCCTGCGTATGAGTGATTTGGGCTATACCAATAACGCGCAATCCAGTTTGCAGATTTGTTATAACGAGCTGGACGCCTATGTAGTCTCACTGCGTCAGGCTATTCAGACGCCATCACCGCGTTTCGAAAGGTTCAATGGAAAGCACAATGGCTTGTTCCAGCAGTTGAATGGTAATCTACTGCAAATAGAAAACGAGCTTTATTCTCCCATCAGACCAAAACAGCCGACCCGCAGTCTGGAAAAACCTACGGATGCATTGGATGACAGAGGCGTAAGCTATATCGAAGTGCGCGCATTAGACGTTAACCCGTTTTCTCCGGTTGGCGTTGAAGCGCAGCAAATCCACTTTTTGGATGTGTTTTTATTACACTGTTTACTTCGTCCAAGTGCGCCGTTTGCAACGGGGGATTTTGAGGAAACTGAGCACAATATTAAAGTGGCGGTGGAAACCGGTCGTTGTCCTGAGGCGACACTCAGTCGGGCCGGGCAACCGGTGTTATTGCGGGATTGGGCAAAACAACTGGTAGCCGAAATGCAACCTCTCGCAGAGTTGTTGGACAACGTTAATCGCTGTAAAGATTATACCCAAGCACTGGCGGGTGAGATGGAGAAAATCCTTGAGCCAGAATTAACCTTCTCTGGCCGCATACTCAATATGCTGCAGGAGCAGAAACTGGATAATGGTGAGTTGGCTATCAGTCTGGCGGAGCAACATAAGCGCACATTAATGGACGCCGCTTATACGGTGCACAGTGAGGAATTCTTTGTGCAGCAGGCTGAATTGTCGCAACAGGCCCGAACCAAGATCGAAGCGAATGACAAGATCGACTTTGATACCTTTATGCGGCAACAATTTGGTGTTTAATGTGTTTTTTGGCGGTGCAAAAAAAAACGCCTGACAACAAGGTCAGGCGTAAGTTACTTCCAGGGAAAACACAATAACTAGAACACACATGAATTAGGACGTCATCAGTGCGCAAAAAGTTCCGGAATCATACAAAAAAAATTAAAATTATTTTTATTGTGGCTTTTATTTCACTGTTTTCAGCCTCCTGCAGTACCACTCCACCAAAAAATAAACACAATCTGTGTGAGATTTTTGAAGAGAAAGATGATTGGTATGATGCCGCTGCAGATATGCGCGACAAATGGGGCGTACCCATTCATGTGCCCATGGCGATGATGTATCAGGAAAGTTCCTTTCGAGACGATGCCCGGCCCCCCAGAGACTATATTTTCTTTGGCTTGATACCTTGGGGACGAGTCAGTTCGGCTTATGGTTACTCTCAGGCCAAAACCCCAACATGGGCTGATTATGTCCGCGAAACCGGGAACTCAGGTGCCGACCGAGATGATTTTGAAGATGCCATCGATTTTATGGGATGGTTTATTAGCAAGACGTATAAAATTAACGGTATTTCCAAGTGGGATGCATATGCTCAATACCTCAATTATCACGAAGGTTGGGGTGGTTATAAACGCAAAACTTACCTCAAGAAGCAATGGTTAATCGCGGTATCTAAAAAAGTGAAGGCTCGCTCATTAACCTATGCAAAACAGCTCAAAACTTGCGAAGAGGATCTGAAGAGCGGGTGGTTTTTTGGGATTTTTTAATGCCGTATAGCTATTTCGACTAATGTCCAGGTGACTTTTCTCTTAGCTGTATTAGTATTTTATTAACCTATCTTATTAAGTGGCGTTTGCTTTGAGTCAGGAACTGGAAAAAAGAATCGCTGTGTTACAACGCAAAGTTGAACGCGAGCGCAACGCCCGCAAAACGGCGGAAAAACAACTGGAGGACTACTCCAGGCAAATCTATTATTCCAATCAAGCTCTGCAACGCTCCTTAAACAACAGTCATAAACGTCAGCGAGAGCTGGAATACCTGGCTAAAGCCTCTGCCAGCGTGGCATCAGATCAGGATCTCACTGAGCTTCTGCACAGCACTGCCGATTTAACCGCGAAATTTGCCAATGCTGTGTGTGCTACCTATTTTGTTTCTGACAGAGGGGAAGTGCGCACCAGCAAAAATGCGGTCGTGTGGTACGGTGAAAACGACTGGCGCGAAGTACCTGAGCTGTATTCAGTTATCCTCAAGGCATTGCCTGAGTCGGATGAGATTCTGGATAACTGGTATATGCGCGATGCACCTGTTGGACTGGCGAAATTCGACATTGATGGACAATGGCTGGTGGCACTGAATTTTGAACTGATTCAGGACAAAGTGGGCTGGCTGGTGTTTGTGCTCGACCAGGAAATGTTAGACGAAGAAACTCTGTACGTGCTTGATACGGCCAAAAGCCATATTCGAGCTGGGATTTTACGTCGCGTGGATGAACGCAAACTGGAGCAAAAAAACCGCCAGTTGAGCAAAGCGATTACCCGTCTTGAAACCGCCCAAACCCAACTGGTGCATTCAGAAAAAATGGCCTCACTCGGACAGCTATCAGCAGGCGTTGCTCACGAGATAAATAATCCTATCGGCTTTATATTGTCCAATCATCGCGTGATGCAGGATTACATCAACGATCTAAAAAGCTTCCTTACTGATCTTAAGCAACAAGCATCTGAAAACCAACAACTGGACAGCGCCGTCCTCAGCAAACTATGTGATGAGCATGACATCGAGTTTTTGATGGAAGATATTGAGTCGCTGGTAAAAGACAACGAAGATGGTGCCGAGAAGGTAGCCGATATTGTTAACAGCCTGAAGAACTTTTCCCACAGTGGTGATGCAGAACATCAAAATGTCGATATTGCCGACTGTATCTCTAAAGCGAGAAAAGTGGCTGGCAATGTACTAAAAAATGATCGGCAATTACTGTTACAACTGCCGGAACAAATACCGCCGGTGAACGGCAATGCCAGCCAGCTGCAGCAGGTGTTGATCAATTTGTTGGTTAATGCCGCCCATGCCACAGAAGAAAACGGCAAGATCACGGTGTCGGTACGAGAAAGTGATAACCATTTAAATGTCGCGGTTGCTGACAACGGTTGTGGCATGGACGAAACCACCCTGAATCGCCTGTTCACCCCGTTTTTTACCACTAAAGACATCGGTGTGGGCACTGGTTTGGGATTAAGTGTGTCCCACGGGATTATCGAGGCCCACGGTGGCGACATTCTGGTGGAGTCTGAGCCGGGTAAAGGGTCGGTGTTTACCTTGGTATTACCGCTTGCCGACGTGAGTGAGGAAGCTTCAGACTAGTGGTTTGGCAGGCTTAGCGATGCCGCCATTCGCCCGATTCCTGGTCTTGCACATCCAATAAGATCAGTAGCGCACCTTTGCCACCCCATTCCAGTGGCGCTTCGTGAAAGCCCAAAACATCCGGATGTTGCACCAGCCAGTTGGGTATTTGCTGTTTCAGGATCCGACTACCAATGCCATGCACAATACACACACAGTAGTGATGATATTTTTTAGCGGTATGAATAAATTCCGCAATATCCCATTTGGCATCCTCGCGATTGTAACCATGCAGATCCAGGGTCAAATCGGGGGGATACTCGCCACGGCGCAGCCGCTTTACTTCCCCTGACAGGGTTTTAGAACGAGAAAATTTCACTGGCTGATTGGGATCGAACCAGGCCTCATAACCATCAGAAAACTGAAAACTGGCTCGCATTCTTCGCTGCTCTTGAGCGCTGCGACGATTTTTTTCACTGTGACTTCGGGCTTGTTTCACGGGCCTTGTTGGGTGGACAACCTTGTCTTGAGACAAAGGTTTAACACCACGCACGGCTTGTTGAAATAGCTGCAGGTCGTCGTCTTCTGAGAATTCCTGCCCGGGGGCTTTTCTGTGCATGGTATCGGCTGTTAGTTCATCAATCGAAGCAGTTTAGCAAAACGGTGGGGTTTAATCTTGTTTTTACCCACAAGCGCATTCCAGTTATTACTCAAAATAAGGTAAACTGCGGCTTTTACAATGCCAATGGAGAGCAAACGTGTCCGGCGACTACCAACTTACCGAGCAACATAAGAATGAGGTCAAAAACGATCTGCGAAGCGTGCTGGATCTGGCCCGTTGGACCATGACGCAGTTCAATCTGGCAAATTTATACTTTGGCCATGGTACCGATAACGCCTGGGATGAGGCGCTGAGCCTGATCGCACAAGTACTTCAGTTACCTCAGCCGGTGCATGAAGATTTCCTCAAAGCGCGTTTAACCCAAAGTGAAAAGCAACAAGTTTTAGAGCTGGTGCAATTGCGAGTTGAGAAACGCGTTCCTTTGGCTTATCTGACTAACCAGGCCTGGTTTGCGGGATTACCTTTTTATGTGGACGAGCGTGTGCTGGTGCCACGTTCTCCTTTCGCGGAATTGCTTGCTAATGGTTTTAGCTCATGGCTGGAGGCACCACCTCAGCAAATTTTAGATATGTGTACGGGCAGTGCCTGTATTGCCATTGCTGCCGCTTATGCCTTCCCTGAGTCTAGTGTCGATGCCGTAGATATCAGTGATGATGCACTACAGGTGGCGGAGATCAATATCCAGGAACACCAACTCAGTGCAAGGGTGTTTCCCATCCAGTCGGATCTGTTCAGCAACTTGCAAGGGCAGACCTACGATTTGATCATCTGCAATCCGCCTTACGTGGATGCTGAGGATATGTCGGACTTACCCCAAGAGTTTCATCACGAGCCGGAACTGGGGCTGGCAGCGGGTAACTATGGTCTGGATTTAGTGGATAACATTCTCAAAAATGCAGCACAACACCTAAGTCATAACGGTTGGTTATTTGTCGAAGTAGGTAATTCTCTGGTACATATTCCTGCAGCTTATCCAGAATTGCCACTGCACTGGGTAAATCTGGAATTAGGCGGTGACGGCATATTTGCCATTAATAAAGCAGAATTAGTAGCCTGGAACAACGGAGAAAAGAACTCATAATGTCGGGAAATACCTTTGGAAAATTGTTTTCGGTAAGTACCTTTGGTGAGAGCCATGGTATTGCCATTGGTGGTGTTGTTGATGGTTGCCCGCCGGGGCTGGAACTGAGCGAAGCTGATTTACAGCCAGATCTAGACCGTCGTAAACCCGGTACCTCTCGCTATACCACCGCGCGTCGGGAAGAGGACGAAGTGCAGATTCTATCAGGGGTTTTCGAAGGTAAAACTACCGGAACCTCTATTGGTTTATTAATCAAAAATACCGATCAGCGCTCCAAAGATTATTCAAAAATAAAGGACATTTTTCGACCTGGTCATGCTGATTATACCTATCAGCAAAAATACGGTGCCAGAGATTATCGCGGTGGCGGTCGCTCTTCAGCAAGAGAAACTGCGGTCAGGGTGGCTGCGGGTGGTATCGCTAAGAAGTATCTTAAGCGGGTACACAATATTGAAATTTTTGGTTATCTATCGCAATTGGGACCAGTAAAAATCGAATCGGTAGACCGCACCATTATCAATGATAATCCCTTCTTTTGTCCCGATGTCAGCAAGCTAGAGGCGCTGGATAGTTATATGCGGGACCTGAAAAAAGAGGGGGATTCAATTGGTGCTAAGGTATCTGTTGTTGCCACTAATATGCCGGTTGGCTTGGGCGAGCCGGTGTTTGACCGCATCGATGCTGAAATTGCACACGCGTTGATGGGTATCAACGCGGTGAAAGGCGTAGAGATTGGTGATGGCTTTGATGTGGTTACCCAAAAAGGCAGTGAGCATCGAGACTCGTTAACGCCGAAAGGCTTTACATCTAATCGTTCTGGTGGGGTACTTGGCGGCATTACTACCGGCCAGGATATTGTGGCCCATATGGCGCTAAAACCGACATCCAGTATCAGTGTGCCAGGTGAAACCATCGATGTGCGCGGCGAATCGGCGGAGATCATTACCAAGGGGCGTCACGATCCCTGTGTTGGTATTCGTGCTGTGCCTATTGCCGAGGCCATGTTGGCCTTAGTGATCATGGACCAGCTGCTGCGTCATCGGGCGCAAAATGCTCACGTGGCCTGTGAAACTCCTGTGATACCAGGAAAAGTTTCACCTGGAAGTATCACTGAATAATTCCTCTCCTTCTTCTGAGACAGTAAAAACAGCAGGACAGAGTCTGGTCCTGCTGGCGCTCACCTATTTCTTTTATTTTGGCTATTTTGGTGTCACTGTTCCGTTTCTTGGGGTTTTCCTTGATGGTCGCGGTTTCAGTTCGCAGCAAATAGGTGAGCTCATAGCCGTGATCACCTTTGTACGCATTCTTGGCCCCAATCTGTGGGCTGTCATAGCGGACAAGTCTGGTAAAACTCTCAGGGTAATGCAGGCAGGTTGCGTGATCACCTTGTTAAGCTATTTGCTGTTGTTTGAGGTGCAAGGATTTTGGGGCATAAGCCTGGCATTTGGTCTGGTGATGATGTTTTGGACAGCCATTGCACCGCAAATGGAAACCATTACCTTAAACTCTGTTGACGGTGACGCTAAAACTTATAGCAATATTCGGCTGTGGGGTAGTGTTGGCTTTATTGTGGCCTCTATCGTGGCGGGTATCCTGGTGGATGCCCGCGGCTCCGAAAGTATCCTGTTACTCAATACCATCATTCTGTCGGGTTTACTGCTAATGAGTTTGTTGCTCAAGGATGCCAGTAAAAGCCAAGCGACGGCCCAGCAGCAGAAATCCATCTGGCAGGTGGCGACACATCCGGCCTTTGTACTGTTTATGTTAGCCTCTGTCTTGTTGCAATTGAGCTTTGCTCCATACTACGGCTTTTTCGCGCTTTATATGCGTGATATTGGCTACGATGCCCAGGAAATTGGTTGGCTGGTGTCACTCGGTGTAGCGGCAGAAGTGATCATCTTTTTACTGGCGGGTAAGATGATCAATCGCATGGGAGTTAAATACACTTTGATATTGTGTCTGGTATTGACCGCTTTGCGCTGGGCAGCATTGGCGGAATTTGCCCATCAACCGCTGATACTGTTGTTAAGTCAGTGCATCCACGCTTTCAGTTTTGGTTTAGCCCATGCGGCGGCCATGCAGTTCATCCATTTTCATTTTGGTGATAATCAAAAAAGTCGCGGCCAGGCGATTTATGTCAGTGTGTCTTTTGGCCTTGGTGGTTCACTAGGAAGCTATCTGTCAGGGCATTTATGGCAACAAGGTGAAGGCGCTCAACTTACCTTTTTAATCGCAGCAGGGGCTTCCCTTACAGGTGCCCTAATGATGGCGCTGGTCAAATCTGCCGATATGCGCAAGGCGGTTTAAGCACGAGTGAACAGGTGCAAACTGCCGCTGTCTTGGTCAATCAAAAAGCGAAATGCTCGCAAAAAATTCATGCCCAATAAGCCATCGGCTTGTAATTCATCTAAGGGTAAAACCACTATGGCGATATCATTCACTCGATAGCCTTGCACACTCAAACTTTTAAAGCGGTAAATAGGCGCGCGCACTCTGCCACTGGCGGTATTAATGCTATATCGACCCAGATATTCGGTGTCCACATTACGTCGGATAGAGCGAAACAGTTCGCTGCTGATAACCGTGGTGGAAGCGCCCGTATCGATCATCAGCAAGGCCTCAAAGCGTTCCTGGATAAGGGTGGAAACCAGAAATTGATCCCCAATTCTGTCCAGCGGAATACCACTGTCTTTAGTACTGGTGACTTCTTCTTTTGCCAATTGTTTATCTCTGAACTCTCGCAAGCGCGCGATTTCGGCATCGTTTTGCGGTAAATAGGCGATAATGCTTTCCATCAGCCCAAACTGACCTGATTGTGAATAGGCATAAGCCAGATTAACCAATAGCTCGCGATTACCTTGATCATAGGGCATTAAGGTTTCCAGCGATGTAGCCAAAACATCCCAGGCCCCTAACTGAGTTAATTGCTGCACCATAAAATCAAACTCTTGTTTGGTTTTTCGTTGCAGCAGTACTTCCAAATTTTCGCTTATCTCCGCCTGTTGAAGGTTGTACAAAGAAACTAACAATTCCAAAGGATCGTTATCACTTTGTTCGTTGAGTATCTCCAGATAAAGGAACTCACTGTCGTAAGGCCACAGCTTTAAATAGTCAGTTATAAAGCCGCCAAAGGGATGCGTAGTTTGGCTGCTTTTGGCATGATTAATGGCGGAATAGATACGCTCAAACCAGTACTTTCGGTTCTGCTCGGCTTGCTCAGGTGAGGCTTGCAGTTGTTGTTCATATAGGCTGAGTACGGTATCAAAATCGAACTCACTAAAAGCGATCTCAATAGGTGAGGGGGCATTAATGGTGGTTACCCTGGATACCGGAGAAGCGAGCCGGGATTTTTCAGTGCTCACATCTTCCTGTTCTGTGGCAAAGCCATCTATAGTTATTTGCGCGTAAAAATACACATTAAGCGCCACCGAAAGCGCCAGCAAACCACTTAACAGGATCACCACTAATCGCACAGTTTTTTACTCATTAAAACATGTTTCCCTTATGTTAGCCTGATTTATTAAACGGGAACAATCTTTGTCTGGATTAAAGAATTGGCAGGGGAAACTTTTCGTGTAGGTGCAGAAATAGATCAGGCTCAGGTCTGGTCTGGTCTGTATCCTCTGTTCATTAACCGGAGAGCATCATGCTAAGTTGTGATTTGCACGACTACCTCGAAATCATTTGTATGTTTCACTATGAGGTTTCAATCACCTTAAAAAATGATACTGATATCGATGGTAAAGCACTAGACGTCGGGTTAAATGCTGAACGCCAGGAAGTTTTAACTCTCGAATCTAAATCAGGAATCGAAGCTGTGCTGGTGGAACAAATTAAGTTAATTGAAGTGTTAACGCCTGGTGCCCGATTTAAGCAGGTGAGTTTAGTTTAGAAGGTGATAAATCGATAGAGGAGAGAATCGTTCGCGTCCATGCGATAAGCGCTCCTTCGCTTTCCTTTTTGGTAATTCCTGTTGTCTGAGACAATGTATACAGTTTATCGCAACCAGCTTTTACCGCTAGATGCGATAATGTTAGCTGCTTCACAATTTCGATATAAAATGGCTTTTTATTTGAGACGCAGTATACCCACCAGAATCAAAATGGCTCCGCCTACCATACCGACCCACGCTTCGATAGGTGTGTCACCGCTAAAGGTACGAGAAATTTGAGCACTGGCGGAATCATAGATATCGTAACCCCACACGCCCAGAGCGACTCCAATAACAATCATGGCAATTCCAATAACTTTGTTGTTCATAACTCACTCTTTTTACTAAATATTCTCTACCAGAGTGAACTGAGCTGATAAAACTGTCAATGTTAAGTGCTGTTATTGAGAAGTGTGTCGCAATGTCTTTAATCCGCAAGGGCTCATTTAATTAGCCGTTGTTTTAACACTAGGGTTGTCGCAATCAGCAATAGCACCACCGCTATCCAGTCAGCGATAACCACTTTGTTTATGGCACTATTCACAGGTGCAAAAAGCTGAGCGATGAGGATGAAGCTCAGCGTACTGATTAATCCCACTACGATGGCTAGTAACTGTAATCCCGGTTTAAAAGCACTAAAAATAAAAAAGCCGCCCAAGATCCCAAACAATACTGCCCGGTGTAGCAAGAGGATAGCCATATTGTTGTCGTTAACCGCTACACCATAGAGCCCGGCAATGCGCTCTACACCAAATAATCCTTGTAACGGTAACAGGTGAATTAACCCAACCAGCAGCAAACATACAGATACTATTTTCATTATTTCGGCTCTCACAAATTCAGAGTAATAGCTTAACCCTCAGCTGTCTCGGGGCAATTACATATGGAGTAATGATGCTCATTCAGACGGCAAACTCTTTATCCATTTCGGGCTGTTTACATTTGGCAAAACTAATTGGAAATGTTTTACAAACAGCTGAGTTAAACTCCGCGCCGAAATCCTCAAAGGGTGAGGATGATGTATTAATACGGACGATTTTAATGAAATTTAAAGTTACGATGCTATCGCTGTTACTGGCTTCAGGTGCCAGTGCACAAACCGTAAATACGGTTGTTGATGTCTATTCTAATGACAATAACGATTTTGAAGATATTGGCATCAGTGCTATCCATTATTTCCAAGGGAGACAAACCCGCGGTCCACTGGACCAATTCAGCTTAATCAATAGCAATTCGTTTATCAGCGCCGGATATGTCAAATCCAACTTTGTTAAAAACACAGCTGTAGGTGGTCAATGGCACAGCGATACTGGTGTATTTTTGGGCGCAGGGTATTCACGTTTTGATAGTCGTAGTGACTTATCAGGTGACATCGACCGCGAAATATACTCGGGCACCCTCGGATATCAAGCATCTGAAAGATGGTCTGTGTCGGCAACTGTCATGGATGCTGAAGGGGCAGATAATGTGGTTATGTTCGATGCCAACTATGAACATGATCTGGGCAACAATGATTACCTTGGTTTTAGTTACCGAACGAATGACGATACGGATTTTCATAACCTGGGTATGAGCTACTTTAGTACTCTGGAAAACGGCCAGTATTTGATACTGAATGCCAATTACAGTGACTATGACGGAGGCGAAGAGAGTTGGGATGTCGGGGCCGAATGGTACTTTAATGAGGGAACCTCAGTATTTGCCAATATCGGTGACGAGGATGCCTGGCAACTAGGTGCACAGCATTACTTTACTCAAAATTGGGCCATTGCTGCTTCAGTTAGCGACAGTGATTTAGCCCCTGATTCGACCGTTGCGCTCAATCTCAGGGCGCAGTTCTAAGCTGAGGCTCGTTTGCTATTGCGGCTATCCGCCGAGGCATTGGGCCGCAATAGTGTTTTTTCAGCAACCTATTATTATTTTTTTTAGCAACAGCCATCACTACCGGCATATCCCTCTGCGGACTGTTGAGGGAAAATGGCACGGAAATTTGAATATCCTTCAATCCGGCACTTTGCATGGCAACGTCTATTTGTTCTTCAGAAAAGCCCATGCCTTCAGCACTTTCTGCTTTTAGCCAATCCCATTGCACCAGTGTACCGTTTGCTGCGAGTTGTAAAGCCAGAAGCTTCACAGTAGCAACATAATCCGGCACGAATGCCAGGGCCGATGAAGCTACAATCAAATCAAATTTTTGCTGTAACAAAGGCTCAGTTTTAAGCGTGGTTTGAGTCAACTCTCCATGGAAAGTGGTGACGTTTTTAAGTGCTTTTTGCTTTAATACTGAAAGCATTTTGGAGGAAGTGTCCAGTGCCACAACCGAGCTTGCAACGGATGCCAGCTTTTCCGTTAATAACCCGGTACCGCAGCCGAAGTCGAGTACAGTCATTCCAGCCGGACTCATTGTTGCTAATAGAGCCTCATGCGCTTTAATGGCATAGTGAATCACCGCATCATTACTGTCCCAACCATCGGCATAATCGTCCCATGAGTCACTCATTGATAGTTCCTTATTTTAGTGTGCTTCGATAGTTATTTTAACTTACTTAGTTTAGTAAAAAGCAACTTAATATGCTGGCAACCGTTATCGACGCTTTACTTCATTTACAAGTCGATGGCGGGAACTTTTTAATCGTACATGAGCTGCAATGACACTATTGCTGCCTGACTAAATTTAGATGCGAAGGGGTTAGTTTACCGTCTTTATTGTAACTCTCATTCCTTACAAGGGTGTTCTCATCTAAAAACTCAAACGAAAGTGAGTGTTGGTGACTATCTGTTGGGCTTTTAAGATTTGTCACATCCAGGAATTCAAAAGAAATAAGGTTGGGGTTATTGGATTGTTGAAGTTTTAATCTCGGCTGATTTCCCTGCGGGCAATAATGCGTGGCCAGTAAACTCTGCCCATCCTGATGATACAGAGTGAGGGAGTGCGAAACGCCTTTATAAATCCAGTTCTCAACGAGCACAGTGCCATTAGCGCTGCTTTCAAATGAAATATAGAAGTCATTATTATCACTTCCTTGTTTTTTCCATTGACCGACAAGTGACTTTAGTTGCTTAAAATCACTGGCTGATTCGGCTGTCACAGATATTGAAAACACGAATAACAAAAAGCAGATTATTCTCATAACAGCAGCTCCTTCTGACAGTTAACGACTTGGTTGTGCCTGGCTAAAATCGCAAAGAATGAGTTGCTGCCAGGCACCAGACATCTATTCCATTAGCAAACCTGTAATAACCGGGCTACTCCCGGATGAGGTACAGCGGTTCAGCATTTTCTGCATTGAATACTGAAAATGTCCCACAAATTGACTTGATGGTACCTGAAATGCACCTGCCAGGATAGCGATAAAGCAAAAGCTCAACCCATGTTGAATGGCACGGCTACCCGAAGTTTATGCTTTGATGGGGCATATAAAGCCATTTGGCTTTAGGGCAAGTAGCGAGCATGATAGTGCTTGCATAACGTTCTCTGCGGTATTTCCTGTCACGAAGCCTGCGATACCAGTGCGCGCCACTGTTCCCATGATTAAGATATCAATGCCTTGTTCTTCCACAAAAGTAGAAATCAGATCATCAGGCTTTCCCTGGAGGTGACAAACATGCAATTGACCACTGATTTCTGACTCAGTGATTAGATTATCCAATGCCATACGATGTCTTTCACGCTCTTCAGTAACAGCGTTATCCACCTCTTTGTCAGAAACGCCATAAAATGGACTATTTCGCAAAGAGGATTCGAACTCTAACTCCCAACAAGATGCGATATAAAGTGTTCCGCTACAACTGTCAGCCAAGGAGCGTGCAAGTTTCAACATGCGTTTTGACAAGTGTTGTGCTGCTGCTTCCTGCGTATCGGGATCGATAGCTACGGCTACCTTGATCGCGTTGCGATGTTGTGTGATGGGGCGAGATAACCAAACCGGAACCGGGCACTGTCTGAGCAATTCCATATCAATCGCTTTAAAGCCGCCCCTGCTGTGAAGCTGCTCAGCTTCCTTGAGCACGAGATCGTAGTCGTTCTGGAGGACCAACTGTATGACTTTAATCGCGGGCATCTTGTCTGAGGCTATCTCAATCGAGAGTTTAACCTCAGTCTTTTCTATGTTGAGAGTCGCTTTAGCTTCCTGAATGCTAGACTCCACCTCTGACTTGAGGTTTCTTGCGTACTTGTCTTGTACATCTGCAAATTTTTCAGGTAGTTCGGGGCTCAGTATCAGGATAGTCAGTGAGGCAGAGTTATTCCTTGCAAGACTGAGCGCTTGTTTAAGGCTAGCAGTCTCATCAGTGGCGCCATGAGTAACATAAAGTAGATTCTGAAAGTATTGCATTTCAATTCTCCCCAAGGTTTATACACCACAGAGCGCCCCTTCGATGCGCGTTTGTTCTCTGGTATATCAGGTCAGAAATTCTCTACCCATCATGCTAATTTGTACTTTATTCAATTAAAATTCGCTTATTGCCTCAATATCGTCAGGTTTTATCGAATATAGAAGCCACAATAGAGAACCAGAAATCCTTGGATACAAGCCAAGATAGATGAAAAATAGCCAATGGGTTTTGTCTGACTTTAAATGTATTAGCTAAATACCCACCTTGGGCAACTCTTTTGTGTTAGCAAGTTCAAAGCTGTTTAATTTAAGAGTAGAACTGAGAGACTTACCGTTCATTTGATAGATTATAAATAGCTCATTTTCAGACAAAAGAGTGCTGCCTAAAACCTGTGCCACGTCTGTTAATATCTCTTTGTAACCTGAGCCATCAGGTCTTGAAATTGCAACAGTGGTTAAGTCACCAGGGGTAAGACGATTATCACTATTTGAGTCTAGTTTAACTAAAGAATAGAGTATTGCTAAAACGGGGTCTTTTGAATTGTAATCCCCCATGCGCAATTGCTCGGTACTCTCAATAAGGTAATTGGTGTGATCAAATAGCCATTCGTTTGAATTGGTTTCAGTATTTATGAAAAGGTAATTGCGAGTGGAGTTAGAAGACTTACTAAAATAGCCGCGGTCGAAGTTTTGATCTGAGTGTAGTGGAATCATTAGTGCTTTGTGACCAGATAAATGTGTAACATGACCAAGCCTCCAGCTTTCCTCAACTTCAGCACTTTTTTCGATATTGACAATATTATGAGTATTGTGATCTCTGGTTACATCTTTGAAAATTTGGTACGCAGCAAATAAAAGTAAAGCGATTGCCAGCATGCCAGCAACAGCAATAAGTAATCCATTAAAACGCCAGACTAGTTTAAAAAAATTATTTTCTTCCATGCTTAATACTCAAAAGGCCTATGGCATCAAAATTAAAGGGCAAATACACGCTTGCTATAATACACGAGGCGCGACTATAAGCCTGTTGTTTTGCGTTGGCCCTTGAGCGGCTGGTCACATTTCGCCAATTTTATCGACGATTTTATTGGATATTTCATTGAGTTTTCCTTGTGAATCTCGCGTTGATACATTGGCAACAATAAATACGCCAATATGTTTTTCAGGGTAAATAGCTAACCAACTGGAAGTACCAAGTGAGCCACCACTGTGATAGAGCATTTGCGCCTCAGAATCATATTTATAGGTATTCCAGAAAAACGCTGTGCCATGATTTGAGCTATCCCCTGCAAGCAGGTTATGGGATAGGGCCACCTCTGGGTTTTCAGATGTGAGCTGATAAAGCAGATAATGTGTCATTGATTCTGTTGTGGAAGTAAGCCCGCCCTCTGCCCATGAATAGGGACTGAGTAAGGGCATTGCTTCGCCCCGGTGGTTTCTCCCCGTTGTGACATTATCCAAACCCTGGTGGCTTCGCTGAAAGCTTGTGTTCTGCTCTCCTGATTTAGCCTTTATGAATTCATTTATTAAAGAATCAAAAGGTTTGTTATACACAGACTCCAAGATGTAAGCGGTCAATTTAGTACCAGCATTGGAATATTGAAAGTTTTCACCCGGTACAGATTCGAGCTTAAACCGGCTCAAGTCGTGGAAAAATTTTTCTTTTGAGTAAGCAGACAAGCGCTCAATGATTTGACCTTTTTGAGCATCATCCTCGCTATATGCAAAGTCTTTAGGCAGGCCACTAGTATGAGTCGCTAAATGACGCAAAGTGATATATTTACCAAAACGTTCCAGGTTTTTGTACTCGTGGTTTCCCAGGTAGGCTCTTATATCCCCATCAAGCTCAACTTTTTTATCCTGAACCGCTTTGGCCAGAACCAAGCCGGTATAAGTTTTGGTTATAGATGCCAGTTCGTAAACGGTTTGGTTGTTTGGGCTTACTCCATCACCCAACTTACCAAAGTGATTTTGGTAAATTTTGCCATTGCTGACTATCGCAATAGAAGCAACTTGAGCCTTTTCTTCATTTAAAAAACTAGTTATCTCAGCTTGAACGAATGATTCAAGATCGACTTCCCCTTTACCATTGCACGCAACCAAAGAGAAAAAAGTTAATCCTGAAACCAATATTAGTAGCAGCTTCTCAGTATAGAAGGTCACAATGCATCCTTTTGTGATAATAACTCTGGGTATGTACCGGCTAATTTAAAGGGCGATTCCTTGCTGGCTATAATACCCGAAGAATGAGGGGGAGCCAGCGAGTAAGCGTCCAGGTTTAAAATTTTTTGCTATGTTTCATCTGTTTGCTTAACAGGGCCTAATAAAAAGGTCCAAAAACCGGAGTACAGTCGCGTATGAAGCTTTGGATACTTTTTGATGTGTGGCTCTAAAATCGACAATACAATATCTATAAAGATTGCTACTGCAAAAAAGCCTGATAACACTATAACCCCAACAGGGTGATGTCTTGAGCCAAACCTATTTTCACCCGAGGTAAGCTCAATATAGGCCCAAAATCCAAGAGAAATTAGAGCCGCTAACAACAATAATTTTAGAATTATCATATTTAAATTCTTCCTTTGAATTCAGACTTGCTTAGAACATTATTTCGTCCACTTTGTACAGCTTGTCAGGTAGCTATTCCGTTTCCAATTTGTGCTCTGCATATGCATCAATGGCTAGAGCAACTTTGTTTTTAGAACACCAATCTGAGAGTTGAGTATAAATTGATTCCCAGTGTTCATGAGACCAATCCGGCGCAACTGTTTCCCAGCGATTTTTCGCAGGTAAATAAACCGTCGGTGAACCCATTGCATAATCCAAAATGAAATTGCCCTGTGCACACTTGCAGACCAACTTTTCTTTCCAGTGCGGCACAAATTCGTAGGATATCTGCATTGCTTCCTTTGCTACTTAAAGCCTCGATAGGAGGCTGATAATGTTTGGTTAAACTGCGTAGCGAAGCGAAACTGAGCTAAGCTTTAGCCGTCTCGTACTCAATTGGCTTATTAGAGTAGCCCGAAATTAATGCTACAGCCAATCACCACTCACAGCCATACTACCTATAAACCAACATACAGCGAGCGAGAATAAATTCCAGATATGTGCAAGGTGAAATATCTTAGGCCCAGAAAATAATCGAATACTAAACAGAATTGAACCTATTGGGATCAGCATAAGCCCCCAAAAGGTGTGTAAGTGCGCGAAGCTAGAGTATCCATAAGCTCCTATTGCGAGAGCTCCTCCTAGCAAAAGCAATATAGAAACAGAATGAAGTGATACACCCAGTCTTTTTAGTGGTGTGTTATTGTCTTTTACCCAAAACATAACACTTATTACGACCCCAAATAATACAAATAGCAAGTTGAAAACTATTTCAATTATATTGTTCATATGACTCTGAATCATTGGTTACCTTAACGGCCGCAATAAACGACTAAAACTTATTGGCAATAGTGCCTGAGTGTAGTGGCAGACTAAACCCGAACACTCTTTTAA
Organism: Planctobacterium marinum; assembly: GCF_036322805.1. GTDB lineage: Bacteria > Pseudomonadota > Gammaproteobacteria > Enterobacterales > Alteromonadaceae > Planctobacterium > Planctobacterium marinum_A. The sequence goes on along the minus strand of NZ_AP027272.1, from coordinate 3,453,018 downwards.
GTGGTAGCATTACACTTAATAAAGAGGTGTTCAATGAGAAGACAACGACGGTCATTCAGTCCGGAATTTAAACATGATGCAGCCAGCCTGGTTCTCGATCAGAGTTACAGCTTGGCTGAGGCGGGACGCGCAGTGGATGTTCATGAAAACACCCTGCGTAAATGGGTTCAGCAGCTTGAATCTGAGCGCAGTGGTAATACGCCGAAGTCAAAAGCCCTGACGCCAGATCAGCAACGTATTCAGGAACTTGAAGCACGCGTGAATAGGCTGGAGCGAGAAAAAGCCATATTAAAAAAGGCTACCGCACTCTTAATGTCCGACGACCTGAAATCCACGCGCTGATAGACCGGTTGAGGGTGCATGAATCAACAGAATTGGTCTGTTCAGCGATTGGGGTTGGCGTCAGTAGTTATTACGAACGGCGAAATCGCCAACGTCTGAATAGTACTAAGCGGCGTATTTTGCGTGCCAGAGTAAAACGACTGTTCGATAAGAGCCGCCAATCGGCTGGCACACGAACGATTGTTGATATGCTTCGTGATGAAGGCATCGTTATCGGCAGATTCAAAGTCGGTCGGCTGATGAAAGAGCAAGGGCTGATGAGCAAACAGCCGGGTAAGCATGCCTATAAAAATGTGCAGGTTGAACGCTCGGACATTCCAAACTTACTGGACAGGCAATTCAATGTGGCACGGCCCAATCAGGTCTGGTGCGGTGATATCACCTACATCTGGACTGGCTCAGCCTGGCATTATGCTGCTGTCGTGATTGACCTTCATACACGCAGAGTAATCGGCTGGAGCATGTCACATCGACCGGATGCGGAACTTGCCGCGAGAGCTTTAGATATGGCTTACGAACTAAGAGGTAAGCCACACGGCGTGATGTTCCACAGCGACCAAGGCTCTCAGTACGGCGCAAGGAAATTCAGGCAAAGGCTGTGGCGATACAAGATGAGCCAGAGCATGAGTCGTCGAGGGAACTGCTGGGACAATAGCCCTATGGAGCGCGTGTTCAGAAGTCTGAAATCCGAATGGATGCCATCAACCGGCTACCATTCGCCAAATGAAGCAAAACGAGATGTGGGTTATTACCTGATGAATTATTACAACTGGGAAAGACCGCATCAATTTAACGATGGGCTACCACCGGCAAAAGCGGAAGAATTAGCTAAAAAGGTGTCCGGGTTTTATTGACCACTACAAGGTTCTTTTTCTTCGTCAGTTCTGCGGTCGTCATATTCTATTCCTTGATAATCTCCAGTGTGACCAGTGATAACTATCTTTGCGTCATTTAACCAGCCTAGCACCTTTTCTGCTTCCTTAATTATTTCAGGATAATAGTCTTCTATAGATTCATTGTAATCGTCGGGGCACGTTAGACCTAAACCATAACCGAGTCCCAAGTTATCTAAGAAGTCAAAACCATCACAATAGAGTTCATAGCATTCAGCAATGTGAAATTGTGCTTTGTTTGAACGATTAATTATATGTTCGAGAAGTCTACGGATGTACCAATCGTAATATTTTGCTAATGAAAAGTGAGTTTCAAGAATTTTTGTAGCTTCATACAGTGAGGACTGTTTTTGATAGTCTAAAGATATCAAATCTAAGTAATCATTCTCGCCTAAAGCACTTTCGATATCCGTATTCGCATAAAGCCACCTTTCAAAGGATTCATTACATATTTCTTTAGCTTTCAATTTAAAAAAAGCGAGCTCTGAATCCAAAAACAACCTCCGTGTAGCTAACGGCCGCAATAAACGGCGAAAATTTATTGGCTATAATGCCTGAGGGACGAAGGTGAGCCAATGGATTTTTGTCCGGATTAATTGCCTTTGTTAGGCATCGCTTTAGTCTATTAGCTCCATATTCTCAGCGCACAGTACGGTATATTTTTCTTTTGTGGCTTGCCAATCTTTACTGGAACAAATTCTTTTGATCAAATCTCTTTGTAACTCTTTTTTGTCTTCAAATTGATTCAAAAAATAAAACAGTTCTGTTCCATATTTTACTGCATCATCATAACTTTTTGCGATATAGCTAAACTCTGTGATTCTACCCAACACCTCGATTTTCTCAGTAGAGGATATTCGGTGACTGCTTTCTAATGTTTGCTTGAGAATATTGGCTGCCTTTTCCGCATTACCTGACAAAAGTTCCTTAAATGCTTTGTCTAATTCACGTGAGATGATTTTCTTTTCATCCCATGAAGTTTGATCCTCAACTGCACTAACATTGAAAACCAACAAAATAAAACTAAAAACAAATGGAACGTATGTAAATGGTTTCATTGTAGGTGCCTAACGTCTAAATTAAAGGGCAAAGACTTGTTGGCTATACTGCCTGAGGAACGAAGGCCAGCCAACGAGTATTTGTCCAAGTTTAAATTTTCTTGTTAGGTGTATTGTTGATAAAACGAAATGGATAAAATAGCTACTGAAAACACCAAATATATGAGCATCCCAAACCAGTAAAGCTTTGGAGATTCTTCTTTTTTGGAAACAAAACCTCTTACCTCTATTTCTCCGGCATTGAAAGCATAAAGACAATAAACCAGCAAAAACAATGACAAAGAGACAAAAGCTATTAGTGAAACAAAGTCACTATATCCCTCAACCTGTGGAGCAACAATCGCCGCACAAATTGTTGCACCAACGCATATGACTGTTGTTGTTTTAAGTAAGCGAGAGTGGTTAATTTGATTACACCTAACGGCCCGCATAACGGGCAAATAGTTGTTGGCTATAATGACCGAGGCACGAGGGAGAGCCAACGAGTATTTGTCCCAGCGAGCCTGTGAGCGAGTTAATGCGATTGTTATATTTACGTTTGTTTAGGACAACTTTTGGGATATTTAAACGTCATTTTCTCTCCAGTGTGAGCTACAATAGTTACTTTTTTACCTTCGATACTAGTTGGAGTTACGTTTATTTTTGCTGCCTCAAGCAATAACTCACTACAACTGCTTAACCCAAAAAGACTAACATACCGTTGAAGATCTTTTTTTTGCAGCTCTGGCAAAAGCATCTGCTGCTGAAATTTTCTAGCGGCTTCTTTTTGTTGAGTCAATTTTCCACTACTTGTACTTTTGCATCCAGCGATAACAGAAGCAATGCATATCAAAAGAACACTATTTTTCAAAATTTCCTCTGTAAATATAACTACTAAATTAAAGGGCAAATAGTTGTTGGCTATACTGCCTGAGGAACGAAGGCCAGCCAACGGGTATTTGTCCAGTTTTAAATTTTCTTGTTAGTTGTCTTTATTGCCCCAACTAATTTGTGCATTCGGAAACAAAAAATTAAGTCTGTCAGACAGAGCTAATACTTTACCGTGGGTTATACCTTTTTCGGAGTATATATTTATAAAATGCGTATCGCATACCAAGTTTGCGTTTTGCAATCTATTGATGAAGTCTTCAATGTTATACTTTTCACTTTTGAAAATTACAACATCGTTTGCTCTTAACTCAATAGCTTGGCTATTGCACCGAAAATCACATAGTGCTCCGTGTGGACATTTTATTCCATTCCCAAATTCAGCAGCTTTTTCCTTAACCAAGAAGGATTGAAATGCAAAATACATAACAAGTACCAACATCACTGAAATAAATGAAACTTGAAAATGGTTGCTCATAGAATGGACTGACAACTAACGTCTAAATTAAAGGGCAAATACTTGTTGGCTATACTGCCTGAGGAACGAAGGCCAGCCAACGGGTATTTGTCCATGTTTAAATTTTCTTGTTAGGTGCCATCAGCGTTTTCCTCTAGTACAGTGTTAATTATTAATGAAGCTCGAAAATATTAGCAATAGAGCCAAAACCGAGCACCACAACAAGGCCAATTTTCTTAGCTTTAACTGCTGACTCGTTAAGACACTTTCAGTATTTAATACAACTACTTGCAAAAAATTGGTTGAGTCTGAGACATCAAAAATTGAGCCATACACACTGGTAACTAATCGATAGTAATAAATCGCTGCAAAGAAGGCAGATATAAAACAAAATGCAACTATAAGGACTATGCTCATTCCTTTTCGGCACCTAACGGCTAATTTAAGGGGCGATTACTCGCTGGCTAAACTACCCGAAGAATGAGGGGAAGCCAGCGAGTAAGCGTCCAAGTTTAAAATTTTTTGTTAGGTGCGATGCTTAAAATTACCATATATTGCTGCCAAAATTGGTGGAAGCGCGATACACCAACTATACCCCGCAATTATGTTTGGGTTTTGAAAAAACACGACAACTCCTATTGAGAAAGCAAAATTAACAACGGCAGAACCTAAAAGGGAATAACCAATGAGCTTTCCATATTTTTCTGGTTGTTTGAATTTGGATTCTCTATAGCCCGCTATAAGATCTCTTCGCCCTTTGTGTGCGATTAAAAGTCCGACGTAGACAAAAGTAATCGTTACGACATTTAGTAGGCAAAAAACGATAATCATCCCTGTCATTTTAAAGTCCTTCTAGCACCTAACGGCCCGGTTAAACGAGCATAAAAACGTTGGCTAAACTTTGTGAGGCACGAACACAGCCAACGTTTTTGTGTCCGTTTTGAACCGACTTGTTATATGCCTGCAGCCCATAAATGACCTGACCTAAATGCATAACGATAAGCAGGAATAAATACTAAGCATAGGATTAAAACCATCACAAAAGCAATTAGAACATTTTCCAAGTTTGGAACATGCAGAAGGTTGGCGATAACTGGGTCATAAATGGAAATTATAACCAAAGCAACTTGTATCAAAAACATAGCTCGCCAGAAATCTATTGAGCCTATTGAAACTTGGTACGCATATCCATAGTAAGGGATTAAAGCAACACAACCAAATACCAGCCCAACAAAGCTCCATAAACCTATATCATCTGAAAAAGGGAGAGTAACAAAGTCAATAAATAATAGAAGTGCGAATAACCAAAATAGAAACTTCCATCCTTTCATGCAACACTCCTTGGCATATAACATTTTTATAGACGACAAATGTCCAACATTCCCAGGACATTTGTCGTTTTTTCACATCTTGACACTTTAAGCGCAAATTTTATCCCTGTAAATACAAGTTCTTAGCTTTAATGAGGTTTATGCTTTTGTAGAAAAACGACAAATGTCGTCTATCAAGAGAAATTTGACAAATACCGATAGCTGTATAAACATACAGTTATCGGTGGGTAATAAAATTTGACTGATGAAATCCTTATTCTTGTCTGTAGTTAAAGACAGTTTGCTGTTGCGGCGGTACTCCATGAGAACTGTGCAGGCTTATTTGTATTGGATTGCTGACTATATTCGGTTCAATAATATGCAGCATCCCGCAAAATTGGGAGATGTTGAGGTAGTTAAGTACCTTGAACATCTGGTATTGCAAAAACACGTTGCTGCTGCCACACAAAAGTCTGCCTTGAATGCGCTTGTTTATATGTACAAGCATGTTATCGATGCGCCGTTAAACACTGAGTTAAACTTTAAACGCAGTTTACAGTCTGCCAAATTACCCGTGGTGCTTACCAAAGATGAGATTAAACAGTTATTGCGGGCGGCCTCTGCGAATTATTTGCTGCATTTATCTTTGTTGTATGGCAGTGGCTTGCGCTTACAGGAGCTGCTTCGGTTGAGAGTGAATGATATTGACTTTGATTATCGATGTATTCGTATTTGGAACGGAAAAGGCGGGAAACATCGAGTAGCCACTTTGGATGCAGGGCTTTTTCCACAACTTCGGGCGCAAGTGGATATTTGTCAAACACGGCTTCAACAAGATTTGTTGGATGAACGCTTTACAGGGGTGTGGCTGCCTAACCGTTTAGAGCAGAAATATGGTTCACTCAATAAATCATTAGGCTGGCAATTTTTATTTGGCGCTGCGCATCTGAGTATTGATCCTCAATCGGGTAAGTATCGGAGGCATCATATAAATGCCAAGCAAGTCCAGCGTGCTGTTAAACAAGCAAGAGAAAACGCATCTCTGATTAAACATGTTACGCCTCACACTCTGCGCCACTCCTTCGCTACTCATCTCTTACAATCTGGCGCAGATATCAGAACTGTTCAGGCGCAGTTGGGTCACAGTGACGTTAGAACAACACAAATCTATACCCACGTTTTGCAGCAAGGTGGTAACGGCGTCGTCAGCCCCTTAAGTCATTTAGATATTTGATGAGGGCGGCTACATTTAATCAGTAGGGCAACGCTCCAGCACATAGGGCAGCATGTCATCTTCGTCTACTTCCAGAATTACCGGGAAGCCCCATAAACGGTGCAGATGCTTCATTACTTCTTTGCTGGATTTGGCCAGCGGTATACCGTTTTGTGGAATATACCTGAGGGTTAATGAGCGATCGCCACGTACATCGGCATTGTACACCTGTATATTGGGCTCGAGGTTGCTCAGGTTATATTGTGCTGAGAGTTTTTCGCGAATGGCGCGATAGCCGGATTCATTGTGAATAGCCGACACCGTCAGAAAGCTTTCTCGTTCGTCGTCCTCAATGGCGAACAGTTTAAATTCACGCATCATCGTGGGTGACAAATACTGACTGATAAAGCTCTCGTCTTTGAAGTTCTTCATGGCGAAGTGCACGGTTTCCAGCCAGTCGCCGCCGGCAAATTCCGGGAACCATTCTTTGTCTTCTTCGGTGGGGTCGGTACAAATGCGTTTGATATCCATAAACATATTAAACCCCAGCGCATAAGGATTAATGCCGTTGTAATAGGGGCTGTTGTATTCTGGTTGCATGACAACACTGGTGTGACTGGTGAGAAACTCCATCATAAAGCGGTCGGTGACTTTACCTTCGTCGTAGAGATGGTTAAGGATGTGGTAGTGCCAGAAACAAGCCCAGCCTTCGTTCATCACCTGAGTTTGTTTTTGCGGATAAAAATACTGAGATATCTTGCGTACGATGCGCACCAGCTCCCGCTGCCAGGGCTCCAGTAACGGTGCGCTCTTTTCAATAAAATACAGAATGTTCTCTTGTGGCTCCTCCGGAAATCGGCGCTCTTGAGGCAGCTTGTCTTGCTCGCTTTTGGGCAGCGTGCGCCACAGTTCATTTACCTGCGATTGAAGGTATTCGGCGCGTTCTTTTTGACGTTCTTTTTCCTCTTGAATGGAGATTTTTTGCGGTCGTTTGTAGCGGTCCACACCATAGTTCATCAGGGCGTGGCAGGAGTCCAGGATATTCTCCACCTCGGTGATGCCATAACGACGCTCACATTTTGCCACATAGTTTTTGGCAAACACCAGGTAGTCGATAATCGAGCTGGCGTCCGTCCAGGTTTTAAACAGGTAATTGTTTTTAAAAAACGAATTGTGTCCATAACAAGCGTGAGCCATCACCAGCGCTTGCATGGTAATGGTGTTCTCCTCCATTAAATAGGAGATGCAAGGGTCAGAGTTGATCACAATCTCGTAAGCCAAGCCCATCTGGCCACGGCGATAATGTTGCTCAGTAGAGATAAACTTTTTGCCATAGGACCAATGGCTGTAGTTGATGGGCATACCTACGCTGGCGTAGGCATCCATCATTTGTTCCGCGGTGATGATTTCTATCTGATTGGGGTAGGTGTCGAGGCCATAGTGTTTTGCTACACGGTCAATCTCATCTTCGTACTGCTCGAGTAATTCAAAACTCCAGTCGGGGCCATCGGAAAGGGGCTTCACCCCTTTTTTTCGTTTTGGAGGAGGTACTGCCACTAAGCGACTCCTTGTTGTTTAGCCACGTTCTTACGGAAAAGCTCTCTAAACACCGGGTAAATGTCTTCTACGGTTTGAATGTGTTTAATGGCGAAATGTTCCTGAATTTCTGCGATTTTTTGATATTCTCGCCACAGGCTTTGGTGTTGTCGTTCGGTAATTTCGATATAGGCGTAATAGCGCACTACGGGTAACAGGCGCTGCATCATAATATCCGAACAAAGAGGGGAATCGTCCGCCCAGTTATCACCATCCGATGCTTGTGCAGCATAGATATTCCACTCATTGGCGTCGTAACGGTCGCGAATAATTTCATCCATCAGGCGCAGGGCGCTGGATACGATTGTACCGCCGGTTTCCTGAGAATAGAAAAACTCTTGCTCATCTACTTCTTTGGCCTGGGTATGATGGCGGATATACACCACTTCTACATTTTTGTAGGTGCGGGTTAAAAACAGGTACAGCAATATATAAAAGCGTTTCGCCATGTCTTTGGTGGCCTGATCCATAGAGCCCGACACATCCATTAAACAAAACATGACCGCTTTGCTGGTAGGTTTGGGGCGCTTCTCGTAATTGCGGAACCGCAAATCAAAGGTGTCGATAAAAGGCACTTTAGCTATGGCTTTTTTAAGCTCTGTGATTTCTTTTTCCAGCTCAAGTATGCGCAATTGATGGTCGAACTTGTCAGCTTTCAATTGCGCAAGTTCGGCCTCCAGTTCCTTCAGCTTTTTCTTTTTGCCTGAGGTGAGGGCAATGCGCCTGGCCACCGAGCCTTTTAAACTGCGCACGATATCCAAGTTTGCAGGCACCCCATCGGTTTGATAACCGGCACGGTAAGTTTCGTATTGCACCAGCTTATCCAGCTGATTCTTTTTCAGGTTGGGTAACTCTAATTCCTCGAACAATAAATCCAGATACTCGTCTTTGGAGATCTCAAAGACAAAATCGTCTTGCCCTTCACCCTGGTCGCTGGCATCGCCTTCACCGGCACCACCTTGGCCACCGCCGCCAGGTGGGCGCTTGATTCTATCGCCCGTACTGAACTGGTCGTTACCGGGATGCACTTGCTCTCGTTTGCCGCCTTTGGTGGTGTGAAATACCGGCTCTTTGATGTCCCGTGTTGGAATACTGACTTCTTCGCCAGAATCCACATCCGTGACGCTACGCTTGCTGATGGAGTCAGACACCGCTTCTTTGATTTGCTGTTTGTAGCGCCGGATAAAGCGCTGTCGATTGACAGTGCTTTTACCTTTGCTGTTCAGACGTCGGTCGATAAAATGCGCCATAGCCTCTCCTGTGTTACTGCAAGGGGCGTTATGATGATTTTCTGACTCTCAGATACCACTCACATAACAGACGCACTTGTTTCTGCGTATAGCCTTTTTCTTCCATCCGTTTCACGAAATCGTCGTGCTTTTTCTGATCCTCTGCCGAACTCTTGGTATTGAAAGAGATCACCGGCAGCAGGTCTTCCGTATTGGAGAACATCTTTTTCTCAATCACGGTGCGCAGTTTTTCATAACTGGTCCAGGACGGGTTTTTACCACTTTTATTGGCTTTGGCCCGCAGTACAAAATTGACAATTTCGTTGCGAAAATCTTTCGGGTTGCTAATACCTGCGGGCTTTTCAATTTTTTCCAGTTCAGCATTGAGTGCTTCGCGGTCGAACAGCTGCCCGGTTTCCGGATCGCGGTATTCCTGATCCTGTATCCAAAAATCAGCATAAATTACATAGCGGTCAAACAGGTTTTGCCCATACTCTGAATAGGACTCCAGATAAGCGGTTTGGATTTCTTTGCCGATAAATTCCACGTATTTGGGAATGAGGTAGCCTTTTAAAAACTCTTTATAACGCTCTTCTTGATCGGTGGGGAATTGCTCCCGCTCTATCTGGCGCTCCAGAACGTAAAACAGATGCACTGGATTGGCGGCCACTTCCAGGTGATCAAAGTTAAACACTCGCGACAAAATCTTAAACGCAAAACGAGTGGATAAGCCTTCCATGCCTTCGTCGACACCAGCATAGTCTCGGTATTCTTGATAGGACTTGGCTTTCGGGTCGGTGTCCTTCAGGCTCTCGCCATCGTAGACCCGCATCTTGGAGAAAATATTGGAGTTCTCCGGCTCTTTCAAGCGGGATAACACACTAAACTGCGCCAGCGTTTCCAATGTGCCTGGGGCACAAGGCGCTTTGGTAAGCTCACTACTTTGCAACAGTTTTTCATAAATCTTGATTTCTTCTGATACCCGTAAACAATAAGGCACTTTTACGATGTACACCCGGTCTAAAAATGCCTCGTTGTTTTTGTTGTTGCGAAAGCTTTGCCATTCTGATTCGTTAGAGTGAGCTAGAATTAAGCCGTCAAAGGGCAGGGCAGAAAAGCCCTCGGTCGGGTTGTAGTTGCCTTCTTGGGTTGCGGTTAGCAGCGGATGTAAAACCTTGATGGGGGCTTTAAACATCTCTACAAATTCCATCAAACCCTGGTTGGCTTTACACAAGGAGCCCGAATAACTGTACGCATCCGGATCGTTTTGCGCAAAATCTTCAAGGCGGCGAATATCCACCTTACCCACCAAAGAGGAAATATCTTGGTTGTTTTCATCACCGGGTTCGGTTTTAGCAATGCCCATTTGGTCAAGGATTGATGGATACACCTTAACCACTTTGAACCTACTGATATCACCATTGTATTCGTGCAGGCGTTTGCGCGCCCAAGGCGACATAATGGGCTTTAAATATCGCTGTGCAATGCCGTATTCCCGTTGCAGCAGCTCGCCATCTTCCCCCGCATCAAACAAGCACAGCGGACTATCATTCACCGGGCTGCCTTTAATGGCGTAAATCGGCACTTTTTGCATTAGCTCTTTGAGCTTTTCAGCCAAAGAGGATTTGCCACCACCCACCGGGCCCAGTAAATACAGAATTTGTTTTTTCTCTTCCAGGCCCTGAGCCGCATGACGCAGGTAGGAAACAATCTGCTCGATGGCGTCTTCCATGCCGTAAAACTCTGCGAATGCCGGATAGCGGGATATCACCCTGTTGGAAAATATACGGCTGAGTGCCGGATTTTGTGACGTATCGATGAGTTCCGCCTCGCCGATGGCCTCAAGTAACCGTTCAGCGGCGTTGGCGTAAACCGTTTTGTCTTGTTTGCAAAGCTCAAGATATTCTTGAATGCTGAATTCTTCTTCTTTATGAGCTTCGTAACGTTGTTGATAATGTTCGAAAATTCCCATGAAAAAACCCCCAACATGGTAAGCCAAAAATTGGCTTTATTTGTATAGCGCTTCTTTAATGTTAGACCTTAAAACTGGTTAATGTGTTGCACTGTTAGATTAAATTTAGCTAAGAAAATACGTATCAAAATGTTTTGCTATATCAATGCTTTGTGCTTTTTTTGTGCTAACCATAACGATAATTGCTAGCGTTTTTCTAAACTTTTTTTAAGTTTTTACAGCTGTTTATTGTTAAACGTTCAGCTTTGTGAATTATTCCGAAGCAGTAATTTCCGTGAGGGGGGATTGGGGCGATGACGGGTTTTGTGCAAAACCACACGCAAAAAGCGGGGTGCGCGCTTTGTTACCTCATGCAGCCAGAGGTTTAACCTTGGGTTTTCCCGGCGTAATTGCTGCAATTTTTGCTGAGCTTTGGGGTTCACAGAAAGCAGCATAGCAAGGCCAGCAACAATAAAAAACACCCCAAAAGGCACAGGCAGAGGCACCAGTATCAGTCCAATCAAAATGATAAGAGTTGCCAAAACACTTAACATTACAAGCACAAAAATGAGTAAAGAAGGATTCTGATTTTACGTCTTTTTGTGACCTGAAAATGACAATTCAAAAATAACAATGTATCAAATGGTGTCTTATGAGTAACAGGTGTAGAAATTACCCCGCCTTCCAGGCATACTCTACACTGCGATCTATCGCTTAAGGGCGAATTCTATTTACACCTGATTGATATTAAAGGGAATTTATATGCTTAAACAACTAAGTAGTCTTTTTTTAATCGCTGTGTTAACGGCCTGTTCCACCACCTCTACTGAGCCTGTTCAAACCAGTTCCCAAGCACAAAAAGTGCAGAGCAATGCACAGCTGTTACTTGATAGTGGTTATCATACCGATGCCATTAATCAGGTCGGAAAGGCAATACCCTTTGAGAGTTATGCGGCTTGGTTACAAGACGTAAAAACAAACAGCCCTGCCAGGTTTATCAAAGGTTTTGAGCAAACTATGGATGCTGAAAAAACAGATAGAGTGCTCAAGAATACGGAAAGTTACTGGATGAATTATCAATCCGATGGATTGCAAATATCCGGTGTAATGGCCTGGCCAAAAAACTGGCAAGGCGGCAAGTTGCCAGTAGTAATTTACAATCGCGGCGGTAATTTTAAACACAATGTCTCCCGTATGAAACTTGCATCAATGTTATTGCCTATTGCTGAGCAAGGATTTTTGGTTTTAGCATCTAACTACCGTGGTTCAAGATACAGTGAAGGCAAAGATGAGTTCGGTGGCGCGGATGTTAACGATGTTCTGCGCTTAATTGAAGTCGCTAAAACTATCCCTAATGCCAACCCCGATAAGATCGCGCTTTTCGGTTGGAGCCGGGGAGGGATGATGACCTGGCAGACGCTGCGTCAAAATAAAGTAGACATAGATGCGATAGTTATTGGAGCTGGCGTTGTTGATCAAGAGCCTGAACTGAAGCGTCGTCCCGAAATGGAACGCTTGATGCAGCATATGATTCCGGGGTTTAAAGAGAATAGAGAAGCAGAGCTGCACAAACGTTCAGCTATCAAATGGATGGATGAGCTTAATAAAGCGGTACCAGTATTGTTATTGCACGGAGATAAAGACGTCAGGGTGGATGTTGCGCAAGCACAGCTTGCAGCTAAGCGTTTAGAAGAGTTAAATCATCCTCATGAACTGGTGATTTTTCCGGGCGATAATCATGGATTATCCAGAAATAAAACCGAAGTACAGCGACGAGTTATCGCGTATCTTGAAGAGCATCTGCGTTAAACGCAAAAAAGCCCGCGACAGCGGGCTTTTTTATTATATCAGGAATGATTTACGCGAAGTTTTCCGCAGCAAAGTCCCAGTTAACCAATGCCCAGAAGGCTTCCATGTACTTAGGACGTAGGTTGCGGTAATCGATGTAGTAGGCGTGTTCCCACAAATCAACTGTCATCAATGGTGTAACACCCTCTTCAGTCAGAGGTGTTGCTGCGTTGCTGGTGTTAACTATGTCTAAACCGCCATCAGCAGTTTTAACTAACCATGTCCAGCTAGAACCGAAGTTGTTTACCGCTTTGTCGTTAAACGCTGCTTTGAACTCATCGAAGGAACCCCACTTAGCGTTGATGGCATCTGCCAATGCACCTGAAGGCTCACCGCCACCATTCGGGCTTAAGCTACTCCAATAAAAAGTATGGTTCCAGATCTGTGCAGCGTTGTTGAATACACCGCCAGTAGAATTTTTAACAATCTCTTCCAGAGACTTGTCTGCCATGTCAGTACCTTCAACCAAGCCATTGAGTTTAGTCACATAAGTGGCATGGTGTTTACCGTAGTGGAAGTCCAGAGTTTCTGCAGAGATGTGTGGTTCTAGTGCATTCTTTTCATAAGGTAATGCGGGTAATTCAAACGCCATAATAATCTCCAAATAATCGGCTGATGAGTTCGTGAAGCACAATCCTAGACCCTAAATTGCAGGATGAAAAGGCAGAGTGCCGGTTTTCTTAAAAAGAAAAATTTTAACTATTTCCGTTCCGGTATATAAGTACGCTTTAAAATATTTAAACCGATCACTTTAAATTTTGGTATTAAAAGCAGGTTGCGTGGCAGGCTGGATCTTGAAAAAATGCCAATCACCGCAATTATTGTTGCAACAGTCAGTAAATAACAGGAACCAGACAATGGAAACGCTAGATAAAATCAAACAGCAGATTGCAGAGAACCCGATTCTTCTTTACATGAAGGGCTCTCCTAAACTGCCTAGTTGCGGATTTTCTTCTCAGGCAGCACAAATTATGATGAGCTGTGGTGAGCAGTTTGCTTATGTAGATATTTTGCAAAACCCAGATATTCGCGCTGAACTGCCCAAGTATGCAGAATGGCCTACTTTCCCTCAGCTTTGGGTGGAAGGTGAGTTGATTGGTGGTAGTGACATCCTGCTGGAAATGTATCAGCAAGGTGAGTTGCAACCCTTGATTAAAGAGGCGGCTGAACGCGCAAATAGCGGTGACAGTGCAGAGAGCTAAAAATAGTTGAGGGCCAATCCAGGCCCTCATTAAAGTCTCGGAAGGTTAAATTAGGATTGGCTCAGCAAACCTCTTTGAACAGGGACTCGTCCAGAATCGTGCTATCAATGATTTGCTGAGTGATTTGAGTACATTTACCACATTGATTTGCGATGGACATGTGATTGCGCAGATCGCGAATATTGCCGGCACCTTGCTCAGTGACAGCTTGTTTAATATCTTTATCGGTAATTGCGTTGCAAAGGCAAACGTACATCAATAATTCCTGAAAATAGTTAAAGTGAACTCGCATCGGCTTTTTGGTAAGTTTGGAGATGCAAATCATTCTCACTTGCCGATACAAATGATAATAATTGTTATTTAGAAAAATGCAAGGGTTAACTTGTATTATTTTTCTGCACTTCACCATCAAAACTTTTTGTTTGTGCTATGTTTTCGAACAAGTGATTAGAAACTCAACAGGTGATTGGAATAATCGAATCATTTGATTGAATTAATAGATTGGTTTTTACTGAACCGTCCTTATATCCTTCCCGTATTCGATTTTGTATTCTTGCAGACGCTGCGTCTGCGAGAAAAATTAGTTAACTATTATTGGAGAATATAATGAGTGTACTAGTAGGTCGTCCGGCTCCTGATTTCACTGCTGCAGCAGTACTGGGTAATGGTGAAATTGTTGACGAATTCAACCTTGCTGAAGCTATCAAAGGCAAAGCAGCCGTTGTTTTCTTTTACCCTTTAGATTTTACCTTCGTATGTCCTTCTGAGTTGATCGCTTTCGATCACCGCTATGAAGAGTTCCAAAAGCGTGGTGTTGAAGTGATCGGTGTTTCTATCGACTCACAATTCACTCACAACGCATGGCGTAATACTGCCGAGAAAGACGGTGGTATCGGTCAAGTTAAATACACCTTGGTTGCAGACGTTAAGCACGAAATTTGTCAAGCATACGACGTTGAGCACCCAGATGCAGGTGTTGCATTCCGTGGTTCTTTCCTAATCGACAAAGAAGGCATGGTTCGTCACCAGGTAGTTAATGACTTGCCATTAGGCCGTAACATCGATGAGATGCTGCGCATGGTTGACGCTCTGAACTTCCACGAAGAGCACGGTGAAGTGTGCCCAGCTGGTTGGTCTGAAGGTAAAAAAGGTATGGACGCAAGCCCGGCTGGCGTTGCAGCTTACCTTTCTGAGAACGCTGAAGGCCTGTAAGGCTAAGTTCCCAATAGACAATAAAAACCCGGCAATTGCCGGGTTTTTTAATGGCCTCAATTTTTAGTGTTTTAAATTTCTTGCTTATAGTGGCCAGCCACCTAAGTGTTTTACCCGGTTAACGATTTTACAGAACAACTGTGCGGTTTTTTCTGCATCATATAACGCTGAGTGCGCTTCTTCTTGATCAAAAGCAATACCGGCTTCCTCACAAGCTTTTACCAATACCGTTTGACCATAAATGAGTGCCGACAAGCTGGTGGTATCAAACGAAACAAATGGATGGAATGGACTGCGTTTGATGTTTTGTCGCTCTGTAGCAGCATTTAAGAAACTCATATCGAATGCCGCATTGTGCGCCACCATAACGCATCGCTGACAATCGGCGTCTTTTTGGTGTTTACGAATTTCTTTGAACATTTCTTTCAGTGCGACTTCTTCTGATACGGCGCCGCGCAAAGCACAGTGTGGGTCGATACCGTTGAAGTCTAAGGCCGATTTTTCCAGATTAGCGCCCTCAAAAGGTTCAACATGGAAATGAATGGTCTTATCGATAGACAAAAAGCCTTCGTAATTCATTTTCAATGTAACCGCCGCGATCTCCAGTAATGCATCGGTTTTGGCGTTAAAGCCAGCTGTTTCTATATCTACAACGACGGGGAAGTAACCGCGAAAACGCTCGTTAATAGCGTGTCCATCATCCTGCATAGTAATCCTGACTGAGATCCTGAAAATCAAAAAAAAACAATTATTACAGGCTTGGAGCCACATATCCATGTTTAATCTAACGGTTGCTCAGGATAGCAGCAGTTTCCGATAACAAATTAGGCAAACTAAGCTTTGCGCTGTTAAACTGAAAGGTGTAAGTATGACGTTGAGAGCCGGGTTGTTATTTATGTTCAACCTTTTTTTATTATGGTCGATACAGGATGTGGAGAGAGCAGCGGGCATGGCTTGCTGTGTTAGACGGTAATAAAAGAAAAGAATAAACGAGGCAATAATGAAAAAGTTATTGGCATTGTTATTAGTTGTGCCCTTATTAGCCAATGCTAGTTTGCGGCAATACAAAGCGGATGTGGAAGAATCCAATTGGTTTAATGACCAACCAAATCGGCTGCAGTGTACATTGAACCATCGCATTCCGGGTTACGGTACGGCGTCCTTCACCAGTATGGCCAGCAAAATTCTGAACATGGAATTTAACCTGGATATGCTGCGCCTGCCTAAAAGTTACGGGGTAGCGGCGGTCTATTCTGTACCACCTAAGTGGATGCCGGGACTAATACACAAAACTATTGCGGATATGACAATTCGTAAGCAATTCGACGGCGACTTACCCGAGCAAGCCGCCTGGACCATGCTATCTGAGTTGGAGAAGGGCTTCTGGCCCACGCTTTATTATCAGGATTGGTACAGCGAATACGATAAGGTGGCAGTGGCGCTAAATGCCAGTAATTTTCATGAGCCCTACGAGCAGTTCGTAAACTGTGTCTCTAACCTGTTGCCATACAGCTTCGACGACATTAAATATACAGTGCTTACTTACAAGTTTGGCGGGTCTGAATTGACCAAGGCCTCCAAGCGCAAGCTGGATATGATTGGCGCTTATCTGCAAGAAGATCCGGAACTGGAATTGGTGCTGTTAGACGGTTACACCGATAGTTACGGCGGTAAATCCAAGAACCAAGAAGTGTCAGTACAACGAGCCGGTGCTATACGCGATTACTTTGTGGGAATGGGCGTAGATTCAGGTCGAATCGATGTAACAGGCCACGGTGAACGTCGTCATGCAGCGTCTAATGCTACCTCCAACTCGCGTGCTAAAAACCGACGGGTAGTGATACGCATGCAGAAGGTGTAGACCTTTTTAACAATCGACTTGAAAAGCCGCTCTTTAGCGGCTTTTTTGTTAGAACACCGAAAACAGAGCAACGGCTAACATCAAACCTACCAAGGGAATAACCACAGTGAGGGCCGCCACCGGCCAATAGGCTTGCTGGTGAGTCTCGCCACAGATAGCGCGAATTGTGGTCACGATATAGCCGTTGTGGGGCAGTGTATCGATGGCGCCAGATGAGATAGATACAATACGGTGTAACTGCTCGGGATTCACACCTTGCTCTAAATAATGCGGCCCAAGCAGCGGCATTGCTATTGCCTGGCCTCCAGAAGCTGACCCTGTTAATCCGGCAATCACGCTAACGGCTACCGCCGCCCCTACAAGTTCATTGCCAGGCAAGCTGGTCATAACAGATACGGCGCTTTCAAAAGCCGGAGTCGCTTTAGCCACCGAACCAAAGCCCACGACAGCGGCAGTATTACCAATCGCCAATAGTGCGCCCACCGTGCCCTGATTCACCGCAGAAGAGATATCCTTGAAGCGTTTAAAGTTGAGTACTAGCAAGGTGAGTACTCCACCACCTAATGCCACAATCAGTGCCAGCTGCTGCAGGGATTCATGAAAGGCGAAGGACAATCCCAACACCACAAACAAAGGCAAGATGCTGAGCCAGAAGTTAGGTAACTCTCGCTGCTCTGTCAGGTCAGGATCGCTTTCCCGGCTATTAAATCGCTCGCCATTAGCCACGGCGTTTTGGATCATTCTATTCAACCACCAAAATCCCCACACTGCCATAAACAAAGACACCACCAGACTCACCTCCCAGGCGGCAAAAGGGGATGTACCCAGGTATTTAATGGGGATCCAGTTTTGGATTTCCGGAGAGCCGGCACTGGTCATGGTAAATGTCACCGAGCCAAAGGCTAATGCTGCCGGAATAAAGCGGCGGGGCAGATTAGCGTCTTTGAATAAGCTCAGTGCCATGGGATACACCGAAAATGCCACCACGAAAACACTGACACCACCATAAGTTAAGACTGCACAAGCCAATACGACTGCAACGACAGCGTGCTTTTTACCCAGCTTGCCAATGATGGTATTGGCTATCGCATCAGCACAACCCGTGTCTTCCATGAACTTGCCAAATAAGGCTCCCAACAAAAACATAAAAAACCAGGCGGCAACGAAGCCGGAAAAGCCATTCATATAACTACTGATGAAATTATTGTCTCCCAAAAACACAGGTAAGCCGGAAAACAGCGCCGTGAACAGCGCACATAAGGGAGCCGCAATGAATAAATTGAAACCGCGAATAGTAAGGAATATCAAAAGGGCAAGGCCACCGAACAGGCCAATGAAACTCATCATGGTAAGGCTATTTATTGTTGTTTTTGCCTAGTTTGCGAGATAACCAAAGCAATGTCAGCCTTTCGCTGTGAAAAAGTTAACAAAGAATTAACATGAGGTTGAAAGGGATGTTTACAGGTGTTGTAAACATCCGCACTGCTACGATTATTCTTACTGAACGTCGAGCAGGCTCTCAACATGGCCTCTGAGCGATGTCATACCGGACTCAAGGCCAATAACGATGGCTTCTTCTTTAGATTTGTCGTTGTTCCAAAATGCATCCAAAGCAAACATAGCTCCAACGCGATTGCCACTACCACAATGCAAAAACACACCATCCTGATGTTCGTTTAACGCCGCGTGAAAGCGTGCCACGTTTTCCTGTGACAAAGCATCTTTACTATCAATGGGGATATGCACATAGTTCATACCCAGTTGTTCCACTACCGCAGCTTCGTCAAAGTCGCTGAACTCACCTTGACCACGGAAATTGATAATGGTTTTAACCCCGCTTTTGGCCAGAGCTTCAAGTTCAGCTTTATCGGGTTGGCCTCCGGTATAAACCTGATTTGGCAACTGTTTCAAGTTTCTGATGTCTGCCGCACCCTCGATTACGGATGCCTGAACGGCTGCAATATTTAGTGTTAGTGCGCACAGCATTACAAAGGTCGATAGTAATTTCATTGTGATTCTCCGATTTTAGCTTTTTGGTTGAGCTCTCTGAATTTAAGCTTTCCCATATTTTCAATTTGCTTTAAAAATTCACCAAAACCAGTACGGTCAATATAGGGATTTGTACCACTTTTGTGTTGTTTTCTTGCAAATAGTTGTGCCCGGTGGGGGTGGTTAGCCAGGTTAACATCAAACGGACGTTGTTCATGCAGTCTGCGTAGCTTAAGGACACTTTCTTGATAGAACTTGGCTAAGGCGAGAGATTGAAAGTTGGTGCCTACACCGCCAAAAATCAGTGCCCGATAAGGTGTATTATTATCAAAAACATCTAGTGCGATTGAAATAGCCCCATCGGTGTGGCCAGGAGTGCTGATCACTTTCATTGTGGTATCGCCTCGCTTGATGACATCATTGTCCTGCAGGTACTTAATATTTTGGGGCAAAGGAACGCTGGCGTTGTCCGCTTTTTGCAACCATTGATTAAGGACCTTATGAGATTCGATCGTCATTAACACTTCAGCGCCACTTTGTACCTGTAACCAACCAGCCCCACTGGCGTGATCGGAATGACCGTGAGTAATCAATATCAAGGTGATATCTGTTATATCAAAACCCAGGCCGCTGATATTTGAGGCTATCCATTGGCTCCATGGGTATTCCAGCGTATCTATAACAATCAACCCTTCTGAAGTTTTCACCAGATAAGAAGACACCCACTTGTCACCCACGTAATAAACATTATCGAAAAGTTTAAATGGCGGTACGTAGCCAGCTTTCTCTGATTGAGGAGGTGGGCTTGTATCCGCTATGGCGAAATGACTAAACGTGCTTAATAGACAGAACCACAAAAGTTGAGCCGCTGGTAAAACTTTCCGCTTAAAAATCGGTTTTTTCATTCAAGTAATTTTCCCTTATGGCCGATAGCTAAAGCAGAGCAAGTGATTTTAAAAAATAGCAAGGTAACCTAATGAACATAAGCAAAAAAGCAGACCAAGGGCCGTTAGAAGCATTGCGTAAATTCATCTTTTTGAGCTGCAATTCCATTGGCTTTGGCGCCGCCGCCTACCTGATTTTCCTGGCCTTTGTCACGGTGCAAACCGGTTCTGCGGGCTATTAAACCAACAGGGTAGCCCCGGCTAACACATAAAACCCAACCAGCCACATCACCGGGGCTTTGATGGACTTTAAAAGCCAGAGCCCCACTATTACCAGCACCATTTCCATTGCACCACTGACTGCACTGATAAACACTGGTTGATACAGCGCACTAAGTAACAATCCCGTAACGCAGGCATTAATGCCCAACATTGCACCTTGTAATTTAGGGTTGTCAGATAAGGACTGCCAGGATTTCAAAAATCCAATAAGCAATAAAAACCCCGGTAAAAAGATCATCAGGGTGGCAATACTTGCTCCCAATAAAGGTGTTGCAGGTAACCAGTGATAACCCAACCAAGTGGCAAAGGTAAACATGGGACCCGGAATAGCCTGTGCAGCGGCATAGCCCGACAGAAATACATCGTTGCTGATAGTGTCACTCAACATACTTTGCAACATGGGCAGGACCACGTGTCCACCACCAAACACCAGGCTACCGGCATGAAAAAAAGTATTCGCCATGGCCAGTTCTGGTGCAATGTGAGCAGCAAACGGTAAGCCTAATAGCATTAACCCAAAGAGCAACAGTGCGAGTGAATTGGGTTTGACGGCAGATGTTGGTTTGTTTTGCGGCGCTGCACTGGTCTTTAACCTAATCAGGCCCACCAAAGCACAGATTAACAATAACAACATTTGCAGCATGAGTGATGGTAATAAAATACAACTCACAGCGGTAACAGCGAACAATGTCTGGGTGATTTTGTTGTTACAGAAACTGTTAAACATACCCAACGTAGCATCAGCTACCACCACCACAGCCAGTAATTTTAAGCCTTGCACAATACCTTGATAGACAGGCGTGTCATTTAACCCGGTACCAAAGCTGGCCAATAATAAAATGATGATGACTGAGGGTAGGGTAAAAGCCACAAAGGCTGCTATACCGCCAGCCAAACCTGCCATGCGATAGCCGATGGCAAAACCCGTTTGGCTCGAGCCCGGACCCGGCAGGAATTGTGACAAAGCGACTATTTGGGCGTAGTCGTCGTTACTTAGCCAGTTGAGTTCATCCACGAAGCGCTTTTTAAAATACCCAAGGTGGGCGGCTGGGCCACCGAAACTAATGCAACCCAACAACAGAAATTGTTTAAACACGGAGAAAAGCATATTAGTGTCCATCGATTTGATTGAGATATTGCACAACTCTGTCGCTAAAGTCGGAAAATACCCCATCTACTTTGGCAATCTGGAATAGGGCATCCAATAATTCTTGTTCAGAGATCCCTGTTGGCAATGCATCTGTACGAAAGGTATAGGGATGCACTAACAGTCCAGCGGCTTGTGCTCGCTCAGTATAACCAGTTAAAACATATTGGCCTTCTCTAAAGTTCAGGATTTGTGGTATCCAGGGACCAATACCATCAGCTACTGCTGCGATTTCTGCAAGCCCGTTTGGGGTTTTTAAATACTCGTAATTCGTATCCGATTCACCCCATTCATTTTCTGCAATAAGTTGTACAAGCTGTGTTTTCAGCCCCAGTTCCCGGCGCAAGCGTTTAGTGTGTTTAAAATCAAAGCACTGCACAAACACCTTGGCTTGTTTGTGATTGAGGTTATGTTTATTCAAGCTATTAAGCAGAATTTCTGCAATGTCTTGGCCTTGGTCGAGGTGCCATTGGGGCGCTTTGATTTCGATATACCAACCGACATTTTTATTCAGTTGACGATTTAGTTGCTGAATAATCTGAATGTGCTCTGCCAGTGTTGCTATCTGAAATCCGGCTTTGCCTCGAAAGCGGTTTTCATACACTTGCTGTTGTTCTGTATTGGTGCGTTCTCTCACCTGTAGGGATTTTAATTCCGCCAGATTCAAATCAATGGCGTAATAGCGACCATCCGGGCGTTTTCGGTTCGGGAATTTTTGTGCTACATCAGTGGTGGTATCAATGTGGATGTCATGTAATACCGTCAGGTGGCCATCTTTACTGAGTACCAGATCTTGTTCTACATAATCGGCACCTTGCATGTAAGCCATGACTAAGGCTTCAGTGGTGTGTTCTGGCAGGTAGCCAGATGCGCCGCGGTGGGCGATGACCAATGGCTTTGCCAGTAGGGTAGTGCTGCACAAATACAGTAAGATGAGAGACGACGATAATTTATTCATGGTAATTACGAGTCGCCAGGGCTTTACTCAGATTCACGCAAAGACTTCAGAATTTCCAAAGCAGTAGACTCTTCGTGGATATCAAGACCATAAGAGTATGTGTAAATGTCTGCACCCGTTTTGTAATACCATTCTATATAGACAATTTCGCCAGGAACTGTGTTTAATGTTTCATAATCGTTATCAGAGAAATAATCGGCTCTAAAATAAACAGCGCCACTTGGGACCTCTGCTCGGATAAATCCTCCGTTTTTCAAACAACCAATTTCTTTACCGTTCAAATAGATATCTGGACATGTCGCTCCTCCCCCGAATGCCCATTGTCGCATAACGTAAACGGTTGTAGTTTCATCAGAAAATGATTTTATTTGCTCAAATTTACCACCAGAAGCAGCGCATCCAGTTAACAATATGGTTAATAAAACGATAAACACCTTCATTGTTTTTCTCCATGAGAATAAAAAACTTTTTATGAGCTTACTTTGCTCATATAGTCCATCTAAGTTGTTGACTAATTTGCCAACAGCATTGCTATTGGGGATAACACTGCAAACAAAAAACGCGGCTCTAGTACCTTTGTTTATGCTGCCGTTAGTGATAGACAAAATTTTTGTCTGCACTACAGCAGGCCGATTAACTCCCGGTTTCAATCAACTCAATAGCATAACCGTCAGGGTCCCGCACAAACGCAATAACGGTGCTGCCACCTTTAACCGGACCGGGTTCGCGGTAAACATCTCCACCTCGCGCCTTTATGGCGTCGCACATGGCGTATATGTCTGTTACGGCAAACGCTACGTGCCCATAGGCATTGCCCATGTCATAGCTGTCGGTATCCCAGTTCCAAGTAAGTTCTAAAACCGCCTGCTCTGATTCATCCCCATAGCCTACAAACGCCAGGGTATAGCGGTATTGCTCGTTATCGCTTTTGCGCAACAATTTCATGCCCATTACATCGGTATAAAATGCAATGGATTTGTCCAGGTCGGCAACACGCAGCATGGTGTGAAGCATTCGCATAATTGGTTCCTTAGTGTAATAGTGAAAGTGTAAAACAGGTTACTGATACGCAGTGAATATACAAGTTGGTTGCGTCAAAATGATGAAAACTCCGGGTGTTCATAGAGAAACTGATTCAGTTATTTTCGACAAATTACCGATAATAATAGACATTGTGATCTAATCACTGTACCTTGAACGGGCTTTAGATTGTAAATCTTCTCTACTACTGCGCTGTACCCTCTTTAATCTTCTTTTTAATCCAAAGGCTTTTATCGATATACATGCTTTACTAGCCAGATCGTTCTATCGCTTCATCGGTGATTTCACCAAACAAAAAGATTTTTAAAGGTAATTATTATGTCAAATTCAGTATCAGGTACGGTTAAGTGGTTTAACGAAGACAAAGGTTTTGGTTTTTTATCTCCAAGTGACGGCGGTAAAGACGTTTTTGTTCATTTTCGTTCGATTGCATCTGAAGGCTTCAAAACCTTGGTTGAAGGCCAAAGCGTTACATTTAACGTTGAGCAAGGTCAGAAAGGCCCTCAAGCCAGCAACGTTGTTGTAGGCTAAACGATACCACTCGATATTAAGGGCCGAATTTTCTTCTCGGCCTTTTGATCCCCCGCAAAGATTCCAATTTATTTTCAATTCTTAGACCTGTTTTCAAAACACAATAGTGTATCAGGGAAACTCCTCTCATAATTCAAGGAAGTTATTTAATGTCATACTATTTTGAAGGGCACCATTATCGTGCCGCTTTACCTATTGCATCGATATCCATCAACAAATGTAATGTGGTATTCACTGACCAAGCCCGTCAACAAAAACTGCGTTTTAGCAATAACCTGCAAAGTCGCAGGTTTGTCAGTTGGCTGGTAAATCTTGCTCAGCTGGAGAAATAATCGCTGCAATTGCCATATGTGCCTACCAAAACGTGAGGTATGGCTAAAGTCTGGATGACTACTTTTTCTTCTTACTTTGCGCTTTCAATACTTCATTGATAAAGCTTTTGCGCCCGTATTGGCGGGTGATGATGCACTTGTCCAACGAGAATCCTCGGGCCGGACAGTATTCCCGTCCGTAATAGATAATCTGCAGGTGCAGGTCATTCCATTTTTCTTTCGGGAACAATCGTTTGGCATCGCGCTCGGTTTGCTCAACACTCTTACCATTTGATAAACCCCAGCGATACATCAAGCGATGGATGTGAGTGTCGACCGGAAAAGCGGGGATGCCAAAAGCTTGCGCCATCACCACTGAAGCCGTTTTATGTCCCACACCGGGCATGGCTTCCAGGGCTTTGAAGTCTGCTGGAACTTGGCCGTTGTGTTGTTTGATGATCATATCTGACAGGTGCCAGATGCCTTTGGATTTCATGGGGGACAGGCCGCAGGGTTTGATGATCTCTTTAATTTCATCAATGCTAAGCATCACCATGTCGTATGGGTTATCAGCTCTGGCAAAAAGTTTTGGCGTGATTTGATTGGCTCTTTCATCCGTGCATTGTGCCGACAACAATACGGCCACCAACAGGGTGTAAGGATCTTTGTGATCCAATGGAATCGGCACTTCTGGATAGAGCTCATCAAGGATGGCAACAATGGCCTTTACTTTTTCTTGTTTTGACAGGCTTGGGGTCATGCTTTATATCTTCAATTTGAGAGAGTTAATCAGGCGTCGCTGGTGACTCGGGCACGGGTTACTTCTTTTTGCGTCTGCGGGCCTTCCACTGCATTTTCAACGCGATCATTGAGCAGGTTTTTCAGCGCGATTAACAGTCCCATACCCAAAAATGCACCGGGCGGTAAAATCGCTAACAGGAATGGACTGTCTGTGGTGAAGATCTCTAACTTCAGACTGCGCGCCCATTCACCCAGCAATAAATGCATGCCGTCAAACAGGGTACCATTTCCTAATAATTCACGCATGGCACCTAATAGCACCAACACGATTAAAAAGCCCATACCCATAATGAAACCGTCGTAGGCGGATTGTTTCAGCGGATTTTTTGACGCGTAGGCTTCCGCACGGCCGATAATGGCGCAGTTGGTTACGATTAATGGAATGAATATCCCTAATGCTTGATAGAGGCTATAGGTATAGGCCTGCATCAACAATTCAACGATTGTCACAAAGGTGGCAATAACTAACACAAACACTGGAATTCGAATTTCATTAGGAACCAGGTTTCGCACCAAAGATACAGTGCAGTTGGAGCCGATCAATACCAAGGTAGTGGCAATACCTAAGCCAAGGGCGTTCACCACCGAGCTGGTTACGGCAAGTAACGGGCACAATCCCAATAATTGCACTAATGCGGCATTATTCTTCCACAAACCTTGCCAGGTCAGTTGTTGATATTCAGTCATTGGCGGTGTCCTTTGCGGCGTTGCATTGGTTTGGCAAATCAAATATCGCCTGGTAGTTTTCCTGTACGAAAGTGACTGTGTCTTTTACACCGTTGACAAGGGCACGAGGGGTGATAGTGGCACCGGTAAACTGATCGAAACGACCGCCATCTTTTTTCACTGCCCAATCAGGGCGGCTAACGGCAGCTGTGGCCTGGTTATCGAAGGCGTGGATCCAATCACTGATGCGCAGTTCAATTTTATCTCCTAATCCCGGCGTTTCCTTGTGCTCCAGTACCCTCACACCACCGATTTTACTGTTATCGATCACAGAAACCAGATATTTGATATTGCCACCATAGCCTTGTTTAGTAACGGCTTCTATCACTAAACCTGAGGGTTGTTGATTGAGAAAGCTGCGATAGATTTTGTATTCATCGCCAGCGGGAGAGTTAAGCACTGTGCAGTTTTGAGCAATGGCGTTGTCCCAATAGTTTGCTGGAAAGACCTCGGTGATGGTTTGCAGCGCTTTGCTTTGCACTTGTTTGGCAATAACCGGCGAAGTAACCCAATGAGTGATGGCAATTAGCATGGTGGTAGCAAGCGTAAAACCACCCAGAATCGCCCCATTTCTGGAAATACCCTTAATCATTTATTACTCCCGCTCTTGCGCTGAGCACTTGATTGCTGGTTGTGGCCATAGGTTCTTGGGCGTGTGTAATAGTCTATGACCGGAACACACATGTTCATTAGCAATACCGAGAAAGCGATGGCATCTGGATAGCCACCCCAAGTGCGAATGATGTAAACCCACAGCCCAACCCCAAAACCAAAGATTATTCGTCCTTTGTTACTGGTGGCGGCTGTGACCGGATCGGTGATGATAAAAAATGCACCTAACATAGTCCCCCCGCTGAATAAATGCAGCAGCGGTGATACGTTGGTATCAGGCGAAACAAGCCATGCCAGTAGTGCAGGGAGCCCCAAACCTGCCAACATGCCTACCGGGAGATGCCAGTTGATCAGATTAAATTGCAACAATAAAAAGCCGCCCAGTAAAAAGGCGATATTGATCCAGAACCAGCCTTTGCCGAAACCCGCCGCAATGTTACCTGCGTCGATAAAAAGGGCAGAGCTGGTAATTTCTGGCACAGTGAGGCCCTTGTTCAGCTGATTTTTAATTTCATCCAGCGGGGTGGCCATGGTAAAGCCATCAATGTTGGTTCTCAGTTGCAAGACGCTGTAGCCTTCCGTGGTATAGCCGGTAAAGGTGATGGATAGCGCATCCATCAGGTTATGACTTATCTGCGACAGTTCCATCACCGGAGCCCAGGCAGTCATCTGTACCGGAAAGGAGATCAACAACACCACATAAGCTGTCATTGCCGGGTTAAACAGATTAAAACCCAAACCACCGTATAACTGTTTGGCGATAGCAATCGCAAAAAAAGCGCCAATGGCTGTCATCCACCAGGGTGCGAATGGCGGAATGGATATACCAAGAAGCAGTGCTGTGACAAGGGCACTGGAGTCTTTAACGGCCAGTTCAAAATTCTTTTTGCGCAGCTCAAGTATGAGCACTTCGGTAACAACGGCCACAAGACAGGCGATAAGAATATTGATTAAGGTACCAAAGCCAAAGAACCAGGTTTGCACCGCGATACCCGGTACCGCAAACAGCATAACCAGCTGCATGATTTCCTGGGTGCTGCGTTTCTGGCGTAAATGTGGAGAACTGGCAAGGAATAATTTCATAACGGGTTAGTTCTCGTCATCGGTGTTATTGTCAGATTGGGCTCTGGCAGCTTTTTTGGCTTTAGCCCTGGCGATAGCCGCGGCAATTTTATCCTGTTTGGAGATTTCTGCTTTTACTGTTTCATCCGAAGCAGTGTTGTCTGAACCGGGCTCTTCCAGTACAAGTTCTGGTTGTTGCTCTTCTGCTTTATCAGATGCTGAAGATGGAGTACTGCTTGCAGCACTGTTTTGCAGTTTTTTCGCTTTGGCTCGTGCTATCGCGGCTGCAACTCGGGCTTTTTTATCCTCTTCCGGATTCACTTCAGCGCCGTCTTTGGGCTCAGTGACGTCTTTGGGCTCAGGGCTGCGAGCGTCGGCTGTGTCTTTTACTGCATCGGTTTGCGAGGTGCTTGGCTGTTCATCTTCAGCGTTTGTGGCCTGGGCTTGTTGCGCTTTTTTGGCTTTTGCTCTGGCGATAGCTGCCGCAACTCTGTCTTGCTGATCCGATGGCGTAAGGCTGCTTTGTACATCCGCTGCTTCGTTTTGCTGCGAAGCCGTTTCAGTTTGTTGTTGCGCTTTTTTAGCCTTGGCACGAGCCAGCGCAGCAGCGACGCGATCATTCGCAGTGCCGGCTTCGGGCTTGTCGGGTTGATTTTCTTTCTTTTTCTGCCGCTCAGCACGGGCTGCTGCACTTTGACGGGCTTTTTCTTCTCGTTCTTGTTTTTCTTTTTCTAAGCGGGCATTCCGGGCTTCAAAGCGCTCTTTGGCTTTGGACGCTTTCAGTGCCTCGTCTTCCTGGATGCGAATTTCTGCTTTGGCACTTCGATAAGAATGTACCAGCGGAATATTGCTGGGACAGACAAAAGCACAGGCTCCACATTCTATACAGTCAAACAAGTTGAGCTCTTTGGCTTTGTCGAATTCTTTACTTTGTGCGTGCCAGTGCAATTGTTGTGGCAATAAACCAGCTGGACACGCATCGGCACAGGCTCCACAGCGAATGCAGGGCAGCTCCTCTCCCGGTGTGGGCATTTCAGTGTCGGCGGGAACTAATAAACAGTTAGTGGTTTTTACCACCGGCACCAGATCCGAATGCAAGGTATAACCCATCATAGGGCCACCCATAATGATGCGCCTTTGCGCCTGCTTCTCGCTTATATAACTGGCTTGCTCAATGGCATGCCCCACTGGTGTGCCGATTGGCAACCAGGCGTTTTGTGGGCGCTCAATCGCTTCTCCAGTCAGGGTTACTACTCTTTCTATCAGGGGTTTACCACTGAATACTGCATCCGCAATTGCAAAGCAGGTACCGACATTGTGCATAATAATGCCAATGTCTACCGGTAAGCCTCTTGATGGCACTTCTTTACCGGTAAGCACCTGAATAAGCTGCTTTTCGCCGCCAGCGGGATATTTGGTTTCTACCGCGCAAAGCAAATAGTTACTGTTGTCCTGAAAGGCAATTTCCATCGCTGCAAAGGCTTCAGGTTTGTTGTCTTCGATGGCGATAAGCACTTGCTGTGGCTTGAGAATATGGCACAGCACATCGATGCCTTGGCGGATTTGCCAAGCGTGTTCACGCATCAGTCGATCATCAGAGGTAATGTAAGGTTCGCATTCGACACCATTGATGATCAGAAACTCGATGTTTTTACCCGAAGACAACTTGATATGAGCCGGAAAGCCGGCGCCACCCATTCCGGCGATGCCAGCACTGCAAATTTCTTCTACGAGCGAAACGCGAGGCAACGATTGATAATCGGAAAGGGGCTTGAGATCGATCCACTCTTCTTGACCATCGGGCTGTAACACAATAGTTTTTTCTTCAATACCGGAAGGGGAGTTGGATACGTGGTCCTCTACCGAAACAATAGTGCCGGAAGTGGGGGCATGAACTGGCACCGCGAAGGGGTTCATACTATGAGTTAATTGCTGGCCTTTTAACACCCGCTGATTAATTTCAACTGAGACTCGACCGGCAACACCAACATGCTGTTTTACCGGTATGTAGAGCTTATCTGCCAGAGGAAGGCGCTCAATCTCTTGCTCATTAGATAAGGATTTTTTACCGGGCGGATTAACGCCGCCAGGGAACTGCCAAAATTGGCCTTTTTTTATTTTAGCGATGATGTCTGTCAGCATGGCATTATCCCTATTTTACTTCTTTAATCGGGATGGCGTTAAGTTGCCAGCGCCAGTTCTTTTCGGTTTCTTTGACAGGCACCATATCAATGCAATCTACAGGGCAGGGGGCGACACAGAGATCACAACCGGTGCACTCATCAACGATTACGGTATGCATCTGGCGCGTTGCACCGACAATGGCATCTACAGGGCAGGCCTGAATGCACTTAGTACAGCCGATGCACTCGTCCTCGCGAATGTAAGCGACTTTTTTAACGTCTTCTTCGCCGTGGGCTGCGTCCAGCGGTTTAGCCTCAACGCCCATTAACTCTGCGAGTTTTTTAATGGTGGTTTCGCCGCCGGGAGGGCATTTATTGATGTCGTCACCATTGGCGATTGCCTCGGCATAGGGCTTACAGCCGGGATAACCGCACTGGCCACACTGCGTCTGCGGCAATATCTCGTCAATCTGATCAACTAATGGATCGCTCTCAACACGAAAACGTATAGCGGCATAGCCAAGTAATGCGCCAAAAAGTAATGCCAGTAGTGTAATCGCAATAAAACTCAAACCGACTCCCTAAGAAAACTTAACCAATCCAGAGAAACCCATAAAGGCCAGTGACATTAAACCCGCTGTTACCATCGCAATAGCGGCACCTTTAAAGGGCACCGGAACGTCAGCGGCGGCAAGGCGTTCTCGCATGGCAGAAAACAACACCAACACTACAGAGAAGCCGATAGCGGCACCAAAGCCATACAATACGGACTCAACAAAACTGTGTTGCTCTTTAATATTTAACAAAGCGACACCCAATACCGCGCAGTTGGTGGTAATGAGAGGTAAGAAGATACCCAGCAAGCGATATAGGGTAGGGCTGGTTTTATTGACCACCATTTCGGTAAATTGCACCACAACCGCAATCACTAATATAAAACTGAGGGTGCGCAGGTAAGTCAGCCCTAATGGAAACAGGACGTATTGTTCTACCAGGTAGCTGCAAACTGAAGCGAGCGTTAATACAAAAGTCGTCGCCATTGACATACCAATAGCCGTCTCCAGCTTACTGGATACGCCCATAAAGGGGCATAAACCGAGAAACTGTACGAGGACGAAATTGTTCACTAGTACCGTGCTTAAGAGCAGCAGCAGAAATTCAGTCATGAGCGCTTTTTAAAGATTAAAGAGTGAATGGTGAAAAACGGCGTCTATTATCCAGTTTTATGAGCAGATAAACAACTTATGAAACATAGGGTTATTACTGTTTTATAGTGAGATTGTAAGTTTTTGAAGAAAAACGCGAAGAAGTAAGAGAGTGGCTCCCCCTCCCCGACTCGAACGGGGGACCTGCGGATTAACAGTCCGTCGCTCTAACCAACTGAGCTAAGGGGGAACAGATAGACATTTTATGGCAAATTAAGTGGCTCCCCCTCCCCGACTCGAACGGGGGACCTGCGGATTAACAGTCCGTCGCTCTAACCAACTGAGCTAAGGGGGAACGTAACTTAATTTCTACGTTGCTAATGAAGCTTGAGTTTGAGGGCATCACAACCCGCCTCGTCACAACGGACGCGAATAATAAAGAGCTGACCGGGAGGTGTCAATATTATTACAAAATTATTTTTTCAATCGCTGATTTATTCGCCTAAGAAGGTGCTGTCATCGGGTTTAATCTGCGTATTAATGTGAATTCAGAATGCATCGTCGAAAAGTTCTGTTGTTCATTACTGGGAATGAAAACCAAAATGAAAAGTCATTCATATAACAGTTGGCAGATGACTGTTTTTTGTCACTTATAAATTGTGGGTTAAACGTATCCCACAAAATACGATTATAAAAATGACAAATTTATGAAAAAAAGATCTATTAAATTATACAAGTACTGCTTTTTCATACAGTAATTAACAATTTGTTAACGACGTTCAGCGCCGCTTAACGTTAGTGTTAACTTACCTTTTTTTTACCTTAAAACCTTCAGCATCACGTGTTTATTGGGAAATCCACAGTTATCCACTAAATCTGTGGATAACTATGTGAATTAAATTAGAACACATGCACGCAGGCCCCAATGTACCGTGTCAAGTTGTTATCTTAAAAAATCCAAAATAAGTGTTTAAGTTTATTTAAAACAATGACTTAAGGTTTTGTTAAGAATTGTAACTCCGGCTCTGGTCTATTTTTGAGCAGCGTTTTTTAGCTTGTGTGTTATTTGTTAAGTCAATAAAAAAAAATCAAAAAAATACACTTTTTTTGCTTGATTTTGTTTTGCAAATGGCTAAGGCATCAGAAAAGATGAAAGCGGTTTCAAAGATATGGAGACTGCAACAGCGCCTCGTTGAAACAAATACATAGATATTTATATGACATTTATTTGACAATTACACTGGGTTAAACCGGAATGTGCAATTTTTTGATGCGGTGGCTGGTGGCTTGTCATCATTTTAATTAGCCGTGAACCGATAAGTCGACAAAAAAAAGTTACAAACTATTCTGAACACGGCGTAGCCTATCCTGACACCATAAAGTAAACTAACCCGCAATTCTGGCTGAGCAAAGAATATAACGGTCGTTAAACTGGTCAATATTCGACATCTAAACTAAGCCCCAAACTTCCATTACCAAAATAACGAGTAGCCATATAGTGTCCAATGCCTCAAGAGCCCCCAATTTATTAGAAGGGAATATCCACTCAACCCTGAAAACGATGACTATACCCGTCGTTTACGGCATGATCTTACTGATGACATTTGGACTAGTGGATACTTTTTTCGTTAGTTTGCTAGGTACTGAACAGCTTGCTGCAATTAGTTTTACTTTTCCTGTTACCTTTACCGTTATTAGTCTTAACATTGGCTTGGGGATTGGTACTTCTGCCACCATAGCTCGTCTAATGGGCGCTGGCGATAAAAGCACGGCCCACGGGGTCGGCACTGGCGCGTTAATACTATCTTTCATTATGGCGTCTGTTCTGGCAATTATTGGGTTTATCTCGATAGAGCCTATTTTTACCCTGCTTGGGGCATCGGAAGCGGAAATGCCCTATATCAAAGATTACATGTTAGTTTGGTACGGTGCTGGAATCTTTTTGTCGTTACCAATGGTGGGCAATGCTGTACTCAGAGCCAATGGCGATACCAAAACACCCAGTATGATTATGGCCTTAGGCGGAGCCATCAATGCCATTCTCGATCCGATACTGATTTTTGGATGGGGTCCCATTCCCGCTATGGGGATTCAAGGTGCTGCTTTGGCCACGCTTATTGCTTGGGCAATAGGGAGTGGACAAATCATTCATTTATTGGCTTTTAAACGCAAGTTGATTATGCCAAGAATGCTGAGTTTCTCAGAGCTGAGAGAATACAGCCGTAATATCTTAAAGATTGGCGTACCTGCTGCCGGAGCAAATATGTTGACCCCTATAGCCAACGGAGTCATGACAGCGATAGTGGCAGGTTACGGCTCGGCTGCTGTGGCTTCCTGGGGAGTAGGGGGGCGCATTGAGTCTATTGCCAGCATCATGATACTAGCTTTGTCTATGACCTTACCACCATTTATAAGTCAGAATTATGGTGCCTCAAAGATCAACCGGGTAAAAGACGCTTATGTGATATGTCTCAAGTTTGTTCTGTTTTGGCAGTTCGCGGTCTTCCTGGTTATGTGGTTTTTAGCGCCGTTTATTGCACAAATTTTTGCTCAGGAAAAAGAAGTCGTTAATCTCATTCAGTTATTCTTGATGATTGTGCCGATCGGCTACGGTTTACAGGGGATTATCATTCTCACCAATTCTTCTTTTAACGCTATGCACAAGCCGATGAGCGCACTGTTATTAAGTGTGATCAGATTGTTCGTATTCTTCGTACCGATCTCGTGGTTAGGCAGTTTGTTATTTGAACTCAAGGGGATGTTTTGGATGGGCGTATTAGCTAATTTCCTCACGGCTACTGTGGCGTTTCTCTGGTTCAGAAAACTGCTCAACGAAGAAATGGATTCAATTTCCAGCAATGATACGGGGATAAGTGATACAGCATCATGACCAGAGGATTCGAGCTCAAATCTAAATATCAACCGGCGGGCGACCAACCGCAAGCAATCGACGCGTTAGTAGAAGGTTTAGGTTATGGCCTTGCCCATCAAACCTTGTTGGGTGTTACGGGGTCAGGTAAAACTTTCACTATGGCTAACATCATTGAAAAGGTGCAGCGGCCAACACTCATTCTGGCCCACAACAAGACATTGGCTGCGCAGCTCTATGGAGAGATGAAGGAGTTTTTTCCCAATAACGCGGTTGAGTATTTTGTGTCTTATTATGATTACTACCAGCCAGAAGCCTATGTTCCCACCACCGACACCTTTATAGAAAAAGACGCGTCTATTAATGATCATATTGAGCAGATGCGCTTGTCGGCTACCAAAGCCTTGATGGAGAGGCGAGATGTTGTGATTGTCTCCAGTGTCTCTGCTATATATGGTTTGGGCGACCCTGAGTCTTGCATGAAAATGCTGTTGCATTTGCGTCAAGGCGACATTATGGATCAGCGAGATATATTACGTCGCCTTGCAGAGCTGCAATACAAGCGCAACGACGTTAACTTTGAACGGGGTACCTTTAGAGTACGTGGCGATGTCATTGACATTTTCCCTGCGGATTCTGAAAAACAAGGGGTCAGAGTCGAATTGTTTGATGAAGAAATCGAGCGTATTCAACTGTTCGATCCCCTTACTGGCACTATTGAAAAACAAGTGGCCAGAGCGACAGTATTCCCTAAAACCCATTACGTTACGCCCAGAGAAAAAATCCTGGCTGCTATTGAGCGTATTAAGGTAGAGCTAAAAGAAAGACAAGCTCAGCTCAAAGAAGTTAACAAACTGATTGAAGAGCAGCGTATTACCCAGCGTACCCAGTTTGATATTGAGATGATGACAGAACTGGGTTATTGCTCTGGTATCGAAAACTACAGTCGTTACTTGTCGGGGAGAGACCCCGGTGAGCCGCCGCCAACATTAATTGACTATTTTCCCGCTGATGGTTTGATGTTCATTGATGAATCCCACGTAACGGTGTCGCAAATCGGTGCCATGTACAAAGGCGACCGATCCCGAAAAGAAACGCTGGTGGAGTATGGTTTTCGTTTGCCTTCGGCATTGGATAATCGCCCACTCAAATTTGAAGAATTTGAGACGTTCAGCCCACAAACTATTTATGTTTCCGCGACGCCGGGCAAATACGAACTGGAGAAATCATCTGGTGATGTGGTAGAGCAGGTGGTCAGGCCTACAGGATTGGTGGATCCAGAACTAGAAATCCGTCCGGTGGGCACCCAGGTTGATGATTTATTGTCTGAAATTCACAAGCGGGTGAAGGTTAACGAACGGGTCTTAGTGACGACACTGACAAAACGTATGGCTGAGGATCTTAGCGATTATCTGAATGAGCATCAGGTTAAGGTGCGTTATTTGCACTCTGACATTGATACCGTTGAGCGGATGGAAATTATTCGGGATTTGCGCTTAGGAAAATTTGATGTACTGGTGGGGATCAACCTGTTGCGGGAAGGCCTGGATATGCCAGAGGTGAGTTTGGTTGCGATTTTGGATGCCGATAAAGAAGGCTTCCTTCGCTCCGATCGTTCATTGATTCAAACCATTGGTCGTGCCGCTCGAAATATCAATGGCAAGGCTATCCTGTACGCCGATTCCATAACAGGCTCCATGCAACGAGCCATAGACGAAACTAATCGTCGCCGCGAAAAACAAGAAGCCTTTAACGAAGAAAACGGCATAACACCACAGCCGCTGCACAAGCCAGTGACTGATGTGATGGACATGGGCAGTGATGGCGAAGGGACAACCCATGAGTTAGCTGCGGAGCCGCCGGGACAATATAATCTTGATCCTAAGTCACTAATGGCAGAAATAGCGCGACTGGAAAAACAAATGTTTGAGCATGCTCAGAATCTGGAGTTTGAACAAGCAGCCGCGGTTCGAGACCAGGTAGAAGCGTTGCGCTCACAAGTGGTTCAGCGCTCATAAACTGGAATTATACTACTCAAAACAGCCATTTGGGTTAAATAACTCTACACATTTGCACGGATTTGTAGTGCTACTTCACAATTTGAAGCCATCACTAGGGCAACTTCAGGTTTCGTGAATTAGTATAAAATCAAATACGTTTGGTGTGGCTTTATCTGCATCAGTTATAGATAAAAGTGGTGAGTATCATGTTAAATCGTCTTCAGGAATCCGATATTAAGCTGTTAAGGGTGTTTTTTGCCGTAGCATCGTGTAATGGATTTACCGCAGCTGAACCTGTGTTACGTATGCAAAGACCTAACATTAGTGCGGCAATCAAAAAGCTGGAAGAAAGGTTGGATTTGATTTTGTGCCAACGAGGACGAGGCGGCTTTCAGTTAACCAAAGAAGGTGAAATTGTATATCAGGAAACTAAGCGCATTTTCAGTGCTTTTGATAATTTTGTGTTTAATCTGAAAAGTTTACACGACGATTACTCCGGCCACATTACTCTGGTGGTGCAATCCTCTCTCTCATCGGGCGTTATGGCTGCCGTAGCAAAAGCGGTACAAAGCACCATGAAAAAATTCGACGATATACATGTAAATATTCAGACTCGCCAATATCAGGAAATAGAGCATGTTGCGCTTTCTGGCGAGTGTCACCTGGTATTGTCTTGTTATGACTTAGTCAAGCCTGAATCGGTAAACTTTAACGAGATTAACACAAGTGTTACCGGTAAGTTGTATTGTGCGAAAAGTCATATCCTTTCAAAAGTAGATAGTTTGAAAGAGGTTGCGCTTGAGGACTTCCCAGCTGTAGGGATGTCCGGCCTGTCATCGGGAAATTACGTGCGCGATGGCCAAAGGTTATCAGTTAAAATCTGGTCAGACTGTTGGGAATCCTGCCGCTCGGCTATCATGACGGGCGAGTACATTGGTTTATTACCGGATTACCTTGTGACCCCGGAAATGCAGGAGTTTATTGTGCCTGTGGCACAAGAGCAGTTCCAGTTTGAACACCAGCTTTACGTGCTGAACGGCAAAAACGTGCGGCTTAACCCGGTACTTAAGCACTGCATTAAAGAGTTAACCTGGTTTATTGAACAATCAGGGCAGGGGGTACAATCTCGACCAAAGCCAAGTCTGGCAGCGGTGAGTTAACAGCTAAACCCGTGCCAGCATAATACGCCTTTTGAGTGCCTCGCAGCTTTTATGCTCGGGGCATCTAATGCAGCAACCGCTCATCAAAGCTACTGCATTGACAATACGCCTCCAGAATTTCCTCAATGACTTTGCCATCCAATTTTTGTAAACCAGATAGTGCTGCCAGAATTAAATCCTGAACATCATAAGGTAAGTGGCTTTGCTCCATGAACAAATGAGCTTTAATTGCCTCGTTTGCTGCAATAAATTTACAAAGTTCCACTGCTTGCGCAGAAATGACTGGATTCATCACCTTCTCCTGTTTGTGTTTTTTTGAACAGGCAGGGTGTTTGGGTTGAGTGCAGTTTAAATTTTTATAGTGTAATAACTATAGTCGATCGTAATGCTGTCATTAAACCAAATCATTCTTATGATTTGGCATTTCGGTTTGTATAGATATATGGAAGCAGAAGTGTATTGCCTATGGCTTATCGTCTGCCAGGACGTTCTGTTCCATGGTATCGCAGGGCTTATTGCAGCAGGGACGACCAACGACCGTTGCTGGTACACCTACTACGGTGACATGGGGAGGTACATGATCTAAAACCACGCTACCGGCACCTACTTTGGAGCCTTGGCCAACCTCAATATTACCCAAAATTTTTGCGCCAGCGCCAATCATGACACCTTCGCGGATTTTGGGATGTCGATCACCCGCGACTTTACCTGTACCGCCCAAGGTAACTGACTGTAAAATCGAAACATTGTCTTCGATAACAGTCGTTTCACCTACGACAATACCGGTAGCATGGTCAAACATAACTCCTTTGCCAATTGTCGCTGCTGGGTGTATGTCCACGCCAAAGGCCTGACTATTTCGACTTTGAATAAACAACGCCAGATCTTTGCGGTTGCGTTGCCACAAATGATGAGCCAGACGATGCACTTGTATGGCTTGGTAGCCTTTAAAATGAATGAGCACCATCAGGTAAGAATGCACCGCGGGGTCTCTGTCATAACAAGCTTTGATATCTTCAATACCCGAAGCAATAATACTTGGATCGGCTTCGTAGGCATCCATAAAAACGTCGCGTATGGCAAGTGCGGGCATCACTTCATCGGCTAATTTATTAGACAGAATAAAGCTCAAAGCAGACTCGAAGTTACGGTGATTCAAAATACAGGCGTGCGCATAGCTGGCCAGTAGTGGTTCCGAAGTGACCACGTGCAAGGCGTCCTCTTGCAACCGTTGCCAGAAACTTTCTTTAATCATAACGACTTTTTCTAATGTGCTTTGCATCTGCCTGTCCCGACATGTATTGATAAATAATCCATAGATTAATACTGCATAATAACGTATCAGGACCGTTAAATTCCGAAATTAATTCACTCTGTATAGAATGAATTGCTATTAGTCAGATTTTAGCCTTATCAGAGATATCCGCAGCTGAGCAGTTAACTCTCGTATTCGAGTGGATCGGGTACACCGTTTTCAGCGAAGGCTTCCAGTCTTTCCTGGCAGGCTCCACATTTACCACAGGCTTTTTCGCGGCCGTTGTAACAGGTCCAGGTTTGCTTGTAATCCAGTCCCATTGTCAAACCATCGGTGAGAATATCGATCTTACTGACAGTTAAATAGGGGGAGTAAATTTCAACAGGTTCATAATTAGCGATGGCGCTGACATCATTCATCTTCTGTACAAATTCCGGGCGACAATCGGGGTAAATTGCATGGTCACCGGAATGAGCGCCGTAATAAACCTTATTAGCACCAATGGCTACCGCATAACCCACAGCCATGGAAAGCAAGATCATATTGCGGTTGGGCACCACCGTCTGTTTCATGCTTTCTTCTTCGTAATGGCCCTCAGGTACCTCGATATCACTGGTGAGGGAGGAGCCACCAATTAGCTGGTTGATGGCAGAAATATCGATAACTTTGTGCTCCACACCCAGCTCGGCACACACACCGGCGGCGTAATCCAGTTCTTTTTTGTGTCTTTGTCCATAATCAAAAGACAGAGGAAACACCTGGTAGCCGTCTTTGATTGCTCGATGTAATACCGTGAACGAATCCATGCCCCCGGAGTAAATCACTACAACTTTTTGTGTCATTTGCCACAATTCTCTATAATCAGTGCGCTATGACGGCGATTCTAGTGGTTTCTTCAGTAAACGCAATTGCTGTAATTCATCAACCAACAAAAGGCAGCCAGATTGAATTCTCAAATGAATGACTCGCAGCGGATTAACATCACCAATGAGGTGACCACCCAATACAAGATCAATGAAATATTTGAATCTATTCAAGGGGAAGGGGCTTTTACGGGAGTTCCCTCGATTTTTATTCGCGTGCAGGGTTGTCCGGTGGGGTGCCCTTGGTGTGATACCAAGCACACATGGGATATTCCGCCTGAAACTGAGCAGAGTGCTTCACAGGTGTTACTAAAATCCAGTGATTCGGACACCTGGTTTCGTGCCACGGCCGAGCAATTGCTTAATATCTTGCGCGAAGAAGGCTACACCGCGAAACATATCATTTTAACGGGGGGCGAGCCTTGTTTGTACAATTTGGTACCGCTTACCAGTTTACTGATTGAAAACGACTACAGTGTGCAGATTGAAACCAGTGGTACCTTTGCTTTGAAAACGCATCCAGACACTTGGGTTACTGTTTCACCCAAAATCAACATGAAGGGAGGGTACGAAGTTCGCCGCGAATTGTTGGAGCAAGCAGATGAAATAAAACACCCGATAGCCATGGAAAAGCACATTGAAGAGCTTGATGAATTATTGGCTGGCAAAGCGTTAAAATCAAGCTGTCTTATTTACCTACAACCTATCAGCCAGCAGCAGCGAGCAACTGAATTAGCCGTTAAAACCTGTATTGAACGCAACTGGCGCTTGTCATTGCAAACCCATAAATTTATCGGGATCGAATAGACAAATTCCGTATAAGGCACTAGATATTTATCAAGGCTTAGCCAATATCAGTCGATAAGCTAAATAGATTTTTTACACAATAGGAATGCTCTGTGTCTTCACTTTCCCAACTGTTTTTTGATGACTACGCTCGGGCCTACGAACAATACGACGCACGGGCCGTTGCTGATATGTACTTTGTGCCTGCGGTAATAATGAGTGATGAGCGTAAGAATGTTTACACTACCCCAGAGGCTATTGCTGAGGTGATCGACGATCTCATGGACCGCTTGCAATCCATTGGTGCTGCATTGTGTGAGGCTGAAGTGTGCCAAACCATGCGTCTGTCAGAAAATATCATGTTTTCCAACGTAAAATGGACTTTTAAAAATGTACAAGAGCAAAAGCTGTTTAGCTGTTTTGTTTCTTATACATTGCAATCTGAGGGGGAATCCTTAAAAATCATCGTCTCTGTAATTGACGATGAAGAAAGAGAGCTGGAAAGGCTGCTTTTTACCACTGCATGACATCACGCCGACTGTTACTATTCGTACTTCTGTTTTTGATTCAACTGCCTGTAGTCGCAGCGACCTGGACCATTTATTATCCGCGACCGGATGATGTTGAGGATAAACGCACAACTTATCCGCTCGCGGTGTTGCGTCTGGCGCTAAAGCACACGGGGGTGAACTATAACTTATATCCCAGTCAAAAAGTGTTATCGCAAGGGCGCTCCATTAAGCAGCTAAAAGCCAATCGCGAAATCAGCCTGGTGTGGAGCATGACGGATAAAGTCAGGGAAGAAGAGTTACTACCCATTCGAATCCCAATTTACAAAGGATTGATTGGCTGGCGACTGTTTCTGGTAAAAGATGAAAACCTCGATGTCTTTAATAGTTTCAAAACCATTCAGGAATTGCGTCAATACACCCCTGTACAAGGTCATGACTGGCCAGATACTAAGATTTTGCAATCCAATGGCTTCGAAGTAGTTACGGCCACAGATTATTACGAAATGTTTGATGTTGTGCGTCTCGAACAAGCGGGCTTCTTTCCGCGTTCTATTGTAGAGATCTGGGCCGAAATGGCGGATCCGCAAAAGAGTCGAAACTTGATCGTTGAGCCCCATCTGGCGCTGCGTTATCCCACGGCCACCTACTTTTTCTTCAATAAAAAGAATATTGTCATGAAAAAACTGGTGGAAACCGGATTGCGTCGTGCAATCGCCGCGGGAGAGTTTGATAAGTTGTTTTTTGCTGAACACAAAGAATACATAGAGCAGGCCAACATCCAGCAGCGCATTGTGTTTGAACTGGATAATCCGGTCTTACCCGAGCAAACGCCGGTCAATGATCCTCTCTATTGGTATACAGTGGCAGACGCCCAAGGGACTCCTCAGCAACCCCCAGTAGAGCATTGATCCCGTCGCGATTCAGTTTAAAATAGCCCAATTGTTATTAACTTGAGGTAGTTATGGCCCTATCCCTTCAGGAGCAGCTTTTAAAGTCCGGTCTTGCTGACAAAAAAAGTGCAAAAAAAATCCAAAACGAAAAACGCAAAAAAGACAAAATTCGCCGCAAGAGTAAAATTGTCGAAACCGATGAAGTCAAAGCGTCGGTAAAAGCACAGCAAGAGGCCAAAAAGCAAAAAGACATGGCACTTAATGCTGAAGCAAAAAAAGAAGCTGAGAAGAAGCAAATTGCAGCGCAGATCATTCAAATGATCGATATGAACCAGCAACCGGTTAATAACGGTGATATCAAATTTCAATTCACTCACGATAATGTGATTAAGCAGCTATTGGTGAATGAAAAAACGCGAGGTCATCTGCAAGGCAATAAACTGGCTATTGTTGCTCACAAAGACAGCTACGCCATCATCCCTATTCAGGTGGCAGATAAAATTGCTGAGCGCGATGCCAGCTGTATTTTGTACCGGGCAGATCAGCAAGGCGAGGTGGAACTCTCAGAAGAAGAGCAAGATTGGTATGCAGATTACGAAATCCCTGACGATCTGGTGTGGTAAGAATCCAATCTCAAATTGACTGAGTAGCCTATGAATCAATCAGATTTTGTTGCGGTGTTCACCCAGTTAAAACAAATATTGACGCCTTATGCAGCCAGTCTGGATTGCATAAAGGACACCGGTGACGACTATTATTTGAATAGTCGTCACATCATGAAGAACAAAAAAGCCTTGTTTTTCGCAGCGGTTAACATCAAAAAGCGCTATGTCTCCTTTCACCTGATGCCTGTCTACGTTTTCCCGGAATTGTTAGATACTCTCTCCCCCCAGCTGAAAAAGCGCATGCAAGGAAAATCTTGTTTTAATTTTACTCGACTGGAAAAACTGCACCTTGACGAACTAAGTGCTCTAACGTCTGCGGGCTATCGCAAATATCAAGACTCAGGATATGTCCCGTAACTTTCAGGTAACTTTCCTGATAAAGTGAATAGGGTCAGTCAGCATGATAATTCCCGCGGTTCATCACATTTTTGTAGGTTTTTGAGGCGTTTTTTGTATAAGCTGGTGCAAAAATGACTCGGAATAGTCCCTATGCGTTTGTTCGTTATCTTATTATGTTGCTTGTCTTTAATTTCCTGTGGTGGGGGCTCGTCTGATACGACGACGGTAACTGTGCCTCCCGTCAACAATAGTCCCGATTATCTACCGGTTTCTTCTGATATTAACCACGCTACACCTGCTGAAGTCGGCATTGATGAGGCTGTGATATCCGGCGTTTATACGCAAGCGGCTTCGCAAAACGGTCTGCGCAGTTTGTTAGTGTTAAAAAACGGTCAATTAGTGGCTGAACAATATTTCAATGGCCAAACGGCACAACAACTACAACACGTGCGCTCAGTCACTAAAACGGTTACTGCGTTGTTAACCGGTATTGCCATCGACGAGGGAATATTATCCATGCAGGCCACGTTGGGTGAGTTTTTTAGTGGGGATTACAGCTTTGCTGATGCAAGGGCCCAGTCTGTTACCGTAGAACAATTACTTACCATGACCAGCGGTTATGACTGGGATGAGAGCGGGGCGGCACTTTATGTGGAATGGGCCCAGTCCAATGAGCCAGTGGAGTTTTTGTTGTCGCGAAACCTCACCAGTAACCCCGGTGAAACCTTTACCTATAATTCGGCGACCGTACATTTGTTGGGAGTTATTATCAGTACAGTTTCCGAGACTTCATTACAGCAGTTCGCTCAAAGTCGACTATTTGAACCGCTGGGTATTAACGCTATTCGTTGGGAAATATTGGCCGACGGACGCCACAACGGCAGTGCGGGACTGGAACTACGTCCAATTGATCAGGCCAAACTGGGTTTACTTATTCAAAACAATGGTTTATACACGGCACCTGATGGTTCTGCTGCGCAGGTTGTCCCTGAGTCTTGGGTAACGGCGTTAAAGCAGGAGCAAGTAGAGCTCACGGGTACTTACAGTGCTCTTAATTATCGTGGTTATGGCTATTTGAACTGGCTAGGGGAAAGCGCTGTACTCTCCGACTCCACGGCCAATTATGAGCTTGCCTGGGGCTGGGGCGGACAATTTATTCTGACCCATCCAGCATCAGATCTTATATTGGTAACTAACAGTGATTGGTCAGTTGGGGCGAGCCAGGCTAGTCAACAACAGCAGGCTATGCTGGCTATTTTGATTGATGGTTTGCTCAATGCCACCGCTAATTAATAGCCATTAAAACTGTACTTTGGTACAGGTTACACTGCGCGTTTTTGTGGCTATGATTAATTCACTTGCTAAGGCGATTCAATGAATTTCGCAGGCGAGGCGGGTGCAAAGGAATGACACCTTTGCCTGAATTAATTTTTGACAAGGAAATCAATATGCGTACTTTAAATAAGACAGAAGCAGAGTTAGTAACAGGTGGTGTAACGGGTAATTGTGCAGGTGACACCAAAGACGGAGCGAGCGGCCCACTCCCGGGCGAAACGCTGCTTGAGTATTACCTGCGGACTCAGGCTGAGCAAAATGAAGGTGGCTTTTAAGCCTGCCCGGCGGCCGTTCTGATCAGAACGGCCTTCAATATTAATACGATAAAGTCGATTAAATACCACTTCTAGTCTAGTCCTTCTTCTCCTGCTTACATTCAGATACAAGTGGATAACCTTGGTTACAGACAAATAGCCTAAATTGTTGGAATAATTTAGTTACCCTAAGCGTTGCAGAGATAGGTAAATTCAGATGTCTGTAAAATTTGTCCTCAATTCTTTTTTAACCAATCAAACTAAAGGAATAGCCCTTATGTCGCGTATGTATAGTAAATTGATTTTGGCGGGTGTCGTTGCCCTATCACTGGCCGCTTGTGCCAATACTCAAGACTCTGATGCCAAACAACTCACCGTTGGTCTTGTACAAAAAGAAATTAAGCCTGGTGTATCTTCAGTGAAGGTGGCACAAACGCTGGGAAGCCCCAATATTGTCAAAAAATCCCCGGACACCAATGGTGAAGTGTGGATCTATGACAAGATTTCTCAAACCCAAAGTGCC
Source organism: Planctobacterium marinum (assembly GCF_036322805.1). Taxonomy (GTDB): domain Bacteria; phylum Pseudomonadota; class Gammaproteobacteria; order Enterobacterales; family Alteromonadaceae; genus Planctobacterium; species Planctobacterium marinum_A. The sequence goes on along the minus strand of NZ_AP027272.1, from coordinate 3,408,916 downwards.
AGCAGTTTGGGTATTAATATCTTGGGTGCAGGTTCTGATGTTGCAGCTCTGGTAGGAGGCTCTTCCAGCCAAAGTGAAAGCAGTAGTCGCAGCCTGACTGTCATCATTAAACTCAATGAGCAAGACAATGTTTCTGAGGTGTCTTACTTTCGCAGCGCTTACTAATTAAAGTGAGCCTGATATGAAAATGACTAAACCAATATTAGTGGCCGTTTTGATGGCCTTACTGGCGGGCTGTGCAAGTTCAGTGAAGCCACCATCTTTGGCTTTGCGTGAGTATCAAACTCGTACCTACGAGCAAAAATCTAACAAGGAAATCTTTCATGCGGTATTGAATACGTTGCAGGATGATGGATTTGTCATCGACGTGGCTGATATCGAATCTGGACTGGTGAAAGGCAATGTCAGCGGTACCAAAATGAATGCCCGCGAAACACTGCAAAAAACCGCGTTTACTGTGTTAACTTACGGCGTATTTTTACTGTTTACCGATGGCAATATCGATGATCTGGAAACGGTGAGTGCAACGATTACCATATCGCCCTACGGTGAAAGTATGAAGGTACGTACCAGTTTTGTGTACCGTCGGGATAACCCTGATGGTGAAACCGTAGAGCACAAACAGATCACAGAGCAGGCGGTCTATCAGAAATTCTTTAGCTCCATCGAAAAATCCATTTTTTACGATGAGGCACTGCAGCCAGCCAGTTAGTTTGGCCAGATTTAAAGTGTAAAAAGTACCTTTGGAGGTACTTTTTTTTTGACCGGGTTCTTTTAGCGGTAGGCATAAAGTTATGGTAAATAGATGTGAAAAAAGTAATCCAAGAAGTGGTTTTTTTTAAATTTGTGCTATGGTTCTTAGGTTAGAATATTTCTTACCCTTTATGTGTGCTGCCATATGGTGGGTATTCGAGCTGATTTAAAATGATACAAGGAGAATGGACATGCCAACTGAAGAATCATCAACAAGTAGTACTACAGGTAATCAAGGCGGCGATAATCCGCAGAACTGGTCTATTGTCAGCGATGCTGAGAGTCGCGCGAAATCATTAACCTTATCACAATCAAAAGAAATTCCCGCTACTAAAGAATTTGCTATTAATGCCACGGGTAATTTGTTTGTAGCCACGACACTAAATGGTGGCAATGCCGAAGGTGCTGCTATCTCACAAGAGGCTTCTGACGCCTTTGGTCAGGTGAGTGTGTTTTTTGCGGCCATGACTAAAGCCATGAGCGAAAACAACAATACCCTGTATGAGATTGACGCCATTGATAAGATAGTGTCTCGCTCCGGTTTATTCGTTAAGGTAACTGAAAGCGACGTTAAATTTACCAGCAAGTCTTGGGGAGTTAAGTTTGGTAGTGAATTAATTACAGCGCTTCTTGGATTCAGTGGTGGTTTGGCGTCAGTAGGCAGCTCCTTGATGCAAATGTTAGGGGATATCGGCAAGAAGGGACAGGAAATATCAATAGCGCATAATTCGTCCAGCTCTGAAACCAAAGTGGGTACTATCATTTTTGTATGTGAATATTTGTTGGGTGCGGTTTCAATTACGCCAATTGTATTGAGTATGGACGCGGTTAAAAATAAATCTGCCTTGGAAATTGGTCCTTGCTTTAATAGTAAATCTGAAGAATATGAGCTTAATATTGATAAAACAACGTATTTGTTTGTACCCCCAGCATTTATTCCGGAAGCTAAAACTCTCAATGAAGCTATGGACAATCCCGATTTCAACGAGCTGGTGAATGCGCTAAAAGAAAGTTTAGGTGAACCCGCCCAGGAATAGGGTATCGAGCTGATTTGTAACGCTTCAGCGTTGAGAGAGGAATGTAATGTTTGCTTGGTTATGGAATCTGTGGGGTCACAAGGAAGCCTCTGAGCCTACAGTGCAACGGGCATCTATTTATAAACCGCTACCCAAATACTACATGTTTAATGAGACTGGCAACATTATGTTGTGTACTTCGGAAAAAAACATTAGTGGCTTCGATGAAGATATTAAAAATAGTTTCATCGATGTCACTGTGTTCTTTTCAGCCTTGTCTAAGGCGTTGCATACCACGAACAATCCGATCACCAAGAAATCCTATTCACTGTATAACTACAAGGCAGTTAAAGATATTTTGTCGTCTTCGGGAATGTTTTTTGAGGTAAATGTAGAGGAAGGTGTTTTTAGCAGTGAAAAAGCAGGCGAGTCCTTAGGCAAGGAATTTCTACAACACGCCTTAAACCGCCATTTTGGTGACGTGCATTTGCCATTTTCCAGAGCCATGTTTAATGGCATGCGTTATCAGCAAAACTTGGGTAAAAAAGCCAATGTGAGTGCGGATAGCGATGATGCATTGTCTTTCCGTGGTGGCAGCATCTTTTTCATTTGCGAGATACTAATGGGCATTCCTCAAACTACTGCAGTGTTACTAAGCATAGAGCCTGTAAGCGCAAAAAGTGAAGATGCGATTAAAAAGGGAAAAAGCGAGACCGTCAGTATGTTTGATCTTGGCGCCAGTCAGGAGAGCGAACTCACTGCGCATGGTATAAAACGTCGCTGGACTTTTAAAAAGCGTTCTTATCTTTTTACACCACCTAAGTTCCTGGCGAACAACTCCGCTTATCTTACCCGAGGAGATTGCACCGAACTTGATGAACTGGTAGATAAATTCCGGGAAAGTTTACCGCAGAAAGGTGTTAGTTGATTTAAGCGTCCTGCTCCAGTCACAGCTCATTTGAGTAGACAGACCAAAAAAATACGACTTTAGTCTATTAGACCAATATCTCGATAGTGCATTTAGGGAATTGGTCCGATAATTAAGCTTCAATATTTTTCTGGAACTTAAATGAACAAATTTGTCGGTTATCAGGCCATAGCAAAAGTCTTGACTGTAGCGTGGTTAATGTCTGTCACTTTAATGGTTGGTTGCGGCGGCGGCGGTGGTGAAACCACAAGTCCAACACCTGCTCCAGTTCCACCGCCTCCTCCTGTTTATACCATTTCAGGGAGTATCATTGATGAAGCTCAATTGCCGATCTCAGGTGCATTGGTGAGTGTCAATGGTATTGAAGCTGATATTTTGACCGGGCCTGAGGGGACTTTTGCTATCGAACATGATGAAGCATTTGAAAGTCCAGTGACAGTTGCCGTGACAGTCGACGGTTATCAGTCTTTTGCGTCCGAACTCGCGATATCTACGTTAGATACCGATACCTCATTTGCATTGGATGAGGCTATTAGCCTTGAAACTTTCGAGCCATGGGGTTTCATGCAATTTTCTATCAGTGGTAATACTGCAGGAAAATCTCATGCGAAGCGGAGTGGTGATTGCGATTGTGAAGTTACGGTAGAAGGGCGAGCCACCAAATCAGGTCAAAAGGAGCCGAGACTCATGAGTTTATTCGTCATCGATGTCTCAGGCAGTACTGGTACAAATCAAATTGGTAACCAAAGTGTTTTTGAAGTCCAGGTAGCAGCGCTGAAGGGCATGTTAGATAACTTGACTTCAGGTGTTTCAACACAAGTTGGCTTGATTAAATTTGCCACTGATGCGGAGTTACTTGTAGATTTCACTACAGATTTTAGCGCCATCAAATCCGCCCTTGATGATATAGTGCCTGAAACTTCAGGAACCGCTTCAGCAGCAACGAACTACGAGGCTGCACTGGACCTTATTGAGGCAACTTATGCTTCTTTTAGTTTGAATGATAGCGATATAAAGTCTGTGGCTTTTATGTCTGATGGTATTCCTACAGCCCCCTTTGGTTCCGGAACAACTCAAGAAGCCGGTGACAGAACATCTGCATTAGAAGCGGCAACTCGTCTTGCTGAACAAGGTATTCTCGTGAACTCTTTTCCGATTAACATCAATAGTACCCTGACCACTATGCCGTCTATTTCAGCTATTACTGATGGTAATTATTATTTTCACGAAGCAGATAGTATCTTGACCAATATTCCTAAAGATTCATTGGTGGGGGTCATTGGTCTTGAGGTTCGAAATGTGACAACAGAGTTGGACGCTGATCCCATCACCTTGTTTTCAGACGGCGTTTTCTCTGCCAATGTTTGTTTAACCGATGAAAGCGTAAATGATGTCATCATTACTCCAATCGTATGCAAAGACTGTAATAAAGACGCCTATCAAACGGTGAAAACCAACTGTGACGCGACAGAAGAGTGTTCGGAATGCGCTGGTCAAATAACAAATTTGATTTTGCAGTACACAGGCACTTCGGCTAATGCCAGTGTGCGTGTTACGCAGCGAATAAAAGGGAAAGATGAAAATCTTTTTTCAGGTGTAGTTGCTCCAGGAGCACAGTTTGAATTCTATGGTAGAGAAAAAGACAAAACCATGGGTTCGAGCATTAAAGTATTCATCAACAATCAACTGAATACTGAGATTAAAACCAGTTGTGGACAGCCGAAAACCGGTCCTGGGTTGGTATCAGGAGACTTTCTTGTTATCAAAGGTTACAGTAGAAATGGCGGATTACTTTGCCCGGTAGACTAATTAATTATCATGAAAGGGTTCTTCTCATCTGAAGAGCCCTTCATTCCCAGTTTGACCATGACGCAAGACATCATTTGCCATTAGGTCGAACTTCAGTTCGACGACGAAGGTGGTTAGCTCTGATATTATTGTCGAGCTGGTCTATTTTTGTTCCCGACAAAATCGGCATCGCCCGTTCCTGGACCTTCAAAAAGCGCTCTTATTTGTTTATCCCACCACAGTTATTTGCCAAAAACTCCGCCTATCTGGCTAAAGGCGACTCCGCTGTAATAGATACGCTGGTGGAGAGGTTCTGGAAAAGTTTGCCGGAACAAAGGTTAGTAACAGGTGTCGTGCTCACATCTTTTCAGAAGTTCATCTTTTCTACGGAACTATTTCCGTATCTCACGTATTGATGGATGCCTATTTTAGGTGAATACGTAACTTTAAGTTTGGTTTTCTGATGTTACTTTTTCGAAGGGGAGCGCCCCTAAGAAAAAGTAATATCAGAACACTGAATTTTGATATTTCGCACAAGAGTGAAATTTGTTAGATAGTTGTAGGTTCGCTTTTAAGCGGACAAAGGTGGTTGAATTTCACACTCTTGTCTAGCTAAAGCACGACCTACATAAATAGACATTTACGCCATCTATGGCGATCACGATTTTTGTTCCCGACAAAATCGGCATTCTCACCATCCATGGCGATCAACTTAAACCTAAAGTCTAATACTTGCTAACGCCTCGGGTAAAAGGGGGATTAAGTGAGCGCCCCTAAGAAGAAATAACATCAGAACATAAAGTTTTGATGTTTCGCACAAGGCTTATTGTCATCCAAATGCGATTCGATCCAATCACGATAATGATTAAGGTACGTGTAATAATCGATTGCGCCGTAAAACCCTTCTTTCCAGTTAGTCGCTTCCGTATCTTGCCAGGAGCTTAAGGCAACAAGGTGTATAGTGCCTTTGTCAATAATGTATGCTGGTGAGCCACTGTCACCTCCACCGCCGATACCCTCATTTTCCAAGGCTCCATCCTCAGGTGCACTAAAACTAAAACTCAGCCATTGTCCTTTTATTTCCTCTATTTTGTTTTGCGCAACACGCATTTTCAGGTCTCGAGATGTAATCCCATCCATGCCAGTTCCAGTATCACCTCTACCTGCGATGGTGATAACGTCATCCTTCTCTGGCTCTAATGCAAATAGGGTTACCGGGGCAATATCACCTGACGGCATTTCGATTTTTACCATGGCGATATCAAAACCGTATTGGCGGTCTTTCCAGTTTTCATGTAACAAGATATCGAGAATTTTAAGCCTTTCTGATTTTATCTGAGCGACATCGTTTTCTTCGAAAAAATTGGCCACATGAGCGGCAGTGAGCACCCAACTATTTCCCACATAGGTCCCTGAGCCGACGACAAAGTCGCCATCTTTGGTAGACGTGGTAAAAGTGACATGGGCCTCAATAGCATCGGTTGAGTTGAGATATTCTTCGTCTGATTTGTCGTGGCGAATAACGATGGACTGCGCACTTAAGCTTGTTATAGCAAAAATGATAAGAATTACCCTCAAGATTTTCATGATGTTGGCTTCCAGTTTAAGGTTGCTTTAGAGTTAACAAGGTATTACGTGTGTAATTTCAAAGATAAGATTACGATTGTAATCAGTTCGTGTCAATTGGAATCCCAAAATTAGAGCTTTGAGCTACAGTGAATGCCGTTTATGTCGGGGTCATTTAAACGGACAAATGTGGTTTACCCTCACATCTTTGTCGAACTAACGACCCTGTGCCCTCATAAATATTTGAAATTTTGCCGGTCTGCTAACGAAGCCTAATATTATCGTTTCGCATGTAAGTGAATAGACCACCCCATTTCCCCTCATGAAGCGCCATTGAAAAACGTGAAGCAAGTTTCCGGTGATTTTCAGGGATGAAAATCAAGTCACACCTAAGCATGGACGCGCATCGTGACGACGGGAACTTACAGTTTTTCTATGGATTAAGCGTAATGCGGGGAGCCTTTTTCTTTCGCATACGGTTTCTTTTTAGCAAAAAGACAAATTCATCGGGAATGAATTTGGACAGCTTTAGCTGTCTTCAGGGAAATACAAGGATGTATTTCACAAATGGTATGTGGACCAAAGGGATTTGGTTCAGAGATGCCATGGATGGCGTCTGTCAGGCTACATTGAAGTCAAAAAGATAAAGCTATTCTCAAGAATAAATGTCGAGCTGTTCAAAAAAAAAGCCCGCTTTATTTGCGGGCTTTAAAATGTTTGCTCAGCAACAAATCCTACTGCTTGCCGTGGACGTCCTTCATGGAACGACCTGAAGGGTCGGCCATATTCTGGAAGCTTTCATCCCAGGCTAGCGCTTCTACGGTACTACAGGCGATGGACTTACCACCTGGTACACATTTAGCGGCACTCTCCTGTGGGAAGTACTCTTCAAAGATGGTGCGGTAAAAATAGCCTTCTTTGGTATCGGGTGTATTGTGGGGGAAACGGAACGCTGCAGTGCTCATTTGCTGATCAGTTACCGCCTCATCCACATAGTCTTTGATAGAGTCAATCCAGCTATAACCTACGCCATCACCAAACTGCTCTTTTTGACGCCATAAGATTTCAGAAGGCAGGTACTCGCCATTATCGAAGGCTTTACGCAATATCCACTTCTCCATGCGCTCTTTAGAGCACATCTTGTCTTGTGGGTTCAAGCGCATCGCCACGTCCATAAACTCTTTGTCCAGGAATGGTACACGTGCTTCCACACCCCAGGAAGAAGTGGCTTTGTTGGCACGAGCACAGTCAAACATGTGTAGGCGCTTCAGTTTACGCACGGTTTCTTCGTGTAACTCTTTGGCATTCGGCGCTTTGTGGAAGTACAGGTACCCACCGAAGATTTCATCGGAACCTTCGCCTGAAAGTACCATCTTGATGCCCATCGCTTTGATCTTACGGCTCATCAGGTACATTGGCGTAGAGGCTCTGATAGTGGTGGTATCGTAGGTTTCCAGGAAATAAATCACATCACGGATGGCGTCCAGGCCTTCCTGAATAGTAAAGTGAATTTCGTGGTGGACCGTACCTATCATGTCCGCTACTTTTTGCGCAGCTTGTAAATCAGGTGCACCTTCCAGGCCTACAGCAAATGAATGCAGACGAGGCCACCAGGCTTGAGACTTGTCTTCATCTTCCACGCGATTGGCCACAAATTGCGCCGCTACAGCGGAAACCAGGGAAGAGTCCAGGCCACCGGATAGCAATACCGCATAAGGCACGTCTGACATCATGTGGCTTTTTACGGCTTTTTCGAACGCTACTTTTAGCTCATCAAGATTGCTTTCGTTGTTTTCAACGGCGGCATATTCCATCCAGTCACGTTGATAATATTCCACCATTTCACCGGTTTTGCTCCAGAAGTAATGACCCGGAGGGAACTCATTGACGGTTTTACACACCGGCACCAGCGCTTTCATTTCTGAAGCAACGTAGAAGTTACCGTGCTCGTCGTGGCCAGTATAAAGAGGAATAATACCCATGTGGTCACGGGCAATCAGGTAAGCGTCTTGGGTTTCATCGTAAAGTACAAAGGCGAACATGCCTTTCAAATCGTCGATAAACTCTACACCCTTTTGCTCGTACAAAGGCAAAATGACTTCACAGTCGGACTTAGTGCGAAAATCGTAAGGCGTAACTAAATTATTCGCTAATTCTTTGTGGTTATAGATTTCACCATTTACTGCCAGTACTTTATTTTCATCTCGGCTCACAAGTGGCTGGGCACCAGTATCTACATCAACAATTGCCAAGCGTTCATGACACAAAATGGCATTATTATTATTCCAGATACCTGACCAGTCCGGGCCGCGATGGCGCAACAATTTTGACAAATCCAGGGCTTGCGTCCTGAGTTCTGACACATCGGTTTTAATGTCCAAAATACCGAATATACCGCACATACTTAGGTTTCTCTCTGTTTTGGTGAATCTAAAAAATGGCACTGCCGTGAAGTTGGGAACGGGATAAAAATACGAAGGGAAAAATAACGAATTTTTGCGTCTGAGACCATACTCCGCACAGCGTCTTACGCCTTGAATTTGCCAGTCTCAACAGAAATTGCAAGCGAAAACTGTAATTTTTTTACAATAGTATATTCCATATACAGTAGTTGAAATAAAAAGGGCGTTAAAAAACGCCCTTTAGTCTTATTTTAGGATATCTATCCTCAAGGTCTTTGAAATTCGCTGGTTTTACTCCATTGTGGCCAATCATCGCTATTGGCAATGTCGTAACCGATTTCGAAATACATTTGTGAATCTTCCACCATGCCACCGAAGTTCCATGACTCGCGGTATTGGTCACACACCTGGTGGTAGCAGCCAGTTTGGATCACGGACATCTTCTTGCGATAAGCCGCGATCTCATCATTTATTGGCATTGAGCCACCTTTGGCATATAAGGCTGGAACGCCTTTTTTAGCCAGACTGAAGTGGTCTGAGCGATAGTAGATACCTGCGGCTGGACGACTTTCTTGCACTAATACGCGGTCGGTGCGCTTGGCGGCTTTTTCCAGGTAGGTTTCCAGTTCCGATTTACCCATACCCACAACTTCTACGTCTTTGGTGGGGCCCATGATGTTCATGGCATCAATGTTCAGATTTGCTACGGTTTTTTCCAGCGGATAAACCGGATATTCAGCGTAGTATTTAGAGCCTAGCAGACCTTGTTCTTCGGCAGTGACAAATAAGAAACTGAGTGAACGTTCAGGGCGAGTTTCCAATTGAGCAAAAGCCTTAGCGATAGCAATTAGTGCAGCGCTGCCCGTGGCATTATCATGAGCACCATTATATATATTGTCACCTTCTTTGCTTGGATCCTTACCTAAATGATCCCAGTGTGCCGTATAGATGATGTGCTCATCGGGGCGCTTGCTACCGGGTAGGGTGGCCATAAAGTTGTAGCTGGTGGATTTTTGCATGGTACTTTTGATGCTAATTGAGGCTTTACTACTCATTGCCTTAGCATATGGACCTTGCTGCGCTTTGCGCTTTTCTTCCATGTAATCCAGACCGGCTTTGCTGAACACTTTTTTGGCAGCATCTACTGATAACCAGCCTTCAACTTTTACCCGGCTCTGGTTGCCATCTTCGGTGACCAAACCATACTGAGGGCCACTCCAGCTGTTAGCCACTACTGACCAACCATAAGAAGCTGGCTCCGTCTCATGCACAATTAATGCGCCCGCAGCGCCTTGGCGGCTGGCTTCTTCGTATTTGTAGGTCCAACGACCGTAATAGGTCATGGTTTTGCCTTGGAATTTACCACCGTCTGGGTTTTCGAAACCGGGGTCATTCACCAGAATAACAACCGTTTTGCCTTTTACATCCAGACCTTCGTAGTCGTTCCAATCGTATTCAGGTGCGTTAACACCATAGCCGACAAACACCAGTTCTGAATCTTTTAATTCCACCAGTTCTGATTCGCGACTGGTACCTGCCACCATATTGACCTTGTATTCGAACTTATCGCCTGCGATATCCAGGGTCATATTCGGGTCAGCTTCAATCTTCATCAACTCGACTGGCTGTAAGTAGCTGCCATCAACGCCGGGGGTATAGCCCATGGCATCAAATTGACGCGTCAGATACTCAAGGGTGTAAGCTTCACCTATGGTGGTGGGTTGGCGTCCTTCAAACTTATCAGATGCCAGGGTTTTAACGTGGGAACGCAAGTCTTGCTCGTTGATGCTTTGCAACGCTTGCTCAAAAGTATCCGCCACAGCATAGCTACTAACCAGCCCTGCCAGGGTGATACCATAAAGGGATTTTCGCATTGTCATTCTCTTGTATAATAGGGTTTCTGTCGGGAAGCTGCATATCAGCTTTTTGCTTGTATACTGCATTTTTCCGCCACTAAGCTTATTCAAAATCTCATCTTTATCAACCGGAACTTGGTTTGCAACACTCTCCAAAGCGCTTTAAAACCCCTGAAAATTGGTATACTGACTGGCTTTCTCAGCCTTATTTCGTCCATGTTAAAACCCTATTCGATTTGTATGGATTTGGTGATTTCCCTACGACGAAGTACCTCAACCAATGGATACAAGAGCGCGGCATTACTGATATTGAGTTTGTTTGCGATGAAGCGATTCAAGGCGGGCAGTATGCTGAGCAAACAGCAGGACTTTATTACGAAGAGATTATCGCCCGGTGCAACTTCGTTCCTACCCGGAAAAATAACTGGCACGATTTATTTAATGCCCTGATTTGGCTATTGTTTCCCAAATCTAAAAAAGCTTTAAATCAGCTACATATGGCTGAGATAAAAGAGCATGGCCTTAATCCCAGAACAGCGGTGCGCAACAGGGTTACGCATTTTGATGAATGCGGTGCAGTATTAGTATTTGCTGATGAAGCGCACCTCGAGGCTTTGCAGGGGCATCGCTGGGTTGAGGCATTTGTTGATTGTAAAAATCTTTGGCAGCAAAACACACAATTGTTTATGTTTGGTCATGCCAACTATGAAATGTTATTGGACCCGTATCTTGGGCTGACTGGCAAATATGTGGCCATCAAAGTTGAGCCAGAGTTTTATCAATTACCGCTATTGCAACAATACGCCTGGCTGGATGACAAGCTATTGGAGTTGATTGAGCAAGGAGCGTTATTTGAACAAAAAGCTGTGCTCAAACCTTTACCGCTTTTGGGGATCCCCGGTTGGGATGCGGCCAATGAAGATCCTGAATATTACGCCAATCAGGATTATTTCAGGCCGCTACGTAAGACGATTAAATGATCAGGAAGAACGCCCAAACGCCCCAGATAATGGCAAAAGGCGCAACCGCAATAATGGTGCATTGACGGCTGCTGAGTTTGGTCCATTGGCTGATACCCACCGCCGTAAGATAGATAATCCACAACGAGTCCAGGCCAATACCTTGGGCCCAACCAAACCAGCCGGATTCCATAGAAATACCCAAGACAAATGCCAGTGAGAACACGCTTAAATATTCTGGAGACATTTGTGGCCCGCCGAACATCAAGATGATGAGGGTGTTTAGAATGCCAATAAAAGCAAAAGGTAGCGTGGCCCACCAGGTAAAGCCATACCAGTCGCCAAAGCTGAGCACGTTGTCTTCATCCATCTGAGTTATTTTGCTCAGATAAAAGGCGAAAATGGCATTGAGAATGATGGCGCCAATGGCCACAAAAAACGCGGTAAAGGTACCAATCGCTTGGTTTTGCATCATCTGCATGGCTTGCGCTTTTTCAGATGGGCTGACATCTGGCATTTGCAGGTTTACAGCCATTTCACTGTACCAAACCATGTCGATTTGATTGAAGTATAGCCAGGTGGGCAATACCGAGAAGAAGGTCACAAAAATAAAGGCCACCCAAGACCAGTTTGCGGTATTTTTCAGGGTGGAAAACACCGAGTTCGGTTTTAATATAATGGCTTGTAATGCCGTAAACGGCGAGCTGATGGCACCAGACTGGCTCACTGGCTCAGGGGCTTCTGTCGCAGCGGCTTCTGTCTTTTGCGGATCTTGTTGAGGTGCTTCTGCTGAAGGTGCTTGTGCTTCGTTATGCGCTTCCTCATTAGACGAGTTCTCGTCAGGTTTTACCTCGTTGTGTTTATTGTCTTCCATTTATAACCTTCTGCTGTGTTTTTTGATAATCACTTCTGTCTCAATTTTTACACAAGCTCGCGTCAAATCATACCAATTCCAATAAACATTTACCCAGTACAGAGGGAGTTTAAAAGCATTTAGACAAGGCGGATGTTTACAGGAAAAAAATTTCTTTGTAATAAATTTTAGTTTCGCCACACTAGAGCATGGGATTGATAAAAAATGATAAGCAAAGGTAAAGCAGGATGATAACAGTAAAGCAGCTCGCTAAGCGCTTTAGCGTTGAAAACCCAAAAAAGCTGACGGCACAAGAAAAGGCCGATCCCCGATTAAAGGGGCGCTTTTTTTATTCCGTAGAAGATGTGTCGTTTCATTGTAACAAGGGCCAGGTGTTGGGTTTGTTGGGCCCCAATGGGGCCGGGAAAACCACCACGCTTAGGGTGTTATCTTCAGCCTTAAAAGCAGATAAAGGCGAAATCAATATCGACGGCAATGATGTTTCCACGTCCCCGAATGTTGCGCGTAAATCACTGGGGTTTTTATCCGGTAATACGGGCTTGTATGGCCGCTTAACTGGACGGGAAAACATCAGCTATTTTGCTCGTTTGCACGGTATGTCTGCTGCAGAAACCGACAAGCGCCTGGCTGAGCTTTCCGACATGCTGGATATGGATGCCTGGTTAGACAGACGCTCTGAGCATTACTCCAGCGGCATGAAACAAAAAACCGCGATTGCCAGAGCGGTAGTGCATTCCCCGTCGGTAGTGGTCTTGGATGAACCTACAACCGGATTAGACATTATGGCAACCCAAACCGTAATGGATTTTATTCGCCATTTGAAGGCGCAAAATACGCCGGTGATATTCTCCACTCACCACCTGAATGAGGTGGAAGAGCTGTGTGATGAAGTTTCGGTGATAAATCTGGGACGTACCCAGTTTATGGATGACATAGATGCATTTAAAGCCAAAGGCGAATCAATGAATCAGGCATTTTTAAATATTCTGCAAGGAGAAGGCTAATGTGGTTAGTGGTACAAAAAGAGCTGAAAGAGCTGCTGCGGGATCGCAAAACCCTGTTTTTTATGGTGGCACTGCCGATGCTGGTGTTCCCGGCAATGTTCGGTGCCATTGGCTATTTTACTTCCAAAGCGCTGGATGACGCGCAAAACAAAGTGTTGAATTTTGCGGTTATCGGAGCGCAGTATCATCCGGAATTGGTGGCCAAAATCAGTGAGGATGAGAGTTTCAGTATTAAAGAGCTGGCCGACGGAGCGGATTTCAAGCAGCAGATAAAAGACAAAACTCTGGATTTCGTTATTGAACTGGATGCCAATGCTGATGGCACCGTGTTGGACGCTGGTCAAAGTACCCTCAAGTTGTATCTAAATGATGCTGGATTGAACATGGTGGAATCCCGTATTGAGGAGTATGTTGCCACGTTAAATGAAAACAAACGTCAGGCTGCATTTGATACCTTATCCGTGCCAGAATCTAAACAGTTGGCCTTGTTAAAGCCCGTGGTTTTAGAAAAAGTGAATATTGCTGAAGCCAGGGAAAACTGGGGTGAGAGAATTGGTGGATTGATCCCTTACATGCTTTTTATCCTGTGTTTGCAAGGTGCAATGGTACCCGCCAGTGATCTGGCCGCCGGGGAAAAAGAGCGTGGTACGTTGGAAACCTTATTACTGGTACCACTGGACAGAACACAATTAGTGATGGGCAAGTTCTTCACGGTATTAGTGGCCGCAATTGTCGCAGCCTTGGTGACCATATTTAGTATGGCGTTCTGGGGTATCATGATCGGGCAGGGCATGGCCATCACTTTTATTCAGGATATGATGACCCAAATCGCCATCATTGATTACATTTTAATGTTTGTCATGCTGGTGCCTGTGGCTTCAATTTTTGCCGCAATCTTATTGAGCTTGTCCATCTATGCCCGCAGTTACAAAGAGGCGCAGAGTTACATGGGCAGCCTGATCATGCTGGTGATCTTACCTATTGTAGTGGCTATGGCACCGGGCATTACTCTTGAGGGTATCTGGGCATGGGTACCACTGACTAATGTGGCGCTTGCCATCAAAGAGTTGATAAAAGGCACTATGGATTATTACGCCCTGTTGGGGATTTTAACTTCCACGGTAATCATTGCCGGTGCGTTGTTAGCCTTCTGTGTGTACTGGTTCAAACAAGAAAAAGTCTTATTCAGATAATCTACATGTTAAAGAGGTGAGGTATTATCGACCTCACCTTTCTCCAGCCCTATTTGTTCCTCCTGATTTGTATAAAAGTGAGCTCGGTTCCGAGAGTTTGTGCTTATCAGTGATATGTCTCACAAGATAATCATGTCACATATGTCACTACTAATACTAAAGTCTCAATTGACTTAATTTGCATCAAAGTTTAAATTTTATGCAAAAGGAGGTCGATATGACGATGAAAAAATCTTATTCCACTGGCGAAATTGCGGCTTTTTGTGATGTGACGTTGCGCACCGTAATCCGTTGGATCGATCGCGGTAGCCTGAAAGCCTATAAGTTACCCGGCCGGGGTAACAACAGGGTAACTGCTGAATCCTTAATGGAATTCCTGCAAGAATATCAAATGCCGATACCGGCAGAGCTAGAGCCGCTACAGCAAAAAGAAGCCAAGCCAACGGATAATACGGTTAGTGATAATAGTGAAGAGGATAATCGGCGCATACTGATTTGTGACGATGAAAAACCGTATGCTGATGCCATTCGTCGATTATTGCGCCGCCATGGATATGAGACGCGTGTTGCCTACAGCGGGTTTGAAGCGGGAACCGAATTGATGTTGTTCAAACCAGCTTTGATAACCCTGGACTTGAGTATGCCGGGCATGAGCGGTTTTGAAGTGGTGAGCTTTATCAGAGAGCGTGAATCACTAAAAGATATCAAGATCCTGGTGATTTCTGCTTTGCCAAAAGACGATTTAAGTAAAGCCTGGTTATTGGGGGCAGACGAGGCGTTATCTAAGCCCTTTGACAACGAACACTTGCTGAAAACCGTTTCCGATTTATTAGTGGAAGATACGCAGAACATACGGAGATAATTATGACGAATGACAACACTCCTGTGGTTTTGTTTGTGGATGATGAAGCCAATATCTTGTCCTCTCTAAAGCGTATTGTGCGCAAAAAGGATTATCAATCTGTGTTTGCCAGTTCAGGTGCCGAGGCATTGGAGATCATGCAGCAACAAACCGTGCATCTGGTGGTGTCAGATATGAAAATGCCACAGATGACAGGTGCGCAGCTGTTCGCCAAGTTGGTAGTGAAATTTCCTGATACCTACCGCATCATCTTGTCTGGTTATGCCGATCTGGCATCTACCATTGATGCCGTCAATCAAGGAAAGATTCATCGCTTCCTGCAAAAACCGTGGGACAACGACATGTTGTTAGAGGCCATCGATGAGGGCCTTGAATTGGTGCGACTAAAACAGGCCAATGAGCGTTTGAAATCTGAAATATCTGCTCAAAATAAGCAGCTTAAAACACTTAATGAATCGCTGGAAGAAAAGGTTAATTTGCGCACTCGGCAAATTCAGGTGGCGCTGAGAAAGATGCAGGGTCAAAACAAAGCATTGGAGAAAGTGCTCTATAACCTAATCAATATAAACCCCAATTTAAACGGCGAGTTTGCTAAAAGAGTCAGCACATTGGCCAGGCGCATGGCACTGAAGAACCAGGTCAAGGATCCCGAATTACGAGAAATTACATTAGCTGGACTGTTGTGTGAAATCGGACTGATTTCGTTGGACCCATTTTTGTACAGCAAGCCCTTTGACGAGTTGAATCATCAGCAAAGAGGTGAGTTTTACAGTCAGACAGAGACAGCCAGCATGATATTGGCACCCGCAGAGTATATGGCGGGGGTAGCTCGAATGCTTTCCCAGCAGTTTTTACCTTGGTCTGGAGCAGGTGAAAGCGATGCGCCAGCTTATACCAGCATCGTTCCGGGAGCGCGTATATTACATGTCGCGCGGGATTACTGGGGTTATCGCAGTAAAAAAATTAAAGATGTTGAGCTAACTCATGAACAGACCTTGAGCCAAATGAAAAAACAGATGGGAGCAAAGTATGAACCTGAACTCATTGAGCTTCTTAGTCAGTTACCTGAGCCGGTGATTGAAGGTGAGCATAAGCCAAGAATGAAATCTGCAGATTTGCAACCGGGAATGAAGTTAAAAGCTAACCTTTATACACCTGAACACATTATGTTGTTGGCAGAAGGGCATGAGTTTACCGAACAAAGTATCGAACGCGTCAAGCAATTTGAAAAGAGTAAAGAAATTACACTTAAGTTAGAGGCCGAGTAACAAAGTGCTGAAAGGAAATCCGGCGTACTCGAGTAAAAGGATTGGGGCGTATTGTCAATAAATTAGTCGGTTAGTTTGCATAGCAACTTAAGCAGGCGCTGTTGTTCCTTGTCCGTCAAGTTACCGAGCAGTTTATCAACGGCCTCTTCGTGTTTAGCAACCGCACTTTCTATAACACTGCGACCACTATCGGTTAAGGCCACCTTGATACTGCGCTTGTCACTGCTATTTGAAATCCTCTCTACCCAGCCTTTTTTACTGAGTTTATCTATTCTGGTGGTCATAGAGCCTGAGGTGATATGCGTCAGTTCCATTAATTTGTTTGGTGTTAAGGCATATTCCGGAGCCGCATTTAGTAGGGCTGCGAGTACTTCAAAACTGGACTTTTTCAGATCGATTTCTGAAAACACTTCATCCATGCGTTTATTAGCAATCTTACTGCTTAATAGCAATTTTTGCAGTACTGCAATTTTTGAAAAAGTATCCGTTGAATCTGCCATCAATTTTTTGCCTTGAATCTTTCTTGCCATGATGTAACTTGATATCAAGCTAAAAGTATCTTGATGTCAAACTTAATATAACTTGATATCAAGCTATATTGGTGTTAGTTTAATGCTTGACCGTTTGGTCAGTAAATTACTTCTAAAGGAGGTTTAGCATGAAAACAGTAACTGCAAACTACTCAAAACCACCTTATAAAAGCACAATGTCTTACTTCAAAGCTTGTAGTATAAGGTTAACCATTGCTGCTGCGCTAATTGTGGCATTAATCGCAAAATATTACATCACCTACGGCTAGTAGAATCAGGTTTCACGTTGCCATTTTGCCTTTTTTCTTCGGCGTGGGATGGTGTTGGCTCCTAACCTGAATGGCTTAAGTCGGTAATTAAGTTGTCGGCTTAAGCCCAAAATAACGCTACCTGATTTTTGCTTTTTGCACCTGACTCCATAACTCCGAACCGATCAGGCTTATCTCTACAGTTACGTTGCTTTCATTCAGTAACAAAATTATCGTTTCTTATTAGTCGTAATCCATCAATACTGGTTGCATATTTAAAGCTCGCGAATTCTGGGGGTAGCCTCCGAAACTCGTGTATAAGCCTTTATTGTTCGGTAAATTCAGGGATTAGGATAGGCGATTTTGCGGTCAGTCAAGGGTTACTTATGGTGCGTGTTTGTACTCACAGGCGTTGGTTTTAATAGCGCCTTAGCTGAGACACAAACAACAAATCGCTATCCCGCTGAACGTTGGCAACAGTATCAATCTCCACAGCAGGCTGGAGCGCGCCCTCACAGACTGGAGAAAGTCGAGAAATTTTATAAAAAACGCGCCTTTTCCGGTTTGTTTGTAGTGAAAAATGGTGCCGTGGTGCTCGACTGGGGTGAAAACGCTCGTAGGTTTCCCGTGCACTCTATCCGGAAGAGCCTGTTGAGTGCTTTGTTTGGTATTCACGCCAACGACATTAATTTCCGCGCCACGCTTGCTGAATTGAATATTACTGATACCCCCTGGCTAACAGACCAGGAGCGCACAGCGACAGTGTTTGACATTCTGGCTTCTCGTTCTGGGGTGTACCTTCCTGCCGCAGCGGAAACATTCGCCATGCGACAGGAGAAGCCAGCAAGGGGGAGCAATCCACCCGGCCAGGTCTGGTGGTATAACAATTGGGATTTCAATGTCGCGGGAACTCTTTTCCAGCAAATGACACAAGAAGAGATTTTCTCCGCATTTGACCGTTATCTCGCAAAGCCTCTGCAAATGCAGGATTATCGTCCATTTGACGGTTTTTACGTAAAAGATACGTCTGAACATCAGGCCTTTCAGTTTCGGATGTCTTCCCGAGATCTGGCCAGAGTTGGATTGCTCTATGCTCGGAAGGGAAACTGGCAGGGTGAACAAATTCTGCCTGAGGCCTGGATGGAGCAAAGCACGCAAGCCATTAGCGAAACCAATATGGGGGATAAGTATCCTGCGGGATATGGCCTGATGTGGTGGGTTGAACCAGAGGGCAGTTTCAGTGCAAGGGGGTTATCCAGCCATGTACTGGCTGTATACCCAAAACAAGATTTGGTGATAGTGGTACGCAGCGATTCTTACCTGGAGAAGTCGGTTTCCGCCAGAGCCACTAAAAAGTTGCTAGAGAGAGTCGTGGATGCAATGCCAGATGACGCTGCGTCGCAACCGGATTTAACGTTATTGGCAGAACCATCAAAGGAAACTGCCAGTCTGCCACAGCAGTATCAATTGGATGATACCTCTCTGACGCTGGAAAACGGTCAGTTGGTAAGGTTAAAACAACGAGACAATACTCTTTTTATTAACTATGGCGAAGGGGATTACGAGCTGACTTACAAAGGAGATAACAAGTTCTTTATATTAGACAGAAAAGAGCCACTAGAGCTGGTTTTAGACGAAAAAGGCAAGTTGACCGATATCAACACGCCACGTTTGTTTTACCTGCAAGCCGCTGCAGCGGCAAAACGCGGCGATTTGCAACAAGCACAAGCCTGGGTAGAAAAGGTTATTAGGATGTCGCCGGAGTCAGCTATTGCTTATACTAATCTGGCAAAGCTGTTGGTAGCCAAAGAACAGGTGTCTGTAGCTCTGGCTAAGCTGGACATCGCTTTGCAGTTAGACCCAAATAATCAACAAGCCACAGGCCTACAGCAGACGCTATTGGTTCAGCGTTGGTGGTCATGGCTGGTAGGTTTGATTTTGTCGCTTTTAGTTATGTGGCGACTATTGAAAGTAAAGAAATTTTTGTGATCATATGAACGGCACTTATTCAGCATTCATCGGAGTAATCGTTTAATTTGAAAACCTCTAAAATGTGCATTTAGTTAAATCGCTCCTTTATCTATTCTACCCTGAGTTATGACTATTTCTTTTATGTAGATATGCGCAAAAAGTAGCCATGCTAAGCCACAATAGATGCATCCACCAAGTTACTTCGTGAGAATCCATTGCCAATAGTAATGGCAGTGCCATGGCCAGGTAAAAGGAAACAGCTTTGAGTAGTAAATTGGAGAGGGGACTTTTCATTTCATTTTCGTCAGGAACCAGGACTGAATAACGGGAGATGTTTGGGATTTGCTTTTGCTGCCAATCTCGATAAGACATTGCAGCCAAAACCGATGCTGCAACCCAGGCAGCAAGTGCTAACCAGCCTGAATAGCCCTCGATGAAAAGCACGATAACAACCAAAAGGATGAACCAGAAAATCAGCAATAGATTTTTATATGACTTTAACTTATCCATAATTTAAAAGACTTTATTTGAGCAGAATTTTCCTTGTCAGGGCAATTTAACTACCGGGCACCTGAGCGAATCAAAACTACGGTAATAAAGCGACTCTGTCAATGAACGGCAGATCGGTTGCGCAGCTGAAGTTTTGCTGAATATTCTCATACCCTGATAGTAAACTTGGGGGCGATTTTCTTAAACCTATAACACCAACCCTGTGGGTAATTCATCCCCCCAGAGCTGTTTATCCTGTAATGCGCTTTTTTCACCATTGAGAGAGGCCAGTAAAGTGGCCTGTCCTGAGAGTTTATCTGCTACTGCCTCTCGCAATTGATCTGCAACGGCGTACTCGTCACCACATCGTTTGGCGCCGGATACGGCTAACAGTGCCAGGTTAGGGTTTTGTTTCCAATCGAGCGCCAAAGCACTGTCAATGAGTAGCGTAACCTCTTCGGCAGGCAGCACCAGCTCTTGGGCGGCATAAACCATGGTGCGATTGATGATACGCGCAGCACACCAGGCCATGTCTTTATTCACTTTTTTATCGCTTAGCTGATTACTAATATTGTTCAGCACGGATTTTTTAATATCCACAGGCAAGCGTTCCAAGCTGCCGATGAGGCGGATCTTTTCTTCAATGGCGGCGGTGACTTTTACTTTACCGCCTTTTTTGCGTTTGTTGGCAGTTAGTACGTGGTTAGCGTCTGTGTAGAGTACAAGCTGCTGTTCCTGGCTTAAGCCTGCCGCTGCACGGCGCCAGAAGGCCCACCACTGTGCCCAGATCTCCGCCGATTGCACAAACTGAATGCCCTGACTGTACAAAGACCACACCGAATCGATGCGTTGTGTATCACCGGCAAAACCAATGCCCGGGCGCAGACAAAAGCCCGCAATGTTGAACCAAGTGCGCTCGTGGGTTTCGCTACGACGGCGCCTGCTGGCCAAAGACATTAAATGATCGAAAATAAAGCGGGCATCAGCACCACTCCAGCTTTCTCGCTTACCTAGCAGTTTTTCCAGGGTTTTGCGTAGCGGCTCTTTGGCTGGCTTTTTACCCGCCGGACCAAACCAGCTGTTAACCGCCTCAAAGGCTTTTTCGATATTGTTGTGCAGCGTATTGAAATCAGTTTCCTGCTCGGTACGCAGATTAAAAGCCAGTTCGTGGCGGGTTTCGCTGTTGAGTTCTTTAAGTACCACACTTAGCACACCGAGCTCGTCCAAGCTGGATTCAATTTGCACCTGTACTTCATTTTCCCCTTCGATTTGGGTAACCAGTCCGGGGAGTTGGTGTAATCCTTCATGCCAGGCCAGGGTCTCACCCAAGTTGTAGGATTGTTCGGCGAGGCTGTGGGCAATGTCGAATTGCACTTTTTGGCCTTTGCGTAAGGTAAATACTTGCTGCAACTGCTGCACGGTATTTAGTTCACTGTGTTTTGGTAGTACACAGATTGCCTGATCGCCTTGTTCACTGACGGCTTTGAGAAAATAGTGGCGCACCACGGCGCTTTTTATCAGCTGCTGATTTTGCTCTTTAGCGCGACCATACAGGGTAGCGCCCTTAGCCACGGCTGTTTGGGGTTCAGGGTTGGTGAGCCAGCTGATTGCAGAATCCGCGCTCCATTGTTCCACCAGAGATTGCAGTCGAGACTGAATCTGCGTACTTAAAAAGGGACCGCCGTTTAACAGCCAGACATCTGGCACTACAAACTGCTTATCAGTTTCCGCTTGCTCAGGATTTAACGCCGATTGTTCGTTATTTAAAAAGCTGGCGATATGACGAGATATCGCCGCATCTGCCGGATAGGGCAGGGTTAAATCGGTGAGAGAGCGTTTGCGAGTTTTCGGATAACTGTTGGACGCCACAAGTGGGAAGAAGCCGTCTAATAAGGCTTGCTGAACTTCTTTTTGAGTAAGTCGCGTTTCTTTTACGCCACTAAAAAGGCTGCTGCCTCCGGTTTGCAATTGAATGCGCATCTCTTCAGGCGCATCTTCACTTAACAAAGCCTCTTTGGCCCTTTGGCATTGCACCAGCAGTTGGCTCATATTGCGCTGTGTTGGTTCTACTTCCAGCTTTTGCAGCACTCTTACCGCCAAAGTGAGATCCATATTGTCACCACCCAACATCAGGTGATCGCCTACGGCAATGCGCTCTAATTCTGGCACGCTACTGTTTTCCGAGAATTTACCAATCTTGATTAGGGTAAAATCCGTAGTACCGCCACCAACATCACACACCATAAGGTGTTTGTGGCCTTTTAGGGTGTCGGTGTCATGCTCAGCTACCCAGTAATAGCAGGCAGCCTGGGGTTCTTCCAATAAGGTAAAATGTTTAAAGCCCACCCGTTTGATGGCTTCAATGGTGAGGGCTCTGGCGATATCGTCGAATGACGCCGGTACCGTGATCACCACCGACTGCTGCTGCATTGGCGCTTTGGGGTGATGATGATTCCAGGCGGCGACAATGTGCGCCAGATAGCTGGAAGTGGCCTCAAGTGGTGTACAGGTATCGGTGCCTTCGGGGGCTTTTTCAGGCAAGTGAATTTCAGCGTTAGACTCACCGCGATAGCCCAACCAGCTTTTGGCACTGCTCACCAACCTCGTTGGGTTCTTATTCCCTAAATCTTGGGCGAAACGCCCAATCACGGCATTGGGAAGCTGGCTAGAAATGTCATCACTGCCCCAGGGAAGTTTTACTGCTTCATCAGTAAGTTCCTGATCGTAGTGATAGCGCAGTGCTGGCAGCATGGGCAGGGCTTCGATTTGTCCCGCTGCAACCAGTTGAGGAATGTGAAATAGCTTTATATCTGAGTCTTTTGGGGTAAGCGAGCAGTAACTCACTACTATATTGGTTGTGCCCAGATCGATACCAATTACGTACTCTTTTTGCATAGTCATGAAGTCACATTAGCAAGATGTCGAAAACGGGATATAGAGAGTTAAGTGCCGCAGGTATTGACCACGGCACATACACTTGGCTTTAGTTTCGGGTTTCGAAACTCACTTGCCAGTGGTTATCACTGTTTACATCCATTGCCGTTAATTGCAGGGTGCCCAATTCATTAATGGAGGCAAGCAATTGTACCGCCACGGTTTCACCTGCTTTGTAACGCTCAGAATGCAGCGTTACTTCTATTTCTGGTAGTTCACTCAGCTCTTCGTCGCTCCAGAAATCCAGACGGGTACCGGGAATGTCTTCTCGGCGGGTTTTAGATTCATAGAAGCTAAAACGCACTGGCTCGCCCACAATTAAAGAGAATGTCTGCGAGGGTAAATCGGCTTCGGTACCTTCTTCCATGCCAAAGGGGGCCAAACAATAGGCTTCCATCGGAGGCGGCATACCCGGGATGGCGGGCATGGCTGATTCAATGCCCACGTAAAATGCTGCCGCCGTGCCACCGCGAATGCGCACGCCTTCACCTAGGCGCACCTGGCCGTAATAACTGGCTCCTTGGGCTACGGCTTGATCCACATCTATGCCGCGCAGTACTTTGAGTTGCCCATCAGTATCGCTTGCCAGCCAGCTGTTGACCACTTCGGTGATACGGCCAACGATGTTGTCTGCTTTTGCTACGCCACCATTAAACAAAATTGCCGTGGGGTGCATAAAATTCTGTTGCTCAGCACCAAATCCCGCCAGGTGCTCACCTGCGTGTTTTTGCTTTTGTAAAAACGCAGCGAGGTGTCGCGTAATAGCCGCATCTTGTTCGTAAGGCAAGCTCACGGTAGACAGCGCGGCACGCCCACGACGTTGGGGTTGGGCATGGGCATCAACATGAGGGAAGAAGCCATCGATTAATACTTGCTGTACTTCATCGCGTGTTAATTCAGCTCGCAAGCTGCCGCCCATCAAGCTGGAGCCGCGGCTGGGCACCACCAGTGGCACTGTGTGGGTATCGTTGTCACTCAACAGGGTTTCTTTAGCACTACGACACGCATGTGCCAGACCAGAGATTTGCCATGGCTGCAGGCGGTTGCCTTGTTGAGCTAATTTTTGTGCTACTACATGGGCCAATGTCAGGTCCATGTTGTCACCACCTAATAATATATGATCGCCAACAGCAACACGGGTTAGCTGCAAGGCACCGTCTTCTTCACTGACTGCCATTAGCGATAAATCGGTAGTACCACCACCAATGTCTACCACAAGGATTACGTCACCTACTGACACTTGTTCTCGCCAGTCATCACCTGCCTCTGCAATCCAGCTATAAAGCGCGGCTTGTGGCTCTTCCAGTAATACGGCGTGGCTAAGACCGGCTTCAGCGGCGGCGTTCATGGTTAACTCGCGAGCTGCTGGATCAAACGAAGCAGGAACGGTGATCACCAGTTGCTGCTCATTCAGCGGGGCATCCGGGAACTGCTGCGCCCAAGCACTGTGTAAATGCTGTAAATAGATCTTAGAGGCCGTAAATGGCGAGATTTTTTCGATATCTTCAGGTGCTTCGATGGGCAAAATACCACTGCGGCGGTCGATTTGACTGTGGCATAACCAGCTTTTAGCGCTGCTCACCAGTCTGTCCGGGGTTTTTTGTCCCAGCTCACGGGCGAATTGACCAGCAAGAGGATAGTCTTGTTGCCATGGCAAGCTTAACTGCTGTGCATCAAATTGAGCCTGATTGGGTAAAAATACAAACGAGGGCAGGGCGTGTCTGCCTTCCACCTGGCCCGCAGCCACCAGTTGTGGGATGGCCAGGATTTCTGGTTTAGCCTGCTCGTCATTTAACCTGGTGTAGGACAGTACACAGTGAGTGGTACCTAAATCGATACCAACGCTATATTGGGCTTCGCTCATAGTTCCACCTCAGCAGCGGCCACGATATTTAGATCGGTGCCTTCTACAACGGCAGGCAATGTCATTTCGCTGACCTTCCAGCCTTTGTGGATCACTGTACCATTAAACGGCGGTTGTCCGGCAACATTGCCAATTAGCTGAAATTCACTGCGCTTGTAATCTGCTTGTAAAGTCAGTGGTTCGCCTTCGGCCACGTGACTTACCGGCGTGAAAGTCACGTGCTCACTTAGGGCTTTTTTCACGCCCTGGTGCACTACACGCGCAGCGGCTGCTACTTGTTCGTCGGAAAATGGGGTCACGTCTTCATTGATAAAGTCGATTAAGCGACCTTCTTTTTGTAGCAGGGCCAGCATTTGCAAAGCGCTATCTTGATTGCTTTCTTTGATTTCAACTGTGGGAGCTTCAGGTTCTGCTGCGACCGGGTTTAACAGTGACTGGGTGTAAGCACCACTGAAAATCATTTTAAAGGCCATTGAAAGGCGAGTGAAAAAACCGTAATTCTGTTCCATGAGTGTCTCCAAAGTGACTCAATGTGTCATCCCGAAATAGCGATACTGCAAATCATTTTAAGCGCAGTATTAGGGGATGAAATATGATTGTAAATTCGTTGCGAATAAGGCGCGGAATGTAGCAGAAATTTTAGCCATCCTCACCTTTTTTGCACCAAATAATGGGCTTTACAGCGTCCGCTGGTTATTTTTAACGCTGTACTAAAATTCTGTTAACAATAATGCAGCAAATCAGCGCCGTTATCGGGTTATGTCAGGCAGTGGATTTTCGCCGCTAAACAACTGCTGCATGATTTCTCGTTCCTTGCTCACCACGGGGACGATAAATTCTTGTACATCACCCAGTTGTTTAAAGGCACTGAAACCATCTTCCAGAAACTCTTGTAAGGTACCAACGCCCGCCAGCTGTGCTGGTGTGCGCGCCATCTTCAAAACAAATCCGATACCGGGCAAGCGCACCACCTGCGCCAGATCCAGGCCCAATTGCTCGATGTAGTCGATTTGCAGCGCGCGCTGGGTTTGATTATCGCAAGCCCGATAAGCTGCTGCATAACTATCACGAGTGAGCACCGCCCCCTGCAATTGTTGTAGCATGGCGACATCTAGCTCTTGCGATAGGGCATTGAGATGAATGGCAACGGCGAGTGATTCCAACGCCTCATCCGGTAGCCACTTTTTCATTTTAGGCACAACTTTTTCGATGTCTTTGTCTCGCTGGCTAAAATCCTTGGGGCCATAAAGCTCATCCACAAAAAACTGAATGGCAATCTGATACTTAGGCACTTCGCACATCTCGGCATGACTGGTTAGCAAGCGTTCGCATTGCCATTTTCGCAGGGCAATCAATTGTTCGTTCAAACCGTCTTGTTGTACCTGTTCGTAGAGTTCTGCGGAGCTACGCAAATAGGCCACAATGTTATCGATGTGTTCACTCATGCGGGACTTAAGCCACTTTTTTGCTATCGTTCATCAGTAAATAGTGTCACTTACCCGGAATTACAAGATCCGAAAGGCTGAGCTTTTCAGGACGATACTGGTTTACTTCGTTGTCATCGGGGTAACCCAATGCCATACCGCATACCAGCTTGTATTCTTTGGGAATCGCAAAGTGCTTATCCAGCGGTGAACGCCAGATGCCTAGTGCGCCTTGTGCACAGGTGCCTAACCCTTTATCTGTTGCCGCCAGCATCAGGGTTTGCATGAATATTCCGGCATCCACCAATGCTGTGTGTTTCATACGTGGGTCCACGAAAAAGAATAGCGCCACTGGTGCATCAAAAAATGAGAAGTTTTTCGCCATGTGCTCATCGCGGGCCTTTTTATCTTCTCGCTTGATGCCTAACACCTTATACAGTCCCATACCGGTTTCCACCCGACGCTTTTGAAACTCGCCGGGGTATTTTCCCAGGATAGGTTTAAAATCACTGTCGGGCATGGCATCGCTGGTGAGAGCTGAAAACAGCTTTTTCGGCAAAGGCTGTTTGTTAATGGCATTGCTGCGCCAGAATTTATCTTGCAGATCCCCGGCGATGGCTTTAGCCGTTGCGCCTTTCGCAATAGCAATTTTATAGGGCTGAGAATTAGAGCTACTGGGGGACTCCAGCGCCAGATTAAGCAGTTCGTTGAGCACCTCATCACTGACTTCCTTTTCGCTAAAGGAGCGGATACTGCGGCGCTGGTTGATAATATCGGTAAGTAGCATAGTCTAATTCGTCAGTTTATGAGGACTGAAAGGGATTGTGTAACTGGTACTACCAGTCTGTCAACCATCCTTTAGCAAATCCTTGTATTGGGTCATAAATTGAATTGCCGCAACCAAGCGGCTAAAATGCGCGCCTTTCCAACAACACAGGTTGCAACTCGGCATGGCCAACAGGCATCAATACCAGGATCTTATTCAGGTGTTTAACACTTGTTTTGAGGACTTTAATACCCGCCTGGTAAAAGGCGAGGGTGAACCTGTGTACCTGCCAGCCGATGGAGACTGCCATTACCACCGTATTGAATTCGCCCATGGTTTTTTCAGCAGCGCTTTGCATGAGATAGCTCACTGGTGTATTGCCGGAGAAGCGCGCCGAAAACAGGTGGATTACGGTTATTGGTATTGCCCCGATGGCAGAAATGAACAGCAGCAAGCCGAGTTTGAAAAGGTAGAAGTGAAACCGCAAGCGATTGAATGGTGTTTCGCGGTGGCCTGTGGTTTACAGTTTCGGGTGAGTACCGATAACCTGGATGGTGCCCCGGTAGACCGATTTGCCTTTCAGGATAAGGTCTTACAGCAAGTCGCCGCATATCTGGAGCAGGGCTTGCCAACGCGGGCACAAATGTTGGTGGATGCTTTGCATAAATTTTACCATACACCAACTCTCAGCCTTGCTGATTTCCAACCGGAGCCGCGTTTCGATGTCGCAGTCTGATCTGTCGTTAAAATCCGATTTACCTGTTAAATACCATGCCACCCGAAAGTTTCGCCTGGGGCTGGTCATCAACCCATATGCCGGGATAGGCGGCGCTATGGCGTTAAAGGGGAGTGATGGTGCGGATATTCGCAGCAAAGCGTTGGCCGCTGGCGCTGAGAAAAAGGCTAATTTACGCACTCAAACCGCGCTGGAAGTGTTTGCACATTTAAAAGAAATCGTCCAGGTGTACACTGCCTCAGGCGAGATGGGCGAAGATGTTTGTAAAGCCTTAGGATTTGAAACTCACATTGTATATCAACCCCACAGCACTCAAACCGAAGCGGAAGATACCGAAAATACGGTAAAAGCATTGGTGGAACAGGACGTAGATTTATTGTTGTTTGCTGGCGGTGATGGTACGGCCCGCAATGTTTGCTCAGTGATCCCCGAAATACTGCCGGCACTGGGCATCCCGGCTGGTGTTAAGATACATTCTGGAGTTTATGCCATCACGCCTAAAGCAGCGGGCCGGGTTGTAGAAAATTTGTTGCGCGGTGAAATTGTCAGTCTCGACGATGCACAAGTAATGGACATTGATGAAGTGGCTTTTCGTGAGGGGAAAGTGCGGGCGCGACAATATGGTGCCATGCGTATTCCCGCTGAGCTGCATTATGTGCAGGCGGTGAAAAATGGCGGCAAAGAAGTGGAAGAGTTAGTGCTGGCCGATATTGCCGCCCACGTGATTGAAATGATGGACGATGAACTCTTTATCATGGGCTCTGGCACTACTGTTGCTGCTGTCATGGAAGAAATGGGGCTGGACAATACGCTGTTGGGGGTGGATGTGATCCAGCATCAGGAACTATTGGCTGCAGATCTCAATGCCACTGAATTGCTAAACATGATCTCCGAGAAAGAATGCAAGCTGGTGATCACCTTGATTGGCGGTCAGGGCCATATATTTGGTCGTGGCAATCAACAGCTCAGCCCCGCAGTTATTCGCGCCGTCGGGCGAGAAAATATCATTCTGGTGGCCACCAAATCTAAGCTCCAGGCGCTAAACGGTCGACCGCTTTTGGCGGATACGGGGGATGAGCAGCTCAATGCCGAATTGGCAGGTCTTCTTCCGGTGATCACTGGCTATCACGATCAAGTTTTATATCCGGTGGCAGAGCCGGTTTAACAAATCAAAGGAAAAGCATTGCAACATCAAGATACCCAGCAAAACCAAGAGCCTCACCAGGCCTTCGAAGCACTGGTAGACACTATTCAGAACAAGTTTGACGGGGTAGTAGAGCACGGCACCGATCAGGAACTGTTTATCGCAGGTTATTTGAGTGGCCATTTTTCGCTGGTGGTAAGCCAGTGCCAGTTGCAAGGTGAAGAAACCGCCGCAGCCCTCAATACTCAAATGCTGGCCAGTCTGGATAAGGCGTTTGCAGATGGCGAGTTGGAAGAGCCAGATCAGCAACAAGTTAAGGCGTTTTGGGCAGCTTGCATTCAGTAACAAGTTTTATGTTTGCCAGTTGAACATTAGCGGGTAAACTTTCGTTACCCTTGATTACTGGTGTTTTTATTTGATTCAGCAGGGATTAGATATTATTCCGTCGGCGAACTTTGCACGCGCTGATATCACGTTGCTGCCACCACCAGAGCATCTTCAGCAATGGGTGCAATGTCTCTGGCTCAAGCCGCCACAAAAACGCTCTACTGCTCAGCGATTCACCGATAAATTTTACCCCGATGCGGGTGCCAGTATCAGTTTTGAGATAAGTACAACAAATGTGCGTGCCACTTTTTTACATCAGGCACAAGTACTGACTCAAAGCTGGACGTCTGAATATGGCTTGCTTAGCGTTCGTTTGCATCCGGGAGCGGCTGGCGCTCTGCTGGGCCTGCATATCGGCGACAAAAGCAATCTGCAATTAAACCTCGCAGAATCCGATTTCTTGCACAGCTATGTCGCACAGAAAAGCCAGTTTATGGTGTTATTGGATTCCCTGGCTGAAATGGATTTAGTGCAAGGAGCCAAGGCGGTTTTAGCGTGGCTTGAAAGATTAGTGACGCTAAATCAGGTTCAGGAAAATAGGCTTTTGCCATTGCTCAAATTGACTTCATCAAACTTATTGCTGCCTGAGCAATTAGCAGCGCAAGTGGGGGTGTCGCGACGCACATTGGAACGACGTTGCAAAAATGGACTGGGCTTTACGCCTCTGCAATTGTTGAGTTTTAGTCAAATTCGCAGGGCACGGCAACGTTTAATTAACACGAAGGACTCTCTCGGTGAAGTTGCCCTGAGTTGTGGATACTACGATCAGGCGCATTTTACCAACGCCTTTCACAAACACACTCTCGAAACACCGCAACAATACAGGCTGCGAAAATTGTCTTCTGATTGTTAAATTGTCGCAAATTTCCAATACCTGAAAGAGGCATTTTTTCATACTTGCTGGCAGTTAATAACTGGAGAGCAATTAATGAATCCGCGTATTTCCCCAATCAAGCTGTTTGAACTGTGCCCGCGTCTGTTAACCCATATTCCGGCCATCGGTGAATTGCCCAAAGATGTGGCTATTTCGGCGCGATTGCGTCACCTGGTTAAGTTGCGCGCTTCGCAACTCAATCACTGCGGCTATTGTCAGAAAATGCATTCAGATGAGGCTCGCTCCGATGGTGAGTTGCAAGCGAAATTGGATGTATTGCCAGCTTGGCGCGAGTTAGATTGTTTTAACAATGAAGAGCGTGCAGCTCTTGCCTGGACAGAAGCATTGACCTTGGTAAGTACAAAACCCGTTACGGATGAGATTTTTAACGAGGCGCTTTTGGTCTTTGGCGAAAAAGGACTGGTAGAACTCAGTACCATCGTATTGGAGATCAATAATTGGAATCGAATCGCGGTAGGGTTTGGTTTTCAACCGGAAATAACACTGGAGAGATAGTATTGAAAGCTAATCGCATGATAAATACAAATTCCCTCGCTAGTGCTTGCTTTTTCACTGGCAGTACCTTGTTTTTACCTTGGTTT
This sequence comes from Planctobacterium marinum, assembly GCF_036322805.1. Lineage (GTDB taxonomy): Bacteria > Pseudomonadota > Gammaproteobacteria > Enterobacterales > Alteromonadaceae > Planctobacterium > Planctobacterium marinum_A. Next base: position 3,378,478 of record NZ_AP027272.1, on the reverse strand, counting down.
GGTGATTTCGCTATTGTCGGTATTTGGCTGTTTATGCTGGGTTCGGCCATGATGTTTTGGCAGAGTATAAAAAATACCTGAGTGTTTGAATTCATCACTGGTATTGTCGCCCGTAATGGCGCGGATGTGCCAGTGATGTCACAATTTGCAATTTTGCATCGCCTGATTGATTATTGAGATCTTCATCGTCGATGGTTCAAAATTCAATGAAATCCTCTTTTTATCTAAAACTAATCGGGCTTTTTTTCCCTATCTTTTTTGTAAACTCTGATATTCAAGCTGATGAATCGGTTGATCAGGTACCTTACAAAACCGTACTGGAGTATCCGTTTCGACAAGCCGACAAAAAACTGTTTTATGGAGAGGATGCGCTGCAATTTATTGAAGCCTGGACTATCGAAACCGGGAAAGCCGGCTCAGGGTCTCACAATGGCGATATTATTTTTATCCACGGCGGTTGTTGGTTAAGTGCCTACGATATTGCGCATAGTAGAGCCTTCACCAGCGCACTGGCGGATACGGGCTACAGAGTATGGTCTTTGGAGTATCGCCGCACCGGGGATGAAGAAGGAGGCTGGCCCGAGAGCTTTTTTGATATTCAACAAGCCATAAACTATCTACAGGATGAGCAAGGCATAACTCTGTCGGAAACCGTGATTATGGGTCATTCCGCCGGCGGGCATTTAGCACTATTGGCCGGCCAAAACGGGCATCGTTTTAAAGCCGTAGTGGGCCTTGCGGCTATTGTGGACCTGGAAGCTTATGCACTTGGCGAGAACAGTTGTCAATCGGCCACTGCCATGTTTATGGGGGATCTCCCCTCAGAAGCTCCAGCGCTCTATAGAGCGGCTAATCCTAAAAGTCAGCCTATGCCAGCAAACACCACGCTGATCTTCAGTCAACAAGACGGCATTGTACCTGCAAGTCAGGTGGATGGGGTGCAAGCGGTGCAACTGCTGGAATTACAGGAAGCGGGCCACTTCGATTTTATTTATCCCAAAAGCAAAGCCTGGCAGGTGATCCAGGACACGTTAAAATCACTAGATTAAGATGATGATGAAAAGTATTGATTTAAAGGCGCTGGACGCCGAGGACACGCTTAACTCGCTAAAAAAAGAGTTTTATCAGCCTGATGGTGTGATTTATCTGGATGGGAATTCGTTAGGTATGATGCCCCGCATTGCGGCACAGCGGGTGCAAGAAGTCACACGTCAGCAGTGGGGCCATGATCTCATTACCAGTTGGAACAAACATCAGTGGATTGATTTACCGCAGAAAGTTGGAGATCGCATAGGCGGCTTAATTGGAGCGGCACCGGGGCAAACCGTTTGTTGTGATTCTATTTCGGTGAATTTGTTCAAAGTGCTTGCCTCAGCATTGCGCTTGCGACCTGGTAAAACAAAGATTGTCTCGACAGAAGACAATTTTCCCACCGATCTCTATATGGTGCAGGGATTAGAGGCATTATTGGGAGAATCACAATGTCACCTAAAGTTGGTGAATGAAGCAGAGTTAGCACAAGCCATCGATGAGCAGACGGTGGCGGTTTTGGTAACTGAGGTAAACTTCCGCACTGGTAGAAGGTTAGACATTGAGGAGCTTTGCGCTGCTGCACATAACGCAGGTGCCTTGTGTATTGTGGATCTAGCTCACAGTACTGGAGTGTTGCCAGTCGCCTTGGATAATTGGCAGGTGGACTTCGCTGTTGGCTGCACGTATAAGTATCTCAATGGTGGCCCCGGAGCACCTGCTTTTGTATATGCAGCAAAGCGACACCAGCATGCAATGCAGCAACCCTTATACGGCTGGATGGGGCACAGTAATGGTTTTACATTTAGCCCGCAGTATCAGCCTGCTGACAGTATTCAGCAAATGTTAGTGGGAACGCCAGCCATCATTGCCATGAGTGCAGTGGATGCTGCACTGGATGTTTATGATAAAACCTCAATTAGCGCAATCCGTCAAAAATCCATGAAAATGACGGAAGTGTTTTTAAAGTTACTAGCGCTTTCAGCGCCATGCCGCGAATTGCGCTGTATATCTCCACAAGCGGCTGAAGAGCGCGGCAGTCAATTGAGTTTCGAATTTGATCACGCTTGGGGTGTATGTCAGGCGCTGATAAAATCCGACATCATTGCTGATTTTCGGGCGCCCTGTTATCTGCGTTTCGGTTTCTCACCCTTATATAACTCTTTTCAGCAATTGGGCGAAGTAGTGTCAGAGTTGGAGCAAATTATGCACGAAAAGCGTTATCTGAAGCCAGAGTTCCAGACCCGACATAAAGTTACCTGACACACTGTCAAAAATTTGTTGGCCTTATTTTTGCTTAACAGATTGCAAAGATGCATCTGAGCAACCGGTTAACTGAGAGTAGCCAACCATGAACAGTGAACGATTTAGTATTTTCAATACCTTGACCAGCGTGGAGTACGCGAAAACAATAAAATTGACCATAAGGCTGTTAAGTTTGTCACTTATGCTGGTGACTATGACTGCTTGTGTCGTGACGAAATCTCGCCCGCCAGAAGAGCTTCAGGTATGGAAAGCAGAGCCGGGGGATCAGACAAAAATAGACTTACATACCGCCCAACTCGCCAATCAGCTATTTGGCACATTTCGCTACGGTAATTTTCCCAAAGAGCAATTTCGTTTTGCCGTTGCTACTTTTGTTCCGGTGGAAATGATGCAGACTGACTCCGATGCCCAAGGGCCATTGCGCTTGTTAGGGCATCAGCTGGAGCAAGGCATGATGAGCGAACTGGCCAGCCGCGGTTACATTGCCCAGGATTACAAAGCCACCAATAATTTGATCATTGAAGAAAAAAGTGATCGAGTTTTCAGCCGAAATGTCGATGAACTATACAAGAATCATCGCGAAGTCGATTTTTATCTGTCTGGCACTCTGACGGAGGCTGAGAATGGCGTGATTGCCAACGCCCGGATTATTCATGTAGACAGCAAGGATGTGGTGGCGGCAGCCACCCGCTTTATTCCAGATGATGTATTTTGGCAGGCAGAAAAGATTACCACACGCGGTGGCAAAATATACCGCTCTGCAGGTGAGTGAGGAAGATTAAATGAAAAAGTTACTGGTAATTTCAGCAGCACTGGCGTCGTTGTCGGGCTGTGCGCAATTAACTCAATTAACATCCGGTGAACCAGAGCCAGTGAATATGTACGGCGCTGATAAGCCAGTTGTTGACCGCTTTGGAGCCATCACTCAGGAGCCCATGTATCAGAACGATAATGCCATTTATCAGGGCAAAGCGCTGAATAAACACATTGGCGATTACGTGCAAAATATGGCGCAGGATTTGATTTCCAATATGGAATACGTCACCGATAAAACCCCGGTCGGAGTGACACATTTCGCACTCACCGACAGTGATCTCAACCACACGAATCTGTTGGGCTTTCAGATTGCCGAATCCTTTATCCACGAGCTGCACAAATTTCGTATCCCGGTATTGGATTTTAAGGCTACGGATTATATTCGCGTGACTGAAACGGGTGATTTTCTGCTGAGTCGAGACTTTTTAGAATTGAAACACAAGGTACCCATGCAATACATTTTGACAGGTACTATGACCAAGCACCAAGGTGGCTTTTTGGTGAACGCCAGAATACTTGGGCTGGAGAGTAAAGCGGTAGTTGCCACATCACAAATGTTGGTGCCATTTTATGTGGTAGATGCATTGTTGCCTTCTGAAGATGAACGTACCGATGGTATTGGCCTGATTCAGGGTAAATAGGGTGCAATCTATGATTAAGTTGAACCTGAAGATAAACTTAAAAAGCGTAGGCACCGCAGCAATACTGTTAAGCTTGGCTGGCTGTGAATCTACATTTTTTGCTACATCCAATAGCGATGGCGAGATCATCGAGAATCCATACAGCGAAACGGCGTCGGTGGAGATGAGCGACGAACCGCAAGGCAACAAGCGTAACAAGTCAGACCTGGAGGTGGCTATGCTGCCTGCAGCACCACCGCCTCAGCATCAGATTACGGCTATTTTACCTGTACCTAAACAGAGTTTTCGCCCGGCGTTTACTCATAAAGCCTTGAGCGATTACGCTGAACAGATGACCATGAATCTGTTGCAAAGAACCAAACATATTACGCCTAACTCACGTATTGGAATAGCCTCTTTTGTGGATTTTAGCCAAGGTCTACAATCTCCAACCGTGCTTGGCAACCGCTTGGCTGAGAGCTTCATTACTGAGTTGCAAAGCTATGGGCTGGCGATAGTAGATTTTAAAGCCATGGATGCCATTCAGGTAACACCGCAAGGGGATCTGTTTTTTGAACGCAGTGGTCCAAGAGGAGAGATGCAATTTGTTCTCACCGGTACCATGCATCGCAGTGGCAGAGGCGTAGAGGTGAACGTTCGTATCGTTAACGTTTTCGATAAAGTCACAGTGGCCAGTACCAAAGGTTTTATTCCGCACTTTATTGTTGCTTCACTAACACCTGATTATATTCTCGTGGAGAGCGACTAGCTCTTCACTTCCGCTTTTATCACACCTTACGTCTTATCAGGTCTCGTATAAAAAATCGATTGGGGCTAACACTTGCCAGTAATTCTTGATTGAGCGGCAATGGCTCGCCACTTATCTGGCACGCCAAGGTTTCCGCCAGAATTGGACTGGTACACAAACCGTGCGAGCCCAAACCTGCCAGCAGGTATAGATTTTCATAATTTGCAGGCAACGGATATTCAGAAGCAGGCCAAGCTTTGTACAGCTCGGCATATTGTGTCTTTTGTTGGTCAAAGTGAGGAACAGCCCCCATTACCGGTTTGTGATCTGGCAAGCTCAAGCGCAGCGCCGCACGGCTCTCAACAGGAGCGGGTAAATCTTGCACCCAGTCACAGTTTGTCAATGCTTTTTCAATGGTAGCAAAATTCTGCTCAGTATCACTTTCCGTCACCTGGCTTTGGCGATTGACTTTGTCAAAGGTAGCTCCCATCGCCTGTTTTTGTTGATAAAAGGGAGTGAAATAACCTTTGTGGCAGATCATTGTTTTAGGTTTTACGCTTCGCGGTGTATCGGGTAAGAGCTCAACTTGGCCGCGAGTGCAGGTAAAAGGTATATCATTCAGTGAGAGGCCGCTGTGTACCTGCAATTCCAACGTGCCTGCGCCGGTAGCAAGTACAACTATATCTGCCTGGCTTTGTGCCCGACCGTGCCAGTCCATTGTCCAGCCAGTGCCTCGTTGCTGCAATGCTTTAAGTTTGTATTCGGTAATTAACTTAGCACCCGCATTCATCGCTTTGTTTAAAAGGGCTTCCACAAGCTCCTTGGGATTAACCCAGCCGCCATGTGGCATGAATAAGCCATCATAAGGCATGGCAAGGCCACAAGTTTTGGCAGCCCGGTGAGCATCGATATAGTGCACCAAATCTTCCGGCCAAACCTGGTTTTCAATAAGTTTTTGTTGACGCTTTTTTACCTCATCGCTAAAGCCCGGGAAAAACACACCACACCATTGATGACCAAACTGAGCGCCTTGTGCTAATAAATTGCGATAATGGTTTTTCGCATAGCTAAACGCGTGGCAATACAATTGGCTTTGAAGAGAAAAATCTGCATTTAGGGAAGGATAAAAACCACCGATATGATTGCCAGAAGCTCCTGCTGCCGGAGCTGCTTCAGCACAATAAACCTCAACCTGATAACCTCTGTTTTGTAGCGCTAGCGCCACCTGTGCACCCGCAAGACCCGCACCGATAACAGCGACTGTTTGTTTATCTGCCGATGAGGTCACAACGCCTGTTCGTTGATAGGGGCCGGCGTGTGGCCGATTGAAAGGTGTGTTTTCAGAAATTCCGGGTGTCGTATCTGTGTTTAAGTTTTGTTTCGCGAGTTCTTCAGCTTTGTTTGCCTGAGCCTCATCAGGCGAGAAATAGCCCACTAACATGTCCCGCTTTTTGCCAAAGCCCTTGGCTTTTTTCACTATAAAGCCGTTATCTCGAAGACCTCGTTTCACGATTCCTGCAGCGGTAAATGTCGCGAAAGTACAACCCGGTTTGCTGAGTCTGGCCATATTGGCAAACAGGGTGTCTTGCCACATATCCGGGTTTTTACTTGGGGCAAAACCATCCAGGTACCAGGCATCCACAAGCCCATCGGGGTAGGTCATGATGGTTGGCAGAGTTTGCTCGATATCCCCAAGCCAGAGGTCCAATATTATCTGGTTCTGCTCAAATACCAGGCGATGACAGCCCGGAGTGAGTATCGGGTATTGAACTAACAACTGTTCGCTAAATTCTTTTAGCTCTGGCCATTGCGCCAGGGCCAATTTCAACTCTTCTTTTGTTATCGGGAATTTTTCAGTGGTGACAAAGTGCAGCTGCTTAAGTGTGTTATCGCTATTTTTTTGGTGCAGAAAGTCGCGGAAGCATTGCCAGGTGAGTAAAAAGTTTAGGCCGGTACCAAAACCCGTTTCGGCAATGCAAAAATGATTTTTTGAATGGGAAAACCATCTGCTATTCAAATAGTTATGGTCAAAGAATACATACTTTGATTCGGCCAAGCCATTGTCGTTTGAAAAGTAAACATCATCGAACTCGGCGGATGTGGGTGTACCCGAGGCATTGAAGGATAGGGAAGCAGTTTTGAGTTTCAAAGCAGTAACACGTTGGAAATTTTCACAGAAGTGTAATCTCCATGGCGTAAACATCAAGTATGTTTGCCATATCGAATAATTCGATAAAAAGATTTAAGCGTACACTTGTACTCTAAAGAGCAGACCAGTTACACTAGCGCAACACAGTACAATAGCCCCGTTTTAAAATTAACAGGTAAGAATATGAAAAGAGCGGTAATCACCGGTTTTGGGATCGTATCCAGTATTGGTAACAACAAGCAGGAAGTTTTAGCTTCGTTAAAAGAAGGTAAATCTGGCATCTCTGTGTCAGAAGAGTTTCAAGAACTAAACTTGCGTAGCCATGTTTGGGGCGACATCAATATTGATATAAAAGAGCATATTGATCGCAAAACCTTACGCTTTATGGGTGATGCAGCGGCTTATGCCTACATTGCGATGCAAGAAGCCATTGAAGATGCCAAGCTTACCGAAGATATGGTATCCAATGTAAGAACAGGTTTAATTGCCGGTTCAGGTGGTGCTTCTTCCGCCAATCAGGTTTTGGCGGCAGACATACTCAGGGAAAAAGGGGTTAAGCGTGTTGGTCCATACATGGTAACCAAAACCATGAGCAGCACGGTATCCGCCTGTCTGGCAACGCCCTTTAAAATCAAAGGCGTAAATTACTCGTTGAGCTCTGCGTGTGCTACCAGCGCCCACTGTATCGGTGCAGCATTAGAGCAAATTCAATTAGGTAAGCAAGATATCGTATTTGCTGGCGGTGGTGAAGAAGTGCACTGGACACTGGCTATGGAATTCGATGCCATGGGTGCCTTATCTACTAAGTATAACGAGACACCAGAAAAAGCCTCTCGTACTTACGACGCCAATCGTGATGGTTTCGTAATCTCCGGTGGCGGCAGCATGGTGGTGGTTGAAGAATTGGAGCACGCTTTGGCGCGTGGTGCCACTATCTATGCGGAGATCACAGGCTACGGTGCCACTTCAGACGGTTACGATATGGTGGCACCATCAGGTGAGGGCGCATTGCGCTGTATGCAGCAGGCGCTATCAACCGTTGACGGTGATATCGACTACTTAAATACGCACGGTACATCGACACCTGTGGGTGACGTAAAAGAATTAGAGGCTATCCAGGCCGTATTTGCTGGAAAGTCTCCTGCCATTAGCGCAACTAAAGCGATGACAGGCCACGCGTTAGGAGCAGCAGGCTCAAATGAGGCTATCTATTCTTTATTGATGATGCAGCACGGCTTTATTGCCCCATCGATTAATATCGATGAGTTGGATGAGAAAGCAGAAGGCCTGGACATCGTTACCGAAACTCGTAGTGCCGATCTTAATCGCGTTATGAGCAATAGCTTTGGTTTTGGTGGCACTAACAGCACCTTGGTATTTGAAAAATACAAGGGCTAGGTTGTCCGAACGAAATCAGTAAAAAGGGGCGTTAAGCCCCTTTTTTAATGTTTAAACGGCTGAGCTTTGCCATAGGTGAGGGTGCGCCATAGCCATTCCAATGGACCAAAACGATAGTGACGCAGCCACACAGGTGCCAGCCATAATTGTAATGCCCACATCGCCAAAACCAGGCTTAATTGCAACCAGCGCTCAATATCACCAAACAGTCCCAAACCATAACCATAAAATACCGTGGTAAACACCACTGTGTGCAAGATGTAGTTGCTAAAAGCGGTTTTACCGATGGCGGCGAGGCGCAGTTGTAATGCCTTAAACAGGCCTTTTTTAACCAACAGAACGACAATGGCGGCGTAAGACAACCCCATTAGAATACTACCCCAGTAGTTAAACTGGTTACCGAGAAACATACTGTATTGCAGCGAAAATTGTTGCTCAAAGTTACTATGGACGCCAAAACTGACGATGGGTAAACCTATTGCTAAGCCAAAGATGGCAAGCCACAGGTAGCTTTTGTTTTGCCATTGAAGATGAAAAAATCCAGATTTGTACAAGGCCATGCCGAGCAGCATCATAGCGCTGGCGCGCCAGAAAAAATAAGTGAGAAATACATAGCTCTGCATAAAAATAGCTTCTTCAGCGCGGAACTCAAAAGCACTGAGAAAACTGCCTTTATAGGCACTGAGTTCATTGGCCAGGGCCGCCGCATTGGGCGCCCAGGCTTCCATTAATCCTGATTGTGCGTCGGCCGGGAAATGCTCAAGACTGCTGCCGAATAGTAACGAATAGCCACTGCTGATGGCGGCAAATAGCAGCGTGACGACTATCAGGGTAAATACGGATTTGTTGCGTAACAGATAAATGAAGAAAGCACACAGACTATAGGCGAATAAGATATCACCATACCAAAACAGGTAGGCGTGCAGCAGGCCAAATAGCAGCAACCAGGCATTGCGTTTGTAGTGTAATTTCGCCGCAGATAACCCTTTTTTCTGCGCGCTGTCACAAAACAAAATAATGCCAGCACCAAATAACAGCGAAAACAATGACATAAACTTTTGGTCCGCCAATACATGGGTACTTATCCATACCCATAAATTGAGCCCGGACAGATCGCCAAATGCGGTGGGGTTGAGGTAAGCCGCCCCCGGCATGGAGAAAGACTGGATATTAACCAGCAAGATGCCCAACAGAGCAAAGCCTCTGAGTACATCCATCGCCTGTAAACGTTCAACGTTGTTATTCATGTTACGCTACCTTGAGTATTACTGAGCTTAGATTGCCATCTCAAAAGAGGTTTAACATGTGCCGAAAGTCATAGAGTGATAATCGGCATTTTCACAGTGCAATATAGATTATGGTTACAATGCGTAAGAGCTGGTGGAAAGTACCAATCGTTCAGAGGATTTTAATTTCAACTACTATTGCTGCGTTTGTAAAGTAAAGAATGGTGTCTGAGTTATCAAAGAAGAAGTCTTACATAATTGCTAATACCGAGCCTTAACGAGGCGCGGTAAAAATCTGACGGGGTAACGATTTTTTAATCTGTAGAATAGCAAATCAATTGTGCTGAGGTATCTCCAGTGGGGCCAGTGTAGACAGTCTGACATTGATATCTTCTCGGAGTATTGAGTTCGTGGACTGCTCGAAGAAGTGCTGCCTGAATCATCATCCTTTCTTCGAGTAAGGCTAAGTCATCATTATAGTCAGGGGCAGGATATTTAATCGAGAAGCCATTTTCGAGACTGATAAATTCTGTCCCTGGAATGTCTCTGCAAAGGCCGGACTCCATCATACAGGCATCTGTAATCATTCCGCCTCTTTCTCTTACTACAATGACACCGTGATCGGATATCTCAGAGCTATTTTCAGGGTTTGAAAGTGCATCGAAAAATTCATTGGTAGTATTTGCTCCAACTGAGCTAGCAACGCCACTAAAAAAGTCGCTAACAACCTTTACTGTGCCTTTATCTTTTGCAGAATCATTTAATTTGTACGAAAGCTCTTGGCGAAGGACAGGGGTTAAGCTGCGATCAACTGCACAATCTGGGCAGGAAGGACCGACTAAGACGTAATTATAATGTCCACCAGTCAAAGCTGTTTCTGCGAACTCTTGTAATATCTGTTCACTAGACAGGCTGGACTTATTGTGAATGACCAGTGACTTTTCACCATTTTCAATCTTATACGAGACAAGAGTTTCCTGTCCTGTCGATGCCGTAAAAAATACCTCTTCGGTGAATGCAGTGGCAGATACGGTTGAAGATACAAGGTGTGAAAATAAAAGAATGCTGACTAACTTTTTTAAATTTATCATTTTGTGTTCCTTAAAATAGTAAATTATTTTACAACTTAAGAGTTGCTGGCATCATTGCCCGGTCTTAAGTTGGCGGTAATATTATCTACCCAATATTTGTGTGTCAACATCTCCTACAGTGCCTTCAATTGAACCATTGAAAGTCGTAATCCGACCTGGACGTCCAGATTTTATTTACTGTGACGAACGGTGTTGCAGTCTTGTAACTGAGCGTGCCACAACACAACACCTATATAAATACTGTTAAGCTAAGTCATGCTCTTTAGCTTCTGATTTAGCCGAGGTTATTCATTTATGGTTTTAATCAATTGATGTCTTAATTCGTTCTTTATACCAATAGCCCGAGTCTTTGATGGTGCGCTTCATGGTTTGATAATCCACGTGCACCAGTCCGAAGCGGCGATCATAGCCCAGCGCCCATTCAAAATTATCCATAATTGACCAGGCAAAATAGCCGTCGATGGCGACACCTTCGGCTCTGGCTTTTAACAGGGCGTCGGTGTATTCCTTGAGCAGGATAATACGCTGTGGGTCCTGTACTCGTCCGTTTTCGTCCACCCAGTCGTGATTGGCCATGCCATTTTCGGTAATGATCACCGGTACTTTGTAGCGCTCATTAAAGAATTTACTGGCCCAATACAGACTTTCAGGTACTACATGCCAATCCATACTGGTAAAGCGATCTCCGTCGTGGCTAGGTACCAGGCGGGTTTTACCCTTGCCATCAGTGGTTATTTGTTCTGCGGTATAGATATTGGCACCATAAAAATCCAGCGGTTGACAGATAGTATCCATATCATTGGTTTGAAAGTCGGGTAAGAAAGCCTCATGCAGCGCCAGGCCATCCTCCGGATAGTGTCCCAGGAACATAGGATCGGCAAACCAGGTATTGTTCCAGCAATCCTGTTTTTGTACTGCAAAAGTCGCCTGTTTGGCTGCTGCAATACATTCGGGACTGGTGTTGTCGGGCACATACACATGACCAACCGGCGCGGCACCAATGGTTGCGGTACTGTGGCTGTGGGCTCTGATCACTTGCACCGCTTTACCATGAGCCAGCAGGGCGTTATGGGCCGCGGTTAACACCTCTTTAAAACCCAACTTTAATCCGGGGGCGTGATAAGCAGTGTGATGGCCGAAATGGATAAAACACTGAGGTTCGTTAAGGGTCATCCAGTGGCTTACCCGATCCGAAAGGCGTTCTACAATAATCTGAGTATACTCGGCAAACCAATCAGAGCTGTCCGGGTTTAACCAGCCGCCCCGTAAGTATAACTGGTAGGGATAATCCCAGTGAAAAAGAGTCGTCCATGGCGCGATACCTTTGGCCAATAGAGTGTCCACAAGTCGGTCGTAAAAATCTAATCCTGCTCGGTTTATCTGCCCCGTGCCTTGTGGCAACACTCTTGGCCAACTGATGGAAAAGCGGTAAGCCTGCAAACCAATTTCCGCCATGATATCTACATCTTGCTGCATCAATTCAATGTGATTACAGGCATTGTTACCATGATGCTTAAAACGCACATTGCCAGGCTCGTTGCAAAACATATCCCAGACACAAGGTCCTCGGCCCTCACCATTGAGTGAGCCCTCGATTTGAAAACTGGCGGCAGCAGCCCCCCAGACAAACGGTTTTGACATGCGATATCTCGAAATTGCACTGATGACTTTTCAGTCTAGACGCAATTTATTGCATTTTCGCTAAAATATCGGCGATGTTATTTACGAAAGTTAGTTGTAAGGAATCCAGACAAACTTCCAGAAATTGTGCCCGCTAAGGACTTTTTCACCTTTTTGGGTTTCAGCGTTGTAAAGGGTAAGGCCTTCTTCGTTTAAGTAGCCAAGCTGCCTGCCATCGGGATGCAACTGCATATCTCGGACATTTTCTGCTTGCCATAAAAAACGGGCTTGCTGTATGTCGCTGCTAGTAGAAGTGGCTTGCCACGCATACCAGGTTTTGTGTTGTTGTCCAGGATGAGCAAAAGCCTTTGAAAATCCGGGCATGGTGGCCAGTGTTAGTTTTTCTGTGCTAAGAAAAAATATGGATTGCAGCGAATGGCTTATTTTAGGAAAGTGCAGCGAGGGCAGCTCGTCGCCAAATTGAATATGCCTGGTTTTCAGGTTGTTGTGCTCGAGAACGGTGAGGCTTTGTGCTGAATTGTGCTGATTTAGCCACATGAGCTGTTCACCGGTTTCAGATATAGTTGGGTGGCTTGCACCCTTCGCAATGGGTTTGCTGCGCTTTGCTTCAGCATCGTAAAACCATACTGCTAAGTCTTGGCTAGCGCGCTTACTATCGCTGTTTGTTTTGGCGGAAATGTAATAAAAGTTGCGTGTACCTGGTACGTAAATGGGATCAAAAAACCAAGTGTCTGGGTCGCTATCAGTGATAACAGGGGTTAATCGAACGGTGGCTGTTTGTGCTGTACGTAGCACATATTCGAAGCGCCAGATACCTTGTTCACCCTTTCCTTGAGGGCCATAAGCCAATAGCATTTCTGCTTTTTTGTCGGTTGTGTCGACGTGGGCGTGGTCAAACTGAAACAGGCGCGCTCCCTTGGGTATGCGATACAAAGTTTGTAGTTTGCCATCGCTACCACTGTATTTTAATAAGGGACCGGTGCGACTACTTTCCAGCAGCACAAAGGGCGTGGTGACATGCGCATTGTGCGTGTGGGACCCATCAGCCTTATGCTCTGGTTGCAGATGAGCTTGCACCTCAAGACACAAGCCCGAAATGAGGCAGAGAGGCCCAAAAAAGAGGCTGCGAAACATCCGTGTTGTCATTAAGTTCTCCGTACTTTCATTATGGGCTTCTGATTGTAGATCTGATTAGTTGTCCGCTGCGCTCTGACTAATTCTCCGTTGCGCTCAGCTCTGGCGCCGGGTAATTGGGCATATAGATTACGTCACCACTTAAGCAAGTGGGCAGTGGCGCCAGATTTTCAGAGCTGGCGGTATCTGCCGAGATTGCATGATAGTGATAAATCCCATTTGGAAACTCCTGCGTAGCGCCAGTGTGCCCATTGCAGGCGTCTAGGGTCTCGCCTGAATCGTAACCATCTTCACCGTAAATGGGGAAACCATCAGCCATGAAACCAATTACCGTACCATGGGAGGTAGTTTCGTCTACATCACTAGAGAAATCCGGTAAACATCCTTCAGCACGAGCGGCACTGGCAGTATGCTCATCTACCTGATCTCGATTCGGGTTTGTTGGGTCTCCGTGATAGTGGAACGGGCCGCCCTGATAGCTGACATTTCCATTGCAGTCATCCAGCACTTCCCAATCGGAATCATAGGTGTTGTGTACTGCATAACCTTCACCGTTGGGAGAATCTTCATCAGGATGAGCAAAAGTGCCCCCGGAAATTGCCATACCACTGTGGTCTTCGTCGCTTATGCTGGTGACCGCATCTACTACTGTCGGATTTAGTGAGAATAAGAATACCCGATTATTAGCATCCACACTGTAACATCCCGTGTCTGGACCACCTTCAGGGTCGTCGAAGCAGACGTTGGCAGTATCATCGCTATTGGATGTTGTGTTGTCGTAATCATAGGTTGAAGGCACACCATTGCTCAGTAACAATGCGGTATCGTTTTCGCCATCAAAATCCCAATCGATAAAGTTTACATAGACGTATGGACGTGCTTCTGCCGTACTGGTGGCCGAGAAACGATTGGATGCGAAAGCGGTTGCCAAGGTAAGGGCATCAACAGTGGTATTGGTGCTTTCAACGTCGATTTCTGAATCGATATCGCGCTTGTCCGAATCAGAAAGCTCTGGTGAATGAAACTCCGGCACAAACCAAGTCTTGCCACTCAGGCATTCCGGAAGGGGCGGTATCTCATTGCGCGAGCCAGTGCCATTGGCGGTCACTGCATCGTAATTTAACGCATGATAGTGATAAATTCCGTCTGGGAATTCTGATGTTGTACCGTTGTGACCATTACACTCGTCTAGCTCATCACCAATGTCGTAACCATCTGTACCGTAAATTGGAAAACCGTCCGCCATATATCCGATAACTGGCGCATGACCGGTATCTTCATCGACGACTAACTCGTAATCAGGCAAACAATCTGAGGCTTCGGTGGCGGCCAGGGTATGTTCATTAGTACCGTCGTTGATAGGGTACGTGGGATCGCCATGGTAGTGATAAGGGGCTCCCTGATAACCAGAGTGGCCATTACAATCGTCTAGTACTTCCCAGCCTTCGTCGTATACATTGGTAATGGCATAACCGGCGTTATCTTCCGGTGACGGTGCGGTGGGCAACTCAAAAGTAGCGCCTGAAATTGCCATGCCTGAATGCTGATCCGAGCTCACATTGGTAATGCTGTCCGCCACTTCTGGGTTAGTAGGTACTACAAACGCTCTGACACTGGCTTCAATCGGATAACAACCACCACTGTCAGCCTCGTCAGGGCCATTGTTGGGATCGTCAAAGCAGGTATTCTGGATATTGTTCGCGTCCGAGGTGGAGTAATCGTAGTCATAGGTGTAAGGCACGCCATTGGATTGCAAGATGGCGGCGTCATTGTCACCGTCACTATCATAGTCTACGAAATCTACCATAACATAAGGTCTTGCCGGTATAGTTTCATCGGCGGAAGCGTCAAAGCGCGCCGCATCAAAGGTGGTTTCCAATAATGATTCGTTGTCAGTAGGTTCACTGGTAGTTGCGGCTTCTGCGCTGATGGTCACACTGTCGGTATCGCTGTCTTCGCCATCAGATACCGTTAGCTGAACCAAATAATCACCTTCTGTATCGGCAGTGAAACTGGCATTGACATTATTCGCATTGTTTAAGGTGGCCGTGCTGCCACCAGGTCTGCTGGTGAAGGACCAACTATAAGTCAGTGTATCATTGTCAGCATCTGAGCTGCCGCTACCACTTAACGACACGCTATCACCAGCGGTAACACTCTGATCGCTTCCCGCTTCAGCTGTTGGGGCACTGTTGCCCTCACTGGCAGTCACCGTAACTGTGTCGGTATCGCTATCTTCTCCATCCGAGACCGTGAGGGTTAAGACGTAGTCACCAGCATCTCGTGGGGTAAAACTGGGGGTCGCGGTATCGGCATTGCTCAACGACACATCGCTGTCACCGGGGACACTGCTAAATGACCAGCTGTAACTCAGGGCATCGCCATCAGCATCAGAACTACCACTGCCATCAAGAGTAACCTGGCTACCAACAGTCGCTGACTGGTCGGTTCCTGCATCCGCTGTTGGTGCTGTATTAACGTCTTCCGACTCAGCGGTAATGGTAACCGTATCGGCTTCACTGTCTTCTGTACCATCGTTAACTATGAGTTGCAGTACATAAGTGCCGGCAGTGTCAGCCGTAAACTTGGGGGATTCAATGTTTGTGCGGCCTAATTGTGCTTCACTGCCATCAGGCATAGATAAAAATGACCATGTATAACTCAATGAATCGCCGTCACTATCGTTACTGCCAGAACCATCTAGTTCTACACGAGTGCCTACTGTGACGGTTTGGTCGCTCCCTGCATCAGCCATCGGAGCGGTATTAGCGGTGGTGGTTTCTGCCGTTATTCTGACCCTATCAGCCGCACTGTCTTCGCTACCGTCATTAACAACCAGCGAAATAACATAGTTGCCATCAACATCTGCGGTAAAAGTGGGGGAGGCAGCAGTTCTGTCACTTAGTGCGGCTTCGCTGCCATCCGGTGAACTCCGTAATGTCCAGGTGTAGGTAAGTGAATCTCCATCATCATCTGAGCTAGCCGTTCCATCCAATGTAACGAGGGCGCCGGTACTGACGGTTTGATTGTCACCTGCATTAGCGGTGGGCAAGGTGTTGCTGGAGTTGCCATTGGCATTGGCATTGGTATCGTCCAGCTTTTCCATTATCTGATCAGTACTGGCATTAACTGGCACATCCCCTGACTGACTACCAAAGCTAACCGTTTCGCTGTCTTGTTCATCATCGTCAGACTCAGCTGAACGACCTTGAGGTCCTGGTACCACATCTGGATTGTAAATAATGAACGTTTGATCACCCGCGCGGCGAATGGCCAGTTCTGCTTTACCATCGCCATTATAGTCAGCGGGTACAGGAATATCCGCCGGGTGCAAACCAAACTCAATTTCAGTTACTGTGGTATCAATACTACTTCGAATATACCAGGTAAAATTGTCAGGATTGCGGTAGGCGATATCGGTAATACCATCGCCATCATAGTCCGCAGGCACAGGAATATCATTGATAGCTGTGCTGAAGGAGACCCGTTGAATACCATCACCCCGTTCTGAGTTGGTATTATCACCGCTACTATTGAGAATATACCAAAAACCGTTGGAGGGGCGTTTAACCGCTACATCGGCAATACCGTCACCATCAAAGTCGCCTTTTACCGGAATATCTTCAGGACTTTTGCCAAATACTATGCGCTGGATGCCATCTTCTTTTTCAGAATTGAAATTGCTGCCACTGGAGTTTTTTATATACCAGGTGTAATTAGAGGACCGCCGCACTGCAAAATCAGCAATACCATCACCGTCATAATCCGCTGGTACAGGGATATCATCGCTATTCCTGCCAAACACTTGCCGCTGAATGCCATCTTCTTTCACGGAGTTGGTATTATCACCCGAAGAGTTTAGCACGTACCAGGTGTAGTTGCTGGCACGACGCACTGCAAAATCAGTAATGCCATCACCGTCATAATCCGCAGGGACTGGGATATCCGCTACTGACAAACCGAAGCGCACCCGCTGGATCCCGTCTCCCCTTTCTGAGTTGTAGTCCATTGAGCCTGAATTTTTCACATACCAAAGTTGGGTGTCTGGTCGTCTTACGGCGACATCGGCGATACCATCGCCGTCATAGTCAAACTCAGTCGCGCACAAGGGCGAAGTAATTAATGCTCCGAGTAAACCGGATAGTAAGAGTTTTGCGGGTCTCATTGTTTTGCCTTAATTCTCTCGTTGGGTACAGGGGCATTGCCCCTTGCTGAAATTAGTGATTATGGAGTTTGCCGTTGGGTTCGTGACGATGTAGTAAATTGCGCAGTGCCCGTCTACCCCGTTTATCAAATGAGGAATTTGGGGTGCCTTTGTAACACTTTAGTATCCATGGGTGTGTTTCGGTGATGTAATAGCCATATTGGCCGTCGACTTCCATGCCATTACATTCATCCAGATCACCCGCGCCCTCTGAGTACATCCAATCTCCTGTGAATTGTCCATCGTATTCTGAGCTGGCAACGTTACCCTGGCCACCCACTGGCGTGGTGTAACCACTGACTTCTTGCCGTTCACCTGACTTTAATACGTAGCTTGGCTCAGCTTTACGAACTGTGCCGTTGTCATCAAAACATGGGCCATAAATTGGAAAGCCATCAGCTGCGAAACCGATAACCGGGGAGGCTAACCCAGAGGTTTCACAGTCAAGGTCATACATTGCGAGTGGATCGCCATGGTAGTGATAGGTGCCATCCGGTTGCGGGTGGGCATTGTGTTCGTCGGTACCAAAATTATTTAAACTGGACATCGGATCATAGCGCCAGGGATTATCTATCTGGTCGTTACCACAGCCAATTTTCTCTTCACCTAGAGGTTCGTTTCCGACGCTGTAACACGCTGCTGAGAGCAAATCGATGACGACACCATTTAGAGTGATGGCATTTGTGGTGGTCAGTGACAATTCAGTAACAGTGCTAGCAAACTCCGGTGTTCTTGTCACGCTGTAATCACCATTTTGCTCGGCGACTACACTGGCGAAATTGCCTTGTTCATTAAAGTCGTGGTTAGGGATTTCGTTGACTATAAAATCGCAAGTATCTGTGCTGGCACTGATGGTGACGCTATTAGTGAAGTTGGTCGCCTCCTGGACATCGGTAACACTGGCGTAGTATGTACCCTCGTAATCACCGCAGTCACCACTGCGATTAACGAATTCAATATCTTTTATGTCGACATTATCATTAACGGCGGTGATGGTAATATCATCCGTACTGGAGTCGCTACCATCACTTACCGTTAATCGTATTTCGTATGTTCCAGCAATATCTGGCGTGATGCTGGGTGTCTCCGAAGCTCGACGACTCAAAGAGGCTGAGCTGTTCGCTGGTTGGGAAATAAGACTCCAGCTAAAGCTCAACGCATCACCATCGGCATCACTACTACCAGCGCCGGAAAGTGTCGCCTCTTCATTTACTGATACCTGTTGGTCTGGGCCCGCATCAGCGATGGGAGGTGTATTGTCTGGTTCAGCTTGTTCTGCTGTGATGGTGACACTATCGGCGTTGCTACTGTCTTCACCGTCGTTGACAGTGAGCGACAAAACATAACTGCCAATAACATCTGCCGTAAAGGTTGGATTGGCAATGCTGGCACTGCTTAATTGTGCTTCACTACTGTCTGGTCGACTGCTAAAACTCCAGTTGTAGGATAAGCTGTCGCCATCTGTATCAGTACTATTCGCACCATTTAATTGTACTGTACTACCAACATCCACGGTTTGATCACTACCAGCGTCTGCTACTGGAACGGAATTGCTTGCAATTGCGCTGTTTACTGCATTGAGCTTGGCAATCACTTCAGTGATTGGCGCATTAGTGGGGATATCGTCGGCTTGTTTGCCAAAATTAATGCGTTGAATTTCAGAATCCGATGAATTGAGAATGTAAAAATATTGATTGGAGCTTCTCCGCACAGCGACATCCGCTGCACCATCGCCATCATAATCGGCGGGTACAGGGATATCGGCCTCGTCTTTGCCCAAAACGAATTCCCGAACTTCGCCATCGCTGGAGTAGCGAATATACCAGGTAAAGGTATCCGGACGTCGCACGGCGATATCGGTTATGCCGTCATTGTCGTAGTCGGCAGGTACCGGGATATCGCCATCTTGCCCTAGTGTCAATCTCTGAATACCGTCTTCGTTTTCAGAATTATAATTTGAACCGCTGGAATTCTTGATATACCAGGTACTGTTGGAAGCCCGCCAAACAGCAACATCGGCAATGTTGTCTTCGTCGTATAATCCGGGGACAGGCACATCTTCACTGTTTTTGCCAAAAACGATACGTTGGATACCATCTTGGGCGTCAGAATTGTAATTGCTGCCATCGGAGTTTTTGATATACCAGGTAAATGTCGATGCTCTTCGCACCGCAAAGTCGGCTATGCCATCGCCGTCGTAGTCTGCGGGTACCGGGATATCACTGGCATTCTTACCAAATATCACTCGCTGAATACCATCTTGTGCCTCTGAATTGATGTTGTCGCCTGAAGAGTTTTTAACATACCAGGTAAACGTTGAGGGCCGCCGCACGGCAAAGTCGGTGATGCCGTCGCCGTCATAGTCGGCCGGAACAGGGATATCCGCAGTGTCTTTACCAAATTGTGTGCGCTGGATACCGTCTTGAGCATCTGAGTTGAAGTTGTCATCCCCGGTATTAAGTACATACCAGTAGTAAGTGCTGCTGCGGCGCACCGCCACATCCGCTATTCCATCGCCATCGTAATCGTATTGAGTGGCAGATGCTGAAGCTATTAGAGCTGCCTGGAAGGCAGCCATAACTATTATTTTGTTCACACAGTTCATTTCTCGTAACCGGAATAAATTCTGCTGGTGGTTACCATAAAATTCGGAAATGAGAGCGGTGCAAACCCTCTCGGTTTCTTCAGGTAGCCCCAAAACAGAAACCTGTTTTATCTATCATCAAGGGTAGCAAACGGTGGGCTTATTAAATGTGAAGAAACTGAGGATTTGTGATCTTTTCTGATTAATCTTTAATGACACTTCGGATTTAATTGATTGTGCAAATATTCCTGCAATATTTGAGGCTCCAGCATTACTTTGTTGTAGGCCAATTGGATTAACCCTTCCGTTTGTAATTCATTCAGCCATCGATTTACGCTTTGCCGGGTGGTGTTTAACATAAGTGCTAGTGACTCCTGGGAAACATCAAGACCGCCATTCTCACCATCAAATGTGTTGTGCAGATGCAAAAGCCGTTTAACTAATTGTAATTTGATGGGGAGCGTACGGGCTTCATCGATAATTTCAAACAACGCCCGCATGCGCTGGCAGAAAATCGGGATGAAATAACGATACATTTCCGGGTGTTTGTCGCAAAGCTGAGCAAAGGCACTATGAGGAATGGTTAAAATAGTAGCGGCTTCATCAACGGTTGCACAATGCGTGCGTGGCAAGTTGTCAAAACTGGATATCTCACCGAACCAGTCACCTGAAGTGAGCCAGGTTAACACCACTTCTTTTCCTTCCGGGGTAAAGTTGCTAATGCGCACTTTACCAGAATGAACAAAAAAAAGACCGTTTGGCGCTTGTTCCTTAGTGTGCAGTACCGCTTGGGCGTTCAGTTGTCGCAGCTTGCTGTGTGCCATTATGGCATCTTGCAAATGCGTTGGAAGCGAGCTGAACCAAGGGTTTTTACGTAAATTGGCGGTAACGTCAGGTGTCAATTAAGGGGTACTCCAAAAAATGTCGCCAGAACGACAGTTGCCCCTTTAGCTTATAGTCTATAGTGAACTGATACCAGAGCGGGGGATAGGAATATGTCAAAAGTACAACAACAAGTAAGTGCTGCCGAGTGGCAGTTGCGGGTGGATTTAGCGGCTTGTTACCGCACCGTTGCTCACTACGGTTGGGATGATTTAATTTTCACTCATATTTCAGCCCGCATTCCCGGTGCTGAACCGCAGTTTTTGATTAATCCCTATGGCATGTTGTTCGAAGAAGTAACGGCTTCTAATCTGGTTAAGGTGGATCTTGAAGGTAATAAAATCATGGATTCTGAGCATGATATCAATCCTGCTGGATTCAATATTCACAGTGCCGTACACGAAGCTCGGGAAGATGCTCATTGCGTATTGCATTTACACACTAATGCCGGTGTCGCAGTTTCTACTTTGGAAAATGGCTTACAGCCTTTGAGCCAGCAGTCTTTATTTCCCTTATCTGGCTTGGCTTATCACGACTATGAGGGGATTGCGCTGAATCCCGATGAAAAAGCCAGGCTGGTGGCTGATTTGGGTAGTCATAATTTTATGATACTGCGCAATCATGGCTTGCTCACCTGCGCCGAAACCGTTGCGGATGCGTTTTTGTTTATGTTTGTATTGCAACGGGCGTGTGAAATTCAACTACTGGCTCAGTCCTCGGGACAACCGCTGAAAACCATTCCTAAGCCAATATTGGCAGGTATTAAAGCGCAAGCTTCTGAGGTGACCAAAGCCGCAGGAGGAGGGCTGGCCTGGCCCGGAATATTGCGTAAACTGGATCGCATTGACCCTTCATTTCGCCATTAGTTTTTGGCTTGATAACTGATGCCTTATGCAACGTTAAAAGAATACATACAAACGGTAAACTATCTCACTGTAAACGAGCGTCGACTGGCCTGGTGGCAGCATCATGCTCCTGGCAAGCCAGTTATCTTGTTTATTCATGGTTTCCCCAGTGCCAGCTGGGATTGGCACCATCAGTGGGCTGACTTATCGACAGACTATCATCTGGTGTCGATGGATATGCTCGGTTACGGTCTTTCCGATAAACCGGTACCTTATGGCTACACTCTGGCAGAGCAAGCTCGGTTTTACCTGGCCTTGTTAGCACACCTGAATATTTCCAAATGCCATGTTTTGGCTCATGATTATGGTGACTCAGTTGCGCAAGAGCTACTGCACATGGTGGAAACCGAACAAACACAGATTCAGTTGAGTTCAATAACCTTCCTCAACGGTGGACTATTTAGCGAAAGCCACCGACCATTACTGACTCAAAAATTACTGAAAAGTGTTATCGGCCCTTGGGCTGTAAAATTTTTGAACGAGCGTAGTCTGGAAGGCAGTTTCAAGCGTATCTTCGGTCCGCAGACACCACCGAAAAAACACGAAATTGCAACGCTGTGGCAGCTTCTTCAAATCAATAATGGCGTAAAGGCTATGCCTTATTTGCTGCAATACATCGATGAGCGCAAGCAACGCAGACAGGATTGGCTTGACGCAATGCAATCCACACAAGTGCCAATGCTCTTTATTAATGGTCGCCATGATCCCATCTCTGGTGAACACATGCGGCTGCGTTGGCAGCAGTTATTACCTCATGCACCAACCTGCTCGCTGCCAGTGGGGCACTATCCCCAAATTGAATCCGCGCAGCGAGTGACAGAAGTGTTTATGAATTTTATTGCCAACAGCAATTAGTCACTACAGGTTGTGATTAGTGTTGTGCATAAACAGGTACACGTAATAACCACAGAGTGCAACTACGATAGTTAACCCCAACAAAGAACCCCAAGCGACTGGATCGTTGAATAATAAACTTAACATGGTTTTTCTCCTGATTTTTGTTTCTGAAACCAGAATAAACCCGGCAAGTATTTAATGATCTGATCTGGATCAAAAAGCTGACTTAAAGCCTTCAATAATCCAGGTGTATAAACCATTCCACGCATACGTATGCAGAGGGGAGTGCATACGTATTCAATTGGAATTTAATTTACCCAAGATTTAGGTTGTTAATCGAATGTTAACCTTGTGTAAATTAAATTGGAGGCAAAATGAAATCCCTTAAATCGACGCTGGCGCTCGGCGTTGCCGCAACTCTACTGAGTGCTCCTGCAGTCTCTGCTCCTACAACCTTTGTGCACCTTTTTGAATGGAATTGGTCAGACGTGGCCAATGAGTGTGAAACGTTTCTCGGTCCAAATGGCTATGCCGCAGTGCAAGTGTCACCGCCGAATGAGCACATTCAGGGGGATCAGTGGTGGACTCGCTACCAACCTGTCAGCTATCAGATCCAAAGCCGGGGCGGCAGCGAAGCTGAATTTGTTGACATGATATCCCGTTGTAACGCCCAAGGCGTGGAGATTTATGTGGATGCCGTGATTAACCACATGGCTGCGGGTAGTGGCACTGGCGTGGCTGGCAATAGCTACGGCAATAAACAATATTCGGTTTATGGCCCGCAAGATTTTCACGATACTTGCACCATTAATCCGGAGGATTATGGTAATGATCGCTGGCGAGTACAGAACTGTGAGCTGGTGGGATTACCGGATTTAAATACCAGTGCCACTTATGTACAAGATACGTTGGCGGGTTATCTCAATTATTTGACTAATCTCGGAGTTGCTGGTTTTCGATTTGATGCTTCAAAACACATGTCGGTCAGTGATATTCAGGGGGTATTGTCCAAAGTTAACGGTTCACCTTTGGTCTTTCAGGAAGTCATCGATCAAGGTGGTGAAGCGGTAAGCGCAGCAGAATATACGGGAACCGGGTTGGTAACCGAGTTTAAATATAGTACTCAATTAGGTAATACCTTCCGCAATGGTCAATTATCCTGGTTAAGCAGTTTTGGCGAGGCGTGGGGTTTTTTACCCAGCTATCAAGCGGTGGTATTTGTGGATAACCACGATAATCAACGTGGCCATGGTGGTGCTGGTAATGTCATTACGTTCGAAGATGGTCGACTTTATGATCTGGCAAACGTCTTCATGCTGGCCTGGCCTTATGGTTATCCCAAGGTGATGTCCAGCTATGATTTCCACGGTGATACTGATGCAGGTGGGCCATCCGTGCCGGTGCATAACAATGGCACTTTGGAATGTTATGGCAGCAACTGGAAATGTGAACATCGCTGGAGCTATATCGCTGGTGGTGTAGATTTCAGAAACAACGTGAATGACAACTGGAACGTGACTGATTGGTGGGACAACGGCAATAATCAAATCGCCTTCGGTCGCGGCAGTGCAGGGCATGTTGCTATCAACAAAGAAGACTACACCATGAATGTTGCTCTTGGTACTCAGATGACGGCGGGTGTGTACTGTAATGTGCTCAAAGGTGAGTTGTCTCAAGATGGCAGTAGTTGTTCTGGTGAGACTATTACCGTCAATGGTGACGGTAGCATAAACACTAATCTTGCCGCCTGGGATGCGTTCGCCATTCACCAAAACAGCAAAATTACTACAACCGGAGGTAATGAAGACTGGCAGCGCACCGTGATTTTCATTCAGGCAGAAACGGCTAGCGGTCAGGATATGTTTATTCGAGGCGGAATTGATCACGATTACGCCAACAACAATCTGGGGCGAAATTGCCAGACCACTAATTTCGAATGTGCCATGCCCATTACCCACAATAATTTGCGCAACGTCACAACGGCCCCCTGGAAGTCAAACGAGTTTTACCTTGACTGGTATGGCGCAGAGTCGGCACAGGATAGCTATGCTGAGGGAACCGCCATGGATTGGACTACGGATGTTTGGCCTTCCTCATGGGGGGCAGTAAAAACGGTTGCTGTAGATGGTTACGGCGAAGAGCCGCTCAATCTTTGGGGGCAGCACTATTGGATGTTAGATGTGCAAATGGACTGCAGCAAAGCGGTAAATGGTTGGTTTGAAGTCAAAGCCTTTGTTAAAAACGGGCAGGGCTGGGAAAGCGACATTACACAAAGTGGTGCGCCCTACAGCAGTAACAATCACTTTGCCCAATGCGGTAAAATTAACAAGTTCGACTTTAATGGCAATAGCGCGGAGATTTCAGATTTTTAATTTGAGCTAGCAAATCTAGTTGAATCAGGCCCAATCAGTCGGCATAAACCAACTGGTTGGGTTTTTTTTATTTATCTGACGTGCGATCATTCGCGTTTTCCCACAATCAGATAGTTTCAGTGAAAGTATTTTGTGAAGATACCCTTACCTACGGTGAGGCTTTTTTTGAAGATGTAGCCGAAGTAACTCACTTCGCAGGCAACCAACTCAGTGCTGCAGATCTGACCGATGTCGAGGCCCTGTTTATTCGTTCCACTACCAAAGTGACACCAGAGCTGCTAAGCCAGGCAAAGCAATTAAAACTGGTGGCGACGGCGACTGCTGGTACTGACCACATGGATCTGAATTACCTAAAAGAACGAGGTATCAAAGCTTATTCCGCAGCAGGCTGCAATGCTATTGCCGTCGCTGAGTATGTCATTGCGGGTTTATTGTGGTTAGCGGCAAAGGAGAAAATCAAACTGCACAGCAAACGCTTAGGCATAGTTGGAGCTGGCAATGTTGGCACTGCTCTCGCGGAACGAGCCGAGCACCTTGGTTTAGAAGTACTGCTTTGTGATCCACCGCTGGAGGCCGCTGGAGACATCCGTGATATGGTGCCATTATCAGTCATTCTTGAATGCGACATAATCAGTTTGCACGTGCCATATGTTAACGAAGGGAGGTGGCCCACCCGTCACATGCTTGACGAGCAGCGCTTGAAGGCGCTCAAGCCAGAGCAAATTCTGGTTAACGCTTGTCGTGGTGAAGTAGTGGACAATCGAGCTTTAAAATCAGTGCTGCAGAGTAACAATGCTTTTTTTACTCTATTTGATGTTTGGGAAAATGAACCCGATATTGATTTTGAGTTGGCTCAGTGCACTGATATTGCTACCCAGCATATTGCTGGACATACCCTGGAAGGCAAAGCGCGTGGAACAGAGATGATCTATAACTTTGCTGCTCAGCAGTTTGGTTGGCCGCAAAAGAGTATGTGGCACTATTTACCGGAAGTTACTTTTTCCGGAAAATCCTGGCTGGATTTAGCGCAAAACGAGAGTTCAACCGAAGTACAATTACATGAACTGATTAGCCAGGTTTATGCCATAGAACAAGACAGTCTCCTGTTTAAAACGCAAGTAAATGATGATAAATCTTTCAGATATAGCCGAAAGCACTATGGTATTCGAAGAGAATTTTCTAGTGTGCAAGTAAATACTGGAAATTCTTTGCTGACACAGGCAATCTACGGGCTTGGTTTTCGAAACGTCGCAAAAGGCGACCAAACATAATTAATTGGAGTAAGTAGTAAATGTCTCGCGCATTTGATGTTGCCGTTTTAGGTGCCACTGGTTTGGTGGGCAAAAACATGATTGAAATTCTCGAAGAACGCGGATTTCCAATCAACAATCTTTATCCCTTAGCAAGCGCACGCAGCGCAGGTAGTACCATTACCTATAAGGGTGAAGAGATTACGGTACAAGATGCGGATACGTTTGATTGGACCCAGGTACAAATTGGCTTTTTCTCAGCTGGAGGTAGTATTTCTGCGAAATATGCTCCTGTTGCTGCTGAGCAAGGTTGTGTGGTGATTGATAACACCTCACATTTTCGCTACGAGCCAGACATCCCGTTAGTAGTACCGGAAGTTAATGCCCACGCTATTGCTGATTTTAGAAATCGCAATATTATCGCGAACCCTAACTGCTCAACAATCGGCATGCTGGTGGCGCTTAAGCCTATTCACGACCACTTCGGGATCACGCGCATTAATGTGTCGACTTATCAATCTGTTTCAGGCGCAGGTAAATCTGCCATGGATGAATTGGCCAAACAAACGGCTGATTTGTTAAACGGCCGAGAAGTAAAAGTGGAAAGCTTTAGTCGCCAGATTGCGTTTAATTGTATTCCTCAGATTGATGTATTCCTCGATAACGATTACACCAAAGAAGAAATGAAAATGAGCTGGGAAACCCAAAAAATAATGGGGGATGACAGTATCCTGGTGAACGCAACAGCGGTGCGAGTGCCTGTGTTTTATGGTCATGGTGAAGCTGTGCATTTGGAAACCCAGCAACCAATGGATGTTGAGCAGGTAAAAGCCCTATTGAGAGACGCCGAAGGGGTTGTGTTGATGGAAAATCGCGAAGACTTCCCAACTCAGGTGGGTAACTCCAGTGGTAAAGATGACGTTTTTGTTGGACGGGTACGCCAGGATATCACTCATCCAAATGGTTTGAATTTGTGGGTTGTTTCAGACAACGTTCGCAAAGGCGCTGCTACTAACAGCATTCAGATAGCTGAAGTATTGATCCGCGACTATCTATAATTTCTATTTTCGGCCAGCACTATACTGCTGGCCAGCTTCTCTATATACAATCCTCTATCGCAACTGCCTATTTTATTTAAGTTTTTTTGATCTAAGCCGATGACCAGCAATAAGCGGGATTAAATCTGATTTTTGCTGTCCTCACACGGTGAATACTGTATTATCGGTGATGTTTAATCAGTGACTACAGCGCGTTTAGCTTTACTGTGAAATTGCACAGCAACGATATACACGCTTTGCCTCGGTAAGAGGGGAATTGGCTTGCTCACTGTATCTGGTTTATAGTTAGGTATGGAAATACCTCTGGTATTGGTATAAGTCTTGCAGCCAAACGTTGGTTTACCTTGTTTTGGCTGAAGTCATACAACTAACAACAAAAAATTGACGAAATTATAAAATCAAGACGGCAAAATACTTAAGTGCGTAATATTCAATCAGGATACAATTCCAACACAAGGGCATCCGGGCAAAGTCAGGCGTGCAAAGGGCTTGGCGTTTTCAGTTTAGTGCTTTTTTTCCTGCTCACTTGCCTGAGCTCCGGTACTTCGTATGCGCAACAGCAAAACGACAGGGTTATCGAGCTGCGTGGCGCAAAAAATTCCACAGAACAATATTCTGGCGCGACCTATGGTCCGATTGATTCGGACGATACTTTATGGCGCATTGCCGATCGTTATCGACAGAATAAAAATTTAAGCATCTATCAGGTGATGGTGGCCATCTATGAACTGAATAAGGATGCCTTTGCCACAGAAAACCTGAATACCTTGAAAAATGGCGCAATGCTGCGCTTACCCTCTGAGCGTTACATCGCTCGTATTGATGCACAAAACGCAAAAATTAAATCTGAGCAGGATGACGATGCCTGGTCGCCGGAAAATAAGCCGGGTGAGAGCCTGGTTAATCTCAAGCCGCCAGTAAAACTTGTGAACCGCGAAGATCTGGCGGAAACAAAAACCGAAATTGAATCCCGTCTGAACCGCATTAATGAAGAGCAGCAAGCGCAATTCAATGCCATCAGACAGCAATTTGCTGAATCCATCACCAGCGTAGAATCATTGCTAGATGAAAATCGCAAAATATTTGACCGACTGGATACGGTAAATAAAGAAATCGATCAATTACGAGAGCGGGCTAGCCAAGACCAAGTTGAACAATCACAGATGTTACAAATTCAGCAAGAAATGTTGGAATTGTTAACGCCTAAACCTGAAGAAGAAAAGTCACTAGATCTGTCGTTTTTAACTTCAGATATCTTTATCATCGTGTCCTCGTTACTGCTTACTTTGTCAGTGCTGGGTGGATTGACAATGTTCTTATTGCGTCGCAAAGGCGAAGAAGCGCCTGCGATTGAAACCGCTGCACCAGCCCCAGCCCCTGAAATGGCCTCAAAAGCCGTAGAAGAATCTGACGTGTTGGACGAGTTGAGCTCAGATACCTCGGATGAATTAGGGGACGACGATTGGGCAGATGATGATCTGTTTGGCGATGACGACCTCTTACAAGATGAATTTGCCGAAGAGCTGGACGACTCGCTAGACAAGGTACTCGAAGAAGAAATGAGTAGCCTTGACATGGATGACGACCTGTTGAGTGGCGATGATGACGATTTCGCTGACTCTGACAGCGGTTTGTTGGACCAGGGTGATTTAGATGATTTGTTCGCATCTGATGAATCTGACGATGATGCCGTCGAATTATCTGAAGCTGCAGAGGACGTGGATGGCATTTTGGATGAATTCGCGGAGTTGGATGAGCCCGAGGTTGAAGATTTCGATAGTGGCCTTGATGAAGAACTTGACGCAGATGAACAGTCCGATATCGACAGCATTTTGGAAGAGGCTGCAGAAACTGAAACTGCTAAAGAAATCACAGAAGAAATTCCTGAACCCGAACCAGAACCTGAGCCAGAACCCGAGCCCGTTGCGGAAGAAAGTGCTGAGGAGCTAGAAGCTTTTGATGCCGAGGAAGTTCTGGGCATTGCAGATGAAGATTTGCTAACCGATGAAGCGGTTGAAAAGTTAGAAGACAGCATCGAACAACAAAACGAGCAACTGGATAATATCACCGAAGAACTGACAGAAGTTCTGCAAAATGCGCCACGCAAGGAGCCAGGTGATCCTGATGTTGCGATAGAAGAGCCAGAAACAGCATTTGGCGATGATGTTGCATTTGGAGATGATGTTGCATTTGGGGATGAGGTTGGGTTTGGAGATGAAAGCGATTTTGAAGATTCATCTTTCTCTGATGAGGCCGAACTTGCAGATAGCCTGCTGGATGAGAGTGATTTAGATGAAGCCTCCAGTGACTTGTTTAGCGAAGATGATGAGGATTTGCAGGCTCCAGAAGATGAACTGGATGCTATGGTGGCTAATCAACCTGATACTGACGTAGAGTCCTTGCAGGATGAGCTGGCTGATGAACTCCTTGCCGAGTTAGGGATTGAAGAAGTTGCTGAGGGTGATTCAGGGCAGATGGATCTTGCCGATGAACTGTTGGCAGAGCTTGGTGTTGAAGACCCTGAGGTCATGAACCAAGAGCCGGACAGCACTCAAGATGATCTTGCTGACGAGCTGTTGGCAGAAATGGAAGCAGAAACCCAAGATGAAGATGACATTGATCAAGATTCATTAGCTGATGAGTTATTAGCAGAACTCGGTGTCGCGGATGAACCGGAAAACATTGAGCAGAGCAGCGAATATAGCACTTCACAAGCTGATAATGCGCAGGATGAACTGGCTGATGAGCTACTTGCCGAACTTGGGATGGAAGACGAGCTGGATAGCGACTCTGGAACCGACATCGAAGATATCCCGGAAAACGAATTAGCTGACAATACAGAGCAACAAGACGCAGACTTTGAAGAGCTTGATTCAGGTAATGACGGCATCGATGCTATCGAATCAGAAGAAGACAGGGCAGAGTCATTCGAGCTACCCGACGACGCCGACCGTGACAGCTCGGAGGCTGACATTGAAGAAGAGTCTTTGTCAAATATTAATGAGCTTGGTTTGCCTGAACAGGAAGAATTGCAAGACTCTTTAGAAATAGACGAACTTACAATACCGGGTGAGGATGATCCAAGTAGTGAGCTTGAGGCTGTCCCTGAGAATACGCTAGAGCAGCTCGATGAAAGTGAAGACCTAATCGATGAATCTGCGCTTATGGATGAGTCAGAAAACACCGCTCAAACGGACCCTGAGTCTCTCATGGCCGAGCAGGAAGAGTTTGATACTGGTGACGAAGGTGACACTGCGACCGAGGCCGAGCTTGCTGATTTGGATGAAGATGTTTCTGATTTCGCTAGCGAAGAGGAAATTGAAGCTAAAGTTACTGATGAATTCATTGATGATCCAGTAAATCAAGACGATTCTCTAGAAGCACAAGCAGAAGCAGAAGCAGAAGCAGAAGCAGAAGCAGAAGATAAGCCCACTTATCCAATAGACGATATTACCGATGAAGATTACAACGATTTATTAGACTCGCTTGCAACAGATGCTGAATCGACTGTTGAACCGGCCGCTGATGAAGACGCTGATACAAATGGATTATTCTCCGGTGAATTATCGCTTGAAGATATTCCTGATATTGCCTCTGATGATTTTGGTTCCAATGCTGAGGCTGAGAAAGAGAAAGCTCAAGCGGTTGAGGAAGATCCAGAAGAGTTGTCTCTCGAGGATATTCCAGAACTAAACGAAGATGCATTCAGTTCAGTAGGTCAAGTTTCTCCTGCTGATGAATCTGATTCATTACCTGATTTTTCTGATTTACCTCAAGGTGACTTGCTTGAGCCGGAATTACTCGACGATGAATCTGAATTAGCTGAGGTGGACGAATCACTTACACCAGAACTTGCCGAAATGGAATCGGCGCAAGCCGAGAACGAAATATTAGAAGACAGCCTGACTGATATTGAAGACGCGGCAGAAGAGCCCGGGTTGGTTGAAGAAGCAATAGAGCCTGAGTTGGTAGAGGATACTCTGGCTGAATTAGACTCGCCAGACGACGATTCGCTGGAAGACAGCCTAACTGATATTGAAGACGTTGCAGAAGAGCCTGAGCTGATTGAAGAAGCATTAGAGCCTGAACTGGTAGAAGAGCCTGAGCTTGCAGAAGAGTCTGAGCTGGCAGAAGAGCCTGAGCTGGTAGAAGAGTCTGAACTTGCAGAAGAGCCTGAGCTTGCAGAAGAGCTTGAGCTTGCAGAAGAGCCAGAGCTGATTGAAGAAGCATTAGAGCCTGAGCTGGTAGAAGAGCCTGAACTTGCAGAAGAGCCTGAACTGGTAGAAGAGCCTGAACTTGCAGAAGAGCCTGAACTGGTAGAAGAGCCTGAACTTGCAGAAGAGTCTGAGCTGGTAGAAGAGCCTGAGCTGGTAGAAGAGCCTGAACTTGCAGAAGAGCCTGAGCTTGCAGAAGAGCCTGAGCTTGCAGAAGAGCCTGAACTTGCAGAAGAGTCTGAGCTGGTAGAAGAGCCAGAGCTTGCGGAAGAGCCTGAACTTGCAGAAGAGCCTGAGCTGGTAGAAGAGCCTGAGCTTGCAGAAGAGCCTGAACTTGCAGAAGAGCCTGAACTGGTAGAAGAGCCTGAGCTGGTAGAAGAGCCTGAGCTTGCAGAAGAGTCTGAGCTTGCAGAAGAGCCTGAGCTGGTAGAAGAGCCTGAACTTGCAGAAGAGCCTGAGCTGGTAGAAGAGCCTGAGCTTGCAGAAGAGCCAGAGCTTGCGGAAGAGCCAGAGCTTGCAGAAGAGCCAGAGCTTGCGGAAGAGCCAGAGCTTACAGAAGAGCCTGAGCTTGCAGAAGAGCCTGAGCTGGTAGAAGAGCCTGAGCTGGTAGAAGAGCCTGAACTTGCAGAAGAGCCTGAACTTGCAGAAGAGCCTGAGCTTGCAGAAGAGTCTGAACTGGCTGAAGAGCCTGAGCTTGCAGAAGAGTCTGAACTGGCTGAAGAGCCTGAGCTTGCAGAAGAGCCTGAACTGGTAGAACCGGAAACAGACTTGCTAGATGAAGATTCGCTGGAAGACAGCCTGACAGATGTTGAAGATTTGTCAGAAGAGTTGGATGAAGAGAACCAGCTAGAAGCGTTGTTAGATGATTCTGATTTGGAACAGGAGTTTGAGAGTCCTGAAGAAGAACTCGATGATTTTGATGAAGCACTGGCAGAGTTCTCTGAAGGGGCAGAAGAAAGAGCTGATCCAGAAAGCGATATCGATGATATTGACGAGATTTATGGTTACAAAGACACCAGTGTTGACTTTGATGTTGAAGACACCCGCAAAGACGTTTCGCTACAAGATCTCAAGCTAACACCAGAGGAACATGTTGAATCTGAAGAGTCAGAGACGAAATCATTGGATGTCGAACAACAAACGTTTGAAGAGCCTCAGAGTGATGATGAAGGCTTAACAGATGATGATTTGGAGTCTGCGTTTCTCGAGCAAGGTGATGAAAACTCGCTTTTGGAGGATGATGAACTTCCAGAGCTGCTTGACGAATCAGAACAAGAAGTTGAATCTAACCCCGAAACCTCACTGGACGATTTGCCTGGGTTGGGTGAGTGGTTGGGTGAGGAAGATGAGCCTGACCTTGATGACATTAGCCTTGACAACTGGGCAGAGCAAAAAGAAGACAGTACTGAAGAACCAAAAAGCCTAGATGACGCTCGGATATCTACCCCAGAAGTAGAGCTAGACGACGATCTTGATGATATTCCCTCATTTGGTGGTGAGCCGGATGTAGTACCAGAGAATCCTGAAGATACAACGAGGGAGACGTCTGAACTAGAAGATGTATTTGATTCCGAGGGTTCAGATAATGACCTGGAGCAGTTAGCACAGGCTCTGGCTGATTCCGGCGATGATACCTTGCCTGATTTGGCTGATGATGACGAAGCGGCTCTTAATGAGCTAGAAAATACCAGCTTTGACGACATCTTGGGCAACATAGACGCTGCTCTGGAAGAGGATCTGGAGACAGAAGAGAGCGTTGAGCTGGAGAAAGAACCGGACTTTCCAGAAAACCCAGACTTAGATTTGGCGGCGTTACTCAGTGACGATGAAGATGTCTTACATGAGGAAATAGCAGAAGAAGCACAAGAACAGCTAGCAGAATTAGATGTTGATGATGAATTCCTTGATGTAGAAACGCTTTTGGAAGAAAGCTTGCAGGAGGATGAAACACCGCTATCTGAAAAGGATTTGAATATTGACATTGACCTGGAAGAGTTTACTGGTGTTGCTGCTGACGATGATGTAATTGATGTAGACCAAGACCAGGGTATCAATGCCAAGCTAGATCTTGCCCATGCTTATCTGGAGATCGATGATGCCGAGTCGGCGGAAATCTTATTGAATGAAGTTATCGAAACGGGAACTGCCGAGCAAAAACAAGAAGCTCAAGATATTCTGGCTCAATTAAAACGTTAGCTTTGAAAGTTTCCGGCGTTTCTTTTAACATGCAGCGTTTTTTCAACTAACCCGATTATTATGGCTAGAGTCGCATTAGGCATTGAATACAACGGGGCTGCATACTTCGGCTGGCAGCGCCAACGTAACGTGGACAGTATTCAGCAACACTTAGAGCAGGCGTTATCGCACATTGCACAACACAAGATAGATGTGGTCTGCGCTGGACGCACTGACGCCGGTGTCCACGCCAGCAATCAAGTGGTGCACTTCGATACTCACGTCGATCGGCCAGACAAAGCCTGGAGCATGGGCGGCAATGCCAATTTACCTGATACGGTTGCTATTAAATGGGCTAAACAGGTTCCTGACGAATTTCACGCGCGCTTTTCTGCCACCGCAAGACGTTATCGCTACATTATCCATAATGTAAGATTGCGTTCGGGTATATTCTACGGTGGTGTCACGCACCACTACCATCCTCTGGACGCTGAACGCATGCACGCAGCAGCACAAAGTTTAGTTGGCGAACAAGACTTTTCGGCGTTTAGAGCTTCGTTATGCCAATCCAGAACACCCTTTCGCAATGTTCATCATATAGATGTCATAAGACAGGGCGATTACGTCATTATTGATATTAAAGCTAATGCTTTCGTACATCACATGGTGCGCAATATAGCAGGTAGTTTGATGAAGGTGGGAAGTGGCGAGGAGTCTGTTGAGTGGATAGCTGAGTTGCTGGCCAATAAGGACCGAACGCAGGCCGCAGCCACAGCTAAACCTAATGGCTTATATCTCGTTGCTGTTGACTACCCGCAAGAATGGGGAATTCCTCACATGCCGCTTGGGCCGCTATTCTTGCCAGACGAGCTGGGTTAGACTGGCTCCAGTTGCTGGAGTTGGTATTGAATAACATCTTAGACCACATGGTCTTTCAATTGCTGTTAGAATGCGGCAATATCGCGTGATAAAGCGCACAAACAAAATCAACATGTTCGGTGAAAGTGTAGATATTTGGCGATAAACCCACTTTAAAAGTGCTTAAATTGCCTGGTAGCTTTCATCTTGCTAAATAAAATGTGAGAGAACTGAATTCAATGAGTTGGATCCAAAAGATACTGCCCAAGACCCAATCCGCCGTAAAAAGTAACGTTCCAGAAGGGATCTGGACTAAATGCGGCAAATGCAATGCAGTGCTGTACAAAGTGGAACTGGAAAAACAACTTGAGGTGTGTCCCAAGTGCGACAACCACATGCGTATCAGTGCGAGAGCCAGGTTAAATCACTTTTTAGATCAAGGTGGACGTACTGAATTAGGCTCAGACCTAGAGCCGCAAGACGTATTGAAATTTAAAGATTCAAAACGTTACAAAGACCGTATCGCCGCAGCTCAGAAAGCCTCTAATGAAAAAGATGCGATGGTGGTTATGCAGGGCAAATTGTGCGGTAAACCCGTTGTGGCCGCTGCTTTTGAGTTTGGTTTTATGGGCGGTTCAATGGCGTCGGTAGTTGGTGCGCGATTTGTAAAAGGCGTGGAAGCCTGTTTGGCCCACAATATGCCGCTTATTTGCTTTTCTGCCAGTGGTGGTGCACGTATGCAAGAAGCCTTGTTATCCTTGATGCAAATGGCTAAAACCAGCGCGGCATTGGCGAAAATGAGTGATAAGGGCTTGCCTTATATCTCAGTTTTGACTGATCCAACGATGGGCGGTGTTTCTGCCAGTCTGGCGATGTTGGGCGATGTAAACGTGGCTGAACCAGGCGCATTAATTGGTTTTGCAGGTCCTCGCGTAATCGAGCAAACCGTGCGCGAAACTTTGCCAGATGGATTCCAACGCAGTGAGTTCCTGTTGGAAAAAGGTGCCATTGACATGATCGTTGACAGACGTCACATGCGTCAAAAGTTATATGGTTTGCTGGACAAGTTACACCACTCTTC
The DNA here is from genome assembly GCF_036322805.1 of Planctobacterium marinum. Classification (GTDB taxonomy): domain Bacteria; phylum Pseudomonadota; class Gammaproteobacteria; order Enterobacterales; family Alteromonadaceae; genus Planctobacterium; species Planctobacterium marinum_A. The sequence goes on along the minus strand of NZ_AP027272.1, from coordinate 3,342,940 downwards.
AGAAAATCCTTCTCAGGCTTCATAAGTTTTGACAATTACTATACGTCAGCCCGAAGATCTACAGGGCTGGCTTCAATATCTTGAAGCGATCCACCCAGCCCAGATTGAAATGGGATTGGAGCGGGTCGCTGATGTCTACGATGCCTTGCAACTTAGCTTTACAAACAGCACTGTGATAATGGTTGCGGGAACCAATGGCAAAGGTTCTACCTGTCGAATTCTAGAGAGACTGGCACAGGCTAGTGGCTTAACCACCGGGGTGTATAGTTCGCCGCATATTAGTGATTATCGCGAGCGAGTTCGTATTAACAATCAGATGTTGAGTGAATCGGCACATTGTAATGCGTTTAAACAGGTGGAGCAGGCAAGAGGGAATACTTCATTAACCTATTTTGAATTTGGCACATTGGCGGCCTTGTGTCTGTTGGCAGAAGCAAAACCCGATGTGATTCTGCTGGAAGTGGGCTTAGGTGGGCGTCTGGATGCAGTTAATATTGTGCAACCAGATGTGTCAGTGATCACCACAATCGATCTGGACCACCAAGCGTGGCTTGGCGATACACGAGAATTAGTGGGCTATGAAAAAGCGGGGATTATGCGCCGTGATATCCCTTGTGTGGTTGGCGATCTCGACATTCCTGACTCGGTGTTACAACATGCAGCTGCGACTAACGCAAACCTTTTTCGCCGGGACGAAGACTTTAAGGTAACTGAATTTGAGTCGCATTGGCATTTCAGCGCTAGTTGTAATCGCGGGGCGTTTTCTCTTGAAGCATTACCCAAAGGCAACCTTCCAATTCAGAATGCAGCGACGGCCTTGTTTACCAGCCGGCTATTAAACTGGTCACTCACAGACGAGCAAATCCGCCAGGTACTACAAACCACAACGTTACCCGGGCGTATGGAGGCTGTGTCTGATGATAAGCGGATGTTAGTTGATGTAGCCCATAATCCTCAAGCAACCGCCTATTTGCGCAAACAATTGCAAAATATACCTTATCGCAAGCTTATTTTTATTCTGGGTATGCTGTCAGATAAAGATTCCAGAGCCAGTCTCACGGTATTTAAAGATTTGTCTGCCACATGGCTGGTAGCGCCATTGGATTGTGCTCGCAGCGCTCAGGTTGAAGTGCTAGAATCTTCGCTCGCCGATTTTGGCCAGGAAGTAGTGACTTGTGCATCAATAGCAGACGCCGTCACTACCGCGCAAAATGCCGCGACTCATCCGCAAGACCTTATCATAGGCTTTGGATCGTTCTATACTGTTGCCGAAATCAAGCAGGCGTTGACCGAGAACAGCTGAAAAAATAGCTGCTCCGGTGCCAAAAAATAATTAGTAAGCAGGAAACTTTACCTTGGCTACCGCATTTCAAAATCGTCTTGTCGGCACTATTATTATCGTGGCTTTGGCCGTTATTTTTCTTCCCGAGATTTTAGATGGCGAAAAACGCCACAGTCAGGACCGTTTCGAGTCAATTCCTGAGCGTCCTCCGATGAAAACCTTTTCCAACTCCGAAGAGTTTCCCTTTGAAGAGGTGAGAGACGCAGTAACTCGAGAAGTGGAAATAGTGCAAGAACAAGCACTAGACGACACGCCAGACCAATCTATTAATGCAGTTGACGTTCCAGAGACTCAAACCCAAGAAGTTGCCGTTGATAATATTTCAGGTTCCAGTCAGACGGTGATGGAGCCCAAAAAAGAGCAAGTACAAGCCGGTTGGGTGGTGCAGTTGGGTAGTTTTAAACACAGTAAAAATGTTAAGGATTTGCTGCGCAAGCTTGAACAGGCGGGTTATCGGGCCTTTACGCGGCCTGTTAGCACCAGCTCTGGTACTTTAACGAAAGTGTTTGTGGGACCGGACCTGGATGAGGCTAAATTGCAAAACGCCATTCCTCACCTAAAAGAAGTAACTGGGCTGCAGGGACGTCTCACGCCTTTTACCGTTGATTAACACAAGACATACCTTCTTGGCTTTGTTAAAATGCGCGCCGATTTGAGTGTATTCTCCTTACATGCACTCCCCGTAGCAAAAAATGATGATAATGAATTGGATTGATTTCGCTATTCTCGGCGTAGTGGCCCTGTCAACGATAATAAGCTTGCTCAGAGGTTTTCTCAAAGAAGCCATTTCCCTAGCTATCTGGTTTTCAGCGTTTATGCTGGCCAGCTTTTTTTACGCCGATCTTGCTGTCTATATCACCTGGTTTCAAGACCAAATAATCAGAAATGCGGTTGCCATTGCCATTCTTTTCGTGACCACGTTATTGTTGGGAGGAATCATTAATTACCTCATCTCCCGTTTAGTCGTGTTCACTGGACTGACCGGCACGGACCGTGCACTTGGTTTGGTTTTTGGTATGTTAAGAGGGGTGTTGGTTTGTAGCGCCGTATTATTTTTCATGGACGCCTTCACACCTGCTCCTGGAACAGATTGGTGGAAAAGCTCAGTGCTTATCCCAGAGTTTGCATTTATTATCGAATGGTTTTTCGAATATCTGCAAAGCTCTTCAAGTTTTATTAGCCCCACTGTATAGGATCTCAATATGTGCGGAATAGCCGGCATTGTTAGTAATAGTCCTGTTGCTCAGGAATTGTTTGATGCGTTAACTGTATTACAACATCGTGGTCAGGATGCGGCGGGAATGATTACTGTTGATGACAGTATGTTTCACCTGCGCAAAGCTAATGGATTAGTCAGAGACGTGTTCCGCAACAGGCACATGCAACGTTTAACTGGAAACCTGGGAATTGCGCATGTGCGTTATCCAACAGCCGGTTCCTCCAGTTCTGCGGAGGCGCAACCTTTTTATGTTAATTCGCCTTATGGAATTGCGCTTGCACACAATGGCAATCTTACCAATGCCATTGAGCTACAAAAAGAGGTCCTGCAACTGGCAAAACGCCATATCAATACGACATCCGATTCGGAGTTGTTACTCAATATTCTCGCTCATGAATTGCAACAAGCTGAAGGTTTGGTGCTTCAGCCTGAGGATATATTTAAAGCGGTTAGCAGTGTGCATAGTAAAGTGAAAGGCGCTTACGCCGTTGTTGCTGCAATTATTGGTAACGGCATGCTGGCTTTTAGAGACCCTCACGGTATTCGTCCTTTGGTGTTAGGTAAGCGCACCACTGAAAAGGGGGATGAGTACATGGTGGCATCGGAGAGTGTTGCGCTGGACTCAGTGGAATTCCAGTTTATTCGCGATGTTGCACCTGGTGAAGCGATTTATATCACTGAAGACGGTCAGTTGTTCACGCAACAATGTGCTGAAAATCCAGTACATGTACCGTGCATTTTTGAGTTTGTTTATTTTGCCCGTCCGGACTCCTTTATCGATGGCATCTCAGTCTACGCTTCGCGTGTCAATATGGGGAAAAAACTGGGACAGAAAATCGCGCAGCAATGGGCTGATTTTGACATTGACGTGGTTATTCCTATCCCTGAAACGTCCATTGATATCGCGCTGCAAATTGCTCAGGAACTGGACTTACCCTATCGTCAGGGGTATGTAAAGAACCGCTATATTGGCCGTACCTTTATTATGCCCGGCCAAAATCAGCGCAGGAAGTCGGTGCGTCGGAAACTCAACGCCATCAAATCTGAATTCAAAGATAAAAACGTATTGTTAGTGGATGACTCTATCGTACGTGGTACCACTTCAGAACAAATTATCGAAATGGCCCGTGAAGCGGGCGCTAAAAAGGTCTATTTTGCCTCTGCTGCGCCCGAGATACGTTTCCCCAATGTCTATGGTATTGATATGCCATCGGCTACAGAGTTAATTGCTTATGGTAGGGAAGTGGATGACATCTGCGAATCTATCAAGGCAGACGGCCTAATCTATCAAGACATTGAAGACTTGCGTCAAGCGGTAAGTGCAGAAAATACGGCAATTAATAGTTTTGAGATGTCGGTATTTAATGGTGATTATATTACCGGTGATGTCACCCAGCAGTATCTGGAAAGCCTTGACCAGGCCAGAAATGACGGCGCAAAAGGGCAAAATTCAGAAGATGAATTAACTAATCTGGACGTGCATAATATGTCCAATGAGAGTCATGGGTAGCAAATCACCGAGCTGTGGTTGCCACTACCTTAAGAAAACAAATAAATGAAAATAGACAGAGTTTAACATGGGAAGAAGTTTCGAAGTTCGTAAAGTCGCCATGGCCAAAACGGCGGCAGCAAAAACTAAGGTGTATTCTAAATACGGCAAAGAGATCTACGTTTGCGCCAAGAATGGCGGCCCAGATCCTGCGGCTAATCTGTCTTTAAAGCAGCTGATCGATAAAGCTAAAAAAGATCAGGTTCCCAGCCATGTTATCGAAAAAGCGATAGATAAAGCCGTGGGCGGAGCTGGTGAAGATTTCGTCCCTGCCCGTTATGAGGGCTTTGGTCCTGGTAACTGCATGGTGATTGTGGACTGTCTGACGGACAACAACAATCGTACTATCACCGACGTGCGTAACTGTTTCACTAAAACCAATTCGAAAATTGGTGCTCCCGGCGCGGTTGCTCACATGTTTGATCATTACGGCGTTTTTGTGTTCGCTGGCGATGATGAGGATGTCGTATTGGAATACCTGATGGAAGCCGATGTGGACGTGGCCGACGTAGAAAGTGATGAGGGTAAAATTACCGTATTCGTCCCGCATACCGAATACGCAAAAACTCGCAACGCCTTGACTGAATACCAGTCTGACATTGACTTTGAAGTGGAAGAGATAAGCTTCGTGCCGCAAACCAGTATTGACGTGGAAGGCGATGATGTCCCGATGTTTGAAAAGTTCATGGATATGCTAAACGATTGTGATGACGTGCAAAATGTGTATCACAACGCCGTTGTCAAAAACTAAATTATGAGGGGCGCAAACTAGCGCCTCTCATTCTTTTGTCTACTTCAAATTCTCATTGACTTTCCTCACTACAACCGCTTGAATCTAATAAAAAACCTAATCTGGTTATTATGAAAGTTAAAGATATTATGAGCACACAACCTGTGTGTATCTCCATGGATGAGACCATGTGGGCGGTAAAGCGTGTATTCGACAAAAATAGCTTCCATCATGTGTTAGTACTTGACCAAGGAGAGTTGCGTGGTGTGATATCTGATCGGGACTATTTAAAAACTGTCAGCCCACACGTCAAAAGTGGCGCTATAACCTCTCGTGATTTGGAAACCATGAATAAAAAGGTGCACCAGATTATGTCTCGCAATGTAGTGGCAATCCAGGCTAGTGAGTCCGTCATGCGTTCAGTTATGTTGTTCAATCAAAATAAAATTTCCTGTTTACCGGTTTTGGATAAAAACAAAGTGGTGGGTATCTTAAGTTGGCGTGATGTGATGCGATTCCTCGAAGAGCGAGTACTGAACAAACAGAAAACTGACTAAGGGATAGATGGTTGTGTTGAAGGTATCAGCATTTATTTGTCTGTGGGTTAGTTCTGTGGTTCACTCGGCCTGTCTGTCACCACAAAAAGTTAGTGAATTAGTCGCCGGCTATCCCACCCATCCGGTGTCCGGACTTTCGGTAATTAATACATTATCTGACGCCTATTGCAGTCAAAACCGTTATCTTGAATTACTCAAAAAGCAACTTGGCGATGTCAAAGGTTATAAAGTGGGCTTTACCAGCAAGGCGGGTCAACAACGGTTTAAGATAGCTTCACCTGCCACCGGTGCTTTGCTAGAAAGGATGTTTATACCGAATAATAGCAAGGTGCCACTAGATTATGGTTTTCGCACCCTGATTGAACCGGATTTTATGGTGATTATTGCCGATAATGGCATTATGCAAGCCAATAGTGCCAGAGATACATTGCAGTATGTGGCCAGTATTCACCCTTTTATTGAGTTAGTTGCTATGCAGTTAGCGCCTGAAGAGCCTGTCACGGGTAATCGTTTAGTGGCTATCAATATAGCTGCAACTAAAGCTTTGATGGGGGAGGCTATTGAAGTACAAGACAATGATGAGTTTTATCAACAAATCCCTTTTATCGAAGCCGTGTTTAGCAATGACAAAGGTGAAGTGATCCAAAAGACAGATGCTCAGGCGCTAATGGGTCATCCGCTGGAAGTATTATTTTGGCTGATAAAAGATTTTCAGCAGCGTGGGTTGACTCTGAAAGCAGGTGACAAGGTGAGTTTAGGGGCTACCGGAAAGTTATACCCTATTTCAGCTGAGCCGATGACATACCATTACCACTTTTCGGGATTATCTCAGGAGCCCGCTTTGGCCTCCGTATCTATGGTGAAAGCACAATGACGGTATTGATGTCTGTAGCAGAGCTTAAATCTGCTTTAAATAACCCCAAGTTAGTTTTGCTTGATGCCAGTATGGTAGCCCCCTTACCCGGGGTTAGCAACGACATGCAACAGGGGGCCATTCCAGGCGCATTGCGCTTTGATCTTGAACAGGTGTTTGTAGATGCCCAAAACTCATTGCCCCATACCATGCCCGACGCTCAATTGTTTCAAAAAGAAGCAAGAAAGCTAGGTATCAATCGCGATTCTGAAATCGTTATCTATGACAATATGGGATTATACTCATCACCGCGTGCATGGTGGATGTTCAGAGCAATGGGGCACCTAAAGGTGAAGTTATTGAATGGCGGGCTACCAGCCTGGAAGGCCACGGGTGAGGCCATTTCAGAACTTTCCACAGCGGAAAAAGAGGGGGATTTTGTCGCTTTGCCTCACTCTCAGTGCTTTATAAGCGCGCCTGAAATTGTATCTGTTTTACATTCGCAGCAGTTCAGGATTTTGGATGCCCGTTCAGCCCCTCGATTTAATGGTGAAGAGGACGAGCCTCGTAAAGGTGTGCGCAGCGGTCACATGCCTGGTGCCAGTTGCCTGCATTTTCGCAGCCTGGTGGAATCCGGTAAACTCAAGCCGACAGAGGCGCTTAAAGCCGCTTTTAGTGATCTCGGCGTAACCACGCAACACACCTTGGTGATGACTTGTGGCTCAGGCATTACTGCCTGCATTCTCGCTTTGGCCGCTCACGAGTCTGGGTTCGCAAATATTCGTGTCTATGATGGTTCCTGGTCGGAGTGGGGCGCTGATAAATCATTACCTCTGGAAACCCTTTAATAATGCAATTGACGGAACGCTTGGTTCAGCAGTTGCAAGCCCATGCTGACTCTGCAAGAGCCGTCAAAATGCAGGCGTACATGAAAACCCAACAAGCCTTTTTTGGTGTTCCGGCGCCGCTGAGAAAACAGCTGTTTAAACAAGCCATAAAAGAGTTTCCTGTCAGAGATGCTGATGAATATCGAGAAGCGATTTTGGCTTTGTGGCACGGCAGTCATCGAGAAATGCAATATCAGGCGCTGGAAGTGGCAGAGCATGGCAAGAACTTTCGCACCAGTGAACAGATGCCCTTGTATGAATCCTTATTAGACACAGCTGAAAATTGGGATACGGTAGATTGGATCGCGACATCAATGGTGGGACTATTGATAAAATCCCAGCTTGAATTGCGTAGCTGGTTAATAAAATGGCGAGTGGCCGACAACCTTTGGCTCCGTCGAGCTTCGCTCATTGCTCACCTGAAACACAAGCAACAAACCGATGTTAACCTGTTGGCAGAAACCATCTTGATGTTGGCATCAGAACGAGAGTTTTTTATCCGCAAAGCGATTGGTTGGGTACTGCGAGAGTACGGCAAAACCAACCCCATTTGGGTGAGGGATTTTGTTCAAGCTCATCAATCTGAATTGTCGGGCTTGAGTCAGCGCGAAGCATTAAAACATATTAATAAATCGAATAACTAAAAGGGGAAGGAAATGAAAAAAGTAACGCTGTGGTGTCTGTTGAGCATGATGTTGAGTGGCTTTGCTCAGGCACAATCTTTGGTGGTGGAAAAAGCTTGGGCAACGCCGACATTTGCCATGGCTAAAATGGGCGCAGCTTATGGCGTTATTGCCAATAGTACAGAGCAGACTATTTCTATTACGGGCTTGCAAATTTCCCCGGAGATTGCAGCTAGCGCGGAATTACACGAAACCTATATGAAGGGCGATATGGCCTCGATGCGCCAGCTTGAGTTCCCATACGAGCTCGCAGGTGGTGAAAAGCTGGAACTGGCTCCCAGAGCTAAGCATATCATGCTGATGGGGCTGCAAAAGCCACTGCAGGAAGGCATGACATTTGATGTGGTATTTACAACGAAGGATGCAGAAAACCTGGTGATGACAGTCACAGTAACCGCCGCCGATAAGCACGAAAGACAACCTATCCACAAGCATCACCACTAGCCGAACGTGAGGTAATATGACGACACTCTCACAATTGCTAACGCCGTGTTTATTATTGGATGAACAAGTGATGCAGCGTAACATTGGCGCAATGTTACACAAAGCTGAAAAACACAATGTTCGTCTGAGGCCACACGCTAAAACAGCCAAGTGCGCGGAAATTATGTCGCGTTTTTATGGTGTAGAGACAGCGCTTACAGTGTCAACGTTGAGAGAGGCGGAATACTTCGCAGAGCAGGGGTTTAAGGACCTGATGTACGCAGTTTGTATTTCGCCAGATAAGTTTGCCCGTGTGGCTCAATTGCGAATGCAGGGGGTTGCCTTAATTGTGATCCTTGACTCCGTTGCAGTAGCCGATGCGCTGGTAAGATGGAGTAAACATAACAAGACTGACTTTGCCGTGGCGATTGAGATTGATTGTGATGGTCATCGCGCGGGGTTAACTCCTGACTCAGACTCTTTACCTATTGTTGCACAGATGTTGGAAGACGCGCCTGAACTGAAATTTTGGGGGTTAATGACCCACGGTGGTGGCGCCTATGATTGTGCCTCTTGGCAGCAAGTCCGGCAACACGCGAGTCAGGAACGGCAAGCGTTACTAATGGCTAAATCGAGGCTTGAGCAACATGACATCCGTTGCGACAACTTATCCTTGGGCTCGACACCCACTGTTGTGGCCGCAGAGCATTTCGCAGGTGTGGACGAGATCCGTCCCGGTGTGTTTGTGTTTTTCGACTTGTTCCAAGCCCAACTGGGTGCTTGCACTCAAGCAGATATTGCTCTCTCGGTATTGGCTACAGTGATTTCACACAAACCTGAAAGCAATCGTATTTTTCTGGATGCGGGTGGATTGGCCTTATCCAAGGATCGCAGTACTCAAGGGCAAGCAAAGGATTATGGCTATGGCAAATTGCTTAATCTTGATGGTGGAGAGTTCAAGGAGGTTATTTGCGTTAGCCAGGTTAACCAAGAGCACGGAGTGGTGCAGTTGCCCGATACCTTCAGCCTCGATGAGTTTCCTATTGGCAGTCGCGTACGCATATTGCCTAATCACGCCTGTATGACAGCCGCCGCCTATCCCGGTTATCACTTAATAGCTAATGAGAGTTCAGACTGGAACGAGCAAACCCATATACAGTGGTTAGCTCGTTGCAATGGTTGGTGAAAGAATAACTGGTGAAAAAACGGTTGGAGCCACAGATATAAATTTTCTCAGTGGCATTTAAACCTTTCATGAATCTTGACGACTTATGACGTGGTATAAGGAGTATCATTTTTATGAAGAAACAGTTATTGAGTCTGCTACTTGCGGGCGGTTTAAGTGCTTGTGGCTACGCTACCCCCGAAGTTAATTGCGAAGTATTTGCCGAGCAGGGAAAATCCCTCTATCAGTTGCCTTATCAAAAAGGCGAAACCTTCGAGGTGTATGCTGCAACCAGTCATTATCGCAAAGCGAATCAGGGTGTAGGTTTGTATGCTATTGATTTTCCAATGCCAATTGGAACCAAAATAGTTGCTTCACGCGCCGGTGAAGTGGTGGCCTTGCGGGAGGAGTTTAAAGACAATAATGGCGTCGACCTGCAAGAGAATTTTGTTTTTATCCTACATGATGACGGTACGGTTGCCCGTTATTTTCATTTGACTTACAACGGGGTATTAGTTTCATTGGGCGAAATGGTTGAGGCAGGGCAGATTATCGCCTTAAGTGGTAATACTGGACAAAGCGGTGGGCCGCATTTACATTTTGATGTACAGCAATGTGGGCCAAATCTGCCACCGGGTTACAATAAACTGCCTTGTGGTCAAACAGTGCCTGTGGTATTTAACAACACCCAAGCACATGAGTGTGGCGTGCAGGAAGGGCACCGCTACACCGCCCGCTGAGTTTTGTCAGACGAATCGCTTATTCGTCTGCCCACTGCGGCACGCAAGCGGCAACCGAAAATTTGTAGCCCAGTTCCTGAGTTTTGTCTTTTTCTACCACAAAAATGGTGTTTTCATCGATGGTGAGAACTCGTTGATTCGCTTCTTTTCGGCACGCTGAGTAGCGATAGGCTTCAAACTGGTAGATAAAGCTAGCGATGAGCTTATCCAGGGTTCTGGAGCGTTCTTTTGCTTCTTCATCCTCTTTTTCTGTCTCTGCGTCAGCATTTTCTGCTGTGCTGTTTGCTGAGGTAGTACCGGCAGAGGAGTTTGTGTCGCTGTCACTGCTGGTATCGCCATCCCTGTCACCGAAATTAATAGAGAATACTTTCGCATCTTCTGTTGTTTTGTCCTCTGTTTGTGCCCGGCGTATTAGCTCTCCTAATTGACCTGATTGTACTGACTCTGATAAGTCAGCCAGGTCCTGCTCCGACATATTGCGCAGCATGCCTATCTCAATGGTGGATAGCCCGGACTCATTGATTAGCGCTTGTTGTTCTTCGGTTAACGGGACTTGCTCTTGGTTGCGCACGGCACTGGCAATATTCAACAACTCTTCTTGAGACAAGGTGGCCAGGTTTTCTGTGGGGTTGAAATCATCAAACACATTAATTTGTTCTGCGTAGGGCTCTAAGAATTTAAATAATACGACCATCAGGAAAGGAATGAAAAATATACGCATCCACATGGTTAGTACAGCAAAAGATTTGTCTTCCCAATGGGTTTTAAGCTTGATGCGGAAAATACGTAGAATAAAGCTTAGCGATGACCAAAGGCTCAGTAATACAATGGCTGAACCGAGGAAAAATACAGATGCCAGTAAAAGCCAAAAGGGCAGCATAAGCATGGTGGTGAAACCCATAGTAAACACGAATGTTTGAGGTTCAATACCGGATATGCTGTTGATCTTTAATGCTGATACAGCCAGGGCGATGTTCGCGGTTGAGGCATACAGTACGAACAAGACACCCTTGCCCAAGGTGTGTTCCCATATCCTCATAAAGGTTTGCCACAACTCTCTGAGCAGTCCAACACCAGCAATAACACCCACCACTAGCCAATAATCTTCATCGTCCTGAGGTTCGCTCAAAAAATTCAGTAGCATGATGGCAGCAAGAAAATAACACCATTGGGAAAATGATAGGTCTTTGAATTTGCCGTTGAACCAGTCAGATAGGCGCTTGAAACGCAATCGTAAGGGCTGGGTAAGCTCGTTTAACTTGAGCTTAATTTTACTGAAAGATGTGAAACTCTTGTCTTTAAGAGGTAGCCGTAAAGGCTCGTCGTCCTGGGGGGGGTGGGTGCTATCCGGCACGCTATTTTGTGGGTTTTCCATGGTGAATGTTCTCTCTGATTCGGCCTTTAGCTCAATCCAGGCTACCTTTTTACTATATCTATTATTGTTATTAGACCTTTTGCCAATAGCAATTGTGGTATTCTGCCATCACTATTGCAAATAGCAAAACCGTATTAAATCAGTAATCTGGGGGAATTATGCCGGCAGTGAAGTTTTGGGGAACTCGTGGTTCCATTCCTGTGGCACCCAATGCGCGCGATATTAGATCAAGATTGGAGCAGGTGTTAATAAAAGCGGTGGATGCGGGCGTTGCGACTTACGACGATATCACGCCATTTTTGGATAGTTTGCCATTCCCAGATGTATCCAGTTTCGGTGGCAATACCAGTTGTGTTGAGATTGATGATGGCGCCGGAGACTATCTGCTGTGCGATATGGGCTCAGGTCTGAGAGAATTCGGTGGTTATTACCTCAAAAACGAGGCGCTGCAACGCAGCAAAACATTCCATATATTTATGTCTCATTTGCACTGGGACCACATCATGGGTTTTCCCTTTTTTACACCAGCATATCTGCCGGGACACACAATAAAGATTTATGGCTGTCATAGTGTCTTGGAGCAAGCCATAAAGGCGCAACACGGCTCACCTGGATTTCCTGTTAATTTTGACAACTTAGCGGCCAATATCGAGTTTCACGTGTTTAATCCGGGGCAAACAGTACAGGTTAACGGTTATGAAGTTGAGGCGCTTTTGCAACTTCATGAAGGCGATTCTTACGGTTATCGCTTCAATAAAGCGGGAAAGAGCATTGTCTATTCTACCGATTCGGAACACAAAGTTGAGGATCAGAAAGAGCTTGATCGTTTTGTGCAGTTTATTAAAGACGCGGATTTAGTGGTTTTTGACGCCATGTACAGTTTATTGGAATCAGTCACCTTGAAAGAAGATTGGGGACATTCCAGTAACTTAATGGGAGTGGAGCTTTGTTTGAGGGCAAAGGCGAAAAAACTGTGCTTGTTTCATCACGATCCTATTCACAATGATGATGAGATTTTTCAGAACCTGGAAGAGGCTCAAAGCTTTTTATCCCTGATAACCCCGGAAAATCAGCAATCGCTTGATATTGTCGCGGCTTGGGATGGCCTGGAGATCACCCTGTAGCCACGAGGGTGGAAATTTTTATGTTGATTGGTTAAAATATAAACTAAATACATCTTCAACGCTCATCTAAACGCAGCGTTTAAGTAACCAGATAGAGGGGCAAGTTATGCAAGTCGGTGCACCATCAGGTATCGCGGAAGGTTTGGCGACAATTCAAGGGGCGTCGGCTAATCAGACAGAGCAGGTAACCCGCCAAACGCAACAGCAACAAGAAACCACCTTACAGGAAAATCGTGAAACTCCACCTGCTACAGGAAATATCGGACAAAATATTAATACCACCGCTTAATGCTTGGTGTATCTGAGCTTAGTGATATCTTGTTTTCAGCTTGTTAAGCTCTGCTATCATGCCGAGCTTTTCAGTTTGCCCATTAGCGCTTTTTGGTCTTTGTCTAGCTTTTGGCTCTGTATCCCTTCAAGTACCTGGATAGATTTGAAACTCCAATAATTTTTCAATCCTAACTCGTGCATAATGCCCAACATCTTCAGTTTTTCACTGTCATCAGAGCCAAATAATTGATGGCTTTTATAGTATTTTCTGAGTGCCCGATAGACACGCCCTGATTTAGTATGCAAATCCGCTAATAACAGGTAGCGCTGCTTTTGTTTTTCTCTGTCCAGAGTGCGAGCCATGACCTCAGAATGGGTTATCTCAAAGCTAATCAATTCTGGACTGATTTCCAGTCTTGCGGCATTGCGTTCCAACATTTTGTGTACTTCGATGGCCTGATTATCCAAACCGTACTTGTGTGCCACAAACAGCAGTATATTGAGTTGCTTGACGTCCAGTTGGTGGCGTAGATCGTAAAGCTTTTCGAAATTCGACAGCAATTGCTTGCCCTGTAAGGCGGCAAGACCTAAGAGAATAAAAGGTTTGTAAATATTGTACTTAAATGAGCCTTTAGCCCAGGTGTTATTGCGAATGATGTCTATCATTCGTTCATGTATTTTGGCGGCGGAAAGACCGTCTGTATTGCCGCTCAGCAATGCCATGGAGTAACAAAGTAGACGGATCAATGAGATACTGTTTTTAAGATCGAAGCCGTCGCACTTGATTGCTTCTTTTTCATCTAAATAGTTGATGGCCTTGGTGAGTCCCTGAACTTTTTGCAGGAGCAGTGCGTGGCTTTCTATCTCATTGGGATGAAGGGTGTTTTCCTCTAACTTTTCAAAGTGGCGTAAAGCCAACTCTGGCTCTTCGTTAAACAAGTTGTATAGAGTTTGATAATAGATACAGCCTTTGCGCAAAATCTCAGAGCCGTTTGCGTTATCCAAAGTATGCAAAAATTGTCGTTTGTCTCCGACACTAAAACTGATAAACAGTTGTTCTCTGACGCGATCGGAACTCAAAGCAATTTTTTCCGAAATACTCCAGGCCAGGTCAGGTCTGCGACCTTGTAGCAATAGTTTTATTTTTAACTCTAATAGCTCGTCTTTGTGTGTCTGATCAAATTTACCCGGATCAATATTCTTAATATTTTTAATTAAAACACTCGGTGATATTTGATTCAGGTTCTTCAATATATTTTGGAAAATATCCAAGGATTCAATAGTGGCATTGATGGAGTTTTCAATCATTTTATAGTTCAGAGGAAATTCTAATACCTCAGTGCGCAAATGACGAAAAATTGGATTGGCGCAAATTGTTTGAGCGTTATCAGTTAGAATTACAAACTTACACCATTTGGGTATCAAATTGGAGCGTGTTAAATACCGCACTAAATTAACACCCGTGAGGCTATATCCTAGGTCCTCTCGAATAAAAATGAGGTCGTATTTGAAAGATTGTTCGCGACCAACTAAATCCCTCCCATCCCTCATTAAATCGACGTCAGGTTGATTTAGATTAGCAAGCATTGTCTTTAGCTCGCTGCGCGCAGCCATGTTTTGATTGACTATCAGAATTTTTAGTTTTTTGCTCACCTTGCTATTCACGAACACCCCCAAAAAATCCGTTTGATATATAGTTTATCGTGCGTGATGTTTCTAAATTTAGCTTCAGGAACAATGCGGTGCTGTATGCCTTTACTGAAAAGTATGTACGACATTTCCTACATATCAAACAATCTTAAAGTTTAATTGTAATTGAATGTAATTTGAGGAATTTGTCCCACATAAATACATCTCAAGGGTGATTTAATTGCCAATTTATTTTGTTTGATTATTGAACAGGAAAATTGAATTGATACTTTGTTATCGGTAAATACCGGCCAGTATTAGTTGTTTTCGTCCAGTAGCTCTTCAAGTTCGTTGATCAGAATTAACAGTTTTTCCTGAACCGCTCCGATTTCCATTTCTTGCTGATGCCTGGCTTCTGCGACCTTTTCATGATTGCTATCCGATACACCGGACATGTAGGACTGTGCCCCTCGAAAATTTGAGTTGCGACTGATGTGAGTGACCTTTTCAGGCTTTTTTTGTGCGCTCATATTTGTATTCCTCAACTCGCGTTGAAAATATCTTTGAGAAAGAACAGGGAGGCTTATTATTTTTATTCTTCCGAAGCTGACCCCGACTTCGTGCCTCCCACAATCCGATGAACGAATTATGGCAATCTACAAGGAAGTATTGTGCCAACATTTATATGTTATAAAAAGTTATTATAAATCAGTCGGATAGGGATTTTCACAGAAGAAGGGAGGCGAGTTAAGTCGCTGGCAATGGATGATTTTAGTGCGTCTTGCACGATTTAGGTGCTTCTGGCCTGTAATAGCTGCAGACACAGTCCGATATTTTAACCGGTGATTTCAGCTCGGATTCCGCCACTGAGCTATGGTTTCCTTGATGATTGCTACCATGGCACGAGACGCCGTTGGGTCTTGCTCAATTCTGATAGTGGCGATTGCTCCCCATAGGCAGCCACACAGATACTTCGCTCGTTTGTCGATAATATCGTTGTCAGCATAGATGACTTGTTGCTCTCGGGCATTTTCTAATGCTTTGTGGAAGGCTTGCTCTACCTGAGTTTTGAAACGTAACAGTCTGTCTTTTATAGCTGGACTCGATTTGTTGATATCCAACAATGCGTTGACCATCAGACAACCGCAATGATTTGGACTGTCGCACTCACTTTTGCTGCTGATTTTGTCAAATAGCATTTCAATGCCATCCAGTCCGGCGTTGGGGACATCCTTTTGAAAAAGCTGTTTACCTTGCTCGTGATACATATCTAATGCGGCAAGGAACATACCCTCTTTATCGCCAAATGCATTGTAGATACTGATACGCTTGAGTCCTGTGGCATTCTCCAGGTCACACATAGAGGTTGCTTCATAGCCATGCTGCCAAAATGCATTCATCGCGGCATTAATGACTTGTTGTTCGCAAAAGCTGCGCGGTCTGGCCAAGGCAGGACTCCTGAAATTCATAACAAAAAGAAACTGTAACCGTGATAATAACTGAAAAATTACAAAGAGAGAAACGCAGGCAGGCTGAGCCTGGCTTCACAGCCGCCTTCGGGGTGATTTTGCAGTTTGAGCTGGCCGTGATGGGCTTCGATAATCTGACGACTCAAAGCAAGGCCAATACCTGAGCCGTCAGCTTTGGTGCTGTAGAAAGGCACAAACAGGTTTTCAGGGTTATTGATGCCATTACCATGGTCACGAATGATGATATTCGCTATATCGCTGTTTATGGCAGCTTTGATTTCAATGGCTGTTTCGACATTGGCAATGCATTGCGCTTCAATGGCATTTTTTACCAGGTTTATCAGTAGCTGTTGCAACAATATGGCATCCGCTTGCACAGGGCTTTCTAACTGACATTGGATTGAAAACTCCTGCTCCGGAAATAACAGCGTTACTTTGCGCAGTTGTTCCGCTATGGACAATGCCTGTAATTTGGGTTTTGGGGTATGAGTTAAACGCTTATAAGCGGCAATGAATGTCGAAAGACTGCGAGCTCGTTCGGAGACAATTTCGGTGGACTCTTTTAAAGATGGATTGTCCTGAACCACTTGTTCTTGCAGCATTAGTTCACTGAGTGATTGAATGGGAACCAGGGAATTATTAATTTCATGACTCAATACTCTTATCAGATTTTTCCAGGCTTTGAGTTCTTCGGCCCGTAATAACGCTTCCACATGATTGATGAAAAGCAGTGTATGACGATGATTTTGTTCCATGAAATGATCGCTGAAAACATGAAACTTACCTTGTTTGCCAGCAAAGTCATGTTCTAACACACCACCTCTCGCCGTCAGGAATGAGCCCGGCACAATGGCCTTAACTTCGCTGTTTAAAAGTTCGCTTTCGGGCTGTTTACACAGAGCACAGGCTGCTGGATTTACCAGCGAGATAAGACCTTGCTCATTCCAGGCAAATACCGCTACATCAATATGGGAGATTATTTTACTCAATAAAAGCTGGCTTTCTTTGACCTCGTGGCGCTGCACTGTCAGCGTATCGGAAAGTCTATTGATTTGCCGAGTCAGCTCCGCCAACGCGCCGGTTTTTCTTGCCTGTTTTCCGCGCAGGCTATAATCGCCTTCAGAAACGGCCTCCAGCAGGTTGGCGAGGGTATAAAATTGCGTAGTAACTTGATGTTTGATCCAGCAACTGCTCATTAACACCAGACTGAGCATTATGATGACAACCAGACTCATAAGATAAATGGAGGTCTGTGCCTGCCACATGGCAATCGTTGCCACAATTGTTATTAACAGGCCAATTCCTGCAACCAGGCTAAATAGTTTCTGTTCGAAATTGAAATGCGGAGTCTTCAAGATAGTTGGTTTTAATCCTTGTATTTGTCCAGTCTGCGATAAAAGGCGCTGCGACTCAATCCCAATGAACGGGCAGCCTCGGTAGCATTGCCTGAGAAGGCGGCTAAGCGCTGCTGTAACGTTTGCTGCTCAATTTCCGCCATCGTCGCCATTTCCGTATCCTGTTTTTGATTTAGCTGCTCAGATTCGATAACCGAAAGCGGTGTGTCTGGCAAGGTTAAGTCATTGTTTTGCAAAGTTTCTGATTCTGCAAAAATAACCGCGCGTTCTATCACATGAGACAATTCCCTGACATTTCCCGGCCAGTGGTATTCTTGCAATGAGAGCTGCGCCTTATGATCCACTTGCACAACCGCTTTTTTGTACCTGGCTGCAAATTTCAAAACAAAATGTTGAGCAAGGGGTATTATGTCTTCACTGCGGTTGCGCAATGGTGGTACTTGCAATTGTACGGTGTTGAGTCGGTAAAACAAATCGCTGCGAAATAGCTCCTGTTGAATGAGATCTTCAACGACTGCGTTAGTGGCACTTATGACGCGTACATCACTTTTTTGCGTCAGGGTACTGCCCACTTTTTCAAATTGTTGCGACTCCAGAACTCGCAGTAGTTTCGCTTGTTGTGACAGCGGTAGATTGGCAATTTCATCTAAAAATAAGGTACCCCGATTGGCCAGTTCAAAGCGACCTATGTGTTCTGCTTTGGCGTCGGTAAAGGCGCCTTTTTTATGGCCAAACATCTCGCTTTCGAATAACGCCTCGGTGATGGCACCCATATTGACTTCAACGAAGCGTTGCTTATTGCGATTGGAGTGCTCATGAACCCAATGGGCAAACATGCTTTTTCCGGTGCCATTTTCGCCAGTCAGCAGAAGATTCGAATCGGTTCTGGCCACCTGCTCCAGCTTCTTAACAAATTGCTGCATGGTTTTCGAATGAATGACCATTCCTTCGCTGTCGTAACCGGATAACTCCGCTCTGAGTATTTTGTTCTCTTGTTGCAGCGAGCGGGTTTGATGGTGACTCTGGGCGAGTTTTAGTTGCGTGTTAATGATGGATAACAGACGGGTGTTTTCCCACGGCTTCTGAATGAAATCATTCGCCCCTTTTTGCATACTAGATACAGCGAGCTCAACACTGGCCCACCCAGTCATGATCACTACAGGTGTTTCCGTGTCCCTTTCCCTGATGGATTCCAGTAGGGCGATGCCATCTTTGCCCGAAGTGGTATCAGATTGAAAGTTCATATCCATCAAGATCAAGGCGATATCCTGATGCTGCAGTTGATGCAGTAACTCTCCCGGGCTTGTTGAACTGAGCACCTTAAATCCTTGTTTTTCTAATACCAGTCGCAGGGTGGTGACAACCACGGGATCATCGTCGCACACTGAAATGGTAGCGCCAGCCAGGTTTAAATTTTCCATGTATTCCGCAAGTTAGTTGATAGTAGAGATGACCGCCCTGAAACAGTTTTCAGAGCGGCAAGTGTTGTAAAAACACTATATTTTATTCATAGCGCAAAGCAGCGCTGGGCTCAAATTTAACTGCTTTTCTGGCAGGAAACCAAGCGGAAATCAGCACGATCACACCAATAAGCAGTGGCATGGCCCCGTACATCACATCAATCCAGATGGAGTTGGTGGCGAACTGGCTAACCATTTGATTACCAATGAGCCAAGCCAGCGGTGAACCAATTAGCGCACCGATCAATAATTGCATAGTTGCTTTTCTCATCACTAACCTGACTACTGACTCATCAGTGGCCCCCAGGGCGCGACGTACTCCAAACTCATGAGTTTTTTGTTCAATGGCATTTGACATTACGCCATAGATGCCACTTGCTGCTAGCGCTACAGCCGCCAACGCCATCAACTTGAAGATGTCCGCTAAAAACAACATGCCAGCGGTGTTTTGCTTGATTTCGGCAGCGTAAGTCGACTCGCGATATACCGCCATTTGTTGATCTTGACTGAACAAGGCTCTTTGCACTACCGGACCCAGGTCGCTGGCACTAAGCGTACCCGATGGTGTGGCAATGACCGCCATATAGCGCTGGGTGTCTTGCAATGCGGAGGTTAACACCGCCGGGCGTTCTTTAAAGCCTGCATAAGGTTGTCCAAAGATCATATGCGGAACCACGCCAATAATGGTGTACCAGGTTTTCGCATCGTCAGAGGCAAAGCGATAGCGTTTGTCCAGGGCATTCTCAATACTGCCATAATGTTGCATGGCGAAGGTATCTGTTACCACGGCAACTCGTTGCGCCCTGTCGTTGTCAGAGGCGTCAAACAATCTACCTGCAAGGGGAGCAACGTGCAGTTGCTCCAACATACCTGGCATCATACTGGTAGCATTAGCTCGGGGGTATTCACTAACCTTGGCGGCGTCCATACCCTCGATAAAAATCCCGGTAAATCCGGTGTATCTGCCCGGTACGTTGCCCGCCAGTGAGGCATCAGCAATTTCCGGTTGGGCCAACATGTCTTCAATAAAATTGCGGTAAAACTGCAATATATCGCCATCTTCGGGATAAGCCATCTCAGCTAATTCGATGCGGGCATAGTACTTGTTTTGGTAGTCAACGCCATAATCAGCCTTGGTTACGATGTTAGCACCTACTGCCATGATGGCAGCAATGGTAAGTAAGCAGCAAGACAAGGCTATCTCCATGGTGACCAAAATACTGCTGGCTTTACCGGCTTTTTTGCCTTGTGCGCCACGCGTACCGTCTTTCAGCCAGCTGTTAAAATCACCATTACTGATCTTAAGTGCTGGTACTAAACCAGAGAGTATGGCTGTGGCCAGAACGATGAGTAGCGACATCAACAAAATATGGCTGTCGATTTCGAAGGTCCAATAAAAGGGCAACGGACCATTGTAAACACCGGCCATGATGCCTTGACTGATCTCCAGTCCCCAGGCTGCCAGCAATACGGAAAAGACACCACTAATCAAACATACAAGCAAGCTCTCCCACATCATTTGCGAGATTAACCGCCAGCGCGGTGCGCCCAAGGCAACTCTAACAGCGGTTTCTTTGGCGCGCTCGTTAGCGCGAACCAGGAGTAAATTACCCACATTGGTGCAGGCCAAAACCAGAATAAATCCGACTGCGGTAAGCAATACTGAGATGATGATCATGGCACCGTTACCCATAGTGGCAATTCTGTAGGTTTTCGCCATTGCGCCACGTCCTGAATTCGTTTCCGGGAAGTCCTGCGCCAGACGTTGAGAGATATTGTCTAGCTGGGCGTTAATCTGAGAGATGGGGGTGTCTTCATCAGGAATAATAAATACTTCCAAGGCCGGGCCTTCACCGCGTTTTACATCAGACATTTGCAGTTGCATTGGCGTCCAGATATCAGCCGCATCCGGGAATTTATAACCAGCAGGCATCACGCCAATCACTTGATGGGCATGACCATCGATGTCGATTTTGCTGTCTAATACATTGCTTTTAGCACCATAGAAGTTTTGCCACAGGTCGTAACTAATAACCGCTACCGGATTAGCACCCGGAATGGTGTCCTGGTCATTCAGGACCCGTCCAGTCATCGCGGGCACGCTGGTAAAATCAAACACGTTAGCTTCAGTAACAATGGAACGGTAGCGAACTGCGCGTCCTGTACCGCTGACATTGACATTGTTGTAATAATAAGCGCCACTCATTTCGAGACCTTGTAGCTGCTCTTTCATCACCAGGTAATCAGCAACGTAGACACTACCGCCATTGTATTCCGTACCGTTTTGCACGGTATTGATAACATACATTCTGTCCCCTTTTTCAAAGGGCAAGTCTTTGAGCATGACGCCATGGATAAAGGAGTAGTTGTACATGCAAATACTCAATCCAATGGTCATCACTAAAATGGTGAGTGCGGAAAACCCCGGGTTTTTTAACATCAATCGAGCAGCATACTTTAAGTCGTGTAATAAATTCATGGTGATACCTATGCAGCAGTGGGTTGTTTGGAGTGCGTGATTTTGTCATCGACAACTTTGCCGTCGTACATCTCAATACGACGTTGTGCTTGCTCGGCGGAACGAGGGTCGTGAGTAACGATGCAAATGGTGGCCCCCTGTTGATGCAGGTTGTCCAACAGGTTCATCACGATTTCCGCATTTTTGGAGTCGAGGTTACCGGTGGGTTCGTCCGCCAGAATAATGCTGGGGCTACCCGCAATTGCACGGGCGATCGCTACTCGTTGTTGCTGGCCACCAGACAGTTGTGCAGGGAAGTGCTTCGCTCTGTGACTCATATCTACTTTTTCCAGTGCTTCCTGAACCATTTTCTTGCGGGTGCTGGTGTCTAAGTCGTCGCGATAGGTTAATGGCAACTCCACGTTTTCAGCCACGGACAAATCCGAAATCAAATTGAAGGATTGAAAAATAAAACCGATTTCACGATTGCGAATTTTGGCTCTTTGATTCTTAGTGAGTTTAACCACTTGTTGCTCGTTCAGCGTGTATTGGCCGTCGGTGGCCGTGTCCAATAATCCTAAAATCGACAATAAAGTGGATTTACCGCACCCGGATGGTCCTGAAATAGAAACATATTCACCCTGATTGATACGCAGTGACAAGTCACTGATGGCATGAGTTTCTATTTCGTCGGTAAAGAAGACTTTTTTGATATTGCTGAGTGTAATAAGTGGATGATTCATAATATTAATTCCTTTGGCTGCTGCTATTGAATACGGATTTGGTTTAAATGTTGATACTGGCTGCTATCAGACAAAATGATTTGATCGCCGGGCTGTAATCCGGATAGCACCTGAATGTGTTCACTGGAGCCGATACCGAATTGTACTGTGATTTTTTCTGCGCTGCGCTGGTCAGGGCTCAACTTAAAAATGGCGCTACTGCCGCTGTTTTGTGCAAGGTAGGGTCTGCCCACATGTAGTGTTTGTGCTAGCTTCGCGGTATAAATAGTGCCGTCTACGGAAAGGTCAGGTCTGGCTTCTTCTGGCAAGGCGTCGGTGAAGGCCACATCCACCTGGACTGTACCGTCAAGTACCGCCGGATCTACCCGGATCACGGTGCCGTTTATTTGTGACTGTCGGGTATCAATAGTCACAAGCTGACCAGGCCTGACGTCGCGAATACGTCTCTCGGCAATTAATAACTCCGCAATTAACGCATCCTGATCGGCAATCTTTGCCATATTGTTGCCCAACAGTACTTGTTGGCCGGGCTCTAATGGCAAAGCCTGCAATACGCCATCATCTGGCGCTTTAACCGTGAGTGATTGAACCTGCTCTTCGGCGCGAGTCATAATTTTATGCAAGCGATTCAGGCGTGCAGCGGCAGCTGCCAGTTGCGCAGTTTTATTTTCTTTTAGCTGCTCCAGGCGTTGTTGTTCTATTTTCCAGCGATTGAGAAATTGTCGCGTTGCCAGCTGTGAGCGTTGGTAATCGATTTTCGAAACGGTGGCATTGCCTTCATCCAACAAGCTCTTTTCCGCCTCGAGCTTAATGCGGGCACTTTCGTAATCCATTTCCGCCGCCAGTACTTGAGCTTCCTGGTCCAATACGCGTGAAGCCAGGTCAACCTCAAGCGCGCGGTTCTGAGCCGCCTCGGCCTCTAACTCCCATTTCAGCTCTTCAACATCTTGTACCAGCTCTGGATTGCTGAGTCGCAGGATCACATCACCTGCTTTGAGCTCTGCGCCGGGCTTGCGATAGATAGCATCAACGCGACCGGAAACATTGGCAGCTACCCAACGGACATGTTGCGGAACCAGTAGCCCCGTACCTTTCACTGAAATACTCAGTTCGCCTTGCTCAACACTGCCAATACTCAAATTCGCAAGTCGCGCAGAATAGCTGTGCTCGGAAGACATTGACCACGCGATATAAGAAACAAATCCCACCAAAGTGATTGCTACGGCAGGTAATAGTCGTCTCTTCAATGAAGCAGTTGGTTTGCTGCGAATTTTGTCCACGTTTAACTCTCTTTAGTTGCTGCCATGTTGGCTTACTAGAGAGTTAATTACAGGTTTTATGCCAAACCTTTAAGGTTATGATATTTATAAGAAAAATATGATTTTCAAGAGTGGGGCACTGATGTAGTTCCCATTTTCGGGACAGCAAAATCGCGACACAGTCCCGGAAATGGGATCCTGACTATGAATCTGGAAGTACTTTGCGGTTTCAGGATTTGGAGTCGGTTTGCTTTTTGAGTTTTTTAAAGTCATTCAGCAACTGCTGAATTTCTTGCTTATTGCCCACATAAAAGTCTTCTTCAGCTTGTCCTATTTGCTCACTCAGCCGGGTAACATCCTGCTCAAAAGACTTTTCCAGTTGACGCAATTTATCACACAGTGTCTTCCATTCGTCTTTGGATTCCATTTCCAACAAGTGTAATTGCAGTTTTAGTTCATCTTTAATGCGCACTATCTCGCTAAAAACGGATCCGATTTTACTCATCTTTACGGCTGTGTTATCAAATACTCCATATCAGAAGTAAAGCATTATTTGAGTGGAAGGTTAATGGTAAGTAATAAAATGTCATTAAATATTCATGTATGTAAGCGCTAGTGAGTTTGCTGCAGCCTATGAGTCAACTGGTTTTTCATCCAATATATAGCCAACTAAATCTCCCTGTTAAGCACCGCTTTCCCATTGAAAAATATCAAGGGATTTACGATGAGTTGCGCCGATGTGGGGTACCAGCGCAACAGTTTGTAGAGCCTCAACCTGTGGCCATTGAGGCATTAAAGCAAGTGTATGAACCCAGCTATGTAGATAGTATTACCTCTGGAGAGTTAGATGCCAAAGCCATGCGGCGTATTGGTTTTCCCTGGTCGCAACAGTTGCTGCAAAGAACGCTTACGGCGGTTGGTGGTACGCTATTGTGTGCTGATTTAGCCTTGCAAAAGGGCGTTGCTTTGAACTTAACCGGCGGTTATCACCATGCGTTTGCTAATTTTGGTTCCGGGTTTTGCATCTTCAATGATTTGTATCTGGCGGCTTTGCAGATGTTACAGCAGCCCGGCATCGATAAGGTGTTAATTTTCGACTGTGATGTCCATCAAGGGGATGGCACGGCAAAGCTCGCGCAAAATCAAGCCAATGTCTTTACCGTATCTTTGCACGCTGAGAAGAACTTTCCCTATCGAAAACAGCACTCTGATATGGATTTTCCTTTACCTAAAGGTATGTCTGATGACGCCTATCTGGAAGTGGTGGACGAAGCTTTACACCTGGCTTTTTCACAATTTAAACCCGATGCGGTGATTTACGACGCTGGAGTCGACATTCATCAGGATGACGATTTGGGGCATCTCGATATCTCCACCCATGGTGTATTTAAGCGGGACAGACTGGTAAAGGGTTATTGTGAGCAAGCCGGTGTGCCCGTCGCCGCTGTGATTGGTGGTGGATATCAGCGGGATATTAAAGCCTTGGTGCAGGTACATTTACAGTTGTTCAGAGCGTTTGGCGTAGTGCAATAGAAAGTTTGTGCAAAAATCACTCAAACAGGAAATAATATATTGATCAAATCAAAATGATGACATCAATATGATTGCATGTTAGTGTTGTTTCAAATCTTGCTTTTGAGGGTATTGGGATGACAAACGACATTAACAATCTTGAGTTACTAAATCACGGTGCACGAGAGCGATTGGCTTTCATCGATTTTAGTTTGCAATACTTTGGGCATATCTCGCGTGCCGAACTGACTGAGCGCTTCAAAACCGGACTGGCTGCCAGTACCCGAGATTTTGCCACCTATAAAGATCTGGCTCCCGGCAATTTAACCTTGAATCACACCGATAAGCGCTATTATCGCTGCGCTGATTTTGTACCGGTGTTTCAGCAGGATCCGGAGGCTATTTTGCACCAGCTTTGTCAGGGCTTTGGTAACGGTATTTCAACCTTGGTGGAATCCAGCGAAGTATGCCTGGACGCGGTGCGCTTAATTCATCCAAATCCTGATATTATTGCCGGTTTGATGCGTGCCATTACCAATCAACAAGCTATTAAGTGCGGTTATGTCTCGGTTTCTTCAGGCGAAACAGAACGGGAGTTAGTACCTCATGCAATGGTGAATAATGGTCATCGTTGGCATGTTCGCGCCTTTGATCGCCATCATCAAGAGTTTCGCGATTTTGTCTGCACGCGTTTTACCACCATTACAGAACTGGAAGAAGTGAGTGCGCCTTACGAGCAAAGCAGTGAAGATAAACAGTGGAATACCATGGTGGATTTGCATTTGATTCCGCATCCTGAAATCGGTCAGACGCAAGCGGTAGAAATGGACTATAACATGGTGAATGGCGAGCTGAACCTGAAGGTAAGAGCGGCACTGGCAAGTTACGTGCTAAGACAATGGCAAGTGGATTGCTCCGCAGATCACCGAATAAAAGGGCAGGGCTGTCAACTGGCTTTGGCTAACCCTGAAACGCTGATTGATGTGGAAAATATGCGATTGGCGCCCGGATTTGGCATTGGAATGTCGTGAAATTTCGATGACTCCTATAGAAATTTATCATTGGAGCGTGTTGATCTTTGCTGTACGATTTTGCAGCAGCCTGTGTGCAATTTAGACAAGGCGAATGCTTGAAGGTCTACTGTTTCTCGATAACTGCTCCTGCGTTATTCTAATCACCTACATCCATGTAGGGATAAATCAAAAGCATTCAACACGGTATAAATTGCACACAGGCGCTGCCCGGAGGGTTCGTCATATAAGCGCTTTACTCTTTGTCACAGCCCTTTGACTTAGCACCACTAGGCCTGTAGGACTGTTCCGCGATTAAATCGCTTATATATAGAACAAATTTCGAACAGCAAAGGTCAACACGCTCTAGGCATTGGCGGTGGCCATTTGCTAACTTGGCGATAATTTAAGAATAGTGAAAATAGCATGGCAACATTAACAACAGGTTTGGTATTTTTGGGAGCGGCAGTAATCGCCGTACCGATATTTAAACGGCTCAAATTGGGGGCGATTTTAGGTTATCTGGTAGCGGGATTGATCATCGGCCCTTCAGTACTCAATCTGGTTTCCGATCCTGATACCATTCTCCATTTCGCCGAGCTGGGCGTGGTTTTGCTGCTCTTTGTTATCGGGCTTGAACTGGAGCCACAAAAGCTCTGGCGTATGCGCAATCAGATAATGTTTACCGGTGGAGGGCAACTGGCCATCACAGCCTTTCTGATATTTGCTGCTATGCTACTGTTTGGATTTTCCTTTAACGTGGCCCTGGTAGTTGGGCTCGCTGTGGCCTTATCATCTACTGCCTTCGCTATTCAACTCATGAGCGAGCACCGCATCCTCAAAACCCCACCGGGACAGCAAGGCTTTTCCGTTCTGTTGATGCAGGATCTTGCGGTTATTCCGATCCTGTTGCTGGTAGCTGCATTGTCTGATTCGGGTTCAGCTACCGCGCCTCCTTGGTGGATGAGTGTGCTGGCCATCGCTATTGTGCTGGTGGCGGGACGTTATCTGATCAACCCTTTCTTGGGACTACTGGCACGCTATGGTAGTGAGGAAGTCATGACGGCCGCCGCGCTATTGATAGTGATGGCAACTGCAGTGGGTATGCAAGCCTCCGGGCTTTCCATGGGAATGGGGGCGTTTGTGGCAGGTATGCTATTGGCCAACTCCAGCTTTAAACATCAGCTTGAGACAGAAATAGAGCCATTCAAAGGCTTGCTCTTGGGTTTGTTCTTCATTGCCATTGGTATGAACCTGGACTTGAGTTTACTGGTGTCCCAGCCTCTTACAATCGTCGGTTGTGCTGTAGCATTGGTGGTACTTAAAACGGCAGTGATATTTACCATTTTAAAACTTGCGAAGCAGTCTGGTACCGATTCCATGCGCATTGCATTGATGCTTTCTCAGGGCGGTGAGTTTGCCTTCGTTGTTATGGCGCAAGCTTCAGCGAGTGCGCTGTTACCGCAAATGGTAGCGGACCAGGTGACGCTTGTGGTCGGTATATCAATGGCCATGACGGCACCATTAGTGATCTTACACAGTATGTGGTTTAACAGTAAAAATTGTCCCAACGTATATGAATCCGATGTCCAGGACGATCATCCGCAAGTATTGATTGCCGGCTTTGGTCGGTTTGGGCAGATCACCGGGCGTATATTGGGCGCCCACAATATTCCTTTTACAGCGCTGGACACTGATGCAGAACACATTGAGTTTGTTAAGAAATTCGGCAATAAGGTGTATTTTGGCGACGCATCGCGTCTGGATATTTTAAAGCGTGCCGGTATCGAACAGGTTCGCGTGCTGTTGATTGCGGTGGATAACGAAGAGAAAGCCCTTGAGATTGCCCGGCTCGTGAGAGAGCAGTATCCCCATATCAGTATTGTGGCGCGTTTGCGCAATCGTATGAATGTGGCGGACTTTGATGAGCTCGGTGTGACACATATTGTACGGGAAGTGTTTGACAGTAGCTTAGATGCAGCGACTCGCGTTTTGCAGGAATACGGTTTCAGCACCGCACAAGCGAATTATTTTGTGCAGGTGTTTAAACATCACGATGAGGAAATATTGCTGCGCAGTATTCAAAATCCCGTTTCTGCTCAAGATGCGGTTGAACGCAGTAAACAAAACCGAAAAGATCTGGAGTCATTATTTAAGCAAGATAAAGCAGATATTTTATGATAATTCAATTAAGTTATTGTTTATAATAAGTAATTCACTCTGAATTTAAAACTGATCATATTTCTGTAACAAGGCTGATATCCAATGCGGCATTTGATTTTGTCAGGGTGTCAGCCTGTGTCGCTGTATCCACTTTTTCATCTTCGTAATGATGCAGCGAGGTTTTATGCTCCACTTAATTCGCAGTAATATCCGCAACAAAATGTTGCTAATTATTGTTTCCGCAATGACGGTTATATTGCTGTCTGTTTCCTGGGGATTTTATTCTCTCAACCATGTTATCGACGGTTATTCCTCTACCGTCAATAACAATGTTCGCCACATGCTCGCCCTGTCTGAAATGAACCTGACCTTTAAAACGCAAGTGCAGGAGTGGAAAAATACCTTAATTCGCGGCAAGGATCCGGCGCAACTTAACAAGTACTGGTCTCGTTTCCAAATTCATGGCAACACCATTAAAAGTCAGTACGAAGGTTTATTGCGAGAGATGCCGAAAAGTCATCCTTCTTGGGCAAGCTTGGATGAATTTGCCGGTGCTTACCCTCCTATGTTGACGGCTTACCAAAAAGGTTATCGTGCATTTTTAGATAGTAACAAAGATATTGATACTGCTGATAAATCAGTACAGGGCATTGATAGGGCACCCACCAAACTGTTGAAAGAAGCTTTGTTACAAGCTGAAAAAGATGTAGCTAAAAGTCGTGAAAACATCGGTCGAAATGCCGAAAATACTCAGCTTATTACAATTCTGGTGACCGTGTTTGCTACAGTATTGAGTATTGGCGGTTTTGTTTATTTTGTAGAGCGCCGTTTGATTCGTCCATTGAATCGAGTGACCTTTTTATCCACTGAAATCGCCAAAGGAGATTTTACTCATAAAGTCGAAGTGGACGGCCATGATCAGATAGGAAAATTAACTCAAAGTTTCGTACTGATCCAACGAGATTTGGGTGGCGTGGTGAGTGGTGTACTGTCTGATTTACAGGAACTGACAAAGCTAATCGATAGTTTGTTTAACGCTTTTCACAAGATTAAGGAATCCCTTGAGCAGCAAATGGAAGAGAGTAATGCGCTACAAGGCAACATGGATAAGATGCTCACCAGTAGCGAAGGGATTTCTGATTCTGTGAATGAAGCCAATGATTTCGTCAATGACTCTGTTCGGGAAGCGACAAAGGGGATTGAGATGTTTGGTGAGAACCTGCGCAATAGTCAAAGCATGTTTGATTCTGCCAACAGTGCAACGGAAATAATAGAACAGGTTAAACGTGATTCCGATGATATTGGCAACGTAGTTAACGTTATCAATGGTATCGCTGAGCAAACCAATTTGTTGGCGCTCAATGCAGCCATAGAGGCTGCCAGGGCAGGAGAGAACGGACGTGGTTTTGCTGTGGTTGCCGATGAAGTGCGGAGCCTGGCTACAAAAACTCAGGAATCGACAACACAAATTTCCCGCACCATAACAGACTTGCAAAGTGCCACTGACAGCGCGGTAAATGCCATGCTTGATGGTCGTGATAAAGCACAAATTAGTCTCGATCAAACGCGTGAAGCGCAGGCCTTTATGGAATCGCTTGGACAAGCTTTTGAAAACATCAGCAAACTCAACAATGATATCACTCAATCGGCACAGCAGCAGGTGCAAGAAGCCAATGATGTGAGTTATGGACTGCACGAAATAAACAAGCACAGTGATCAATCACAGCATGAAGCCACTGTAATGGAGGATGCATCACGCGTGCTGTCCGGTATTTTACATCGTATTCAGGATGCCACTTCGGTATTCAAACTACCTCAATGATGATGACTTCGCGCGTGTTCGTACGCGCGAGTGTTTTTCGTATCTAGGATTCAGTAACCAGAAATTGGGTTCCGGCAACGCCTTCAACATAGACAACACACTGTCCCCAATGTGGCTCAATGTTGATGGATTGTTGTATTACCTTTTGGTATTCCACCTGTTGATGGTCGCATCTTAAATGCACTGCATCCAACGGATTTTCGGCACTGCTGAGCAGTAATTCTGATTTACTGATTTTATGATGCCACAGCCCAACTTGTGGCAGAACGCCAACCACTTCCAGTGGTTGTTCTCCGTTCAAGAAATCTTTGGCTTGTTGATAGTAAGGCGCTAAATTTTTCAGAGCTTCATGGTCAGCAGCAAAGCTTTCAAAAGTTTCATAAACCGTCACTGCCTCTGAGAGGTTATTGTTCATGATATTGGCGATAAAGGCTTTTTTAAGTACCTCTACATATACGGCACGGGGTAGCACGTCACTGCCATTATGCATCACTTTGGCAAAGGATTTAGCGGCGTTAACGGTATCGCCTTGTTTCTCAAAATAATAGCCTTCCAATACCCATAGGTAACTGCTCTCGATCCATTTGCGTTTATCTCTTTCCCGCAACTGTTTTATTTTTTTTGCGGCGTCTTTCAGGTTGCCTTTTTCGATGGCATTCATGCCTTTTTGGAAGCGGGACAAAAAGCGTTTGTTTACGTCAGTACTACGTTGGTTATCATCGTAGTTGTTACTATTGTCGAGGCGAAAATTGAGGGTGACGGCATTAAAGCTTTGGGGGACCGGCGTGCCGTTTACATTGGCAGGTTGATATTGCCATTTTTGCACAGCTTGCAAGGCTGATTGCTCAAAAAGGGCATGACCTGTTGAGTCGTGGATGAGGGTGTCTTTCACTTTGCCTTGTTCATCTACCACGTAACTTAATTGCACCCAGCCCTCTATTTCAGCTTTGCGGTATTCGAAAGGGAATACTGGGGAAGTCTCAGATATTAGCTTTGCAGACTGAGCTTGGTCGGCGTTTGCCGCAGCAGATAAGGCGCTTATGCAAAGTAATAAACTGACAGTGCTGAGGGTGAATGTTTTTTTGGTTGTAAGCATTTTGTTTATGACTCCCTGTTGACCCGGCAAACAATTTCTTTCAGTCTGGTAGTAGCGATAAATAAAAACAATACGTGCCAGGTAGGCATTTGTAAATTTATATTACCTATGAATTATCTGGCGCATATCCACCTGGCATCCATTACCGAAACTTCATTGGTGGGCAATTTTGCCGGAGATTTTGTGCGAGGCAGCGTACTAAGCGATTTACCTGAGCCTATTCAGCAGGGCATTAAAATTCATCGCAAGGTAGACTCTTTCACTGACAGGCATGACAAAGTTCGATTGGCAAAACAAGGCTTTCCTGCCAAATTGCGGCGAACCGCGGGGATTTGCCTGGATATCTGGTTCGATCACCTCTTGCTGTTAAATAATGAGCGTTTTCCTCCGTATATAATTAACACCGTTTTACAGGATTTTTATCAGCAGTTGGCGCAAACAGACCTGCCTGATGAGCGCTTTAATCGCGTTAAACAAAGTCTATTGCGTGACCGATGGTTAGCCCA
The DNA here is from genome assembly GCF_036322805.1 of Planctobacterium marinum. Lineage (GTDB taxonomy): Bacteria > Pseudomonadota > Gammaproteobacteria > Enterobacterales > Alteromonadaceae > Planctobacterium > Planctobacterium marinum_A. Next base: position 3,311,541 of record NZ_AP027272.1, on the reverse strand, counting down.
ATATGAGCAAGAGCAAACTTGTTTAAGAGCCTTTTACACTGTTGAACAGCGTCTCGGGAATCGCATTGTGTTTGCCCGAGATAGCTACGCATTTTTGCAAGCCAATCGAGCTTCGTACAATCTGCTTTTTTTAGACTTTTACCCTGAGCTTATTGAGTACAGTTGTCAGCTGTCCAAACAAGTTCGCTGAAGTGTTTTCTACACAGAGATTCATAACTGTCGTTGCCGCCCACCTGAACCTGCTCACCTTGCGTCACAGGTGTGCCATTTTCATCTCTTCTCACCACAAAGTTAGCTTTACGCCCGCAATAACAAACGGTTTTTAGTTCTTCTAACTTATCTGCCCAGGCCATCAAATAATGGGAACCTTCAAAGGTTTCGCCTAAAAAATCAGTGCGCAAACCATAGGCCAGAACTGGGATCTTCAGTTCATCCACAACGCGTGTCAGGTCTTTCACTTGTTGTTTATTCAAAAACTGCGCTTCATCAAATAATAAACAATCAATTTTTTTGTTTTGCTGCCTGTTATTTATCGTTTGCCACAGGTCAGTATCAGCTCTGAATAATTGCGCATCTGATTGTAAACCTATGCGAGAGGTAATTTTTCCTATGCCGTAGCGGTCATCCAGGGCTGCGGTAAAGATTTCCACGTACATACCACGTTCTTTGTAGTTGTAGGCTGATTGTAAAAGAGTTGTGGATTTGCCCGCATTCATTGCGGAATAGTAAAAGTACAGTTGCGCCATTTTTATTTATTGTCTTGCTGTGCTAAATCAGATTAACTTTCGATAGTAGCAAATATTGTACTGGCTGGGCAGATAGAATTAATGTTCCCACTGCGATGCTGGACAGAACCTATCGCAAACCACTAGAGTATTAATAATTGCATAAAGATTTCGGAAATAGAATGAAGCTTCGAACCACACTAATAGTACTTGCAGGGCTGATGTGCGCATTTCACTCGAGTAGCTATGCAAATCTGTTGGAAAAAAACTATCTGTTACTGGCGCCAGAGTTCAACGATGTCTCGGTAGCGGATAGCAGTGCTTCTGAACCGGGATTGTCACTGGCATTTGGTACTGAGATTCATCCTCAGTGGTATGCCGAAGTTGGCTACAAGTTAATTGCTGCTGATTTTGAACCACCCGTGGAGCCATTGAGTACTAATGAACTACAGCTTGATTCTGGTGTCGATGCTTCTGGGCTGTATTTATCATTTTTGGGTAAAGCTACCGGACAAAGTGGCGAGTTGTTTTACAAGTTAGGTGTCATGGCAATGACTTACGAAACCAGTAATCAATACGATGGTGAGCAGGGCTGTGATGATGCTGAACCGCGAGTATTGGCGGTCTCAGATGGCTCGGTAACTCAGTGTGATTACGACGATACCGCTATCGCGGGTATTGTTGGTGCGGGCTTTGACTTTTTTGTCGGTTACCGAGCGCAAATTCGATTACAGGTGGAACACATACGCGGCAACAACGATATTCAGATTAACTCGGTACAACTGGGGTATCGGTACAATTTTTAAGAGATGGAATTGGTATCACAATGAAAAACGAAGTTGATAGTAAGTTAATACTCGCGGTGTTCGACAAAATACGCCAGAACGGCCAGCAGGCTGATGAAGGATATCTTCTGGACGGGGTAAAGGCGTCTACCGATTTTGATGGTTACACACTGTATTTAAGTGATGCCTTAGTCTCACTGAGTTTTGGCTTTCACAATCAGTATTATTTTGACTACGAAAGCCAGGAACAATTCGAACAGTTTTATAAAAAGCTAAACAATATCCAGCAACAGTATTAGCTGCGGCGCACCAGAGACAACGCTCTGAAGTCTGAGAACCCGTTCTGTGGAGTTCACCCGGCTTGCGGCTGATTATTTCACATCAGTTTGTGAGCCATTTCGCCAATTCATCCTGCAGCGCCTGGTTCGATATGGGTTTAGTAAGATAACCATTCATTCCAGCTTCCAGACATTTTTCCGCATCGCCAGTCATGGCATGGGCTGTTAACGCGATGATGGGAATGTCATTTCTGTAGTTGTCAGAATTGGAAATGCGAATGGCTCGACTGGTTTCATAGCCATCCATTACCGGCATCTGACAGTCCATTAAGATCACATCATAGGGTTCAATCGCGGTATTGAGGGTTTGCAAAGCCTCTTCACCATTTTCTGCTACATCCACCATGTAGCCAAGGTTTTTGAGCATTTCTACAGCTACTTGTTGGTTAATATAGTTGTCTTCTACCAACAAGATGCGCAATTCGCCTGACGTTTTTGTTTCTACATTTTCGGTAATCGTATCGGCACGCTCATCATGCTCTGAAACCTGATCAAATAATATGGCCAGAGACTGAAGCAGGGTAGGGCGTTTAACCGGTTTGTGAAATTGATGAGTGATATTCAGTGCCTCTAACTCTTCGTTGGGCAGGTTATCACCGACAGCTACCAGCATTGCGATCTTGGGTTGCGGTAAGTTTTTATCGCTGCGGATCGCTTTTGCTAGTTGGTGACCTTGCATGCCAGGTAGTTGTTTATCGATGTAAACCACATCGATAGGGGCGTTGTCCTGAGCCTGTTGTCTTAATAACTTTATAGCTGTGGGAGCATTTTCTGCGGTAAGCAAGCTGCCTTCTGTTTTTGCCACGATGGAGGAAAACCAGTTCTGCGCCGTAGGGTTATCTTCTACCAATAGCACTGATTTACCCGAAAGTTGTGGGATTAAAGCGGAGTCTGGCGTTTCTTCTAGCGCCTCTCCATAGCGAATGTTAAACCAGAAATTAGAGCCTTCATTCAACTGACTACTGACACCAATGGCGCCGCCCATCATTTCAGCAAGCTGTTTTGATATCGCTAAACCCAGGCCGGTGCCCCCAAACTTGCGCGTGGTGGAGGCATCAACTTGTACAAACTTATTAAACAGGTTGTTGAGCTTCTCTTCAGGTATACCTATTCCTGAATCGATAATCTCAAAGTGCAGCTTATTCAAGCCGGTTTCCGATACCTTGAGTACGATTTCTCCTGATTCCGTAAATTTAAGTGCATTGCTGCAAAGATTATTGATAATTTGTCTTATCCGGCTGGGATCAGAGCGAATAAATTGCGGTACGTTGTCAGCAACGATACAGATGAGTTCGAGATTTTTTTCCTGGGCTCGTAAGGCAAAGGTATCTGCCAGCTCTCCCACCAACTGGTAGATATCAAAAGGAATTTCTTCTAATTCAAGTTTACCGGCTTCTATTTTAGAGAAGTCTAAAATGTCATTTATCAAATGCAGCAGAGATTGCCCTGATGATTGCGCCAGACTGACATAATGCCGTTGTTTTTCATCCAGGTTGGTTTTCAGCAACAAATCATTCATACCCAGAATGCCATTTATGGGGGTACGAATTTCGTGACTCATGTTAGTCAAAAAGTCGCTCTTGGTGCGGCTGGCTTCCTTGGCTTTTTCTTCAGCGCGTTTGAGCTGAGTAATATCTTGAAATGCACCGCGCAGCAGCAAAGGTTCTCCGTGCACGTACTCTACAAAGCCAACGGCTCTTACCCAAATACGGCGATTGCGCGCTGTGATAAATGGCAGTTGTAAATCCCAGGATTTACCATCGGCAATAGCGTCTTCGATGGCACGTTGAATAATAGGTCTGGCTTCGGGCGCGTAATAATAAATAGCGTCGCTGAGATCGATTTTTTGCCCAACTGGGATCTCGTGAATGCGATACACTTCTTTGGACCAGTATAGCTCGTTGGTTTTGAGATTGAGTTCCCAGCCCCCCCAGTTTTGCCATGGTACCCGTGGTTTCCATCAAGTCTTGGTTGCGCTGCTTTTCCGCTTCCATGAGTTTTAATTGGGAAATGTCACGCGCGATGGCTAGATAGCCTTCGACATTGTCAGAATCATCTTCTATTGGGGTAATGGACAACATCGCGGGAAATGCCCTCTGGCGCTTGGTGAGCAATTGCCATTCTTGTTCAGCACTGCCAGTTTGTTTGGCTTTGTTCAAAAACGAAGTGATATCAGGCTCGAATACAGAGTCGAGATTTCTGCCAAGCTTTTGGGCACCGTACATTAGATCTTGAGGATCAAAAAAATCTGCCAGGTTTAATTTACCCACCGCTTCAGCTTCATCGTATTCCAGTAACTCTTGCGCACAGCGATTGAAGGTTTTGATGTTGAAATCTATGTCAGTAGATATCAACATTAAATTCGCACTGTCTAGCACGGCTTTTTGCAGGCGGTTAAGGTTAGTGATCTTAATCTCGGCTTCTTTTTGCTCAGTAATGTCGGTTTCCAGGGCCATAAAACCGGTGAGTTTGCCATCGCCATATAACGGCTGGCAGTTAATGCGCAACCAATAGGGGTTGCCGTCTTTGTGATAGTTAATAAGTTCTTCGTTAAAACCGTGGCCGTTGCGCACCGCACTGCTCATGCGTTCAACCACTTTTTTATCTGATCTGTCACCTTGCAGGAACACGCCGGGCTTTTTACCTATGACTTCCTCGTAACTGTAACCCGAGATTTTCTCAAAGCTGCGATTTACCCAGGTAATGTTTTGATGAGCGTCTGTGAGAATAACGGCGTTATCGGTTTCCTGAGCTAACTTGGCCAACATGGCGTTTTCTTCGGTGCTCTCAATCAGGCGTTTTTGCGCCGTGTAGCGATCCGTTAAATCGTAATTAACGCCGATTGCCTGCAGCGGTGTGTTCTTCTCATCATAAATCACATGACCATAGGCTTTTAAATACTTTTCTTCGCCCGTGGGGGTAGTAATACGAAAGCTGGTATCAAATTTGGTTTGTTGCTCGACACTGTAGTTGAACATAGCTTCGGTGGGGCCTAGATCATCGGGATGTAATCTGGAAACCCATTCTTCGTAAGTGCCTTTAAAGTCTCTCTCCAAAACTCCATAGAGACGATGCATTTGCTCGTCCCATTGTAACTCTCCCGTTTCAAAATCAAATTCCCAGATACCAATACCGGCGGCCTCGGTGGCAACCATGAATTTTTTATTCAACTCCACCAGGTTTTGTTCTGCAGACTTGAGGCGTGCGGATTCATTGATGGTGATAATGATATTGCCTGAATCACTGACTTCACTGACCCCAATTGCGGCAAAGAATACTTCGCCGTCTTTGCGAAATGCAGTCAGACTGGCGCTTTCAAAAATGCGATCTGCGCTATAGTTCTGCATAAAGTCCTGATACAGAGGATCCCCTGCTTGCAGGAAGTTACCCGGTATCAATTCAACCAGGTTAAGCTCAGTGAGTTCCTCAAGGGAATAGCCGAACAAGCGTTGACAGGCTTTGTTTGCGTAGAGCACGTCCCCTTCCGAGGAGAGTTCCATTATCCCGGCTGCTGCGAGGTCTACCATGGCGCGAAATGCTGCCTCGCTCCTATTTGTGGAGTTGCTCAAGCTTATTGTCTCGTAAAAAGAAATCAGGAAGTTACTACATACTTTATTATCTAAACGGTTATCACGCAAACCTCACTGGTCAGATCCCATAATTTGGTTGGAATACTTGGGCTACGATGTGTTCTGCAGTAAGATCACTGCGAAATAATAAAAATGAGCAACATGTATTGAAAATCATCGAAGCCCCCAAGTTTGAATGGCGTTTTTTAGCACCGAAGTTTTGGCCTATTTGGTTTGGGTTCTGTCTTTTGTATATGCTTACTTGTTTACCTTACCCCTTGGTCAGGAAAATTGGTGCCGGGTTAGGTAAGCTACTCGCACTATTTGGCAAAAAGCGCATCGCTATCGCCAGACGAAATATTGAGTTGTGCTTTCCTGATTGGGACAAGGCGCGTCAGGAAAGATTGTTAAAGGACAACATCACGGCGTCAGGCATGGCGATTCTGGAAACTGTCATGGGTTGGTGGTGGCCGGACTGGCGAGTTAAAAAGCTGCTCACTGTGGAAGGATTCGAACATGTTGAGGCGATAAAAGCAAAAGGGAAAGGGGTATTTGGTATGGCAATCCACTGTTTGAGCCTTGAGTTTGCTTGCCGTGGACTCGGTTTTTATCAACCCTGTGTGGCGTTTTACCGCAAACACGACAATGATTTAATGGAGTATTTGCAATATCATGGGCGAGCCCGTTCCAACAAATACATGATCCATAAGCGTGATGTGAAAGGGATGTTTCAGGCCCTTGATGAAGGTGAGTTGAGTTTGTATTTACCGGACCAAGACTACGGTCGCAACAAGACGGTATTTGTACCGTTTTTTAATGTACCAGATACTTCAACGACGCTGGGTTCAATGCTATTTCTCAATAACAGTGATTGTGAATCGGTGTTTATTCAATCCATATCTTCAAAGGAAGGTTACAAGATAAAAATATGGCCCGGATTGGAGAATTTTCCGTCAGGTGACGATGAGGCTGATGTTGCAAGGATAAACAAGCGAGTGGAAGAAATGGTAATGCTGGCACCGGAGCAGTATTTATGGATGCACAAACGCTTCAAAACGAGGCCTGATCCCAAGACGCCATCGCTCTACTCTTAAAATAGTGCTGTAAAGTATGTTTTAATTTGTGAACAATTTACCGATATTAAAGCAAAACTCTGGTATATTACCTCAGAAATGATTATAAATTGAGCGGGATTTTTGGGTTTTCACTGTCATGGCGAAGAAGAAGAACTTTTCACCGGCAATGTTTTGGGCAAAGCAATTTGCTTTTGCCATTGTACTAATAATCGGTGCTGCGTTGTTGATTAACAATCAGAACGAAAAGGCCGAGCAGGCTAAACATGCAGAAAAGAAAAATATCAACAACAGTTTGAGCGACTTTTATGCGCAGCATCGCATGTCGCAAAGCAAGCCTTATGAGGAAGACCAAGGGGATTTTGTGGTGGAACTCAATAAAGAGTCCGAGTCACTGCAAAATCGTTTAAATAAAATGGCTGCTCAGCAGAGTGCACCCGTAGAGGGGCGCTGGGTGGGTGAGCACAGATATCGTACTTTTTCTGCGGGCAAAACGCTTCGCGAAGCCATCACCAACTATGCTCAAAGTGAAGGGATGCAGGTTATCTGGGAGCTCGACCAGGATTTTATCGTGAAAAATCAGTTCCAAATGGAAGATACACTGGTGGGCTCGCTGTATCAGATAGCCAAAGCGGTAGACAGCAACTTTAGTGGCCAGGTAATAGCGTACGTTTGCCCTAAGCAGCGCTCACTTGTCATCACCGATGAAAATACCCCATTTTTACAAGATAACTGTACGGTAGCGCGGCCTAGTTAATACCGCGCTTAGTATATTGTTTATTGTTCTTCAAACACCTTGTTCCAGATGTTGATGACATTTAGCCTGTGCTCCTTCAACTGATCAGCCGTGAGCAAGTTTTCCCTGCCTTCAAGAGCCTTTTGGTGTGCAAGGTTGCGCAGCGCAAGATAAGCGTTTGTCAGCTTCTGACACCAGCTTTTGTCTATAACTTCACAACTGTTCAAAGATTCGATAATACGCACGTTGTCTGACCAAACCGCTATTTGCTCGAACCGACTGGCGTGTAATAAGGTCCAATATTGGGTCAGGAATTCGATATCGGCAATGGTGCCCTGGCCTTGTTTAATGTCCACCAGTTGGGCGGAACTTTTATCAAGGTGTTCCCGCATCTTGTGGCGCATTTGCACTACATCCTTCAGTAATTCAGGCTCTTCTCTGGGCAGGCGTAATATTTGCCGCCTGATGTCATTGAAGCGCGACTTTAATGTCTCATCTCCTGCTATTGCTCTGCTGCGCACCAGTGCTTGATGTTCCCAGGTCCAGGCTTCTTCTAATTGGTATTGCAGAAAACTCTCGATATTGGAAACTAACAAGCCTGAATTACCTGATGGCCGCAAACGCATGTCCACTTCATATAATTCGCCAGACGCTGTTTTCGTGTTGAACAGGTGCATAATGCGCTGTGCTAATTTGGCATAAAATTGGCGAGAATCGATTTGTTTGGGGCCACTGGTGTCTAGCGTGCTATTGCAATCGTGCAGAAAAACCAGGTCCAAGTCTGAGCTATAGCCTAATTCAATGCCACCCAATTTGCCGTAACCCACCACCAGAAAACGTCTGTGGTCATCATTGGCACAATCTGGATAGCCATATTTCTCGGTCATCTGATGCCAGGCTGAATTCAGCACCTCGGCGATGATGGTTTCAGCCAAGCAAGTAAGGTGATCACTGACTTTCATTACCGGTAAAGTGTCTTGCAAATCAGCAGCAGCGATGCGCAATTGGTGACTCAACTTGAATTGACGCAAGGCTTCCATTTGTTGCTCGAGGTCTTCCTCTGGAATGCGCAACAGCGACTGGCGCAACAAATCCGGATATTGGGCTAGTGGAGTGGGGTTGTACAGGGCTTGAGGGTTAAGAAGTTCATCCAGTAATAACGGAAAGCGATGCAGTTGTTCCGCAACCCATTCGCTTTGACTGCTGAGACGAATAAGTTGCATCATGGCGCCTTCGTTCTCTAACAACAGCTCCAGGTACGCGGTTCGTTTCAGGATTGCGCTGATAATTTGTAATACCCGATCAATGAGGATGGCATTGTCTGTGTCTGAGTGGCAGCAGTGTTTCAGGCAAGCGTTTAGCAACCTGGGCATCAACAGATCCAGTGATTCTCGGCCACGTGCCCCAATGGGTTTTTTTAAGAACTCTTGTTTGTAAAAGATTATTTGCTGATAGAGTTTTTCAGTTTCGGCGAGATCACCTAATTCAGACAGAAGCTGCAGAGCTTCATCTTGCGCCAGGTCCAGGTGCCACAAATCGTTTAATGGTGTTTGTTGTTCTTCTTCGTCTTCTGGACTTTCGCCTATTTGCGCATCGAACTGCTCAGCTACACTCGCCATAATGTGATTAATTTGAGTGACCAAGGCTGTCCAGTTCTCACATCCCATAATCCAGGCTAATCTGGCTCGGCTCAATTCATCATCTGGTAGTTCTTGAGTCTGTTGGTCGTCAAACTGTTGCAGGCAGTGCTCTAATTTGCGCAGGAATAAATAGGCGGATTGCAGTATCTCAACATCTTGAAGTGGCAAAGTTTGCTGCATTTGGAAGGTGTTTAGCAGGGATAGCAGATGCCTTTCCTGCAGCGCTGGCTCTCTACCACCGCGAGTAAGCTGAATGCTTTGCACGATAAATTCAATTTCGCGAATGCCGCCACTGCCCAATTTAATGTTGGCGGTAAGATTGCGCCTGCGTACTTCCTGGCGTATTAGCTGTTTCATCTTGCGCAAAGATTCCAGCACACTAAAGTCAATATAGCGACGATAAACAAACGGCCGCAGGATGGTTTGCAATTCTTCGCTGAATTCACTGCGGGGGTTTAACACTCTGCCTTTTACCATGGCATAACGTTCCCACTCCCGCCCTTGTTGCTCGTAATAGGTTTCCAGTGCGCCGAAGCTCGCTACCAGCGGGCCGCTTTCACCGAAGGGCCTGAGGCGCATATCCACCCGGAAAACTTGACCATCAACGCTGGTTTGGTGCAATGCGGCGATAAGTTTTTGTGCCAGCTTGGTAAAAAATTGCTGGAACTCCATACTTTTGTTGCGATAGTGCAGTTCGCCATTTTCCGGGTAGGAAAATATCAAATCAATATCGGAAGAAAAGTTGAGCTCTTTGCCACCTAACTTTCCCATGCCAATAATCAACATTGGCAGCGCTTTACCATTGACCATCGGAGTAGCGTACTTTGTGCAAAACTGACGATACAACCATTGATAAGCTTGCATGATCAACGCATCTGCAAGGCGAGACACCTGGTTAAGTGAGCTTTCGATCGACTGTAAATTCAATACATCGGCTAAGGCGATACTTACCATTGCTTTATGGCGAAAATGACGCAGTGCTCTATGGAATGAGGCTTCATCTGTCACATCTTTGAGCTGTTCTGCTAGTTCCTCATAGAAATTGACCGATAAATCCGCATCGACGCAGGCCTCAATCCACTGTGGATGATGGAGCAGTTGCCGTGCGACAAAGTCGCTCAGGGAGAAAGCACAATGGAGTTTCTTTTGACAAGAATCTGACAAGTTTTGCCAGACTTGGTCTCCATGTTGCTCAATGAGCATTTCAACATGCGCCTGGCCTATTTTATGGAGTTGGCCCGGTAATAGGTGAGTGATCGGATTACTCATAGCAAGGATAGATAAAGCTTTGATTTCATGTAGCTTAATGTACTATAACTTTAGTTAAAATTGCGAAAGTAAGCGATGTTTTATGTCTGCATTGGTTAATCTGATCCCGGTATCCCCAGACTTGTGGATGTTTCTCGTGGCCGATATGGTCATCGCTATTTTACTGCTCACCATGTTACGCTGGATTTCTGGACGGTTATTAAAAGCAGGCACCGACAACAGAGGCCGAGCTAACCATGACAATTACGCCTATGGTATCAGTGTTGCTGGGCGCATGATGGCATTGGCGATAGTATTGTCCGGTGCTGTAGAAACCTCCAGCAAGGGCAATATCGAAAGCTCTATTGTTACCATGTTAGTGTTTGGCACCGTGGGGATTTTATTGATCAAAATAGGTCGCTATGCCCACGATAAAATAGTTCTTAACCGACTGGACAAAGATTTTCACATCAAGGATCGCAATACCTCAATCGCTTTGGTAGATGCCTCCAGTTCGATTGCCACTGCAATTATTATCAAAAGTGTATTAGTTTGGGTGAGTGGCTTTGATGTGGATGCCTTTATCGCTATTTTCTCCGGCTTTTTGGTGTCACAAACTATTTTGCTGGCCATGACCCGTATTTACGAGCGGCGCTTTCGAGAGAATAACCGCAGTGGCTCACTACAAGCATCCTTAACCAAAGGACAACTGGCGCTTGCCATCCAGCACTCAGGGCATTTACTTGGGACGGCTTTAGCGGTGACGGTTGCCAGTACCCTCTTGGTGTATAACCCCTCTGGCTATGTCAGCAACTTAACAGGCTGGTTAATTGTCGGCTTATCTATGACGCTGATATTGACCGCGTTGGTTACCGTTGCGCGACTATTTATTTTGTCCAACGTGAATTTGGTGCAAGAGATAGATCAGCAGCACAATATTGGTGTTGCCAGTATTGAACTTTCAATGAGTGTTGGCATAGCACTTATTTTATTGGGCTTGATTAGTTAAAAGCTTTTGTTATCTCTGCGTATCTGTTTGTCATAAATTGTCTTTAAATTGTCATGCAGCATTAATATTTCCTGGTCAAAATTCTTGTCTAAATGTCATTAAGTTTTTCAGGGTTATGAAAACTGAACAGTTATTCCGATGCCTGGCCGATCCAATTCGGTTGAGGATTGTGTTGTTACTTTGGCAAGAAGGGGAATTGTGTAGCACGGAAATTGCCCGAGTACTGTATAGCACTGATAACCAAATACGTCGCCACATGGCACTACTGAGTAAAAACCAGCTGGTGGTTTTTCGTCAAAAGGAGTTGTTTCATTGTTATCAACTCAGCGCTGATTTGCCTTTATGGGTGCAAAAAACACTTAAACACACCTATCGCGGTAATAAATCATTATTGGATGACATTTCTCAACCAAATAAAAACTACCTGCAAAGCACAGCTTCTTAAACGCCAACCATTGGTATTAGTGTGCTAATCCACTAAACTACAGGCGTTTTTCAGTTAATTGTAAGTTCATTGATGCAAATTCCAGATTTTAGTCACTCATCTATCTTAATTCTTGGCGACCTGATGTTAGACCGATATTGGGTGGGGCCAACCAGTCGAATTTCCCCAGAAGCCCCGGTGCCAGTTGTCAGAATCGATGGCATTGAAGAGCGTCCCGGTGGTGCAGCAAACGTAGCATTGAATATGGCTGCATTGGGAGCGCACACCGCTTTGTTAGGCTTATGCGGTAATGATGAGGCCAATGAAACACTGAGAACTGCGTTGCATTCAGTGGGGGTAGATTGTTGTTTTCAGGCTATCGATGGCAAAGATACCATTACCAAATTGCGAGTGCTCAGTCGCAATCAACAACTAATTCGATTGGATTTTGAAAAGAGCTTTCACGAGGTGGATAAATCGGCATTGCACGCCGCTTTCGAAGAGCGTTTGCAGGCCTGCAGCGCAGTGGTGTTGTCCGATTATGCTAAAGGTTGCTTGAGTGATCCACAGCAATTAATTCAGGCAGCTAGAAAAGCCAATAAACCTGTTATTGTTGATCCAAAAGGCAGCGATTTTGGCAAGTATCGCGGTGCAACTTTATTAACTCCAAATATGTCAGAATTTCAGGCTATCGTGGGTGAATGTCAGTCGGAGCAAGAGATCATCGAGCGCGGTCAAAAGCTCATTGAGGATTTACAGTTACAAGCCTTATTAGTGACCCGCTCTGAGCAGGGTATGACGCTCATCGAGCGAGGCAAAACCGAGTTCCATCTGCCTGCCAAAGCCCATGAGGTGTATGATGTTACCGGTGCCGGAGATACAGTGGTAGCAACGTTGGCAGCAGCCTTAGGGGTAGGCTGCAGTGCCAGAGATGCCTGTATTCTGGCCAACGCGGCGGCGGGAGTCGTTGTGGCTAAACTCGGTACATCTACGGTTAATGTGGAAGAGCTCAGGCAAGCGGTGCGCAAAGACCAGGCCGTTGGTACTGGAGTCATGTCACAAGCTCAGTTAAAGATAGTTGTGCAAGAAGCAAAAAGCCGAGGAGAACGGCTGGTGATGACTAACGGCTGCTTTGACATATTGCACGCCGGCCATGTGTCTTATCTAGAAAATGCCGCAGCCTTGGGTGACCGATTGATTGTTGCGGTTAATAGCGATGCCTCGGTAAAACAGTTAAAAGGTGAAGGGCGCCCCGTGAATAACGTCGAACGCCGCATGTCGGTGTTGGCGGCATTGGCGTCAACAGATTGGGTGGTGGAGTTTACCGAAGAGACACCGGAGCGCTTGATCAGTGAATTATTACCTGATGTTTTGGTGAAGGGAGGCGATTATCGTCCGGAAGATATTGCTGGTGGCAAACAGGTTATCGCCAATGGCGGTGAGGTCCAAGTGCTCAATTTTGAAGATGGTGTGTCTACCACCCATATTATCAATCGCATCAAAGAGCGCTAAAGTTGGGCTAATCCTTTTGCAAGTAGAGTGCGAGCCTGCAAGCCCATATGCATTTTTAGTGGGGCCGTGTCAGCTACCCAGCCGTTATTTTGATGGCTGTAATGGTTGATGGTTTGTTCAGGTTGCCTCAGGGTTTGGGCGATCATGGTTATCAATGTCCTCATTGAGGTCCCTTGACCGGTGCCCAAATCGTAAATATGCCAAGGGGAAAAGCTGGAGCTCAATAAGCCTGATTGGGGGTGCCAACTTTTTGATGGGCGAGCGTTGTGCTCCATTGCTCTGGTTAGTATTTTGGCTGCATCTTTCACAAACACATAATCCAGCTGATGGTTTTGTAGCTCCTTAAGATTACAAGACTCGCCAGCCTCTATTTTGTTTTTGAGTTGTTGTACCAGATTCATCTCTGATGCATCAGTACCATACAATTCAAATATGCGCATCACTGTGGTGGGTAACTGCTTTTGCGCGCAAAAACCATGCAATAATGACTCAATCGCTTTTACAATGGCCGCAGAAATGTTTTCCGGATGATCTGTGCCTGTTTGGTCTGCACAAATTGGTTCACTTGAAGGGCGGTAAATACAGTAGTGAGAACCAAATACCAGATGAGCCGGGCGGATCATGTCGCACAGGTTTAATACCTTTAGTGTCAGATGTAAGATAAATTCTTGATGCTCAATCTCAGCATTAAACTCTGGCAAGAAGTAAACTTTCTGTACTCTGGCAAGCCGGGTTTCGATATCATCACTCAAATTCCCTAAGTTACCCACATAGATAAAGTGTCTGGCATTGGTGTTTTGCTCAATGGTTTGCAGCCGAGCTGTACGTTTTTCACTTTGCTCCCATGGAAACAAAGACAGGCCTGTAACAGTTTCCCCCGCAAACAGGAGTTGTTGGGTTAACTCTGCTCCCAGAAACTCATCACAACCAATCACCAGCGCAGTCATATTCACATCCTTATTTTTAATGGTTAAAATCGATTGATTTGATAGATTCTAATCACTGGAATAAAATCACTAAGGGGCTATTATTGTATCCAGTTGAGACGCAAACCAGTGCGTTGTTTTTCTTACAAATCAAAGGAGCACTTCATGTTAGAGAATAGAGAAGGTCAAAAGGTACCACAAGTTACTTTTAAAATGCGTCAAAACGACGAATGGGTTGAACGCAATAGTGATGATATTTTCAGTGGCAAAACCGTCGTGGTATTTTCACTGCCTGGCGCGTTTACGCCAACTTGTTCATCTACTCACTTACCGCGCTACAACGAGTTAGCTGAGACGTTTAAAGCTAATGGTGTTGATGAAATCGTTTGTCTGTCGGTAAACGATACGTTCGTTATGAATGCCTGGGCCAAGGATCAGGAATCTGACAACGTAACCTTGATCCCAGACGGCAACGGTGAGTTTACCGACGGCATGGGAATGTTGGTGGACAAAGCTGACTTGGGTTTTGGAAAGCGCAGCTGGCGTTACTCGATGCTGGTTAAAGACGGCGTTGTTGAAAAGATGTTTATTGAGCCAAATGTACCGGGCGACCCGTTTGAAGTATCAGATGCTGATACCATGCTGAATCATATTAATCCTGAAGCGGCGGTATCACAGCCGGTGTCCATCATCACTAAACCCGGCTGCCCTTATTGTGCAAAGGCAAAAGCGTTATTAACCGAAAAAGGCTTCAGTTACGAAGAAATCGTGCTAGGTCAGAACGCCTCTTTGACTTCTTTGAAAGCCATTTCAGGCCGCGAAACAGTACCGCAGGTGTTTATTGACGGTAAACACATTGGTGGCAGTGATGATTTAGCGACGTATTTCAGCTAAGTCGCTTTCATCAATTATTGAATTGAAAGGGTATAACTTAGGTTGTGCCCTTTTTTATTGACTCAATCCGATTATTTTATCTTTCAACCAGTTTATGGCGCTGTCGTTTGCCGCGTTTTCGTGCCAGTAAAGATGTATGTCAATGTTGGGTACATCAAAGGGCATGGCCTGAATTTGCAGTTCTTCGTCTAGCAACGAGCGCCCGATGAGTTCCGGTACGGTTAATAAAAAATCCTGATCTTTCAAAATCGCCTTTGCGGTGTGATAGCTCTGGCAGCGGATGGCTATTTTACGATTGATACTTTGCTGTTGCAGGGTGATATCTTCAATTACCCGTCCGGTAGGGCGATTTGATACCGTCAGGTGTCGAGCCTCAGTGTAATCTCGGCGTGTTAGCTGCCCATCAAATTGACTGTCTTTTTTCATCAAAATCACAAAGCGGTCTGACGCCAGTCTACAATGGTTAATTGGGCGTTGCAGTGGCATGGCCACATCTATCGCCAGGTCTGCCTGGCCACTGCCAAGTTGGCGCTGTAGTTGCTGTCGCTCCAGCTTGATACAAGACAACCCCAAGCCCTCTGAGGTTTGAGCCAATAACCGAAACAGGGCAGGAACGTATAATGGCTCAAGTGCATCGTGCACTGCCAAAGTAAACTGTTGCTCAGCTTTCTTGGGGTCAAAGGCACTGAACTGTTGCAGTGATTTTCGCAAGCTGTTTAAGTTTTCCAGTATTTGCGGGGCGATTCTCAGGCAGGCCGAAGTGGGCTCCATTTTACTGCCCTGGCGCTCAAATAAGGGATCTTGCAAAGCATCACGCAAGCGCTTCATGGCATGGCTTACCGCAGAAGGAGTCAGATATAAGGTTTCTGCCGTACGGGTCATATTGCGCTCAAAATACATGGCTTCAAAGATGCGCAGAAGATTAAGGTCTAGCTTCTGAATGCGTTTATCTGACATACAAATCCAAAGTGAATTAGTTTAAATGGAGTATAATGACTGTGAATGATATTCATAGTATAAACTTAAAAATATTCACTTCATTCAATTGTTTTGGCTGTATACACTGGCTTTATCAAATGCTTAATCGGGTAATCATCATGAACTTTGAACACAGTGAACTTTGTCAGCAGTATTTAGAACGTGTGCGTGCTTTTATGCAGGAGCATATCTTTCCAGTGGAAGCGCAAATTATGCGTGAAAACCATGAAATTAATGGCCACGGGGATTGGACACGCTGGCAAGTGCCGGGTCAGATCAAGGCCCTCAAACAAAAAGCCAAAGAACAAGGTCTGTGGAATTTGTTTTTGCCTGATGCAGAATTGGGGCAGGGGCTGAGCTGTGTTGATTATGCTCCGCTGGCAGAAGAGATGGGCAAGTGTTTATTCGGTGCTGAGATTTTTAACTGCAATGCGCCTGATACCGGCAATATGGAAGTGCTCTATCACTTTGGTAGCGAAGCACAAAAAGACCAATGGTTAACGCCATTGTTGGCCGGTGAGATCCGCTCGGTGTTCGGTATGACGGAACCGGATGTGGCCTCTTCTGATGCCACTAATATGCAAGCCAGTATTACTCTGGACGGGGATGAGGTAGTGGTCAACGGACGAAAATGGTGGACCACAGGGCTTGGTCATCCGGATGCAAAAATCGCTATCGTGATGGGCTTAACCGATGCCAGCGCTGAAAAGCACAGCCAGCACAGTATGGTGCTGGTGCCGCTGGATGCGCCGGGAGTAAAAATCGAACGTATGTTAACGGCTTGTGGTGACTATGATGCCCCTTATGGTCATGGCGAGATGTCATTTACTGATGTGCGAGTGCCTAAAGCCAATATTATTATGGGCTTGGGTAAAGGCTTTGCCATTGCTCAAGGACGATTGGGACCGGGTCGTATCCATCATTGCATGCGCGCCATTGGAGCCGCAGAACGCTCTCTTGAGTTGATGATAAAACGCGGTGCCAGTCGCGAAGCTTTTGGTAAACCTCTAATCAAATTGGGGGGGAATCTGGAGCGGGTGGCTCAGGCCAGAATGCTGATAGAACAAGCGCGACTATTAACTCTTAACGCCGCGTGGAAAATTGATAATCTGGGCGTTAAAAAGGCCATGACCGAAATCTCAGCTATTAAAGTGGTGGTGCCCAATATGTTGCAAACGGTTGTGGATATGGCCATACAAATGCATGGTGGAATGGGAGTTTCTGGCGATACGCCGTTATATGGTTTCTCGGTTATGGCTCGCAGTTTACGCCTGGCAGATGGTCCTGATGAAGTACATATGGGTATGGTGTCTCGTCTGGAATTGGCAAAGTATAAGTAGGGGTTAACATGCAAAAACGTGTTTTAGTCACCGGAGCCGCATCCGGTTTGGGAAGGGCCATTGCGCTGCGTTGGGCCAACGCTGGAGCCGATATTTGTGTTGCCGATATTCATCAGGAACGCGGCGAATCGGTGGTGACGGAATTACAGGCTATTGGTGTAAAAGCCTTTTATCAGCATTGCGATATCACCTTAGAAGCTGATATTGACAGTGCCAAACAGGCCATTGTTGCGCAGTTTGGTGGGCTAGATCTGGTGGTTAACAATGCCGGTGTCGCCACCGCAGGCGCATTGCACGAGGAAAGCATAGAGCAATGGCAGTGGGTGATGGACATCAACGTATTTGGTGCGGTTCGAATGCTGCAAAGCTTTGTGCCCTTGTTACAGGAAAGTCAGGGCTACATTTTGAATGTGGCCTCTCAGGCGGGCATTACCACCGTACCTTTGCTAGGCTCCTACGCCGCCAGTAAAGCCGCCATGGTGAGCTTTTCGGAAACCATGCGCCTGGAACTGGCTGACGACAACATTGGCGTCAGTGTGCTTTGCCCCGGCTTTTTCAAAACTAATTTAGATGAGTCGGTGCGCAGTGGTAATCCAGCCATGAAAGCCGTGGTGACTAAATTGTTGGACCGCTCTAACATCAGTGCCGATGATGTAGCAGACGCAGCGTTCAAAGCGGTACAAAAACAACAGTTTATGATTTTGACTCACCCTGATGGGCGCAAGGCTAATTTGTTAAAGCGGCTGTTACCCGGTTACTACCTGAAAATGATGACCAAAGGCACACAAAAATTCCGTCGTACTGCAGGGCAAAAGAAATGACAAATAGCACAACCTCAACGACGGCGTCTTTGTTGGATAGAGCCAATAAGGTGCGTCCTGGTGAAGAGTTAGACATCGCTAAAGTGGATGCCTGGCTTAAAGCTCACATCGATGGGTTGCAAGGTACGCCCGGTGTTACTCAGTATTCCGGTGGTGCATCCAATTGGACCTATTGTTTGAGTTATGACAATCGCGAACTTATTTTGCGCCGTGCACCGGCGGGCACTAAGGCCAAAGGTGCTCATGACATGGGGCGTGAATATCGCCTGCAAAAAGCGTTAAAGCCCGTTTATCACTATGTGCCCGAGATGCTGGGCTATTGCGAAGATGAAGGAGTGCTCGGTACTGATTTTTACGTCATGGAAAAACTCACCGGTATTATCCCTCGCAAGAATCTGCCGCGCGGCCTGAATATTGACGCAGCCACCACACAAACTCTGTGCAAGAACGTTCTGGACTGTATGATTGAATTGCACAAAGTGGACTACAAAGCAGCGGACCTGGGGCATTTAGGCAAAGGAGCAGGATACACGCAACGACAAATCGAAGGTTGGAGCCATCGCTACAAGAAGGCAAAAACCTGGAATGTGCCTTCGGGGAAATTCGTTATGCAGTGGCTACAGGACAACATGCCTGCAAAAGAGCACATCTGTATTACCCACAATGACTTTCGTTTTGACAATGTAGTGTTAGACGAAAACGATCCCACCAACATTTTAGGCGTGCTTGATTGGGAGCTAGCTACCTTGGGCGACCCTCTGATGGATTTAGGCAATACGCTGGCATATTGGGTGCAGGAAGATGATGACTTTCTGGCTCAGCAAACTCGCCGTCAGCCCACACATTTAGCTGGCATGCTTAGCCGAGATGAAGTGGTGAGCTATTACTGCCAGAAAATGGAAATCGAAATCGACGATTTCACCTTTTACGAGGTGTACGGCTTGTTTCGACTGGCGGGCATCGTTCAGCAAATCTATTATCGCTATCACCATAAACAAACCCGCAATCCGGCCTATAAACAATTCTGGATATTCGTACATTATCTAATGTGGCGCTGTAAAAAAGCAATCAAACGGCAGAAGCGCTAATGGCCAGTATTTATTTGATAAGACACGGCCAAGCCAGTTTCGGCAAAGAAGATTACGATGCCTTATCTCCCTTGGGGGAGCAGCAAGCGGGGGTGATGGGAAAAGCCCTGTTTGGCCGACTTGGCAAAGTGGATAAAATTATCAGTGGCACCATGGTAAGGCACAAGCAAACTCGGGACTTTGCGCTTGGTGGCGCGGAGCCTTCTCAACCTGAACACTCTTCACCTGAGTTTGTCGAATCTGCTGACTGGAACGAATATGATCATCAAGCGGTGCTTGCGGCACTGGAGCCGCAACTGTCCACAGCCAGTGGTACTCGTCAATTCCTTGCACAGGCTGATGATCCGAAAAAAGAATTTGCCAGCTTGTTTGCACAAGCGATTGCTCGCTGGCAAAGCGAGCTGCACAACGATGATTATCCCGAAACCTGGTCACAGTTTAAATCACGGGTTAAAAACGCACTGCAAACGGCGTTGGCACAGTGCGACAATAGTCAGCAGCTTGTGGTATTTACCTCTGGTGGGCCCATTTCGGCTATCGCACAGCGTCTGCTGAACTTACCTGATGCACAGATGCTCAACCTGAACTGGACGTTGGCCAATTGCGGCATTACCAAGGTGGTAAAAACCCCAAACCGGGTTATCCTGTCGACACTAAACGAGCACAGTCATTTCGAGACGTCTGCGCTGCGCCACATGATCACCTACAAATAATAAGAGATACCATCCATGAACAATAGAAAAAACATCCTGATCACTGGCGCAAGTTCTGGCTTGGGCAAAGGCATGGCCATTGAATTTGCCAAACAGGGTTGCAATCTGGCGCTGTGTGCTCGCCGAGTGGAGCGCATGGAAGAGTTAAAAGCGGAACTCCTGAAAATTAATCCGGATATTCAGGTATTTTTGCGTCCGTTAGACGTCAATGATCACGATGCCGTATTTGAGACATTTAAAGCGTTTAAAACTGACATGGGCAGTCTGGATCGCGTTATCGTGAATGCTGGAATGGGCAAAGGCGCATCTATTGGCACGGGTTATTTCTACGCCAACAAACAAACGGCAGAAACCAACTTTGTGGCCGCAATTGCGCAATGTGAAGCGGCGGTAGAAATTTTCCGAGAGCAAAACAGCGGCCACCTGGTGACCATATCTTCTATCAGTGCGGTGCGCGGCTTCCGTCGTGCCATGACGGTTTATGCTGCGACTAAAGCGGCGATTACCTCCTTGTCAGAAGGTATTCGGCTGGATTTGCTCAATACACCCATCAAAGTGAGTTGCGTACATCCGGGTTTTATTCGCAGTGAAATCAACGAAAAGGTGGAGAAGGTGCCTTTTATCGTAGATACTGAAACGGGTTGCCGGGCCATGGTTAAAGCCATTAATAAAGAAAAAGCGAACAGTTATGTGCCTTCATGGCCTTGGGCGATTTTACAGCGCATTATGCGCATCGCCCCGGATAGCGTGATACGCAAAATGAGTTAAACGGGCTTGTACGAATAAGTGCTGGTAGTCATTGTGCTGACTCAGCGCTTTTTTCATTTTTCTGAACTTGTCATCAAACTTTTTTACTTGGTGAAAAAACACCCTAAGTCAGTATAATATGGAATAATTTTCAGTATTCGGACGTTCCTTATTAAAACCCGTAATGACTTAGGCAATGTCGATTAAATATATTCTTGTAACAATCTGGATTTGCGCAGTTTACAGTAGTAGTGTTTGGGCACTGCAAGGTGAACCGGATAGTCTGTGGCGAATCATTGCGCTTAAACAGAACCAGTGGCAAGAGAACCGTTCCCTTCTCTCAACGTCTTCTGAATCTGACACGCAGAAAAAACGCGGCCCATTAGCTGCTAGTGTCACTTTGGATGTTGAATTGTTAACCAGGATCACTGAGGGACAACTGTACAAGATTCTGACACCCGAGGGAGAGCATACAGTACGGGTTTCCCATAAGGACGAATCCACAGCCAGCACAACCTGGACGCTCACCCAAGACTCGGCGCAAACCTTACCCGACGGAAAACTCTTTATCTCCGCATCAGGAATTTCTGCATGGCTTCCTACGCCAAATGGCCTGTGGAAACTTCACGACAACACCTTACAAAAAGAAATGCGTTGGGCTGCTGACGTTTCTGATACTAAAAAAAGCCCGCAAGCTTCTGTCCTGCCATTATTTATGCCACGAAAAAATCCTGTTTTGGCAAAGGAGCTTAATAGCGAAGACGCTGCAGGCCCAGCAGTGTTAAAAGTGCTGTTCGTTACCAGCGATGAACTGGAAGAGAATCAAATTTCCGTTGAAGAGTATATTGAGCAATTACTGGTAATTAATAACGAAATATTAACGGCCAGTGGTATCAATATCGAATTACAAGCCGCCGCTCAAATTACTGTGCCTCTTGAGCAATACAGCGCTGATGAAATACTGGATAATCTAGCGAAAAGCAGGGCAGATGATAGTACTTATGGCACCATCGAAGAAGAACTGTTGCAAGAGGTCTGGCAAGCACGTCTGGACTCCGGCGCGGATATTGTCAGTGTTTTAGTCCATGAATTACCCTCCGGTTTATGCGGCAAAAGCTGGTTAAATGGCGATCCGCAACAGGTATTTAGCTATCGTTTTGGCTTCAATGTGGTCGCTGCCAATACTCGCTTTGAAAGCGGCAATACGCAATTGTGTAGCTCTGATACTTTAGGCCATGAAATTGGTCACAACCTTGGTCTGGATCACGCTGCCGAACAAGATGGCGAAGGTACGGTGTTCAGCTGGGGACGTGGCTATGGTGTTGATGACGGTTTTAGTACTGTTATGGCTTACTCACAGGCCTTCGGCGATGCGGTTGCGGTTCCATTTTTTTCCTCACCAGATTTGACCTGTCTCGGAACTTCTCCCTGTGGTGAAGCTGGAGAGTCGGGGGCTGATGCAGTCAGAGCCTTAAATAACGTCGCCAGACGTGTGTCGTTAATCCACAACGAAGCAGTTACCTTGCCTGTGATAAATGCAGTAGAGATGCTTGACGATGCTATTCAGGAGTGTCTCTTGGAGGACGCTGTTGAAAGTCAAGGATGGGTTAGTAATGAAGAGGTTGAACGGCTAAATTGTCCTGGGGCTGATGTTGAAAGTCTACAGGGCATGGAAAGCTTTCCGAGATTGCAATTTGTTTCTGTTAATCATACCGAGGATCCCTCGCTCGCAGTATTCAAAAATCTGCGCGAGGTTATTGCGCTGGATTTTCGTTATTCAGAAGTCGAGGATGTTACAGACATCGCCCACCTGAGCGAGCAACTGGTATTTTTACAGTTTTTCGTCACCAATTTAAGCTGTCAGGACCAAGCAGTGTTGGAGAGTTGGCAAATTGAACAACTGTATCTGCACGGAGACTGCGTTGAACTCGATAATGACCAAGAGGACTTCGACGCTGATGGACTGAGTAATTTGCGTGATAGCGACGATGATAATGACGGTATTGACGATATTGCTGATGCGCTGCCATTCGATGCTTCAAACATCGGTGATATTGATGCCGATGGCGTGCCTGATGAGCAAGATGCCTTTCCCTACGACGCCTCTGAATATGAGGATTCCGACAATGATACAATTGGTAATAATCAGGATCCGGATAATGATAATGATGGTATCTTAGATGAATTAGACTGTGCACCTTTGGATAGCACAATGTCCTCTGGTTGCACCAGTATTCGCAGCTTCGTGGCTTATGATTACGATGGTGACGGCAAGGCCGATATAGGCGTACGACGAAGCAGTAATGCGCTGCAGTATATTAAAAACTCTTCTGATGACGAAATACAGCGCATCGAGCTAGGGCGGGATCCTGACGATGTTTCTGTCAGCGGTGATTTTGATGGTGATGGTATCGCGGATGTGGCAGTCAGGCGTGCTTCTAACAAAATCTGGTACGTGCGTCCTTCATCAGGTGCAGATTTAATGCGTGTTAATTTTGGATTGCAGGAAGAGGATATCCCTGTGCCGGCGGATTTTGATGGCGACGGGATCACCGATTTTGCTGTTCGCAGACCGTCTTCGCAAGAGTGGTTTATCCGACAATCTTCCGATGACAGGGTGGTGCGTTACAATTTTGGCTTGCAGGCTGATGATATTCCAATTCCTGCAGACTACGATGGTGATGGCAAAGCAGATATTGCGGTGCGAAGAAATGCCAATAAATTTTGGTATATCTTGAGCAGTCTCTCTGGAGATATATTGCGTTATCAATTCGGGTTACAAGATGAAGATATCGCGGTTCCTGCCGACTTCGATGGTGATGGCATTACTGATCTGGCGGTAAGACGTCCCTCTGAGTTTAAGTGGTATATATTGCGTTCCACTGATGGAAAGATCGTGCAAGTTCGTTTTGGGCTTAATCGTTACGATATCCCCATCGTGGCAGACTATGATGGCGATGGTAAAGCCGATGTAGCAGTGCGTCGTCCCGGCAATCAAATGCAGTATGTTTTGCGCTCATCAGATCTGGAAATTGATAGAATCAAATTTGGTCTAAACAGCGAGGACATGCCGCTAGCTGCGCCAGTGAGTACCAGATTTAACAATCAAGTTGAATTTGATATTAATGGGCAGGAAGAAGAAGCGGCTCAAATACGCGTGCTTAGTACCGCTGAGGCTCAAAGTGAGAAGCTAATCGCACCCTGACAAAGAACGGCGATAACGACATTGCTTGGCTTACAGCCATTTATTTAATGCGTCAGCGAGCTGCTTTTGTACAATTGGCTTAGCCACAATATCGTTAGCCCCCATTGCAAGGTAGTGTTTTACATCTTCCGTCATGACATTGGCGGTTTGCATAATAATCGGCATGGTATGTCCGCGCTCACGAATGGTTTTCGTGGCGGTTACACCATCCATGTGAGGCATGTGCACATCCATCAATACAATATCCGGATTCAAAAATTCCACAAGTGCGACGGCATCTCGGCCGTTGCTGGCAAGATGCAATTCCAAATCAAAGCCTTGCAACATCGCCTTTAATACTTCTTGATTGATTTCATTATCCTCAGCAATCACAGCCACTTTTTTTGACTTGTTGAGCTGATTGTCACTGGTAACTATCGTCTCGTGGGCTTCGCTGACTTGTATATCTTGATGTTCACTGTCGCCTTGAATGGGTTCTGCAGCAATGGTGACAACAAATGTTGAGCCTTTACCCGGTTCGCTAAACACCTTTAGGTCGCCCCCCATTAGCTCACAAAGGTTTTTACTAATACTCAGACCTAGCCCTGTTCCACCGTATTCTCGAGTGGTAGAGCTGTCGGCTTGTTGAAATGGTTGAAATAACGTGGCGAGTTTGTCCTGAGCGATGCCAATGCCAGTGTCTTTCACGGTTATCTCAAAGCAATTGTCTTCTGGTTGCGCTAGAACCACCATCACTTTGCCACCCTTGGTAAACTTCAACGCATTGGATAGCAGATTAGTCAATATTTGGCTTAAACGCGTAGGATCTGTCAGCCAATCGCAGTGAAATGGCGGTTTAATTAATGCTCTTAGCACATTCTTTTGCTTCTCCGCTTGAGCTTGCATGTTATCGGTTTGAACTTGAACTAATTGAGCAACATTGCAAGGGATGTGTTCAATGGTGATCTTGTTGGCTTCAATTTTTGAAATATCCAATATGTCATTGATGATTTGTAGTAAATTCTGCGCGGAAGTTTTAGCAATATTCAGGCGTTCTTTTTGTTCATCCGTGAGTTGTCCTGCTTCCATGAGCTGCAACATGCCAAGCACGCCATTCATGGGCGTTCTTATCTCGTGACTCATGTTGGCAAGAAACTGGGTTTTTATGCGTTCAGACTGCTCTGCACGACTTCTGGCAGACTCCAATGATTTAATTTGCTCTGAGATGGTCTGTGCCATGGTATCCAGACGACGAAACAGCAGATCAAACTCTCTGTAATTAGCTGATTGCGGAGCGACGTTATAATTGCCCGACACCAGCTGACGACACATCTCAACCATCTGGTTAACGGGTTGATTAAAGTTTCGGGTAAAGCGATACAGGCCCCACACCATGATTGGAATAAATAGCAGGAGAGGTGCAACCTGAACTGAAGTTTGCCACCAGAAATCAGAAGTCAGCTTTTCGCGGTCGTATTGCAGGGTCATTTCTAGTGGGACTTGCCCGGTACTATGCTGCACCAGTAATTGGGTATCGAAGCTTTGCGCCATGATATCCTCGAGGCCTAAAGCTGCTTTTTCGAATAGAACAAAACCATTGGCCACTAACTCCAGATTGTGTTTATCCGTCTCTTCTGTGTGTGACTGATGCCGACTGAGTTGCTCTAAATCCAGCACCACATTAAGTGTCCCGGTAGCTATATAGGGGGTGATGATGGAGTCCGTTTCAGCAAATAGAGGTAGTGCATAAATAAGCAGGTGACTATTATGTTGTGTTTTCTGGGGGCTATTGTTGGTAACCGGGCCGGTAGTGTATTGTTCGGGAAGCATCCAAAATAGCTGAGCTTCGGCGCGTTCTCTGGAACTTAGCATCGCTGCCTTGGTATTGGTTTTCAGTGCGCCAGAGCGCATGCCTAACGCAGCGATAGGCCAACCTTCGATGACAAAACCCTCATCGTCCTGAATAAATGCCGAACTCACCAGTGTATTAGTTTCTACCAGCTGCTCCAGGGTATATTGCGCGTTCTGTGAATAGAGGATATTAATGGGGACTTCTGATACCGCGCGATTACCAGCCACTTTGTATACCTGATTGCGCAATTCTGAGAGTTTAGCGCGGATCTCTGAAGTTATTGCGCCACCGTGTTGCGTTATTTTGGTTTGCGCGTTCTCCAGGTTCTCATTAAACAAATTAATGTAAATAAAGCTAAACAAAACCAGCACCGGGATACAGATAAACACTGCCACATAGCGCAACAAGGTGTGGTGATAGGATGGCAGCTGCGGTTGATTCATCGCTGGTGTGCTATGGTTCGTTCGGCCAGGTGCTGCATGAGTTGCGCAGATTCCTCTGCACTCATTAATTGCGCACCATAGCGGTTAAATCCTTTAGACATCGCTTCCCAAACCACCGACATATGCGGTGAGTTAGGAATTGGATTGGCATTCTGCAGTTGTCTAATCAACATCCGGGTATTATCGTCAGAAGAGGCAACGATTCCCTTTAAAGCCTCATTGTTAGAGGGAATAGCTCTGGCGGAATCCCACATAAATTTCTGCGCGTCTACTGATTGTAAGAATCTGGCAAATTGTTGCAGCGCTTGTAATTGCGCCTTGGAATATTGTTTAGCGATGATTGCCAATACATGAGCACTAAAATAAGGTCGCATGGGTTGACCATTGATCGCAGGCAGTAGAGCGATACCCAAGTCATCTCTTAAAGCTTGCTGGTATTGCTGAAAATTCCATACTCCATCAATCACGTAAGCAAATTTGCCTTCTTTAAATTGCTGAGGGTAACAGTCATGACTACAAGTGGGCTGCGCTAAGCCGCGTTCTGGTAACCGCCAATAGTATTCAATCGCCTTGGCCATCATGGGTGTCCCCATACGCAGTCGCTCACCTTGGATAGGTAAAGCGTCAAAGCTACTTAAAAAGGGAATGAGAAAATACATGCCATTAAATGACCAGCTAATTAAGCGCATATTGTCAGGTAATGTTTGACGTTGCTGCAATAATTCCGACATGGTCTTGGCGGGAGCTTCCAAGGCACTGCGGTTGTAATACATCACCAGGTGATTACCTGAGATTATGGGCACAGCCACAATGTTACCGTTTTGGCTAACGGTTTGCAGGGACTCAGCGGAGATTTCTGGCACCAGCCAATCATCGTCCAGGGGGATCAGGTTGATGGATTGTATGGTTGTGTAATCGGCAGGTGCGATAAAGGCATCGGGTAAGCGCTTTTTACCGCTGCGTTTTATCAGCTCGGCCTTTAAATCATAGTTTTCCTGCGGTGCAGTAGTGATTTTAATCCCTGTTTCAGCCTGGAATTGTTCGATTAATGGCGTGAAATCATAGCCTGTCTGGCCAAACGCCAATTCGATGTTCTGTTGTGCTGCCGGGCTCGCCTGGCAGCAGCAAAGTAGTACCCAGCAGAAAAGTTTGTACACGCGATATCGGCAACCATTAAAACTACTGATACCAGCTTAATGGCATCCGGCGCTGATATCCAGTGACATTCCTTAATACTTTGGTCGAGATCTCAGCCTAGTTCAGAACCTGTGCGCCAGCCATTTGCTGAACTTTTTCAATAACACCCGGCGAAGGGAAACCATCTGCTACTAAATTGTGAGCATGTTGGAAGCTCTGAATGCCGCTTCGGGTGGCTGGGCCTAAGATGCCATCAGGCTCTCCAACATCAAATCCCAGATTATTGAGGTTTGTTTGTAAAACCTGCATATCTTTGATGGAATATACGGGTAGCTCTGGTAGAGGCTGAACAAGGTTCCCGGCGCCGATCAGGCGATCCGCCAGGTGGCCTACCGCAATGGCGTAAAACTCTGAAAAGTTCCAGCGCATGATGACTGCAAAGTTATCGTAAACAATGAACGCAGGTCCCTCATGGCCGGCGGGTAACAGCAACGAGGCCATGATGTCGGCACTGCCTAAGGCACTGCCATCCGCTTTTACTATGCCCATCTCTTGCCACTGAGTCAGGGTTTTTTTGGTGCTACGACCGATTAAGGTGTAGTCAAATTCTGCTGGTAGCTGAACCTCACGTCCCCAACGAAAGCCCGGTTGCCAACCCAGGTTATCGAGAAAGTTAGCCGCCGATGTCAGGGCGTCGGGCACGCTATTCCACAAATCGGCTTTACCATCGTTGTCACCATCTAACGCATACTGCAGATAGGCACTGGGCATAAACTGAGTATGACCCATTGCGCCAGCCCAGGAACCCACCATTTGTTGATGATCGATACTTTCTTTGTCTATCAGTTGTAGGGCCTTAAGCAACTCTTTAGTGAAAAACTCGGCGCGTCTTTCATCGCAGGCCAATGTGGCCAGTGAGCCGATTATGGGCATTTTTCCCTTGTACTGGCCAAAGTTGGTTTCCAGTCCCCAAAACGCCACCAGGTAATGGGCGGGAATACCGTATTGGGTTGCTAGTTTTTGTAACAGCGTATTGTGTTGTTTGAGCATCTCTCGACCTTTGTTGATACGCCAGTCGTTTACGCGCTTGCTCAGGTAGTCCGGGAAGGTACGTACAAATTCCGGTTGATTGCGGTCGTATTTAATTACATTGGGCTGTAATTGCGCTGCAGCGAGAGCGCTATCCACCGTTTGCTTAGTCACTCCGGTTGCCAGCGCTTTTTGAGCAAAATCAGCTTTGCATTTAGCGAATACTGTTTCAGTGACTTCTGGGTAGTGCTTGGTTAAGTCCGGGGAGGCATATGTTGTAATTGGGGCGGCGAAAAATAATGATGCCAGGAAAAAGTGAGGGTACTTCATAAGATTAAAAAAATGCCTTTTTCTGTGTCGAGATATTGATTGCGGCCATTGTCAGAATATCAATTGAAACATTGCCACAATGATTGTGCTTATGCTACTCCGATGCTTCACCTAACACCACAGTAAAGTGTTTCTTATCGTTTCATTCTTTTCTGTTTTGCGTCCAGTGCCTTATCTAACATTGCCATGATTTTTTGCATGGAATAAGGCTTAACAACAAAGCCTTTTGCACCTAACTTAAGTGCCTCTTTAACGTTATCTACCTGACTCTCACCACTAACAATTACCACAAAGGCCGAAGGATCTTTTTGTTTCAGCGAACGCAATGCCGTCATGCCACTGATTCCCGGCATATCCAAATCCAAAAATAAGATATCCGGACGCTTTTCTTCATACATCAGCATGCCTGCCTTAGCACTCGATGCATCGCGTACGTTTTGCACCTCAATGGAACGCAAGGAGCTAGTGAGAAAGCTGCGCATGTTGGCAACATCATCCACAATTAATACAGATAGTGACTTGTATTTATCCATCTATTACCTCTATTTCCTTTATGAGCTGTATGACAAGTTGTTCTGCTGTATGAGCATCTTCGGCTTGCAATAACGCAGTTTCTGTTTGTTTGGCTAAATCGGCAAGTTTTTGTAAACCATAAATAGGGGCATTGCCCTTTATTTGATGGCACAGGGAAGCCAGTGCTTTGTTATCTGATTGAGCCATTGCCCCGTGTATTTGGGTTTTATAATTCGCCAGACTGGCAATAAATTGCATGCGCAATTGTTGCAACTCGGTTTCATCAATTTGATTGATGGCTTCTGTGGCGCTATCTCCAGGTTTGAGGTAGTTTGCCAGCATTTGATAAAACTTCTGTGTGTCGATGGGTTTCGGGAAGTAACCATCGGCCCCACAAGCGTCAATTTCCTGTTTGCTTTGTGCGTCTACGTTGGCGGTAAGCATTACTATCGGCGCCACACAGCCAGCACTTTTCAGTATTTCAGTGGCCTCAACGCCGGACATGTGAGGCATTTGCATATCCATCAGAATAAGATCAAAGTCTTCTACCATCGCGCTATTAAATGCCTCTTCACCGTTTACTGCGGTACAGAGATTTGCACCAGTCTTTGCGATAAGATACTCAGCCAAACGGAGATTGTCGGCATTGTCATCAGCACACAATATCTCACCTTGTAATTGCGGCACTTGGATCTGACTAACATTGTCACTGTCTTGCAGCGCTATAAGCTTTGATTCAAGCTCTATTAGCTCAGCGTTTTCAGTGGCGCGATAGGGCAGAGTAATACTGAAGGTGCTGCCTTTGCCTGGGGAGCTGCTCACCTTGATTTCGCCGCCCATAAGTTCAGTAAACTCTTTACTAATGTATAAACCCAGCCCGGTGCCACCATGTTGTCTGGTGGTACTTTGATCGGCTTGAGAAAAGGCTGAAAACAAACGGCTTTGTTGTTCTTTGGTCATACCGATGCCGGTATCTATAACATCAAAGCTGATTTGTTGTTGCGCTCTTAACCAGCTGGTTTTCAGGGTAACGCTGCCTTGTTCAGTGAACTTAATGGCGTTGTTACTCAGGTTTACCAGGCTTTGTTTGAGCCGCGTGGGGTCGGCGACAAATGCCCTTGGTAGCGGTAGTTCATAGCACAGTTGAACCTCAATGTTTTTAGCACTGGCAGCTTGCATCACAATGGTTTTGATTTCTTCAGTAAAGGCCACCAGGTCAATACTCAACCATTCCAGTTCAACCTTATTGGCTTCAATCTTAGAAACATCCAAAACATTGTTTATGATGTTTAACAGGTGTTGACCACAGACATTGATAGTGCGCGCCGCACTGTTTTTCTGTTGCGGCTGCAATTGCTCATCGTTAAGCATTTCAGAGTAACCGATGATGGAATTCAAAGGAGTGCGAATCTCATGACTCATATTGGCTAAGAATTGACTTTTAGCTTGATTAGCGGCTTCAGCCACTTGTTGTTCCTGGCGTGCAATCGCGGCTTCATACTTGGCCTGGCTGGCACGTGCAAGCTCTTGTGCCTGAGCCGTAATCTTTTTTTCTCGGTCCATGACGGCCACTTGCATATGGGAAAACTCTTTAGCCAGTTCGCCCAACTCACCGCTGTCTGAAATCGGAATTTTTTGATGGTATTGACCGCCTGCAACTTTTTTTACTAAGGCCAAAAGGGTAGCGACTGGTCTGGTAATACCTCGGGCAATAGCCAGTGAACCTAATACCGCCAATAAGATACCGATAACAAACCAAGGAATAACATCCACAAAAAAGGCGTTTAGTGGTTTTAACAAGGCGTCGGCATCATCGTGTAGCAGTAAATAATAATGTCGGTTTAGGGTTTCCCCCAGCAAGATGGGGTGGCTCGCCAGCTTGGCGTTACCGATGGTTTGAATGAGTAAGCTTTCGGATACAGATTTTTGAGCTGTAATGTGGGAAAACATCAGATTCTCTGTTAGTTGCGCTTCGTGATCACTGGCGGACAGTAATCCGGAAAGCTCATCCTCTTCGATGGCAACGAGCGTCATTTGCAGCGACGTTAGCGTGCGCAAATCCTGCAATAACTGTGAATCTATCTGTTTGCCTGTTACTAACCAGCCTATTAGCTTTGGTGCACGCACGGGAGCCATTGCCATCATGTAATGGGTGTCGCCAAAAGACATCAATCTCAGCCCCTGTTGTTGACGCAAAAACTGAGCTTGTTCGCGCTTGAAGTCCAGGCCTGTGACGGTTCCCGTTTGCGCAACTAAACTTAGATCTGGTTTAAACAACCAAATTAGGCTGGCATCTACTCGCTGGGCATGGTTTTCAATGATGGCTTCCAGAGAACGAGTATCTTGCTTTTCCCCTATGGCTTTGCGCAATGCCCAGTCTTTGGCAATGGTATTCAAACTACTGTCCAGATGCTGTTGGATCAGCTGTAGCTTTTCACTAAACACCCGTTCACCCACATCAAACTGACGCTGTAGTTGTTGCTCAGCCTGATTCCTTGCTGCGTTGTAGATACTAAACAGGGTAACTACCAGTACCAGGCTGAATAACCCGGTCACCAGCACAAAAATCTTGTTTTGTAATCCAACCCAACGCATAGTAATTCAAGCTCTGTTATTTCAAGTACAAGCGTTGCACTTTGGCCTGATGTTCGGGATTGCTTAATTTGATGGTGGCAGGCCTCTCAAGCAGGATCGCACCCATCAAGTTAACCTCCTGGGCCAAAGTGATAACCGGTGGCTTATTATTGTTGTTGTCTGAACCTTTATTGCCTTTGACCACGATGTTACCAGCGATTACACTATCGGACTTCACTGTGATATCGCCATTTATCGTTATCAGATTGCTCTGTAATTTTACGCCCGTGAGCAGGATATCGCCGTTGGTGGAATTTATCTCACCCAGTACGCTGCTGTTTTGAGCCAAGCGAATCGTGCCGTTTACGGTTTCTATTTCCCCCTGAACTCGCAAATCTTTGCCGCCATTGATACTGCCGTTTACCGAGGTAATGCTATCCACTTCGACTTTTTCATCCAGCTCTATGCTGCCATTGACCGTGCTGACATGGCCTGCCTTGGCACCAAAACTGACGCTGATACTGCCGTTAACACTGGATAAACTGCCCACAGTTTGACCGCTGGGGACCTGAATATCACCAAAAACCGTGTCTTCGCCAACATTGGGGTTGCGATAGCTGCCCGGACCTACGTGGATAACACAAGCTGATAACAAAAGGCAGGCGGATAATGCAGTAAAAAGTCGAATCATGAATATTCCTGAAAACGATAGTTAGGTGCAAACTATCAAGTTAATAAAGTGAAGTGACGTGCATACGCCACCGAAAGATATTTACCTCACAGGTATTATTAACTATTCGTCAAGACAAAGCTATTCAATGGGTAGATCCTGAGGGCGTAAAACACGTACTTAAATTTGGCACTTTTCAGCTTTTCACATAGATTTAAAGTTACCGCGCGATAATTATTGACACAATACTGGCATCCTGAGACGCCAGACACTCGCCGCTAACAGGGATACGGAAGATGCAGTTTAATCAAAAAATACAACAGGGGATCCGCAAACGTTACTTGCTGGCGCTGTCAGCGATTGCCTTGTTAGTGACTCTTTCTGCCGCGGGTATTCAGTTGTTGTTGGCCAATCAAAAAGGCGACGCTGAGATCATCAATATTGCCGGTATGCAGCGAATGCTTTCGCAAAAGATTGCCCTGCACATTAATCAGGCGTTTATTCACCAAAATTTGAGCGAGAGTCAGCTTGCTAACTCAAAAACAAAGCTCTTAGCCGCTGTGGACCGCTTTGAACAAAACCATTGGTTTTTGCTGGGACAGGAAGGTAAACCAGAGCCGGGCAAGAATTTTAGTTCTGAACTGTATTCTCTGTATTTTGCACAAGAATCTGCATTATCTCTCCATGAAACGGTGCTGGATTACATTATTCAGGCACGACGAGCCGCCAATGGACAAAGCTATAATCCGCAAGTCTTTGCTTCGGAAAAAACGGAATTACTTCTGGTGCGTCTCAATGAGGTGGTGAGTCAATTTGAGCTGGAATCCAATGAAAAGCTGCTACTGATAACACGTATTGAATTGCTGTTGTGGTTGGTTACCTTATTTATCCTGGCATTGGAATTGTTTTACATCTTCAAGCCCATGGAAAATGGGGTAAGCAATGCGGTAAAAGAAATTGAGCAGGAAAAGCAAAAAGCCCAGCGTCTGCAACTGCTCGCCGAACAGGCCAGTAAGGCAAAGTCGCAATTTTTGGCTACCATGAGCCACGAGCTGCGCACTCCCATCAATGGTATCTTTGGCATGATAGAGCTTGCCAGTAGTGAAGAAGACAAAAATAAACGTCTGGATTTTCTGTCTAAAGCACGAGCCTCCGGTGATCAGTTATTGCACCTGATCAACGATATTCTCGATATTTCAAAAATTGAAGCCAATAAGATTGAACTGGAAAGTAATGATTTTGAGCTACCACGGGTATTGGATACTTGCCTGGCACCGGCGGCTATTCACTGTGAGAAAAAGGGCTTAGATTTTGAATATGCACCACTTTCGGCCATGCCTGACTGGGTGTGTGGTGACGGGGTTAGAGTTACGCAGATCCTCAACAATCTGATCAGCAATGCCATTAAGTTCACTGAAAGCGGCAAGATTACGGTCACCGCAAAAGTGACGGTTATTAAGGGGCGCTACTTGCTGGAATTGGTGGTAACCGATACTGGCATAGGTATGACCAAAAACCAGCAGGCCAAAGTATTTGATAAATTCGTGCAGGCAGATAGTTCTACCACGCGCATGTTTGGTGGAACCGGGCTGGGGTTAGCCATTAGTAAAGAGTTGATCACTTTGATGGAAGGCGCTATCGAGTTAGAAAGTCAGCCGGGAAAAGGCACGGCATTTACCGTGACCTTGCCCTTGAGCAAATCCACCCATCAACACACCATAAAGCGACAAAAACCGATTGCCACTAGTTCCAAAGTTGCAGTGATTGACGACCTTGAAAGTAGCCGCTGTTACCTGGAGTTATTGTTACAGCAGAGCAATATCGTATGCGATAGCTTTAACTCTGCAGAGGCCTTTTTGGAGCAGGAACACAAGCTGTCAGAATACAATGTGATTTTAGTGGATTTACACATGCCGGGAATGGATGGCATACAGCTTGTACACAAGCTTAAAACCAATCACGAAGACTGTCCTCCTGTCGTATTGGTATCGGCTGCATCTGATTTGAGGCGCTACAAAGATCAGATTTCCTGTGAGTTTGCCGCCGTTTTCAACAAGCCCATTAATGAACAGATGTTTATTTCCACTATGGGCCGGTTATGCGGTAAAGAGCAGCAGAGTAAACAGGCACTCAGAATATTGTTGGCGGAAGACAATGATATCAACGCCCAGATCGCAGTGCATATTCTGGAATCGGAAGGGCATTCCGTTACTCATGTAGAAAACGGCAAAAAGGCGGTGATCCAGGTGGAAAATCACAATTACGATATGATTTTTATGGACATCAATATGCCAGAAATGGATGGTTTAACCGCCAGTAAAATCATCCGATTTGAAATGGGCTTAGCTATCCCTATTGTTGCCTTAACGGCTAATGCCTACGAATCTGACAAACAAGCTTCATGGGATGCTGGCATGACTTACCATGTGAGTAAGCCCTTTAACAAAGATGCCATGTTGGCCATTATCGAACGGATCATTGATAACGATTTGCCCTTATTACAACAAGGACGCAATGAATAATTCGAAGCTCGGGTCTACAAAGCAAGGCTCAAGAAACATTTAATACAAGCGATAAGATAAACGACTATCTTATTTTCTCTGGAAAAGTTCCAGATATCACCTAATCAAAAAACGGCAGGACACAAGCGGACGCACAAATGAATTTATTTAACTCCATCAGTAAAAAGGTCATGTTAGGTTACATTGGGATAGTGGTGGTGGTGCTGCTCACCTCTTTCACTATGTACCGTGAGTCCTCCATTATCTTTGCTCAAAAGGAAACGTTTGTTCAGGAAACTTTGCCAACCTTAAGTGCGGCAGAGGCCGCTTCTGGGGCGCTGAACAAAGTTCAAGTGGCCTCATTTGGTTTATATGGCTTAACCATTGAACTCAATACCTTCCAAAGCCAAATTAATGAGCTAAAAACAACACTCGACAACACACTCAGGGAGATTAGCCGTGCCGGGCTTGCCAGCTTAAATCAGTTGGAAGCGGAAAAACAAAAAATATGGACCGACGTAACTCGATTGCAAAATATCATGGGGGCATCGAATACCGACTGGGATGCGGCGCGCGATGCCTTGGGTGACATTCAAAGTAACATGCAAGGTTTACAACGCATACTCGAGCAGGTTAAGAGCAAAGCGGAGCAAAACGCTGAAATTGCCTCTGATGGTATAAGTGCTGAAATCGCCTTTATGCGTACCTTAATCATTGCCTCGGTAGTAGTAATCATGGCGATAACGTTGGGTTCTTTCACCATGGCCCAAAAGAAAATCGCTAAACCTGTGCAGTCACTATCTACTCAGCTGGACCGCATCGTAGCTGAGCACGATTTGTCGACAGACGTTTCAATGACCAGTGATGATGAAGTGGCTGATGCGGCCAACAGTGTTAACGAGTTACTGGTGGCATTTCGGTTGGGTAACAAAGAGATCCAGACATCAGCAGGCGTGCTTCTGGGGTCTGTTAAGCAGTTAAATCACTCCGCTGAAGTGTCGGAACAGCAGGTGCAACTATTTACCCGACATATCCGGGAATTATTAGATAAAATCAGCAGTCTGGAAACCTGTATTGAAGAATCGGCAAGACGCTCAGAGGCTGCTTCTGATGTGGCACTCAAGGGGGCCGAGCAGGTGCATGTCGGTGCCAATAGCGTTAGTAATACTTCCACCAGTATCAGCGCGCTGGCGCAAGATATAGAGAAGTCAGCTGAAATGCTGTTAAGCTTGAAAAATGCCGGTGATCAAGTGAGCTCAGTGGTAAAAACTATAGCTGAAATCGCAGAACAAACCAACTTACTGGCACTTAATGCGGCTATCGAAGCCGCCAGAGCAGGGGAGTCCGGTAGGGGCTTTGCTGTCGTGGCGGATGAAGTGCGAACACTCGCCAGCAGAACCCATGATTCCACCCACGAAATCAATAAAATACTGGAAACCATCGTCTCCTCCATCACCTCTACCGTAACCTCTATGGACTCCAACAAAGTCAAGGCTACCGAGGCAGTGGAGTTGGCGGAAAATACCGTATCTTCTCTGGATGAGATACAACAAACAGTTATTCAGTTAAGTGATGAAAATAGCGCTCTGGCCTCTTTAGGCCAGGAAGTGAAAACTAATGCGGGAGCGATGCGCAATAGCATAGTTGCGATCCAGGAAGCGAGTACACAGGTAACTGAAAGCAGTAAAGAAACCAAAGAAGCGGCCACCTCATTGTCCCATATTTCGGGTTCATTAAACGAAGTCGCTCGCCAGTTTAAGGTTTGATTTAGACCAAATTTCCTTCATCAAAGCGCTTCATGCTCTAATTTCCCTCGGCCACCACGCTTTTGAACAGGGTATCGGTGGCCGCATCACTCAAACTAGCTGTTTTGCCGATCTCCAGATACTGCTCTGGTGCCAGAGGCTGAGTTTCATGCATCATCACCAGTTCACTTACCAGATTAGCTTCGTACAATACCCGCCCCATTTGGGTTTTTACCGGGCGTTTCAGGCTCAATGCCAGGTCGGTGACGCTGTTGATTATCGCTTCCGGCATTTGCCACTCTTTCACCACCATAACACTAATTTGCATGGACTTATCGTTGAGCAGTTTTTTAAACACCAGTGAATTGGGGGATTCGTCAGGACTAGCAGAGCGAAAGGCATTTACCATGAGTTGAAAAATCATGATTTTGCCAATATCGTGCACCAGGCCATTGAGATACGCCGTTTCCTGATTGAGTCCTTTGGCGGCAGCGATTTTCTTGGCCAACATAGCGGTACTCAAACTGTGATCCCAAATTTTAGCGCCAAACATTTTAAAATAAATGGGGCGAATGTTGAGCAGCTGTTTGAAAAAACGCATCAATATGTGTTCTTTCACACCCTCTGCACCAATCAACATAAACGCGTGGCCGAGGTTGGCGATTTCTTTGCCCGAATGATTATACATTGGGCTGTTAGCCACTTTTACCATATGGCTGGCTAAGGCGGGTTCGCGCTTTACAATCTCAGAAAACTCATCCAGTTTAAAGTTCTGATTGTCCAGCATCGACTTTAACTGGGTAATGGATTGCGGCAATTGGGGTAAGTGCTGCACCATTACCTCAGGTCGACTTAACATCTTATTGGTATCAACCAGGATTTTCTTTTCCAGGGCATTCACTTCACGGGTACTTTCAGAGGCGCCCAGCAAATAATCGTAAAAGCGAAAATCCTTTTTATCCATGAATTCACTGGTTTCAGCAATTTCCGCTTGAGTCATCTCACCGTATTTGCGCTCCAGAATTTCGATGGCACTTAACTGCGGTTTAGTGCTTTTCTTTTTTACTGGCGTAGCTTCCTGGCCAGTAGCATTGTCAGCCAGGTTTAAAAATTGGGGCCCCGCTTTTTTGGGCGCTGGATTGAGAAATGCGAATAACTTACCTAACACTGCATAATCCTTGTGAAATGAAGGTTGTTGTTATTGTGTGAGCAATACTGAAAAAGTGCAATATTTAATCAATATCACTCACTGTGAAAACGAGTGTTAGATAGCGTTATTCCGCAACCAGGGGGCTTACATCCCAATTGCCCTCACTCGGGGATAGTACTTCAGTTAAATCCGGCAATAGGGCTTCAGCTTGTTTGGCCAGTGTCCAGGGCGGATTGACCACAATCATACCGGAGCCGGTCATGCCTTTTTCATCTGAGTCTGCGGCAATGCGCAATTCTATTTGCAGCACGTTACGCAGTTTCGATTCTTGTATGCCAGTAACCAGGCTTTCAACATATTGTCGTTGTACCACGGGATACCAGATCAACACTGTGGTTTGCGGCATGCGCTGAATGGCTTTTTCGGCTGCAATTACCACATTGCGATAATCTTCTTTAAGCTCATAAGAAGGGTCAATTAGCACCAATGCTCGCTTACTAGCGACGGGTAATAGCGCGGTTAAACCTTTAAAGCCATCTTCCTGACGCACAAAGCATTGCCGTTTGCGGGCACAATGTTGCTCTAATTCAGTGAAGGTTTGTGGATGCAGTTCAAACAACCAGCTTTTATCGCCCCGGCGTAACAGCGCATCCACAATAGCGGGGGAGCCCGGATACTGCCCTTTATCAACGAATTGTTTGATGAGTTGGGTAAAGTCTTCGAGGGCAGGAACTGGCTGTGCAAGCAAGCGCGTGATACCGGTTTCAAACTCTTTTAATTTTTGGGTTTTGCTATCCTTTAGATCATAAATACCTGCCCCGGAATGGGTATCGATGTAATCGAAGGGTTTGTCCTTTTTTTGCAGGTAGGTAAGACATTCGAATAACACCCAGTGTTTTAGTACATCGGCGTGGTTACCCACGTGATAGTGGTGTTGATAGCTCAGCATGACAACTCACTCCACTGTCCGCTTTGATGGAATTCCGCTAGCTGTTGCTCAAAGCTTTCTATGTCTGTTAACAGGCCTTTTTGCACTAACCAATTGGAGTTGTAATAGGTATTTTTGTAACGGCTGCCTGAGTCACAGATCATGCTCACTACGCTACCTGTTTCACCGGCGGCGCGCATTTTCGCGATCAGGGCAAAGGCCGCATACAGATTGGTGCCAGTGGAGCCACCCACTTCTTTGTTTAGTACTTTATTAACGTAGCGCATGGTGGCGATGGAAGCGACGTCGTTCACCTTACTCATATCGTCCACTACCGTGCGAATAAAGGAAGGCTCCACTCTGGGTCGCCCAATGCCTTCAATATTGGTGGCCTTGTAAGCCGTGAGTGAAGCATCTCCGGTTTTAAAATAATCGTAAAACACCGAGTTGCTGGGATCGGCAACCAACATCTTAGTGTTATAGCCCTGAAAGCGAATATAGCGTCCAATGGTGGCGGATGTCCCACCAGTACCGGCACTGACCACCACCCAGGCGGGAATAGGGTTGGGCTCGCGCTGCATCTGCATAAAGATGCTTTCGGCGATATTGTTATTGCCTCGCCAGTCAGTAGCGCGCTCGGCGTAAGTGAACTGATCCATATAGTGGCCATCGTTTTGTTCTGCGAGTTTGGCAGCGGCGGAATAAATTTCAGCGGGTGGCACAAAGTGGCAGCGACCGCCGTAAAACTCAATCTGGGCCACTTTTTCTTCGGATGTGCCTTGTGGTACTACGGCGATAAAGGGCAGTCCCAGAATTTGCGCGAAATAGGCTTCGGAGACTGCGGTGCTGCCGGAGGAGGATTCCACAATAGTGGTGCCTTCCTGAATGTTGCCATTGCACAAACCATACAAAAACAGGGACCGCGCCAGGCGGTGTTTTAAACTGCCGGTGGGGTGAGTGGATTCATCTTTTAAATACAGCTCGATCCCATCAATATTTGGCAATGGATACTTAATCAAGTGGGTATCAGCGGAGCGCTGATAATCGGATTCGATTTTGTTGATCGCCTGTTTCACCCATTCTGACACGCGTATCTCCTGAATTGTTTTTATTGACTTTATTGCGCAAGTTTATCACAGCTATCGGCCAGTCATTTCACCTATTTTTTACCTGATTAACGATGCTATAAAATGACGTATTGACAGTATGACGTCATTCTTTCATGATGTTTAAAAAACAAGCATTTCTCGAGCATATGTGGCTTGGTTAATACAGTCACATAGCTGTGTGCTTAGGCAGTTGAGTCACTGGATGTTTTATGGCGAAAGTAAAAGTCACGCAGGCTAAGACCGAAGACGGCAAAAAAAACACATCATTGCGGTTGGGTAGCAAAACCCTTAAAGCCCTGAAAATCAGAGCCATTGAGGAAGACACCTCAATTCAAAAAATACTGGAAAAATTAGTAGAGGGGTATCTGGCTGGTGATATCAAAATTAAGCATTAACCCCAAGTTCTTTAATCCTGGTAAAAACACCCATGGGGTGTGTCGCCATCAGAGCATTTAGCCGAGGAGTCTAAGCTATGAGTATGCACTCAGAATGGGAAATAGAACGAAAGTTTATTGTTAGCGAAATACCCGAAGGCTTGCTGGAACCCCGTACTCCAAAAGAAATCCGGCAAGGCTATTTAGCGCTGGAAAGCGAAAAAGAAATCCGCATTCGCGACAAAGGCGGCAAGTACACCATGACCATCAAACAGGGCAAAGGCTTAAAGCGCCTGGAAACACAAATAGCGCTGAGCCAGGAGCAGTTTGATACCTTATGGCCACTGACCATGGGGATGCGAGTGGAAAAGCGCCGCTACGATATTAAATTCCTCAGCCACGTTTTGTCTCTGGATTTGTATTACGGCGAGCTGGAACCACTGATGACCCTGGAAGTGGAGTTTAACTCTGAAGAAGCCAGTCAGGAGTTTCTTCCACCAGATTTTACCGGGCAAGAGGTCACAACCGACCAGGACTACAAAAACGCCAATCTGGCCTGTTTTGGTTTACCCGGAAAATTTGCTGCGTTATAAAATTTGTGGCACTTCCAGCATTTATAATTTAAAAAACTGCAACTGCGCCTGCATTTGTTGTGCTTCAGTGGCCATGGAATCTGCCGAAGCTGAGGTCTCTTCAACAAACGCTGCTGATTGCTGCGTTGCATCTTCCATCTCCACGATAGAGCGACTAACTTGACTGATCCCAGTAGATTGCTCATCCGTCGCGGTAGCGATTTCCATGATGCTATCTTTTACTGAATTTACGGCAGCAATAATATCCTGCAGAGTTTGTCCGGATCTGTTCACCAGCAAGGTACCATCTTGCACTTTATTGACACTGTCCAGGATCAGGTCCTTGATTTCTTTGGCGGCAGAGGCTGAACGCTGTGCCAGATTGCGCACTTCGCTAGCCACCACGGCAAAACCACGACCTTGTTCACCAGCACGGGCAGCCTCTACCGAAGCATTCAGGGCCAACAGGTTTGTCTGGAAGGCGATTTCATCAATGACACCGATAATGTCATTAATTTTTTTGCTAGCGTCTTCGATAGCCGCCATGCTGGAGATGGATTGTTCACACACTTCGCCGCCTTTTATGGCAAGTTGTTGTGCATCACTGGCGATGCGATTGGCATTGGAAGCATTTTGTGCCGTACCTTTAACCGAAGACGTCATTTGTTCCATAGAGGCGGATGTTTCTTCCAGTGAGGATGCCTGGTTTTGCGTTCGGTCAGTCATTTGCATGTTGCCCGCGGCGATATCGGCAGCATTATCAGCGATTGTGGCTGCAGATTGATTAATATCTGCCACCACGTCAATCAGTTTGTCGACAGTGGCATTGATATCCCTTTGCAGCGTGGCGAAGGCGCCTTGATATTCACCCTCCAGTTTATGAGATAAATCACCGTTGGCAACGCCTTCCAACACCTCACTGGTTTCTGCAATGATCTGCTCGGAAATACTCACCAGTTTATTTAAACCGCCAGATAGTTTCAGGATAAATCCAGATTTACCGGTTTCGCTAACTCGCACACTTAAATCGCCTGATGCCGCACTTTCTACAATGGCGTCGATTTCTTTTTCCGCACTGATTTCTGCAGTGCGATCTACTAGCTCTAATACGGTGCCGAGAGTTTCACCCTGATCATCAACAATCAGGTTGGCGGTGCACTCGAATATTGCTCCTGCGATAGTAAGCTGAGCGCGTTTATGGCTATTATCGAATTGCTCCACTAACGTTGCGTCTTCGTTTAGCAGACGACGCAATGGTGCATTTAAAATGGTATCTGGCGAAATCGTGGCGTGTGTCTCTGCCAGTTCCATGAGTTTGTTGTGCATGGAGTGATTGATATAAATCACCTTGTGCTGTTTATCGCACAACAGGGCAAAAGTACTGACATTGTCCAGCGCTTGTTTAATGCGGTTGGCGGCAACGGCCGCTTCACTGGCTTGTTGCGCAATCGTCTGAGCTTCGATGGCTTTTTCATTAGCGAGTTGTTTTTGCTTCTCTGCTTCCTGGGTGGCGTTGAGCGCATCCAGTGCTTTTTCCTCAGCCTCTTGTTTGGCCTGCATGGCTTGTTGTTGCAAACGCGCTGCTTCGTCAGCTTTTTGCTGTGCAAGACGTTGTTGTTGCTCTGCATTTTGCTGTTGTTGTGCTGCTTCTTCGGCTTTTGCTGTGGCGATTTGACGCTGCTTTTTCGACTCTTCGCTGGCGGTTTCTATCGCTGCTATTGTGGCATCAATACCTTGTTTCAATTGCAACAAGTCTCCGGAATATTGGCCTACAACACGGGCCTGGTAATCACCCTCAGATACTTGTTTTAGCGCTGCTTCTGAAGCGGAAAAGGCGCTGTTTAGATTACTGAGTAACTTGTCGAAAGCGTTC
Source organism: Planctobacterium marinum (assembly GCF_036322805.1). Taxonomy (GTDB): domain Bacteria; phylum Pseudomonadota; class Gammaproteobacteria; order Enterobacterales; family Alteromonadaceae; genus Planctobacterium; species Planctobacterium marinum_A. The sequence goes on along the minus strand of NZ_AP027272.1, from coordinate 3,268,991 downwards.
CCTATAACACCCAGTTCGTTCTGATATGCAGAGCGTATCCGCAGGGAAAAGTCGCCGCTTTGTTGCACTTTGTCCATGGTTTTTGCCATGTTGATAATGGGTGTTGAGATAAGTGCTGAAATCCGAATACCTGCAAACCCAATGATAACAACGGCTGCGACTATGATGATTAGCATAGTGGTGTTGAGGTTATCTGAGGCGGCAAAGGCCTCAGCCTGGTCAATTTCTGCCAGAATGGCCCATTTAAAATCGCCAAGGTCCACCAACTGCCAGGAAGATAAAACCGGATTGCCCAAGTAATCAATAATAATGCGGGTACCTTCCTTACCGTTAAACGCTTGCTGTACCGCTTCGGTATTAACCTTTCCAGTGGCCGGGTTGGCGAAGGATGCTGACACGGTATGGGTGTCAGGAGACAGGAATGAATCAGAGCGCATTAACCGATCTTCACCTACAAGGTAGGTTTCTCCGGTTTCTCCTAAACCAGAGCGACTGGTCATAATGGCGTTAACCGGCTCAATAGGTAACTGGAAAATAAGTATCGCTTCCAGCTTGTCGCCATCCATTACAGGCGCCGCCTGAAAACTGGCAGGCGCCTCATACGAGGGCAAATAGGGTTCGTAATCGACACTGTGAATTTGCTGATCTTGCAAGGCCTTTTTAAACACACGGGCAAAATTAGTATTGGCGTAAGGGCCGGTGGTGAGAGACGTCGCGTAATCCAATTCTTTAAATACGGAATAAAAGATAACTCCGGTAGCCGGGTCTACCAGAAAAATATCGTAGTAGCCAAATTCCTGCAGAGTCTGGCGAAAGAAGGGGTGAAACTGCTCGTGAAATTGATGGTATCTGGCATTACCAGGGGCCCGGTATAGTTCATCTTTGGCCCCCAGTGGCGCCGAGTTACCGTAAATATAATCGTGCTGCAGTGCCACCGCAGTGGCATTAATGCCGCTTAAGAGCGGTTGGGTGTCAATCACACGATTGTTTACTTGCTGATATCTTGCGCCAAACTCATTTTGATAATAGCCACTAAGCTCCTGACGCAAGCCTGCCACCAGGCTTTGACGTCCGGTGTCAGACATGTATTGTCTGAAGCTCGTTTTAAGTTGCTTCGCTGCTGCCAGCGTACCCGGTGTGGTGGATACGGTCTTAATAATGGCTTTCGACTGGGTAAAGTGGCGTTCAATTGCTTCGGCTTTTATTGCCCTGATGGATTGCAGCTGAGCAAAGCTTTGCGCTGTAAGCGATTCGCTGGCCACCTGGGAGGCAATAAAGGAGACAATTAACAATGGCAACAATGCCAAGCATAGCATTGCGCCGCCTAATAATTGGGCTAACTTTAAGTTATTCATATTCACTCGGAAATGCGTCTGTGTAGCTTATTGTTCGTGTCACTGGACCACTTTCAACATCCTCTATTGAAGCGTATTTTGGGTTTGTTAGCGCTTAGACTTTAGTCTAAAGGATGGGTATTTATGCAAATATACCGCATGTAAATGCGCAATATTTTTGCCTTTTGTCTGCTCGAGCTGCTCTGCTTGATAAATCTGTAAAAAATTTTTATCCCTGTTTAAACTTTTTGGATTTACCCTGCGACAAAGCTTATACAATCACAAATGAGCTATTCAATAAGGGGAAATCAGTCATGATGAACAAGGCAACTGGAATACGGAATGGGGCATTGGCGTTATACGGTGCAATCTTATTTGCAGGCGCGAGCATTGCCGCAGATGTGGAACACACCTACGAGGTAAGCAAAGGCGGTAAGCTGGAGTTAAAAACCGATGTCGGCTCCTTAGATATTCGCACTCACAACAGTGACACGGTAGAAATTGAAGTGGAAGTAGATGGTAAAAATGCCGACGAATTTAGGGTTAGCCACAGTGTTTCTGGCGGTGATGTATCGGTAATAGGTACCTTTGATCGCGGCGATAATTACTGGGGGCGCAATATTCGCGCGAAGTTTATTATTACCGTGCCCAAAGAGTACGATGTGGAATTGCGTACCTCTGGTGGCTCGATTGATATTGCCGATCTGAAAGGACAAGTAGAAGCCAATACGTCCGGTGGCAGCATCGAGATTGGTGACATTGATGGCAATGTTGAATTGCATACCAGTGGTGGTTCTATTACCACAGGTTCGGTCAATGGCGATTTAAACGCGCACACCTCAGGCGGCAGTATTTCCGCTACTTTTGCCAAACAGCTGACAGACGACGCGACATTGGACACCAGTGGCGGTTCTATTACGGTGCGTATGATTGAAGATATGCAGGTAGACTTACACGCTTCCACCAGTGGTGGCCGGGTAAGAAGCGATTTTAGCGTAGACGGTCGGGTATCGAAAAAATCGATTCGCGGTGAAGTTAACGGCGGTGGTCCGCGTCTGAAACTGCACACCTCTGGCGGCAGTATCAATATAAAAGAATACTAGAATCTAATTTCCAGTCAGCAAAATGCGAGGGGCCAAAAGTATTGGCCCCTCGTGTTTTTTGGTCATCGTTATCCAACGGCTTCACCATGCTTTGCTGATCCGTTTCTCTTTATTGCGGTACAAAGCAGTATAGATATCCGTAAAGCACAGAAGTTATGAGTCTCAGTCACGCTGAATCCTTTCACTGCCCCTATTGCATGACAGTCAATGACATAGAAATTGATGTACTAAACGACATTGACCAGGTGCAGCTGGTGGACTGTCAGATTTGTTGTCAGCCGATTGAAGTTTGGGTGCAGGATAGCCAGCACGGTTTACTTATTGAGGTTAAACAAGAAGTCGAGTAAGTGCATGTTTAATGTGACTTGCAGGTTGAGCTGCCGCTACAAGCCATCTAAGCTTTGTTCAATGTTGTGGCGCTCAGGAGCACAAATGACAAGCTATCTTCGTATGAAGGGCATAGCACTTTTTTTGCTGCTAATGGGCCCGCTAGTCAAAGCGGACACCCTGCATTTTGCCACTGATGCTTGGTGCCCTTATATCTGTGACGTGCAATCTGAGCAGCCGGGCATACTAGTAGAAGCCACCAATCAAATACTGCTAAGTAGCCCTTACAGCCCCAATTACCTTACTATTAACTGGGCTCAGTCCATCAATCTGGTGCGCAAGGGAGAGCTGGATGGCCTGATTGGCACTTATCAGTCGGACGCGCCAGACTTTGTTTATGGCGAGCAAGCTTTTTTGCAATCTCAGATGTGTTTTTTCGTAGATCGAAACAGCAATTGGGAGTTCACTGACCTGTCGAGCTTGAACAGTCGTACGATGGCTTTTATGAATGGCTACAGCTATGGAGAGGTAATGGATACCTATATCGCTGCTAACGAAAATCAAGGGCAAAATAACGTAATGCGTATCAGTGGTGACGAAGATTTGCAGCGCCGCATCGCGCTGCTAAACAGTGGTAGGGTAAATACCCTGATTGAAGATAAGCGAGTATTTGCCTGGTTTATAAAGTGGGCTGGGGATGCAAGACAATTCAGAGCGGCAGGGTGTCTCAAGGCCGAGGACGTCTACATCGGTTTTTCGCCAGCATTAGAGCAGTCTGCTCGCAGAGCAGCATTACTGGATAGCGGTCTTCAACAGTTGCATAAAAATGGTGAATTAAGTGACATTATCCGCGCCTACAGTCCCGATACGTTTGCTGATTAAGGATTTTGTAGATTCGGCTTGAGCGCCATGGATGGCGTGAATGCCAATTCGGCAGGAGCATTAATCGGCGAGCGCCATGGATGGCGTGAATGTCTTTTTTGCAGGGAGCAAAAAAAGACGAGTTCGACAACGGAGTTTAAATCAACCAACGTTGTCCGATTCGCCGTTTAAATGTTCCCCACATAAACGGCATTCACTACGTCCCTGTTGCTTAATGCGAACCTACAGGGGGAGCGGGAAAACACAACCACCTTCGCAGAGAAGGTGGGCTTTATTTGTCAGACAAAGCGCTATTGGCTTTGTGGGGAAAGCATAAGTGACAGGTACAGCAGGGGTTATTGTTTTTGTTATCTGCTTTTTGTGTGTTTTGTCGTAAGTGTTCTTTGTGTATTACATTCATTTTGCCCCAAAATGGGGGCGTCCTTGCCCATTTTTTTCTTGCATAAAATGGCCATTTAGTTGAGTTGTCTCGCCACGGGGAATAAGTGCCAGGCTCGTACTGGCCTTATTCGTTCCGCAATCGTCATAATAAACTTAAAACGAGAAGTATTTGTTAAAGAACGAAAAAAAATCTAGTGAGCTAGAGCTTTGTTGTTCAGTTGTTTCTTGTTTTAGTGGATCAGGTCTTTTGCCACCTGAAGCTAGTGCTGGAGTGGCTGTCAAAGAGATAGCTAAAGTCAGTATTACGATTACTTTTTTCATGATAATTCCTCAAAAAAATGCAAATTTATTTTGTTTGCTTGAACTCAATATGGGTTAAAAAAACAACTATTCTGTGCCAATTAAATTCGATAGGTAAGTCAGGAAGTCAACACTTACCTCTGTCGTTTCAGGTTGCTTTTCTGTAGGCGCGGGGTCAGGTCTTTTGCCACCTGAAGCTAGTGCTGGGGTGGCTGCGAAAGAGATAGCTAAAGTCAGTATTACGATTACTTTTTTCATGATAATTCCTCAAAAAAATTCAAATTTATTTTGTTTGCTTGAACTCAATATGGGTTAAAAACAACTATTCCGAGCCAATTAAATTCGATAGGTAAGTCAGGAAGTTAACACTTACCTCTGTCGTTTCAGGTTGCTTTTCTGTAGGCGTGGGATCGGGTCTTTTGCCACCTGAGGCTAAGGTTTGAGTTGAAGCGAGAGAGAAAGCTAAAATTAGTATTAACACTATTTTTTTCATGATAAATCCTCATTCAGAACGTTTAAAAAAATTGTGGGATGAGTCCCACATCAACGGATGTGGGAGAAGCTCCACAAAAGGGATTATGAAGATTTATATCGAATTGAGCAATTTTGAATCAGTTTAGGCTTCTAACTCAATTGCCTTAAGGTGTTGAATACTTTGTACGATAATCATGTAAATCATGAACATGGACAATGTGTGATTAAAATAGGGAAAAATATTGTACACAACAACAAGATCGCTAAATCCAGTTAAGTGTCTGACATAATATTCAAAGGCCATAAGTGAAGCGCTTACTATAAAGCCGATGTTAGCAAGCAAAAGTTGAGAGTCCAATGCAAGTGGTGTTGGAGACCATTTAGGATTTACCTCAATTAGCCAAAATACCCGCATTCTTAAAAAGCGTCTTATGACTATCAGTATGGTTAAAAGGTAACAATACCAAATTACAAATGGCGCATTGTAATCAGTAAAATACCAATAGGCCTCGATTGAAGCTGCTAAGGTGAGAAAGCTGATACTATAGAGCCTTATCAGCCCATTCGAAAGAAACAAGCAAATTATAATTAAAATGAAGTATGAGGGTATTTTAAACCAAATAGTGTTTTCTAGAAAACGCCACATCAGTTCTTCTAAAGCTCTTTCAGCAATAAACACCGAGCAGATTGATACCAAGTCAATGTTTCTTCTGAACGCTATAGCGATTGCGATAAAACAAATAAGAATAATAGGATCGAATATGGAAGCTTGACCAAAGTAGGAGGCAATACCCACCACCAGGGCGGAGAATACCAGCCCTGACAGGGTTTTTTCGGCAAATGCTAGTAGCATTAAAGCCTGAAGGATTTAAGCACGAAGTCTTTAAAGGCTTGATAGGTGTTGGGGGTCGCTCTGGGGCGACAGATTTCCCACCACTTCTCCTGAAGATCAGATTCAATGGTTTCAATGGTATTCTGGTGGCAGTTTTCAATAGCCACTACCGTTTCCCGAGAGATAAAAAGTCGCTCCGCCATCTCCTGCTGGGTGAGTCCCGCGTCCTTACGCATTTGACGTAGCAATTTTGATTTTGCCAGATGTTTTGGATTGTTACTTTTTACGCGCATGACATTTACTACAGTTAAGACATTTATTGAGTTGTTTATTTACCGATTCCTGAACTTTAGCACATGGTTTTAGTTATGTGAATCGGCTCCCACAAAATAGTGCAATGTGTAGTCAAGAGACACAATACGACTTTGGTCTAAAATGTTACGCGTGTTGCACTTAATGTGGCGAATACTACTCCATAATTATGGCTTTTAAGTTGGAAAATTGTGTTGAGTGATCTTCAGTTCATTTGCGGGTGTGTTAATTTTCACTTAAAGAAACAAAACAGAAACAAACCCAATTGTGTGTTTTAAGTCATTTTTGCGCCTGTAAAAAACGCTGTGTTTGTCTCATGCAGCAGGGTGGTGTTAGGTGTTAATCGGTGCACTCAGGTTTCCGTTTCGACAGGCTGCGCTTGTTTAAAGGGCAGCAAACTCGCCGCTTCTTTTTTGTAATGAGCAATCTGTAATTGTTCTCGTTTTACAAAGTCCTGTATGGCGCGATTAAAGTCGGGGTTGGCCAGCCAGTGTTCTGATTGGCAATAAATGGGCTCAAAGCCCCGCTGAATTTTATGTTCTCCTTGAGTACCCGGATTAAACAACGGCAGTTGTTGTTCAATGGCAAACTCAATGCCTTGGTAATAGCAACACTCAAAGTGCAAACAGTCGAATTCTTGCAGTGCCCCCCAATAGCGGCCATACAAACCGTTTTCATTATAAAAATACAAGGCGGCGGCAATCGCTTCGCCATCGCGCTGGGCTTGCACAATCATGATGTTGTCAGCCATGTCGGTGAACAAGGTGTCAAAAAAGGCCCGGTTAAGGTAACCAGCATGACCGCTGCGCTTCAGATAGGTTTGCTGGTAACACTGATAGAAAAAGTCCAGATGCTGCGCCTGTAGTGTTGCCCCAAAAAAGCGCTCAACCTCTATGCCTTGTTCACGTACCTTGCGGCGCTCTTTATTGAGGTTCTTGCGTTTGCGCGAGGCAAAGCTGCTCAGGAAATTATCAAACTGCTGATAGCCCTGATTATGCCATTGAAATTGCACGCTTTTCCGCTGACACCACTGATCGTCTTGTGTGTGGCGCTCCTCGGGAAATAAAATGTGCAGCGACGACAGCCCCAGTTTTTGAGATTCCTGCTGTACTGCACTAATAATATTGTCGGTTAGTGTTTCGCTTATCTCAGAGGAGTCAAAGATAAGGCGAGGGCCGGTAACCGGGGTAAAGGGAATGGCTGCCACTAATTTGGGATAGTAATTTAACTGATAGCGCTGGTAGGCTTCTGCCCAAGACCAGTCGAACACATACTCGCCGTAACTATGGGTTTTTATATATAGTGGCATACACGCGATGGGGGCGTCTTGTTCAGTCACCCAAAGATGATAGGGTTGCCAACCTGTCTTCGACGTTACTGAGCCTGAAGATTCCAATGCCGACAGAAACTCATGGCGCAAAAAAGGGTAGTGGGGAGAAGTGAGTTTGTTCCACTGCGCCCTGTTAATTTGAGCTATTTCAGGACAAAATTGCAATTTTAATGACATGAACAGGTTACTTTGCTTGTTAATAGATGATTCTCCCGACAAACAGTTAAGCCAAATCCGCGAGGCGGCTATCCGTTTATTGGCTCGTCGAGAGCACAGCCAGCAGGAATTACTACGCAAACTCCTGCAAAAAGGTTTTGCCGCCCAGTTGTGTGAAACTGCGCTTGCCGACCTTCAAGCACAAGGGTATCAGTCTGACCTGCGCTTTGCCCAGATGTTCATACGCTCCAGAGCCGCAAAATTTTATGGTCCAGGACGTATCACGGATGAATTGCGTCAACATCAGGTGGTCAGTAGCGACAGCCAAAAAGCCATGCAAGAGGCGGATATCGACTGGTTTGAACTGTGCAAAGATGCTTTGTTGCGCAAGTTTCGCAGTGGCACTAGCGATGACTGGCAGGTCCGTCAAAAACAAAAGCGCTACCTCTGGCAACGGGGCTTTAGTGAGGATCAAATCCAGTATGCGTTAAACCCTGATTAATAGGTTCGACCCACTCAACTACTTGCGCTCGTAACGAAATTGTCCGCCACCTTGATGTAAAACGAATCGCTGTAGTTGGCCTTGTTTTTCGCTTTGTTCATCAAATTTGATTACGATCCCTGCACCATCAAAACGATATTCCGAATCGGAGTATGGAGTCAGTGGAAAAGCACCTTGGCCAGGGGCTTGTGCCATTAATTGGCCCTTCTCAACGAAAAATTGAATGGCCAGAGGTAAGTCTCCACTTGCAAAGCTCCCGATAGTTCTGGCCAAGTTACTCTTTGAAACTTCCACTGCCGCGGCAGAAAAGTCGGGCAGGTCAAAGTCTTTTTCGTAAATACCACTTAAAATGGCGATTAATACACCGTTAAAATCATAATTAACGCCGTTAGATAAAACCGTGATAGCGACTCCGTCTTCCAGATTGTAGGCGGTATCAGATGCGAAGCCATCAATACAACCGTTGTGACCCCATAAATACTGCTCGTAAAACGGTCTGGCAAAGAGTCCAAGTCCATAGCCATCTTTGAGTTTCATCATCGTTTTCAGCGATTCCTCATTGACTAATTTGCCGTTAAACAATGCATGGGTAAATTCATTAGTCTCCTGTGCTGTCGCTACCATTGCCCCCGCTCCATGAGGAATTTGCAAAGTGGTTTCCGGGGCTTTTTGCCAGTTTTCAGCGAAGTAATAAGAGGCGGCTTCATTGTCTTTGCTATTGATGGTGTTGCCAAAATAGCTGTTTTTTAGACCGAGAGGTTTGGCGATCCTGGTGGCGATAATTTCCGACAGAGGAGCCTTATACAGTTGCTCCAAAATAAACCCCAGAACAACATAATTGCTGTTTGAATAAGTATGTTGACTACCGGGCGGAAATTCGGACGGTAGGGCTGCGATGATAGCCAGCATTTGCTCCATATTTTTATTTTGAGTCATGTAGTTGGGGTAGTCAGCTTGCTCTGTAAAGTTAGCAATCCCAGAGCGGTGATTTAACAGATGATGCAGAGTGATTTTGCCAGCGTTTGGGAAACTGGGGAAGTGCTTGTCCAGTGTATCCTGTAAGGATAATTCACCTTGCTCAACCAATTGCATGATTAATACAGCAGTATAGGTTTTGGTGATGGAGCCGATGCGAAAGCGGGTGTCGTGATTTATCACCTGGCCGTCTTCGGTAAAGGCATGGCCTGCGTAGTGCTGATAAACGAGGTGTCCGTTTTTTGAAACATACACTGCAGTCATCATCTTATTATTATCGTTAAGGGCGTTGAGGTAAGCATCCAATCCCGATTTATCGATATTCACTGCACTTTGCTCCTTTGCCACACAGTTGGCTAAATTTAACGGAATCAGCATTAGAATCCACACCCCGTGTTTTTAGTGATTCATCCTGAGCCTGTCGCTGATGTTTTTAACCTATACTAGCGAATTTTTGCTTGCGGACCACTGCAATCTTGAACAACGCACCTAAAAGTAAACTTGTGGTGGTGAATCAATTTTAATTAGCCCTTGAATCAATTTTAATTAACCCTTGAATCATGCTATCTTGCGCCCTATTTCGAATACACTTTGCGAACTTTATACAGGATGCCCGATGAGCAAAACCACGGCTGAGATCAGAAACGCTTTTTTTGAATATTTCCAACGTCATAACCACCAACTGGTTGCCAGTTCTTCTTTGGTGCCTCATGACGATCCGACGCTATTGTTCACAAACGCGGGTATGAACCAGTTTAAAGATGTCTTTTTAGGTTCTGATAAGCGTAGTTACAGCCGCGCTGTAAGCTCTCAGCGCTGTGTGCGTGCTGGTGGTAAACACAATGACCTGGAAAACGTAGGTTATACCGCCAGACACCATACTTTCTTTGAAATGCTGGGTAATTTTAGTTTCGGCGATTATTTTAAAACCGATGCCATTCGTTTCGCCTGGACCTTTCTAACTGAAGAGTTGGGCTTGCCCAAGGAAAAGCTACTGGTAACGGTTTACTCGGAAGACGACGAAGCCTTCGACATCTGGAACAAAGAAATCGGTATTCCGGCGGAAAAAATCATTCGCATTTCCACTTCTGATAACTTCTGGTCCATGGGTGATACGGGTCCTTGTGGGCCTTGCTCGGAGATTTTCTACGATCACGGTGAACATATCTGGGGAGGTCCTCCTGGCTCACCGGAAGAAGATGGCGACCGCTTTATCGAGATCTGGAACCTGGTATTTATGCAGTTTAATCGTCAGGCCGATGGCACCATGGAGCCATTGCCAAAGCCTTCCATCGATACCGGTATGGGTCTGGAGCGTATCTCTGCTATTTTACAAAATGTGCACAGCAACTATGAGATTGATATCTTTCAAAACTTAATTGCTGATGCAGCCAAAATTGTCGGCAGCAGCGATCTGGAGGATAAATCCTTACGGGTTATTGCTGACCATATCCGCTCTTGTGGTTTCTTGATCTGCGATGGCGTAATGCCTTCTAATGAAGGCCGTGGTTATGTGCTGCGCCGTATTATTCGCCGTGCCGTGCGCCATGGTAATAAATTGGGTGCTAAAGACATCTTCTTCCACAAACTGGTGGCGTCTCTGGTGGCGCAAATGGGCGAAGCTTACCCTGAGCTTAGAGAGCAACAAGCCGTTGTGGAAAAAGTGCTTAAGGTAGAAGAAGAGCAATTTTCTCGTACCCTGGATCGCGGCATGAATATCCTTAATGAAGCCATTGCTCAAATGGAAGGGGATACCTTGCCCGGCGATTTGGCCTTTAAGTTATACGATACCTATGGCTTCCCGTTAGATCTCACTAATGACGTATTGCGAGAAAAATCCTTAAAAATTGATGAAGCCGGGTTTGAACAAGCTATGGCTGAGCAACAAAAACGCTCACAGCAGGCCAGTAACTTTGGCGCCGATTACAACGCCATGTTGAAGTCGGAGCAGATTTCTGATTTCACCGGCTACGACCAAGAGCAAGGTAATGCCAAAATCGTTGAGCTATTTAAAGAAGGTAACGCCGTTGCATCTTTGAAGGCAGGTGACGAAGGCATTGTTATTTTAGACGAAACACCGTTTTATGCTGAATCTGGTGGTCAGGTAGGCGACCGGGGCGTTCTGCAAATTGCAAGCGGACAGTTCGTTGTGCAAGATACCGTAAAATTGGGTAAAGCGGTTGCTCACAAAGGCTTGGCCGAGACTAGCCTTAGCGTGGGCGATAGCGTCGCGACACTGGTAGACAGCGAGCGCCGCCAGCGCATCAAACTCAATCACAGTGCCACTCACCTTGTGCATGCCGCATTGCGTCAGGTTTTAGGTAGCCATGTGAACCAGAAAGGTTCATTGGTTGAGCCTGACAAATTCCGTTTCGACTTTTCTCATTTAGAAGCCGTGAGTAAACAGGAGCTGCGAGAAATTGAAGCCATTGTTAACCAACAAATCCGCGCTAACAATCCGTTGGACACAAAGCTAATGGATCTGGAAGAAGCCAAGGCCTCTGGTGCAATGGCGTTGTTTGGTGAAAAGTATGATGAAAAGGTACGTGTGGTATCCATGGGAGATTTCTCTGTGGAGCTTTGTGGTGGTACGCACGTAACCCGTACCGGCGATATTGGCTTGTTTAAGATTGTCTCTGAAGGCGGTATTGCCGCGGGAGTACGTCGAATCGAGGCCATTACCGGACAGGCTGCCGTGGATTACACTCAGGCGGCGTTAGATACTGTGGCTAAAATAGCCGACAAATTAAAAACCGATCCAGCTCAGGTAGCGGACCGTATTGAAGGTTTAACTCAGCAGCAAAAATCACTGGAAAAAGAAATTGACCAGTTGAAACAAAAGCTGGCCAGTCAGGCGGGTAACGACCTGATTTCAAAAATAATTGAAATAAAAGGTACCAAAGTACTGGTCTCTGAATTAGAGGGGGTTGAACCTAAAGCATTGCGCGGCATGGTGGACGATCTGAAAAACCAAATTGGTTCGGGGATCATCTTCCTGGCAGTGAAAGGCGACGCCAAAGTTAACTTGATAGCTGGTGTTACTAAAGACTTAACGTCGCAAGTGAAAGCGGGCGATTTAGTTAACTTTGTTGCCCAGCAAGTTGGCGGTAAAGGTGGTGGTAGACCAGATATGGCGCAGGCTGGTGGAACTCAACCCGAAAATCTGGCAGTTGGACTAAAGTCTATCTCGACATGGTTAGAAGATAGTCTATAATCCAGATTAACTACCAATTTTTAGTGACAAAAAATAAGGAATGGTAGGGAAAATCGCGGTCTGGACGGGGCTGCGATTTTTGAAAACGCTAAACGGATTTTCCATTGGAATAACGGGAACGGGAGCAAGAGAATGCTAATTTTAACCAGACGTGTTGGTGAAACTCTGATGATCGGTGACGAAGTGACAGTTACTGTACTAGGAGTGAAAGGAAATCAGGTACGTATCGGTGTGAACGCACCAAAAGAAGTATCAGTGCATCGTGAAGAAATTTACATGCGCATTCAGGCGGAGAAAAACGCTCAGTTGGCTGCTCACGAGTCGGGCGCTGACAAAGGCGAAGAATAATCTTCATCGCGGGCTGGTCTTCCAGCCTTTTGCATTTTCAGGGCTTGCGGCCCTCGAATTCGCACAGTCTATTTATTAACCAGTTGGTCAATAAATGACTGCATTGATTAAATTGCCAGCATCTAAATCAATTCCTCAAAAAATTGTTTGACTTCGCGGTACTAATCATTAAACTTCGCATCCACATTTTGGGGCTGAGACTGGTCTGAAAGGACGGTTAAAATCCAAAGTTTAGGAGAGGTGGGTGAGTGGCTGAAACCAGTTCCCTGCTAAGGAACCATACCTATTACTGGTATCGAGGGTTCGAATCCCTCCCTCTCCGCCATTTCAACTTGTCGTTTTATCGACATTTTGAAATGCTGAATTTAAATATCTGCGCGTGTGTAGCTCAGCTGGATAGAGTACCTGGCTACGAACCAGGCGGTCGGAGGTTCGAATCCTTCCACACGCGCCATTCAGTTATTGAATCTTGATATTTGAAGTATTTCGCTCACCCATTATAATTGAGCATATTAAAGCCTTTGAAAGTATTCCGTACTTCAATCGCTGAACAAGTTTAAAGCGTGTGTAGCTCAGCTGGGTGAAAACCGAAATTGAAATTGCGAATACCTGGAGCAATTTCCGGTTTGAACGCGAGGCAAGCGGACGCCGAGCTGGAAGCCCTCACTAGGGAAGGGTTAAACTTTAAAAGGTTGAAATTCTCTGGATATTGATAGATGCTCGTGCATCTCAATAAAAGAACAAGTTTTAAAGCGTGTGTAGCTCAGCTGGATAGAGTACCTGGCTACGAACCAGGCGGTCGGAGGTTCGAATCCTTCCACACGCGCCATATCGGAAAAGCCCGAATCGAAAGGTTCGGGCTTTTTTGTTTTTTTCAGTCAAGCATCCTTGTCCGGCTCGCCGTTTAATGTTCCCGACATAAACGGCATTCACGACATCCCTGTCGATTAAGCCGAACCTACAGTCGAACCTGCATCAAATCGATAAATCATGACATTTGCGACTAAAGCACTATTTCTTGTCATGTAGGGTACGGTATGCTGTTTTCTTTTTTCCAGGAACACGGCATGCAAACCAGTAATAACTATAAATACCGAATCCTCGTGGTAGAGGACGATATCGCCAATCGTCAAATTGTGGCTGAAAAGCTTCAAGAAGACTATCAGTTGACCTTGGTGGACAATAAAGCTGATGCCATGGATGCCTTGTTAAAACAGCAATTTGAAATTGTCTTGTTAGATATTGGCCTGCCAGATGGCAGTGGCCTCGATATCTGTCGTGAGGTGAAAGCCAACCACGATGTATACGGCGAAATTAATATCGTATTTATGACTGGTCGAGATAAGCCCGCTGACGAGATAGAAGGTATCAGACTCGGTGCCAACGATTATATCTCCAAACCCATCAATGTTTCCGTACTGAAGGCTCGTGTAGACCTTCAGGCGCAACTTATTCGTAAAACAGAGCTATTGGCTAATCTCGCTCGAATTGACGGCTTAACGGAGATCCCAAATCGACGTGCCTTTGATGATTATCTCGAGAAGTCCTGGAGTCATGCCCGACGCATTTCTGCACCGATATCATTAGCCATGTTAGATATTGATTTTTTTAAACAATACAACGATATCTATGGGCATCCGGCTGGAGATGAATGTTTGAAAGCCTTGGCGAACTGTTTACGTAATAACATCAAACGCGGTGCTGATCATATCGCACGCTATGGCGGTGAAGAATTTGCCGTTATTCTGTTCGACTGTGACTTGCAACAGGCCAACACTATTCTCAATGAGTTGTTAGCGGATTTTGCAAACTTGTGTATCCCTCATGCGGGCTCTTCGGTGGCCGATTTTGCCACCTTTAGTTGTGGTGTTTGCACCCTTTTTCCCGAAGACCAGGGAACACAGGCATTGCTAACGGCCACTGACAAATTGCTTTACGAAGCTAAATCTGAAGGGCGCAATAGAGTTAAAGGCGAGTATTTTCACAATATCGAACGTCAGGATTGATTTGCTATATGTGACTTTATCGCTGACTTATGCGTCTACAGGATTAGTTACTTAATACCGGGAGCCAAAAGTGCGACTATTTAATTGTCCTGTTTGCAGCAACTTATTGTATTTTGAAAACGTCACTTGTAACCAATGTGGCCATGAGCTGGGGTTTGTCCCGGAGATTCTCAAAATCGTTGCCTTCAAGCCTCAGGAGGCCGCGGTATTTACCGTAGCAGGTAGCGACAACCGCTACAAAAAATGTCGCAACTACTATGAACACAATGTCTGTAACTGGTTGGTACCTGAGTTTGACGAGGAAGAATACTGTAAGGCGTGTCGCCTCAACGATACCATTCCCAATCTGGAACTGGAGGGCAATCGGATCTTGTGGCATACCATGGAGAAGGAGAAGCGGCGACTCATATACAGTGCCTTGCAGTTAAATTTGCCCTTGATGTCAAAAGATGAAAATGAACAAGACGGCTTATCTTTTTCATTCTTGAGCGATTCACCGGCTCAGTTCTCAGAGCGGGAAAAAGTGTTGACCGGTCATAGTCAGGGCCATATTACCATTAATTTGGCCGAGGCAGATCCGGCTGAACGGGAGCGAATGCGCGACCAGATGGCGGAGCCTTATCGCACAATTCTCGGTCATTTCCGCCATGAGTCAGGGCATTATTATTGGGACCGATTAATCGCGAATAGTGATTATCTGCAAGCTTGCCGGAACGTTTTTGGCGACGATACCGAAAACTATGGCGACGCACTGCAATCTCATTACACCCAAGGACCCGCGGAAAACTGGCAGGAGCAGTTCGTGAGCAGCTACGCCAGTAGTCACGCTTGGGAAGATTGGGCGGAAACCTGGGCCCATTATCTACACATCGTTGATACGTTGGATACCGCCTGGCAGTTCAACCTGCAGGCAAAACCACGAGCAGTTAGTAGTGAAGACTATGAAACCGATGTTAACTTTAATCCTTATGCGCAGCGGGATTTTTCCCGCATTGTCGCCCATTGGATCCCACTGACATTCGCACTTAATAGCCTCAATCGCAGCATGGGGCACAATCATGCCTATCCCTTTGTACTGAGCCCTGTGGTGATTGCAAAACTGGAATTTGTGCACAAGGTGATAAAGCAACAAGAGATTGTTGCTTAGTTCTTACTCAATTCTCTATTTCGGTAGGAAACTGGTTATCAGTCACTGGCGACTCGCTGTCGTCAGTGGTTAAATCAGGTGCCGGTTTGCTGCGAATGATTTTCATCAGATCCCAGTACCAGGTCGTACGGTGCGAGCCTTTACTGACTTTGTTGCGCAGGCTTTGTTCTGAGATCGGGCGGCCCAGTTTGTTCATGCGTTTGGCGAGATCCTTATAGGTAAGACCTGCCATGGCCATCTCCGCCTTTATGTGTCGCTTGATTTCAATTGCGGCTTGTTTATCTAGCTCTTTTTCAACTTTGCTCTTTTCTTTTGAATCTTTGCCCATACCGCGAACACTCTTATGTATCATCAAATTCGATGACGATTGTAATGATTTTGCAGTGTAGGTGAAATTAAGCTTTTATGACACTTTTGTTACAAAATTTTCGGGCAGTTTCAAATAATGCAGCCCCGGATTTCATTGTCGAGCTTGTCGCTGCGCCAGCATGGTTTTGTATTCTTCTAATTTGGCTTCGGCTTCTTCACCGAATAGGATATCGCAGGCTTCTTTTAATCCGGGAGCTGAGAGGATTTCTTCTTGCCGCACAACGAGGGAGATTTTTGAGCGACGACGTAAAAAGTCATCCAGTTTAGTGACCATCTCACGCTTGGCGGCATGTTCTATTTCTACTCGCAAATATTCGGCGTTTTCGATAAGACGCTCAGCTTTGCTTTTATCTTCTCTGATGCTTTCCAGCATACTGATGGCATTGCGACCGTAGCGACGCCAGAAGCGCTGCGTAAGTGGTTCAGAAGCGCCTTGGGGTGTCATTCCATCGAGATCCATTAGGCGCGCTCTGTGTAGAAACTCCTGTTTGACCTCATCGCCCGGCTCGCCGTACCATTTTTGATCTGCATAGGGGAGATGCACACCCAGTTTTTCTACTTCGTGGGCGATTTCATCACCAACGTTGATGCAGTCGGTGAGTTTGCCACCAAAGATAGATAAATGTTTGTTGTCGCTGTCGATATCCACCGCGTGTTTACGACTCAATTGCACCCAGTCGGCTTGGCCATTTTCTCCTTTTATAGCAAGCGGTCTGACACCACAGCGTTCAGCAATAATGTCTTCAGTGGTGAGGGGCTTTTTCAAGTCCAACAGACGATTAACATTGTCTAACACAAATTGCCGATCTTGCTCGGTAACATAGGAAAGTGGCGATTCCACCTGTGTATCTGTTGTGCCGATGCAGGTTTTTCGGCCCATGGGAATAACGAAAAACAAACGACCGTCATCGGCAAAAAATGTGAGTACTTTGCCGCTATCGGTTATTTGATCCACGATCAGGTGAATGCCTTTGGAAAACAGATGATGGTGCTGGGTTTGTTGTGCAATCACCTGATTTATTTTATCCACAAAGGGCCCAGCAGCATTGATAAAAACTTTGGATTTTATGGTGAACTCTTTACCGCTAATACCATCCTTGGCTTTGGTGTGCCACATGCCATCAATTCGATCTGCACTACTGGCCTCCACATAATTGGCAGCAATACAGCCGTAACTCATACCCTGACGAATAAAGTTAAAGACAAACCTGGCATCGTTATCGTGAAGATAACAGTCGGAATATTCAAAACCGCCTTGCACGTTCGCAGTGTTGACCACCTCTTCTAGTTTTTTAATTTTGCGTGCGCTTAAAAACTTAGGTGCCAGAGTGAAAAATTTTCCGATAATCCAATAGAAAATAGTGCCCAGAAACACAAAAAACGGCGGAAAGCGGAAGCCTTTTTGAATACTGGTGAGAAAGCGAATTTCCTGTACGGTAGAGGGGTAATTGCTCATTAAGTGATTACGGCTTTTGCAGAGCTTATACACCAGACCGTATTCGTGAGACTCCAGGTATTTAATACCACCCCAGGCGAGATTAGAGGAATTTGAGCTGGTAAAACCAGCAAAATCGCCTTTGTCAATTAGCGCAACTTTCGCCCCCTTGGCAGCCAGAGCTGATGCGGATACGGCACCGTTAATGCCACCGCCAATGATCAAGACATCGAATTCCTGATTATCCAGCTTTTCCAGATTACTTTTACGCAGGTTTGTCATACAGAGCCGCTCAAATTTATCAAACATGTATCTTATATAAGAGTGTTAGTGTACGACACTTAACTTAGAAGGCAAGGGGTAACGCTAATTAGTTAATAACTCTCGCAGAGATTGCATTTTTGTTGCTTAATCATCTGCTCGTCCACCAGAAAGAGCTGAAGCTGGTATTCAAGTAGGTATTTTGGGGAAATAATGAAATTGTTACTGCATATAAGACTCAGGAAGTATCCATTCACAGATACTTCCTGATACAGGGAAACAGGTAAGCGCGACTATTTACAGGTTAGCCACGCTTTCGATATCAAACCACAGTTCTTTTTCGTCAAGTGGGGTGTCAGGCGACAGGCTCGGGTTGTTGATTCTGAAAACCTTGCGTCGTGCGACATCGGTTTTTTCAAGCGCGGAGCGAATGTCTGGGTTTTCCAGGAACATGCGATCAAAAGTACCATCAGCGATACTCTTACGCAGCCCGGACTCAATGACAGACGCCAACTCGATATTGTCCAACGCAGTAAAGAAGTACAGCGGCATTGGGTATATCAGCATCAGATCACTTTCGATAGTGAGTGACAGCTGAGGATCGCGATTTACCTCAGACCAAGGCTCGTGTACGGCACGTGGGAAATAATCAAAGCGGCCTCCGTCTAACATGTGGAAAAGGTTGATGTATTTAACCGGTTTTACCACATCGATGCCGGCGGATTCCAATATTGGAGTATCTGACCAGAAGCGACCTTGACCAGCCTGTAACTGCAATAAGTCCGACATGCTATTAACCCGACTAAATCTGGCTTGATCGCCTTCGCGAATAATGAAAATACGGTGGCCTAACAACCCTTTAAACAGAGGAATTCGCACAGGCCTGAATTCTCGTTCTACTTCTTGTGAGGTGCCGATCCAGAAAACGCTTAACGAGCCGTCTTTCATCATGCTTTTCAAACGTTCCTGATTCACTTCTTGTTCTGAGGCAGGAGAAGTGTCGTAGTTGTTTACCGTGTCGTAGCTCAGCGCCATTTCCAACAACTGAACGGGCCAATAATCACGCGCAGACTGCGGGTCAACATTGGGATGCTTAACAACAATGTTAGCCGCATTGGTGGATACGGACAGGAACAAAGAAATGATGATCAATAAAACGGAATTCAATCTCATAAGTCGGGTCGTCTAATAGTATTTTGCCTTTACTGTTATCGTCTGGATTGGAACAGAACTTAAACAGTGCGAAAGTAAATTACAGGTTTTCACCTTAGTCTATGAATTATAGACAATAATTACTGTTTTTCAGGCAAAAAGTGAAATTTATTTACAATGTTTTAACGTATTTGTTTTTAAGGAGCAAGCAATGTGCGGTGAATACGGTTCTTTACAGGTCGAAATTGACCCCTTGATAGCGTAAATAGAGACCTTTGTAGGTCGAACTTAAACGCCATGGATGGCGTGAATGTCATTTTTGCAGGGAGAAAAAAAGACGAGTTCGACAATGATGTTAAAGCCAATCAAATTTGTCCGGCTAAACCTTTATGTCGGGAACGTTTAAACGGCTACCGGACAATGGACTGCGGTGGCTTGGTTAAGGCAACACCTTTTTATAGGGTTTAACCACGGTACTTTGATAAACACCCGCCTCGATATACGGATCGGCATTGGCCCAAGCCTGAGCTGCAGCCAGATTCTCAAATTCCGCCACTACCATCGAACCGGTAAATCCCGCTTCAGCTGGATCTTCAGCATCTATCGCCGGGCAAGGGCCCGCTACCAATAAACGTCCTTCTTCTTTCAGGGCCTGCAAACGAGCCAGATGTGCAGGACGCGCTTGTTTTCTCAAAGGAAGGCTATTTTCAATGTCTTCGGAGTAAATGAGGTAGTACATATTTTTCCTGTTAATTTTTGTTTTTATTTAAGCACATTTGGTGTCGCGGGAGAAAGTGACAATCAGCGAATTATCACTGTGATAACATCGATTGCGAAAGATCGCTTTTTTCTTGTATATGAGGCAAAAGCCGTTCAACTAGCAGGCTGTTCTCCGGGCTGTCTGGCCACACCAGATACAATGGGATATCGGGTATTTGCCACGGTTTGCAGATTTCAACGAGTGCGCCAGAGGCAAGTTCTGTCTCAACAAGATAACTCGGTGGCGTACTGACCCCCAAGCCCTGTAGGGTTAGGTCCTTTAGTGCAATAACACTATTAACTGTGATGGCTGCACTGTAGTTGATAGTGTTTTTAGTGCCATTGTCGTGAACGAATTCGCGTCTGGCGGGTAAGCGATTGAGGTATACCCAAGGAAAAACGGATAACTGTTGAATATCTTGTGGTGTTGAGAGAGTTTGTAATAGCTGGGGTGAAGCCACTAACTTGCGTTCGATACCGCCAATCTTTTTGCACTTTAATTGACTGTCTTTGAGCTGGCCGGTGCGAAAAGCCAGATCAATATTGTTCTCTACTAAATCCAACTGTTCATCACTAAATTCAAGCGACAAGGTTAGTCTCTCGTGAGCTTTGGCAAATTTGGCAAGCCCGGTGAGCCAGGGAGATTGCAGCATGGCAGAGGGCAAAGTAATAGTGCGCTTGCCTGTCAGCTCCCCGGTTTTTTGGGCTATCTCTGCAAGCCCTCGATTGGCATGCTGACACATTGCCTCCGCATGATTGAAAAGACTTTTCCCGGATTCAGTAAGTTTTAGTTTGCGTGTCGTCCTGTACAGTAGTTTGCTATTGAGGTTGTCTTCCAACGCAGAGATGTGTTGGCTGATTACAGACGGCGAAAGATTTAAATATTGTGCAGCTGCGCGAAAAGAGCCACGTGTCACCACTTCTCTAAATATGGCGAGGGACTTCAGACTATCGATCATAACATGCATTAATTATGTAAAAAATCCGAACAAAGTGTTCTTAATGTTTTGTATTGTTGCTTATTATGTCGACAGTTATGCTTCAGATCTAGTTCCAAATAAAAGAGTGTGAAGCGATGTTGTTTGCCATGTTTATGTTTTCTTTATCTATGTCACTTTCTCCTGGTCCGGTAAACATTGTCTCAATGAATATGGGCAGTACCTTAGGGTTTAATAGGGCATTGCACTTTGTTGCCGGCGCAACAATCGGTTTTATCGTGCAACTTTTGTTAACGGGTATCTCAGCCACTATGGTGCTTCAGGATCTTGTTACCTATTCTCACTATTTGCGCTATCCCGGCGCGCTGTACATGCTTTGCCTGGCGCTTGTGATACTGGGTAGCAAGCCCGATCCCGATGCTGAAACTAAAACTGAACAGCAAAACGGGTTTGTTAGCGGGATGCTAATACAATGGATTAATCCCAAAGCCTGGATTGCCTGCGTGGCGGGAACCTCTGCTTTTATCTTAGGCAAAAGTCATACTGATTTTGCCCTGTTCTTGCTGGTTTATTTTGTTGTTTGCTTTTGTTCTGTAGCGCTATGGGCCGCTGCAGGGCGATTGATGATGAGGCACTTACAGCACACCGTGTTCCGGCGCATTTTTAATCTGTTTTTGGCCAGTATGCTGGGGCTTTGTGCAGTGGCGTTACTCTGGTAATTGTTGAACCCTAAAGTGGTACGAGTTCAATATTTAACCTTGATAATTACCCGCCCCCTGGTTAAGGTTAATTAGTTAACCGGGGAAGGTGCATTATGATTGCGGAACAACTGAGTTTTGATGATTTGTCCCACGAGCTGCCATTTGTGGTATTGTGGTGTGAAGAGCAGAGAGATTTTACTGTGGTACCCGTGACTGACTGGGTGGGGGACAAAATGAAAATCCTGGCCTTGGTGAATGAAGTGCATTTGCATCCGGTAGGTGTTTTTGAAACCGCCGAAGCGGCGTTTAGTTTTGTGGAGCTGCAGCAAAAAAAAGACCTTAATCTGGTTGAGCACTAAATAGAGGTTTTTCACGCCTGCGTTTAGTTGAGCAATCAATAAGAGAAAGGGGCTGCGGGAAAAGCGCCCCTTGTTAGTCGTTCGCTTCTTGTCTGATTATTCTGCGTATCTTATTGCACCACTAACCTATACGATACATGCGTCTCAGCGTAATACTCATCTTCAGCAATCGTTGCCGTGATAGTGGTTTCCCCCGCACTTACTAGTGTCAGCCAGCCTGTGTTGGCATCCACCAAGGCAATGTCGGGATCGGCTGATTGATAGCTTACTTGAGAGTAGTCCACATTGCCCAGTGCGAAACCATTTTGAGCTAGCCAGGTAATTTGAAACGGGCTGGCAAATTGACTGAAGGCGTCGTACTCATGGCCATTTTCGTTTGGAAGTATTTTTAAAGCAATAGTTTGCGTTGCATCCGCGCCAGTGGTTAATCCTGTCAGTGGAGTCGTGGTGGGTAATAGTACATCTCCCGCTATGCCTGTCGGCAGACTGGTACCATCCGCGGCTTGAACTTCAACATAATCACCAGATGAGTCAAATACTAAACGAATACCCCACACACCATTTTTGATGGAAGTGCCGCCTGGACCGGGAATGGTTTGCCCAAAACCTACGTGGTTAAAACGTCCGTTATTGGCAAAGGTTGCATCAGCCGGATCAGTACCATTTGAGTTGGTAAAATCATAAAACTCTCCATCAATCGCAGTGACCATCAACCATTCGTTGGCTGCCACCCCCGCGTCCTTGATAAAGTACATGGATTGAACATGGGATTCGCCTGTGCTGTCGAAGATGGTGAGCGATGTTGATGCGTTAAATGTGTTTGTGTTATCAGGGTTAAAATCATCCGGATCGAGGGCGGTGTTATCGGCAGGTAAATTGGCTTCTATCTCTACTTCCGATGTGGCCAGCGGAAACGGATTGGTCGGCTTAAAATAATTACCCTGTACTTCACCCTCATCAAGGGGAACTGTATATACATCTTCAGAAAACAATCCTTCGGTGGTGTACCATCGGTTGTACTTATCGATACTCAGGCTATAGCTTGCTGATATGGCACTGTATATGTCATCTCCGGCTTTAGTGGCGGTAATGGTTACGGTTCCGTCGTCTAGTAGGTTGAGTGCCCCGGTTTCTGCATCGACGGCAGCGATGCTACTGTCGCTACTGGTATAGACAATATTACCTGCACCAGAACCACCAGAAACGATATTGGTTTCTGGCGTTTCATCAATATAGTAGCTCAAGGATTCGACGCTGAACACTAAGGGCGCCTGAGGTGATTTTTGTGCTTCAATGATAGTGATGTTGGTTACGTTGTCGGAGCCACACCCATTGATAAGTATAAGTGGCGCCAAACAGCCAATCAGACGGCCTTTATCCATGACTTGATTTCCTTTTATAGCGGTAAAATTGGGAATTTTTAATACCTACTGATGTTAGGTAAATAGAGTGATGAAAACAAGCGAAACTACAACCTGTTACAAAATGTTGATTTATAGGGGGCGAACTTGATCACCATGGATGGCGTGAATGCCTATTTTTGTAGGTCCTGCTTTAGCTGGACAGCGGAGTTTAAATCAACTACCGCTGTCCGCTTAAAAGCGAACCTACATTGTCCGGCTGGTCGATTAATGTTCCCTACAAAATCGACATTCACTACGTCCCTGTAGCTCGCCGTTAAAATGTTCCCGACATAAACGGCATTTATATTTTGTAGGTCGACATTAAACGTCATGGATGGCGTGAATGTCTTTTTTTGCAGGGAGCAAAAAAGACGATGTCGACAGCGGTATGTGAAGCAACCACCGCTGTCCGCTTAAAAGCGAACCTACAATTATTACTTCTGAGTGGCGGCTTTCATCTCAGCGACAAAGCTTTTCAGTGCTGCCAGCATCGCGGGTTTATCGTTGAGATTATCTTCAATGATTTTAACCGTAGCTGAGCCAGAAATCGCCCCGGCAGCACCTGCGGCAATCGCTCCT
This sequence comes from Planctobacterium marinum, assembly GCF_036322805.1. Classification (GTDB taxonomy): domain Bacteria; phylum Pseudomonadota; class Gammaproteobacteria; order Enterobacterales; family Alteromonadaceae; genus Planctobacterium; species Planctobacterium marinum_A. The sequence continues at coordinate 3,245,412 of NZ_AP027272.1, read as the reverse complement.
TTTACCTGTTCCGGCTGAGAGATACCAAAGCCTAATAATGGCGGCGCAACTTGCAACGAGCTTAAGCGCTCCACCAATTCTGAGGCTGGCATTTCTGCTTTTGTTTCTGCACCAGTCACACCCGCACGACCTAATAAGTAGGTATAGCCTTCACTGTGCTGGGCGATATGGGCCAGGGTTTCTTCACTGGCATTGGGCGGCGCAATCAGAATTTGTTGAATTCCTGTGGCATCGGCAGCGTTCTTAAACGGGCCTGATTCACGCACGGGTACATCTGCAATTAAAATTGAATCCACGCCAGCCGTCATGGCTTTTTGGTAAAAGTTTTCTATTCCTTGTGCCAGCACCAGGTTGCTGTATAACAGCAGGCCAATAGGTACATCGGCATGTTTTTCACGCACAGCCTTGATGATCTCAAAACAGTCATCTGGCGTGATTTTCTCACTCAGTGCTCGAATACTGGCCTTTTGGATTGTGGGGCCATCGGCTATAGGGTCGGAAAACGGTATCCCCAATTCTAGTGCATCTGCACCGCCTTCAACCAAGGCACAAATAATATCGATACTGGTTTGTTTGTCGGGATCGCCCACAGTGACAAAAGGAACAAATGCGCCCTGGTTTTTCGCCTCCAGTGCCTGAAATAATTTTGTATAGCGTTGTGTTTTTTCAGCCATTAGTGAGATTCCTTGTTACGCGCTTCTAAAATACTGTGAACATGAGTGAGATCTTTGTCTCCTCGGCCAGAAAGATTCACTACGATTATGGTGTCGTCCTCAGCCTCATCGGCCATATTCAAAGCATGGGCCAATGCGTGAGAGGACTCCAGTGCCGGGATAATTCCTTCTTTTTGGGCTAACAATTGGAATGCATTTAAGGCTTCGTCATCGTCGATAGCGACATATTCAGCGCGCCCTGTAGCGTGCAGGTGAGCGTGCTGCGGTCCCACAGCAGGGTAATCCAATCCTGCAGAAACCGAATAGGATTCTTCAATCTGTCCTTCCTGCGTTTGCATAATATAGCTAAAGGCACCGTGTAAAATACCTTTGCTGCCAGTGGCGATAGCTGCACCGTGATCGGCGGTATGAATGCCTTTACCGCCGGGTTCAACGCCGATAAGGCGAACACTCGGCTCTTCGATAAAGTCAGCAAACATGCCAATGGCATTAGAGCCACCGCCCACACAGGCCACAACGGCGTCCGGCAAACGACCTTCTTTTTCCATGATCTGCTTGCGCGTTTCTTCGCCGATCATACGATGGAATTCCCGCACTATGGTGGGGAAGGGATGTGGCCCTGCGGCCGTACCCAAAAGATAGTGGGCGTCGTTGTAGGTTGCAGACCAGTCGCGCATAGCTTCGTTAACGGCATCTTTCAGCGTACCAGAACCGGCATTAACTGGAATAACTTCTGCACCCATTAAGCGCATTCTGAACACATTAGGTGCCTGACGTTCAACATCTTTTGCGCCCATGTAAATACGCGCTTTTAAGCCTAACAAGGCACATGCCAGTGCTGTGGCTACGCCGTGTTGTCCTGCGCCAGTTTCGGCGATCACTTCAGTTTTGCCCATGCGTTTGGTAAGCAAGGCCTGTCCTAACACTTGGTTAGTTTTGTGAGCCCCGCCGTGCAATAAATCTTCCCGTTTCAGGTAGAGTTTAACTTTCGGGTTGCTTACCAGGTTGCGCGTTAAAAATAAAGGGGTAGGGCGGCCTGCATAATCGGTTAACAACTCATAAAATTGCTTTTGGAATTCAGGATCCGCTTGCGCTTCTACGAAAGCCGCTTCTAATTGGTCGAGGGCTGGGATCAGCAATTCGGGCACATACATGCCACCAAAATCGCCAAATTTACTGTCTAGTTTGTTCATGGTTTCACTACTCGGATACTATTTTAATATTGTCTTAATGCGGTAAAAGCCGCTGCTAATTTTTGATGATCTTTCACGCCCGGCGCACTTTCCACGCCAGAATTAATATCGATTAGGTGTAATCCCTGTGCCGCTGCAGATTGGATGTTTTCAAGGTTGATACCGCCTGCCAGGCCAAATCGATCTTTTTGGGATAAATTGTTGAGCAATTGCCAGGAGAATTGCTGTCCGGTTCCGCCAGTTTCGCTGCCAACCTTGCAATCCAATAAAAACAGATCCACCTCGGTTTCTGAAAAGTGAGGCAGAGCATCTGAAATCCCTTTGGCTTTCCAGATGGCAACGTCTGGAGCGAGCTTTGCCCGTAATTCACTGATGAACGCCTGGTTTTCGTCTCCGTGCAGTTGCACTGCTGCTAGCTTCAGCGTGCTGGCGGTGTTAATAATTTCAGCACTGCTGGCATTAACAAATACACCTACGTAATTAAACGGTACTTGCTCCGCTATCTGCTTTGCCGTATCAAGGTTGATACAGCGTTTCGATTTCGGCGCAAAGATAAACCCGGCATAACATGCCCCAAGTGCTTTCGCTTTTGCAGCATCCTCAGCACGGGTAATGCCGCACACTTTGGTTCTGCCTAGCACTAGGTTGTTTACAGCCTGGTCCAGGTCTTGCTCGGCCATCAAGGAGCTACCTACTAAAAAGCCATCCACCAGATGCGCCAGACGCAAAACATCCTGGTGGGTGTAAATACCAGACTCAGAGATGATCACGGCGTCGTAATCCAGCTGCTGTTTCAGCAGGGGAACTAGTTTTTCAGTCGCAGCAAGGTCGGTGCTTAAATCCCGCAAGTTGCGATTATTAATGCCGATGATTTTGGCGCCCAGGTTAACCGCTCTATGGGCTTCTTCTTCGTTACTGACTTCTGTCAGTACATCCAGTTGATAATGGTTTGCCAGCTTTGCCAGAATTTGGTATTGCTCATCATCCAAAACCGATAACATCAACAAAATAGCATCGGCGTCGTATTTACGCGCCAGATGTACCTGGTATTCGTCAATGAAAAAATCCTTATTTAATACCGGTTGCGTTACCCGCTGGGTAACATATTCCAGATACTCATATTTACCCTGAAAATATTTTTCATCAGTTAGCACGGAAATACCGGCAGCGTGAGGTGTGTAAGCTCGCAGGATTTCATCCAAATCGAATTGCTCACGGATGAGCCCCTTTGAGGGGGAAGCCTTTTTACACTCCAAGATATATCCGGCATTGGGCTGTTTCAGGGCATCAAATAAGCTTTTTTCTGAGACGGTAAGCTGGGCCTGAAAGCCTTCAAGCGGTAGTTCAGCTTTACGCTGCTGTAATTCAACTTCTTTATCGGCAACGATTTTTTGTAATACGTTCATGTTTTTGGGCTTACTCCACCGTATCCTGTTGGATTTGATTATTTTGACTAATTTGGGCCGCTTTATGGATGGTTTGCAAAGGACTGCCAGATTGCATGCTTTGCATTGCCTTATGAGCGCCTTCGGCGAAACTGTCTGCTAAACCGGCAAGCTTTAACAAGGCCCCCGTGTTGGCGGCCACTGCAGCCATGTGGGCTGGCTGCCCTTTGCCCTGCAATACAGCCTCAATCAAGGCTTTATTCTCTTCCGGCTCACCGCCTTTGATAGCCTCCAGTGGATAGCTTTCTAGATCAAAATCCTTGGCCGATAGTTCACTGTAACTGATTTCATCACCGTGCACTTCCGCCACCTGGCTGACACCGTGTAAGGCAATTTCATCCAGTCCAGCACCGTGCACCACCATGGCATTTTGATAACCCAGTAGTTGTAGTGTCTCCGCATAAGCTGAGATCAAATCAGGACTATATACGCCAATCATGATGTGGCTGGGTTTGGCTGGATTAGCTAGTGGCCCTAATAAATTAAACAGGGTGCGAGTTTTTAAGGTAGTGCGCACATTCATGGCGTGGCGCACACCTGCGTGGTAATTGGGGGCGAATAAAAAACACAGTCCACTTTCATCCAGGCAAGCTCTGGCGGTTTGTGGTGTCATGGTGAGGTCCATGCCAAATTCCCGGAACAGATCAGCTGAGCCAGATTTACTGGAAACGCTACGGTTACCGTGCTTGGCTACGGGTAAACCGCAGCTGGCAGCCACAATGGCTGAAGCTGAGGAAATATTAATGGTATTGTGGCCATCACCACCGGTGCCAACAATATCAGCAAACATGTAATCCGGACGTTCTATCGGCGCTGCATTTTCTATCATGGCACTGGCGGCACCAGCGATTTCTTCTGGGGTTTCGCCTTTTATTTTCAAACCGGTAAGCATGGAAGATAATACGATATCATCCAACTCACCTTGCATAACCATGTTGAAAAAACACTGAGTTTCTCTTTGGCTCAAATCTTGTTGAGCGTATATTTTTTCCAGAAGGGCGTGAATATCGGCCATGGTTATACTCCGCTTTGCTTATTGGTCAGGTAGGCAATGCTCTGTTTTAGTAATTGGCTACCCTGTGAAGTTAAAATGGATTCCGGGTGGAACTGCATCCCCAGCATGTTATCTGTGGCATGCCATACCGCCATGATGATGCTGTGTCCATCTTCTGGCTCGTAGCGAGCAATACATTGCAAATTGCCAGGCATGTCTGCGGCTACGAGGGAATGATAACGCGCCACCGGGAAGGGATTGGGTAAGTCAGCAAACATTTTGTCGCCACAGTGATTAATCAATGACGATTTGCCGTGCAATACTTGCGGTGCTCGCACAATCTCACCACCGTAATGTTGCACAATCGCCTGGTGACCAAGGCAAATGCCCAGCACCGGATAACGACCCTGAACCAATGATATTAGTTCCAACATGCAGCCTGCACTGGCAGGATCACCGGGGCCGGGAGATAACAATAATAGCGTGTCTTCACCCAGTTCCTGCATTTTGTTTACTACGTGCTGGGCGGGCACATTGTTGCGAAAGATGGTCAGCGACATGCCTGCAGCCCGCAGTTCGTCCACCAGGTTGTAGGTGAATGAATCAAAATTGTCTAATAACACCACATTGGACATGTCCTCAAGCCTCCTGTGTTGATTTGCGATTGGCTTGCTGAATAGCACTGATCACCGCTTGTGCTTTGCCTCTGGTTTCGTCGGCTTCTGATTGTGGATCTGAATCGTAAACCACCCCCGCGCCCGCCTGAACATAAGCCATGCCGTTTTTCACAAATGCCGATCGGATCACAATGCAGGTGTCCATATCACCATGGCCATTAATGTAACCCACAGCGCCGCCGTAACTGCCGCGACGATGTTGCTCTACTTCACGGATGAGGGTCGCGGCCTTCACTTTGGGAGCCCCCACCAAGGTGCCCATATTCATACAGGCCTGATAGGCGTGCAAACTGTCCAGGTCTTCCCGCAGTTGTCCCACCACACGGGACACCAGGTGCATAACATGGGAGTACCGGTCTACTTTTAATAAGTCTTTTACGTGCCGAGTTCCGGGAATGGATACACGGGCAATATCATTGCGGGCCAAATCTACCAGCATCAGGTGTTCCGACTTTTCTTTATCGTCTTCCCGCAATGTTAATTCAATACGGCTATCGAGGTCATGATCGATACTACCATCCTGGCGTTTACCACGAGGTCGGGTGCCCGCAATGGGATACACTTCTACAACATTGCTGTCTTTTTGATATTTCAGGGCGGATTCCGGACTGGCGCCAAAAATCACAAAATCACTGTCCTGGATGTAAAACATATAAGGACTGGGATTGCTGTTTTTCAGTTCGTGGTAGGCGTTATAAGTGGATGGACAGGGCAGGGAAAAAGTACGTGAAGGCACCACCTGAAAAATATCCCCGGCCAGTATATTTTCTTTTAAATCCAAAACGTGCTGGCAGTATTGGGCATCGCTTTGATTAACCTTAAGTTCGTCCGAGATATTACCCGGTATCGTCGCTGCTGCGATGTCTTCGACATTGGTTTGTAATTGTTGCTTTAAAAACTCAATGCGCTGACTTAACTGAAAATAAGATTGTGCTACCTGCTCGCCACTAAAAACGCTGCCCAGCATACGAGAGCTTTTTTGTTGATGATCAATGGTGATCAAGGTTTCCGCCAGGTAAAACACATAATCGGGGCAATCGTTGTCACCTTCGGCTACTTGCGGCAATGTTTCAAAGGTGGCCAGCAAGTCATAGGCAAAAGTACCACCAACAAATATCGCCATGGGGTGGTTGCTCAGCGCCACCAAATCAGATTGCAATATACGCAATACATCAAAAACCGAGGCTGACTTTAGCCGTGCGTCTTCATCTAAAAATTCATCGGCTGCGGTAAAGGTCACTGCTAGCGATTGCTCTTGCTGTTCAATAACAGCGTCCGGTAGCCTCGTTAATTGCTGTGCTAAAAACTGCAACACAGGCAGGCCGTTGTCGCTCAATGCACTAACAGCCACTTTGTGACCACGACACACAAGTTTTAAGGCTGCATCTACAAGTAATAAACTATTGGTACTGTTTTTACTGTCGATTTCTGCTGACTCCAGCAACATCGCATTGGTTTTTTGGTGGCACAATCGTTTGAATGTCGTGAGCGGATCCTCAATGTAAGGACACTCGGTTTCTATTGTGGCAACCTTTCCTGGTTGTTCGCTTAGTTCTGCCAGACTCATGTTGTTCTCTGTAAATTTCCCGGAATAAAAACTAAAAAACCCGCTTCTTGAGCGGGTTTTTTACAAATTTTAGCAATGCAAAAAGGTCACAACCCGCGATTAGTCAGGACGTGCCACCACCAAATTGTGTTAATAATTGTATGTTGCATTGAGATTAAATTCTGTTCTAGTTATTGGATAACGTTTATTATGTATAGAAGAAAACAAAACTGGATTTATGTCAAGCAGGAATTTAAGACTATTCAAAGATTGCCTTCATTGCTGTCGAACTGTCATTTCCGCAACAGATAAGCTGTATGAAAATTGATTTACATAGCCATACCCATTATTCCGATGGGCATCTGAGCCCGCAAGAGCTGATACTGCGCGCTCACAACATGCAGCTGGATGCATTAGCCATTACCGATCACGATACTGTCGCCGCCATTGACGAAGCACTTGCTTTTCAAAACACACAAAAGCGCCATCTAAGTATTATTCCGGGCATTGAGTTGTCTACCAGTTGGCATGGATTTGATATTCACATTCTGGGCTTAAACATTGACCGCGAAGATGCGCTTTTTCAGGAAAGGTTGGCGCAGCAAGCTGCAGCCAGGCAGGAACGCGCATTAATTATCGCGGAAAAGCTGGCAAAGTGCGGTCTTGATGATGTCTACGAAAGTGCTGCCAGGTACGCGGGTAAAGGCCAGATCACCCGAGCCCATTTTGCCCGAGTTATGGTGGAAAAGGGCTACGTACATAATTTTGATGGAGCCTTTAGAAAGTATCTGGGTAAAGGTAAACGGGCTCATGTAGCGCCCAAATGGATCACGATTGATGAAGCTATTCAGTGGATCCACGATGCTAAAGGCAAAGCGGTGTTGGCTCACCCCGGACATTATGATCTCAGTGCTAAGTGGCTGAGAAAACTCATTGTTTATTTTAAACAAGCGGGCGGTGATGGTATGGAAGTGTGTCATCCTCACTTGGCCCCAGATCGTCAGCGCCAGATGGCAACCTATGCACAGGAATACCAGTTAGAAGCGTCTGCCGGTTCGGATTTTCACGCACCTGGCCGCTGGACAGAATTGGGACGTCACTTAAATATTCCCGAACATTTAACGCCAATTTGGCATGACTGGCAGAGTATCGGTCAGGAATACGCAGTAAATCCCCAGGAAATTAATAACCAAGACGTTATTGCCACAGACGAAAACCACAAGAATAAAGAGTCATTATCATGAGCCAATTTTTCTATATCCATCCTGATAACCCTCAGGCGCGCTTGGTGCGTCAGGCCTGCGAACTGATAAAAAATGGTGAGGTGATTGTCTATCCCACCGACTCCGGTTACTCGATGGGTTGCAGTCTCGACAATAAAAACGCACTGGAGCAAATTTGCCGAATTAGACAGATTGGCAAAAATCACAATTTTACCCTGATGTGTCGTGATATGTCGGAACTGTCGTTGTACGCAAGAGTCGACAACGATGCTTTTCGCATTATTAAAAACAATACCCCTGGGCCCTATACTTTTATTCTGAAAGCCACCAAAGATGTACCTAATCGGGTAATGAATCCCAAGAAAAAGACCATTGGGATCCGGGTGCCTGACAATGCCATTGCCTTGGCTATTCTGGAAGAGTTAGGCGAACCTTTAATGTCTACCACTCTTATTTTGCCGGGGAGCCAGATGGCTGAGTTTGATCCCGACGAAATACGCGACAAGCTGGAGAAGCAAGTGGGTTTGATTATTCACGGTGGTTATCTCGGTGAGCAGCCCACTACTGTCGTGGATATGTCTGATGGCAACATTGAATTAATTCGCGAAGGCAGCGGCCCCCTCGAACCACTGGGATTCTGAGTTGAGCGAAGAAATTCCGCACGACACTAAACAGTTGGCAACTGACCCGCAAGAGCAGATGTCGGCTGAACAAATCACTCAGCAACAGTCTTTACCGCTGGCCTTCATCAATGGCGAAGCCTTGATGGACAAGCCTGAGGATTTGTATATTCCGCCCGACGCCCTGGAAGTGATTCTGGAAGCGTTTGAAGGACCATTGGATTTACTGTTATATCTCATTCGTAAACAGCGCTTTGACGTGGTTAATTTACCCATTTTGCAGATCACCCAGCAGTACATGGAGTACGTGGAGGTGATGAAAGATATCAAGCTAGAATTGGCCGCGGAGTATCTGGTGATGGCAGCGATACTGGCAGAAATTAAAAGTCGCTTATTATTACCGAAAATCATCAACGAAGATGACGAAGAAGAAGATCCCCGTGCTGAACTTGTGCGCCGGCTGCGAGAATACGAAATCATCAAAAAAGCGGCGCAAGAGTTGGATGGTATTCCGCGCATGGAGCGAGACTTTCGACGAGCTAAAGCGGATATCGATGAAGCCTGTGAACCCCTTAAAGTTCTACCAGATATCAGTCTGCAGGAACTGGTATTCAGTTTTCAATCGGCGCTGCAAAGGGCCGCTGCTTTTGAACACCATCAAATAGAGCGAGAGGCGCTATCAACCAGAGAGCGTATGAGCCAGATTCTGGATATGGTAACAGAGCACAGCTACACTGGCTTTGAAGCCTTTTTTAGTAAAGACGAAGGTAAGGCAGGGGTAGTGGTGACATTTCTGGCTATTCTGGAACTAGTAAAAGAAAAGATGTTGATGGTGCAACAACAGGAACCTTATGGGCTTATCCATGTTAAACTGTACAATGATGATGAGTACTCCGACGGTTAGCGACTATTTTGCAATGGCTAAATTGCCGCTAACTTCCGTTGGGAGTGCTCTGATAGGTCTTTAATTTGGTGATTGGGCATCGTGGCAAAAGTTAAAAAAGCGCAACTGAAACAAATTATTGAAGCGGCTATTTTTGTGGCGGATAAGCCAGTAACCCATGAGCTATTGCAAGAGTCGATTCTGGCGGAATTTGAGTTATCTAAAAAGTATCTGACTCAGTTACTCAACGAGATTGAAAAAGACTATGCCGACAGGGGCATTCGCCTGGTAAAAGTGGCCTCGGGTTTTCGTTTTCAATCGGACGCCAGTTTGAACCCTTGGGTGGGGCGCTTGTGGCAAGAGCAGGTGCCGCGTTATTCCAGAGCCCTGTTAGAAACGTTGAGTTTAATTGCCTATCGACAACCCATTACCCGTGGTGAAATAGAGCAGGTGCGCGGTGTAAGCGTTAGCTCTAATATTATTAAAACCCTGATGGAGCGGGACTGGATTAAATCCGTTGGTCATAAAGAGGTGCCGGGAAGACCAGCCCTGTACGCGACAACCAGCGAGTTTTTAGATTATTTTGGCTTAAAAACCTTGGCAGAGTTGCCATCAGTGGCGCTGTTTGAAGAGCAAAGCAAACAAGACACACAAGCACTTTTTCCTGACGAACCCGTTAAAGAAGAAGCCTGAGTGTTTCATTGAAAACATATTATTATTGAGAAATAACAAAGCATGAGTGAAAAATTACAAAAAGTACTGGCCAACGCCGGTATCGGTTCCCGTCGGGAAATGGAACGTTGGATAGAAGCCGGCAGGATCTCGGTAAATGGCAGTATTGCCACCTTAGGTGCGCGGGTAGAGACCTCAGACGATATTCGCGTGGACGGCGAGCCATTGCGACAAAACCCTGCAGAAACGTTTTGCCGGGTGATTATGTACAACAAACCCGAAGGCGAAATCTGTAGTCGTAAAGATCCGGAAGGACGCACCACGGTATTCGAACGCCTGCCCAACATTAAGCACGGCCGTTGGATTTCTATAGGGCGATTAGATATCAATACCAGTGGCTTGTTGTTGTTTACCAACGACGGTGAGCTGGCTAATCGATTGATGCATCCACGCCATGTAGTAGAGCGGGAATACGCGGTGCGCGTATTTGGTGACGTTGACGACGCCATGATCAGGCGACTGAAAAAAGGCGTGATGTTAGAAGACGGCGAAGCCAAATTTATTGATGTAAAGCGCCGTAAAGGGGAAGACACCGGACTGAATCAGTGGTTTTCCGTTACTATCGCTGAGGGGCGTAATCGCGAAGTTCGCAGAATGTGGGAATCTCAGGAGGTACAAGTGAGCCGACTAATGCGCACCCGATATGGCAGTGTTGAACTCAACAAGCGACTGCCACAAGGCGCCTGGGTAGAGCTGGAACTGAAGGAAATTAATCAGCTACGCTCAACGGTACAATTACCTCCGGAAACAGAAACCAAAATCAAAAAAGAGCAGGGCAAACTGGATCACGTGCGCTTATCGCGTATGCGCCGCTCTATTCAAAAACACAAAGCCCGCAATACCAAGAAAAAGCCCGCTAAATAATTGACATCCCGGCCTTGTGCCGGGTAATTTATTACCTCTCACGGCATTCCCCGGCATCTAAGCCGTCGGTGATTTAAAAAGGATTAATATGAAAAACGGACTTATAATTCTTCTCTTGTCTTTGGTAATAGCCCCCTTTGCACAAGCAGCAGACAATCTCTCTGTCTCACTGGAAACCCTTATCAGCGCAGAACCCTTGGAGCGAAAACCGCCAAAATACCCGCGTTTAGCCGCAAAAAAAGGTCAGGAGGGCTGGGTACGATTGAGCTTTGTTATCGATGAGCAAGGTAATGTTATTGACCCCATAGTGCACGACTCCTCTGGTGTTGAACGTTTCGAGAAAGCGGCACTTAAGGCGGTTAAAGACTGGAAATACAGCCCCGCAATGGTAGACGGCAAACCTGTAGAACAGTGTAATTCTAAGGTTCAATTAGATTTCAGATTGGGAGAACAGGAAAAAGGGGTTACGCGTCAATTCTTGAAAAAGTACAAAAAGTTGCGCAATGCTGTTATCGAAGGCGATATAGAGCTGGCAGATGACCTCTATACTGAGTTTAAAGAAGAGTCCCATCACAATTTTTCTGAATCTGTCCATGCCGCTGTGGTTTCTGCAACCTATTTCAGTGCTAAACAAGACGTCCCTCAAATGACCCGAGAATTAGAGACTATCGCCAACAACGGCTATAAGTTTCTTGGTGAAGAGTCTTATTTGAGTTTGTCAGGTCGTTTACTAATGCTAAAAATAGAGCAAAATAAGTTATCTGAGGCATTGGAATTAATTGCTAAGATCAACGAAGTTGTGGATGCCGATGCGTCGGGGTTGGCACCCATCAAAGAGATGCAGAATAAACTTCAGCAATATATTGAGAATAATCAATATTTGGTGGTCAAAGGAAAAATACATTCACACAAAGCCTGGTATCATCAATTATTACTCAATAAATTTGATTTGGTGAGCGAGGGGAACGCTTTTGAGCGCATTGAAATACGCTGCAAAAACAAACGCTCCACCTATAGCAACTTTGAAAAACAAGGCTTTGCCATCCCAGAGGATTGGGGACAATGCCATATCTACGTTGATGCGCCGCAGGGCACAGAGTTTTCGTTAGTGGAATACTCATCCTGATCTAAACGTCCAGTTTTTTAGAGTGTGCATTTGGAACCTGCTTCTTAAAAAGCAAGTTTTCTGATAGTGAACTAACCCTCATCTTTCGGGCCGTAATACTCGTTTACAGAAAGTGTTCTCAATTTGTAACACTACTAAAGTAAACTTCAATAAAGTTGCACTTGATGGTAAAGTGCGCGCGCTTTTATAACTGATGCGAGTCATCAGAGTGTCGAGAACGATTTTCACCGGTTACTAGTACTATTATGGTTTTCAATAAACGTGTTCACTCATCCTGTGCTCTTTTAATCGCTGCCATTTTGGGATTGTCAGGATGCTCCTCTTTAATTTCTGGTGCCACCAAGAACCTTGCCTCTCAGTTGCAAGATACCATTAGTAATCACAACGATCCGGAAGTGGTTAAAGCTGCCTTACCCGCTTACATGTTGCTACTGGAAAGTATGCAGGATGCAGAAGACCCTTCCGTGGACAGTCTCACGAGTGCCGCGCAATTATACGTTGCTTATAGTGCCGCGTTTGTGACTGAGCCAGACAGGCAAAAGAAATTATCCCAACGCGGTTTTAACTATGCCAAATCTGCAATTTGTACCCACAAAGCGGCGTTTTGTGGTCTAAAATCGTCAGACTATGCCAGCTTTTTAAACGTCATTGAACAAGCGGAATTAGAGGATGTGCCCGTGTTAGGCACCTACGGAACCGCGTGGGGAACTTGGTTAAAAGCCAACAGTGATGATTTTAATGCTGTTGCCGATTTGCCAAAAATCACCCGTTTAATGGAGCGCCTGGTGGCACTGGATGATGATTTTCAGCAAGGCAACGGGCATTTGTATTTGGGTATAATACATACGTTGACTCCGCCAGCCGTCGGTGGCAAACCTGAGCTGGCCAGAAAACATTTTGAGAGAGCTATTGAAATTTCTCAGGAGCAGAACCTGATGATGAAGGTGACATACGCTCAGCAGTATGCCCGTATGTTATTTAACAGAGAGTTACACGATAAATTGTTAACAGAGGTTGTTAATGCTGACCCGGTTGTTCCCGGTTTAACCTTGAACAATACCTTGGCGCAAGATGCAGCAAAAGCACTGCTTAACAGTGCAGAAGATTATTTTTAAGAGAGCAGATTTACCATGTTTTTTAGGATTTTATTGCTTGGTTTGGTTTTGACTTCGGCTTCGATATCAGCCAAGACGTTAAAGATTGCTACTTTGTCGCCAGAAGGCTCCATCTGGATGCAAAAGTTTCGTCAGGTGGCAAGTGAAGTAAAAACGCAAAGCGATGGCCGCGTGAAGATTAAGTTTTACCCCGGTGGCGTTATGGGGGATGACGAAGCGGTTTTGAAGAAAATCAAAATCCGTCAGTTACACGGTGGCGCTATGACCGGAGGCAGTCTATCGCGCTTTTATGCCGATAGCCAAGTTTATTCATTGCCTTTGAAATTTGATAGTTTAAGCCAGGTGCGCAAAGTGCGTAACGAAATTGATGCCGATATCTCACAAGGTTATGAAGACGGTGGTTTTGTTACTTTTGGCCTTGCCGGTGGCGGTTTTGCCTATATCATGTCGAAACAGCCGATTGCCCACCCTGATGATTTAAAAGGTCGTAAAACTTGGGCGCCAAGTGCTGATGCAGCAACGGTGGCTGCATTTGATGCCTTTTCTATTTCGCCCATTCCACTGGGGATTGGTGATGTGTTGGCTGGTTTGCAAACCGGCCTGATTGATACGGTAGCAACATCACCCGTGGCGGCGATTACGCTGCAGTGGCACACGCAAATAAAACACGTTACTCAGGTTCCACTAATTTATGTGTATGCGGTATTGGCGGTGCAGAAAAAAGCGTTTGATAAGCTAAAACCAGAAGATCAGCAAGTGGTACGTAGTTTGTTTGGCAAAGCTTTTAAAGAGTTGGATGCCGAAAGTGAAAAAGACAACCAAAAAGCGCTAGATGCGCTGGCTGCACAGGGAATCAACTTAATTACGCCGGATGCTCAGCAACTGGCGGCCTGGAAAAACCTCGCCAGAAAAGCTGAGCAAGCCATGATCAACCAAGGCGCAGTTTCGCAATCAATGGCTGACAAACTCGAGCGTCTTTTGGCAGATAAAGCAGAATAAATTAATAATGGCAGGGAAGGGAAAAGACAAGCATCCTGTGATTCGAATTGTTGAGCTACTGGAGCAGACGGTTCTGGTGGCTTTGTTCTTAGCGCTGGTTAGCTTAACCTGCGCGCAGATCCTGCTGCGCAATCTGTTTGATTCAGGGATCGTGTGGGCTGATGATGCTATCAAAGTATTAGTGCTTTGGGTGGCGATGTCGGGGGCACTGTACGCTACGCGCACAGCTCGCCATATCAGCATCGATGTGATTTCTCGCTTTTTACCTTTACACCTTGCAAGACTTATACGTCGTTTTCTGTTTACGCTAACGGGCGCGGTTTGCATTGTAGCAGCCTGGTATTGCTATCAATTTGTATTGTTAGAGTTTGAAAATCCCACCTTAGCTTTTCTGACCTTACCAACCTGGTTTACTCAAGCGGTAATCCCTGTCACCTTGCTTCTGATGGCGTTAAGATTTTTATGGTTAGCGGTTTGTTTGCCTGAAGAACTGGAGTCCGCTGCCCCATGATGCTATTGATAATGCTACTGGTGGTGCTGCTGTTATTGATGGGAATGCCGTTGTTTGCCGGTATCCTCGCGATTGCCATGTTAGGTTTCTATTCAGTGGATATTGATTTGATGGTTATCGCCATCGATATGTATCGCATTACCGAAACCCCGCTTATTGAAGCCATTCCTTTGTTCACCTTCGCTGGTTATTTGCTCAGTGCCAGTAATAGTTCACAGCGCTTAGTGAAGCTAACCCAAGCCTTGTTGGGCTGGATACCCGGCGGTCTTGCAATTGTGGCCTTTATCACTTGCGCTTTGTTTACCGCCTTTACTGGCGCATCCGGAGTGACGATTGTAGCCCTTGGTGCGCTGTTATATCCGGCATTGCAACAAGCAGGCTATCAGCAAAAATTCAGTTTGGGGTTGGTAACCACCTCCGGTAGTTTAGGATTGCTATTCCCACCGTCTTTGCCTTTGATACTGTTTGGCGTAATTGCCCTGCAACTTGATATGCCCGTTAGTATGACCATTGAAGATTTGCTGGTGGCCGGGCTATTGCCAGGTTTGTTGATGATTGTGATGCTATCTGCCTGGAGCATGTGGATGCAGCGCGGCAATCAAATAGCACGCCAGTCATTCTCTTTTGGCGAGTTGCTGGATGCCGCCAAACTAGCTAAGTGGGAAATCCCGTTGCCACTAGTGTTATTGGGCGGCATTTATTCCGGTTTTTTCGCGTTGTCGGAAGCGGCGGTGGTGACCGTGATTTACCTGCTGATTGTCCAGGTACTGGTATACAGAGATATTCCCCTGAAAAAGTTGCCTGCACTGATTTGTGAAGCCATGGTGATGGTTGGGGGGATCCTGATCATACTCACCGCGTCACTGGTACTTACCAGCTATTTCATTGAGATTGAAGCGCCGACGCAATTGTTTGATTGGGTGAGCCAAAAGATAGACAGCCCGCTCAGTTTTCTGATTATGCTCAACCTGTTTTTGTTAGTACTGGGAGCATTTTTAGATATTTTTTCTGCAATTGTGATCATGGTGCCGCTGCTGTTACCCATAGCGCTGTCTTTTGGTATCCATCCGGTACACCTTGGCGTGATTTTTCTGGCCAACATGCAAATCGGGTATCTGACTCCGCCAGTGGGCATGAATCTGTTTATTGCCAGCTATCGTTTCGGTAAGCCCATTACTGAAATTTATAAAGCCACTCTGGGGTTTGTTGCGGTGTTATTAATTTCGCTCATTATTATCACCTATTGGCCAGCCCTGTCTCTGGTATTTATTCAAGAGTAATTGCCAGCTTATTCAAGAATAATTGTCAGCCGCTGGATTTCTATGCTGTGCTTGCCTGCGCTTTAGTTTATAATCCGGGGATTTTTGATTCGCCCATTTTATCCGGGCAAGTTTGATTGCCGAAATTCACCTTGAGTGATATCGGAATTCATCGGTTGTTAAGAAATAAAGGTTTTTTAATGCGCACCAATTATTGCGGAAATATAGATGCAAGTTATGTAGGTCAGACAGTGACATTGTGTGGCTGGGTAAATCGTCGTCGTGATTTGGGGGGAGTTATCTTCCTTGATTTACGGGATCGAGAAGGAATTGTTCAGGTGGTTTACGATCCGGATTTGCCTGAGTTATTTGATACGGCAAACTCCTTGCGTCAGGAATTCTGCGTAAAAATCGAAGGGCTTGTGCGCGCCAGACCGGAAGGTCAGATCAACAAGCAGATGCGCACTGGTGAAATCGAGATCCTGGGTAAAGGTCTGGAAATATTGAGCAAAGCCGATGTGTTGCCATTGGACTTCAATCAGGAAAATTCTGAAGAACAGCGTTTGCGCTATCGTTACCTTGATTTACGTCGTCCTGAGATGTCTGATAAAATCAAATTCCGCGCCCGCGTTACCAGCGCGGTGCGCAATTTCCTGGATGAAAACGGCTTCCTGGACATTGAAACCCCCATTCTGACCAAGGCTACTCCTGAAGGCGCCCGTGACTATCTGGTGCCCAGTCGTACGCACAAAGGTCAATTTTTCGCATTGCCACAGTCTCCTCAGCTGTTCAAACAGCTGCTGATGATGTCGGGCATGGATCGCTATTACCAAATCGTAAAGTGTTTCCGTGACGAAGATTTACGCGCCGACAGACAGCCAGAGTTTACCCAAATTGATATCGAAACCACCTTCATGGACGCTGATGGTGTGATGGCCGTTACTGAAGAGATGGTGCGTGGTTTGTTCAATGATTTATTGGACGTGGAACTGGGCGAGTTTCCAAAAATGTCTTATGCCGAGGCAATGCAGCGTTACGGCAGTGATAAGCCAGATTTACGCAACCCACTAGAAATCGTCGACGTTGCTGATCTGGTTAAAGACGTCGATTTTAAAGTGTTTAGTGGCCCGGCTAACGATCCCAAAGGGCGCGTTGCGGTTATCCGCGTACCAGGTGGTGCCAGCCTGTCGCGTAAAAACATTGATGAATATGGCAAGTTTGTCGGCATCTATGGTGCCAAGGGCCTGGCCTGGTTGAAGGTAAATGACAAAGACGCCGGAATGGACGGCTTGCAATCTCCGATTCTGAAATTTTTATCTGAAGAGGTCGCTACAGCGCTGTTGCAAAGAACGGGCGCTGAAACCGGCGATATTCTGTTATTTGGTGCTGATTCCTACACAGTAGTGTGTGAGGCTTTGGGGGCACTGCGGTTAAAACTGGGCACGGATCTGGATTTATTGCAAGGTGAATGGCGTCCTTTATGGGTTGTGGATTTCCCTATGTTCGAAGAAATCGACGGCCAATTCCACGCTTTGCATCACCCATTTACTGCGCCACGCAATATGACACCAGAAGAGCTGGCTCAGGCACCTGGAACAGCGCTTTCTGATGCCTATGACATGGTTTTAAATGGCGTTGAATTAGGTGGTGGCTCGGTGCGTATCCACAATCAGGATATGCAGCAGCAGGTGTTTTCTATTTTGGGTATTGATGCCGAAGAAGCCCGTGAGAAGTTTGGCTTCTTATTGGATGCACTGAAGTTTGGTGCGCCACCGCACGCAGGATTGGCGTTCGGCTTAGATCGCATGGTGATGTTGATGACCGGCTCTGAGTCTATTCGCGACGTGATGGCATTCCCGAAAACCACCACGGCTGCCTGTCCTCTGACAGATGCTCCCGGATTTGCCAATCCGCAACAACTGCAGGAATTGGCTATTGCTTCCATCGTCAAGGACAGCGAATAAACTATGGGATATAAGCGACCAGAATCCGTTTTAGTGCTGATCTATGATCCACAAGATCGGGTTCTGGTACTGCAGCGCAAGGATGATCCCGACTTTTGGCAATCGGTAACAGGCACCATTGAGCTTGAAGAGCTGCCTATCGAAACGGCGGCGCGAGAGGTTCATGAAGAGACGGGTATTGATATTATTGGCTCCGGTTATGAGCTTGTAGATACTCGTGTTATTAATCAGTTTGAAATCAGGCCTCAATGGCGTTACAAATATCCTCCCGGTGAGTTTACTAATACCGAATATGTCTTTACGGTTTGCGTGGATAGCACCACGCCAATCGTCCTTACCGAGCACCTAACTCATTGTTGGTTAAGTCCGGCTGAAGCACAGCAAAAAGTGTGGTCACAAAGTAATAAAGAAGCCATAGAAAATCACTTTTTAAATCTCTGTTAATCATTTATACATGAATTTGGTTAATGAACTACGAGGCCTGTTTTGGCGATTATTTTAGGGATTGATCCCGGATCTCGGGTAACAGGTTTTGGCATTATCGAGCAAAGTGCAAATAAAACTCGCTACCTCGGCAGCGGTTGCATCCGGGTGCAAGGGGAGGGGCTGGCTGAACGACTTGAGCAGATTTTTGCCGGAGTAACGCAAGTCATTGAGCAGTATCAACCTGCGCAATTTGCCATTGAACAAGTGTTTATGGCGAAAAACCCCGATTCAGCGCTGAAGCTCGGTCAGGCTCGTGGCGCGGCAATTGTCGCCGCAACGCAAAAGAGTCTGCCAGTGGCAGAGTATTCTGCCAGACAAATCAAACAATCCGTAGTGGGCAAAGGCAGTGCTGAAAAAGCCCAGGTGCAGCACATGGTAATGCATTTACTGAATCTCAATAAAAAACCCCAGTCTGATGCTGCTGATGCATTAGCGGTTGCCTTATGTCACCTCCACACCCAACAAAACCTGATTAAATTAGCCGGGCAAGCCTCTAAAACCGTACGAGGACGCTTGCGCTGAGCGTGCTGCACTGATACTGTATAAAAAAACAGTTCGTTATAATAATAACTAAGAAAGAGGTAGAGCATGATAGGTCGTATTCGTGGCACGTTAGTGGAAAAACTCCCGCCAGAAGTATTGATCGACGTATCTGGTGTGGGATACGAAATCCAGATGCCCATGACGAGCTTATACCAGTTACCCGAGCTTGGCGCAGAAGTGGTGGTGTATACCCACTTTGTGGTGCGGGAAGATGCCCAGTTGTTATTTGGCTTTGCTGACCGACAAGAGCGGGCACTTTTTCGGGAACTCATCAAGGCAAACGGCGTGGGGCCTAAAATGGCACTGACCATAATGTCGGGTATGACTGCCGGACAATTCGCTCAAGTGGTCAACCAAGGGGATGTTTCTTCCTTAGTCAAACTTCCTGGCGTGGGGAAAAAGACCGCTGAACGCTTATTGGTGGAAATGAAGGACCGTTTGAAAACGGTGTTTGGTAATGTTGAGGCCATGGCAGTTACACCGCTGGATATAGGTGAATTGGCTGTTCCTACGGCTATTGGCAGTGCCCGAGATGAGGCACTGAGTGCATTGTTGGCGCTAGGTTATAAGCCGCCTCAGGCTGAGAAGATGTTAAAAACGGTATTTACTGAAGCGGCTTCAGCAGAAGAGCTTATTCGAGATGCGCTGAAAAGTGTTGCCTGATTTTATTTTTGAGCCTGATTTTATATTAGAGATAGCGACATGATAGAAGCCGACCGTATTATCTCCTCTGACGTAAAAAATGAAGAGGAGGCAGTCGATAGAGCCATACGGCCCAAATTACTTGCGGATTATACCGGGCAAGATCACGTCTGTGATCAGATGGAGATTTTTATTCAGGCGGCCAGACAACGCCAGGACGCATTAGATCACTTACTTATTTTTGGGCCGCCCGGACTTGGGAAAACCACGCTGGCCAATATCGTGGCTAATGAACTTGAGGTAAATATTAAAACCACATCTGGCCCGGTTTTGGAAAAAGCCGGCGATCTGGCGGCCATGTTAACCAACCTGGAAGCACACGATGTGCTGTTTATTGACGAGATACATAGGTTAAGTCCGGTTGTGGAGGAAGTGCTCTATCCAGCGATGGAAGACTATCAATTAGATATTATGATAGGAGAGGGACCCGCAGCGAGGTCGATTAAACTAGATTTACCGCCTTTTACCTTGATAGGTGCTACGACAAGAGCCGGCTCTTTAACTTCACCACTGAGAGACCGATTTGGCATTGTTCAGCGTCTTGAATTTTATAATGTCAAAGACTTAGCCAGTATTATTGCCCGTTCAGCGCGCTATTTAAACATGGAGTTGGACGAGCCAGGGGCGTTTGAAATCGCGGCCAGATCTCGAGGTACGCCGAGAATTGCCAATCGATTGTTACGCCGCGTGCGAGACTACGCTGATGTTAAAGGCACTGGTGTTGTTGATAAAAGTATCGCAGCAAAAGCGCTGGATATGCTTCATGTGGATGCTGAGGGCTTTGACTATATGGATAGAAAACTGCTTTCAGCCATTCTGGAAAAGTTTGCTGGCGGGCCTGTGGGCCTTGACAATCTAGCGGCAGCCATCGGTGAAGCAAAAGATACCATTGAAGATGTCATTGAGCCTTTTTTGATTCAGCAAGGGTTTTTACAGCGCACACCCAGAGGGCGCATTGCAACTCAGCGTACCTTTAGCCATTTTGGATTGAGTTACGAAAATCCCGAATCAAATTAACGGTTATTTCTGGTGTAGCCGACTGGAAATTTTAAGGGACGTAGAAAGAAAAATGCCCGCTTAAAAGCTAAGCGGGCGAAAACAACAAGTGTTGAAGGAAAATAAATCCAAGGAACATATCCATGAGAATCAAGTTGAAGAACTGCTGTGCAAATTAAACAGTTACCTGCCTCTCTGAAGATGCGTGCATTGTACAGTGGTCCTGCAAACCTTCAACTGAAATAAATTCATCTTTCGCATTAGATAAACTAATGTTAACTATTCGTTAATAATCTTTTGGATTGTTCTAATTGTGTGCAAATAATAAAAATAAACCAATAAATACAGGTGTTTACATATTTTTGGGTCTCTTGTGATGCATGAATTTATGTCTTGCTGGAGCTGCTTAGGTGGAGATTTGAAGCGGAAGCCTTGCTGAATGTTATTTGTTTCAAAAAATTTAATCTTAAGAGCCTTTTTTTCGGTGTTGAAAGCAAGGTTAATTTCAATGTTGATTTAAAAATTTTATATATTTCATAACTTTACTGTTTAATGTTGGGTTATTGCATGGTGTTTATGTTTAATGACTTTAACCCCTTAAAAGTAAAAGACAGCGATAAATGAATTTAAACTGAATCAAGCCTTTCACAACTGTGTTATCTTACTGGCAAATCACAACGGCAAAAATAGTCAGAGACGCAATATGCATAAATGGCAAGTCAGGGTGTATTACGAAGATACTGACGCAGGCGGAATTGTTTATTACGCTAACTATCTCAAATTTATGGAGCGAGCCAGAACTGAGTGGCTGAGAAGTCTGGGTATCGAACAGCCAGATTTATTGCAACAATCTATCGGTTTTGTGGTCAGACAGGTGGAAATGGAAAATCTACAGCCCGGCAAATTTAATGATTTGTTGTGTATTTCCAGCCAAATTGTAGAATTAAAACGTGCCAGCTTGGTATTCCAACAGGATATACACAATCAAAGCAACAATAAGTTGGCCAGTGCGTTAATCCGGGTAGCTTGTGTCGATTTAGAAAAGATGCGACCACTGGCTATTCCGAAATCAATATTAGGGGAACTTACTCGTGTCGTCTGAGCTATCCTTTTTCGACCTGTTTTGGCAGGCCAGTATCCTTGTGCAACTGGTCATGCTGACGCTACTCATTATATCTGTTGTTTCGTGGGCGTTTATTTTTCAACGCAACAAAGCGCTATCGCAAGCCAGCAGTGAAATTAAAAAGTTTGAAGACCGCTTTTGGTCGGGTGCTGATCTGAATCGACTCTATCAAGAATTATCGGCCAGACAGTCAATAGGTGGCTTAGCCAGCTTGTTTTGCGCCGGATTTAAGGAATTTGTCAGACTAAGCAAAAGCTCTACTACTCATCCCGATGCTATTATGGATGGCACCCATCGTGCTATGCGAGTCTCTTTATCTCGCGAAGTGGACAGTCTTGAAAGTCACTTACCCTTCTTAGCGACCGCAGGGTCCATCAGCCCTTATATCGGCCTGTTTGGTACTGTGTGGGGGATCATGAACTCCTTTATCGCATTGGGTGGGCAACACCAGGCAACGTTGGCCATGGTCGCGCCGGGTATCGCGGAGGCGCTTATTGCTACAGCAATGGGGTTGTTTGCCGCCATTCCTGCGGTAATAGCTTACAACCGTTTCAGTCATCAAGTTGAGAAGTTAGAGAATAACTACGCCAATTTTATGGAAGAGTTTTCCAGTATTCTGCACAGGCAAGCACTGGCAAACAGTAAAGACGGGCAATAACCGGGAGCCTCCGTATGGTTGTTTATGTAAGAAAGCGCCGACGTCCCGTTTCTGAGATTAACGTCGTTCCCTACATTGATGTGATGTTGGTATTGCTGATCATATTTATGGTTACAGCGCCGCTGGTTACGCAAGGCGTTAAGGTAGACCTCCCCAAAGCAGAAGCAGAGCCGTTAAAAGAGGACACTAAACCTCCGCTTATCGCTTCTGTGGACGCTGAGGGTAAATACTATCTCAATGTGGGGGATACGCAGAAAGATCCGCTATCGGCAGAAGATTTGGCAGTTTTAGTGGCTAAGCATCTGCAAAAAGAGCCCGATACACCGGTGGTGGTCAAAGGCGACGGTAATGTACCTTATAACAATGTTGTACAGCTAATGGTGTTACTGCAACGAGCGGGTGCACCGTCGGTTGGATTAATGACAGATATGCCTGAAGCATGAATTGGTTGTTGCACCCTGTAGGTAAATCTTTTGTTTTACACCTTGTATTGGGCACGGTGTTGGTGGTGAGTGTGCACTTTTCACCCACTCCTCAGCTACCTGAATCAAATAATACCGCCCAACCCATTAATGCCGTGGTGGTGGATGCTGCGGTGATTAATCAACAGTTACAAAAAATAGAGCAAGAAAAGCAACAAAAGCTTGAGGCAGACCGACGTAAGAAAGAAGAACAACAACGTCGCATCCGCGAGCGGGAAGAAGACGTTCGTCGAGCAGAGCAGGCTGCAGCCGAAGCCCGCAAGCGCAAGCAAGAAGAGCAAAAACGGGCAGCTGCAGAAGCTGAGCGCAAAAAGCGGGAAGCCGCAGAAAAAGCAAAACGCGAAAAAGCTGAGCGGGAACGCAAAGAGCGGGAGCGCAAAGAAGCTGAACGCAAAAAAGCAGAAGCAGAAAAAAAGCGCAAAGAAGCCGAACAAAAAGCCAAAGAAGAAGCTGAACGAAAAGCACAAGAAGCGCTTGAAAAGGCAGAACAAGAGCGCATATTAGAAGAGCAATTGAAGGTAGAGCAAGCCGCTCGAAATGCCAGAAGGCAAAGACAGGTCATGTCGGAGATTGGTAAATATACGGCATTGATTGAGCAGACGATAAAGCGCAACTGGATTGTGGACCCGTCTATGAAGGGCAAATCTTGCAGGCTCAATATTCGTTTGGCATCCAATGGCTTAGTGACTCAGGTTACGACATTGGAGGGCGACGCTAATGTTTGCCGTTCGGCCCATTCGGCGGTGCTTAAATCAGATACTTTACCTGTGTCATCTGACCCGGAAGTGTTTGCTGAAATGAAAGAAATTAATTTAACGTTAAAACCATGATGGTGTGCAAGTGACTAGAAAGATAATGAGATTTCATAAGACACTGGTAAATAGACTGAGTTTAATTTTATTGCTGGCTGCGATAGTACTATCAGGTAAGGCATACAGTGCGTTAGAGATAGTAATTACCGAAGGCATCGACTCAGCCAGACCGGTGGGAATTGTGCCATTTAAATGGAAAGGTGATGGCGTTATGCCGGGCACGTTAGCCGATGTGATTTCCGCTGACTTAATGCGCAGCGGAAAATTCAATCCGCTTTCCCAAGCAGAAATGCCTCAACTGCCTACCAGTGATGGCGAAGTAGATTACACCGCTTGGGCATCCAAAGGCGTAGAGGTCATTTTGGTAGGAACGGTAGAGCCATATTCATTAGACCGTTACCTGGTAAGCTTTGAGCTAATTGATGTGATTCGAGGTCAAATTACGGGCGGTAACGCGCGGGTGCTGAGCGCGGGTAAACTAGTGGACTCCAGAGATCACATACTCGATTCCCGGCAGATAGTGGTGGATGGCAACAAGTTTCGTCGTCATGCACATTATATTAGCGATGTCATTTATGAAGAACTTACCGGCATTAAAGGGGCATTCAGAACACGTATCGCTTATGTTACGGTAAATCGTAAAGATGGTAATAAAACGCCTTTTCAATTGGTCGTGGCTGATTACGACGGTGAAAACGAGAGTATATTATTGAAGTCGCCAGAGCCGTTGATGTCACCCTCGTGGTCACCTGATGGTAACAAACTGGTTTATGTTAGTTTTGAGAATCGTCGTCCGCAGATTTTCATGCAAGACATCTACAATCGCAGTAGAACTCGCCTGACTGATTTTGAGGGTATTAATGGCTCACCGGTTTTCTCACCGGATGGTCGCCAAATCGCCATGGTATTATCTAAAGATGGCAATACTGAAATTTATCTTTTGGATATTGCAAGTAGAGAAACCCGTAGATTGACCCGAAACAGGTATATAGATACAGAACCAAGTTGGACTCCAGACGGAAAAAGCATCATATTTACATCAGAACGGGGTGGTAAACCTCAGATTTATCGCGTAAATTTAGCATCTGGTAAAGTTCGTAGGTTAACTTTTCAGGGCGAAATGAACTTGGGTGGAACTGTCACTCCGAATGGAGAAGACATGGTGATGGTAAACCGCACTCAAGGCAACTATCATATTGCCAGACAAGATTTTAAAACCAGTACAATGCAAGTATTAACGAAGACTTATCTGGATGAGTCGCCGAGCATTGCACCCAATGGAGCTATGATTATCTACAGTACACTACATCAAGGCCAACAAGTGTTGTCATTGGTGTCCTTGGATGGTCGTTTTAAAGCAAGATTACCTGCAGCAGAAGGTGAGGTGAAATCTCCCAGTTGGTCTCCCTTTCTACTGTAACGAAGATTTTTAAATGAGATTCATAAATTATAAGGATCAAGAGGATGCAACTAAATAAAATAATCAAAGGGGTGTTCATCGCTCTACCAGTCGTCACACTCATGGCTTGTTCATCCAGCACAAGTTCATCAGACGCTGAGGCTGCGCGCAATGCGTCTAATTCCAGCGCAAGCTCTTCCGCGAGCGGTTCTGAAAACACGGGTGTTGAAGTAGGCACTGTTGTTAAAGAGAAGTCACCTGAAGAAATTCGTCAGGAGCAAAAAGAAGCTTTGATGCGCAATCAAGTTGTATACTTTGATTTTGATCGTTCAAGTGTAAACAGCGAATTTTACAGCTTATTAAATGAGCATGCCGAGTTTTTGCGCAACAACCCTTCACAGCGTGTAACTATCGAAGGTCACTGTGACAAGCGCGGTACGCCTGAGTACAATATCGCTTTGGGTGAGCGTCGTGCTAAGTCTGTTGAAACCTTCATGCAAAACGCCGGTGTTAGTGCTTCTCAAATCTCTGTAGTTTCCTACGGTGAAGAAAAGCCCGTCGCTATGGGTGACACTGAACGTGCATTCAAACAAAACCGTAGAGCGGTTTTGGTCTACAACTAAGCTAACCAATGAAATTAAACAAGGTAGTTTGTTGTTCACTGGTGCTGTGGGGGGCTTCTGCAGCAGCTCAAGCGCCAGTTGAAAACCTCAATTCTAAAAGCTTGATGGAACGTTTAACGATCCTGGAGCGTACAATATCTGCACGAAACGATGCACAACAAGTGATTCAAATTCAACTGGATGAAATGCAGTTGGAAGTGAATGAGTTACGTGGTGCCGTTGAACTTCATACCCACAAACTTGAACAAATACTGCAGCGACAGCGGGAGCTTTATCTGGAGATCGATCGTCGAGTTGAATCTCTTGCCCAAGCCCCTGTTAGATCAGCTGAAGTATCTGAGCCTGTGGTCAATGAAACACAGCTAGAGTCAGAGATGTACGATGGTGCTGTAAATCTTATTCTCAAAGAAAAGAAATACGATGAAGCCATTCCAGAGTTTCGGGCGTTCTTAAAGAGCTACCCACAATCAGAATATGCACCCAATGCACATTATTGGTTGGGGCAGTTACTGTTTAATAAGCGCGATTGGGGCGCAGCTGAACAACACTTTGAGCAGGTTGTTAAGTTCTATCCTGACTCAGGTAAACGAGCTGACTCAATATTGAAGTTGGGCGTTATTGCGCAAAAACGCTCTAATATCGCCAAAGCCACGCAATTATTTGAGCAAGTCATTGCCGAATATCCAAACGCCTCGGAAAAGCGTTTGGCTGAAACGCGTTTAAAAAATATCAGAGAAGGCGCTAATTAGTGCTGTAAATATGGTCGAATTGTGGAGATATTCATCGTTCGATCCTATTTCTGCAATATTTGTGTAATTTATCCTTGCACCTCGCCAATATTTAAGTATTATACGCCTCCGTCGCCGAGAGGCACAGAAGAAAAGGGTCGTTAGCTCAGTTGGTAGAGCAGTTGACTTTTAATCAATTGGTCGCTGGTTCGAATCCAGCACGACCCACCACTTCTTCTAAAAAATCTATCTAATACAATCTGATATGTGGGTCGTTAGCTCAGTTGGTAGAGCAGTTGACTTTTAATCAATTGGTCGCTGGTTCGAATCCAGCACGACCCACCACTTATCTCTTCCCAGCATTTGTTTACCAGTTTAGTTTCCTTACATTATTGTCACTATTCTCAGTTGTCGAATTGGTGGTTTGCTAACAAACGTCCATGTGATTCGTTCCGGCCTGCACATCCATGTGCAGTCGTTCAGGGCTAGCCGAGCTGCGGGCCCTCGCTCGTCTCGAGACGCCCTTCACCCAGCACGACCCACCACTTATCTCTTCCCAGCATTTGTTTACCAGTTTAGTTTCCTTACATTATTGTCACTATTCTCAGTTGTCGAATTGGTGGTTTGCTAACAAACGTCCATGTGATTCGTTCCGGCCTGCACATCCATGTGCAGTCGTTCAGGGCTAGCCGAGCTGCGGGCCCTCGCTCGTCTCGAGACGCCCTTCACCCAGCACGACCCACCACTTATCTCTTCCCAGCATTTGTTTACCAATTTAGTTTCCTTATATTATTGTCACTATTCTCAGTTGTCGAATTGGTGGTTTGCTAACAAATGTCCGTGTGATTCGTTCCAGGGATCAAAATTAAAGTTGTGCGAACCCGAAAAACAAGATGCAGTTTTCAGGCTCAGGAAGGGGAGGGGGAATAATGAAAGACCAGAAAGATTTATCGGATAAAATAACCTATGGGTTTCCACTCTCCACTCGCCTTACTCATGGGCAGTGTCTCAATGGAGTTGGCTTTGTTTTCAAATTTGGAATTAAAAACCAGCATGGCATATTCTCCATCCGGTAGTCCGGGTAATTGGGTCATTACATCTAGAGATTGTATGCTGCGCTTTTGGTTTTTCCCGAATACACTTCGTACCCGGCTAACGGCTTCTTGCCATTGTTGTGCTGTTACCTGACTGTGAACTAAAGCGTCAGATGCCTGCCAACCGGCAATGTAATCGCCATTATCAACCAGGCTCAGCCAATCCAGGGCGTGTTGCTGAATTAGAGCTTTTTCTGTGGAATTACTGTCATCTTGCAGGTCAAGAGTACTCGTTTCATCGCTTGTTGCGGTTGTGCCAGTTTCGGATAGCAGAGTAAGCGGTGAAATCAATACTAAACTCGCTAACACACAGGTAACGGCGATTAATGCTTTTTTGCGTTTTGTTATCGATGTAGGAGAGGCAGTAATTTCTGGCACCGACTCCATTAGATCACCGGGAATAAGTTCAAACGCCATCGCAATTGCTTTGATTGAGTCCGGTGAGCCAGAACCATTATTTTCAATGCGTTGTACAGTGCGCAAGCTTAACCCGGAAACATCAGCCAGGTGTTGCTGGCTCCAGGCTTTTTCCTTGCGATAATTTACAATTTTACTTGCGTTTATTTTCATATCCATCTTTCAGCCCTCATTGGTTAATGAGACAGAAGTCTTATTAATCAGGCCGTTTTTGTCTACGTCACTTTTACGTCAGGTTACGTCATAGCAGCTTTCCGGGCTAGTTTTTGTGGGTAAGAGCGAGATGTTTATTGTTAACGAGTATTAGCTGAAGTAACCCAATATCTTCCTGTACTGGCGTTGCATTGTGACCTTTTCAAACACTAATCCAGTCTTTTTGCGGGTTGATTCAATGCGAAGCAATCAAATGAGCATTATTCGACATAGATAAAAACGACATTTTCAAGCACTAGCACGACAGGCTAAATTTCTAAATTATTGATATTTATCACTTTAGGTTTTATTTGTCGCTGCGCTGATGAAAACTGTCGCCACTGTACTAACCCCATTTTACTCAATTGACTAGTTTAATTGCTTAACAAATGAGCATTGTTCTGGATAACCGCAATGTTTGTTCGGTATCGAGGTGAAGCATCTCGTGATTAATTATTAAAACAATAAAAAACAACAAATTAGTGACATAGGTTGAAGAAAATGGTTTCAAAATTAAAAGTAGTCTCAGCAGCAACGATGTTGGCACTGTCCAGCGGTGTGTACGCCGGTGACAAGCTAGATTTATCTCTTAACAATACCAATATGGTTCCGGCAGTGCAGAATGCCAATGGTGCATCCAAGGAGCGGGTTATCGTTAAGTTTAAGCGCGGCAAGGGAAACAGTGCCAAAGCGGCTGCCAAAGCCGCTGGCGGTGAGTTAAAAGTCGATTTGGCTAAACACGATGCATTTGCCATTGAGGTTCCCTCTGTGGCGTTGAACGGTTTGCGCAATAACCCCAATGTTGAATACATCGAGACGGATCAGGTGCGTAAGCTGTTAAATACTAATTTAGACCTGACTGAAATCGAACCTTGGGGTATCAGTCGTGTAGAGGCCGATGTTGTTTCAGATGCCTCAGCCGGTAATCAGACGGTGTGTATAATTGATTCTGGTTATGACATTACCCACAGTGATTTAAGCAATAATTTGGTATCCGGTACTAATGACTCTGGCACTGGCCAGTGGTCTACACCAGGTGGCTCTCACGGTACCCACGTTGCTGGAACAATTGCAGGTATGACAAACG
Organism: Planctobacterium marinum; assembly: GCF_036322805.1. Classification (GTDB taxonomy): domain Bacteria; phylum Pseudomonadota; class Gammaproteobacteria; order Enterobacterales; family Alteromonadaceae; genus Planctobacterium; species Planctobacterium marinum_A. Next base: position 3,216,245 of record NZ_AP027272.1, on the reverse strand, counting down.
GCTCTGGTGTTGTGGGGGTTGCACCAAATGGCAACGTTAATCTGCATATCATCAAGGTGTTTAATGAATCTGGTTGGGGTTATTCCTCCAGCTTAATTGCTGCCGTGGATGACTGTGTTGCTGCAGGCTCTAACATCGTTAGCATGAGTTTAGGTGGTAGCGGTAGCAGTGCCAGTGAAAGCAGTGCCTTTGAAAACTATTACAATCAAGGCGTGTTAAGTATTGCTGCTGCCGGCAACGATGGCAACACAGCACATTCGTATCCCGCATCCTATGACGCGGTGGTTTCAGTTGCGGCAGTTGACTCAGGTAACATGCACGCCAATTTCTCACAACGTACCAACCAGGTTGAGCTATCTGGACCCGGTGAAGCCGTACTCTCTAGTGTTGCCATTGGTGACGGACAGTTGGCTCAATTGAGCGTGGATGGAGTTGATTATTTTGCTAATGGCGTGGTCCCTCATTTGTTTTACAACAGCAGCTTGTCTTTTGCGGCATCAGGTAATGACGGTTCGGTTTCTGGCATTTTAGGTGTATGTAGCACTTCTGGCACCAGTTATTCCTGTGGTGATATGACCGGAAAGATCTGTCTGGTAGAACGTGCAGAGAATCAGGCCGACAATACCACCTCCACTGAAAACAATTATCCAGAGTATCGCGCAGCGAATGCCTGTGCTGATGCCAATGCAGCAGGTATTGTTATATACAGTAACGCCGCCAGACCTGGCTTGCAGGCGCCATTTTTGGTGGACTTTGACGCCAAGATTGAAGGAGTACCGACAGCATCAGTTGACCGTGCGACTGGCCTGGAGTTAGCCACTAAAGCCGGGCTAAGTGCAAGCTTATCTAAAGCGGGTAATCAAGATTGGGATTACTACAATGGCACCTCCATGGCGACGCCCCACGTAAGTGCGGTAGCGGCTTTGGTTTGGTCGTATCACCCCACCTGTAGTGCCGCGGAAATTCGCTCTGCTTTGGCCGCAGCAGCAGAAGATCTCGATACTGCAGGCCGTGATAACAAAACCGGATACGGCCTGGTTAAAACTCAAGCCACTATCGATTATTTAACCACAAACGGTTGTACTGGCGGTGGTCCAGCTCCTTCTGAGCCAACGGAATTGACCAATGGTGTCACTGAGTCAGGTTTAAGTGGTGCCGCCAGTGACGAGCTTGAATACCTGATCAACGTTCCTTCTGGTGCGTCTGACCTCGTGTTTAATATGTCAGGTGGAACGGGGGATGCGGATCTGTACGTGAGATTTGGTGCCCAGCCCACCACGACAACTTATGATTGCCGTCCTTATGCATCAGGTAATACAGAAGAGTGTTCTTTTGCCGCACCTCAAACCGGCACTTACTACGCAACGGTCATTGGCTATAGTAGCTTCTCGGGTGTAGACCTGGTGGCTGGTTACAATACTGGTGCACCGAATGAAGCGCCATTGGCTTCGTTTACTTATGCCTGTACGGATCTTGGTTGTAACTTTGATGCCAGCGGCAGTAGCGATACTGACGGCAGTGTTGTGTCTTATAGCTGGAGTTTCGGCGATGGTAGTAATGGCAGTGGTCAGAATACCTCAAATAACTACAGTGCTGCAGGAAGCTATACGGTTACTCTTACAGTGACAGATGACGATGGCGCCACTGATTCAACATCGCAAACAGTGACGGTAACAGAGCCTGTCTCCAGTGCTATCAATCTATCTTTGAGCACCAGCAAATCTAAAGGTACCAAGTATGTCGATCTTAGCTGGAGTGGAGCGAACGGCAGTAATGTTGACGTGTATCGCACCAGACGAGGTACTACCAGCATGGTAACCACAGCTAATGATGGTGCCTTTACCGACTCATTCGGTGGCGGTGGCGGTGCTACTTACAAAGTCTGTGAGGAAGGCACAAACAACTGCTCTGATGAAGCTACGGCGGTATTTTAAAATTTTAATATTGCCCATAATATTTGTGTGAAGCGGCCGAATGGCCGCTTTTTTGATCTTAAATACCGTTACTGCTGTTTTATTAGACAGAATTAACTTTAATTATTTCTTTGTTAAAGTATAATTTCGCGCCCAATTTTTGATTAAGTGAGTTTAGGGTTGCATGAACCAACCAGCTAAAATTGATATCGATTATTCTTTTCCTGTGAAGCCACCCGTATTGACTGCGGTGCAGCAGCAAGAGTACAAGCAACGCATCAAGTCTTTGCTGAAAGAGAAGAATGCGGTGTTAATAGCGCATTATTACACTGATCCGGAAATCCAGGCGTTGGCAGAGGAAAGCGGTGGTTTTATTTCTGACTCGCTGGAAATGGCGCGATTTGGTAAAAATGCAGAGCAAGACACACTAATCGTCGCGGGCGTAAAATTCATGGGCGAAACCGCTAAAATATTGAGCCCGGAAAAAACCGTTCTGATGCCAACGCTAGATGCCACCTGCTCATTGGACCTGGGTTGTCCCATTAAAGAATTCGATGAGTTTTGTTCAGCACACCCCGACAGAACTGTTGTGGTCTACGCCAACACTTCGGCTGCTGTTAAAGCTCGAGCAGATTGGGTGGTCACCTCCAGTATTGCCCTGGAAGTTGTTGAGCACCTGGACAGCCAAGGTGAAAAAATCCTCTGGGGTCCTGATCGTCACCTTGGTAACTATATCGCCAAGCAAACCGGTGCAGATATGCTGATGTGGCAAGGGGAGTGTATCGTTCACGATGAGTTCTCTGCTAAAGCCTTGTTAGATATGAAAAAGGTATACCCTGATGCGGCGATTTTGGTACACCCTGAATCACCTGCCAGTGTGGTTGAGATGGCGGACGCCGTTGGCTCCACGTCACAACTGATTAAAGCGGCACAAGAGTTACCCAACCAGCAGTTGATTGTTGCCACCGACAAAGGCATTTTTTACAAGATGCAGCAGCTTGCTCCAGGTAAAACCTTCATTGAAGCCCCAACAGGCGGCAACGGTGCTACCTGCAGAAGTTGTGCCCATTGCCCGTGGATGGCGATGAATGGTTTAGGTGCGATTGAGAACGCGTTAACCGATACCTCTGGTCACGAAATTTTTGTGGATGAGGCCTTGCGTGAAAAAGCCTTGATCCCACTAAACAGAATGTTGAATTTTAAAGCCAATATGGCGTAATTGACGAGCAATTACTCAGTTAGTCAATTAATTGCAGATTAGGGCTTGATTCGCCAATACGAAAACCCTAATATACGCGACCTGTTTGAGGCCCGGCCTTAGAACAAGAGAATTCCAACTTGATGACAAAATGCAATTTGTCAGATAGAACAAGTTAATAGGTGAGATGGCTGAGCTGGCTGACTAATTTGTCTGGAACAAATTAGACCATGCGAAGCATGGCCCGAAGGGCGAAGGCAGGATGCCGGAGTAACGTGCTCGAGTAGTGCGCCGACATTTAGACTGCAGCGAAGTTTAAATGTCAAAGAGAACAAGTTAATAGGTGAGATGGCTGAGCTGGCTGACTAATTTGTCTGGAACAAATTAGACCATGCGAAGCATGGCCCGAAGGGCGAAGGCAGGATGCCGGAGTAACGCGCACGGGTAGTGCGCCGACATTTAGATTACACCGAAGTTTAAATGTCAAAATGTACAAGTTAATAGGTGAGATGGCTGAGCTGGCTGAAGGCGCACGCCTGGAAAGTGTGTTTAGGTTAACCCCTAACGAGGGTTCGAATCCCTCTCTCACCGCCATATAAACAAAAAGGCCCCGCTCGAAAGAGCGGGGCCTTTTTGTTTATATGCTGCTGTAAGGATTCCTAACCCGAAGGGTTCGACCAGATTGCCGGGAGCAATCTGGAACGTCGCTTGCGACGGCCCGAAGGGCGGAATACAGGGACGTATTCCGTAATCCCTTTTACGATTTATGAAGACAAATCCAATAATCCCAATCACCCAATGCGGGTTTTTTCGTATATGGCGGTGAGAGAGTATGTGGTGAGAACCCTTCGGTTCGACTGGATTGTTGGGAACAATCCAGAACATCGGAGGAACGACGATGGCCTGAAAGGTGAGGGCAGGGATAGCCCGAGTACAAAATCGTCTGGAACGATTTTGGAGATCGCTTGCGATGGTCGCGAAGCGACCGCAGATTTTTGCTCCTGCAAAATCTACATTCTTTACATATATGTACACCTCGACTCTGTCTAGCTTTTTTAGGCTAGACAGCTTGTTTATCCTCTATCTGTTTAACTGGTTAAGCTGCTTACGTATATCCGGCCTGTTTATTAGTTTCTCTGAACTATGGCCCTAATGAGAACCGCGCCTCTGTTGCTAATCGTCCTTTCGAACTTAATGTTTCTATGTAATTACCAGCATTCACAGAGGTCGGTTTAACCTGTTAAATCATTACCTTTCTAGCTTTATAGATAGGGTTATACAGTTTTGTATTCTGTTTCGTTGACTAACATTGACCAGATTATTCGAGCCAATTTGTTAGCTATGGCGACCACCGCTTTGTGTTTGCCTCTACGCTCTGAGACTTTTTGAGCCCAGTTTGATAAGCGATCATCACTTTGTTTGGCATAACGTAAGACACTCCATGCACCCTGGATGAGTAATCGCCTGATATACTGGTTACCTCTTTTAGTGATGCCGTTAATCTGTTGCTTGCCACCACTTGAATGCTCTTTGGGGACTAAACCTAAGTTCGCCGCGAAGTGTCGTCCATTTTTAAAATGCTTACCGTCACCAGCATTTGCTTTGACTGCCGTTGCTGTGATTGTCGAAACGCCTTTAATCTGAGTAAGCCTCTGGCAATCTTTGTCTGACTTCACCTGCGTAACCATTAATGAATCAATATCATTTAAGCGCTCTTCCATCTCTCGCCATTCTTGTCGAATGCTAGCGACTAATTGCCTGATACCTGGTGTTAAATCGTTTTCTGTATCTTCCAGTATGTCCGGTAACTGTTTTTTTAATGCTTTATCACCTGGCGCGAGGACAATGCCATATTCGTTCAATAATCCACGTAACTGATTTGTTAATCTTGTCTTTTGGTTCACCCAGCGACTTCTTACTTTGTGCAACATTGAGGATTCCGTTTGCTCCAGGCTCCTTGGTTTTACAAAATACATGTTTGGTCTGACCGCCGCTTCGGTAATTGCAAATGCATCGTTCCTGTCGTTCTTATTACCTTTAACAAAAGGTTTAACGTGAACAGGTGGAATGAGCCTGATTTCAAATTTCAGCGTTTCTAATTTCCGGCCCCAATAATTCGAACCTGAACATGCTTCCATGGCGATAGTGGCGTCTGGGTAGTCCAACAAAAATGACAATAACTTATTTCGTTTTAGTGCTCTGTTAAATACTGGTTTTCCAGCTTGGTTAACTCCACACACCTGCAAAATATTCTTTGCTAAATCGATTCCAATTAAACATACTTTCATTTGAGCACCTCTTGTGATTTATATTGAATCGTCAAATCAATATTGGCGCATTACGACGCCGTTTGCACTTGAGGTGTTCATCTCATCATCCATGTAGATCGAATACAGGACGTATTTTACAATCCCTCTCGCTGCCTGCATGTTCCCAACGCAGTTTATTAGTGGTTTTTATTCCGTAATCCCCGGTGCGGTAATGAAGATAACTCAACAATCCCAATCACCCAATGCGGGTTTTTTGTATAAGGCGGTGTAAGGATTCCTAACCCGAAGGGGCAACCAGATTGCCGGGAGCAATGCAGAACCAGAATGTGTCAGATCACAGCACCGCGGGTTTTTGAGTCTACACAACAACACGCTAACCGTCCCGCAATTCGAATTCAGGTCACCCTTGTATGACTCATGTGGAAAACTTAGATCTGCGGATAAGGCTCTCCAATTCCGGGGTATGAACAACGACTTGGCTACGCTACTGTGCAACACAAAAAGCAAGGTAAATAAAGCATTTATTATCACAAGTATCGGTTTTTTATTTTGGCCTCTCATGCATTTTGGGAAAAACAATCGTTTTATTCAGTTAAATACGATTAACATCCAAATTTAGCTACAGTTATCTGCACAATTGCCGAAATGTTCTATGTCAAAGTAGTAAGTTTCTGATTGTTATTATAAAAGCAACAGTGGCGAATTATTGCTCAATAGGGAAAAAGAAATAAAGACTATCAAGGGCAATGGGACTCTTCGTTAATACAAATATTAGTTCACTGAATGCACAGCGACAGCTATTTAATCTAGGCAATCAGGAAAGCACCTCTTTCGAACGTTTAAGCTCAGGTTTAATAATCAACCGTGCGGCAGATGATGCTGCGGGACTGAGAATATCCGAACGGCTAACGTCACAGGTGAATGGTCTTCAGCAAGGAATACGCAACGCAAACGATGGCATTTCATTGGTGCAAACTTTTGAGGGCGCACTGGATGAAACTGCAAATAATTTGCAGCGGCTTAGGCAACTTACCGTTCAGGCGGGCAATGGCGTGTACAGTGACGCCGATAGAAACGCACTTCAGGAAGAAGCACAGGAATTGAAGCGAGAAATAGAGCGAATAGCTGCAACGACCACTTTTGGGGGAACCAGTGCACAATCTTTGGGGTTGTTGGGGCTTTACAGCCGTAGTTTTCAGGTAGGTGCAAATGCCGGGCAATCCGTAGACGTAGATTTAACCCAGAATAACAGTGCTGGCTTTGGCATAGGCGGGCTTGGCTTGCAAGGTTTGGATGTCTCCACAGGCCAGAGCGGTGCTGCCATTGTCAGCAATGAACTCACTTCGTTCATGGGGGGAACAACTTTAACAGATGCAGAACTTGCAGCTCTTGATAATCCTGAGCTCACTATACGAGAAACTAGAGACCAAGCTGAAGTTATCGCAGACGTTGGTGCACTCGCTCCCGGTACATACAACTTCGGGGTTTCAAGTAACTGGGGGAATAACTTTACAGAAGTCACGGTTGAGGTAACGGGTAACCAAAGCGCAGACGCTGATGCGATAATCGCTGCAATCAACGCTGAACTAGGTCAGGATTTGCTCGAGCTTAGCGGCAGTAATCGAATCGTTACCGGAGATTACGAAGTCGCAAGTTTCTCAACACTAGACCGGGATATAAATTCCCGAATTTTAATTGCTGGCAGAACAGATAACCCATCAAATGCAGTTAGCAGTTCCATTGGTGAAGTAGGACTTGGCGATATTTACGATGAAACTGGTATCAGGGGAAATGCTTTAGATACCATTGACGACGCCCTGGAGCGACTCAATAGCGCGCGAGCTGAACTCGGTGCTACTCAAAATAGATTTCAATCTACGCTGCGCAATGTCACTAACGTGGTGGAAAATTTAAGTGCGTCGCGAAGCAGAATTATGGACGCAGATTTTGCTGTAGAAACCGCACTGCTCACTAAAAATCAAATCGTTCAACAAGCGAGTACGAGTATACTCTCTCAGGCAAACCAAAGGTCACAATTAGCCTTGTCTCTACTGGGTTAAACCTGAGGATATCCATAACGCATTATTGGTAAGTTATTTGAGTACATTCTGAACCGTGCTGGCCCAATCAATAAAGGGGGTTATGTCTCGGTACTTCAATTCCACAATGATGCACAGTTTTTGGCTGACATGTCGAAGATAGTGACTTTTGAAGGGAATTGCAGATTTTCGTGAGACTCAGACGTCAGACTGGCAATCGAATATTATGTGGTGGCCCAAGAGAAGCCATTGCCACCCGAGTGTTCTCCATGCCATAAATGTCTCTTTGACGCTAAGCAGGGGAGTATTTCGACACAACACTCCGGCAGGTTATTTGTGCTAGCCCAATCTTGAAGTTTCGAATAAATTTTTAATCTTGGAGTTAATCGCGATTATGTAGCCTGTTACGCCTTATGATTGCGCCTGCATTATTGCAACAGGCGCAATCGAATGGACTTTGTCTTTTAAAATGACAATGCGGTTAGAATACATTTGAAGAGATAAACCCGGTTTCCTCCTTCAACACCTTAAGTCGTTGGGCACCCACGTCTGAGACCTTAAGTGCTTCCTCTTTTAGCCAATTTTCAAACTGAACCAACATTTTACGCCCCGCACTTTGTCTTGATATAACTTTAGCGACGGAGATCGCGACAGGAACACCGCCAAAAATGCCGCCGATAATCAAAGTACCAGTACCGCCTGGTCCTGAAAAAAGAAAAGGCAAATGCGATACGCCAATAATCCAACATAAGTGCCACCACCCGATAGAATTACTGTGCACTATCTTGAAGAGTTCCTCTGAAGGTACAGTTTCGAAATTTATATTTTGACCAGTATCGGTGTCTTTATGGTAGACAAAAATCGTAGGTTGGGTTTCGTCGTTCCACTGTTCACCAAATGGCGTACCGTCTTCAATAACACCTTTTTCTTCGTGCTGACTTTTCTTGTGATGTAGCCAACCAAGGCTGACGATTTGACCTTTTGCTAATTTATTTAATCCTCTGTTGATTAACCTAAACTTCTTACGCTCACCAGCAGCGTCTTTAACTGTCAGGTAATCGTAATGGGTGGTGATGGTTCGAACGTCAACGTCTTTCACATAATTATTACCACGACGGTCTGTGCCTATTTTTTTATTTACGACGTTTCTGCTTGATTTGTCCTTTTCATGTTCTTCAATAACATAGTGACCCCACTTAATCTGGATAGTCTCTTTTTTCCCCTTTCCCTTACTGTTGTAATATTTGACGTGAGGCAAGCTTTTTTTGATGGATTGTATCGCCTCAAAAATACCTTTTTTGATCACCTTTGCCATTGCGGCTTGTTGTAGTTCTTGCTGCACCAAATCACTTATTGCGCCAGATTGCATTATGACTTCCTCCACACTATTGCAATGGCAATGAAGGTAGTCTGATAGACAGGTTAGCGACATCTACGTAATTAGAAATAATATCCGTAAGCCTGTTTAACGGTTTATTTTTAAAAAGTAATAAAAAAAATTACGGTTTTTTGATAAAAGTGCGTGGCTTGAATAAATGGCATTAAACACCTAATTTTAACGTCGGCATAAACAATCTGGTTACGAGAGTCACTAGAGTATGACTCAATCAATAACTAGTACTTTAGTTAATTTTCTGAGCAGAATGGATAAATTAGAGGGCTGAGACTTATGAAAAGTATCTGCGGGTGATGAGTAAAGTAAAAACTAATAATGAGGGCGCTGTTTACGATTATTAAGATCTGGCAAAGCTTGAGCATCCGCTCTTCAATTGGGTAAACACGATTATTGGGAATATTAAAAAATCGTTGAGAGGGGCTGCCACGCTATTGCATCAAAACACCTTTCCCGTCATCCGGAGAGATATTGTTTCAGGTCAATTAACAGAATTAACCTACGAATACTAGTGTCCGCGTTGCCGAAGGTTTCAGTTAACAAGCCAACTATGCTTTTGAAGCTAGCTGAGCTCAGTGGGTAATAAGGTAAAGGAATAAAGTGGTTCTATGTTTAAAAATATTAGATTAATACTGGCTCTGTCATTGATGTTGGGGTTTGACGTAAACGCAACTAATTTTGATTATGATGGTGACCAGCGAGCAGATTTTGCAGAGCGTGAGGCCGCTTCGTTCACCAACCATGTTATTTCAACTAATGATGGTACTTATACATCCGTAATATTTGGAAGAAATACTGGTGACTTGCCGGTTGTTGGGGATTTTGATGGTGATGGTGTTACTGATGTTGCGGTAAGGCGGGCATCGAACCAAACGTGGTATATCAAAAACTCCTCTGGACAAGATTTACTCACCAATAATCCGGATGGAATCAGCAGGTTCAAATTCGGCAATCAAAGTTCTGATATCCCCGTTCCCGCTGACTATGATGGTGATGGTATAACTGATGTCGCAGTGCGCAGACCTTCAACCCAGTATTGGTATATACAGAACTCCTCAGGAATAGACTCACTCACAAGCCACGATGATGGTATTACTCGCCTCAGATTTGGGGCCCGGGAAGAGGATATTCCGGTTCCTGCAGATTACGACGGTGATGGTAAAGCCGACATTGCTGTAAGACGACCTTCCAACCACACTTGGTATATCAAAAATTCTTCGGATACCAACTACAACTCATCTCGCGGTGATGGTATTCAAAGGGTTAGCTTTGGTAAACGCAGTGAGGATATTCCGGTCCCCGCGGATTACGATGGTGACGGTAAAGCGGATATTGCCGTCAGGCGACCTTCCAACCAAATGTGGTATATCAAAAATTCTTCGGGAAGCGATTACAACTCATCACGTGGTGATGGTATTCAAAGAATTAACTTTGGTAAACGCAGCAGTGATATTCCGACACCTGCTGATTATGACGGTGATGGTATTGCAGATATTGCGGTCAAACGTCGATCAAACGGTGTTTGGTATGTACTGAATTCGTCGAATATCGATACAACAACGGGACATGCCGATGGCATAACACGGTTGCGTTTTCAAAGTTCGTCTGACGCGATTGCGATCAATCAGCCGGTTGCGCAACTCTGGTATAGCGGAGATATTGATGCAGATGGCTTGAGCTATATGCAAGAGATTGAAGCAGGTACTGAGATTGATAACGCAGATACCGATAATGACGGTGTTTCGGATGGTGATGAAGTTGCCAACGGAACAGATCCGAACCACGACGAGCGAATGGATAATCAAGCCCCCACTATTATCCCTGGGAGCTTCACCGTTTATGAGCAAACCGTGTCAGAGTGGGAATTAAGAGCATTCGATGCCGATGGCGATGATGATAACCTCGTTTTTACCATTACCGAAGAAAGCGAAGCGCTTGATGTGGCAATTTCAGATAACAAAATCGTTATAACCACTTTTGCAATCGAGCAACCTGTGGAAATCGATTTTGTGATTTCAGTAAGTGATGGCATTGAGACCTCTGAAGCCACGTTTACTGTCAATATTCTCAAGCTACCTACCTCTAATAACCCCCCAGTATTGGATTTTATCGAATCATTTGCAATGTTCGAGGAAAACAGTTCTCTCAGGACGTTGTCTGCTAATGATGCTGATGGCGATCAGCTTACCTTTTATGTCACTGAGGACAGTGATGTGTTAGATGCATCCATCAATAACGATCAGTTGCGTGTTGAAGCTTTCAACATTGACCTGGATACCTATGTGGACGTGACGGTGACGGTATCCGATGGTTTTGCAACAGATCAACAGACCTTTTCAGTCACCATTATCGCTTTAGCTGAAAACACGCCACCTACTATTACGATGTCGCCAAGCTCTCTCAACCTCGAAGTCGGGCAATCAAGAAATGTACTAGTGACCATCGAGGATGACAAAGACACACAGTTTAATGGCGAGCTAGCGGTTTCAGATTGTAATTGTAATAACCCAATCATTGAGGCGTATAAACGAGACTCGGGCTTTGAAGTGTTCGGCAAGAATGAAGGGGAAGCTACAGTGACCTACACCGTAACCGATTCTGATGGCTTGACGGCGACAGCAACGCTAAATGTTACTGTAGGAACAATCGACACCGAGAATCAATCACCAGATTTCACCATTGACGGGGAAATTGAGGATAACGCGGTGACGATTTATCACAATCGCGAGTCGGTGTTAAACATCCTGATTGAAGATCCCGACTCTGAAGCACACAGCTTCTACATGTCAAGAATTGAAGCTAACATCGGCACAGTCGATCTCATCGAATCTTTCTCGGCGGACAGCAATAACAAAACCCTTACTTTTGTAACCAAAGCATTACCTCAAAATATGGACAGGATGACATATGAGATGGAACTCAATGTTCAGGATGACAGTGGCAATGTTACTACCAAGATTTATGAACTGGTAGTTGCTAAGTCTGATAATGCAGCGCCAGTCTTTACGTTTTCTGACAAAGTCGGAGCTTTTGTGCAGGTAAACCAGAACGATACTACGACTATTAGTTATCAGATTCAGGATGACAATATTGAAAATGTAGAAGTTACCGGTATTCAATACTGGTATGGCGATGAGACTAAGTTTGATGTTGTGTTAGACGTTGAAAACCAACAATTTACGGTGACGACCACTGATGTTGAAGTAGGAGACGCTTATGGTTTTGTGATCCAATATGTCGATGAAAGTCTCACAGGGAATGTGAATGTGGAGCTATACGTGAAATCAGATTTCACCGAAGCGGACCAGGAGATGCGTGAGCTAAAAAACCAAATGATCTACGCAGATCAAGCGTTGAAAGAATATGTTTACATCGGTGTATTTTACGCTCAGGTTTTGGAAAATTCAGGATACATCACTGAGCAGCAAGTGCAGGACTTAACTGAACGTTTAGATGTTGATGACTCAGAGGGCAATGTCTATGGCACATTCCAATTGTATATTAACAATATCGAGTTTTATATCAGTTCAGGTGAATTTCATGATGAAGGCTTTAAGAGTGCTTACACAACAGTTATCAACGGCCTCTTAGAGGATTCGACTTCACTAGGGCAATTACGCTATGCCATTGTGAATGAGATGGCCGATATGTCAGAGGGCCTGCTGCCCACTATTACCTTTGAAACTGAATTGACTGAATACGACCCACAGAACAATTATTTCAGCCGTTTTGTGGGTAAAACTGGTTACGGTGAAATGGTTGATGACGTCTGGATGTTTGATGGGCAATTTGAGTTCATGAACGCCATCTTAAAAAGCATGAACGAAAACGCTGAAGCCCGCATTGCAGAATCAACCACGAATGAAGGGCAATAAGGATTATTACAATGAAAAACAGTCTTATTTTTACCGCTATTTTGCTTGCTGCTATTTCCTTCAAGATGAGTGCCGCAGTGCCTGAGCCTACGAACACATCCGAAATATCGGTTCGGTCAGAAAATCAGTTGGTTCATGGCTATTTCATCGTTAAATTCAGGGACAATAGCGTCCATCAGTCACTGATGCAAACACCAGAAACCAATGCCTTAATAGCGAAAAAGGGACGCTTATCTGCGGATGATACGGCCAAATTTAATATTTCAGTGCCTGACCGCGAGTATGGTGAATCCGCATTAAAGGCTTTGCCTGTGGTTGTTGAGCACATTCGTTCAATGAGCCTTTCCAATGATCTGCTAAAAATTCCGATGAAAGGTCGTACCCCGCAACAGGTTATTCAGTTGCTGATGCAAACCGGACAATTTAAATACGTGGAGCCACAACGTATTTACTATCCTATGGACTTTGATGCCGCTGAATACAACGATAATTTGTATATCAATCAAAACTATTTTGGTAACTGGACGGAACAAAATCGCTCAGGTTCAGGCTATGCACAATTACGTCGGAATACAGTAAACAATCTCGGACGAAAGGTAAGAATTGCTGTTGTGGATACCGGCTCATATCGCCATGAAGATGTGGACTTTGTTGATGGCTATGACTTTGTCAGCTATGAAGGGGTTGACGAAAACGGTGACGCAAAAAGGGTAGAGCGAGATTCTGATGCTACAGATGAGTATACCAACGAGGACGGTGTAACCTGTAATAGCGGCCATGGACTTGCGGTATCGAGTATCATCGCTGCGAAAGCGAATAACAGCGCGGGAATGGTCGGTGCGATTGATTCAGAATTAGTAGAGCTGGTACCGGTGCGATCACTAGGATGTAATGGCGGCAGTAATGTGGATATTTTAGAGTCCGTGCTGTGGGCCGCAGGCGATAGTATCCCTGGTGTGCCTGATATTGAAACACCGGTCGATGTGGTCAATATGAGTCTCGGTGGCTTTTCAAATGCTGGCTGTCCGGAATGGGAGCAAGAGGTCTTTGATCGATTAAAGGAGTTGGATGTGGTGGTCGTTGTGGCCGCTGGCAACGAAAACATCAATGCAAATGGTGCTATTCCTGCCGCCTGTGCCGATATTATCACGGTTGGCGCAACCGACATCACGGGTGATAAAGCCAGCTTTTCAAACTATGGTGAAAAAGTTGATATAATGGCGCAAGGGCGCAACATCATGACTGCGAAATTATCAGTGGACTTTGACAACGAATATGCCAGTGGTGGTGGTACCAGTTATTCTGCACCACTTGTTGCCGCTACCGCTGCTGCAATGCGACTTAAGCACCCACAACTGTCAGCAGAGCAAATTGAGGCTATCCTCAAATCAAATACGGTTGATAACGCTATATTGGACGGTGAACAGACTATTTGCGGTCAACTCGGATGTGGTACCGGGGTATTACAAGCCCAAGAGGCGATTGTTGCGATAGATAATGTTATCGACAACCAACAATACAGTGCCGCCTATCGTTATGCCGAATACAGCTCCGAAGCACAGGCTGAATGGGTAATACAAATGTCAAAATACGTGAATGCCTGTAACCTGGTAAAATTCACTTGGGGTGGTCTGGGGACGGCACTAGATGGTGTTCAATATAATCTGTTTCAATCTCAAAACAATGGCCAAATGGTTCAGCTAGAGACTATTTCGCTCCCACAAAAACTCTATGAATTACCGGACAACACGGTGTTAGGCTTTCAGACATGTGTTTCAGGACAGTGCGGAGAAATCGTAGCCATGTCTGATGAGAACTTAACGCCCCCAAGTGTTTGTTTGTAGCAGGTATCAGGAAAAGCAGTGTCGTCATATTAGAGCGACATTGCGATTGCACCACTTATTTCCTCTCGGATGGGTATAGAAATTACTCGCTTTTATCACTCGGGCTACTTCGCGCAAGTTGAGTAGCCCTGCACGTTATTATATTTAAATCCTTTCTTACCTGATTGACAGGTTAGCGATATCTACTTAATTAAAATTAATATCCGTAAGCCTCTTTAACGGTTTATTTCAAAAAGTTGATAAAAAATTACGGGTTTTAGATAAAAATGCGTGGCTAGACGAAATGTCGGCAAATATTTAGATTTTGAACGTGCTTTAAACAAGCAACATATGACAGTAACCAGAGTATGACGGAGGCGATACGAAAGGCTCTGGTTAACTTTCTGAGGAATATGAGTAAATTCGGGGCTGAGAATTATGAAAAGTATTTGCGGGCGGTGTGAATTTGCAAGCAATAACGAGAGGGCCTTACGCGACTTTAAAGAGCTAATAAACGCTTCTATATCAGGTCTTCTAAGATATCTCCCAAAATGATAATGAAGTGCTCAAAACCAGAAAAAGGCTATTCTAATGCAGGAGAAATGCCGAAGATAAATTTGCCCAAATTATCCATTAATCCAGTTTGCATATTTAATACTTAATGTACCAGAACAAGGAATTTTTTCATGTTAAAAAAAATATTTTCTACCCTGATTATCACCTCGCTTCTTACTGGGTGCGGAAACGACTTTCATCCCGAGAAAGTGGATTTGAGCGAAATTTTTCAACACGCAAGAGCAACCACTAAGTTGCAAGATGCCGCACTACGAGGTAATAAAGTTACTATTCACTACACCCGATTGCATGAAGAGCTAAGTACGATAGAGGGGCAAAGGGCATACAACAAGAAGATGAAAGCATTTATTCCCGACCACCCTAAAGCTATCGTTACAGCGTTATCGTCAATTGAAAACGAAATTAACAAACTAGAAACTCCAGTAAAATCGGACGATGACATTACAGAATTACTTGAGGATTCACAGTACATGAATTCGTTACGTGACGCTTCCGAAGTACATGAAGATATTTATGACTTTCTTATTGAATGCGCAGAATCCGGCCTGTTTAAATTGGAAAAAATGGGTGATACATACATGAGTATCACTATGGACTACGCAAGCCCTCAAGTCAGAGACGCAGAAAAAAAGATGGCACGTTTGCATACTCAAGTGCTTAACCACTTCGCTGATATATGGGCGGACGAATACGTCATCGGTACACAGAGCGTTGATATTGGTACATCAAAAATTTTTGAAGCCGACTATGATTCAGCCATATGGTTTGTTGAAATGGAAATGTACGGTGAAGACCGCCGTGGCAATCCTAAGACAGATTTTATCGGCGCGATTATATCGACAAAGTTGAAAGGTGAAGCTCACCAGGAACAACTAATGGAAGCGGAAACCTTTGTTCCGGGTAAAAGTTCTGGCACGCTCCGTGCCATAGACGCCTTCAGGCTGGAAGATGGAACTTCATTGCTTAGTAGGATGTATACATTTTGATTTAAAAAATAGCGGCCCCCGCTTTATTCAGGCGAGGGCTGTGTATTTTTTAGTCGAGATATCCCAAAAGAAACTCGATCAAAAGCACTAGATAGTAATCGCTATAAAAGCTTTGATTCAGCAGTATCAGCGACAGCCGATTATTACGGTGACGATATAGCAGGTGCGCAATTTTATGATATCACTGACCGTTCTTATATCATTAATTCTTGCTGACCTGATTAATTGGTCCCCGGAACATACGTAATAAAAATTGATATAACTAAACCTATTCAACGGTTTTAAAAAAGTAATTAAAAAAGATTACGGTTTTTTGGAAAAAATACGTGGCTCAACAACATAGCGGTAAACATTTAGATTTTGACGTCCGTTTAAATAATCTATCTACGGCAGTAACCAGAGTATGACGGAAGCAATAACGCAGGCGATAATAGACTGGCAATCTAAAAAAGTAGGCGCTGATGAGCACTTTTATCTGGTGGTTTACGATCACTTGCGAAAACTGGCATCAAAAGGCCGTCTGAAAGTAGTGCACCGTTTTGGTGACGAAGCGATTCAGGAACACCTCAATTCTACCACCTCCTTGGTGCATGAGCTATACATCAAAATCAGTCAAAATACCGAGTACTTCGACAACCGAGCCGATTTCTTTTTTATGGTATCGCGCACCATTCATAACATTCTGGTGGATCAGGCGAGAAAATCCACGGCTCAAAAACGTGACGTCACCACTTTGCAGATTGATGACAAGCTTGAGGAGCAGATGACCTATTCGATTGACGAGGACTTCTTGACGCTCAGTGAATCAATCGAGAGTTTAGCGTCTGAGTATCCCCGTCATGCCAAAGTCGTGCAGCTCAAATACTTTGGCGGATTGATGATGAAAGAGATCGCAGACATCACCGGCTCAAGCCTGTCCAGTGTTGAAAAAGATATGGCATTTGCACGCTCATGGTTAAAGCTGAAATTATCAGCATGAGCGATGTTATCCTCTCGACTCAATATCAGGGAGTAACACTGAAGTTGCGTTGGGGAGAACTACGCGACCATTACCTTCTGACCCTAAGTAACAATGAAATCTCATATCGCTTACCCAGAGAGCCCGTCAATTCGCAACTTTCATTTGATTTGAAGGGCGAAAAGTTTTGGCTTAGGGCCAGAGTCTTCAGGTCGATGCAGGCTGAAATGATTGGTATTTATCATCTTGGTCTGCCGTATAAGTTGTATGCGTTTAACATTAAAGATTATGAATCACTTTCGGTATCAAATCTTCTCAATCGGGGAAATATGCAGGATATCCTGCTAAATTAATGTTTAATTTCTGGACTATCCGTTCTTAACATGTTGAAATCCATGGTGATTTATAGCAGTTCCCGCATAAACGGAAGACAATGCGCCATAAAGAAAATGAATTTCAATTAACAGCTCCACCTGATAAGCACCCCGACTTAGCCGCTCACTTCTCTGTACTGCTGGACTTAAGTCAGACAGAGCAACAGCTCTACCTTGAACACCTCTCATCCGATGCCGATAGCGCAGCCCTTTCCCGCCAGCTGCGCCTGATGCTTAAGGCCGATGATGGCAAAGACTTCGATACGCTTATCAATAATCAGGTGACGAAACTCACCGGCGATGATGCACTGGAGAATTTATCCGGTGAGACGATAGGGGCGTTTACCCTGAAACAGGTGATTGGGCGCGGTGGTATGGGCATCGTGTATGAGGCTCATCGCAGTGACGGCGTGTTTGAGCAGCGGGTGGCGATAAAGTTTGTGTACCCCAGTGTGACGGCGCTGTCGGGACGGGAGACGGTGTTTTTTGAAGCGCGTTGTCTGGGTCAGCTGGCCCATCACCACATTGTGAGTATTCTGGATGCCGGGCAGTTACCGTCGGGCGCCTGTTACTTTGTGATGGAGTTTATCGAAGGGGTATCCATTGATAAGTATTGCAAAGAGAAGCAGCTGTCTGCACATCGCATTGTTGATTTGGTAATAACGCTGTGCACCGCCATCGAAGCGGCGCACCATATCAATATCGTGCACAGCGATATCAAACCCAACAACGTGGTGGTCGACCATCAGGGTCAGGTTAAGGTGCTGGATTTTGGTATTGCGAAGATACTGGATGAGTCCATCAGTGACCCGCGGGACGGCGCAAAGATAAAAGGCTCCACAAAACAGTTTGCCGCCCCTGAGCAGCTAAATCATGATGCCGTGTCGTTTGTGGCAGATGTGTATGCCCTGGGCGCACTGCTTGAGTATCTGATTCAGGATACCCATTCATCATTAAATAATACGCAACACCGTGAGCTATTGCACATCATCAGCCTGTGCAAACAGGACGAGCCTGAACAGCGTTACCAGAGCGTTGCAGCCCTCAGACAGGAACTTGAGAACTGGCGTGATAACCGTGTGTTGAGTTTTCAGGCGCGGTATTCGTTACCGTCCTTTTGGAAGTTAATGCAACGAAATATCTGGCAATCGGTCCTTGCGGTCATGTTAATAATAACGCTTCCCTCAGGCGGGTATTACCAATACCAGTTAAGTGTGCAACAGGCACAATCAGCAGAAGTGGAAAAACATCTTTCTTCGTTTATTCGTTACACCGACCCCGCCATAGCCCAACAACCCATGTCGACCTCAGTGCAGATGTTGACGGATACCTTTGAGCAAGTCCTGTCCTCAACCACACTTAATATTGAAAGCCAACACCGCATTATCGGCGATATCTTCGAGAGTCTGATTGGATTGGGAGAGTACCGAAAAGTCAGAGAACTCAGCGAGCGTGAGGGATTCCAAACGGTCATGGACATTGATCCGACACAGGAGTTTGCCCTGACCCGGCATCTGATTGATAACGATGTCAGAGATGCGAAATATACACAAGCTTACGAGCGGTATGACCACGTCTTGGAGCGCTATCCGGATATTGGGACGCGTGAAAAACTGCTGTTAGGCGTATCTGTTTCACGAGCACTACGAGTGGTGTTGGGTGATGAAGGTCTTACGCTGTGGCGGGGAATACATCAGGCATTCAATGCAAAGTCGCACCTGTTTTCGAAGCAGGAACAGCTCGCAAACAGAGTAAGCGAAATCCATTATGCCAACCATGCCTTGCACCGACGTATCGAAATCGAGGAAGATGAACGTGCGGTAACGGATCCTGAAATAGAGGAAGTTTATCTTTCAATAGATAAAATTCTCCGCACAGTCCCAGTGACGCATCCGTTTTACACGCGTTTAAAGAATATAGCATGCAGGATTTCAGGCCTAATTGGAAAAAACTCTATCGACTGCATTAAAAGCTTAACATCAGATCTAAATGAAATTGCCAAAACTTATGGTTCCAACCATCCATTAACGATATTAGGTAGCTCATTTGTAGGGCAACTTCATTACCAGAATGGTCGATTCTCAGACGCTCTTAATATGGGCCGATATGCTCATGAGAAAGCATCTGCGCTTGGTTATTTCGGCGACGGTGCGTTTTGGTACTACTATGCACAGTCGTACTATGCGCTTGGTCATAGTGAAATAGCGCTTAGCATCCAGGAAGAGACGTATAAATTAGCGCATCAGGAAAACATCGTTAATGCGAAGTTTTATGAATACCAATTTGATTTAGTATGGAATTCGTTAGAGTTCAAGCCTGATTATTCGTACGATGCGCTCTCAAAATTAGAGCGTTGGTTGGAGGGTTTAGCCGCGGGTGAGTTGGGTCATTACAGTCTTGATGCTGAAAAGTTATTTGTCAGTGTGCTACGCCTTTCTCTTGCAGGTCAATATGACTTGAGTATTGACACTTTTAAACAGCATCAGGACATCATTGATGGTTCAAACCTGTGGGCAAAAGAAGCGGTTCTGGAGTATCTCTATCGTAAAAAAGGCGACTTTACGTCGAGTTTGAATGAAGTAGATAAGATTGTCAGGCTGTATACCGAGGTCGACTTTCTCTTTTATGATACGGGCTTACAGCAGGATGCCTACCTCTGGAAAGCCCAGGCGTTGGCGGAGTTAGGCCGCAAGACAGAAGCCGCTGAGCTGTTACAGATTTGCTTTGATTTTAGTTATGAGCTTCGCGCGGAGGCAGATAACTTCTGGCTGCAGGTGGTGGCGACGATGAGTAATTATTATCAGCTGCCGCTGGATACCTATGAACTGGATGTGCCGCTTATTGACAATAGTTTCTTACTGACAGGCGGTGAGCAGCCGATATTCGGTCAGGGGGAGTAGGGAGCGTGCACATTACGGACGATAAAAAAGACCTTGCCCATCACTTCTCTGCACTACTGGATATGGGGGAGGCAGCGCAGCAGGCTTACCTTGAACACCTCTCATCCGATGCCGATAGCGCAGCCCTTTCCCGCCAGCTGCGCCTGATGCTTAAGGCCGATGATGGCAAAGACTTCGATACGCTTATCAATAATCAGGTGACGAAACTCACCGGCGATGATGCACTGGAGAATTTATCCGGTGAGACGATAGGGGCGTTTACCCTGAAACAGGTGATTGGGCGCGGTGGTATGGGCATCGTGTATGAGGCTCATCGCAGTGACGGCGTGTTTGAGCAGCGGGTGGCGATAAAGTTTGTGTACCCCAGTGTGACGGCGCTGTCGGGACGGGAGACGGTGTTTTTTGAAGCGCGTTGTCTGGGTCAGCTGGCCCATCACCACATTGTGAGTATTCTGGATGCCGGGCAGTTACCGTCGGGCGCCTGTTACTTTGTGATGGAGTTTATCGAAGGGGTATCCATTGATAAGTATTGCAAAGAGAAGCAGCTGTCTGCACATCGCATTGTTGATTTGGTAATAACGCTGTGCACCGCCATCGAAGCGGCGCACCATATCAATATCGTGCACAGCGATATCAAACCCAACAACGTGGTGGTCGACCATCAGGGTCAGGTTAAGGTGCTGGATTTTGGTATTGCGAAGATACTGGATGAGTCCATCAGTGACCCGCGGGACGGCGCAAAGATAAAAGGCTCCACAAAACAGTTTGCCGCCCCTGAGCAGCTAAATCATGATGCCGTGTCGTTTGTGGCAGATGTGTATGCCCTGGGCGCACTGCTTGAGTATCTGATTCAGGATACCCATTCGTCATTAAATAATACGCAACACCGTGAGCTATTGCACATCATCAGCCTGTGCAAACAGGACAAGCCCGAACAGCGTTATCAAAGCGTTGCTGCGCTCAGGCAGGAACTTGAGAACTGGCGTGATAACCGTGTGTTGAGTTTTCAGGCGCGGTATTCGTTACCGTCCTTTTGGAAGTTAATGCAACGAAATGTCTGGCAGTCGGTACTGGCGGTAATGTTAGTGGTAACGTTACCCGTCATTTCCATATACCAATACCAGTTAAGTGTGCAACAGGCACAATCAGCAGAAGTGGAAAAACATCTTTCTTCGTTTATTCGTTACACCGACCCCGCCATAGCCCAACAACCCATGTCGACCTCAGTGCAGAT
This sequence comes from Planctobacterium marinum, assembly GCF_036322805.1. Taxonomy (GTDB): domain Bacteria; phylum Pseudomonadota; class Gammaproteobacteria; order Enterobacterales; family Alteromonadaceae; genus Planctobacterium; species Planctobacterium marinum_A. Next base: position 3,194,706 of record NZ_AP027272.1, on the reverse strand, counting down.
GCTGACGGATACCTTTGATGAGGTGCTGGGCTCCGACATTCTCACCCAGGCAAGCCAGCACCGCATTATCGGCGATATCTTCGAGAGTCTGATTGGATTGGGAGAGTATCGAAAAGTCAGAGACCTCAGTGAGCGCGAGGAATTCCAAACAGTCATGAGCATTGACGCCACACAGGAATTTGCCCTGACCCGATATCTGATTGATAACGATATTAAAGATGCACGGTTTACCGAGTCGTATGTCCGGTATACCGACATAATGGGTAATTATCCCGATATGGGAGAGCGTGAAAAACTGCTTTTAGGCGTATCAGTTTCACGAGCGCTACGAGAGGCTTTGGGCGATGAAGGCCTCACGCTGTGGCGAGGAATTAATCAGGCATTCAATGCAAAGTCGCATCTGTTTTCTGAGCAGGAACACCTTGCTAACAGGGTCAGTGAAATTAGATATACCTATAGTGCCCTGTACCGACGTATCGAAATTGAGGAAGATGAACGCGCGGTCACTGACTCTGAGAAAAAAAGGCTTCTCCAGTCTGTCAACGAACTGCTGGTGTCTGTCCCTGCGACGCATCCATCATATGCGCGTCTGAATTCTATCGCCCATAGCATTTTAGATTTGCTCAAAGACGAGTCAGTGGATTACTTTGCCAGGTTAGCATCAGATTTTGGTGAAATCAGTAACACTTATGGGCAAAATCATCCTATAACCATTGACGGTTTGACCAGACTTGCAAGAATGCAATACGAAAACGGGCGTTTCGGAGATGCTTCAAACACTTATCATGATGCGTACATGAGAGCATCCAGTATCGGGTATTTTGGCACAGGAGGGTTGTGGGAATTTTATTCTGTAACTAACAATGCACTGGGTTTAAAAACTAAAGCATTGGCTATTTCAGAGGAGGCTTTGCAGATAGCCACTGAAAGAAAACTCAATACTCATTATATTTATTATTTCTGGTTTGAGCTGGTGTGGTCGACACTGGAATTCAAAGCAGAATATGCATACGGCGTGCTTTCAACATTAGAAAGCTGGCTGAACAGTCTCAGTTCAAGCGAACTTGGTAAATTCAACCTCGAATCTGAGAGGTTGTTTGTCAGGGTTTTGCTGCTTTCTTTGCAGGGGCAATTTGAAGAAAGTTTGCAACTCTTTGAAGCTCACAAGGATGATATAGACAACGCCAACCCGTGGGTTGCAGATATAGTCTTGGAGTACTTACATAGGAAAAGTGGCAACTTCTCTTACAGCATTGGAAGCACTGAGCAAATAGAGATATTACATGTTGAAGTGGATTTTTTGTTCAATGAACATTGGCTCTATCAAGATACCTATCTTTGGCAAGCCCAGGCATTGGCGGAGTTAGGCCGCAAGACAGAAGCCGCTGAGCTGTTACAGATTTGCTTTGATTTTAGTTATGAGCTTCGCGCGGAGGCAGATAACTTCTGGCTGCAGGTGGTGGCGACGATGAGTAATTATTATCAGCTGCCGCTGGATACCTATGAACTGGATGTGCCGCTTATTGACAATAGTTTCTTACTGACAGGCGGTGAGCAGCCGATATTCGGTCAGGGGGAGTAGGGAGCGTGCACATTACGGACGATAAAAAAGACCTTGCCCATCACTTCTCTGCACTACTGGATATGGGGGAGGCAGCGCAGCAGGCTTACCTTGAACACCTCTCATCCGATGCCGATAGCGCAGCCCTTTCCCGCCAGCTGCGCCTGATGCTTAAGGCCGATGATGGCAAAGACTTCGATACGCTTATCAATAATCAGGTGACGAAACTCACCGGCGATGATGCACTGGAGAATTTATCCGGTGAGACGATAGGGGCGTTTACCCTGAAACAGGTGATTGGGCGCGGTGGTATGGGCATCGTGTATGAGGCTCATCGCAGTGACGGCGTGTTTGAGCAGCGGGTGGCGATAAAGTTTGTGTACCCCAGTGTGACGGCGCTGTCGGGACGGGAGACGGTGTTTTTTGAAGCGCGTTGTCTGGGTCAGCTGGCCCATCACCACATTGTGAGTATTCTGGATGCCGGGCAGTTACCGTCGGGCGCCTGTTACTTTGTGATGGAGTTTATCGAAGGGGTATCCATTGATAAGTATTGCAAAGAGAAGCAGCTGTCTGCACATCGCATTGTTGATTTGGTAATAACGCTGTGCACCGCCATCGAAGCGGCGCACCATATCAATATCGTGCACAGCGATATCAAACCCAACAACGTGGTGGTCGACCATCAGGGTCAGGTTAAGGTGCTGGATTTTGGTATTGCGAAGATACTGGATGAGTCCATCAGTGACCCGCGGGACGGCGCAAAGATAAAAGGCTCCACAAAACAGTTTGCCGCCCCTGAGCAGCTAAATCATGATGCCGTGTCGTTTGTGGCAGATGTGTATGCCCTGGGCGCACTGCTTGAGTATCTGATTCAGGATACCCATTCGTCATTAAATAATACGCAACACCGTGAGCTATTGCACATCATCAGCCTGTGCAAACAGGACAAGCCCGAACAGCGTTATCAAAGCGTTGCTGCGCTCAGGCAGGAACTTGAGAACTGGCGTGATAACCGTGTGTTGAGTTTTCAGGCGCGGTATTCGTTACCGTCCTTTTGGAAGTTAATGCAACGAAATGTCTGGCAGTCGGTACTGGCGGTAATGTTAGTGGTAACGTTACCCGTCATTTCCATATACCAATACCAGTTAAGTGTGCAACAGGCACAATCAGCAGAAGTGGAAAAACATCTTTCTTCGTTTATTCGTTACACCGACCCCGCCATAGCCCAACAACCCATGTCGACCTCAGTGCAGATGCTGACGGATACCTTTGATGAGGTGCTGGGCTCCGACATTCTCACCCAGGCAAGCCAGCACCGCATTATCGGCGATATCTTCGAGAGTCTGATTGGATTGGGAGAGTATCGAAAAGTCAGAGACCTCAGTGAGCGCGAGGAATTCCAAACAGTCATGGACATTGATCCGACACAGGAGTTTGCCCTGACCCGGTATCTGATTGATAACGATATCAGTGATGCGCGTTTTACCGAGTCGTATGCCCGATATAACCGCATTATGGATAATTATCCCGATATGGGAGAGCGTGAAAAACTGCTTTTAGGCGTATCAGTTTCACGAGCGCTACGAGAGGCTTTGGGCGATGAAGGCCTTGAGCTATGGCGGGGAATTAATCAGACATTCCATAAAAACTCAGAACTTTTTTCGGAGCAGGAGCACCTTGCTAACAGGGTCAGTGAAATTAGACATACCTATAGTGCCCTGTACCGACGTATCGAAATTGAGGAAGATGAACGTGCAGTCACTGACTCTGAGAAAAAAAGGCTTCTCCTGTCTGTCAACGAACTGCTGGCGTCTGTCCCTTTAACGCATCCATCATATGCACAACTTATTCTTATTGTGTACAGAGTTGCAGATCTCCTCGGACAAAATTCGGGCGACTACGTTGTAAATTTAAAATCTGCCATTAATGAAATTGCCAATATTTTCGGGCGCAATCACCCTATAACGATTGATGGGTTAACAAAACTTGCAAGGGCACAATACGAAAACGGGCTTTTTGCGGATGCTTTGGCTAATTCTCAGAATGCATATATTAGCGCATCTAACATCGGTTACTTCGGCACTGGCGCGTTATGGTATTACTATTCCCAAGCTTTATATGCCTTGGGGTTTCGGGAAGAATCAATCAGCATAGCTCAAGAAGCGTTAACATTGGGCTACAAAAACAATAGTAACAATGCAGAGCTTTATGAATATCAGTTTGACTTAGTTTGGAATTCCTTAGAGTTTACACCCGAAGATTCTTACTCAATACTTGAATCATTAAATGCTTGGTTAAGTGACCTTGGCGAGGATGATCTTGGCAAATATGATCTCAAGGCTGAAAAACTATTTGTTAGCGTAACATTGCTGTCACTGAAGGGACAATTTGATAATAGTGTAAATGCCTTTAGCAAGCATATAGACGACATCAATGACACAAGGCTTTGGTCAATGGATGTGGTTTGGGAGTACCTTTACCGAAAACAAGGAAACTATGCAAAAAGCATAGAGTATTCCAAAAGACAGACAGGTTTGCATACAGTGGCTGATATTTTGTTTCATCAAAACGGCCTTTATCAAGACACCTATCTATGGCAAGCCCAGGCATTAGCAGAGTTAGGCCGCAAGGAAGAAGCCGCTGAGCTATTACAGATTTGCTTTGACTTTAGTTACCAGCTTCGCGCGGAGGCAGATAATTTCTGGCTGCAGGTGGTGGCCACTATAAGTGATTATTATCAGCTGCCGCTGGATACCTATGAACTGGATGTGCCGCTTATCGATAATAGTTTCTTACTGACAGGCGGTGAGCAGCCGATATTCGGTCAGGGGGAGTAGGGATCTCATCAATAATTGGTTTACTGTGCTCACACAATGCTTTATTGCGTCTTTTGCGTTGCCAAATTGAAAATCTCACAAGGCTTCCTGTTCCCTTAGCTTAAGGTTAAAAGTTTTGTTCACAAGCCATTATCCAGCACATCAGGCTGGATTTTCTTTTTTTCTCCTCAAAAAATTTATAAAAATATTTACGGTATTTTTTAACCAGTATGAATCTGGCGAGGCGCAATAGTGCCAGTTAGTGTTGAATAACAAGTTCTGTGCTTGTGTAAGCAGTTTTGGAGCTGACAATGCTGACAGGATTGCTTATCAAGCCTGCCAGAACAACAATAGTGGTGAGGTTATTGAAATGTCTAAAACGGGTTAAGATGTGTCAGATAGAGGGGACTTCAATGCCACCTCTACAATTGATTGAGAAGATGTTCCGACTTTGCAGGTATTCTAGACGGTTGTTCGAAGCGAATGGGCGTGCGTAAATTAACCGAAAAATGACTCGTCATGATTGCAAAGCTTCTGCAATATGACTCACTACCTGTGACACTAAATAACAGTGTTCAATATATTAACAGGAATAATGAGGATGAAATTAGTGTTGTTGTCTAATTAGTTTTTTCGCATCCAAATATGACACAGTAAATTCTTATTGGGAGATGTTGGCGGTGAGGGAAATTGCTTCTGCGAATTACACGCCTTATTCATTACCAAGTGGACGAAAACATCACTAAATCGCACTGCTTGGTCAAAACAAAAATTAGCATCCGAGAAAAAAACTTCGCTCTTGGGCTCATCTGCTGCTATACCTTGTTGAAACACAACAGCAAGGGAACTCCATGCACAACAACTCACGCCGACATCATATTAAACCTCGACTTATTCCCGCAATCACGCTTCTTTTCGCTGCGTTGGCATCTATGCATGCCTCTGCAACTGTCGCTAGTTATGGCAGTTATGTGATTTTAGGTGAGGCGCCTTCTGGCGATAATATTGCCATCGCCCGCACGGTAATCGATACCAATCAAACCTGTCCGACAGTATCAGAGGTGGTAGGGGGTTCTGATATCAGCATGATTTCCCGAGACAACCCTAACCATTTCAGTGTGTTAGTGTGCGAAGCCTTAATTGAGTTTGATAAAAGCTACCAAATTAACTTTGCTTCCGGTGCTGTGCTATTGCCAATGGCCAAATCCAATCCAGAAAACATTCTGGTATACGGTGATACTGGCTGCAGCCATTGTGCTGCGGGTACTGCGGCTGAACCCTTTAAAACTCTGGCTGATGCCGGGGCTGCAAAAAATGCTGATTTAGTCTTGCATATGGGAGATTACAACTATCGCGGTACGTCTGGAAAAACCTTCTTTTCAAGTTATCAGGACGGCAAGTGGCAGCAATTGGAGGAATATACCTATGATGCCGGAGATGGTGAATCGCTGGGAGAACATTGTGGTCAAGTACCGGGGCAACCTTTCCTGAGTCAATCTGCCAGCAATTCAAATCGTCCTGATATCTGGGAAAACTGGCAGGACGATTTATTTTTGCCGGCCGATAGCTTGATGACAAGTGCGCCGTGGATTGTGGCGCGGGGTAATCATGAATTGTGCAGTCGGGCAGGGCCAGGCTATTTTTATTTTTTAGACCACAATACCCGCCTGACGGGCAGTAAACAATTGAGTTGCCCCATCCCTGACGCCGGAAAAGATGCTGAACACAATACGGTGCAAATCCCCAATTATGTGGTGAGTTTTGAGCATCTGGATATAGCGGTAATTGATTCTGCCAATGCTTGTGACAATTCCAGTCAATCTCCATTCACCAAAAAGTACAAAAAAGTATTCAGCGAACTGGAGAGTGCCGTCGGGGAGAATCCGGCCTGGCTGATGACCCATCGTCCGATATACGGTGTTGAGAAGCCGGGATCGCAAGCGGTTCCCTGTACCAGCAAAAATGACTTTAGTTGTATTAACCAGATGATGCAGGCTGCCCTGAAACAACTGAAGTCAAAAAGCTTACCTGCTGCGGTGGAGCTGATTTTCACAGGTCACATGCATCGCTTTGAAAGCGTTAGTTTTCCAGGTAGTAAAAGAGCACCTAATATAGTCGTGGGCTCCAGTGGCGTGAGCCTGTCTTCCGGAGCACCATATGGCGCCAATACAACAGAGGTTGATGGTGAAAAAGCGTTGGTGCTAAGTACTTCAAACAGCCTGACACTCAATGGTGTACAATATCCCTCTTTTGGTTACATGTCGGTGTCTGTGGCTGAGGATGGCTCATGGCAGAGTGAGTTGCTCAATCCTGAGATCCCTGAAGTTATTGTTACCTGTAACAGTGAACAAAAGCTCGGCTCTGGTGTTTGCGAACTGGGGAAAGGCATTTCAGTAGAGCATTAAGCAAAGGCAATCGGTTTTCTAATTTTAGAAATACCTAAAATGGTATTGTGCGCGATTTTTATCGCCTGTCAGGTGAAAGGAAAAGCCGAAGAATCGCGCTGTAGCCGATTTAATAGTGCTGGCTAAATAAATGTTGCGAGTTGAGAATAGTTGGTGACGCTGCGTTACCAGAAGGAAGCAATATTACAGCTCTAATTCAAGTTCCGAGGCAATGCTGAAGTATTCGCAGATAGCTAAAGCAAAGTGCTTTTTTGTTAAAGGAGAGGCTTTTTCACTGCAAACCCGGAACCAGCGTTGCAGCAGTGAAAGTTCGAGAGATCGCAGACTTGCGGGCTTACCCTTTTCAATGTGCAAAACTGTCTCGCGACTGACACCCAGTTGCTGAGCAAGATCCTTTTGGTACAAGCCTGCTTCTTTTCTCAGTGCCTTTAAAATACCAGTATTGAAATTGCTTGCTTCCATGAACCGCTTTCCTGTCTTGTCTTGTGAACGCATCAATATTGAAATGACACTAAGTCATGAGTGTGGATGAAAATATATATTAAAAATATGGATATCTATCCACGAGTGTCGATATTAATTGAACGATAATTATTCTTACTAGTCAATTACTTAAATGTAACTGAGGTGGTTCTCGGTTCATTTTTGGGTCTGGTATTACCAGTGGATATCAATTCATTTTCCGCGTGATTTTAAAGCAGGCCCGAAAAAGCTGTCAGCGTAGTCAGGTTTGTTTATAAAAGGGTTTTCATTGCCTTGAATAGCTTTGATTTTTTCGTTGCGCCAGCGTTCTTCGCTGTTTACCGGATAGGTCTTATGCCACTGCATCATGAGTGGCAATTGCTCATAGTCTGGCATGCGATAGCGCCACATCATGTAAAGCATGGAACGGGCGATTTCGCCTTTAGCATAGTCTCTCGGCTCTACGCCTCTGGGGTAGGTTATAAAGTTACAATCACTCTTTTTACCCTGCGATTCGTCACCATCAAAAAATACATAGTGTTTGCGCATGTCCAGAATTTTTTCTTCGACGGGCCATAGGTTGTGAAGATCGGCAGCGGCGTCTTTGTAACGCGCGTAATTGCATTGCGCCTCAGATGGACACTCCATGGCATTGGCCATCCAGGAGAGGGGGTAGGCATGAGTTACTACCGAATTTTGTTGTCCGGTTTTGTGAATGGCACAGTATAAGGTGTGATATTTCTCATTGTAGAGCTGCTGCCAGAAAACGGTTTCTCTGATATGGACGTATTTGGCAAGGTTGGCAGAACTTAATACTGGAAAAAGCGTGATGATGAGCAAAAAAAGAGTTTTAAACATAATATGCAGCGCCTTGGATAACAGTTTGCGCTTCTTAGCCGCCAATTGTCGTTAAATCGTAACAGGCCAGGCCTATTTTCGAAAGTGATCTGCAGGGTACAACAGTGGATATAGCATCGGTTGTGAAGTTCATTTGAGCTTTGTTACGAAAACGTGAAAGCAAATGTCAAATAAAAAAGGCGTTTGATTGGTTTTTTGACTGTTTTTAATGCACAACAGTAGCTATACTGTGCGCCGCAAAATGAAAGTAAAAGTAAGAAAATAAAGGATACATTGTGACTCCTATTACAAAGACCTTCCAATATGGAAAACATACAGTAACACTGGAAACGGGTGTTATTGCTCGTCAGGCCACTGCGGCAGTTATGGCTAGCATGGATGACACGGCAGTTTTAGTAACTGTTGTAGGTAAAAAAGATGCGAAACCTGATCAGGATTTTTTCCCATTAACAGTAAACTATCAGGAAAAAACGTATGCCGCTGGTAAAATCCCAGGTGGCTTTTTCAAGCGTGAGGGAAGACCTTCTGAAAACGAAACCCTTACTGCTCGCTTAATCGACCGTCCTATTCGTCCTCTGTTCCCGGACGGTTTTAAAAACGAAGTACAAGTTATCGTTACCGTGGTTTCTGCAAACCCGGAAATCCCTACTGACATCATCTCGTTGATCGGTACATCTGCTGCGCTAGCCATTTCTGGTATCCCATTTAATGGCCCACTGGGTGCGGCGCGTGTTGGTTATCAAGACAATCAATATGTATTGAACACGCTGGCGTCTGAGCAAGAAAACAGCCAACTTGACCTGGTTGTTGCTGGTACGTCTAACGCAGTACTGATGGTAGAATCTGAAGCTGACATCCTCTCTGAAGAAGTGATGCTTGGTGCGGTAATGTATGGTCACCAGGAGATGCAAGCTGTAATCAATGCGGTAAACGAATTCGCAGCTGAAGTTAACACGCCTGCATGGGATTGGCAGCCTCCGGCAGAAAATACCGACCTTAAAGACAAAATCAAAGCGGCCGCTGGTGCTGAAATGGAAGCGGCTTATCAGATTTCTGACAAGCTTGAGCGTAAAGCGGCGGTTGATGCGGCAACTGACAAAGCGGCTACAGCCTTGTTAGAAGCTGATGAAGAACTGGAAGAAAAAGAAGTTCGCGATTTATTGCACGAACTGGAAAGTGACGTTGTTCGCTCTCGCATCCTTGCAGGTGAGCCGCGTATCGATGGCCGTGATCCACAAATGATCCGTGCTCTTGACGTGTCAACTGGTATCTTACCTAGAACTCACGGTTCAGCTTTGTTCACTCGTGGTGAAACGCAGGCTATCGTTGCTGCTACCTTAGGTACTGAGCGCGACGCACAAATGATTGATGAGTTGAGTGGTGTTACTAACAGCCGCTTCATGTTGCACTATAACTTCCCTCCTTACTGTGTTGGTGAAACAGGTATGGTGGGTTCGCCTAAGCGTCGTGAGATTGGTCACGGTCGTCTTGCTAAGCGTGGTATCCAGGCTGTTATGCCAAGTGCCGAAGACTTCCCCTATGTAGTGCGCGTTGTATCGGAAATTACTGAGTCTAACGGTTCTTCTTCTATGGCATCTGTTTGTGGTACGTCATTGGCATTGATGGATGCGGGTGTACCAATTAAAGCTTCTGTAGCTGGTATTGCCATGGGTCTGGTAAAAGGTGATGAGAACTTTGTTGTTCTGTCTGACATCTTGGGTGATGAAGATCACTTGGGCGACATGGACTTTAAAGTAGCGGGTACGTCTAACGGTATCACTGCATTGCAGATGGATATCAAGATTGAAGGTATCACGCAAGAAATTATGCAGATCGCGCTAAAGCAAGCTAAAGAAGCCAGATTGCACATCTTGGGTGTAATGGACGAGGCTATCGGTGGTCACAGAACTGAAATGTCTGAATTTGCTCCACGCATTTATACTCTGAAGATTGACCAGGACAAGATCCGCGATGTTATCGGTAAAGGTGGTGCTACTATTCGCCAGATCACCGAAGAATCTGAGTGTAATATCGAAATCGAAGACGATGGTTCTATCAAGATCTTCGCCACTGAATTGGCTAAAGCTGAAAAAGCTATCGCTCGTATTGAAGCAATTACCGCTGACATCGAAGTAGGTAAGGTTTACAACGGTAAAGTAACGCGCATCGTTGACTTTGGTGCTTTTGTTGAGGTATTGCCGGGTAAAGAAGGTCTGGTACACATTTCACAAATCGCTCACGAGAGAGTAAACAAGGTTGCTGATTACCTGAGTGAAGGTCAGATGGTAGACGTTAAGGTCATGGAAATTGATCGCCAGAATCGCGTTCGTTTGAGCATCAAAGAGCTGATTGAAAAGCCACAGGCTGAAGAAGCGAAGCCAGCTGCTGAAGAATCAGACGCTGAGTAAATAAAGCTAAGAGCTTGACTTGAAGTGGGAGCTAACGCTCCCATTTTTGTTTGTATTGTATTAATGCCCGGATTTTTCCAAATGGATAAACCAACTCAAGATAAGATTGAAGCCAAGGTCTTCAGACAATTAATTCAGCATCTGGATAATCACAAAGAAGTGCAGAACATTGATTTAATGATTCTGGCGGATTTTTGTCGAAATTGCCTGTCAAAATGGTATGTTAAAGCCTCAGCAGAAGAGGGCGTAGAGCTGGACTATGAGCAAGCAAGGGAAATTGTCTACGGAATGCCGTATTCAGAATGGAAAGATAAACATCAACTTCCTGCGACACCAGAGCAGATGGCCGCGTTTGAAGCGCGACAAGATAAAAAAGGGTGAGATTCCACAATTAATGAAAAGTAAATTTTCATCTATAAAAGTGAGTGTGCTGTTAGCACTTTCTCTTCTCAGTGGCTGTGCCGCCAACAATACCGTGGTGGAAAATGGTGAGTCGCGCAAACAAATGGGCAATTTGTTGTTGGCAGAGCCTGCCCCTGCTAGCTACAGAAGTCAGATGGCGCTGGCCAGATTAAATCAGGTACTGGCGGAAGTTGAGCAGATCACCGACGAGCAAAAAGCTGAGTTGCTCTATCAGCGAGGTACTTTGTACGACAGCGTGGGTTTGCGTGGGCTGGCGCAATACGATTTTGACAGTGCCCTGAAGTTTAAACCCGACATGGCCGAAGCCCATAATTTTATGGGGATTCACTACACCCAAAACGGCGACTTTCTACAAGCATATGATGCGTTTGATTCTACCTTGGAGATTCAACCTGATCATGATTTTGCGTTACTCAATCGCGGTATTGCTTTGTATTACGGTGGTCGTCCTGAGTTAGCCATAGAGGATCTGACCCGTTTCTATCAAAAAGATACTCGTGATCCATACCGGGCTCTGTGGCAATACATCATTGCCAGTGAATTGAACGAGCTGCAAGCCCAAGAAACACTGCGCAAGGCACGGGCTCAGTTAAGCAATGAAAACTGGGCCACACAAATTGTCGATTTTTATCTGGGAGAGATCAGCGAAAATCAGCTGTTATCCGGGCTGGTTAATGGTGTTACTTCGCAAGAACAACTCACCGATAGATTGTGTGAAGCCTATTTTTATCTGGGGAAATATCACTCGGCAAATGAACGGTTTGGTAAAGCTTCGAACTATTTTAAGCTAACATTGAGTACTAATGTGTACCAATATGTAGAACATCGCTACGCTCGATTGGAATTGAACTTGCTTCGAGACCAAGACGTTAATTGACATGAGATAAACTCGCTATCGCCAGGTTAATAATACTTCTCAAGGCTAAAGCTTATCTGGTTTTGGCCTTTTTAATGTGTTCGCTGTTACAAGCCTCTTACTGTGGTTATATACCTAGATTAGAAGCTTGGGCGGAGCAAGACATCGCGCCTGAAATTCACTTGTTTGCGGCTACAGAGCGAGGCTCTGCAGAAGCAGCACAACGTTTACATAAGTTAGCTGAGTCGCAACAGAATCTGCATTGGATACGGTTGTTGGCTGACAAGGGGTTTGCCGAAGCTCACTACTATCTTGCCATGCAAACCGATAGCCCGGCCCAAAAGCGCCGACATTTGATGGCTGCCGCGGAAAAACACCACCTGGAAGCGCTGTTTGAGTTGGGCATTCACGATAATTCTCCCGATTCTAAAGTGTATTTTCTGGAGCAGGCTGCCCAGCTTGACTATTTCCCTGCGCAGCAAGCCCTGTATCAATGGTATTGGTTTCATGAAGATTACAAGTCAGCCTTGCCTTGGTTGCGTAAGGTGGCGCAACAAGACGGTAATGCCGCGCTGACACTGGCGTTACATCTGTGGCGCACTGGCAAGCGCGAAATGGCGAAACGCAGTTTCAAGAGCGCCCAAACACTTGGCAGTGAAGAGGCCTCACAATACTTGAATTTGATTACCCGCTATTGGCAGAAGCAGGAAAGTCACTCTACACCAGCCCCTCAATGTGCCATGCAGTTACAGTTTGTGGCCACCTCCCTGGATAGCATGAAACAGGCACATGATTTTTATCAGCGCTTTGCTGATGATACGGAATTGAGCACACTACCAATATGCCTCAATACGCCAGTGTGGGTGGAACAGCCAGAATTTCAGTGCCAGAATAGGGCAAGCAACAATTACCGTATTGAATGTCCGTTATTTGTATTGGATGAAATCTTTGAGCCCGACAGCTTTACTCACCTGACTGTATTCACCAGGCAAGGAAAAGCCAATGTGGTTAATGGTGTTATGTATCTTGACCTGGCGGACAAATACACGGTTTTTGTGCATGAATTAGCGCACTTTGTAGGCTTTGTAGACGAATATCCGTTGAGTGATGAGTTTGCTCATTATTATTGTGATGGCCAGCAGGAGTTTCCCAATTTAGTTGTGTTGCCAGAGGGTAACTCAGTAGAGTCGTTAAACCTTGAGTATTGGCAGGGCTTTGACGCGGACATCGCCTTGTCTCGTGCCAGTACCTGTAGAAATCATAGTGCTCAAGCCTATAAATTATCGGGCAGGATGACTTTTATGGAGTTTCACGATACGGGCTATATTCCCGATATCTACAAAGCCATTTGGCGCGAACGCTTATTATCGAGAGAGCATGTTCGCCCCGCAGCGATTAATATCGCTCAGTCTCTTGAAGAGATTGGTAATGTTCCTGCTGCACAAAAGTGGTGGCAACAATACAACAACTGGCGTTAAGTTTTTGTCTTGAGTCATTGCCCTGAGGCGCTTTCTAACCAATACTGAAAGTAGAATTTGTTAAAGAGTAGGGCGGATGTTACACAAGCGCGAAATAGACTTTCGATTTTTGGCAGAGCCCACTGATGTAAATTTCGGTGGTAAAGTCCATGGTGGCATGGTGATGAAATGGCTGGACCAGGCGGGGTACGCCTGTGCTTCGCAGTGGAGTGGCAGTTATTGTGTCACTGTGTCTGTAGGTGGGATCCGCTTTAAAAAACCCATACTAGTGGGGCAGAAGGTGGTACTGAATGCCAAAGTGGTACACACGGGCAAAACCAGCATGCATATCTTTATCACGGTGAATGCAGGCGATCCGAAAGAGCTCAATTTGCAGGAAACTTGCACCTGTATTATTTCTTTTGTAGCGGTGGATGATGATGGTGCGCCCGTCGAGGTGGACCATTGGGAGCCGATTACGGAAGAAGATAAACTACTGGAGCAATTCGCTATTCACGCTAAAGAGTTTTCCCAACGACTTCAGGCTGAGCTTTAGCTTGTGAGAAGAGCTTTCGTTTGTGAGATTATCGGAGCCTGCGAGCGCAGACTCCGTTTGTAGGGTTATTTTACCTCTTCACCCGCTGCTTGTTTGTCAGCGTGGTAGCTGGAGCGTACCAGTGGACCGCAAGCCGCATGTAAAAATCCGAGTTCATCCGCTTTGTCTTTCAATGCATTAAACTCATCAGGGTGTACATAGCGTTTAACCGGGTAGTGGTGCTTGCTAGGCTGTAAGTATTGACCCAAGGTGAGCATGTCCACATCGTGGGCTCGTAAGTCTGCCAGTACCGTTTCGATCTCTTCGATTTCTTCACCCATACCCATCATTAAGCCTGATTTGGTGGCTACATCAGGGTGTTGCGCTTTGAATTTCTTCAATAGATCTAACGACCATTGATAATTCGCCCCGGGGCGACACTCTCGGTACAAACGTGGAATAGTTTCCAGGTTGTGATTGAATACATCAGGCACACCGTTTTTAAAGATTTCCAAGGCTCTGTCCATGCGGCCTCTGAAATCCGGTACCAACACCTCAATCTTAGTGTTGGGGCTGTGCTCTCTGATGGCGTTAATACAATCCACAAAGTGCTGAGCGCCTCCATCGCGCAGATCATCTCTGTCTACAGAGGTGATCACCACGTACTTCAATTGCATTTCAGCAATGGTTTTAGCCAGTTTAATGGGTTCTTCTGCGCTGGGTGGTAGGGGTTTGCCGTGGGCCACGTCGCAGAAGGGGCAACGTCGGGTGCAGATATCACCCAGTATCATAAATGTAGCTGTACCGTGATTGAAACACTCTGCCAGGTTTGGGCAGCTGGCTTCTTCACACACTGAATGCAGTTTATTTTTTCTCAGGGTTTTTTTTATGTTTTCGATGCGGTCAGTGGTTCTGGGCAGCTTTATCTTGATCCACTCAGGCTTGCGCAGCATCTCCGCTTTTTCAGTGGGAATAATAGTGATGGGAATGTGTTTTACTTTTTCATCATCGCGCAGCTTAACCCCTGCTGCTGGTTTTGCATTACTCATTGAAACCTTCTTTATAACTGAATTCCTGAATACCTGTCAGGGCACAAAATTCTTCTACAATCATTCTTCCGGCAGTTTGCAGTTCGGAAACCGCACCTAAACGGGCGCTGTCAATCATTTCCAGCCCCTGATAACCACACGGATTAATACGTTGAAATGGCGCTAAATCCATATTGACATTAAATGCCAGACCGTGAAAGGAGCAGCCTTTTCTGATGCGCAAACCCACCGAACAAACTTTTTGTTCATTGACATAAACACCGGGTGCATCAGCTTTGGCATAGGCTTCTACGTTGTTTTTCGCCAAGGTGTTCACAATGCATTGTTCCAGCGCTGTAACCAGTTCTCGGACGCCGGTTTTTAAACGTCGGATATCCAGCAAGATATACATCATTTGCTGCCCTGGTCCGTGGTAGGTTACCTGTCCACCACGGTCTACCTGTACTACCGGAATATCGCCGGGGGCCAGGATATGCTCTGCTTTTCCCGCTTGACCTTGTGTAAAAACGGGATTGTGCTCCACCAACCAGATCTCATCGGGCGTGTCTTTGTCACGTTTATCGGTAAAAGACTGCATGGCATTCCAGATAGGGATGTAGTCCTGTCTGCCAAGTTCACGGATTATCATAGATTTACAGTACTACCTTTACCAGTTCCAGAGCACCTAGTTCGGTGTAAATGGTTTCCATGTGTTCCTTACTGGTAACACGTACACTAACGGAAACTGAGTGGTAGTTGCCTTTTGAGCTGGGTTTAATAGTTGGGTTGTAATCGCCGGGTGCCAGTTTCTGTAAACAGGTAATCACATCCAAAGGCAATTGCTCACCAGCAACACCCATAACTTTAAACGTCTGGTTGCAAGGAAATTCTAATAGTTCATCGAAACGTGTATCCATGACTTCAACTCTAAAACTTTAATTAATTGGTGGATTATACCTGATACTAGTGGTGGAGTGGTATATTGAGAAGCTATATCTCAGAGCGATGTTGCCCCGTTTGGGGCAACATAACTGTAAACTTGAGTTGCTAGAGAATCAGTTGCGGGGGTTAGTCTTCCATGCCTATTTTGAGTTTAACAAAGTCCATCATGCGACTAAAGAAACCACCTTCTGCAACAGATTGAAGCGTTACCAGGGGGTATTCTGCGATATCTTCACCTTCCAGTTGCAGATAGAGGGTGCCCACAACTTCGCCTTTTTCCAGTGGCGCTTCCAGTTTCTCGTTCAGTTCGAAGTTGGCTTGCAAGTTTTTGCGCTGACCACGAGGGATGGTGATAGGCGTATTTACCGTTATGCCCAAATCAACGGTTTCTCTGTCGCCCATATAAATGCGATGGGAGACAAAGCTTTCACCGGCAGTGTAGGGGATAACTGTTTCATAAAAGCGGAAGCCATATTTAAGCAGTTTTTTATTCTCTACTTTACGCGCTCTTTCACTCTCGGTACCCATAACCACGCTGATCAGACGCATGTTGTCCTGCGTACCTGAAGTGATCAAACTGTAGCCAGCATCTGAGGTGTAGCCAGTTTTGATACCGTCGACACTCATGCTGCGATCCCACAACAGGCTATTGCGGTTGTATTGCTTAATACCGTTGTAGGTGAACTCTTTTACTGAATAATACTTATAGGCATCAGGTACGTCTCTGATCAGTGCGGCTGCAAGTAAAGACATATCGCGAGGCGAAGTATAATGGCTCTCATCGTGTAAGCCGTGAGAGTTAACGAAATTGGTGGTGCTCATACCTAGTTTGGCGGCGTAAGAATTCATCATGGTGGCAAATGCTGATTCGCTACCGGCGATATGCTCAGCCATGGCGACACAAGCGTCGTTACCGCTTTGTACAACGATACCATGGATCAAGTCTTCAACAGATACCTCTGTGCCTACTTCAATGAACATCTTAGAGGAATCAGGGAAGTTCTTAGCCCAGGCATTTTCGGATATGGTGACCATATCGTTTAATTGAATATTACCGGCGTTAAGCTCCTGGCCAATCACATACAAGGTCATCATTTTGGTTAAACTGGCCGGGTTTAGTCTGATATCCGCATTTTGCTCGGAAATAACGTGTCCGGTGGTAAAGTCCAGTAAAATATGGCCTTGGGCATTCACCTCTGGCGGTGGCGGCACTATAACAGCTGCAATAGTGTTTGAGATGGCGCTAACCGAAAGCGCAACAGCTGCAATAAAAGAAAAAAGTTTCTTGTTTTTAGTCATTTTCGATCCGACTTATCTGTGTTGAAAACTGAGTCTCTTCCCTGAAGACTATGCAAACCCGCGGTAATATAACAGATACACGGGGTGTAATGAAAAACCAATCGTTAAATTTTATGTGGTGTTAGCGCTTCATTCATTTTGTATTAATTTAAAGGCTTCGTGAAAGCCAGAACTGCGCAGATCCTGCAATAATTTTTCAGAATCGATATCACCGCTTAAGGGACCCAGGCGCAGGCGGAAAATGCCGTCTGCTTCTGGTGTATAAGTAGGTACCTGGTAAAGCTGTGCAAGGCCCTTAGCCAATTCATTGGCCCTTTGTTCATCGGCTAGTGCGGCTACCTGAATGAAAGTGCCATTGTTACCTTCTTCTGATTCAGGTTTTACCTCTTCCCGGCCTATGGTGACCGTACCGTTTTTATCTACGTGGATCACCTCTAATTTAACACGGGCGGTACCGGTTTTAAGAATATCCAGCTTGCGGGCTGCAGCCCAAGAGAGGTCAATGACCCTGTTATTGTGGAAAGGGCCACGGTCGTTAACTCTGACAATGGTAGATTTGTTATTGTCAGTGTTGGTGACTCTTACAAAAGAGGGCAGCGGTAAAGTTTTGTGGGCCGCTGTCAGCTCGTACATATTGTAAATTTCACCATTGGCGGTCAGGTGACCGTGAAATTTTTGGCCATACCAGGAAGCTTCCCCTTCGGCTTCGTAACCTTTGCCTTCAGACATGGGGAAGTAGTGTTTGCCTAATACAGTATAGGGGCGACTGTTGGCTTCTTTGTATTCCACATATTGAGGCTCAGCCGCGTTGAGATTCACTTCCACCGGAACATGTCGCGGTGCAGAATCGTGTTTTTGACTATAGCGACCGGAAGACACACAGCCACTTAGCGCAACAATGATTGTCAGAATCCATAGCCGAGTCATGATCTTACCTCTGCATTACCGCTTTGAGTTGCTCACTGAATTGATATACCACCATGGCGTAAAGTGGGCTGTGGTTGTAGCGTGTGATCACATAAAAATTGTCCAGTACCAGCCAGTATTCTTCACCTTCTTCCAACTCCAGAGCGAGCAGTTTGGCGGGGGTTGAGCCTGATAATGAGAGTTCTGTGTCTTTCAACATTACGCCGGCATCCGACAATTCTTGCCAGGTGTGCTTAATGGCGAGATCGGAATCAAGCAATTCCATTGCTGCTTTATCGGTAATCGAGGCTCGGTATGCCACAGGTTGCCCTGCGCGCCATTTGTGTAACTTGAAGTAATTAGCCACACTGCCGATGGCATCTACCGGGTTATTCATCAGATCGCGTTTACCATCGCCATCAAAGTCTATTGCGTAGTGCCGGTAGCTGGAGCTAATGAACTGTCCCCAGCCCATGGCACCTGCATAAGAGCCCATAGCCGCTTGGGGATCCCACTTTTCTTCCTGAACAAGTTTCAGATATTGCCCCAGTTCCTTTTTGAAAAATTTGGAACGAGGTGGATAATAAAAACCTAGCGAGTATAGCGAGTCCAACACAGAGTATTTACCCGTGTAGGAGCCATAGAAGGTTTCTACCCCTATAATGGCCACTATAATATGAGCAGGCACACCTAATTCAGCTTCGGCCCGTTCCAGTGTTTCACGGTGTTTCTGCCAGAAGGCGGTGCCTCGCTCAAGGCGCTTTTCGGTCAGAAAAATAGGATGATATTGGTACCAGGGTTTGGCTTCCCATGGTCGGGCAATCGCTTCAAGTACCTGACTATTTTTTTTAGCCTGGTTGACTGTGCTGCGCACAAACTCAGGATCTAAGCCGTACTCCTGTACGGTAGAGTTGATAAATGCTTCTACCTTTTTCTGGGTTTCAGCATCTCTTGGTTCAGCTTCTTGAGCCAATGTAGACGGAGCTGTAGATAGACATACACAGCTGAGCAGTGCAATGAGATATTGCCTGCTGGAATTTTTTAGCGCACACATGCCAATAGCCTCTTTTTATTGGGACTTTATTATTGTTGTTGTCCCGATTTGCTTTGGTCTGATTATTGTTAGATTGTTAGACGAAAAATATCATTATTCTCTGGACAGCAACTTTCGTCGGGTTGCCACAGACATTAGAATGCCAAATCCTGCCATCAATGTCACCATTGATGTACCACCATAACTCACTAAAGGTAAGGGCACACCTACTACCGGTAAAATACCCGAAACCATGCCCATATTTACAAATACATAAACAAAGAAGGTGAGGGTGATACTACCGGCTAATAACTTACTGTAAGCTTCTTGAGCGCGAAACGCGATTAGCATGCCCCGCGACACAATAAATAAATATAAGGCGATTAACAAAACTACACCGAAAAAGCCAAATTCTTCGCTAAATACCGAAAAAATAAAATCGGTGTGACGTTCTGGTAAAAACTCTAATTGAGACTGGGTACCTTGCAACCAACCTTTGCCTTCCATGCCACCTGAGCCAATGGCAATTTTTGATTGAATGATGTGATAACCCGATCCCAAGGGATCCGACTCTGGATTCATAAAGGTCAGCACCCGCTGTTTTTGATAGTCCTTCATCAGGAAAAACCACAAAATCGGCGTAAATGCAGAGAGGGCTATGGCAAACATACTGAGCAGCTTCCAGCGTAATCCCGCCAGAAATATGGCAAAAATACCGGAACTGGCAATAAGTAAGGAGGTGCCCAAGTCAGGTTGTTTGGCGATAAGCAACGTCGGCGTTAGCACCAGTATCAGGGCGGCGAAGACGTTAAGGGTTCTGGGAGGCAGGTTTTTCCGGCCGATGTACCAGGCTATCATCATGGGCACCGCCAGCTTCAAGAGTTCGGAAGGTTGAAAGCGAAAAAAGCCTAAATCCAGCCAGCGCTGCGCGCCTTTACCTGTTACACCTACTAATAATACGGCAATGAGTAGCAAAATTCCGGTGAGGTAAATGTAAACCGATAAACGGCGAAATACCGTAGGTGAAACCTGGGCTAAGGCTAGCATAACCGCAGTGGCAACCCCCAATCGAATGATCTGGCGCTGTACCAATGCCCAATCCTGGCCACCTGCTGAATAGATGGTAAACAAGCCCACAATCATCAAGGTCAATAAGCCCAAAAGTAACGGGCCATCAATGTGGATCTTGTACAAAAATGACTGATTTCTGGAGTCTAATTTCTCAGAGCTCATGGTTTTCCTTAGGGGTATTTTGGGCGATGGTCACATTGTCTGTGGCAAAGTATTGATCCATGATCATACGCGCCACCGGACCAGCTTCAGCACTGCCACTGCCGGCGTTTTCTACCGCCACAGCTACGACTATTTCCGGGGCGTCATAAGGTGCATAGCCCACATACATGGCGTTATCTCGATGTCTTTCGTCCAGTTTATCGGCGTCGTATTTTTCCCCTTGCGCAATAGATACAAGCTGTGCTGTCCCTGTCTTACCCGCTGAAACATAAGGTGCGTCACTGAATACTTTACGGGCCGTACCTTGCTCTCTGTGGTTTACGCCATACATGGCATCCAATACAATATGCCAGTTGGTGACATCTTTGATCTCTATCGGAGCGCGGGTTTTAGGTTCGGCAACAATGGTTTGCCCTTCCTGATAGATGCCTCTGTAGATTTGCGGTACGAAGCGTTTGCCATGGTTCACTAATGCTGCCACTGAGCTGGCTAACTGAACCGGAGTCGCCGTCCACGGACCCTGACCGATACCCACGACAATGGTATCGCCCATATACCAAGGCTCATTCATGCGGGCTTTTTTCCAACCTCGTGAGGGCAGAATAGCGCTAGACTCCTCATAAAGATCCAGACCCGAGTACTCTCCAAAGCCGAATTGCGCCATATAACCGCTGATCTCATCAATTCCCATGCGGTATGCCAAGTCGTAAAAATAAGTATCGCAAGATACTTCGATTGCTGTAGTTACATTAACGTGGCCATGGCCCCATGAAAGCCAATCTCGCCATTTATGGCTGACGTTTTTCAATCGGAAAACGCCTCTATCGAAAATCGTGCTATTTAGCCGGGTGTAGTTTTTCTCCAAACCCAGTAGCGCTAAATGAGGTTTTACCGTTGAAGCCGGGGGGTACTGCCCTTGAGTAGCACGGTTGATCAGCGGTTTGTCAGGAGAGTTAAGCAGGCCGCGATAATTTTTAGAGCTGATGCCATGTACGAATAAATTAGGATCGTAAGCTGGGTTACTGTAGAGCGCCATCACACCACCATCTCTGGCATCAAGCACTACCACGGCACCTCTGTTGTTTTCGAGGGCTTTTTGCGCCACCTGCTGTAACTTAACGTCTATGTTGAGCGTGATGTCCTTGCCGGGGACTGGAGGAACAAAGTTGAGGGTGCGGATGATGCGTCCCTGGTTATTCACTTCAACTTCCTGAGAGCCCACTTGCCCGTGCAAGATATTTTCGTGGTATTTTTCTATACCGAGCTTACCAATATCATAAGTAGCAGCGTAATTAGCTTCCTGTCCCGCTTCTTGCAGCTTTTTCAAATCTTTCTGATTGATTTTCGCAACATAACCCAAAACGTGAGTGAAGGTATCGCCAAAGGGATAATGACGGGTCAAACGAGCTTCAATGGACACTCCTGGGAAGCGGTGCTGTTGTGCGGAAAATAGTGCGACGTTTTCTTTACTCAGGCGATTAAGTAAAGTCACTGGCTTAAAGCGTCTTTGGCGGCGATAGTCTTTGTAAAAGTCTTCTACATTGGACTCTGAAATACTGAGTAATTGCGCTAATTCACTGACAGTAGTGTTGAGGTCTTTAACTTCATTTGGAACTATCTGCAAGCTAAAAACGGGCTTGTTTTCCGCTAATAATACGCCATTGCGATCATAAATCAGACCCCGGTTAGGGGGGACGGGCAATACCTTGATGCGGTTTCCGTTAGAGCGAGTTTGATAATCGTCGTAACGAGTCACTTGCAAGTGATATAAATTAAAGAGCAATGCGCCTGCCATCATAGTGATAACTATCATGGCGATTAAGGCTCGGCGAGCAAAAAGGTTCGCTTCAGCCGAATGATCTCTAATGACTACGCGCTTTGGCGCCATCCTTTACTCTCTGTGATATGGGTGGTTATTGTTTAGCGACCAACCCCGGAAAAGACTCTCTGCTACGATGATGCGCACCAGAGGATGAGGAAGTGTCAATGGAGATAGTGACCATTTTTGTTCAGCAAGGTTCAAACAATCTTTGGATAATCCTTCCGGGCCGCCAATCATAAGGCTAACATTGCGCCCATCCAGTTGCCACTTTTCCATGTTCTGCGCCAATTTATGGGTGTCCCACGCAGCGCCTGTAACCTCTAATGCGATTACTCTATTGCCTTTGGGGATGGCGTTTTGAATAAGCTCGCCCTCTTTTTGCAAAATTCGCGCAATGTCGGCATTTTTCGTGCGTTTACCCGGCGGGATTTCGGTGAATGATACCCGATAGTCGGGTGGCATTCGGCGCAAATACTCCTCTACGCCACGGCTGACCCAGTCTGGCATTTTGTTGCCTACGGCAACGACATTAATGTGCATTTAATTCCAAATTTTTTCTAACTGATAAAAATCTCGGGTTTCGTCCTGCATGACGTGAACCACAACGTCACCATAATCTATCAATACCCATTCGCCGGTATCTTGGCCTTGGACATTTAATGGTTTTTCGCCTAACTGTTTGCTTTGCTGCACAAGGTTCTGCGCGATTGAGACAACGTGTCGTTTGGAATTGCCTGAACATATTAACATGGTGTCGGTAACACTACTTTTACCGGTTACATCAATATCAATAATGTCTCTGCCTTTTACGTCTTCGATTTGGTGTTTAACGAAGCGTTTAAGTTCTTCGTGCTCCAATTTTTCTCCTGATTTCATTTACTCTACTACTTTAGTATAAAGCAACCGCAATGGGATGGCTTATAAAATAACGTCATTAAAAGTGATTACATATACCCAAATCACCTCAAGATGCCAGCTTCAGAGCTATCACAGCGCTTTCAGTACAAGGCGCACTTGAGTAGGAATGTCGGCAACCTTTCAAACAAGTGCAACACAGTAATGGAAGCGCTGTGAAGCTCCCGAAGGGCGGGGCCTAAAAGCATTCATGCGGCGTTAAATTGTTTCGACGTGAGAACAACCATGCCATCTACAATTTACCTTGCCTAAATCCTTTTATCCTCCCGCTGAAGTCGAGTATCTTGAGGTAGTTTGGGTATAATACATTTAATGCTTTTGAGCTTTCTCAAGCATAATCCATTTGCAGGTTTGTTAATGCCATCGGCATAAATAACAAACACAAGTGACAAAGTTCCACGTAGGGACGCTTAATTGCACTGCTTTTCACTGCAACATCAAAGGCTGATAGTTTATCCCTGATTTCCATTAATTGTTGCTGATCAAGGCGCCTTAGCAAATTGAGATAAGCAGACTGCTTGTTTTTCCATATTCGGTGCTGGCTGAACACCCTGTCTGTGGGATGGGAAAGAGCCATAGCTGACGATAGCGCGTCCAACACTTGCCATTCTCTCACCAGTGCCCAGCAGATAACCACGGGTTCAATACCTTCGCTTTCCAGTCGTCCCAATAACTTAATACTACGCTGGGCATCGCCAGCTAAAATAGCATCGGTCAACTGGAATACGTTGTAACGAGATTGCTCTGACACCATGCCAGAGATATCTTGCCTGGATACGTTACCGTCGGGAAAGAGCAGTTTCAGCTTTTCCATTTCCTGCACGGCAGCAATCAAATTACCCTCGAAAAAATCGCAGAAAAAGCCCACTAACTCCGGGGTGTTATTGATGCCATTTTCACTGAGTTTTCCTGAGATCCATTGTGCCAGTCGGTTTCCTTCAAGCACGAAACAAGGCACATAAATGCCTTGTTTATCTAAGGCTTTAAACCATTTGGTATTTTGTACGTCTTTACCGATTTTACCGCCATGCACCACTAAAACGATATCGGGATTGTCTTTAGCGCTGATTTCCAACAGGGTTTTGGCACCTTCGGTACCGGGTTTACCGGTGGGAATTTCCAACTCTATGAGTTGTCTTTCAGCAAACAAACTCATACTTTGATAGGCATCCACCAGGTTTTGCCACTCAAATTGGTTGTCGGCCACCAGACTATGACGCTCAGTAAAACCCTGCTGTTGAGCGGTGTCGCGAATCTTCTGCAAGGCTTCCAGTTTTTGCTGGGGCTCTTCGCCGAACAGCAAAATTTGATTCGGTAAGCTTTTGTTCAGCTGTGCGCTTAACTGATTAGGGTAAACTTGCATCAGTTTTGATATTTGTTTTTGCTGAGCTGACGAATAATGCGATCCGCCGCCTGACGACGCATTTCCGACAATATCAGGTTAAGCTCTCTGGATTTCGCCAGCACCTGATCGGGATCATCTTGATATTCGCGGGTAAGCTCAAATGAATAGTCCTGGATATCGCCGTTTGGCATCTGCAATTGGTATTGGCAATAATACAGCAGTTCATACTCTGCCACCTGTCCCGTGGGAAAAAGCGAGAGTAGCTTGCGTTCCAACCGCTCTGGCATAACAAACAGGGTGGGCACCGAAAATTCATGATGCTGTTTCGGATTACTGCGATTGATAACGTCCGCGGAATAAATATCCAAGCGTTTGATCAACGTTTCCGTAAGCGGCGTTTTTTGACTGGCGTTGAGTACCCGAACTTTTTGAAAGCGCGGGTCCAGTTGAAAGTCATTGCGCAGCTTGAAGCCACAACCACTGGTGAGCAGGGCTGCGACCACAAGCAATAGCCAAAAGAGGCGACGGGGGCTGCGGCCAGTCACTAGTTGGCCACAATGTTGAGAAGTTTGCCCGGCACGTAAATTACTTTGCGAATGGTTTTGCCTTCCGTAAAGTTTTGCACGTTTTCGTGTTCAGTACCGATCTTTTCTACAGCTTCTTTGCTGGCATCAGCTGCCACAGTGATCTTAGCTCTAACCTTGCCGTTCACCTGCACAACAATGAGTTTTTCGTCTTCAACCATCGCGGCATTATCCGCCACCGGCCAACCAGATGATTCGATATTCGAATCATGGCCAAGAATTTTCCAAAGCTCATGACAGATATGCGGTGTGATCGGGTTGAGCATTTGCGTCATGGCAGTTGCCACCTCTCTCGCAACTGCGCGGTCTTGAGCATTTTCCTGTGGCGCTTTTTGAGCACCATTGAGCAGCTCCATTATGGCTGCAATGGCAGTATTGAAGGTCTGGCGACGGTTAATGTCGTCAGAAACTTTGGCAATGGTTTTGTGCAAGTCGCGACGCAATGCTTTCTGGTTGGCATTTAACGCATCAGGGTTAACGGCTTCAACTTCACCTTGAGCAACGTTTTCGGTGACATAGCGCCAGAAACGCTTCAGGAAGCGGTGCGCCCCTTCAACTGCAGAATCTACCCATTCCAGAGTTTGCTCTGGTGGCGCAGCAAACATGGTAAACAAGCGGATAGTATCAGCACCGTACAGTTCGATAACCGACTGCGGATCAACACCATTGTTTTTTGATTTAGACATCTTAGTCATGCCACAGTGTTCAACAGGCTGACCGTCAGATTTCAAAATGGCAGAGGTAACCCGTCCTTTTTCGTCGCGCTGTACTTCTACGTCGGCAGGATTAAACCAGATATCGCCGCCTTTTTCGTCTTTGCGGCGGAAAGAGTCGGCTAACACCATACCCTGACACAATAGGCGGGTGAAAGGCTCATTAGAATTAACCAAACCTTCATCGCGTAACAATTTGTGGAAGAAACGGGCGTACAACAAGTGCAGTATTGCGTGCTCAATACCACCAATGTATTGATCTACCGGTAACCAGTGATTGGCCTCTTCTGGATTGAGCATTTGCTCATTGGAAGGGGAACTATACTTGGCATAGTACCAGCTGGATTCCATAAAAGTGTCGAAGGTATCGGTTTCGCGTTCTGCCGGTTGACCGTTGTGTTCAGTCTTTCGCCACTGGGGATCCGCTTTAATTGGCGAGGTTACGCCGTCCATCGTCACATCTTCTGGTAATTCTACCGGCAGTTGCTCTGGTGGTACCGGTGCCGAGGAGCCATCTTCCAGGTTGAGCATTGGGATCGGTGTGCCCCAATAGCGTTGGCGAGAAACACCCCAATCGCGCAAGCGGAAATTAACCTTGATATTGCCTTTTTGCTCGGCAATGAGCTTGTCAGCGATGGCTTTAAACGCCGCTTCGCTAGTCAGGCCATCGAATTCGCCAGAATTAATCAGCAGACCTTTTTCGGTATAAGCGGCGTTACTGATATCACATTCGCTGTCACCCGTAGCGGCAATCACTTGTTTTATTTCCAAACCGTACTTAGTGGCGAATTCCCAATCCCGTTGATCGTGTCCCGGAACTGCCATTACCGCACCTGAGCCGTAATCCATCAGGACAAAGTTTGCTACCCACACCGGCACCTGTTCGCCAGTCAGTGGGTGAACAGCCATCAGGCCCGTAGCACAGCCTTTTTTGTCCATGGTGGCCAGGTCCGCTTCTGCGACTTTGGTGTTTTTGCACTCTTCGATAAAGGCTGCTAATTCGGCATTGTTTTTAGCGGCTTCCAGCGCCAGAGGATGCTGTGCAGCCAGAGCAACATAGGTAACACCCATCAAGGTATCCGGGCGAGTAGTGTAGATATCAAAGAATTCACCGCTATCCGCCACCTGGAAAGTCATTTCCACACCTTCTGAGCGACCAATCCAGTTGCGCTGCATAGCCTTAACTTGCTCTGGCCAGCCTTCCAGTTTGTCCAGATCATCTAACAGCTCTTGCGCGTAGTCGGTAATTTTAATAAACCACTGTGGGATCTCTTTTTGTTCCACCAGAGCACCTGAGCGCCATCCTCGACCATCAATAACCTGCTCGTTGGCCAAGACAGTTTGGTCAACCGGATCCCAGTTCACGGTTGAGTTTTTGCGGTATACCAAGCCTTTTTCGTATAGGCGGGTAAAGAACCACTGTTCCCATTGATAATATTCTTTTTTACAGGTGGCCAGTTCGCGGTCCCAGTCGTAGCCAAATCCCAATGACAGTAGTTGCTGTTTCATGTATTCGATATTGGCATAGGTCCACTTAGCGGGAGCGGTTTTATTCTGGATAGCGGCATTTTCCGCCGGTAAACCAAAGGCATCCCATCCAATGGGTTGCAATACGTTTTTGCCCTGCATTCTTTGATAACGGCTAATCACATCGCCGATACTGTAATTACGCACATGACCCATATGCAGACGACCACTGGGGTAGGGGAACATGGAGAGGCAATAAAACTTGTCCTTGTTGTCGTCTTCAGTGGCTTTAAAAGTCTGGTTTTCTTGCCAGTATTTTTGAACGTTGGATTCTAATTCTTGTGGGCTGTATTCTGCGGTCATTCAGGATTCCGTTTAAACTACTTTATTCGCTGTCTCGGCATTCATTTTGCGAGAGATAAAATTGCGCTAAGAATAACTCAGAGCGCTATTGCTGAACAACCGTTAATTACGTATCCAGGGCGATATGAAGCAGAATTTTTCGGTTACTTTGCCAAGAGCCATTGCGTGTTGTCAATCTTTGAGGATACACATACAATCAGAGGCGTTTAAAAGTTCTCTCATTTTGCATTACACGGATTGTTTATGAAGTCTAGTTTTCGCCTTTTTATCGCACTATTACTGTTTTTGGTCTGCGGCTCTTCAAGCTATGCGGATACAGATGAATGGACTTTACTATCTACTCCCAATTTTGAGTTTTATGCACAATATGACGCTCAAAGAGCCAGAGCAAAACTAGAGTATTTTGAAGTATACCGCTATGCGGTGTATGCAATGCTGGGCTTAGATCCAAACGTAAAACTCGCTCCGATGCGCATTTATGCCTTTTCAGATAGCAATGATTACAGCGAGATCCGCGGAAACATGAATGCGGCGGGTTTTTACAACAGTAGCGGCCCCTATCTGGTTATAGGGCCTGAAGAGTCCAGCATCGAAGATAATTTTGTGCTGTTCCATGAATATCTGCATTACATTGTCAGGGCTTCTGTACCTTATCAATATCCCACCTGGTATGACGAGGGACTAGCAACCTTTTTTGGCGTTGTTGAGATTGATGATGACTCTATTACTTTTGGTAGTCGCCCTGAACATTATATGCGGTACTTAAAGTATTCTGGCACCTTGTCGTTTCAAAAGCTCATAGAGCAGACTAACCAAAGTAAGTCGCAAGATAAAACGGACAATTACCAATATAAGTTTTATGTGTCTTCGTGGCTAGCTACACATTATTTGATTGCGGGTGAGTTTAATGGTGAGAAGAACTACAACCCGCAACTACAACAATATCTTCGCTTGTTCAACGAGGGCATTAACTCGTCACAAGCTTTTGAACAAGCTTTTAATATCAAGCCAGAAGAATTCAATAAAACCCTTATCGGTTATGCTAAAAAGCGGCGCAATACTGCCATGCGCATGGCGCGGCCGAAAATAAACCTTAAGGTTACTGAAAGTTCTGTTTCAGACGCCGAGGCTGCACTGTTTTACTCTCAGCTCACCTATAAGAGAATCCCCGAGGTCAATCAAAAATATTTCCAGATAGCGCTGCAAAACAAAGTAAGCTTGGCTTTGGCCTATGAAGCGAATAACGCTGCGCTGCAGGGCGACTTTAGTTATTCTGATGCCATGCTCAACGAGGCATTAAGCAGTGACAAAAAAACGTGGGAGACTCACCTGCATATCGCAAAAACGTACATAACCCTGGCTAAAAAGCGCAATGAACAGAGTTTGTACACTAAAGCTTACGCGCAATTACTCATCGCTGAAAATCTAAAAGTAACAGCCTCTGTATATAGAACATTAGCTGAGGTGGCCTGGAGTCTAGGGCAACGCCAAAAGGCGATTGATTATGCGATAGCACAATATCAAATGGAACCTTCCGGCGTACACGCAAATCATGTTGCTGGATATTATATGGTGGAAGCTGGGAAAACTGAGTACGGGCGCTTTTTTTTGAATAACGTGATTAATTGGACACACAGTGAACCCACCAAAAAGCGAGCCCAGAAACTGCTGGATAAAATTAACCAGTTAACCATTGAAGCGGTCGACACAAAGAGGGACAAATAGTTATCACTTGTCCTGTTGCGCATTTATAAAGTTAAGTAAACCAGCAAGCTGTTGTGCCTGTACCTTATCCACAATTGGCGCGAGGGTGTCATAACCACCGGGATTGATCCCGGTTACCGTGTATTTCAGGCTAATTTGGGTTTTACCCTCTTCGCTTACAGAAAAACTCCAGTCTAGAGCACCATGCATGCCCATACCCTGCAATGGTCCCAAGCCACCTGTCATGCGCAACAGGTTGTATTGGTCTACAAAACTAATGCGCATGTGCTCTGCAGAGTTATTACCTGAGATTTCGCAAAAACAGCCGCCCGCTTGCTCATCAATACTGAGGTTTTCTGCCTTGCCCCACCAGGTGTGATCTGCGGGCCACCATTTGTCGGGATGGTCGATAAGGGCTCGCCAGGCTTCCTGTTGCGATGCATCGGTAGTGATGCTGTTTTCAATGATAAAGCCGTGCTCTGCAACACTTAATACTTCTGCTTGTGCTGTTAAACAGCAAGAAACGGACACTAATAAAGAAGCGATGGTTTTTTTAATTTGCATAATTTAGTCCGAAAATTCGAGTGAAAATTGGGCAAAGAATTGCCTTTAGCGAATCATGGTTTGACAGCGACAAATAATCAAGTTTCACTAGACATGAAAATAAGCAAAATGCCGATATGCTAAGGAAATTATGAAGCCAATTGCGCCGCTGGAACCAGAACATCTGTCCGCCAATATTCACAAGCGTTTGATCAATCACGCACTCAAAGACGATGCGGTGCTACACAGTACCTTTATTGGTCAGGAGAGAGCCAGAGAAGCACTGGAATTTGGTCTTGGTATCGATGCCAGTGGTTATAATCTTTACGTAATGGGTGAGCACGCGACAGGGCGCTATACCCTGGTGCACGAATACGTTGAAAAATTTGTAAGCAAAACTGACACGCCATTTGACTGGTGTTATATCAATAACTTTGATGATGAGCGGGAACCCATTGCGTTGCGCTTAACGCCGGGTGAGGGAAAGCAGCTTGTTAAAGAAATCAATAGCCTGATAGATGAGCTATTGGATACCTTTCCAGCGGTTTATGACAACCCCGGTTATCAACGCAAAAAAGCAGCGGTGGCCCGTGATTATGATCAGCGTTACGACAAAGTTATTGATGAAATAGAAATCTACGCCCAGAAGAAGAATGTCGCCTTGTATGAAGAAGACGGCACCATCAGTTTTTCTCCCATCATTGATGGCAAACCTATCGAGGATGAAGACTTTGCCAAACTATCAGACGAAAAGCGCCAGTACTTTTACGATTTGATTGATGAACTGGAAGAAATTCTCAATGAGAAACTCATTGAGTTGCCACAGTGGAAACGTGAGTCTTCCGAGCGTTTGCGCAAACTCAAAAAAGAAACCGCAGAACAAGCCATAAAACCCCTGTTGAAACAACTAGAGCACAAATACAGTGCCGAATTGGGGATCCTTAAGTTCTTGCGACAAATGAAGCCAGATTTGGTGAAAATCGTGGTGGAGGTGTTGGCTCCTGACAGCAAAGAAGACAAGCACGACGAATATGACAAACGCACCATATTAGAAGAGCAATATCTGCCGAATATCATCACTACTCATGAACCCGACAGTGGTGCCCCAGTGGTGTATGAACCTAACCCGACGTATCAGAATATTTTCGGGCGCATTGAATACAGCAACGTGCAAGGGTCATTGTTCACTAATTTTCGCATGATAAGGCCAGGTGCATTACACAAAGCCAATGGTGGTTATTTGCTGCTGGATGCCGACAAAATGATTCAGCAACCCTTTGTCTGGGAATCCCTGAAGCTGGCGCTAAAGTTTGGCGAAGTGAAGCTGGATATTTCCCAACACGACTACGGCATGGTTAACTCCATCACCCTCAATCCGCAGCAGATCCCGCTGAATGTAAAAGTGATTTTGCTGGGAACCCGCGACTTGTATTACATGTTGCAGGAATACGATGACGAGTTTGAGGAGTTATTCCGCGTGCTGGTGGATTTTGATTCAGAAATTGAGCTGAATAAAACCAACTTGTTTGACTTTGTCGGGCGAGTGCGCAACCAGGTTAAACGCCTTGAACTTACCAGTATTTCTAACCCTGCCATGCATAAGTTAGTAGAGTATAGCTTGCGCACGGCAGAGCATCAGGAACGTCTCTCGGCACGTTTTGCAGACGTGATTGAGCTGTTGCAAGAAGCTGCCTTTTTCTGTCGCCAAAAAGGTGAGCTGGAAATAGATGTTTCCCATATTAATGAGGCGCTGGATGCGAAAAAACGCCGCAGTGGTCGCATCAGCCAGGCATTACTGGACGATATCAAAGAAGGTCAGGTACTTATCGACACCCAAGGAGAGGCTGTGGGTAAGGTCAATGGTCTGACGGTACTGGAAATTGGCGATAGTGTCTTTGGTACTCCGGCGCGCATTACCTCTACGGTGTATGCAGGCTCCAATGGTGTCGTTGATATCGAAAGAGAAGTGGAGTTAGGTCAGCCCATTCACTCCAAAGGAGTTATGTTGCTCACTGGCTATCTTGGCCATAAATACGCACAGGATTTTCCGCTCACGCTATCAGCCAATATTGCCATTGAGCAATCCTATGGTCATGTAGATGGCGATAGTGCGTCGCTGGCTGAGCTTATTGCTTTGTTGTCTGCACTTACGGGGATTCCGGTCAGACAAGAGCTGGCGATAACCGGCTCCATTAACCAGTATGGTGAAGTGCAATCTATCGGGGGCGTCAACGAAAAGATTGAAGGCTTTTTCAAACTTTGTCAGCACCGTGGCTTCACCGGAAACCAAGGTGTGGTTGTGCCTAAATCTAACCAAATCAATCTAGTGCTGGACAGTAAAGTGGTTGAAGCCGTTAAAAAAGGGGTATTCAATATCTACTGTGTCGCAACTGTTGATGAAGCGGTTACCCTGTTAACCGGGACTGATGCCGGTAAACTTTCAGCCAAAGGGAAGTTTCCCAAAGGCAGTGTTAACTTCAAAGCACTGCAAAGACTGAAGCGCATTTCTGACTGTATTAACGGGGCAGAGGACGACTAACAAGTCCGATTGGAAGTCATCGTCCTGCGCTTTTGGGATGATCGTATATGGGCACGCGTTTGGCAAACAGTTTTAACGCTTGCCAGTAAATGCCAAACAGGGTTTTCAAAGTGATATGGGGAAACTGGAATAAGGATTTGCGCATCACGCTGTTGCTTAATTCCATGCGTTTTAAGCCAATAGCGGCAGTAAAGTGTTTGTCGGTTTTTAAACAGTCCAGTTGCAGGAATAGTTTGTTGCCGGGAGGTTTGATATTCCATCGGTATTGCATGTCGATGGGATTATACGGTGACACGTGAAAAGCCTTGTCGCTATCTTTTTGCTCTTTGAGGTCAACCAGGTAACAGTGGCGCTCATTCCAGGGAGTATTACTCACCTCTGCCAATAGATGGCTGAACTCTCCCGCGTCATTTTGCAGATAATAAAAATTCACCGGGCTGAAATACATTCCGAGGATCCGCAGTGGTGACAGCAAAAACACCTTACCCGATAGCGGAGTGCCTGCTTTTTCCGACATAGTCTGCAATACCTCTTGTTTCAGAGTTTGCTGATTATTGGTTAAGAAGTCACCGCGGCGAAATTGCACCCAATTAAACTTTTCAGCACTGAACAAACTGAGCTTCTGGTCCAGCAGTGCCACCTCATCCAAATCTAACCAAAACATCATAATGTTGTATTTGAATTTGTGATTTTTGGGCACAAAGCGCTGATGCCAGGTTTCACCGATATACAGCGCACTTGAGTAGTTGGTGGAGGTTACTGCTTGAGTCATAACTAAAGCGACTCACCAAATCGCTCACACACATCCAACGCACTGCGCAAGCCGTCTTCGTGGAAGCCGTTGTACCAATAGGCACCGCAGAAATGCACACCATCAACACCACATATCTGGTTGCGCTTTTGCTGCGCGGCAATCGTTTGCTCGCTGAATTGTGGATGGGCGTAATTAAAGGTGCGCAAGATCTTGTTGGGGTTAATTTTGCTGGTGGCATTCAGTGTAACGCAAAAAGTGGTGTCAGACTCAATGCGCTGCAGGATATTCATGTCGTAAGTCAGGGTTGCAGGGGCTATTTGTTCGTCGTTGCCGCCTTCCAGCATGTAGTTCCAGCTAGCCCAAGCCAATGGGCGTTTGGGGAGAATATCGGTATCTGTGTGCAGTACTACCTCGTTATCAGCATAAGGGATCGCACCCAAAACCTCGTTTTGCCCAGCCGTAGGGTTTTGCAACATGGCCAGTGCCTGGTCGCTGTGACAGGCAAAGATCACCTCGTCATAGACGCCATCGAGGGCGCTGTTTAATGACGTTATTTGATAGCCATTGGCGACTCTGGTAACAGATTGCACGCCGCTGTTGAGGTGAATTTTGTCCGAGAAATCTCGGGTCAGGGGTTTAATATAACTACGGGAACCACCAATAAGTGTGTACCACTGCGGTCGGTCGGTAATGTTCAGCAATCCGTGATTCATGAAAAACTGCAAAAAGAAACGCAGTGGAAATCCTTTAACGCTCTCAAGGCTTGAAGACCAGATAGCTGCGCACATGGGTAAGATATAGTTTTGCGCAAAATCATCACTGAGATTGTGTTTTTGAATCAGATCACCCAGCGTAGCGTCGTCAGCAAAGCTTGGCTTGCTGTGCTCTGCTTTACATACTTTATTAAATTTAAGGATGTCTCGGACAATCCGGATAAATTTGGGGCGCAGTATGTTTCTTCGTTGAGCGAACAGCGTGTTGATGGTATTGCCGTTATATTCCAGGTTTTGTGCGGTATTTTTTACGCTAAAACTCATTTCAGTAGGCTGGCTTGCAACACCCAGTTGCTTCATGAGTTTGATAAAGTTGGGATAGGTCCAGTCATTAAAAACAATAAACCCGGTATCGATGGCATAGCGGCGGTCGCCAAAATCAACATCCACTGTGGCGGTATGGCCACCGATATAGTCATTCGCCTCGAAAAGAGTAATGTCGTTACTTTTGTTCAATAAGTAACCGCAGGTTAATCCGGAAATGCCGGTACCGATAATTGCAATTTTTTTGCTCACTATGAATCCTGATAGTTTTTAATTTTATTTTTAACAAACCGCACTAATGTGCTCAAAATGGGGATGTGTTCATAGAACATAGCACCCATATCGTAAAAGTCCGTTTGCTGAATAATTTTATCGTTTTTGATAATCAACTCACTGGTGCCGTCTAATTTGATCACCTTGCCACCAGAAAGCTTAGGGTGGCGCAGGATCATTTCCCATCGGGCGATGGCATAGCTGTCATGTGCAACCACATGTTTAATATCAAATTCACAGGAAATGGTAGTTTCCAGTAAATGCCTGAAGTAGGACTCTACAACTGATAAGCCTTCGTGTTGTCCCACTGGATCAACAAATCTAATGTCTTGGTGGTAGATGTCCTGCAGCATATGGAGGTTGTCTTTATGCAGTGCTTTATAAAACTGAGCAAAGGTATCTAAGACTGACATGTGGTTTCCTATATTGATGCAATTGTTACTGGTTAATGAGTTTTTCAGATCAAAGTTAATCCATATCTGCGCAGTATAAGTACATTATATAAGCCCTGAATTTTCTGGAGATTACAAATTTGTCAGTAACGTTTCAAACTCCTTTATTTCCGCTGTCTGCACATTTGCTGCCGGGCGGGAAAATGTCGCTTAGAATTTTTGAGCCTCGTTATGTGCGCATGGTGAAAGAATCATTAAAAGCTCAACAGGGGTTTGGGGTTTGTATGCTTAATTCCAAAGGCGATAAAGAGTTAAATCAACACATTTATCCCGTCGGAACTTATGCCAAAGTCATCGACTTTGATATGTTGGACGATGGCCTGTTAGGGATTACAGTGGAAGGGGAGTTTCTGTTCAGTATCGACAGTATTGAAACTGAGCACGATGAGTTGCGGGTGGGTAACGTGCATAGAATAGACGCCTGGCACGCCGAAACCTTCCCCGATTGTGAAGCCACTGCATTGCAGGAAAGACTCGTACAAATCATTGCCAGCTACCCAGAGTTGCACGCGTTGTACAGTGAACCGCCTGTTTCTGATATGTCGTGGGTGGTATATCGCTGGCTGGAGCTGTTACCCATTAAGGCCGCAGACAAACAGCAATTGCTCGAACAAGAAGATCCCAAAGTGGTGGTGGATTTTCTTGCTTCGTTAATTGAGTAATTTTCAGCGAAAGTTGATCTTTTTATCGAAAGCGTACGTAAATTTGTCTAAGCTCAGTAAAAGGTGAAAGGTATGCTGGTTGGAATGACGGTGACAGAAGAGCAGAGTCGAGTTCGGGAACCCAAGGAATGTGCTGACGAAATGTCAGAGTATCTCCGAAAGATCGCTGAACAACGATGTCGAGTTTCGTTCTCGAGATTGTTCAGTTTTTTTGCGCCCAGAGTTAAATCTTACGCTTTACGCCAGATAGGTAATGATGCACTAGCAATGGAGCTGGTGCAGGATACAATGGCAAACGTTTGGCAAAAAGCTCATTTGTTCAATTACGAAAAGGGTTCGCCCTCTACCTGGATTTTCACCATCGCGAGAAATATTCGCTTCGACATGCTGCGCAAGCAACAAAATCGCAAAGAAGATATCTGCTCTGAAGATTTATGGCCTGTGTTATTTGAGCAAACTGCTGATCCCAATGAAGCCGATTTGGAAGAACAAACCACGCTGAATCAGGTGGGCGAATTTTTGGACAAGCTGCCCGTCAAGCAGCAAGTCGTTATAGAGGCGATTTACGTAAAGGGTAAATCGCAGCAAGAAGTGGCCGATGAGTTGGACATTCCCTTGGGAACCGTCAAATCAAGAACCCGTTTGGCCTTGCAAAGATTAAGAGAGTTGTTAAAGGAAAATGATTAAATACCATCCTGAACACGAACAACTGGTTAAATTTGTATCTGGTGAAGCCGATCCTGCCTGGTCACTGGTGATGTCTGCTCATGTAGATATGTGTCCATTTTGCCAAAAAGAAGTTGAAGCCATTAGTGAAGAGTTATCCCATGAACATCTAAGTAACGATGCCCATGTGACGATGGATAGTAGCTTGAACCTGATGATGAACGACATCATGGATTTGAGCACTGCATCGGAAGAAAAAGAACAATCACAAACAAGCTATCTTGAGTTGGAAGGTCGCAGGTTTGAATTGCCCAGAGCTTTGCGCCGATTTGCCAGTAAAACTGATTCCTGGTCGAGACTGGTGGGTAAGTTATGGCAAGCACCTGTAGATCTGGGAGAAATGGGCAAAGGCCATTTTATTTTCATGGAACCAGGCGGTAGTGTGCCTGAGCATACTCACAGAGGTAATGAGTTAACCTTGGTGATCAATGGTGAATTCCAAGACGGACAACGATGTTACGACACCGGTGATTTTATCCTGATGGATAGCAGTAATACCCATACGCCCGTGGCTACTCACGAAGACGGCTGTTTGGTATTCAGTTACGTAGATGAGCCGTTGTACTTTACTTCAGGACTTGCGCGCCTGCTCAATCCCTTTAGTCATTTATTTTTTAAATAAACAAGCCGCTTTTTGTTGTAAGCGGCTGGCTTTTTCTAAAACCGTTCTGGTTTTGATACCGTACTTAACTTGCCTGTAGGTCGAACTTTTTGCTTTGAATTCCCATATCTATTTTGACTTCAATGCAACCTGACAGAAGCCATCCATGGCTTTTCTGAACCAAATCCCTTTGGTCCACATACCATTTCTTTTTGCTAAAAAGAAACCGTATGCGAAAGAAAAAGGCTCCCCGCATTACGCTTAATCCATTGAAAAACTGCAAGTTTCCGTCGTCACGATGCGCGTCCATGCTTAGACGTGACTTGATTTTCGTCCCTGAAAATCACCGGAAACTTGCTTAACGTTTTTCAATGGCGCTTCATGAGGGGCAATGGGGGGTTATTCACTTTCGACTTATCTCGCGCATAGGCAAGATACGCACGGACTTCGAACTCTGGGTTGGTAAGATTAATTACCCTTTTATAATCTGGAATTTTCTTTTTATGCGAATCTCGTCATATTGAGCATGGTTTTGTAGGTCGACATTCATGTCGACAAGATATCAAAGGCAACGAGTCTTTTAGTCATATTGAAGAACATCAACCTTCAGTGTTCCAATATATTTCTTTCTTAGGGGAGCCCCCCTAAAACCCCCTTTTTGCCTAGAGCGCGAGGCAACATAAGTCGCAATTGAAGAACCTGAAAGACCGACAATGATGGCGCGTCCCTGCGCCAGCATTGCCTGAGACAACATCCCTGTAGTCCCTCTTTCAGGTTTTATCTTCACTTTCGACTTATCTCGCGCATGGGCAAGATGCAACGGACTTCGAACTACCACCAGAGGAAAATTGAGAGCGAAACAAAGAAAGCTGACTCTTCTGCAAAGAGTTTGACTAAAAATTAAACTTGATAAATTTTTTAACCTGTTTAATTTAGCCATGTTGGTGGAGGGAAATTCACATGAAAAAAGGTAAACTAATATGGCATATAGCCTGCGATGAATCTGGAATAGATGGCCAAGTTTACTACGGGTTTGGATCGCTTTGGATGAAATATCAACGCCGTGGTGACTTTGTTCGGATAATTCGGAATCTTAGAGAAAAGCACGGATATACAAATGAAATAAAATGGCAACGTGCTCATCAAAAAAACAATGTTTCGTTTTACAAAGAGCTTGCAGATGTATTCTTTAAGCATGCTTGGTTAGCTTTCCA
This sequence comes from Planctobacterium marinum, assembly GCF_036322805.1. GTDB lineage: Bacteria > Pseudomonadota > Gammaproteobacteria > Enterobacterales > Alteromonadaceae > Planctobacterium > Planctobacterium marinum_A. The sequence goes on along the minus strand of NZ_AP027272.1, from coordinate 3,156,770 downwards.
TTGCATAGTAATTCGCAAAGGTTTGGTAGATAAATCCTTTCATGATGGAGATTATGATCTGGCAATGCGAAAACACTTCACAACTTTAATTTCTTCGAAGATTAAAACGGTAAAAAAAGCACATCCCAATCAGCCGTCTGAATTCAGGGTTGAAGTTGATCCGCTTCCGTCTAGATATAACAAGGCCGATGAAGCATTTCACAAAATTGCAAATAATATCTTAAAGCAAGAGCTTGGCGGAGATGCATTGATTCAGTCTGTTGTTACCAAGGACTCTAAAGATTCTCAACAGATTCAACTAGCGGATTTTCTTTTGGGAGCTGTGATGAGTGCTTTTCAGGGTAAAGTAACCTCGGACAGAAAACGTGATATGGCTAATCACATCGCATCATACTTAGGTTGGGACAATTTAAAGCACGACACTTGGCATCATGAGAGAAAATTTAATATTTGGTATTTTCATGATATCAGGCATGAGAAACGAGAAATCCACACAAAAAATATCAATTTAAAATATCCACTTCCTATGAAGCCTAGAAGACAAAAATAGGGGCAATCTGAGTAGACGAATTTTTGTGTGACCATTTTCTCTTTGGAAGGGAGCCGATGCTGACCTAGGTGTTTCAATTTTCGCATTAGCAATAAAAAACTTTTGATTTTTATGCTCGTATGTAAATTCAAAGCTCGGACAAAACTGGCCCTTTCGCGAGATAAGCTGAGAGGGCAGGAAAAACCAGAAGATTGGCAACAGGGATGTTGCCCAAGTCAATGCAAGGGCAGGGATGCGCTATCATTGACGGTCTTCTGGTTCTGGCCTTGAAGCTTATGTTGTCTCGCGTCCGGGCCAAAAGGGGGTTGAAGGGGATCTCCCCTTCGAAGAAATAACATCAGAAAACGAAATTAGATGTTGTGCACTCACCTTCAATTAACGTAGAAATAAGGAATGCCGGTGTTACGGCTAATAACAGATACAAAAAACGCGCCGGAGCGCGTTTCTTTATAAAGCTGTTTAACTTAACCCAGCACGTCGCTGTTGGGGTAGTTAATGCGCAGCGTTTCAAGGGCGTTGTTTTTGAGTTCATCCAATCCCAATGAGTCGTAACACTCCACCATAATTTCCAGCGCTTCTTGTACGTGCACGGTATCAGAGAAGTATTCCAATACGTATTGGCCGCGGTTGGCGGCGGCTATGTAGGCCTCGCGCTTGATGTAGTAACGGGCAATCGCGATTTCGTAGCGGGCCAGTCTATCTTTGATAAACACCATGCGTTTTTTGGCGTCAGCGGCGTATTTACTTTCCGGGAACTTACCAATCAGGTTTTCAAAATCTTTGAATGCTTCTTTGGCTTTAGTGGTGTCACGATCGGCACGATCCATGTCAAAGAAATCCTGGAAGAAATTCTTATCGAATTCCATGTTTACCAGGCCGCGCATGTAATAGGCGTAATCCACATCTGAGTGGTTGGGATTGAGTCGGGTAAACCTGTCGATGGTGGCAAGTGCCTCATCGTATTTACCGGATTTGTAATAGGAGTAGATCAAGTCTAATTGTACTTGATTGGAATAAGGGCCAAACGGGTATCTTGAATCCAGCGCACTCAAAATCGTTGCAGCATTGCTGTAATTGCCTATCTTCATCGCATTTTTAGCGTCTTCGTATAGGCTCTCTGCACCTTTGTTCGCTAACACCAGGTCCTCATCATCAGGCGAGGATGAACAAGCACTTATTAAGGCTGCCAAAGTGATAGAAAGCAGAATGCGGGTGGTTTTTGTTCGTATCATAGAAATTCTAATCTTGTTGTGTTCATCTATACATCTTTCGATGCGCAATACTATCTGATTCCAGAGCTGATAAGAACAATTAACTGCTATAAAAGTTCCGAATTCTGTTACCATATCTGTAATTATTTGAACCAAAGCTGAAGCACAACAGCGTTTTCAGCCTCTACGAATTTATTAGGATTTCCTTTGCAAGTTGTTTCAATGAGTGCAGAACTGGAGCTTGAACATGCCGGTATGCGTTTAGATCAATGTCTGGCTGAATGTTTTGACGATTTCTCTCGGTCCCGCTTAAAAAACTGGATATTGGAAGGCAATGTCAAAGTTGATGGCGAAGTAGTCACCACGCCGCGTCACAAAATGAAAGGCATTGAGGTGCTGGAATTAGAAGCCCAGGTGGAAGACGAAGTGGGTTATCAACCGGAAGATATCGCCATCGATATTGTCTATGAAGACGACGACATCATCATTGTCAATAAACCTGTGGGTCTGGTGGTGCATCCCGGTGCGGGTAATCAGTCGGGAACCTTGCTTAATGCTTTGCTGTTTCACTATCCCGATAGCGCCGTCGTACCGCGCGCAGGCATCGTTCATCGACTCGACAAAGACACCACGGGATTGATGGTGGTAGCAAAAAATATTGCGGCCCATACCCAGCTAGTAACGCAACTCCAGGCCAGAGAAATCAGCCGTGAATACGAAGCTATTTGTATCGGTAGTATGGTAGGCGGTGGCACCGTGGATAAACCCATTGGTCGTCACAGTACTAAACGCACGGCGATGGCGGTTAAAGAAACGGGTAAAGAAGCGACAACTCACTACCGTGTAATTGAGCGTTTCCGTGAACATACTCATTTGCGTTTGAAACTGGAAACCGGGCGAACTCACCAAATCCGGGTTCACATGGATTACATCAAACACAGCCTGGTGGGTGATCAACTTTATGGTATGGGTTTAAAGCTACCCAAAGGTGCAACCGAAGAATTAGTGAATCATTTACGCAGTTTTCGCCGCCAGGCACTGCACGCGGTGCAACTGGGTTTGTTCCACCCATTGACTGGCGAATGGATGAGTTGGCAGGCACCGTTACCCGAGGATCTTAAAGCATTATTAGTGGCTCTTCGTGAAGATACCGAAGCCCACGATGAGTTTGCATAATATTAATCGAAGATAACCTGTGACAGCACATTTTATTACACCTGACTGGACCGCTCCTTCGCATGTTAAAGCGATATCCACACTGCGCAGCGGGGGCACCAGTTCAGGCGTATATGATTCGTTAAACCTTGGCCTGCACGTGGGTGACGAGGAGCAGCGGGTTGTTGCCAACAGGTCCAGTCTTCCTGGACCGAATAAACGACTTTGGTTACAACAAACTCATAGCTGTCGGGTAGTGAAATTCGGTGAAGGCTCCATTGTAGGTGACAATGACAATACTGCCGCAGATGGAAGTTTTACCTTTTTCAAAAACCATAGCTGTGTGGTAATGACTGCTGATTGTTTGCCGGTACTATTAACCAATAAACAAGGCTCTTTTGTGGCTGCCTTGCATTGTGGCTGGCGCGGATTAGCTGGCGATATTATTCAGCAATGCTTATTGCAACTCCGATCCCATATCCAATCAAACGGAGAGGTAATCGCTTGGTTAGGCCCAGCTATTGGTCCGGATGCTTTTGAAGTGGGTAGTGATGTACTCGCGGCATTCCCTAAGCAAAGTTCAGCGTTTAAAGCGCAACCCAATGATAAATATCTGGCGGATATCTTCGCCATTGCTACCATGAAGCTAAATTTATTGGGTGTTACACAAGTGTTCTCATCTAACTTGTGCACCTGGTCCGACAGGCAGCGCTTTTTTAGCTATCGACGTGATGGTCAAACTGGGCGCATGGCCAGTTTGATCTGGATCGAATAAACCTATTTTCAACGTTGTTATTCATTTTACTTAAATCTATTCTTGAATCTGCCCTTGGCAAACCCATCTAGTTTTGTAGTTAGTATTATTTGGAAGCAAGCATGAGATTAGATCGCTTAACCAGCAAATTTCAAATTGCCATCTCGGATGCCCAGTCTTTGGCACTAGGCCGTGACCATCAATATATCGAGCCTGTACACATCATGATGGCATTGATGAATCAGGAAGGCAGTACCGTAAAACTGTTGATGGAAGCCGCAGGTGTAAACGTGAATAGTTTACGCTCGGTATTGGCCGAGGCATTAGATAAATTACCCCGGGTCTCCGGTATCGGCGGCGATGTTCAGCTGTCCAAAGAGGCTGTGGTTACCTTGAATCTTTGCGACAAAGTGGCACAAAAGCGCAAAGATGATTACATCACTTCAGAAATATTCGTGCTGGCTGCCACTAAAGAGCCTGGCAAGCTCGGCGAGTTGCTACGAAAGTTAGGGGCAACCGAACAAAACATTGAGGCAGCCATAGAGAAATTGCGCGGCGGTCAGAAAGTGACTGATCCCAACGCGGAAGATGTGCGTCAGGCGCTGGAAAAATATACTACTGATCTTACCCTTCGTGCCGAGCAGGGTAAACTGGATCCGGTTATTGGTCGCGATGAAGAGATCCGCAGAACCATTCAGGTATTGCAGCGTCGTACTAAAAATAACCCGGTACTTATCGGTGAGCCTGGTGTGGGTAAAACTGCCATCGTGGAGGGTTTGGCGCAACGCATAATTAACGGCGAAGTGCCTGAAGGTTTGAAACACAAGCGAGTACTTTCACTGGATATGGGCGCGCTGGTGGCGGGTGCCAAATACCGCGGTGAGTTCGAAGAACGTTTAAAAGCGGTGTTATCCGAGTTGGCCAAAGAAGAGGGCAGTGTCATTCTGTTTATTGATGAACTGCACACTATGGTGGGCGCGGGTAAAGGTGGCGAGGGTGCCATGGATGCCGGCAACATGTTAAAACCCGCCTTGGCCCGTGGTGAACTGCACTGTGTAGGTGCTACTACATTGGATGAATACCGCAAATATATTGAAAAAGACGCCGCCTTAGAACGTCGTTTCCAGAAAGTCTTGGTGGAAGAGCCCAACGTAGAAGACACTATCGCTATATTGCGTGGTTTGAAAGAACGCTATGAGTTGCACCATTCGGTGGACATTACTGATCCGGCTATCGTTGCTGCGGCAGCCTTATCTCATCGTTACATTAGTGATAGACAATTACCCGATAAAGCCATTGATTTGATTGATGAAGCGGCGTCACGTATCCGTTTGCAAATCGATTCCAAACCTGAAGATATGGACCGCTTAGAGCGCAAGATCATCCAATACAAACTGGAAGAGCAGGCGCTGTCTAAAGAAACCGATGAGGCCAGTTTTAAGCGTTTGGCCGCCATGGAACTAGAGCGTGAAAAATTAGAGAACAGTCTGGCTGAACTGGAGAAGGTCTGGTCGGCAGAAAAAGTCGCCATGCAGGGAGCACAGCATATTAAGCAAGAACTTGAGCAAGCGAAACTGGATTTGGAGATTGCACGTCGTGCTCAAGATCTCAATCGCATGTCTGAGTTGCAATATGGGCGTATTCCAGAGCTGGAACAAAAACTGGATTTTGCCAATCTGTCTGAGAAACAGCAGCACGCTACACTGCTGCGCAACAAAGTCACCGACATTGAAATTGCTGATGTGCTCTCACGCTGGACAGGTATTCCGGTGAATAAAATGCTGGAGGGTGAGAAAGACAAGTTGTTGCGAATGGAAGAGCAACTCCACTCCAGAGTGATTGGTCAACAGCAGGCGGTGGGCGTGGTGTCGAATGCTATCCGCCGCTCAAGAGCCGGGTTGTCGGATCCTAACAGGCCAATAGGTTCATTTTTGTTCCTGGGCCCAACGGGGGTGGGTAAAACCGAGCTGTGTAAAGCGCTGGCGGAATTCATGTTCGATACTGATAGCGCCATGGTGCGTATTGATATGTCAGAATTTATGGAAAAACACTCCGTAGCACGACTAGTTGGTGCTCCTCCGGGCTATGTGGGATACGATGAAGGCGGTTACTTAACCGAGGCGGTCAGAAGAAAACCTTATTCAGTGATCTTGTTGGATGAAGTAGAAAAAGCACATCCAGATGTATTCAACATTTTGCTACAACTATTGGATGACGGACGACTTACCGATGGTAAAGGCCGCACGGTAGACTTTAAAAATACCGTGGTGATAATGACCAGTAACTTGGGCTCAGATCTTATTCAGGAGCAACACCTGGAAAAAGATTACGAGCAAATGAAAACTACCGTGATGGACGTGGTGGGTGAGCATTTCAGACCGGAGTTTATCAATCGTATTGATGATACGGTGGTATTCCATCCGCTTGGGCAATCTCACATTAAATCTATTGCGTCGATTCAGTTGCAGCATTTGCGTCAGCGTCTGGAAGAACAAGAGATGAGTTTAGAAGTCACGGATGCTGCGTTAAGCAAGATTTCCGAAGCCGGTTTTGATGCGGTATTTGGTGCTCGACCACTGAAACGCGCTATTCAGCAAGAGATCGAAAATCCACTGGCACAGCGATTATTGTCCGGAGACTTTAAAAAGGACGATAAGATTAAGGTGGACGTTGCGAATAATCAATTAAGTTTCACTAAAGCTTAAGATAAGCACCTGATAAAACAGTAGAAAAGCACCTTGATTGGTGCTTTTTTATTTCTACTGATTAATAGCACGAATTTTAAAAAACGCTCCGAAAATCTCCTCCGGGGCTATCCAATAAACTCTTTAACAACGATTATTTTATGCTGAAGGTGCGGGATTTCCCTGAGTAACTGCGTAGTTTTCGGTCCCAGCCGCTTTTCCAGTAACCTTTGTGTTTAATGCGGTAGCTACCAGAGGGAGTGTTTTCCGCCGGTATCCAGATGGCGTCAACATAAGAGCAGGCCAGGCAATCCGCCGAAGTATCCCGGCGCCAGACAAACTTGGTATCTAAGTCATCATCCTTCAACCAGGTTTGCCAGTTACCATTCACTTTTCTCTGTACTTCCACGAAAGTATCGATTTTTGTGAAGTTGTTTCTCGGGTGACCGGAACGAAAGGTGACTTTAATTTGATTTCCGATTTCATAACTGCTTTTAGCGTCTTTGGTGACTTTACCAAAAGATTCCCAAAGTCGTTTGTCGTCATAGACAACGCCAATAGTTTTGATTATCTGGTCTTTGCTTAAATCAGGTGGAGTTGGCCCAGAACTAACACCCCATCCGTTTTTAATGGCTAAGGCCAATTCGTTGTATACTTGCAAGTATGCCGGCAAGGTATTTGGACCATATACTGTGTGCCCACCTTCATAGTGCTGCATCTGGTATTCCTCTGGCGTGGTGATATATCCGTGATAAGCATTTGCCAGTCCGGCAATTATTGCAGTATCAATTCCCTTAGACGCGAGAGTTTGAAGCACCTGGTTTTGTAGTCTGCGACCCGCCATTGTGGTCATCTCACCAGCACTGGCTATGATGGCCAGGTTGCCAATGGTAACTAGTTGAAAAGGAATATGCGCGGTGTACAGTTCTGCCCCAAATACCTTGCGTTTCACAAAGGTAGGTTTGGGGTATTGGCAAGGATCGTCAGCACTTTGATTGAATAACGTCGCGTCAGAAAAGCCATTCATGAGTGCGAAGATGGGGTAGCCTGCAATGGCATTGGTAAAGAGATTGCTGTTTTTGTTCCATGCAGAGCCTTCATTATCGACGGTCATGCCTTCAAATACGCCGGGAATATCGCTGGGACCATCCCAACTGGAACCCGCGGTCATAGACCAGCCCACAACACCTTCGCATATTTTGGTGTCGCCATTGCCGGTAAAGGTATTGCTAACTTCATAGCCCGGAAGATAGACGTACTGATGACGATACTCCAGACTACCTGTTAACCGGCTCAATCCAGATTGATAAAGTTGTTTTGCCGCTTCAAATTGTTTTCCACCGGAAAGTTCCATACTGGCTCTTTCATTGGCGCCGCAACCATTTCCCGGACCGCAAATATTGGGCGAACTGTCACCCAAATTACTGTTGGCAAAGGCGGCAACAAAGTCGGGATTGTGGGAGGTTTTCCAGTTTTCAAAGTATTGGCTGGCAGCCCCTTTATTGTCGCCACTTATCTGACGCTGGGAAGTACCGTAAGAGACGTTGTGCACGGCAAACCAGTTGATTATACCAAGCTCTGTACCGCTGTCTTTGACCAGCTTCAATTGCACCATGTTTTTGTTGGTGTTGGAACTGTATTGATGACTGTCGTTGTTTTGGTTATAGGGCTGCGGGTTTCGATTGATGTTGATTCCATCAAACTCATCCTGACTAACGTATATATCACCCTGTCCGGCGCTGGATACGGCATTAACAATAGAATTATAAATGCCAGTTGTGATGGCATTATAATTGTCGGAATCATAGCCCAAGGCACTCATATTCAGCATGACATAATGATCATAACCTCCGGGTCCAACATGGGTGTGGGTAGCTGTTAACATGACATTGGCATCGTTAAACTGATTACCATATTTCGCATTTAGTTTTTTGATAACACCTTGTTTAACCCCTTGAGTAATACTTTGTAAGTCGGCAGAGACGAAAACAAACTTTTGACCTGTGCCAGGCTCTTCGATGTAAAACGCTCTTGACCAGAGCCTGGAGTGGATACCTTTTGTCGTCTGACCTGTATCTCCATAGCCCACCATACCGAGGTCAGCAGCCGGACCAGTAACGTCTGACTTGCCACTGCCAATGATCCAGTCTCCAGCATGAACCATGGGGTTAACTAAAAGTATTTGTAATATGCCTAATAGCCATATTTTAATTTTTGTTGTTTTCATATTTGCTCCCGGAATCTTGTTTTTACTCATTTTTATCTTTTCTACGCAATACCAGAGTAGCGATTACGAAGAGAAGGCTCTTTTTTTTACCGCGCAGTAAACGAGATGGCTATAGTAAAAATGACCTAATCATATGAGAGGGGAGCTTTTGGACTGGGCATTACTGGAGCGTGTTGGTCTTTGAAGAAAAATGGTACCGCAAAGGTCAATACCCGCTAACGGGTTTGAAATAGCCGGGCCAGTTCTGAGCGGCTGGTTATTTCAAGTTTGCGATATATGCGATACAGGTGATTGGAGATTGTGGAGGGAGCAATACCGAGTTCTCTGGCAACCTCTTTGAAGGTTAATCCTTGGATGATCCAGTTAACTATTTGTTGTTCCCGGGCTGACAATTGGTCCAGAGGATGGACTTTTCTAACAGTGATTTGCAGCAATTCACCTAATGGTGCAATACTAATCTTTATTCCGTTTAAGTCTTCATTTAACTCATAGTTTTTCTCTAGCGGGAAAACATCCGAAAAAACAACCGGAGTTTGTGATAACAGCTCAACAAATCTAGGTTGTACGTGCCAATAACATCCGTGTTTATCGCAAATCGCCATCGCTGCACCGTCACTTCGCGCTTCTATATGCAGGAAAAAGTTGTGGGAAGCTGCGCTGACGAGGTGGTAAATGAGTCTCGATATAGTTGTTTTTTCTTTTTCCAGGAAATCTCTGTCCCGGTCAAATCGGTACAGGCTAATCAGGCTGTGCAGTTTGCAGTGTTGTTCAATATGGCCGGTGGCGAGGATCCGTTGAATACCATAGGGTTCAAACAACTGTGTGTACAGGGAAGAGTTAAAGAATTTTGCATCATCGATAACTTCACTCATTGAAATTGGATTATCGAGGTTGTTTAGAATGGCTCCCCGGATAGGGTTTAAATGTAGTGTTGCTATGAGTTTTTTACCATAGTCTGCGTCAAGTCCCAGGTGTTCAAGGTAATGAAATTGCAGCGTATTAAGGTTTCCTGTTCCCCATATGGCCGCATCCACATTTAATAACTCGGTCAATTGTAAAAGTGCCCAATTTCGAAAATCTCCCGGTGCTATGTTTGAAGCCTCACAATAAAGTGTTTGAATAAACATCTCTGTTTCGCGATTTGAAACCGGTTTTGTGATGGCCATAAAACTCTCAGAAAATTATTTCGGACCACAAGACTGTATTAAATAAAAGCAAACAATAAAAGCAAACCAGCTATTCTTTGGCTGTAGTGCTCTATGTGATGGAATGTTTTAATTTTTCAGTTCTAGTCGAGAATATTCCTCAAAAAATCTAACAAAATATGCTATTTTCAAGCCTCATCGATGGAGGAATGAATGACAGAAACTAAAAAGAAAGGCATTTACTTATTACCCAACCTGTTAACGACTGCAGGTATTTTTTCAGGGTTTTATGCCGTTGTGGCTTCCATGAATGGCCAGTTTACCTCTGCCGCGGTGGCGATTTTCATCGCAATGATCTTCGATGGTCTTGATGGCCGCGTCGCCAGGATGACCAACACCCAAAGTGCCTTTGGTGCCGAGTATGACTCAATGGCTGATATGGTGTCTTTTGGTATGGCGCCGGCGTTAATCGCCTACAATTGGGCGTTGTCCGGCCTCAACAAGTTAGGTTGGTTAGCCGCATTTATATATGTTGCTGGTGCCGCACTGCGCCTGGCGAGATTTAACACTACTGTAGAAACCGCCGATAAACGTTTTTTCCAGGGATTGCCGAGTCCCTCTGCTGCCGCGTTGGTAGCCGGAATGGTGTGGGTTGGTGAGGAGTATCAGGTAAAAGAGATATTCAACCTGGCATTTGTTGAAATATTAGTGTGTTTAATTACTGCTGCTGCCGGCATTTTGATGGTGAGTAATTTTAAGTACAACTCGTTTAAAGAAGTAAACTGGCACGGTAAAGTTCCTTTTGTTGCCATTCTCTTGGTGTGCGTGGTGTTTATTATTGTGGCGACAGAACCATCGTTAGTATTGTTCCTTGTTTTTGCACTATATACTGTGGCAGGTCCCATCAATACTTTTAGAACAGTAGAAAAAGTAAAGCTGGAGCACGTGCTTGGCGACGCTGAAGAGGGCGATGCCGATTTTAAAGAAGCCAGCGTTCAAGAAAAGGCTACTAGTGGTAATGAAGAGAACAATAATAAACAGAGTTAATGTTCGCTTTACATAAATAAACGAGAAAAGCCGTCCTAAAGACGGCTTTTTTGTTGTTTAAATGAACTAAACTCACATAACTAATTGTTTTTATTGGTTTATTTGCGATTTATTGCTTTTTATTAAAATAAAACATTAATTTCGAAAATAGGGCTTGCATCCTGTAAATATCTGCTTATAATGCGCGCCTCATTGAGTTGAACGGCTCAAGTCAAAGTTCTCAGAACTTAGATTTGAAAAGAAGTTAAAATTTTTTAGAAAAAAGATTGACACTTAAACTCAACAGCGTAGAATGCGCGTCCGCTTCGGGAGATAAACGAAGCAGCCGGAAACGGCAACGTTCTTTAACAATCAGCAATAAGACAATCTGTGTGGGCATCGATTGATTTTGATGTCGACCCAAAAAATTTATATTTTCGATTTTAATTGAAGAGTTTGATCATGGCTCAGATTGAACGCTGGCGGCAGGCCTAACACATGCAAGTCGAACGGTAACAGGATAGCTTGCTATCGCTGACGAGTGGCGGACGGGTGAGTAATACTTAGGGATCTGCCCTGGGGTGGGGGACAACCATTGGAAACGATGGCTAATACCGCATAACGTCTAAGGACCAAAGGGGGCTTCGGCTCTCGCCCTGGGATGAACCTAAGCGAGATTAGCTTGTTGGTGAGGTAACGGCTCACCAAGGCGACGATCTCTAGCTGTTCTGAGAGGAAGATCAGCCACACTGGGACTGAGACACGGCCCAGACTCCTACGGGAGGCAGCAGTGGGGAATATTGCACAATGGGGGAACCCTGATGCAGCCATGCCGCGTGTGTGAAGAAGGCCTTCGGGTTGTAAAGCACTTTCAGTTGTGAGGAAAGGTTGGTAGTTAATACCTGTCAGCTGTGACGTTAGCAACAGAAGAAGCACCGGCTAACTCCGTGCCAGCAGCCGCGGTAATACGGAGGGTGCGAGCGTTAATCGGAATTACTGGGCGTAAAGCGCACGCAGGCGGCTATATAAGCCAGATGTGAAAGCCCCGGGCTTAACCTGGGAGAGTCATTTGGAACTGTATGGCTAGAGTTTTGGAGAGGGGAGTGGAATTCCAGGTGTAGCGGTGAAATGCGTAGATATCTGGAGGAACATCAGTGGCGAAGGCGGCTCCCTGGCCAAAAACTGACGCTCATGTGCGAAAGCGTGGGTAGCGAACAGGATTAGATACCCTGGTAGTCCACGCCGTAAACGCTGTCTACTAGCTGTATGCGGATTCATTTCTGTGTGTAGCGAAGCTAACGCGCTAAGTAGACCGCCTGGGGAGTACGGCCGCAAGGTTAAAACTCAAATGAATTGACGGGGGCCCGCACAAGCGGTGGAGCATGTGGTTTAATTCGATGCAACGCGAAGAACCTTACCTACACTTGACATGCAGAGAACTTTCCAGAGATGGATTGGTGCCTTCGGGAACTCTGACACAGGTGCTGCATGGCTGTCGTCAGCTCGTGTCGTGAGATGTTGGGTTAAGTCCCGCAACGAGCGCAACCCTTGTCCTTAGTTGCCAGCATTTGGTTGGGCACTTTAAGGAGACTGCCGGTGACAAACCGGAGGAAGGTGGGGACGACGTCAAGTCATCATGGCCCTTACGTGTAGGGCTACACACGTGCTACAATGGCAGATACAGAGGGATGCGAGACAGTGATGTGGAGCGGAGCCCTTAAAGTCTGTCGTAGTCCGGATTGGAGTCTGCAACTCGACTCCATGAAGTCGGAATCGCTAGTAATCGCAGGTCAGCATACTGCGGTGAATACGTTCCCGGGCCTTGTACACACCGCCCGTCACACCATGGGAGTGGGATGCAAAAGAAGTAGTTAGTCTAACCTTCGGGAGGGCGATTACCACTTTGTGTTTCATGACTGGGGTGAAGTCGTAACAAGGTAACCCTAGGGGAACCTGGGGTTGGATCACCTCCTTACGTAAAGGTGTCGAATTGAATTCAATTCGATGTTCACACAGATTGTTTTATTGTTTAAAAGTAAAGAAGACCGAAGACAGCCTAAGCCGTTGGCTCAGGTGCATCATAGGCCTGTAGCTCAGCTGGTTAGAGCGCACCCCTGATAAGGGTGAGGTCGGCAGTTCAAGTCTGCCCAGCCTACCAAATCTTCCTTATGCTTCGTTATTGAGTTCGTCGTTTAGCAGGCTAAACGTCCTCACTCAAACCTCGCCTAAGAAAGATTATAATCCCAATCTTCGGTAATAGATTATGGGGCTATAGCTCAGCTGGGAGAGCGCCTGATTTGCATTCAGGAGGTCAGCAGTTCGATCCTGCTTAGCTCCACCACTTCTTTACGCAGACTGAAATGCCTTAATGAATAGGCTCGCTAGAGATTATTCATTAGGGTTTTTTACTCTAAACTGTTCTTTAACAAACTGGAAAAGCTGATAAATCATCGATATTGATGTGTTGCGTAAGCGATGCATTTGATATCAACCAAGTATGTATTTTTAAAAAATTTAGGGTAAACGATAGCGTTTTACTCTATCTGACATAGGCGAGTTACAGTCAACAGCAGCGTCTGTTCATAAGATGGCAACATTGAGTGATACAGGGGTTGTATGATTAAGTGACTAAGCGTATACGGTGGATGCCTTGGCAGTCAGAGGCGATGAAGGACGTGTAAATCTGCGAAAAGCGTAGGTAAGGTGATAAAACCCGTTATAACCTACGATGTCCGAATGGGGAAACCCGGCCTTTTAGGTCATCTGTAACTGAATTCATAGGTTGCAGAAGCAAACGAGGGGAACTGAAACATCTAAGTACCCTCAGGAAAAGAAATCAATTGAGATTGCCTTAGTAGCGGCGAGCGAACGGGTAACAGCCGATGGTTTATGTTGTAGTGGAATCTTCTGGGAAGTTGAGCGATACAGGGTGATAGCCCCGTACACGAAGCAACATAAAGCACATATTAAGTAGGACGGGACACGTGTTATCTTGTCTGAAGATGGGGGGACCATCCTCCAAGGCTAAATACTCCTGACTGACCGATAGTGAACCAGTACCGTGAGGGAAAGGCGAAAAGAACCCCGGCGAGGGGAGTGAAATAGAACCTGAAACCGTATACGTACAAGCAGTGGGAGCAGACTTGTTCTGTGACTGCGTACCTTTTGTATAATGGGTCAGCGACTTATATTTTGTAGCGAGGTTAACCGAATAGGGGAGCCGTAGCGAAAGCGAGTCTTAACTGGGCGCGTAGTTGCAAGGTATAGACCCGAAACCCGGTGATCTAGCCATGGGCAGGTTGAAGGTTGAGTAACATCAACTGGAGGACCGAACCCACTAACGTTGAAAAGTTAGGGGATGACCTGTGGCTGGGGGTGAAAGGCCAATCAAACCGGGAGATAGCTGGTTCTCCCCGAAAGCTATTTAGGTAGCGCCTCGGACGAATACCATTGGGGGTAGAGCACTGTTTGGGCTAGGGGGTCATCCCGACTTACCAACCCCATGCAAACTCCGAATACCAATGAGTACTATCCGGGAGACACACGGCGGGTGCTAACGTCCGTCGTGGAGAGGGAAACAACCCAGACCGCCAGCTAAGGTCCCCAAATATTGCTAAGTGGGAAACGATGTGGGAAGGCTAAGACAGCTAGGAGGTTGGCTTAGAAGCAGCCACCCTTTAAAGAAAGCGTAATAGCTCACTAGTCGAGTCGGCCTGCGCGGAAGATGTAACGGGGCTAAGCAATATACCGAAGCTGCGGCAGCACGTAAGTGCTGGGTAGGGGAGCGTTGTGTAAGTGGATGAAGGTGAATCGAGAGGTTTGCTGGACATATCACAAGTGCGAATGCTGACATGAGTAACGATAATGGGGGTGAAAAACCCCCACGCCGGAAGACCAAGGTTTCCTGTCCCATGCTAATCAGGGCAGGGTAAGTCGGCCCCTAAGGCGAGGCAGAAATGCGTAGTCGATGGGAAACGGGTTAATATTCCCGTACTTTTATATACAGTGATGGGGTGACGGAGAAGGCTAGGCTGGCGTGGCGTTGGTTGTCCACGTGAAAGTGCGTAGGCTGGGGACTCAGGTAAATCCGGGTTCCTAAGGCCGAGACACGAGACGAGCTACTACGGTAGCGAAGCAGTTGATGCCCGGCTTCCAGGAAAATCCTCTAAACGTATGTATATAAGAACCGTACCCCAAACCGACACAGGTGGTCAGGTAGAGAATACTAAGGCGCTTGAGAGAACTCGGGTGAAGGAACTCGGCAAAATAGTACCGTAACTTCGGGAGAAGGTACGCCCCTGTTTGTGAACACTTCGCGTGGTAAGCAGATGGGGGTCGCAGTGACCAGATGGCTGGGACTGTTTATTAAAAACACAGCACTGTGCTAAATCGAAAGATGACGTATACGGTGTGACACCTGCCCGGTGCCGGAAGGTTAATTGATGGGGTTAGCGTAAGCGAAGCTCTTGATCGAAGCCCCGGTAAACGGCGGCCGTAACTATAACGGTCCTAAGGTAGCGAAATTCCTTGTCGGGTAAGTTCCGACCTGCACGAATGGTGTAACCATGGCCATGCTGTCTCCACCCGAGACTCAGTGAAATTGAAATCGCAGTGAAGATGCTGTGTACCCGCACCTAGACGGAAAGACCCCGTGAACCTTTACTACAGCTTGGCACTGAACATTGACCCTACATGTGTAGGATAGGTGGGAGGCTTTGAAGCGTTGTCGCCAGATAGCGTGGAGCCGTCCTTGAAATACCACCCTTGTATGTTTGATGTTCTAACACTGACCCGTAATCCGGGTTGTGGACAGTGTCTGGTGGGTAGTTTGACTGGGGCGGTCTCCTCCCAAATAGTAACGGAGGAGCACGAAGGTTAGCTAATCACGGTCGGACATCGTGAGGTTAGTGCAATGGCATAAGCTAGCTTAACTGCGAGACAGACACGTCGAGCAGATACGAAAGTAGGTCATAGTGATCCGGTGGTTCTGAATGGAAGGGCCATCGCTCAACGGATAAAAGGTACTCCGGGGATAACAGGCTGATACCGCCCAAGAGTTCATATCGACGGCGGTGTTTGGCACCTCGATGTCGGCTCATCACATCCTGGGGCTGAAGTCGGTCCCAAGGGTATGGCTGTTCGCCATTTAAAGTGGTACGCGAGCTGGGTTTAGAACGTCGTGAGACAGTTCGGTCCCTATCTGGTGTGGGCGTTGGATGATTGATGGGAGCTGCTCCTAGTACGAGAGGACCGGAGTGGACGAACCGCTGGTGTTCGGGTTGTGATGCCAATCGCATTGCCCGGTAGCTACGTTCGGAACGGATAACCGCTGAAAGCATCTAAGCGGGAAGCCGGCCCAAAGATGAGTCATCCCTGACAGTTTAACTGTCCTGAAGGGTTGTTTAAGACTAAGACGTTGATAGGCAGGGTGTGGAAGCGTTGTAAGGCGTTAAGCTAACCTGTACTAATTGCCCGCGAGGCTTAATCATACAACACCCGGTATTATTTGGTGTTGTGACAAACAAGCACTTGCTTATGTTAAGAGTAAGACGCGCTTACCTTAAGAAAACGAAAAAGATTCATACGATTTATCACTTTCCAGTTAGTTAAAACCGTTTTTGTCTGGCGGCCATAGCGATACGGAACCACCTGAATCCATTCCGAACTCAGTAGTGAAACGTATTAGCGGCGATGGTAGTGTGGGGCTTCCCCATGTGAGAGTAGCACACCGCCAGGCTCTTATTTAGAGAAAGGGCTATCCGAAAGGGTAGCCCTTTTTTGCATTTGCGATTCCGAAAAGTCATGGTGTTGTATCAGCATCAACGGATAGCCCTTCCCCTAAATAGTGATTAGCTGCGCTAATCTACAAGAGATGCCTAACCCATTGTTTAACATGGCTTTACTTATTGTCTGATTAGAGCACGAGTAACAATCGTCCCTGAAGGGGCATCCTGCCTCGCCATCCTTGCCGGGTCGTTCGGGTGGGCGGTGCTATAGGTTGTCTGGTCATGTTAGTCGTTAACACATCCCTGATGATTGTCACCCAGCCTCGCCATCCTTGCCGGGTCGTTCAGCCCTGACAAAGCTCCAAGTTTTCACTTCGTCCGAGACGGGCTTCACCCCCATGTGACAAATTTGTCTGGAACAAATTTGAACGTGCTTTAGCACGGCCCCGAAGGGGTGAGTCTCAGGGATGAGACGAATAAAGTAATACCTGTAGGTCGAGATTTATCTCGACAACTTAGTTACAAGTTCTCGTCTTTGTCCGGCTAAAGCCGAACCTTCAATAACACCTGCCAGCATACGGGGTCAGATCCGGCATAATATCCGAATTAGCGTTTATCAAGCTTCAGCGAGAATCAACAGAAGTATCCACGTTCAGGCTCTGACCCGCGCCTATGCAAAAGGTATCAATACTTTGCTCTGATTTGCTCAAAGGTGCCATCAGCTTTAAGTTGTTCAAATGCCGCTGAAAAGTCTGCAATAAAATTTTTATCTATTGCGGCATTAAAAGCGTAATGAGTAGTGAGCTTTTCGATAGTGAAGTGAGTCGTATACTCTTCTGGCTTTACACCAAGCCGATTAAATTCAAAATTGGCGATGGCCTCGTCGATAGCGACTACATCTATCCTGTTCAATAACAACATTCTTATCAGTTCTAAAGAGGTAGGTAGTTTTACGGTAGACTCATTCTTGAGGCCGTGCTTCTTAAGCAATTGCTCCCCGATATCGTTGCGAACAACGCCGACGTTTAGCGGGTTTAGATCTGCCACTTTATTCAGTTTTAGAGTGTTTCTTAAAGTAATTATGGAAATGTTCGATGGCATAATAGCCTCTGAAAATTGAAACAAGCCAGACCGATGCTGTGATTTAGTCATAGTAAAAACGGCGGCGTTGGGCGTATTGAGTGTATGCCTGTATGCTCTGGCCCAGGGAACCACCAAAATACTGTTCTTATCAAAATCGATGTGCATACGTTTCATAATTGCTTCGAGTAAATCTACGCTAACTCCAACCAACTCACCTTCGTAATTGTGGAAGTTGTAAGGCGGATATTCTTCGGTCATCCACACAATGTCTTGGGCTGAAAACTTAGAATTAGCTGGGGCAGAAAAGATATAAAAAGCACAGAAGAATAAGGCCAAACAAGCCCGTAGCTTGTTACCTGGGATTGGGAACAATGGACCGCTTGTGATCATAAAGAATCTTTAATGTTTCTAATGTAAAAAGTATAGAAGACCAGATTTATTATTCTAGTATTGTTTAATGAGGAAAAGTTAAAAAGTGATAAAGATGGCCAGCAAGGAGCCAAGATCCTTACTGGTCTTGTAAATTATTTTATTAGCCGTTGTTTACATCCAATGCTTCGCAAGGTGGGTATTCTGCTACTGCCTGAGAAGCCATTTGTTGTAAGAATAACTGCGTGTCACTATCCAGCTCAGAATAGCTTAGCTCACCTAATAACTCGGCTGGGTGAGCGGTTATAGTTTCAAACAAAACTTGGGCTGTGAGGTATGCTCCAGTGGGATTAGAATGATTACCATCACTGGCATGCAATTCGATAGAAGGTTGAATTAATAGTGAGTTATCCCATGCAAATCCGATAGGTGCAATACATGAAGGTGTTGCTTCAGCAATGCTTTGATGGATGTCATAAATATAAGCTGCTTCATCAGCCAAATGGCGTTGACCCCATTCAGGGAATAAAACCGGAACTCCTCCTTGCTCTTTCGTTTTGTTAATAAAAGACTGAGCAGCACTGGTGGGATATTCCACAGTTCGGGTAACAGAATACTTTTGTGCTTGCAGTATCACGTAGTCCCAATTCCGCTCTTCCAGGTGGTTGAGCGTAGCGCTATCCTGCAAGTGGTCAGACAGAAATAACGACTTTACAGCTCTCTCTACGAGTATATTTTGATCTGGGTAATATGCTTGAAGAGTTTCTTGTAGCTGTCCGGGGAGGTTGCCAAAATTGGTGTGACTATTTCCAATCATCAATACCGTTAAATCGTAATTGTCTGGTGGTGGGGTAGTTGGAGCTGGGGGATTAGAGCTACTATCGCTGCCGCTTCCGCCACATGCACTTAAAAGACTTGTAGTTAACGCTATTAAAGCCAGATGTTTATTCATTATTGTTATTACTCCCTTAACTTTAAGATTCTCTAATTTAACATTTACGGCTTTGGTTTCGAGTTTTTAATCTAATTTCCTGAAGGCCTGATGTGTAAACTTTTGTTGCAAGCAGATACGCGAAGGGGAGCGCCAACTGATGATGGTTTTGAGGGAAGGGATACCGCATAATAAGGTCACGTTTTGAATACGCGGGAAAAGTCATTGCAAGACATCAGCATAGAAGAGATCGATAATAAGGTAGCCAAGAAAGAGTCATTCGTTTTAAATCTGGTTGCTAGTTGGTGCCCCGACTGCACCGAGAAGCAGGCGCCAAACCTGCCCGCTTTTGAGCAAAATTTAATGGGGTCCGAGTTGTCGCTTTACAATATCGTAGTTCAGCACAATAAAGGTGAATTTCTCTCAGCTGTACATCAGGGTTTAGTAGAGCAGCTTGGTGGTCATGGTTATCCGCGCACGGTGCTGTTTGTCAGTGGACAAGCAATTGATACGGACAATGTTGAAATCACGTCAATTGAGCAGCTTGCAGCTCTTGCCGATAAATTCAAAGCCCGCATAAAAAAGCCCGCATAATAGCGGGCTCCTCGAGGTTTTTATTCCGGATCACTTTCTATCGGATCGTCGAAGAATGATTCCTGACGTTTAGTCTTTTTAGCGGGCGCAGTATAGCTCGCTTCAAATTCTTCATTGAGTGAAATAATGCGCGTTTTGCTGATACGGTGACGATAGATTTCACGTAAATACATAATGGCTTTTTTTACATTTTCAGCATTGAGTCTGATGTCGTTAATAGATGTGAACTTGCTTTGTTCTCTGATCAGCTCTTTATACTTTTTCTCGTACATCGGCTTGATTGCGTACCAGTTGGTATCCAAGATCTTCGCTGGGTTTTCGTTAGCTACCAGCATATCCATTAGTAATTCTTCATCGAATTCGTCTGCCCTTATGAATTCAACGATAGCTTTATCAATGGTTTCGTCGTAGCGGAAATTGTCCTTGGCAAAACAGCGTTTGATGTAAGCAACGATCAGCGTTAAGAAATCGTCGCTTAAACAGGGGCTTTTGGCAATCAACGTCGTCAACGAAAGGTTCGCAGAAGCACCTATAACCAGTGCGTAGCGTTTCAAAGTGGTATTGGGAAACAGTGAGTTTAAATGGACTTTTAATTTATTCAGGTCCATGTAGGACAGTTTAAAGTCCTTAGGTAAAGACACAATCGATACCACCGATGAACAATTTTGATAAAAATGCAGTTTGCGAATTTGCTCAGGATCGAAGTTTTTATCTTTGTAATCTTTCAGTACTTTCTTATAGCGACCAGACTCAATCGGTAACAAACTAATTCCTTCAATGGCTTGTGTTTGTTTGTTGTAGTGGGGCAGATCGATAGAGCGATAGAAAAGATCGTCAATATCGAGGCGTTTGCCATCACTGTCTTCAGAGTCCACAACTGATTCAGCATAAGCAATAGCCACAGGTCCAGCAAGACTCATGAACAGGTCGTTGGCGTCCAGTCGGATGGTTTCGCCGATATCAATACCTGCTCTGTGGAAATAGTTTTCATCGTAGTCAGTGGTGACTGCCTGGGCGGTCAGAATGTTAAAAATCTGCTGACTGATGTATTGATTAGCGTGTTTTTCCATGGCATTAACGTCAATCTCGTTAATGGTGCCACCTTTATCGTTCTCTTCTGCGTAGCGCATGATGTCATTGGAGATCAGCATCATGGCATTCCAAGGGCGAATTCGGTTCATGACTTCAGAAGTATGACCATCTTCACTGTCAAGGTTGTAGGAGAAATCCCACTCTTCAGACAGGTATTTACACAACAAACGGCCCGCATTGATATGCAGTGCTTCCGACATTTGCATACTTTTGTCAGTGATGTTTGGCAGAATACAAATACCGCTGGTGAAAATTGGCTCGAACACAAACGATTGATTTTGACTGGCAAGATCTCGCTCAGGCTTAACGTCAAATGTTTTGCTCATGTATGAGTATTGTTGTGCCAAGCCAAATTCTGAGGCCATCCCTGAACCCGTACCACCACCTGCACTGAAAATATAGAAATACAAACGGGATTGGTTAGCCTTGATGCCGCAGGAATCAATCAGATAAGAATGTATGAACTTCCAATCGGTATTGGAGAAGTGCTGAGTATCTTTGTTCAGAATTATCTTCGCCAGATACTGTCCCAGGATGGGGGCATTACCAGCGCCTCCGGCATGCACTTCTGATAAGTCCATGATTTTTAATTTTCGATATTCATCCAGAAAATTACTCTCAGCACCTTTTGATGAAAAGCGAATACGGCCTTCGATATCTTTGTCCAAATCGCCCAGCATCACTAAAGGCTCGATTAAAAACACTGGCTGTGCCGAGTTTCCGGTATTGAGTTTGAGATTTCGCTGTAACCACTTAACTGGTTTGTTGTCGGACTCTTTAGCTTTTTTCAGCTCAACGTTGAACTCATTCAAATAAAAATTACGGGCATTGTGCACCAAAGATGCCACTTCTAAAGCGATATTGGAGCCACATCGACCTAAACCAATCAAACACACAGAGGGAAAGCTTTGTAGCTTTGGTGCTGAATCAACCTCGCTTTCAGCAGGGGGATATACGTTGTTGCGTAGTGAATCCAGATTGGATAGGATTTTTGAAATATCTTTTTCAGTGTAGTAATTGAATTGCGAGGGCAGGGTAGTGGACTCTTTGTCTTTCACAGTGACCGAAGGCGTTTTTACTATGACTTCGTAGTCTTGTTCCTGACCGAATTGGTCTTCGTTGTCTACCATGGTTTGCTTATTTCGTATGATTGGTTTCTTGGTACGCATCACTGACCCCTGCTACGTTAACCACTACAGAAGCTCACTATAGTGTATTTATCGTTCACTTAGCAACGCAATATAACACTTTACAAATTATTAACACAAAATGTTTGTTGACCCTGGAGTATTTTAAGTTACTGAAAATTATTGAATTTTGATTTTGCTGGTTGTTAAAGCCAATCTTCCTCTATATGGTTAGCTGACAATGTTTAATAGACTTATAGGTAACATAGCTATGAGCGCAGCCCCTTTTCCCATCCTTACCAGTGACCGGTTGATATTAAATGAACTGAAAAAAACGGACCGAAAACAAGTATTTGAAATTTTTTCAGATCCTCAAGTCACCGCCCATTACGATGTGGAACGTTTTAAAGAAGTCAAAGAGGCCGATCACCTGATCCAGTATTTTAAGTCGCGTTTTGAAACCAATACAGGGATCCGCTGGGCCATCAGGGAGAAGGGTAAAACAACGTTGATCGGCAGTTGTGGTTTTAATAGCTGGAATCAATACGATGCCAGCGTGATCCTGGGTTACGACCTATCGCCTAAGTATTGGGGAAAGGGCTATGCCAGTGAGTCCGTCAATTCTATTCTGGAGTATGCATTCAGCACCAAATTTCCCATCAGAGTTAACCGCATCGAATCATTGATTTTACCCAGTAATTTGCCGTCGATAGCAGTGTCGGAACGGGCGGGTTTTCAATTTGAGGGTGTCATGCGAGAAAAGTGTTTTTGGAATGGGGCTTTTCACGATATGAATCTCTACAGCCTGCTGCGCAAAGATTTTGAAGCGAGAAGATAGTTATTCTCGTAAGAGCATTTTGGCGCAGTCTCTTAGTTGGCTATTGAGCTGTTTTTTACCTACCAGCTTGTGTCGGGTTATCAGCGCTTTTTGAGAATATCTTTTGAGAAGCCAGTCAATGAGCAATTCTGGTAGTTCTTTAGGTTGGTCGCTTTTCACAATATAGCGCAGTGCCAGGATTTCCAACACCGGCGCGCTCAATTCAAGACTGCGATTTCCACAACAAAACAAGTGCAGTGAATTCTTGGCGTACTCTTCGGTTAACGCTAAATGCTGAGATAAATCATTACTTTGAGCAAGCCGTGAGTAAAGGGTAATATCCAGATTTTGATATAAACCTGACAGGTGGAAACGCAACAGACGAGCGAAATTTTGCTGTATTTCGGGCATCGCATCACTCACCTGTTCAGTAATAGCCCGCAGTACCGTAAGGTTGTATTCCGCGGTTGCCTTGTCGCGGTGAAAGCCTAACAGTACCGGTTCACAGCCTGATTGCTGCCAAAATTTGAGTAGTTTGGCAGTGGCACCAAAAGAACTACCCAGATAATCAATGTCATTTGCCCGACACCACCGGGCAACAAATTCAATTAATCTTTTGCCCAATCCGTGAGAGCGATGCGATTCGGCAACAGCAATGCGAATAACCCGGAAAAATAGTTT
This sequence comes from Planctobacterium marinum, assembly GCF_036322805.1. GTDB lineage: Bacteria > Pseudomonadota > Gammaproteobacteria > Enterobacterales > Alteromonadaceae > Planctobacterium > Planctobacterium marinum_A. The sequence continues at coordinate 3,133,598 of NZ_AP027272.1, read as the reverse complement.
GCTCAAATATTGAGTATTGGCATTGCCGTAAGCAATTTGCTGCGCCAGCATGTGTCCCTGCACTCGTCTTTGACCAGCAACAATGGCTTGCATCAACTCTTCATCGTCAAATCCGCCTTCAATATTGCCACAGACTGCTGCAATGAGATTATTCGCTGTATGGTGTCCATTGAATAGCACAAAGAGTCGCTGCTCCGGTGCATCTAATAGTGCCATCAGATCATCCGGACTGGTTTGATAATGGGCGTCCACCAACAGTGAAAATACGGCGTTGAGTAAGTCTGGGTCTGCAATTAACTGCTCACCGCTAAGTGCTTCGATGTTGATGCTGTTCTTTTGTAATACTTCTGGCGTTGCCCCAGCCGTTTTTCTGAGGTGCAGGGCTCGCCACCAGAACTGTTCCAGTGCATCATTTTCATACCAGCGAAAAGGAAGTGACAAGCTGCTAAACGATCCTTCTGGACGGTATTTTGTAAGCCAGGGTTTGAACCGTACTTCAAAGCCACGACCGCTGCCTTCATAGCCGTGAATGGTGCTGCTGAAAACAATTCGATGATAGCGCTCAGTTAAGGTTTGCAGTTGATAGACGGGTATTGCGGCAGCTTCATCCACCAGTAACAAATCCGCTGCGGGTTGATTAATAATAAGCTCATCGAGTGCCACAAATTGGACGTGCTCATGGGCACTTGGGCTGATACTTTGAGCATGTTGAAACAAAGTCTCCACCGATGCCTTTTGCGGCGCAGTCACCAGAATGCGCTTTTGTCCCTCTTTGCTCAATTCTCCGCTAGCAATACCCAAGGCTGCCGTTTTACCACGACCGCGATCCGCGGTGATCACCAATGGACGCTTTCTGTGACCGGTGGCGACTTTTTTTATCTGCTCGATAACGGCCCGTTGTTCTGTAAGATGTGCTGAATGTTGCCCGGTTTCAACTGCATAATTCTTCCCGGTAAATCCACGGTCATTGAGAAGCAGCACAAGTGGGTCTTGCTGGATTTGAGAAACCAGCTGGGCAATAAAGTTACTGCTTTTGAGGTTGTCTATTTCACCAAAGGAGATACGGTTGGCTTGATAGGGATCATTATAAGTTGGCCAACTGGATAACTCTGGACATAGCAAAATCATTAGCCCGTTCTTTTTAACCGTTCCTGCGAGTGCCGCAAGTGCATTGGCCCTTAAGCCTTGCCATGCGTTATAAATGACCCAATCATATTCACGTCCAAGGTGATAGCGGTATTGACTATTATTGGTGACAGATTGATTAATGCCTTCTTTGACAGGAGTATTGCAGGTTAGCAGTGTAAAAGTCTGCATCAGCGGGGACGGAATTGCGTTAATTAGCTGTTCAACCTGATTTATCCCCCAAACCTCAGTACCACTTATTACAAGTAATTGGCGGTGGTGCAGGGCGGCGATTCGCTCTTGAATAAAAGATTGTAGCTGTGCATCCATGTAAATAGCCAAAATTCAGGTATAATTTACGGATAGTTTATGCAATTCAGAATAGGAATTCGAATGAGATTTTTTTCTCGCCGTTTGGTGATGCCCAACGACCTCAATTTCGCTAACTTCTTGTTTGGAGGTAGAGCACTTGAGTGGATTGATGAGGAAGCTGCGATTTATGCCATGTGTCAACTGGACACGAAATTTCTGGTAACCAAACACATTGGTGCAATTAGCTTTGAATCTTCTGCTGCGGTGGGTGATGTCGTCGAGTTTGGTCTGGCCACCAAAAAAGTCGGGCGCACTTCATTGACAGTAACTTGTCTTGTACGAAACAAAGCCACAAAGAAAACCATTTGTGTAGCTGATGATATCGTATTTGTTATGGTTGACCCTGATACTCGCATGCCGACACCGCATGGACGGACACTGGAAGATTTAGAAAAGGTGACACAGCAGGAACTGGAAAACCTCAATATCCAAAATAGTTGATATTGATAACTGCTTGGCTTGTGTACGGTCCGTGTTTACTGGTACACTCGCCGCGCTTTGCGGATTTGACCTTATAAGTCTTCTGCACAGTACAGCCAGGGGGTGCCTAAGCGCTGAGATTGGTTCTTAATAAAAACCAAAACCCCAGACCTGATCCGGATAATACCGGCGTAGGGATGGTACAACGCAAATTGTTTCTCATCATATAGCCGTAATGCCGGATCTTTTCATGTAAAAACAGGAAGAGATCCTATCGTGAATTTACAGTTTAAAACGTCATTATTAAGCCTCGCCATTGCCTCATCCTTGAGCGCGCCTTTATTTGCCCAAGAAGATGATTCGAGCAAGATTGAACGAATTGTTATTTCCTCTGATTTTCGCAATCTGACTGAAAATGAATTACCTGCCAGTGCCAGCATTTTGTCTACTGCTGATATCGAGCAGCGCCAGGCGCAGTTTTTAAGCGAAATGCTGGACAGCGCACCCAACGTAAACTTTAACAGTGGTGCGGGGCGTGCTCGCTTTGTACAGATTCGCGGTATTGGTGAGCGCAGTCAATTTACCGAACCTTATAACCCGTCAGTGGGCTTTTTCGTTGACGATCTGGACTTCTCCGGCACCATGGCCATTGCTACCTTATTCGATGTAGAGCAAGTTGAAGTATTAAAAGGGCCGCAAGGTACTACCTTTGGCTCTTCAGCGTTGGCAGGCTCAGTAAAACTGAAAACGGTTGACCCTGATGGCATTGAAAGTGGCAAAGCGAGCTTATCTGTCGCCCAAAAAGACAGTTATAACTTGGCTGCTGCTTATGGTAATGCTATCAACGAAAAGTGGCAATTTCGCGCCGCAGTGCAGCAATACTTCAGTGACGGTTATGTGCGCAATGATTTTCTGGATAGAGATGATACCGATAACATTGATGAATTCAGCTCTCGCTTAAAGGTTCGTTACCTTGCAAGCGATAGTCTGACCCTCGATTTCGCGCTGCACTATTACGATGTTGATAATGGTTACGATGCTTTCTCCCTGGACAATGTCAGAACGACGATATCAGACGAGCCAGGTTTTGACCGTCAGGAAACCACGGCCTTCAGTGCTAAGGCAACCTGGCAACTCGATTCTTTCGATGTGCAAGCGATAGCGACTACCAGTGATTCTGATCTGGATTATGGTTACGATGAAGACTGGACTTTTGTGGGCTTCCACCCGTGGGAATACTCTTCAACAGATCATTATTTCCGTGAGCGCGATACCGATAGCGTGGATATCCGTTTGTTATCCAGTCAAACCATTAACCTGGGCGGGGTCGAGGCCGATTGGGTTACCGGTGTTTATTTCAAATCTACCGATGAGTCATTGTTGAGGCAATATACCTACGCCGATGTAGATTTTACCAATGACTACGCATTGGAGAACATCGCTATTTACGGTGAAATTTACCCGCAACTCAGCGACAAGTTAACCCTGACGTTGGGACTGCGCGTTGAGGAAGCTAGCATAGATTACTCTGACAATGGCGGTTTTTCAGACTCCGTAGACGATACATTTGTGGGCGGTAGACTGGTATTGGATTATCAAATGACGCCTGACATGTTGTCTTATGTCAGTATTAACCGTGGCTACAAACTGGGTGGTTTCAATACGGATCCCCGTGTACCTACCGAAAATATCTATTTCGAAGGGGAATACACCTGGAACTATGAAGTGGGTGCCAAGCAATACTTTGATGATAATTCAACCTATATTGGCGTGGCGTTCTTTTACATGGACAGAGAAAACACCCACATCAGTGATTTCGTGGTGGAGCCTAATGATAACAACGGTTCAGTCAGTTTTGTGGATGTCATTGCCAATGCGGACATCGGTAAGAATTATGGTATGGAACTAGAAAGTTATTATCAACTGACAGAAAACTTTCAAATTTTTTCAAATATCGGGCTGTTAAATGCCAGTTTTGAGAACTACACCAATGCCAAAGGTGAATTTATCGAAGAGCAAGATCAGGCTCAGTCTCCTTCTTACATGTTCAATATCGGGTTTAACCTCGAATTTGCTGAAGCATGGCGTTTAACCGTAGAAGCAGATGGCAAGGCCACTTACCGCTTTTCAGACGGTCACGACGTAGAGTCAGGGGATTACACCCTTTGGCACTTCAATCTGAACCGCGAGTGGCAGGACTGGACGTTGTCAATCTGGGGTAAAAACGTCTTCAATAAAGAGGTTTACGTGCGTGGTTTTGGTGGTTTTAGCAATGATCCCAGAGACTTTTATGAAACTCCTGAGCCCTATTTACAGTTTGGCAATGGTCGTCAGTTGGGTGTTACATTAGATTATCGTTTTTAAGGAGATTGTATGAATATTTCCGTTGAAGTTAGCTTGTATCCTCTTGCAGATGGTTACCTGGAAATCATCAAGGCTACGGTAGAGCGTTTGGCTGAGGCACAGCAAGTCGCTGTGAAAACCAATGCCATGAGTACGCAAATTACCGGCGAATTTGACGCCGTAATGGCGGTACTCAAATCAGAGATTTTGCAGACCTTTCAAGACACCAATAAAGCGGTGTTCGTCTGTAAGTTTTTGAACAGCAGTATTGAGTTGTGATGGAACTTCTATGGCAGCAGGTAATGCAACAGTCGCTGGCAGAAGTGCTGGCGGTTATCTGTTCATTGCTTTACGTGCACCTGGCGGCTAAACAACAGCTTTGGTGCTGGCCTTTTGCATTGGCCAGCACAGCGCTGTACACCTGGATATTTTGGGAAACCAGTTTGTTTTTCCAGTCGGTGCTCAACGCCTGGTACCTGATCATGGCTGTATATGGTTGGTTAAACTGGCGCAAAGTGGCTAAAACGGGTAAAGAGCAAGTACAGCAGTGGGGGGTTAGACAGAATGTCCTGCTGTCTCTAAGTTTGCTGTTAGTGAGTGTATTGGCATTTCAGGTATTATCGTTTGTCAGTCCTGAGCCAATTATCTTTCTCGACCTTGCTATTGCCATCTACAGTGCCTTTGTCACTTACATGTTGGCGCAAAAAGTACTGGAGAACTGGTTATACTGGTCTGTACTCAACAGTCTTACCGCTTGGTTGTGTTACCATCAAGGGCTGCTGTTAACTGCGCTACTTTTCGCGATTTATGTTTTATTTTCCATCAAAGGTTATATAAACTGGCGTAACAATCATCAACTTGTATACCAGCATTCACATCAAGGCTAGGATAATTGGAGCGACAGCTCTAGTGTTGTGGGCTCAGATTGCTGGTGTGTTAAATGCTGTCCGGGACCGACAACTAACCTGATGCTCATTTCATTTGCCACACACCCATTAACTGAATTTCTGGCGATATGTAGTTTCCTGCTTTATGTTCTACTCAGCGCGAAAGGCAATATCTGGTGCTGGGCGGCGGGGTTCCTAACGGCATTTTTATATACATTTGTTTTTATCGGCGCCCATTTACCCGGGCAGGTAGCGCTCAATATCGTGTACATGATGATGTCTATTTGGGGATGGTCGGTTTGGTTGGAAAATAGCAAACCCGATGGCATAAGCATATTCACCTTTGGTGATGTTCGAAAGCACATCGTGTTCACAACTGGAATCATGATATTAGCAACAGGGATCAGTTTGTTGATGCCATCCTATTTCACAAGTGCGCAACCCGTATTTGAAGCCAGTGTCATTGGGTTAAGTGTTTATGCCACCATCCTCACGGTTTTTCGCAAGATAGAGAGTTGGCTGTTTTGGATGGTGATCAATCTCGCCAGTTTCATACTTTTCTTTGAAGAGAACTTATTACAAACATCAGTGATGTATGGTGGTTTAGTGCTGATCTCTGCTTGGGGCTTTTATAATTGGCGAAAACTTCGCCGGGTAGAAAAGCTGCAAAGTATTAAACAATGATTTCCCCCGATTTAGAGCGGTTTCTACATTTTGTTTTTCAGTCTCAGTCATTCACGCTTACGCCTTTTGAAAGCGGCGGTACCAATCGTCATTACCGTGTACAAGCTGATAAAACCTATTTTTTAAAGGTTTTTCAAACTAATGCTCTCCAGGTAGTTTCCCGTGATTTGCAGTACAGTTTGCAACTTCAGATAGCACAACTCGGTTTGGCGGCTAAGCCTGTTGCTCTGTCTGAATGCAAAAGATTCTGGTTGGAACTATGGCTTGATGGAGACTGTCAGCATGGTCATATAAACCACGCAAAACTTCTTACTTTGGCACATGCCATGGCGGCAATTCACAGTTTGCCAATTCAGGCTAAAGCGTTAGATCTTCAAGCTGAATGGCTGCGCTATTTAGACCTTGCCGATATGGACATAGCCTTATTTCAGCATCAAATGGATACGCTGTTAAAGCTTTATCAGTCCTCAAATGACAGCTGTTTTTGTCATAATGATTTGCATCTGTCTCATATTATAAGAGGGCAGCATTTAATAATTCTGGATTGGGAGTATGCGGCAACGGGGAATCGTTACTTTGACCTTGCAGGGTGTATTCAGGTAAACCAATTAAATGCCGGGCAAAGCAAAATATTTTTAGAGGCATACTCGCAATATTCTCAGCGGGATAGTGAGGTCGTTGAGCGATTCACGATGGCTATGATCCAGGTTGTAGATTTTACCTCGCAGTTATGGCATAACGCCTATAATAAAGTACAAGAACAGATTAAGAGCTGACGCTTATGGGTATTACAATTACGGCACAAGAAAAGGCAATTCTGCAAAAAGTAGCGATTCCTCCCCGTCCTGAAGCCTTGATTAAAATTGGTGAAGAAGCAAAAAAGCCCGAACCCGATGTTTCTGTTATTGCCAGTACGATTTCCGCTGATGTCGGCATCTCTGCCGCAGTGTTACAGGTGGTCAACTCTCCGGTTTTTCGCCGCTCCAAGGAGATTCAATCTATCCAGCAAGCCGTGATGACGTTGGGCTTAAAACGCCTATTACCACTGGTTAAATCGGTGGCGCTAAAAACCTCCATGGGCAGCGCTGAACAATTAGCAGACTTTTGGGATACCGCTTCAAAAATTGCTAATGCCGCTTCAATTAGTGCTGACTTGTTGAATAAAACGGCGCTGAAAGATCACGCCTACATGTTGGGGTTGTTCCATAATGCCGGTATTCCGGTGATGATTATGGAATACGATGATTACCGAGATATCATTGCTATGGCAGAAGAGGGCGGTTGGCAATCGGTGGCCGACGAAGAGCGCACACGCTACGGCACTTCCTATACCACCATGAGTGCTGTGCTGGCACAAAAGTGGAAGTTACCCGCGGTGATGGTAGAAACTATTTATTATCAGCAAGATGTTGAAGGACTCTATACCTCCGGAGAGCTGTCTGCAACGGGCCTGGATTTAATGAGTATCCTGAAATTGGCGCGCCACGGTGTGCACTATGAGAAAACTAACTCAGCTGCAGATACAGAATGGGAAGCGGTGGAAGATGCTGTTTTGGAGCGTTTTGATTTAACCGATGCCGACATGGAAACGCTGCGAGAACAGCTAGTGGAGAAAATGTCTGAACAATAAGTCAGCGAACGATTAAGGTTGTGCAATAAAAGCCTTTACCTTTGTAAATCTCTCAGTATAATGCCGCGTCCAGTGTTAGCACACTTTCTGTGTTCTAACTACGACAGGGGTGTAGTTCCAATTGGTAGAACAGCGGTCTCCAAAACCGATGGTTGGGGGTTCGAGTCCCTCCACCCCTGCCACTTTTCTTCGGACTCGATACATTATTCCAAGTCTCTCAATGACAAGCCAGTCGTATTTGGGTACATTTGAACTATGAGTCAAGCTAATACAATTACTCAATCCGAATATCAAAAAGCCATTTTGGTTGAAATGGGCATTTCCTGCTGGCAAATGGCAGATACTTCTCTGTTAGACGATGAAGTAGCCCAGGCTTTGGCTATCGAAGAGAAGGTGGCAGAAGAGAAGGTGGCAGAAGAGAAGGTGGCAGAAGAGAAGGTGGCAGAAGAGGAGCTTCATTCTCAATCTGCGTCAAGCAGCGAAACTCAATCTGCAAGTGGTTCCGGAAAAAGCGTGTTGCAGCAGCTGTCTGCTCAGTTGGGAGATAAAAAAGAAGCTACACCAGCAGAGCCTGCTTCCAGTGAATCTGCCGCTAGTGAACCCGCTATCGAAGAAGTGGAAGCGATTCAGGAAGTGGATGAATTGTTGCTTGAACAATTGCAAGGCGGGCTGGCACAAGACATTGCCTTATTTTTGCAAAGCATTGGTCGTAGCTTTGTGACCAAACCAATCTCGGGAAAGGTAAAATATCCTTTTGTCCTGTCGGATAATAACGAGCTTAAGGATTCTACTTCCCATTACTTTTCTTCCCAAAGCTTGAATCAGCCACAAGTTAAAAAACGGCTTTGGCAATTGCTACAGCAAAGTTAACTGCATGGCGTTGCCGGATAACCTTCAGTTTCAACCGATAGAGCCTGACAACTACGATGGGGCGTTTAAATTACAAACCGCCTGTCATGCCTTTCCCTGGTCCCGCAAGGTCTTTGCCGATTGTTTGACTAAACCCTATTTTGCCTGGCAAATCATTGATCAGCACCAGCAAGTGTTGGGCTATTATGTGGGCTTGTTGGCATCGGTGGAAGCTACCTTAATGGATATCGGTGTGGCTCGTGATGCGCGAGGGCAAGGACTGGGACGAGAGCTACTCAAACACTTTTTGCTGCAATGCAATCAGCGCCAGGCGTTGGATGCCTGGTTGGAAGTGCGGGTGTCTAATAATACCGCCATAACACTTTACCTGGATATGGGGTTTGAAATCATCGAAACCCGGAAAAACTACTATCCACTTGCCGATGGTAAAGAAGATGCATTGATCATGAGATTAGAGTTGGGAAAATAACCGTACTCCCAGTATTAGAACCAATAGCTAACTTTTTCGGGTCTCAATATTTACCCTATATATTTTTTTGGTAAAATACTTACCGCTTTAAAAGCTAATTTAATAAGGAAATTACTAATGAACTTTAAAATTAACATTCTTTTGTTTTTTACTCTTTTTTGGTTTGTACTCTCTCCAAAAGAGGCAAATGCCAGTTCTGCATTTGTGCAATGTGATACTTGTGGTTCTAATTCTGCGTATTCAAATGTGGCAAATTATGAAGGTGGGAAGCTTATTCCTGATGTTAATGGCTCCGCGGAAGTCTTTGTTTCCAACGGCTTCGGAACAATTAAAAAATTCCGAGTTGCTAAGATTGCAGGGGAGCCTGGATTACCGACAATGCAGACGGTAACTGAAATCGCACCGACAGCAGCCGAGCAAACCATCATAGAGGATCTCTATGCACTTAATGAAGCTATTCGACAGCTTTTACTTGGAGACAGTAAAGATATACCTGCTGATTTAGCGGGTTCAGCTTGGGATATAGCTGGTTCAACATCAACGGCAAACGCAGTCGAAGACCATTGGATGTATAATATTAATATTTTCGATTTAATTGGTGGCGCATTTGGCGTAATGGGGACACTAGCTGATAAGATTGTGAATGCAAATTATGTATTTGAGATGCGTTTCAGTGATGGAAGTTCTGCTACATATAAATTAACTGGACTTAAAGAAAATGGTTTTTTTGATTTGGAGTTAGTTTTAGCAGTAGATGAACAAGGTAATACAATACCATTGAACAAGTCCCAAGCATTAGCTGTTGGTGAGTATCTTATTCAGCAAGAGGCACAATATGAAGCGATGAATAGAGCTATGGTAAGATTTAGCTTGGCTACTTCTGGAGAATCCTTTGGTGCCATAGGTGGAGGTACAATTTCATGTCGTTTTGAGTGCCCTGACTCTGCATCGACCTGCACACTGGTTTGTAAGGCTAAATAAACTATTTCTTTCATTCTTTGTGGTACTCAAACAATAAAGGAGGCATATATATGAACCTTAATGCGACACTTGTAGGACCTATCTTGTTTTTAATAGCGATAGTTGTTGCGTATTTAAACTGTCGTTTTTACACAAATCCGGGTAAAAAAGTTGTAGTTTTTATCGGTACCTTTTTCCTTAGTGCTGCCTTTTTTCCTTTCGCAATAGCTTTATATCTGATTAATCGCTATCGACTTAAAGACTATTCTGAAATGGCGGAAGCGCTTAAATCTCAAGAGTCCAAGTCCCAATGAGTCTTTTTGTTTGAAGCACTTTGTTAAAGTGACGTAGAAATGGAGACGATACGGTCTCCATTTTTATTTTTTAAACCATCGAAACCCGCAAAAACTGCGATCCACTGGCGGGTGGTGAAGAAGACGCCTTGAGCGTCAAATTAGCTGCGGGAAATTGTCTGAATCCCGCTCTTGAACTGGCTTTTTAGGCCAGATTCAGTATACTTCCCGGCCAATTTAACCGTTCGGAATGCTAATCCTAAATGACCTATCAAAAAGAAGTCGATAAACGACGCACTTTTGCCATTATCTCTCACCCGGATGCCGGTAAAACCACTATTACCGAAAAGGTGTTGTTGTTCGGTAACGCGCTGCAAACAGCGGGTACCGTGAAAGGTAAAAAATCAGGTCAGCATGCCAAATCCGACTGGATGGAAATGGAAAAAGAACGGGGCATCTCGGTTACCACTTCAGTTATGCAGTTTCCCTACGGCGACAACCTGGTGAACCTGTTGGATACACCGGGACACGAAGACTTTTCTGAAGATACCTACCGAACGCTAACGGCAGTAGACTCCTGTTTGATGGTAATTGACTCAGCCAAAGGTGTTGAGGCCAGAACTATTAAACTGATGGAAGTGACGCGCTTGCGTACCACGCCTATCATCACCTTTATGAACAAGCTGGACCGCGATATTCGCGACCCGTTAGAGCTCTTAGATGAGGTGGAAGACGTTCTGAACATTAAGTGTGCGCCCATCACCTGGCCGATTGGCATGGGTAAAGAGTTTAAGGGGGTTTATCACCTTCTGCGGGACGAAACCATTTTGTATCAAACCGGTCAAGGCCATACCATCCAGGACAGCAAGGTTATTAAAGGTTTGGATAACCCTGAGCTGGATGAAGCGATTGGCAGTTATGCCGAAGAGTTACGAGAAATGTTGGAGCTGGTGCAAGGTGCCAGCCATGAATTCGACCAGGAAGAGTTTTTGCGCGGTGAGTTAACGCCGGTTTTTTTCGGTACGGCATTGGGCAACTTTGGTGTTGATCACATGTTGGATGGTTTGACCGAGTGGGCGCCTAAGCCACAAGCTCGCCAGACTCATGATCGTGAAGTGTCTTCAGAAGAAAGCAAATTTACCGGTTTTATATTTAAAATTCAGGCCAATATGGATCCGAAACACCGCGACCGCATCGCCTTTTGTCGCATAGTGTCGGGTAAATACGAAAAAGGCATGAAACTGCATCAACCGCGCATTGGCAAAGATGTGCGTATCTCTGATGCCGTTACTTTCCTCGCCGGTGACCGTTCGGTGCTGGAAGAAGCTTACGCCGGTGACATTATCGGTTTGCACAACCATGGCACAATCCAGATTGGTGATACGTTTACTTCAGGCGAAAAGCTGCAATTCACTGGTATCCCTAATTTCGCTCCGGAACTGTTCAAGCGCATTCGTTTGCGGGATCCCCTCAAGCAAAAGCAACTATTGAAAGGTTTGATCCAGTTATCTGAAGAGGGTGCCGTGCAGGTATTCAGACCGCTTATCAATAACGACCTTATCGTGGGTGCGGTAGGTGTATTGCAGTTTGATGTGGTTGTAGCGCGTCTGAAGGCGGAATACAACGTGGATGCCCTGTATGAGCATGTAAATGTAACCACGGCTCGTTGGGTATCGGCCAAAGAACAAAAACACCTGGATGAATTACGTCGTAAATCAGAAGTGAATTTAGCGCTGGATGGCGGTGATAACTTAACTTACATTGCACCTACTATGGTTAATTTGTCCATTACCCAAGAGCGTCACCCAGATGTGACTTTCCACCAAACTCGTGAACACTAAGACTTGAGTGCCAAGATGAATATTCAACAACAACTTTTAGTTCGTTTTAAAGCGGTGTTGGCCGCGATTGGTGCGCCTGAAAATGCACCTGCACCGCTGACCCAAAGCACGCGTGCCGGGTTTGGTCATTACCAGTTTAACGGTGCCATGGCATTAGCCAAAAGCCTAAAACAAAAACCTCGTGATATTGCTCAGGCTATCGTGGATGCCGTGGACCTGAATGGCATGGCGGAAAAGCTGGAAATTGCCGGTCCGGGATTTATCAATATTCACCTGTCTGCCGATTTTATTTCTTCTCGTGTGACCAGCATCAATGCTGAGTCAAACCTGGCGGTGACTCAGCCTCAATCGCAGAAAGTGGTGGTGGATTACTCTTCACCCAACCTGGCCAAAGAAATGCACGTGGGCCATTTGCGCTCCACCATTATTGGTGATGCCGTGGTGCGCGCTCTGGAGTTTTTAGGGCACGATGTTGTGCGTCAAAATCACATGGGGGATTGGGGTACGCAATTCGGCATGTTGCTGGCTCATTTCAGCGATAAGCTGCAAGATAACCAAGTGGCAGAAACGGCATTGTCCGATCTTGAAGACTTCTATCGCGAGGCCAAAGTGCGTTTTGATGAAGAAGAGGGCTTTGCCGATCGCGCGCGTGCCCAAGTGGTTAAACTGCAAAGTGGCGACGAACAGTGCATGACCTTGTGGCACCAGTTTATCGATATCTCTATCGCTCACAGCGAAGAAGTATATCAAAAACTCGGTGTAACGCTAACCCGTGAAGATGTGATGGGTGAAAGTGCCTATAACGATCAACTGGCCGACGTTATTAGTAAAATGAAAGCGCAAGGTTTGGCTGTGGATGATCAAGGAGCGGTTGTCGTATTTATCGAAGAGCTGGCCGACAAAGAAGGCAACCCAGCGGTTTACATCGTGCAAAAATCCGGTGGAGGCTATTTGTATTCTACTACCGATTTGGCGGCGATGCGTTATCGCTCATTTGATCTGGGTGCGGATCGTATTCTTATCTTCACCGATGCACGCCAGGCGCTGCACTTTAAACAAACTGAAATCGTTGGCCGTAAAGCGGGCTTTAGTCGGCCGGAAACCAGCTACGAGCATTGTCCTTTTGGCATGATGTTAGGTCAGGATGGCAAGCCGTTTAAAACCCGTAGCGGTGGCACTATCAAATTAGCCGATTTATTAGATGAAGCCATTGAACGGGCTGAAAAGCTGGTAGCGGAAAGAGATTCTGGTTTAAGCGAGCAAGAGTGCAAAGAGATTGCCGCTAAGATCGGCATCGGCGCGGTTAAATACGCCGATTTAAGCAAAAATCGTACTACTGATTACATATTCAACTGGGATACCATGCTCAGCTTTGAGGGGAATACGGCACCTTATTTACAGTATGCTTATACGCGTATCGTCAGTATTTTCCGCAAGGCGGGCATCGATTTGAACACTATCGATGCTCCAGTAGCGCTACAAGCTGAGCAAGAGATGGCATTAGGTATCAAATTAGGTCAGTTTGTGGAAGCACTGGAGCAAATGGTGTCTGAAGCAACGCCTCATGTGCTTTGTACTTACCTGTACGAATTGGCCAGCTTGTTTATGTCCTTCTATGAAGCTTGCCCAATGTTGAAAGACGATGTGGCTGAAGAACTTAAAATGAGTCGTTTGATGCTGGCTGCGGCTACGGCTAAAACCATCGCTACAGGCCTGGATTTATTGGGCATCCAAACTCTCGATAAGATGTAAGCATCTTTACCTCTGCGCGAAGAGTCAGAGTTAAACCTCTGACTCTTCGGTTTATACTGCTATCCGAATTTCTGCACCAGAAAGTCAAATACAATCTTTATCCTGCGATTCATGCGCAATTCGCGATGAGACACCAGATACATCTCGACGCTAATAGCCTTATCTTCCGGGAAAACCCGGGATACATCCGGATCATGATTTCCCACTTCACTGAGCATGCCACTGATCCCCATGTGTTGCTTCACCAACTGCCAGTTAAGCATGTGATTGGTGGTATAAGTGGAAAAATTGGCCGGACTGAGTTCCAGACCGAAGTATTGCTGTAAAATACTGATGTATTCCTGGTCATCAGCGAAGCCGACAAAATCAGCTTCATTCAATCTGTCTTCATCAAAAAGGGCCTGATGGGTTTTGATATATTGATTGGAAGCGAACAGATTGAAAGACATGTCTTTGAGCTTGCGAATGATTAAATCCGGCTGTTCGGGGCGATAGGCCCGGATAGCGATGTCGGCTTCCCTGCGTTTCAGATCGGAGGAATCATTGCTAACGATGGTATCAATTTTAATGTTTGGGTACAGGTTTTTGAATTCGGCAATGATAACGGGCAGGGTGAACAAGGCTGTCATTTCTGTGGCGCTGATGCGCACGGTTCCTTCAAGTTCTTGATCGTTGCCGGCTGCGGACAAAGACAAATTAGCCGCCGCTTGCGCCATAGGCTTGACTTGCTCGTAAAGTGCCATTCCTGAAGGGGTGAGTTTCAAGCCTTTGCCGACGCGCTCAAATAAAACCACTTTGAGTTCATCTTCAAGTGCTTTTACCTGACGGCTGAGTGTCGGTTGCGACAACGCTAGTGCTTGTGATGCCGCAGAAAGGGAGCCCGTTTGCACGGTCACATAAAACGCACGCGCTTTGTTCCAGTCGAAGTTTATATCTCGCCAATCCATACAAAAATGCATATTAAACTGTTGGTTTTGGCTATTTTAGCCAGAAAATTCGCCTGTTAATATACAAAAATGAAAAGTTTATCGATTACAGGAGCAGTATTGTGCAGGACACCAAACGGTTTTGGAACAACGTCGCAATAAAGTATGCGGCGAAAAGTGTACCTGATGAGGCAGTTTATCAAAAGAAGCTACAACTCACGCAGCAGGTTTTTAATGAGCAGATGAAGGTGCTGGAATTAGGATGTGGTACCGGTAGTACCGCACTAATTCATGCACCCAAAGTGGCCGCATATGTGGGCACGGATATATCCGATAAAATGATTGATATCGCGGACGAGAAACTGGCGCAATCAGAATATAATAACCTGACATTTAAAGTACAAGATATCGCAGATGCACTGCGTGAACATCAAGGAGTAGACGCGGTATTGGCCCACAGCCTGTTGCACTTACTGGCAGAACCGAAAAAAGTGATTCAGGATATATACAACACATTACAACCCGGCGGTTATTTTATTGCCAGTAATGTATGTCTGCAAGGGCCACTGAAATTACTGAAATTAGTACTGCCAATTGGCAAGTTTTTGGGCTTTATGCCCGGCTTAACTTTTTACGGTAAGAAAGACTTAAACAAGTGGCTGCAGCAATCTGGCTTTACCTTGCTTGAGCAGTGGTCACCAGAAAAAAGCCCACACACCAGCTTTATTATTGCTCAAAAGAATTAGGGTAATAGCACCTGAATGATTTTGATGTTTAAAAACAAAAAACCAGCCTTACAGGCTGGTTTTTTAATTATGGCATCATTACTAGTGGCGATTAGTGCACCCAATGATGCTTTTGTTGTTTCGCTTCGATGGCTGCTTTGGTTTCTTCCGGCATAAAGGCCTGGTTGTCATCTTCGAAGAAGAACTTATTGCGTTTGCCTTTTTTGCCAAACTCAGACATGGTGGCGGCATCAAATACCCGGCCATTGATAATGGTGTACTGTACCATTTCACTGAGGCTGATATCGTTTAATACGTCGCCTTCAATCACCACTAAATCGGCCAGCTTGCCAGTTTCGATACTACCAATCTGTTTATCCATACCCAGGTGTTTTGCACCATCAATGGTGGCCCCACGTAGCGCTTCCCAGGCACTAAATCCGCCCTGGTTCATGATCCACATTTCCCAGTGAGCGGCTAAGCCTTCTCTTTGTCCGTGGGCACCAATGTGTACACCAACGCCATTGTCGCGCAGCTCTTTGGCATATTCTGCGATAGTAACGTGATTGTATTGATTATCCGGCGCGGTAGGACGTCTGATAGAACGTTCATCTAACAGGAAGCTCGGTGTGTAGCGCAGTAAGCGCGGGTTTTTCCAGACCTCTGTGCGATCATAGAAGTATTCTTCACCCATCATGCCGCCGTATGACACTACAAATGTGGGGGTATAGCCAAATTTAGTGGCGCTCCACAATTGAGTGAGATCTCCGTATCCCCTTGCAATGGGTAAGGAGTGCTCAAGACCCGTGTGACCATCTACCATCATACTGATGTTTTGCTGGAATTTACCACCACCTTCAGGTACCACCATCATGCCTAGCTCGTGCGCTGCCGCCAGAATTTGCTGACGTTGTGAACGGGCAGGTTGGTTATAGCTTTTCACCGAGATAGCACCCACGTCTTTTAAGCGCTGTAAGTGGAACAGGGCATCTTCGTAATTGTTGACGATAGCCTTGTAACCCAGTGCTTCAGCTCCATAGAGAATTGTTCCGGTGGAGTAGATACGAGGCGCGACAATCTTGCCAGCACGCTGTAATTCAGACGCGGAGAATATCTCTGTGGTATCGTTTGACGGATCGTGAATGGTGGTAACACCAAATGCCAGTAACGAGTACATTTCCCAGTTTTGCTGAGGAATGATTTCTTCACTACCCTGGCTGCCGTGAGCATGGGCGTCGATAAGTCCGGGGATCACCGTTTTGCCTTTCGCGTTAAGCTGCAGAGTATTTCTCGGAATGATAACTTCATCAGCTGCGCCCACGGCAACTATGCGATTGTCCTTAATCAATACCGTGGCATTTTCCAGCACTTCTTTTTGGTTGTCAGCATTGCGCATGGTAACGACTGTGCCGCCCACCAAAGCCACATGACCTTCTGGTTTGTAGGCTTTTTGTGTCATGGACAAGTTGGTTTTAGTTGCCTTTTCTTCGCCGGTAAGCTCCGTCTCGCTTAAGAAAGCAAAAGAGCTATCCAAACTGCGCTCGTAGTACCAAGGGCCATGGAACCAACCCACTGCGCTGCTTTTACCTGTCCAGGACAGATATTCACCCGCTTCTTTGGAGATTTGCTGAACGGGAATGTCGCTGCTTCCGGCATTGATGCTCAGGCGTTTACCAATATCAGCAAAGGCTGCCACATAAGGCTTGTATTGCTGGGTAAAGGCCACCCATTTTTTATCCGGCGATAAACGGTATTCCAGAATGTTGTCCGCGCCGTACAGGTGTTCTTTTTTATCTTCGCCATCCAAATTAACACTCACCAGTTGGCGCTCGGGATAGTCTGTACCGCCCACCGATTGGGTGAAATAAACCCGTTTGTTTTCACCGGCAAAATGAGGGTTGCTGCCTGATTTGCTCACCCGTTTACTGCTGCCATCAGCAAGGTTGTGAACGTAGATACCGGGCTCAACTGACCATTGTGGTGAAAGCAGATATCCCCCGGTGAACTTGCGATAAGTAATGAGTTTATCGTCA
Organism: Planctobacterium marinum; assembly: GCF_036322805.1. GTDB lineage: Bacteria > Pseudomonadota > Gammaproteobacteria > Enterobacterales > Alteromonadaceae > Planctobacterium > Planctobacterium marinum_A. The sequence continues at coordinate 3,116,268 of NZ_AP027272.1, read as the reverse complement.
GTACTGAAGCTGGGCTCTACGTAATGTCCTGGATATTGGGTAACCACCTTACTGCGACCACCTTTGGCTGGTATCGTTCTGACCGAGCCAAGCTCAAGGTCATGCCAGGTGGTGTACACAATGGTTTTGCCATCGTGTGAGTAGCGGGGATAATACTCGTCGTGTTGGTTTTGCTCGGTCAGCCTTTTCACTTTACCGGAGGCTATATCTTTGACGTACAATTTCCCCAGCGCCTGAAACAAAATAGATTTGCCATCAGGGGATTTTTGCGACCAGCGATGCATTTTGGTATTAAATTCATCCGGAGCGACGTCCACATCAAAGCGGATGCTGTCGGCGTATTTCAGGGTCGCATCTACCGTTACATCGAGGGTTTCGATTGATTTGTCGATGATGTTCAGCTTGTGGAATTTACCAGCAGTCCAGAACATAAGATGCTCACCGTCGGGCAGCCAGTCGTAATAGGCGAAATAACCTTCGGAGCCGAAACCTTCTTGCATATCGCGCTCAAGACCCAGGAATAGTGGGGTTTCACTGCCGTCTCTGGTGTTTTTGATGAACAGGCCGGTTTTATTTTTCACTCGACGTATGAACGCCACATATTTACCACCCGGAGAAGGTTCGGGTACCACAGCACCGCCAGTGCCAGAGATGTAAGTTTCGGTTTCACCTTTTTCCATGTCATAGCGATTAATGGCGAATATGCCTTTCAGCGGATCGCGGTTGTAAGAAAACCCATGGCCGCCAGAGGTACTCTGGGTGTAATACAGATATTTACCATCCGCTGAAAAAGCCGGGTCGGAAATATTGTTTTGCTCTTTATTGCCATGCGGGCGCTTGACCACCTGTAGTCCTTTACCACCTGAATGGTGATACAACCAGATTTCCCCGGCTGGGATACTGCGGGACGACATAATGCCTTTCATCACCGCAATGTATTGTCCATCCGGACTCCAGGCGGGAGAGTGCAATATGTTGGCATCTTCATTGCTGATTTTTTTCAGCTCAGTACCATCGATGTTCATCACCCATAAATTGGATATTCCACCCCGGTCGGAGATAAAGGCGACTTTTTTGCCATCAGGAGAGACACTTGGTTGGATGTTCCAGGCGAAGTCCTGGGTCAGGCTGCTGGCCTGGCCGCCATTGATATCAGCAATGTACAGGTCGCCCAACATGTCAAACACAAAGTGCTTACCGTCGGGGGTGACATCCAGACTAGACCAGGTGACTTCGTTGGTATTGATGGCGGTTTGTTTGAGTTCAAAAGGGGGATTGAGAACATCCCACTCTTTAGTTGTTTCTGTCTCAGTGCCTTCCGTTTTCTCCTGCGCCAATGACGTCATAGGCGCCAGCGCCATACCCATCAGCAAGGGTAAGGTTTTCAGGAGCCGGTTCTTGTTTTTTATTTGCATTTTGTTGTTCCGGTTTTGTTATATAAAACAGGTTAGTGTTCACGGTAGATTGTAGCGTTAATACGCAAAAAGCCGCATTTGGTACAATGCGGCTTTTCATTTTTTTACACTATCAGGTGTGCATTAGTGCTGATGGCCACAACCACCTTCACCGTGCACGTGACCGTGTTCTAGCTCTTCTGCCGTGGCTTCACGCACTGCCACGATCTCTACAGAGAAAGACAGGTCCTGGCCCGCCAGAGGGTGGTTACCATCAATGACCACACCTTCATCAGTTACGTCGATGACGATAACTGATTGTTCACCGTGATCCGTAGTGGCGCGAAACTGCAGTCCGGGCGCAACTTCCATGCCTTCAAACATGCTTTTAGGTACAACTTGTACCAGCTGGTCGTGACGCTCACCGTAAGCTTCGGCAGCAACCACATCCACATCAAATTTATCGCCAGTAGTTTTGCCGATAATCGCTTCTTCCAGGCCTGGGATCAAAAAGCCCATACCGTGAATAAACACCAATGGCTCGCCGTCAAATGAGCTGTCTAATTCGGTTCCATCACTGGTGGATACAAGGTAGTGCATGGTGACTACGTGATTATTTTCTATATTCATTACTGTCCTGTTGGGATTGGAGCTATTCAATTGAATAGGGTAGTGGGTGAATGTTCAGTCGTGAATCGGGCATTGATTTTAGTCTCAGTACGGCATCAGCCTCTAAATCATTCGGTAAAACAGCGAAAATCCAAGTTTCGCCGGTTTGCCCGCTGTTCACTATACTAGCAATTGTCCCGGCGCGGCGCCAATTTTCGCCCAGTTGCATCTCGATATTATCGTCAACCTGAGCTGGCACAGCCAGTTTACCGGACAAGATAAAACCCGCTCGTTTATTCTTGCCTAGGTACTTTGCTCTGGCGACGGTTTCTTGGCCCATATAACAGCCTTTAGTAAAACTAATGGCGTTTAATGCTTGCAGGTTAAGCATTTGCGGAATGTACTCAGCTGAAGCGTGCTCAGCTAAATGGGTAATGCCGGCCTGAATGCCGGCACATTGCCAGGCTTCGATATTGTCGCTGATTTCCACATTTTCCAGTGACTTGCTGCTTACCAGAATAAAGCGCTCGGAATTACCCGGTAGTTTGAACAATTCCGCTTCTGAGGTTTGCGATTTTGCAAAAGCACTTTCAGGTAACTGTAAGTCAGCAAATTCTGTACTCAGCTGCGAAAATGCCTCTTTGCCCAAGCCATAGAGATGCAATTGTTCGCTAACATCTTCGATTTCCAGTTTTGAAAATACCGCAAATTTTTTAAATGCCGCTTCACTGAGTGCCAGGCTTTCAGCCAAGCCAATCAGCAAAAGCGCCTCTTTTTGACGGATCAAATAGAAGGTACTCAGTACCTTACCTTTGGCGTCACATTGGCAGGCCAGTTGCGCATTGTCTTGCTGCAATTGGGCGGTATCATTGGTGATCTGTCCTTGCAGATAAGATTCTGCATCAGGACCCGTAAATTTCAGGATTTTAAAATGACTAAGCGGTGTCAAATGTGCCATAGCTAACAATAATATCCGTCTCGACTTTTTATGATCCCTTTATATTGGGGGTAATGTATTAACATGCAAGCATTTCACTGTTTAAATTGATAGAATCCCGGCAGTTTGAAGACACAGAAGACAAATATGGAATTTGAAAAGAAACGTTTATCCCGCCTGAAATGGGCTTGTCGACGCGGTATGTTAGAGCTTGATGTTTTGTTTATGCCTTTTGTTGACGAGGCTTTTGAACAATTGAGCTACGAAGATAAAGTTTTGTTTGAACGTTTGCTAACCTGTGACGACCCTGACCTGTACGCCTGGTTTATGGGGCATCAATCTTGTGAGGATGCTGAATTGGCCAGAATGGTGCAAATCATCTTAACGCGTGTCAAAGTTTAGAATTGAAGTCGGAGACTCAACGATTCGTCGTTGGGTATTTGGCGTCTTATTCGCCGTATTTATCGCCTCTGTATGGAGTTGGGGCAGAGGCGCATTGCCTTACCAGACGGTTATTCAGCTGGTGCTCAGTGTCGCATTGGCTGTTTACTTTTTCCCTCAGATTGTTGTCCGCCAGCCTCACCAGGTATTGCTGGTTCAGGAAGACGGACTGGTGACTTTTTTACAACCTTCATCTGACGTCCCCTGGCGTATTTCAGAAAAATCCCGGTTCAATGGCTGGTGGCATTGGTTAATAATGACCGAGTCAGTACTCAATACCGAGAAACGCGTCATGTTATTCAAGGACAGTGTTAAAGAGGAAGATTGGCGACACTTGTGCAGAATAGTCAATCTGCGTAACAGGGAGCGTCAATAAGATGTATCAACGAGCTCGAAAGGAAGGGGCAGTAAAACGCATTCAGTTGCTAAAGAGCCTGTTTAAAGGCAATCCGGCGCAATCCATCGCTGAGTTGCCCAAGTTGCACTTCGGGGCATTCAATATAATACCTGATGTCCAACAAGTGGCTGCGTTTAATCAAGTAGTAGCTTGGCAAAATGCAGATTTTTTACCTCCCACCTGGCTGCAGGTGAGTGCTTTCTCTGGGTATCTCAATCTGTTATCCGATCCGGCTTTCCCATTTTCTCCCCTTGGGCTGGTACACGTGGCGAATCAAATAACGGTTTTTAAACCGTTGCCTGTCACTGAGCAATATCAGTTGAATTGTACTTTGGGTAACTATCAAGCCCACAATAAAGGCGTATTATTTGAGATTCAGCTAGAAGTAAAAATAGCCGGGGAGAGGGTTTATCAAGGTAAAGCGACAAACCTGGCCATTACTAAGCATTCAAACAAAACTCCTGAGACAGAATCCACCACATCGGGACAATTAACATCGCTTGGGTTATTAACACCATCCGGGCAATCAACGTCATTGAATAGCAGCGAGTTAGCAAACTGGAATTTGGCCAGCGATGTTGGCAGGCGTTATGCTCGAGTGTCAGGGGATTACAATCCTATTCACCTTTATCCTTTGATGGCGAAACTATTTGGTTTTCGTCGTCATATTGCCCACGGGATGTACCTCAAAGCGAGCGCCTTGAGTAAATTACTCGAAGACAGAGAAGCTTCGCCATGCTCTGCCCAAATCACCTTTAGAAAACCAGTGTTTTTGCCGGCAAGGTTGTCGTTGTTGGCAGCTGAGTTAGCAGTAGGCCGCCACGATTTTGAACTGACACACAACGGACAACTTCACGCTTTTGGGTGTGTTAGCAGATTATAAATACTCGGGTAATTGTCCCGGAATAAGAATTGTCGGTTTGGGAGAGTCCAATTGCTCCGGCCAATCCAGATTGTAATGTAAACCGCGACTTTCTTTTCTGGCCAAGGCACAGTGCACCATAAGCTCAGCCACTGTCACCAGGTTTCTCAGTTCAAGTTGATTGTTGCTCACCCGGAAGTTTGCGTAATACTCCTGAATTTCCTGTTGTAACAACTGAATTCGACGCAGCGCCCGTTCAAGTCTTTTGTCGGTACGCACAATCCCCATGTAGTCCCACATAAACAGACGTAGTTCGTGCCAGTTGTGTTGGATCACCACTTCTTCATCAGAATCACACACCTGGCTCTCATCCCAGGCCGTTACCGTCTCATCTTCAAAGTCAGTATCATTGGCCTGCATAATGGATTTTGCCGCTGCCCAGGCAAACACTACACATTCCAATAGTGAGTTACTGGCCATACGGTTGGCTCCGTGCAGTCCGGTATAGGCTACTTCTCCAATGGCATAAACATTGTCCAGATCGGTTTTCGCATTTAAATCAGTGACCACGCCACCACAACTGTAGTGAGCTGCGGGCACAACCGGTATAGGTTGTTGAGTAATATCAATACCCAATGAGCGACATTTGCGATAAATAGTGGGGAAGTGCTTGATGATAAATTCAGCGGGCTTATGGCTGATATCCAGATACATACAATCTGCACCCAGGCGTTTCATTTCAAAGTCGATTGCCCGAGCGACAATATCTCGCGGGGCTAATTCCAGGCGTTCATCAAATTTATGCATAAAGCGCGTGCCATCGGCATGACACAACCAGGCACCTTCGCCACGTAAGGCTTCGGTGATCAAAAAGTTTTTAGCATCCGGATGATATAAGCAGGTAGGGTGGAACTGGTTGAACTCCATGTTCGCCACTCGACAACCGGCACGCCATGCCATGGCAATACCATCACCGCTGGCGATGTCAGGATTAGAGGTGTACTGATAAACTTTACTGGCGCCACCCGTGGCTAATACTACAAAGCGACTTTTCACCACCTCCACGGTTTCAGCGTTGCGGTTCCAGACGTAAGCACCTACAACCCGCTGGCTGTTGTTTTTGCTCTTTATGAGATCAACTACGTTGAAGCGTTCCATCACCTGAATGTTAGGATGCTCTTTGACCTGTTGACCTAAGGTTTTTTGAATGGCTTTTCCGGTAGCGTCTGCCGCGTGCAGAATACGTCGATGGGAATGGCCGCCTTCCCGAGTCAGGTGAAAACGGGTATTGCCCTGAGGATCTTCCTCTTGATCAAAAGGGACGCCGGTACTGATGAGCCATTCCATACACTCTCTGGCGTGCTCTGCTGTGTAGCGCACGGTGGTCTCATCGCACAAACCACCACCTGCCACCATGGTATCCTGGATATGAGACTCAATACTGTCATTCTCATCAAATACCGCAGCAACGCCGCCTTGAGCGTATTTGGTGGAGCCTTCGGAAAGTTTACTTTTGCTGACAACCATCACTTGGAGTTCAGAACTCAGTTTCAGTGCAAGGCTCAAACCGGCAGCGCCGCTGCCTACCACTAAAACATCACAAGTATATTGATTTGCTGATTGCATTTATCCAGAGTGCTCTATTTTCAAAAATCACGGGATAGTAACACTTATAGGAAATATCCCCAAACTACCTCAATTTGTCTTGCCTAACTCCTTTTAAGCTACCGTTGGAATCGAGTATCTTGAGGTAGTTTGGGTATATGAAACAAAAGTTAGCATATTTAGCGGTGAGCTAAAGTTGTTCTGTTACTCGGGGACAAAACTTGTAAAATGGTCTCAACGCCCAAATTGAGGGGCCTGCAGCGAAAAAATACGGCAGTTTTTCAAGTTTTTTCAAATTTTTTAAAAATGTTTCGAACTTTTTATTTTCATCGTAGTCTACTTTAGTGCTTGTTGGAGCCAACAGCGAGTGACGGAAAGAGTAGTTAGGAGACAGGGCTCTAATGAGTGAGCAGTTGACAGATCAACAATTGGTTGAAAGAGTCCAACGCGGAGACAAAAACGCTTTTAATTTGTTGGTACAGAAATATCAACACAAAGTGGTTAATTTAGTTTCCCGGTATGTGAAGAATTCTGGTGATGTCGCGGATGTAGCTCAAGAAGCCTTCATCAAAGCGTACAGAGCCTTACCAGGTTTTAGAGGCGAAAGTGCTTTTTACACTTGGTTGTATCGCATCGCAGTGAATAGCGCCAAGAACTATTTAGTGGCGCAAGGTCGTAAACCACCTGCAAATGATGTTGACGCAGAGGAAGCAGACTTTTACGATGGCAGTGATGCTTTAAGAGAGAATTCCACGCCTGAGCGGGAAATGCTCTCAGATGAAATAAAACGGATTTTGTTTAGTACGGTAGAACAATTGCCAGAAGATTTAAAAATGGCAATTACCTTGAGAGAAATTGAAGGCATGAGCTACGAAGAAATCGCCAGTGTCATGCAGTGTCCGGTTGGGACAGTGCGGTCGCGGATATTCAGAGCTCGTGAAGCAATAGATAAGGAAATCCAGCCATTACTTGACGCCCATTAATGGCTCAGTGGCAGGATAATGCAGCTGGTGGAAACAGCGCAAGATATCGGAAGAATATAAAAGCGAAGAGGCAATATGACGCAGTCCAAAATTGAAAATTTATCTGCACTCGTGGATGGCGAGCAAACCGACAGCAAATTGCTGGATGAGTTAGCAAGCGACGCCGATTTGGCAGCCCGATGGCAGAGCTACCATCTGATTAAAGATGGTCTTCGGAATGAATTGCCAGATTCGTTGAATCTGAACATTGCCGATGCGGTTGCAGAAGCGATTGAAAAAGAGCCCGCGATTGTTGCGCCAAAAGCCGAGCGCAAGACCAAAAACATCCCTCTGTGGGGCAATGTAGTGCCACTATTCAGACAAGGTGGTCAATTCGCTATCGCCGCTTCAGTCGCTGTTGCCGTAATTTTGGGTTATCAACAGTTTAACCAAACCACACAAGATTCTGACCTGAATATCGCCCCGGTTAAAGCCATTACTGGTATTCAAAGTGGTATGTCGCCTGTAAGCTTGTCGCAAGACAGAGCGGTTCCGAAGGCGGATGTTGCAGAGCAGCGTCGCAAATTAAACGCGCTTTTTGCTGACCATCAACAGAGAATGATGCTTAAAACCTCAGATGATAAAGCTGCTGTAGAGAAAGAGACAGAAGCAACTCCTGAAGGTGAAGAGCAAAAATAACCTTGCTGTTAATATTGCCAAGCTTGTTGCAAGAATTGTTATAATAATAGGCCGAGTATATCGGCCTTTTTCGTTTTTGGAGTATCGATGTTTTTACGAGTGCTGGTGTTGTGTGCACTGTTATTTTCTCTACCCGGTTTTGCCTTACAAGGAAAGGTGATTGACGGGGTAAGCTATTCCGCCAATAGCGCTGAGGTTTGGTTACAAAAGTTTCGAGATGCCTTACACGAATTAAATTTCACCATCTCCTTTGTGGTGACTCGGGGCAATGCTGAAACCCGTCCCTACACCTGGCGCCATGGACTAGTAGATGGCATTTCGATGGAGCATCTTAGTCAGCTCAATGGACCCGGCAGTGAGATTTTCCGCATTGGCGATAAAGTGAGTTTCTTTGAACCTAATAGCGTGCCTTTTAGTTTGCAATCCAGCCACATTAATGGCCCGGTTCCCTTGACCTTTTTTGAGTCACCCATAGAACTCGCCGAGGCTTATAGTTTCGTTGTGGTGGGACGCACCCGAATATCAGGCAGGGCGGCACAGCAAATACGTATCGTTAGTGAAGATGGCAGTCGCTATAACACCACCTTGTGGCTAGATCAGGAAACCGGATTGTTGTTGAAAATGGATGTTAACAATGCTCAAGGTGATTTGTTGGAACAGCTGCAAGTAACCTCTCTGGAAGTCACTGAAGAGCCTGACGAGTACTTCGATAAAATTGAACAATCTCGCCTGCCAGAAATTTCATCTTTACCAGATAACAACCAATTGCAGTTTTCCTGGCAGCTAAACTTTATCCCTACAGGCATGGAAATCACTCAAAAGGATCGCCGTCGGCTTAGTGCTTCCCGCGATGTTGTAGAGTATGTAATGCTCAGTGATGGTTTGGTGGATGTCTCGGTCTACATCAGTAAAGACGAAGGCGCGGTGCAAGATGGTGGCTGGTTGCGACATGGTTCTGATACCTTATTGTCTCTCACCAACGGCAACATAATGGTGACGGTTATAGGAAAAATTCCGCCTGAAACGGCGAATCGCATTGCCGCCTCTGTCGGTCCTGCCCGTTAATGTAAAGCGAGATAAAAGGTGCAGGAAGAAATCGCCACAGTGATAGATTGCAAAGACGGTATTGTCGAGGTGTCTACCAAAATCAAAAATACCTGTGATGGTTGTGAGCAAAGCAGTCATTGCGGTACCGGTTTATTGGCTCGTTACCTGGCTCCTAAACCGGAAAATTTGCGTTTAAAATCTAACCTGGCACTGCGTGTTGGGCAAAAAATAAAAATAGGCCTGCCAGATGCACTATTGCTAAAACTCGCTTTTGCAATCTACTTTGTGCCAATTCTCATCCTGGTGCTGGTGGCCTCGGTACTTAGCTCGTTCATACCGGGTATTTCCGAGCTTGTGCTGGTGGCTAGCAGTGTAGGTGCTGCGACATTGTGGTTTCCACTGCTGCGCTTTTTAATTCAGCAGCATCACTTTGAACTGACTGAACCTGAGATTTTGCAAGTCTTTGAGCAAGATGAAACGCCGGTTAAGTTCGTTTCTACGCCCTAAGCATCTTTTCTCACCGTTAAAATAGCAATTTGTTCAAAATTGACACGATTATTTACGCAAACTACGCGGTTAAATTCGCTTTCCTTGACGGAAATTAGTAAAATCGCCGCCTGAAAAAATCCATATTGACTTTTTTCGGGTAGAGAGTCGCCAAACAAGTGTAAAACTCCCCGAAATCCGACGTTTATTTGTAGGTAGTATTTTATTCAATGCAGTTAAAGCATATTCGTAACTTTTCCATCATTGCCCACATCGATCACGGCAAATCCACATTATCTGACCGCTTAATTCAACACTGCGGTGGCCTGACTGAGCGTGAAATGGCCGAACAGGTTTTGGATTCCATGGATCTCGAAAGAGAGCGTGGTATCACCATTAAAGCACAAAGTGTAACGCTGAATTACACCGCCAAAGACGGGGAAACCTATCAGCTTAACTTCATCGACACGCCTGGACACGTGGATTTCACCTATGAAGTATCTCGGTCGTTGGCTGCTTGTGAGGGTGCTTTGTTGGTAGTGGATGCCGGGCAGGGCGTAGAAGCCCAAACGCTGGCTAACTGCTATACCGCTATTGAAATGGATATGGAAGTAGTACCTGTTCTGAATAAAATCGACTTGCCTCAAGCTGACCCAGAAAAAGTCGCACAAGAAATTGAAGACATAGTGGGTATTGAAGCCATGGATGCGGTGCGCTGTTCCGCTAAAACTGGCATCGGTATTGACGATGTATTGGAAGTCATTGTTAATCAAATTCCGCCGCCTGAGGGAGATACCGATGGCCCGCTGAAAGCCCTTATTGTGGATTCCTGGTTCGACAACTACCAAGGTGTGGTATCGCTGGTGAGAGTGGTGAGCGGTGAACTGAAAAAAGGTGACAAGGTTCAAATCATGTCCAACGGTCAGACTCACCAGTTAGACCGGGTGGGGATATTTACGCCAAAGGCCACTGATACCGGCGTGTTAAGAACGGGCGAAGTAGGTTTTGTGGTAGCGGGGATTAAAGAGATCCACGGTGCGCCAGTGGGGGACACCATCACCCTGGCGAAAAACCCGTCAGATGTTGCGTTGCCCGGTTTTAAGAAGGTTAAACCTCAGGTTTATGCCGGTGTGTTCCCCATCAGTTCCGACGATTATGAAGATTTCCGCGACGCGCTGGCGAAACTTAGCCTTAATGATGCATCTTTGTATTATGAACCAGAGAGTTCAACGGCTCTGGGCTTTGGTTTCCGTATCGGTTTCCTCGGCATGCTACACATGGAGATCATTCAGGAGCGTCTTGAGCGCGAATACGATCTGGATCTTATCACGACGGCACCTACGGTAATCTACGAAGTCGAAACCACTAAAGGTGAAATCGTCAAGGTTGATAACCCTTCTAAACTGCCAGTGGTAAACGATATACAAAGCATTCGCGAGCCAATCGTGGAAGCCAATATCTTGGTACCACAAGAATATCTGGGTAATGTCATTACCTTGTGTGTGGAAAAGCGCGGCATGCAAACTAACATGGTCTATCATGGTAATCAGGTTGCTGTAACCTACGATCTGCCCATGGCTGAAGTGGTATTGGACTTTTTCGACCGATTGAAATCCACCAGTCGCGGTTTCGCTTCATTGGACTACAATTTTAAGCGTTTCCAGGAAGCGGACATGGTACGACTGGATATTCTGGTCAATGCTGAGCGCGTTGATGCTTTGGCCATTATCACCCATAAAGACAATGCCCAGTATCGCGGTCGAGATCTGGTAGACAAACTCAAAGAGCTGATCCCAAGACAGATGTTTGATATTGCCATCCAGGCAGCCATTGGCAACCACATTGTGGCGCGCAGCACGGTTAAGCAGCTGCGTAAGAACGTAACTGCAAAGTGTTACGGTGGTGATGTGAGCCGTAAGAAGAAACTTCTACAAAAACAAAAAGAAGGGAAAAAGCGCATGAAACAGGTAGGTAATGTGGAATTGCCACAAGATGCGTTTTTAGCCGTACTCAAGGTGGACAGTTAAATGGCCAATTATTTTTCGATTTTTTTGGTGGTGCTAACCGTGGCCAGTGGCCTTATTTGGTTAGCCGATGCGCTATTGTGGGCACCCAAGCGCAAGGAAAAACTGGCGATTGCCAGAGCCAATACCAGCAATGCCATTGATGATGAAACATTGAAACAAATTGCGCCTATTCCCTCCATTGTGGATACCGCACAGCAGATTTTCCCGGTAATTGCCTTTGTACTGGTGCTGCGCTCATTCTTATATGAACCATTCCAGATCCCATCAGGTTCAATGATGCCAACGCTGTTAGTGGGGGATTTTATCTTGGTGGAAAAATTTACTTACGGGCTGAAAGATCCGGTAGCACGCAAGCAGTTTTATGATGTGGGCAAACCTGAGCGTGGTGATGTTGTGGTGTTCAAGTATCCGGAAGATCCCATGATTGATTACATCAAACGGGTGGTGGGTTTACCCGGAGACCGGGTGGTATACCGCAATAAGCGGGTTTACATACAGGAAGCATGCCCCGAGGGCGATGTGTGTCCATTAAAGCCAATCGATCTCAAGTTTGAAAACAACAACGAATTTGCTTTTCACTTCAGCCGTCTGAATAAATTTACTGAATCTTTTGGTGAGCACTCCCACCAGATACTGCAAAATCCTGACAGACCCGCGATGGAAATGGCTTATTACGACCAACCCGGAACCGCCATTAACGAGTGGCTGGTGCCAGAAGGTCAGTATTTTGTTTTAGGAGATAACCGAGACAACAGTCGCGATAGTCGTTTCTGGGGCTTTGTACCAGAGGAAAATCTGGTAGGTAAAGCGGTTGCTATCTGGATAAGCTTTGAGTTTGAGCGTGAAGAAGACAGCTGGTTGCCAGGCTTTGTGCCCACCGGGGTTCGTTTTTCACGGGTTGGTGGTATTCAGTAAATGGATGACATCCGTTTTAATCAACTCACTAAGCGCCTTGGTTATCAGTTCCAGGACAGAGCGCTTTTAATACAGGCGCTAACTCATCGCAGCGCTGGTAATATGCATAACGAACGCCTTGAATATCTGGGTGATTCAATTCTGGGATTTATTGTTGCCAAGTATCTCTACAACCGTTTTCCGGAGCAGCCAGAAGGCAAACTTACCCGTATGCGATCCTCGTTGGTTAAAGGGGAAACCCTTGCCGATGTCGCCCGGCAGATGGACTTGGGCGAGGTGATCCTGCTTGGGCCCGGAGAACTGAAAAGCGGTGGTTTTGCGCGAGATTCAATTTTATCCGATGCCGTTGAGGCCCTGATTGGTGCGATTTACCTGGAAGCCGGTATGACCCAATCAGAAAAAGTGGTGCTTGCCTGGCTGGAAAGCAAATTGGTGAAACTGGATCCTAACTATCATCCCAAGGACAACAAAACTCGTTTGCAGGAATATTTGCAGGCGAAGCATTTACCTCTACCTGAATACGAAGTAACGCAAATAAAAGGTAAGTCTCATAACCAGCGCTTTTTCGTCAGTTGTAAAGTGCAAGAGCTAAACTATCTGGTGGAAGGTGAAGGGGCCAGTCGACGCAAAGCGGAACAAGATGCCGCCAAAAAAGTGATCAGGAAACTAGAAATTGAATAATGCTTATTGCGGCATGGTGGCTATTGTTGGCCGCCCTAATGTCGGTAAATCTACACTGCTGAATAAAATCTTAGGTCAGAAGATCAGTATCACCTCGCGCAAGCCACAAACCACCCGACACCGAATTATGGGGATTGATACAGAGGATAATAAGCAGGCTATCTATGTAGATACACCGGGACTTCACAAGGATGAAAAACGCGCCATAAATCGCATGATGAACCGCGCAGCCAGCAGCTCTTTGGGCGATGTGGGCTTGGTGCTGTTCGTAGTGGAAGGAACTCGCTGGACTGAAGAAGACGAGCTGGTGCTGGATAAAATCAAACACGCCTTCGTACCTTGTTGGTTAGTGATCAATAAAACTGACAAAATCAAAGACAAAGACGAGCTATTACCCCACTTCAAAGTGCTGGTGGAAAAGTACAAGTTTGAAAAAATTATTCCGGTTTCGGCCAAACAAGGTACGGCAGTCGAAGAGTTGCGCCGCGAAATTTTCCAGACCTTACCTGAATCAGAGCACTATTTCCCTGAAGATTACATCACCGACCGCTCTCAGCGCTTCATGGCGGCTGAGATTATTCGCGAAAAACTTATGCGTTTTACTGGAGATGAACTTCCTTACTCGGTTACCGTAGAAATAGAACAGTTTAAGATGGCTGAAAACGGCGTTTTTCAAATAAACGGATTAATCCTGGTAGAGCGCGATTCTCAAAAGCCCATGATCATTGGCAAGGGTGGCGCCCAGCTGAAACGCATTGGTGTCGAAGCTCGTCAGGATATGGAAAATCTGTTTGATACCAAAGTCTTTCTGGAGTTGTGGGTCAAGGTGAAATCCAATTGGTCAGATGATGACAGGGCGCTACGCAGCCTCGGCTATGATGATTTGTAAACAATAAACAGGTGAGCTTATGTCTTTGGCGGATATTCGAAGAGATTATTGTAACCATCAATCGGATTTAAGCGAATTGGGCGATGACCCTTTTCAGATATTTGATGATTGGTTACAAAGCGCCATTGATGCGGGCATTCCAGATCCCACCGCTATGACGGTGGCAACAGTAGACAACTCCGGTCAGCCTTCGCAGCGCATTGTATTGCTCAAAGACGTAAGTCAGGGTGGGTTTGTGTTTTACACCAACTTGGAAAGTCGCAAAGCCATCGAGTTGGAACACAACAACAAAATAAGTCTGCACTTTCCCTGGCACTATATGGAACGTCAGGTGAAAATTTGTGGTACGGCGGAGCGGGTGTCCGTTGCTGACGCCACTAAATACTTCCTCAGTCGTCCTAAAGGCAGTCAATTAGCCGCTTGGGCTTCTGCTCAGAGTCGTCCTGTGTCTTCACGACAAATGTTACTGCAAAAGTTAGAGGAAACCCGCCAACGCTTCTCCCAAGGTAATTTAACCTTGCCAAAATTCTGGGGTGGATTTCGCGTCATTCCGCATGAAATTGAGTTCTGGCAAGGTGGCCCGGACCGACTCCATAACCGTATCAGTTTCTCTCAAGCACAAGGACAGTGGACTAAACAGCGCCTGATGCCTTAGGCGAATGCCTTGTGATTGACAGCCATTGCCATCTGGATTTTCCCGAATTTGACCACGACAGAGATGCAGTGTGGCAAGTTGCCAGGCAAAAAGGTTTATCAGGGCTGCTTATTCCCGGCACCGAAGTCCGTTACTTTTCACGTGTGCAAGCTGTAGCGCAACAGTATGATGATATTTATTATGGTTTGGGCCTGCACCCTTGGTTTTTAACTTCAGATCACCAGCATCAGCTGACATTATTACAAGACGCTTTACGAGCGAGTAGCGATGACAAAAAATGTGTGGCCTTGGGTGAGATTGGGTTGGACTTTGCTATCGCCGTAGAGCCCGAAGTTCAGATGAGCGTCTTCGAACAACAGCTGGAGTTAGCACAGCAATTCTCTTTGCCGGTAATCGTGCACCACCGAAAGTCCCATAACGATATCATTCGGATTTTAAAAGCTTATCCTGACTTAAAGGGGGTTGTTCACGCCTTTTCTGGTAGTGCTCATGTGGCTCAGTCATACGTAAAGATGGGCTTCAAATTAGGGATAGGAGGCACCATTACCTATGAGCGCTCTGAGAAAACCCGAAAAGCCATTAAAGCGGTTGGTGTGCAGCATTTATTACTAGAAACCGATGCTCCCACCATGCCCCTTTCTGGCTATCAAGGGCAGCGCAACGAACCTGAAAAAGTGGTATTAGTTGCGCAAGTCTTGGCGAAGCTATTAGAAGTGGATGTAGACACCATCAGCTCGCAAACAACCAGCAACTTTAAAGAGCTGTTTTTAACGCCGGGTTAACGGTTTTTGTAGTGCCACAGGGCGAACCGTCGTCCTGCTAACATGCCCAAAATTAACAAAAGAACGCCGGCAATAATAAAGGGGCGATAACTGGCCTGAACCACTGGCATTAATGCTTGTATCAGGTGTTGGCGGTTGAGGGTAATGCGCAAGTAACCTTGTAATTGTTCATTGGCCCAAAGTTCCTCAACATAGATTTGCGGGGATGAATCCCGGTGATTGTAGAGCAGGTGTTGGCTAGTGAGCCAGGTATCGTTGTTAATTGCCAGACCATCGGGTGAAAATAGTACAACCTCAATCACTCCCGGTTGCTGCGAGATATTGCTAATGATGGGCTCAAGTCTGGCCGTCCCTTGTTTGGCTAGTGCGTCACCGAGAATGGTGCTGTATTGTGCTGTAAATTGCTGGCCACGGTTATCTACCCAAGTATGCCATTTGCTGATTTGGTAATGCTGCTCAACCACATACAGATAAACACCCACAATCAGCAAGGATGCCACAAGCAACAGATTAAAAACCCGCTTCCAGCCCCGTTTCTTGCGTTGTTGTTCCGTCAGTATTTCAACCAGCGCCATAATTTGTTAATCGCTTTATGAGATATTCCCGATAATTCTGAATTTCAGAGTATCATAAACCGCATAAAAGAGTAGAATTTAGCAAAAACTTATCCGGGACCGAAAACATTGTATCTGGCCAATTTGACCGCGCAGCAATTTCTTGATTTTAGCTTGTTAGAAACCCTGGCAAACGCCAACAGCACAATCTACAAACTCTCGCCCTTTGAACTGCTGTTTGAATCGCAAAAAACCATTGATTCCACAGTGTTTCCGTTATCAGAGACGGACAATAAAGCGCAAACGAGCGAGACACTGAGCAAGTTGGTGGTGTTGGGGGAAGGTCTGAATCTGGAAAAACTACAGCAAATCAATACTGAGTTTGCGGAATTAACTATTCAATCCTGGCAAGTGTCCCCAAAAGTCAGTGGTGAAGGAGTCGTAGCCAAAGCGCATTTGAGCAAGACATTTGATAATAGCTTGAATTCAAAAATTGCCCAGCTTGCTAACCGTTTGCATGTCGAACTTGCCCTTGTGCAACAACCACCAAAGCTACAAGAGGGTGGTTTGATGGTGATGGACATGGACAGCACACTAATTGCTGTAGAGTGCATCGACGAAATAGCGAAGCTGGCGGGACTCGGAGATAAAGTAGCGGAAATTACCGAGCTGGCCATGCAAGGTAAACTGGATTTTAGAGAGAGCTTGTACAATCGCGTAGCTTGTTTGCAGGGAGTTGATGTAACGCTATTGCAAGGCATCCGTGATCGTTTACCGCTTATGCCTGGTTTATCTAAATTAGTGCATGTGATGCAGCAACATCAGTGGAAGATTGCTATCGCATCCGGTGGCTTTACCTTTTTCGCCGACTATCTTAAAGAGCGACTTAACCTGTGTGAGGCCGTGTCTAACGTGCTGGAAGTGGCTGATGGTAAATTAACAGGCAAGGTCATTGGCGAGGTAATAGATGCCAATGCCAAAGCCGCAACCCTTAAACGCCTGGCAGAGCACTACCATGTGCCAGCATCACAAACCATTGCCGTGGGGGATGGCGCAAACGACCTGGTGATGATGGCAGAAGCTGCATTCGGTGTGGCCTATCACGCCAAACCCGTTGTGGGAGAGAAGGCATCGGTGGCAATTCGATTTGGTGGACTGGATACCTTACTGGAATTTCTCGATTAAGCTGGCTGACGTTGTCTATTCATTTTAACATTTCCCCTTACACCCGAAGTCACTGACTTCGGAGGGTTATCTGTATTTATCCCAATTTGCTGATAGCCCTTTAATCGGGTTTGATTTTCAATATCACAACTGGTATAAAAAATACCCTATTTGTATCGGTCACTGGATCTGACCCATTTTTTAAAGGACTAACAGATGCGTTTAAAATCTTCCTTTGTGATTCTATGTTTGCACCTGCTACTGGCTAATACCTGTTGGGCGACGTCACATTCCTTTGTTTCCGAAAGTGGCGAGAATGTTGAGGTACAAACCTACACTCAAAGCAATAAGCTTAGCTTTGTGATCTTCAATGATTTCGATATTGAACCCGGCAAGCTGGTGTATTCATTAGCTGATGCCATCTTGAATGCCGACTTGTTAAGAACCGGAGTCTCGGAAGAGAGCAATGATACTGAGGCAGATGCACAGGCGGAACCAGACAATTCCTTTGTTGAACATGATGATGAGGAGTTGTATGACAAGATCAAAGAGTTTGCTCGCGGTGAATTTAAATATCAGTTCCGAAGCAGCCTAATTGAGCTATTGACCAGCCCCGAATACAACTCCGAGCACACGCATTTTGGCGTTATCATCGTCATTCGAGAAGATGATACTCTTTTCGATATATGCCAATTTCGCGAGGGGGCCTGCCAGACTCTCAATGATTACGAAATTGAAAATTCGGAAACGGGTTTTAAGGTTAAAACCCGGTTACCCGCCGATATCACTTCTACACAGTGGCAACACAAATTTGATATCTATTCAGCGGTAATGCTGGCGTTGTCCAAAACCTATACAGGTGAGAAGTATAGCTGCACAAATCAATTTTCTTCGGTTGAGTACACTAATGTCGCTACAGTAACATGCGAAGAGTTGAATTAGGTTAGCAATCATTTAACGCATAAAAAATGCCAGTCACATCGACTGGCATATTTGTATCGAATCAAGGTAATTTACATCATGAGTAAATCGGATGGAACAACCATCCCCAGGCGATTACTGTGGCTATCATGGTGGCTACCAGTAGCAGGATGGCTGCCGTCACAATGGAGCTGGCATAGACAAATCCTTCTTCTACTGGAATGCGCATAATAATTGGCGTACCGACATAGAGTAGATAAATAGAGTAGGCCAGTGCGCCCATGGCAACAAAACTGAAAAACCACAACTCAGGATAAAAAGCCGCTAATCCCGACATAAACAAAGGGGTTGCGGTGTAAGACGCCAGCTCCAGTGATTGTGCCCAACTGGGATTAGAATCGTAGTGTTTGCCCATGTAGTGGATGATGTAGGTTAAACCAAAGATGCCTGCCAGTAACACGCTATAAATGATAAACGCCATGATTACGGCTTCGGACGAACTCAGGAATATGCGTTCACCGACACCAATACTCCAACCCAATTTCGCAGCAGAAAACCATGCCATGATGGCCGGAATGATGGTAATGATTGCAATATGAGAAAGGCTAAACCGATAGCTTTCGTGGCGTTTTTCGATGGTGTGCCATTCTTCTCTCGGATGCGCGTAAATGCCCCATAAATGATTTAGTACCATTTTAACCCCTTGTTATCACCAGGTTAACAAAATGTTAACAGTTGCTTTGATTTTCATCGGTTTATTGTGAATCGTCAACAGATTTATTCTGAAAAGAGAGTTTTTTGGTGTTATTTTTGACCGATGCTTTGCTCTGGTATTTGTGTAGCCCATAAGGTACAGTTGCGCCAGCCGTTGGCATCTAAGTTCAAACACAACACATTCCTCTTATTGAATACCATGTTAGAAAAATATCAGGAGCTGCTCGCTCCCATTCAATGCTTCCTGCAATGCGAGACGCCACAAGCCTGGTTGGATGAAGCCATCAAGCCGGAAAATTTAAAGACTGTTTTGTTGGACCACCTTGTGTGTGAGTTAAAAGCGGCGCAATCGGCGATGTTATTGATCCGCAAATATGCCGTTGATCCACAAAGTACCCAAGATTTACTCAACTGGCTGAAGCCCTTTGAGGATTTTACTTATCGCAAACAAGGGGATTGGCGGGTGCTTGCAGAGCACAATAAGCTGAATAAGTCCATGATCCCAAGAGGGGATAAACCTTATAGCCAGGCTTTGATAGAGAAAATGGTATTGCTCATCAAAGAAGAGCTGCATCACTTTTATCAGGTGCTGGAAATCATTGATGAGATGGGCTTTGAGTACGATTACATCAGCTCCAGTCGCTATGCTAAAGGCATGCTGTCCCACACCAAAAATCACGAGCCGGATGCTTTTATTGATAAGCTGATTTGTGGTGCCTATATCGAAGCCCGCTCTTGCGAGCGCTTTGCCAAACTCGCCCCTCATGTTTCCCAAAGACTGGGAGAGTTTTACGTATCACTGCTTCGCTCTGAGGCCCGTCATTATCAAGACTATCTGACGCTTGCAGAAGAAATTGCCGGGGGAGATATTTCTGAAAAGGTGGCTTATTTTGGCAAAATCGAGGCTGAACTTATTGCTTCACCCGATGAAGATTTTAAATTTCATAGCGGTGTGCCTGCGAGTGCGCTAACCTCTGTAGCGGTGTAACTCAAATCCAGGGAGCAGTGGAACATGCAAAAGCGATTCAGTCAGGCTTGCGAGAACAATCGTTTACCCATACTTGAGCAGTTACAGCGATTGCTAAAAGACAGCCAACAATTATTGGAGATTGGCTCTGGCACCGGACAACACGCCAGCTGTTTCGCACCACAATTGCCGAATCTCTTATGGCACACCTCAGATGTTATACAAAATCACGACAGCATTATTGCCTGGATTCAGGACACTAACGCACAAAACCTGAAGTTACCGGTTACCTTGCGTATTGGAGCAGATCCCTGGCCAGAAGGCGATTTTGATGCCATCTATACTGCTAATACTGCCCACATTATGCAAAAAGATGAGGTGCAGTTGTTAATGTCACTGGTAGCGCAACATCTGCCTTTGGGAGGCGTCTTTTGCCAATACGGCCCCTTTACGGAAAAGGGGCAGTTCAGTAGTGAAAGTAACCTGGCATTTCATCAGCACTTACTTTCGGAGGGGTATGGCGGTTATCGCGATATAGATGAATTGCGTGGCTGGGTTGCAGCATCGGGTTTACAGCTTTCAGAAGTTATCACTATGCCAGCCAACAACTTGATGTTGGTGTGGCATAAACAATAATCACTCTTTATCACAGGAACACACCATGGCTGCCAGTAGCTTATTAGCTTTGATTGATGACATTGCCACGATTCTAGACGATGTCGCGGTAATGTCGAAAGTAGCTGCCAAGAAAACCGCAGGAGTGTTAGGCGATGATTTGGCACTGAATGCTGAGCAAGTCTCGGGTGTTAAAGCAGACAGGGAACTCCCGGTGGTATGGGCGGTTGCTAAAGGGTCGTTTCTCAATAAACTCATCTTAGTGCCATCGGCACTGTTAATTAGCGCTATCTATCCACCCTTAATTGTTATTTTGTTGGTGATCGGTGGTCTTTATTTGTGTTTCGAAGGTTTCGAAAAAGTCTTTCATAAGCTGTTTCACAAACAACAAGCCGAGCAAGAAGCGCAGGACTTTCTCAATCAGGTTAAAGCCAACAAGGCCGATTTAGAAAGACTGGAAAAGCAAAAGATCAAAGGGGCTATTCGCACAGATTTTATCCTGTCGGCAGAAATCATCGTTATTGTATTGGGCAGTGTTCAAACCTCACCCATGCTCAATCAAATTCTGGTTTTGAGCGGTTTAGCTGTGGCCTTTACCGTGGGCGTGTATGGTTTAGTGGCCGGTATCGTTAAGCTCGATGACTTAGGACTATATCTGCTGGAAACGGGCAACAGTTTTAAACAACGCCTCGGTCAGTTTTTACTATCTTTTGCGCCGTTTTTAATGAAGTCACTGTCGGTGATTGGCACCCTTGCCATGTTTTTGGTGGGGGGCGGAATTTTGGTACACGATATTCCTGTTTTGCATCATTTTGAAGAAGCACTACTAAATATGGTGTCAGGTTTTGTGGGAACTGGAGCCTTATGGCAAGGGCTCATTTCACTGCTGAATTCACTGCTGGTAGGGGTGATTGCTGGTGGAATGTGTTTGTTACTTTTAAACGCATTCAGCAAACTAAGAGCAAAGTCATAATTGATGAAAAAAGTTAAACAATCACTTGCTGCCAAGCTGCTCGAGCTAGCTCATTCAAAAGTAGTTTTTCCGGTTTTGACATTACTGTCATTTCTGGAATCCATCATTATTCCAATCCCTCTGGAAGCCATTTTAATCCCACTGATGCACCACAATCGCGATAAAATCTGGTGGTTGGCAGGCTGTGCCTTGTTGGGCTGTTTGTTGGGAGCGGTAACAGGGTACTTTGTGGGCGCACTGTTTTATGAGCAATGGGCCACACAGTTATACGGCCTGTTTGGTTCGCAGGAGACTTTTGAGCAAGTGATTGGTGAAATCGAATCACAGGGTTTTATCTATATTCTTGCCGTTGGGGTAACCCCAATCCCGTTTCAGGTGGCAATGCTAGGTGCGGGTATTGCCCAATATCCATTTCTGTTGTTTTTACTGGCTGCCATTATCGCCAGAGGCGCGCGTTATTTCGGTTTGGCGCTGCTGGTTTATTATATCGGGCCCGCTGCAGGGCGCGTAATAAAACGCTATAAATATCAGGTGGCAGGTTTGTTTACTCTAGCGTTATTGGGTTTTATTTATTATCAGTTTGCCGCTTGACCTGATCATCGCTGTACAGTTGATACTGCTCGTCGTTAACTGATGAGGAGATGATGCTGATGCTAAACCTAAGCCCACAAGAGACGTTATTTATCACCCAGCTAGAGGACTGCACGCTACCTGCTGAACAGTTTGACCATGTTGGGCACTTGAAGTTGGCCTTTCTACAGTTGCAGCGCTTTGAGCAAGAGGTTGCAATGCAACGCATTCTGGATGGTATTAAACGGTATGCCACGTCCTTGGGGGCCGCGCAAAAGTATCATAAAACTCTGAGCTGGTTTATGGTGAAGGAAATCGCCTGGCGTATGACTGAGCAGGCCTGCATTAACTGGTCAGATTTTCTGGCAGCCAATAGCGATTTGCTGGAAAACAGTCAAAAGCTGGTGCATCGCCATTATTCAGAGTCATTATTGGCCACTGATTGGGCGCGAGTGAACATTGCTGAACCCGATAAATCAAAGCCGGAGTGGTATGTATAGCATAGGAAAACTGGCCAAACAGTTTGGATTATCCCGAGGCACGCTGCTGCACTACGACAAACTCGGATTGTTGTCTCCGTCGGGGCGCTCTGCCGCGGGGTATCGCCTGTATAGCGAGGGTGACCGGGCCAGATTAAAACAAATATGTGATTACCGTGATGCCGGGATAGGCCTCGATAAGATTAAAACGCTTTTGCTGTCCCATGGTGATAGCGCAACTTTGTTGCAGTCCCATTTTCACTTTCTGGCTGAGCAGATAACCCAGTTAAAACAACAGCAGCAAAGAGTGCTTAATTTGCTGCAAGCGCCGCAAATGATGGCACCTGACTACATCATGTCTAAACAGCAGTGGGTAGCTATCTTACGTGAGTCAGGGATGACTGATGATGATATGTGGTTGTGGCATCAGGCATTTGAACGGGCTCAGCCAGAAGGGCATACCCGCTTTTTACGAAGCTTAGGTATTGAAGAAGACGAGATTAAGCACATTAAATCTCGCTCAAGTTAAATCGTTTCTGCTGCTTAAACCGCAAGGCTGTTCTGCGGGTGTTTTTACGCCAGCTAGTAAAAACAAAAAATGATGATTGACCTTTGTGTAAATATATATGAATATTCATATATGTGAAATTTCGAATGTGTTTTAAAGTTTATCTTTCGAGTATGAACCCACTTTCTTTTTATAAATGCCTTGCTGACGACACCCGGTTAAAGTCTCTGTTGCTTATTCAGGAAACCGGGGAGGCTTGTGTCTGCGATCTGATGCGAGCCTTGCAGCTGGAGCAGCCGAAAATTTCACGTCATCTTGCTGGCTTGAGAAAGTGTCAGATTGTGCAAGATGAACGTCGCGGCAAGTGGGTGTTCTATAAGGTACACCCACAACTGCCCCAGTGGGCAAAGCAGGTTTTGGCCTTGTCTGCCCAAGATAACCTTAGCTTTTATGAGGACGCCCTGGCTCGTCTGCAAGCTCAATCCGGCTCTTGTTAATTGGAAAATTGATGAAAATACTCTATATCTGCACTCACAATCGTTGCCGCAGCATTCTCTCTGAGGCAATCACCAACCATCATGCTCAGGGCATAATTGAAGCCCGTAGCGCGGGTAGTCAACCCGCTGGCGAAGTACACCCTCTATCGTTGCAATACTTGCAGGAAACTGGCTATGCCGTGGATGGCTTGCAAAGCCAATCCTGGGATGAATTCGAAGACTTTGCACCGGATTTGGTGGTTACTGTTTGTGATTCGGCAGCCGGGGAAACCTGTCCTTTGTGGTTTGGTAAATCCACTAAAGTGCACTGGGGGCTAGCGGATCCGTCCAAGTTGCAAGGCTCCGATGAACAAAAGAAACAGGCGTTTTTGGACTGTATTGAACAAATCAAAACGCGAGTTCAGGCTTTAGTGGAAATCGCAAGGTCACAGCCTGATCAGAAAACTCTCATTGAGCAACTGGCAAATTTAGGGGCGCAATAGGTTTGAACAACAAGACAATTGAAATCAAAGACACGAGTTTGCCAAACATGGACATGTCTCAGCTAGATATTCCCACGTTTGAAAAGTGCCAACCTGTGGAGCTTGCCCATCCACCGCGCTTTTTGTTGCTGCATGGTTCGTTGCGGGAACGTTCTTTCAGTCGCCTGGTGATTGCCGAATGCGCACGCATCCTGGCCCATTTTGGGGCGCAGGTGAAAATCTTTGATCCACAAGGATTACCGCAAACAGATACGGAAGATGCCGATCATCCCAAGGTGCAAGAACTGCGGGAATTGATGACCTGGTCAGAAGGGCAGGTGTGGTGCTCGCCGGAACGCCATGGCTCCATGACTTCAATTTTCAAAAGCCAGATAGATTGGGTACCGCTATCTCTGGGTGCTGTGCGCCCGACTCAGGGTAAAACCCTGGCAGTAATGCAAGTATGCGGTGGTTCGCAGTCTTTCAACGTGGTGAAGCAGCTGCGCCAGTTGGGTCGTTGGATGCGCATGGTGACTATTCCCAATCAGTCTTCAGTGGCAAAAGCATTTCTGGAATTTGATGACAACGACCGCATGAAGCCGTCGGGCTATTACAATCGCATTGTGGATGTCATGGAGGAGTTGATGAAGTTCACTCTATTACTGCGAGGCAACAAAGACTATTTCGTAGACCGATATTCTGAGCGAGTGGAGTCGGCTGAAAAGTTGATGCAGCGCGTTAATCAGCGTTCTGAACAATAAATTTTGTATTTACCACTAAACTCAATTTTTTGCAGTTGATAGTGAATTAAAGTTGTTTTTTTCCTGAAAGTGCCAACACTATAACTCTTGATGTCGTTTTGCCGGGGCGCCGGCTGCGCCGCAAGGAATGCTCCGCAGCCCTTGACACGCAAAGCGTAACCTTCGTATTCAGCACAACAATGACCAGCAATGACAGCACATCCGTGTGCTGGCATTGTGTAGAAGCAATGTAGTAATGTCCTGTTTGAGCCATTTAGAAATGTCCTCTTATGCTTGAAAGATGGGTGAAAAAGAGTGCTTTAACCGATGCTGATACTTATGAGCGACAAAGATATAAATCGATTCAAAGTACTACAAGATGTTCTAGAGCATCGACTCAGCCAAGTAGATGCTGCCCAGATATTGGATATCTTACCTAGGCAGGTCAGGCGTTTGTTAGCAAAGCTAAAATTGTATGGGGTGTCCAGTCTGGTTCATGGTTCTAGAGGGCAACCAAGCAACAATAAACTTCCAGAAACGTTGAGAGCAGAAGTGCCAGAGGTTGTTCGGACATACTATGCAGATTTTGCCCCGACATTTGCCTGCGAAAAACTATCTGAAGATCATAATTTGTGCGTCTCTAAAGAAACTCTTCGACAATGGATGATTGCGGACGGACTATGGGTGCCGCATGCGAAACGAAAACCACGAATTCACCAGCCAAGATAGCGAAGAGATTGTTTAGGTGAACTGATCCAGATAGATAGCTCTCATCATGATTGGTTCGAAGGTGGAAGTCCCAAGTGTTGCTTGCTCGTGTTTGTAGATGATGCGACGAGTCTTATCATGCAGTTGCGGTTTAGTGATACAGAATCCGCGTTTGATTATATGATTTAAACAAGAAATTATATCGCTGAGTACGTCAAACCAGTTACGTTTTACAGTGGCAAACATTCGATTTTTCGGGTCAATAATGAGCGTCCAAAAAACAGAGGGTTAACCCAGTTTGGTCGTGTACTTCACGATTTAGGTATTGAGCTTATCTCGGCAAATAGCTCTCAAGTCAAAGGAAGAGTAGAGAGAGCCAATAAAACTCGTCAGGACAGATTGATTAAGGAAATGCGACTGCAACGGATAAAGAATATCGAGCAAGCGAATGAGTGGCTTCCCTGTTTTATTGAAGATTACAACCATCGATTTGCAAAGCCTGCTAAATGTCCGAGAGACTTACACCGCTTTGTTCGAGAATCTAGCGAAGAACTTAGTGATATTTTTTCTTGGCATGATTCACTGCGATTATCAATCGCACTCTCCCTGCAATATGACAAGGTGGTTTATATCATTGTGAACACGGAAGAGAATGCAAGACTTGCGGGTGAGCAAATCACAGTTTTTGATTACCCGGACGGTCGAATCTCACGCAGTAGGACAATCGAATGCTCGTATTCAGTACTTTTGATAAACTTCAGGAACTGCACCACACCGAAATAGTCGATAACAAGCGTCTTGGTAAAGTTTTGCAGCTTGCTCAAACCAAACAGAATGAAATGGATATGGAAATGGAAATGGAAATGGAAATGGAAATGGAAATGGAAATGGTACAGGACGATTCAGCACATACTAAGGCCACTCCAACTGATCTGACTTGCAATTACTGATCAGAGCATGTGATATGCTCTTTTTAGATTTTGAGGCTGTCCGTGCGTCTACTTATTGTTATTTTTATCTTTTCTTTTTTATTGTCTGCTTGTGGTAGCGGCAGTTCAGATACGGCTCCGCCGACTAGCCCACCAGTTCAAGATACGACGGCACCTGTCATTACTTTAAACGGTGACTCTAGCATCAATCACGAGCAAGGCACCAGTTATAGCGACCCGGGCGCAACTGCAACCGATGACACTGATGGCAGCGTGTCGGTATCAGTATCTGGTTCAGTAGGAGAGGCTGCTGGTAGCTATACATTGACCTACAGTGCAACTGATGCGGCCGGGAATACTGCAACCGCTAGACGTACCGTTGTCGTTGCAGATACGACTTCGCCGGTGATCACCTTATTAGGCGATCCAGTTGTAGTATTGCAAGTAGGAGATAGCTATATAGAGGCTGGTGCTGAAGCATTAGATTTAGTTGACGGCGTTGTAGCGATTAACATTACTGGTGAAGTTGATATCAACAGCGCTGCTGACTACAAGCTTGTTTACTCAGCCACTGACAATGCCGGCAATCAGGCAATTGTTGAGCGCTTAGTCAAAGTTCAAGCTGCGTCGGATGCAGATGAAATATCTGTTTTCAACGTCGGAAGTACTTCTGCAATATGGGATGCTGGCATGAATGCCTTTGACGAAGCCATTGATTTTAGCGAGTGCAATAACGATGGGGGTGCTGCTTGCCCTAGTATTAATTGGCGAGTTGTTCCAGACGATGACAGAGGTGATGTACTTGAGTTAGAGCATGCGCAAAATGGCCGATTTTCAGGTTTTTTTATCAAGTCTTCGACACCAGTCGACCTTACAGAATATAGGGGTGGTGCGTTACTTTTTGACCTGAAAACAGTGGCAGGCGATGGCCGGTATACGGTCAAACTAGATTGTATATTTCCGTGCACCTCTGGTGAGCAACACATCAATTTTATTGTCGACTCAAGCTGGACTGAAATTATCGTGCCATTGCTCTCCCTGGAGCAAGCAGGTCTGGATTTGAGCAAAGTAGACACCGGAATTGTGATTTGGGCGACTGCCTATGACGGAAATCAATATCGCTTGGATAATATCAGGTTTGCTAAAGACTATTCCGGTGAGTCTTCGATTTCAAACTCTGCGCCGCCTCCAACCGATGTTGAATATAATCTTTCACATTATGGTGCAGGTAGCATTTCAGACACCATCAATCCTGCAAGTTATCGTTGTGTCTATGACTATGGAAACTGGATCTATAACGCTGGAGTGGTGGCTCCGGGAGTCGCTGATTGTGACACAACGTCAGGCACGCCCATCGGTGAGCCGACACCTCTTTTTCCTCAGGTGACCGGTCAGGCACTTGACCAACCCGTGGCCGCTCACAGATGGTGGGGGTCGGTCTCCTTCATAGGTGAAATGACACTTGGTGATCCCAATAGCGCTGGTTATATTACGCCAGATCCAATTACTGCAAGGGTTACTAATGCCGGATTTAGAATGATGGGAATTCCGGGTGGATTAAATGTGCATGGCATCGATTTTGGCTATCGCATTCCAGATCCATTCAGTGAAGTGTTTGATGGAATCGCAATTGCGAATACACAGCACAACAATATGCAGGCCTATGCTAAGGCAACCAGTGACGGTAGTGTGACTGTTGAATGGCGGGCATCAGGCGATGCGGTTATGTCAGCAACATATGTGCACGGTTCACCTTACGTGTTTGTTGATGTGTATCAAGGAGATTTATTGATCAAAACACTTCGTGCAGATAGTGGTGAAAAAGGTACTTATTATCAAGGAGGTAAAAGCCTCGGTATTTGGACTAGTGTTGCTGGTAATAGCAATTATTTCTTGATAAGCGGCGATATTGGTACTGAATTTGATAGCCCTTCAGGAAATAATATTACTGTTTCAAATACGAACAAATCATACACCATCAGTTGGATGCCAACAGCTACCACGCCAAATGAGGAGATGATTACACTCATCGAAAAATATGCACAAAATAAAGTGGCCAGTGTGCGAGTAGATTACGCGATCGATACTAATACCAATGCGGTCAACATTACGCAGCAATATTTGCAAGAAGATGGTTCACCTGTCATCACTATCGCTGGATTACAGCCTTTGCATTGGAAACACCTAACGTCAACAACCAATGATACTGGATACCAAGTTCGCAGCGCTCGAGGAATAACAAAATTTGTGGTGCAAAACAGTTTCACTTATTCCTTGCCTCATGTTGGTGTTTTACCTGCGTTGCCAACCTTCAATAATGATATTGATATTCCCAGGCTAACGGCGCTGATTGATGACTACTTAGAAATTCCGTCCAATCAATGGAATACATATGAGGATACTTACTGGTCAGGCAAAATTTATGGAAAAGTATCAGAGTTAATCGCAATAGCTGATGCACTTGAATTAACCTCACAAAAACAGCGCTTGATAGACTGGTTGAAAGCAGAACTTGAAGATTGGTTTACAGCCGAATCTAACGGTATTTTGGATAGTAATAAATATTTTGTTTACGATGATAACTGGAATACATTGCTTGGTATGCAAGAGTCTTTTGCAGCACATCAACAACTTAATGATCATCATTTCCATTATGGTTACTTTGTGAGGGCGGCGGCAGAAATATGTCGTCACGAAGCGCAATGGTGCTCAGATACGCAATACGGACTAATGGTGCAGCTTTTGATTAGAGACTATGCTGGTGGACGAGATGACCCGATGTTTCCTTATTTGCGTCATTTTGACCCCACAAACGGTTTCTCGTGGGCTTCAGGCAATGTAAATTTTGCGAGGGGCAATAATAACGAATCTACATCAGAAGCCGCTAACGCCTACGGTGCTATGATCTTATATGGACTGATTACTGGCGACCAGGAGCTAATTGACCGCGGAATCTACCTCCATGCTTCTACTGCTGCTGCATATTGGCAATATTGGAATAATATTGATGGTTATCTAAGTAGCGTTGCTGAGCAAGATAACTTTCCTACTGGCTACGATAACATTACTACTTCAATTGTTTGGGGCGATGGCGCAGTATTTTCTACTTGGTTTAGCGCCGCCTATGCCCATATCCTGGGTATTCAAGGACTGCCTACTAATGCGCTGAACCTTCATATTGGTATACACGCTGATTACCTTGCTGAATACGTTAAAGTTGGATTGAGCGAGTCTGGTAATGGTAAACCATCTGGTCTAATTGAAGACCAGTGGCGCGATATCTGGTGGAATATCTGGGCAATGACTGATGCTAGCGCAAGTATCGATGATTATGAAAGTGTTGCCACTTATGAGCCTGAAACTGGAGAGTCAAAAGCGCATACGTTTCATTGGCTACACACTTTTAACATGCTTGGCAAAATGGCGATGGGCACAGGAGAGCTGACGGCAGACTATCCAGCAGCAGTTGCTTTTAAGAGTAACAACGGAATCACATATGTAATTTATAATTTTGGCTCTTCTCAGCTGACAGTCAACTATAGTGATGGAGCTAAAATTGTGGCGGATGCAAAAAGTTTTACTGTCATTAAACAGTGATTTTGTGTAAAAGATGGAAAAAAGTGGGGAATCCCCGCTTTTAATCAATTTAAAATACTATTCATAACCTTACTAAGTTAATGTCTGGTTATCTGCTATTACCGCTTTGTAACCTTTTAAATTTGGCAATTGACGACTGACAACAAACATCAAAAATCAGTTAGTCAGTGTAAAATCTCCGTATGATCCGCTTTACGGTATTTGTTGTCATACAATGATCGTAATTGGCTAGACATCAACGGAGCTTGAAATCGTCCGCTTAAATATAACTATTGGTTCCCAATGACCGCGATGTATAAGTCAAAAATAAAAAAAGCCCCAACAATCTTTGGGGCTTAAAGCACACTTGGGAACACACAAGAAAACAAAACTCTTATTAAGAAAGACCATAGATCAAACATAAAGTTCATCTATTGCTTCAAGTTTCAAAGGAGAACATTTTAATGTGGGTTTGACACATTGATTGAGGTATCCTCCCTGATACTTCTCATTGTTGTGTCATTTGAATACTTAGCTTACTGCGTGTAAAGGGAGCCCCGAACAGGACTTCGAATTTGATATTGTGCAGAGTTTAAGGCTTTTCTTATGGGCCACTTCAGAGCTTGTTTTCTCAAAAGAATTATTTGCTGTTATTGGCCGCTGGTTTTAAATAGCGTTTTTGCAGAAAACAGCGGCCCTAACAGTGGTTGCAACAGGGCTTTGAGTATCGCTGTTAGCATTAGTGCAAACAGGCCTGGTTGCGCTATTTTGAAGGCGCATTCGCCAATGAGCTTAACAAACAATTTCCAAAGCGGACTGCCAAATTGGCCAACCTTTTTGGTCTGCTTAGCGATAGCAAGATAGTATTTTTTTGCCTGCCTCTTAGTGATTATTTTCATCAGCCCGTCCCCTCACAGAGTTAAGAAAACGCTGTAATAAGGTTATCGCAGTTCTTAAGGATTAATTAAGAAAGTGGCTGCAGATTCGGGCGAGATACTTTGGGGCAGACACCTTGAAACCGAACTGATTTTTCAAAGCAACGAATAAGTCCGGCTCAAAATTTCTGACCCCAAAATCAGTTAGCTTGCCAATGCTAGCTGCACATCTACATTACCGCGTGTGGCATTGGAGTAGGGGCAAACCTGATGGGCTTTGGCGATGAGATCTTCGGCAACGGCTTTATCCAGCCCAGGCAAAGACACAGACAAGGCTGCAGAAATAGCAAACCCTGGTCCTTTGTCGTTCTGACCAATACCAATTGTGGCTTTTACGGATAAATCGTCCGGTAAGGTCAGCTTTGCCTGAGCGGCGACAAACTTCATGGCACCGATAAAACAGGCTGAATATCCGGCAGCAAATAACTGCTCTGGGTTAGTGCCTTCACCGCCCGCACCACCCAGCTCTTTGGGAGTACTTAACTTTACAGATAAACGACTATCTTCTGAAGCAGATTGGCCGTCGCGACCGCCAGTTGAGGTAGCAGAGGTTGTATATACTGGATTCATGATAACTCCTTATAAACTATTCAAGTAATAATTATCGCGATAACTAAATGGGTGTTAAAAAAGTCCAACTAAGGACTTTTTGCGATTAAATTAACATTAAGTTATCGCGATAACTATTTTTGCGCAAGTTATATTTTTGAGATTCTTGTCTTTAGTTCCAGCAGGGTTGTTTTTAATGTTTCCATTTCTTGTAATGAAATACCGCAACTCTCCGCCAGACAACGATTTACTTCTAGTCCTTGGGTTCGCAAAACTTTGCCCGATTCAGTAAGGGCAATGCTGAGTGCTCTATCGTCTTCTTTTCCGCGAATACGTTTAACCAGCCCTTGGCTTTCCATGCGTTTAATTACCGGCGTGAGCGAGCCTGATTTTTGTCCCAGGCGATCTGCAATAGATTTCAGAGTGACACCATCTTGTTCCCATAAAATCAGCATAATGGTGTACTGGGTGTAGGTGAGACCCAGTGGCTCCAACAATGGCTTGTAAGCTTGGGTCATAGCCAGTGAGGTGGAATACAGGGCAAAACAAAGCTGGTTGTCCAGCGCTAAGGGATCTCGTTGTGTCATGATGTCTACTTTTTTTAACTCAGACGTAGCTTAATACAGTAATGATTATTGCGATAGTCTAATTGTTATTACATCAATGGCTGAGATTCACCGCCAGACGGGTGCGAATAAATTCGGCTAGTTTGTCTGTGGCTTCTTTATTGCGCTGATGACGCACGCTAAGTTGAATGGCAATTTTGCCCAACGGGGGCAGGGCGGTATTTTCGATAATGACCAAATTATCTGGCACGGTACTTTTGGCTAAAGCAGTTATTCCCAGGCCTTGCTGTATCGCGGCACTAATGCCGGTAATATCGGAAATAGTGTAGCGAATATGGTGGTGTAAACCGGCACTATTCAGACTGCGTAACAATTGCTCTCGATAGCGACAGCCCTCTGGTGCCACCACTAAATCTACTGAGCTTTGGTTAATAGCTTGTTTTTCCGAGCCCACCCAAACTAACTCATCCGTCAGGGTAAACCCCTCCGCTTCAGCGTGAATTTCGGCATCGTTTTGTGCGGCGATGGTGAGCAGTAAATCAAAGGGTTTGCTACGGTGTTTTTCCAGCAATGAGGCACTCAATGACGAGGTGACTTCCAGGGTGACATCTGGATACATATTGTTAAAAGAGCCAATAATGGAAGGTAAGAGTTGTGTGGCAAACTCGCTGGGGATCCCCAAACGTAGGTTCCCCGAAACCGGTTTCTCTGCGAAGAACTGAAAGATGTGATCATTTTGCTTTAACAGGGGAATGGCCAGTTCATAAAGCTTTTGCCCGGCGTGGTTAACTACCTGGCGCTGTCCTTGCTTTTGAAATAGGCGCGTGCCTAATTGCTCTTCCAGTTTTTTGATTTGCAAACTAACCGCAGGCTGCGAGCGTCCCAGTACTTCACCGGCTCTGGAAAATCCATCCAGCTCTACCACGGTAACGAAGGTACGCAAATTTTCTAATGACAGCTGCTTCATGGGCGTTCGACAATAACTAGAACTACGGTGTTTACTAAATTGTTAGCAATTGTACCTGAGGCTTTTGTTATTAACAGGGAACTTTTACAATTCCCTTCACACTAAAAAATTCACCTATCCACTTTAAAAGGGAACTTATGAAAAAGTCAGCGATTGTTCTGGGACTATCACTACTTGCACTCAGCATGCAAAGCTATGCCAATTCGCTGGAAAAGCTGCAAGCTCGTCTGGCGCAATTGGAGGGTAATTCGCCTATCACTGCGCAATTTGGTAATCAAATAGAGAATATCCGTGGCGAGGGCAAGGAGCAGCGTATTCGCACAGGGGAAGCCAGTTTAACCTTGTCAGATGACGGTTCTGGATTGCAAGTGCATTATTCGCAGAGTTTGTTAACCAAGGTAGAGCAAGAACAACAAGCAAAAGCGGATGACGAAGATGTGAACACGCCAACTATGATGGCGCTGGAAAATTTGGATGCTATTGATTTCCAAAATATGATCTCGGCAGGGCCCAGGTTGCAGCGCTTTTTGGCCCGTAGCACCTATGTTGGTGTTCAAGAATCAGAAGAACCAGTGGCAGGAGAAACGGTGTTGCAGTTTGATTTGCCGCTCGAGGTCATCATTGATGATAAGAAAACCCGCGAATACGTGAATAAATTTGAGGGGCAGTTTTTTATCACTGTCGCTGAAGATGGCACTCCACTGCGTTCTAATATTTCCTTCCATGGCAAAGGCAGAGCCTGGGTATTAATGAGCATCAGTGCCTGGCTTGAACGAGAAACGCAATATCAATTGTCGGGGGATCGCTTGCTGCAAGTTAGTCGCAATGGTAAAGGCGGTTTTAGTACCTCATTCTTCCCAGATACCAGCTGGAGTAGCTCTGAGTCGCTAACCTTAGGTAACAATGCGATGGACATGCAATTAAGCGCAAACTAGTTTTGTGGGATGCCAAGGCGCTTCAAGGTCTCTGACTCCTTAATAACGCCAAAAAAATCAGCACATGAAAAAACGTCCGGCATGAGCCGGACGCCAAAAAGTACGCAGTTAGTTAGAGCGTGTCGACCTTTGCTGCAAAATTGAACCGCAACGGTCAACACGCTCTCGTGTGTTGCAACTCTTTATCGAGTCGTTATTAACGTATTATCGCGTGCTTTTTTATTCGTTTAAATAATAAACGATTAAGCACATCGAAATATTCCAATCCTATTTAGAACAATCCCACTGGCGAATAGCTATGGCCGGGTAAGACCGTGGCCAGATCATTGTTAAGCATGTGGTTTACCAGAATATCACCATAGATATCATGACAATCCAGGGTGTGCTCCAGGTACCGGCCGCGATTCAGTTGATCATCTTCAAGGCCCGGCCAGTCACCGTATATCCCACCACTAATACCACCGCCCATGGCAAACCAGCAGGAAGCATGGCCGTGGTCGGTGCCATGGCTGCCATTCTCGTGTGATGTTCTGCCAAACTCGGTGGCAGTAAGTATCACTACATCGCTCATCATACTGCCCATATCTTGATAAAATGCGGTGATGGCTTCACTAAAACGTCCCAGGTTGGGGGGTAATAGCATGGCCTGATCCGCATGCGTGTCCCAACCGCCAACACTTACTGTGGCAATTTCTAATCCCACTCCGGCCTTTAACAATTGCGCCACTTGCTGTAAGTCTCTTGCCAGGCCACTGTTGGGATAAGTAACACCATTGTCTGGGATATATTCCTGATTGCGAATATCGCCAATGATGTTGAGATCCGATACCAAAGAGCTGCCAAAACGCTGCAATAACTGGTGATTTGTCATGGCACTGGCAGGTTGTTGGTAAATCTGATCAATGCGCTGCAACAACATGGCTTGTTCGTCATCAGCCACGCCTATGCTGAAATCGGCAAGGCTACCAATGGTTTTAGCATCGGCAGAGCCCACCAAAGATTGCGCAATACCGCCACGCCCCATGCTTACCGCTCGAAACGAAGAGGGTAAGAATTGCGATTGCATGTGACGGTTAAGCCAACCATCATCACTGGCTTGTTGCCCGTTTCGCACTCCAGGGCGGGCACTTTCAATGTAATGCTGGCTATCAAAATGTGAGCGAGAGGCATCGTTGTAGTGGGTGGTAGGCATAATAGCCAGATTACCTTCTTGCCAGATTTGATGTAACCCCGTCATATTATTATCCAGACCGAATACACCATTCAGGTCCAATGCGGCGTTAGCCAAGCCCGAATCCGGTGCAGGAATGGCGATGGTGGGGCGAATGTTGTAGTAATTGGGCTCAGAGTAGGGCACCACCACATTCAGGCCATCGCAACCTCCGCGCTGAAATATCACCACCACAGATTTTCCCTCCGCTGCCATAGCCTTGCGGAACGACAGCGAAATGGGGTTATCGGTTAACATGCCGGCAGAAGCAGTGGCAGTCAGTAACCCTTTTACAAATTGACGACGTTTCATATTCACGACTCCTGCGTTTTATTGATACTGGAATGCCGGATAACTCAGCATGGTGCCCAGCAGGCGTTGTAATTTCTCGGGGGCGTCGGGCGAGTTGATATTAAAAGACTCTCCCTGAGCGATATTTTCGTTGAGTAGAGCTATCGCTACATCCCGTTCCAGATCGGTAAGCCTGCCGTTAAGGGTGAGGTCGGCGAGTAAGCCCACAATGGCATCAGCCGAGCTATAGCCCATGGAAATCAACAATTGTTGCAAATCAACACTGGCACCTTCGCGCCCTTCAAGGGCAAATCGATTGGCAAAGCGAATGCGCTGCAACAGGGCATCCGAGCTTAACCAGTCTGCCCCAGTTTCGGCCAGACCAGTAGGCACCGGATATTCAAAAAGGCTATAACCCATTCTGGATAAGGTGCGGGCCATTTCGTAATAGTCCGGTGTGGCGTTAACGCTGCGCACTGCAGCCAATAAAACTTCCAATGGCGTTTTGATTTTGCTGCCCTGGTGTTCCAGCGCCACGAATTCATCTGAGCCGAATAACACCGTTAAAACACTAGCAATATTGCCACCGGACAACAGGAATTCGCCTTCACACTGCCCCTGCAAACTGGTAACCGGGGTATCCGATACAAATAAGGTGATCAGTTTGCGGCAGATATTGCGCGCCGTATTGGGATGGCTGGCCAGAATATCTAGTGCGCTTTCACCTTCTTGTAGTCCTGAACCAGGTATAGCAACACCTAACAAGGTTTTGTCGCTGAAATCGTGGGCGGTTTCGTTAAAGAAGAAGGCGCCATCTTGTTCATGCCAGCCAGTAAATATCTTGGCTAACTCGGCTACATCTTCTGCTGTATAGCCACCATCAACGCCCAGGGTGTGAAGCTCCATGATTTCCCGAGCGTAGTTTTCATTGGCTCGGCCCACAAAGTTTTGCGCGTTATTGAGGTAATAAATCATGGCCGGGCTTTTAGCGCTAACCGCCAGAATATCCCGGAAGTTGCCTAAGGCATGTTGTCGGAAGCCTTGGTTTTCAGCCACTTCAAAGGCGAGGTTGCGATGCACACCATAATGGGTGTTGAAGTGGTTCTCCCAAAACCAGGTCATCACTTCGTTAAGCTGACGATGTGAGTAAAGCATGTGGTGCATTTGCAATGCTTTGAGATCGTCGATGCTTTCCAGTGTCCAGGACTGTGCCGCTGTTTGCACTTCGCTGTCGTCAATTTCAGCCGGATTTAACTGTTCTGCCAGGAAGGTGGCGGCATCCGGTTGATTAACATACAAATCTGGCGTCATTCCAAAGGTAATACGACTGATGAGCTGCTGTTGTTGAGGTACTATGGTTTGCACAGCTAAAACCAGCGTGATATCGGTGCTTTTATCCGAGCTGTCGATAGCACTGAGATTCAGGCTGATGGTTTCTCCGCCTGATACTTTGCCGTTGGTAACAATCAGCGCCCATTGCCCGTCTTCTGCCACGCTAACTAACTGGTCTTCAATGGTTGTGCCCAGTAGTGGGTCGGTGAGACTGGCGCGCACTTGCACGGTGCCGGTGTCATCACTGGCGTTACCTAAAATGGTAAATCCGGTTTCATTGACACTGTCGTTGTCTTCGTGAGAGACAATAGTGATAACCGGGGCTTCCATGTCAGATACCACATTGAAATTGCGCTCGGTAGATATGCTGTTAAGGGCGGCGTCATAAGCGGTAACTAAAACCGTGATCTGTTCATCAAAACTGATTGCAGAGTCGGGTACCGGAAACTGCCACTGGCTGTTCTCCTGCAGAGTGGCATCACCTGTGGTGGTGCCTTTTACCGGGTCGATTATGCTCACCTCTACTCGCGCAATGCTGTTATCGTCGCTGGCAGTACCGGCCAATAAAAAGCCATTACCGTTTACATTGTCTCGGGTAGGACTGGTGATAAATACTTCGGGGTCGGCCAGGTCCAGCTCACCGTATTCACCTTGTTTTACGATAAACTGCACTGCACCTTCGTTGTAGAGAATGGGGCCATAATAGGTTTTATCTTCACCAAAGGGGTTGCGGGCCTTTAATACATAGCGGGTACCGTCGCGCAAGCGGTCAAGGTCGAATACTACATTGCCTTCGGCGTCAGTATCGCCGCGTCGTCCCCAGCGAGTTTTGTTGTCTTCATCCAGCCAGTTGGCGTCAATTCTTACATTGCCAATGGCGGCATTGGTGTCGCGGTCGATCAGTTGTACAGGCACAGTGGCCACCCGAAAGTTTACATCCTGAAGACTACTGATTGTTTCGCTGTAGGAATCGCCGGTAGCGAGATAATGGGCTTTGAACTGATATACCGCGCCACTATCAAAGCCTTCCAGATCGAACTGGGCGATGCCTTCGGCGTTGGTATTGGCGCGCTGGTAATGTTTAAAACTACCGTCATCTTGCTGCTTGCGCGCATCTATTCGAAAATCCGGTACCGCAGTGTTATTGGCCACATCAAACAAGTTGACGTTTACCGGCATATTACCCAGTACAAACTCCATGCTGTCTACATCGCCGAACGGTTCGCTGTAGCGTTTAACGCCGTTAATCTCGCTGTAAGCGCGCAACAGGTACTGCTGACCGATATCTAAATCCGGCAATTTAAAATAGGCCATACCGTTTTCATCGGTATCCTGGCGGCTATACCATTTTTGCTCTGCGCCCGTTATCTTATAAACGTCAATGCGTTTACCGGGTAGAGGCGGTTGACTGGCCTGGCTGCCATCCAGTAAAGCAACAGGAATACCATCAGCGTCGTAATAGATGTCGAAATTGACATCGCCAGCTTCACTGATCACATCGCTGTATATATGCTCACCATCGAAAGGACGAAACTTAATTTGGTACTGGCGGTTCTCATAAAATCCCTGCACATCGACACTGGCAAAACCGTTTTCATCGGTGGTGAGGGTGGCGAAGTGTTTTGAATCTTCCTCGGTGACATCCCGCACACTAATGCGCATGTCTGATATGGGGGAATTAGTGCGGGTATTGTTCAGGGTAATGTTGAGCATCTGCGGCAGTTTGCCAAACACATGCTCAGAGCCGCCTAAGCCGGGTAACAGGGATTCGTAGTTTTTACGTTCGATGTTAACAACGGCCTGGTATTGCTCGTCTTGTTGCAATTCTGGTAGTGCAAGTAAAACCTGACCATTTTCATTCGTGTTTGCATGACTGATTTTTTCACGTTGTTCTCCTGCTAGTCTGTATATGTTGACGCGGGTATCGCTAAGAATGGGGTTACCTTCCACCCGGCCGTTAAGAATTGTAAGCACGGTATTACCCAGCGGAAATTGATGTTCGCCAGTGCTGGTAATGGGCATTCCGGCGCGGAAACCATCGCTGCTGATGGCTTTTAACAGGGCAGGGTGCTCGCTATTGAGTTCGCTCAGGTGAAATACCACCTGGCCGTTTTCATCGGTATTTTCGCGTTTTTCGGTGTACCAGCTACCGTCCTCGCGCTGTCGTCTGACATCTATACGGGTATTGGCAAGTGGTGCATTGCTCACCGGATTTACCACAGTAACGCTGGTGGGCTGATAACCCACCACAAATTCGTGGCTTTGATTGCCGGTAAGTGGTTCGCTGTAAAAGCCACGATTGGTTTGGCTGTGGTTGGCTTTGAGCACATACTGCTGGCCTTTTTCCAGATCCGGTAAGGTAAAGGCCACGTTGCCAGAAGCGTCGGTGTCTTTGCGGGTATACCAGTGTTTTTCATCGCCTTGCAGACGATAAACATCCACCCGAGTATCGGTGATAGCTGTAGCTTGTGGTTGAGTACCGTCTAAGACATTAACCTGAAAGCCTTCAGGCTCAAGATGCAGATTAAAGGTAAGCTCTGCAGGACTGGTAATAATATCGCTGTAGATACGCTCACCATCGTAGGGTTTAAAACGCACCTGGTATTGACGATTATCGTAAAAGCCCTGGATATCTACGGCGATTTGGCCATTGGCATCGGTTTCCAGAGTTTTAAAGTGACGGGATTGTTCTTCAGTCACATCGCGTATTTCCATACGCATTCCCACAATGGGTTGTGAGGTGGCAGTGTTGTTCAGGTTCACCTGCAACATTTGTGGTAGCTTGCCAAATACAGCGCTGCTGTCGCCGGTCTGGTTGATGTTGGCGGTGTAGTTTTTATCGTCAATACGCACTTTGGCGACATAAGTTTGGCCGTCGTTAAGCCCCGTTAAATCCAGCAATACCTGACCATTGACATCACTGGTATTTCGAAACAGGTACTCAAGTCCCGAATCGCTTTGTTGATAGAGAGTAACTTTTGTGCCATGTAAAATTGGCTGGCCTTCTTCGCGTCCGTTTAGGAGTTGTACTCTGGCGTTGCCAAAAGCAAAGGTTAAATTGCCGGTATCCGATACCACGCGTTGAGCGAAAAAACCCTCAGCGTTATAGGTTTTCAATTGGTATTGCACACCGTTGCCCAATCCCGGCAAATCAAATACGGTTTGGCCGTTGGCATCGGTTTCTCTGCGTCCCGCCCAGGAGGTACTGCCATCAGCTTCTATGCGGCGGGCGTCAATGCGCTGTGCCGCAACGGGGACACCGCTAATACCGTGATTTAGTTGTACGTTAAGTGGTAAGTTGCCCACCACAAATTCCAGCTCGCCAGTGGCACTGGTAATTTCAGTGCGTTTTTCTTCATTGGTCAGGGTAGAGCGAGCGGCAACTACATATTGCAAACTCTCGTCCGTTGGATTAAAGCGCACTATGCCGTTTTCATCGGATGTGGCAGAAGCAAGCCAGCGCAGACCGCCGTTTTCTTTTGGCGTTTTCAAAGTCACCGAATGGTTAGCCAAGGGAGGGTGGGAAGCATCCGCACCATTTTTCAGTATTACGATTTTCTTGCCTGCGATAAAGGTGAACTCACTCGCTTGAGTCACTATCTCGCTGAAGAGTTTGGTACCGTTAAAAGCGCGGGTGCGGAATTGATATGGCGTACCGGACTCTATGCCTTCCAATTCCAGCTGTATTTGGCCGTTGGCATCGGTGTTGCCCCGGCTGACGTACTCACGGCTGCCATCGGCTAAAACGCGATAAGCAGTAATATCACTATCGGGTGCGTTCTGCCCGTTGGCATTATCCAGCAGAGTCAGAGTAAGTGTGCCGGCTTGAACTTGCCCGAGCAACGCCAGGAGCGTAAACCCGACAATCCAGAATCTTTTGATATACCAATACCGCATACTGTTGCCTCCTGAATAAGTATCAAAGGCATGAACCCTTGATGAATGTTCAGATAATAGTCGCTGAATGAATTGCTAACAGAAAAAGCAGGCATGCCAGTTGATACCCTGTGAGTCATGGCTATACCTTAGTAAAAAGGAGTTGACTAACTGGTAAGGGGTATAAAAACTCCAAATGTCAGTTGGCTTATGTATTTAAAAATATTATGTGTTTATAAGTAATTGCAATTTGTTGCAGGGCCGTTAAGCGCCTATAATTTGCGCCAACTAAAAAGCCCTACAATTAACAAGAGAGCAAGCCATGCTGCAAACCACTCCGCTTCATGCCAAACACCTTGAATCTAATGCCAAAATGGTAGATTTCCATGGCTGGGAAATGCCCCTTAATTACGGCTCTCAAATCGAAGAACATCACGCTGTGCGCCAGGACGCAGGTATGTTTGATGTTTCTCACATGACTATCGTTGATGTGAAAGGTGCTGATGCTAAAGCCTACTTGCGCAATTTACTTACGCACGATGTAGAGAAGTTGCAGGTTGCAGGCAAAGCCCTATACAGCGGTATGCTGAATGAAAAGGGTGGGGTAGTAGACGACCTTATCGTGTATTACTTCGATGAGCAGGATTACCGCGTAGTGGTTAACTCAGCCACTAAAGAAAAAGATTTAAACCACCTGAATAAGTACGCTGCAGGTTTTGATGTAAGCATTACTGAGCGCCCGGAGCTGGCCATGGTGGCGGTACAAGGTCCGAATGCCAAAGAAAAGACAGGCACGATATTATCTGATGCGCAAAAAGCCGCAGTAGAGGGCATGAAAATGTTCTTTGGTGTACAAGCTGAAGACTTGTTCATCGCCACAACGGGTTACACTGGCGAAGCGGGTTACGAAATCATCGTGGCTGAAGACCAGGCTGCGGCCTTGTGGGATAAGCTATTAGCTGCTGGCGTTAAGCCATGTGGTTTAGGTGCACGTGATACCTTGCGTCTGGAAGCGGGCATGAACCTGTATGGTCAGGATATGGACGAGACAATTTCTCCATTAGCGGCCAATATGGGCTGGACAGTTACCTGGGAACCAGAAGAACGCGATTTTGTGGGCCGTAAAGCTCTGACCGAATTAAAAGCCAGCAATAACGACAAGCTGGTAGGCCTGGTAATGACTGAAAAAGGTGTATTGCGCGCTGGCTTAAAAGTGAAAACTGACGATGGCGAAGGCGTGATCACTTCTGGTACATTCTCACCCACATTAGGCCACAGTATTGCTATGGCACGTGTACCAAAAACCGTGGGCGACACCGTTGAAGTGGAAATGCGCAAAAAGTGGGTTACAGTAAATGTGGTAAAACCCAGTTTTGTGCGTAACGGCAAGTCAGTTTTATAATTCAATTTTTGCCTGACTGAACCGTTAAAGAACCGATTAATTCATCAAATTATAAAGAACTATCCGAGGAAAAATTATGAGTAACATTCCTGCTGAATTACGCTATGCCGCAACTCATGAATGGGTGCGCCCTGAAGGCGATGGTGTTTTCACTGTTGGTATTACCGAGCACGCTCAAGAGTTATTAGGCGATATGGTATTTGTTGATTTACCAGATGTTGGCGACCAGGTGAGCACCGGTGATGACGTGGCTGTAGCCGAATCTGTGAAAGCGGCGTCTGATGTATATGCGCCTATCAGCGGTGAAGTAGTCGGTGTTAACGAAGAGCTTGAAGACTCTCCAGAACTTGTTAACTCAGATGCTTATGGCGACGGTTGGTTGTTCAAAATTAAAGCCGACGATGAAGGCGAAGTGGAAAACCTGATGGATGCCGAAGGTTACGAAGCCAGCATCGACGAAGACTAAAGGTTATCTATTCAAGGGTCAGAGCCGTTTATACAAACAACTCTGGCCCTTTTTGTTTATACGCACGTAAAACAGGTGATTGGGTTCAGAGCCGTTTTATCAAAAAACGGGCTCTGGCTTTTAAATTTGAAACTTTAACAAAACGGGTTTATCCCTTGGGAAACTGAAATAGCATCATGTCTGAGCAATCTCTCTCATTATCTCATTTAGAACAAACCGAAGATTTTATTCGTCGCCACATTGGGCCAAGCGAAGCCGAAACGGCTGACATGCTGGCGGCTGTGGGTGCAGAGTCATTGGATGATTTGATGCAGCAAACGGTACCAGGATCTATCCGTTTACCAGAGCCGATGAATGTGGGCAAAGCGGTAACTGAAGCCGAAGCATTGGCAAACCTGAAGCAGGTCGCTAAAAAGAACAAACTGTTCCGCTCGCACATTGGTATGGGCTACAGCGATGTGCATGTGCCTAACGTAATTTTGCGCAACGTTCTGGAAAACCCGGGTTGGTACACGGCTTACACACCTTATCAGCCAGAGATTGCCCAAGGCCGTTTGGAAGCATTGCTTAACTTCCAGCAATTAACCATTGATTTAACTGGTCTGGAGCTGGCCTCAGCCTCTTTATTAGATGAAGCCACTGCTGCTGCCGAAGCCATGGCCTTGGCCAAGCGCGTTTCCAAAAACAAGAAATGTAATACTTACTTCATTGCCGACAACGTGCACCCGCAAACCATCGACGTGGTGTGTGCCCGTGCTGAAATGTTTGGTTTTGAAGTAGAAATCGCCGCCGCTGAAAAAGCTGTCGACGGTGATTATTTCGGTGCACTATTACAATATCCGGGCACTACGGGTGAAATTACTGATATCAGCAACCTGATTGCCGCGGTGCAATCCAATAAAGGTATCGTAGCGGTCGCTGCTGATATCATGAGCTTGGTACTGCTTAAAGCACCGGGTGAGCTGGGCGCCGATGTGGTGCTGGGCTCTGCGCAACGCTTTGGTGTGCCCATGGGTTACGGTGGTCCACACGCCGCGTTTTTTGCTACCAGCGACAAGCACAAGCGCTCATTGCCTGGCCGCATTATTGGTGTCTCTAAAGATACTCGCGGTCGTCCGGCACTGCGCATGGCCTTGCAAACCCGCGAGCAGCACATCCGCCGCGAAAAAGCCAACTCTAACATCTGCACCGCGCAGGTATTACTGGCCAACATGGCCTCTTTTTATGCGGTTTACCACGGTCCAGAAGGTTTAAAAACCATTGCAAATCGCATTCACCGTTTTGCGGATATCTTCGCACAAGGTTTAACTGATAAAGGCTTTACCCTGCGCAACTGCACCTGGTTTGATACCGTGAGTGTTAACGTGAGCGAAGAGCAAAAAGCCAGCATCATAGCCAACGCATTAAATGCCGGTATTAACCTTCGTACCGACGTAGAAGGTATGCTGGGGGTAAGCTTTGACGAAACCACTACACGCAGCCATGTTGCAGAATTGTTCAATGTTTTCTGTGGTGAGAATCACGGCCTGGAAGTGGGCGCATTAGACGCCCGTATTGTATCTCAGGGCAGCAATTCTATTCCTGAGGAACTAAAGCG
Organism: Planctobacterium marinum; assembly: GCF_036322805.1. GTDB lineage: Bacteria > Pseudomonadota > Gammaproteobacteria > Enterobacterales > Alteromonadaceae > Planctobacterium > Planctobacterium marinum_A. Next base: position 3,072,378 of record NZ_AP027272.1, on the reverse strand, counting down.
CACTACTGACATCCTGACTCACGAAGTATTTAACCAGTATCACTCCGAAACGGAGATGCTGCGTTATATCAAATCTTTGGAAAACAAAGACCTGGCGCTGAATCACTCTATGATTTCCTTAGGTTCTTGTACCATGAAACTGAACGCTACTGCCGAGATGATCCCGGTAACCTGGCCAGAGTTTGGTGGTATTCACCCGTTTGCGCCAGTGGATCAGGCGCAGGGCTATCAGGAAATGATCAACGAGCTGAGCGATTGGCTCATCGAAATCACCGGTTACGATAACCTGTGTATGCAGCCGAACTCCGGCGCACAAGGTGAATACGCTGGCTTGATTGCCATTCAGAAGTATCACCAAAGCCGAGGCGATGCCCATCGCGACATCTGCTTAATCCCTAGCTCTGCCCACGGAACTAATCCGGCTTCAGCCAATATGGTTGGCCTGAAAGTGGTAGTGGTGGATTGCGACAAGAACGGTAACATCGACATGGCAGACCTTAAGGCCAAAGCCGAAGAGGTTAGCGAGAACCTGTCGTGCATCATGGTTACGTATCCGTCTACCCACGGTGTATATGAAGAAACCATCAAAGAAATCTGCGACATCGTGCACCAGCACGGCGGGCAGGTGTATATGGATGGCGCCAACATGAACGCTCAGGTAGGTATTACATCACCGGGTTTAATTGGCAGCGACGTATCTCACTTAAATCTGCACAAAACCTTCTGTATTCCACACGGTGGTGGCGGCCCAGGTATGGGACCTATTGGTGTTAAATCTCATCTTGCGCCATTCTTGCCAGATCACAAAGTGATCAACGTTGTAGAGGGTAACCAAAATAATGGTGCGGTTTCCGCAGCACCATGGGGCAGTGCTTCAATTTTGCCAATCAGCTACATGTACATTCAGATGATGGGCAGCGAAGGTCTGAAAAAAGCCACCGAAGTGGCCATGCTTAACGCTAACTACATCGCCAAGCGCCTGACTGGTCACTTTGATGTATTGTACCGCGGCCGTAATGACCGGGTTGCGCACGAATGTATTATCGATTTGCGTCCTCTGAAAGAAGCCAGTGGTGTAACCGAAATGGACGTAGCTAAGCGCTTAAACGACTATGGTTTCCACGCGCCCACCATGAGCTTCCCGGTAGCCGGTACGCTGATGATTGAGCCAACAGAATCCGAAGCTAAAGCCGAACTGGACCGATTCTGTGATGCCATGATCAGCATCCGTGAAGAAATTGCCAAAGTAGAAAGCGGCGAGTGGGATGCCACCGACAACCCACTACACAACGCACCGCACACACTAGCGGATATCTGCGATGCCGACTGGAACCGCAGTTACGATCGACAGCTAGCGGCGTACCCAGCTGAAGCCGTGGCCCGTAACAAGTTCTGGCCCACGGTAAACCGCATCGACGATGTATACGGCGACAGAAACCTTGTGTGCAGCTGCCCGAGTGTGGATAGCTATAGAGAAGAGTAATCGATACGGCTTTTCGAAAAGACGAAGCTAAACGCTTTTTCAAAATCTTCAAAAAACCAGGGCTATTTAGCCCTGGTTTTTTATTTGGGTTTTCCGTTGAGAGTGGAGCAGGGCAACTCTCGATTAATCGCATCATTTTTTTGATGTGATTAGTTGGGGTAATCAAATCAAAAAGTGATGAGATTAGTGGGGGTTATTGATTCTCGTTCTCTCGCTCAAAAACTTCAGACCAGGCGATAAGCCTGTTCTGATTATTCAGCAATAAGCTTTTTTGATTGGTGACCATAATCGTGTATTGGTTGTTTTTGAACAGAATTACACCGCGATGTAACTCTCTTTCCTGGGCGCTTTGATTGAGCGTTTCAATTCGAGTGCAGGAGACAACTCTGTCTTGCTTTAACTTACTCCATGGAATGTCCTTACAGACGGCCTTTTCTATGTAGGTTTTGCCGGATTCCTGGCCCAATGCTCTTGGAATACTCAATAATAAATTGCTAACCGCGGCGAAACCCAGAAAAAACACCATAATGATCCCCATGACCGCAAACGCTTCGAAACTCTGAATCGTTCCGGTTTTTTAAACTGCCTAAAAAGCCATGAGGAAGGTCTACGTTGTTCGGCGCTTTGTTATTCTCCTCTAGGTTGAGGCCACTAAAGTAGTGGTAAATGGAATACATTAGTATCACTAAAATAAGAGCGCTGAACAGAATAGTCATTGTATATATGAGTCCGGATAAACTCGCGTTTATCATCCCATTGACAATATCCTTAAAGGACAACGATGCCTGATACACCGATTCCAGAATCGATAATTCTATTTCAATATCTCCAAGCCCTACCATTTGTAGTTTTCCTTTGAGGTAGGCGTAGCCCCAAAAGTGGACATAGGTGGCGATTACTGCTGCGATGAGGGGGATATAGACTTCTGTGTTTCGTAACAATGCAAGTTTGTTAGTTGTGCTTTCGGGTGTCTCTGTTGTGGTGCTATTTGAGTCCATTTAACTGATTTGTCCATAAGGGTAATTATATTGACCTTTATGGAGTGTAGTTACAGAACTGTAGCAAGTGCAAGCATTTAAATAGAGGCTAGTGAACAGGTCGCTGGGGCAGGGTACTAGTGCACCCTGCTCAGTGTAGAATCATTAGTGACGCTTTTGTTTACGCTTCGCAAAAATCAACCTCGCCATAAGCAACATCACAATCACCACAAAACCTGAGAACATGGGTTGCCAGGCGCTGGCGATGGCTCGTTCAAAATGTAAAAAGTCGGGGTAGCCGGATTGCCACAATACCCATTCGTAACCAATTTGGCTGGCCAAAAAGTCTCCTCCAGTGCTGAGTACAATCAGGGCATCGCCGCTGCTTGGATTGATGCGCAGTGTGCTGTTGATGGCGGGTTCGTTAGAACCGTCGTGGCCGAAGATAAACTGGCCTTTGTTTGATTGCCCTTGTGCATCATCCAATGGGGCATACAACATGGCTCCTAAGCCCCAAATGGGCGCGCCCAGTTTGTTGCCAATTGGTTGGGTGAGAGCCTGGCTATGGCGGCTTATTAAATCCGAACTTAGCAATTGCACCAGGTCGTGTGCCGACAAGGATAAACCCGTGGCAGCCGGGGAGGCATAGTAATAAAGCGGTGCCGCAGTGCCAACTTTATCATAAGACTTTGAATGGTTATCCAGCGTGCTAATAGGGTCGTAAGTGGCGCGGCTCATGCCGGTGGGAGCGAATACCGATTGTTGCATCCAGCTCTCAAATGCCATATCGGTTTGTTCTTCAACTACCAACTCAGTAATCAAATAGCCACCACCGGAATAAGCCCATTCGCTGCCGGGCTCAAAACCCACTGTTATGGCTCTAACGCCATCAATGGCTTGCGGGGCATTGAGTGAGTCAATGAGGTTGGGCACATCTTCTGCATTTTGATAATCCGCAAAGCCTAAACTGTCGGTTAAGCCAGCCGTGTGAGATAGCAGGGCGCTTAAGGTAACTTTGCTGTGATCAAATGGGGATTCTGGTAACTGCCAGCCGTTGATTAATTCCGCAACGGGTTGGTCAAGTGATGCCTGGTACTTTTCAGTGAATTCCAACACGCCCAGCGCCGTGAAGAACTTACTCATGGAGGCGACAGGAAACAGGGTTTCGCGGTTTATCTCATCCAGAGAGTGATTGTAGTTTTCATAAACCACCTCACCGGACTCAATCAGTACCAATGCCACATTGCCCCTAACTTCAGTAGCCAGTTTTCGCTCTATGGCGCTGGTAAAGCCATTCACATCATCTTTGTGGGCCAGCGGTTTTAACCACCATCCGCTTAATCCACCATATAGGGCTACAACACTCCACAGTAATAGCAGAGACAACAACAATAAAATGCGTTTGAACAAGATTTTCATTTAGACCACCTCGACACTGGTGGGGCTTTTAAAATAGTAAATGGCCAGCACCAGCATGGCGGCCGGGAACAACAACAGGCTGACAAAAGAAAACACTACGGTAAGTTGCAATGCGCAGCTGATGAGTAATAGTACGCTGAATACTTTGATAAGGGATGAGAGCTCTTTGGCCTTTAACATTAATAAGATGGCAAACACCAGACCCAGAATGCTATAGATGATCAGCCCGCCGATGGAAATTGCGATGGCGATGTTATTGAGGTTATCTATGGTTTCTGCAGATGGGGCCTGAGCCATGGCAAGGAACAGATCAAATATCAGGGTGCTATGAAAGGCTATTACCGCGATGCACATCAGGAGTAATAATAGCTGAGCCGCTGTGGTACCCATGTAATCTTTCAAGGTTTTGCGCAAACTCAGGTAAACGTAGATTTCCAATATCCCCAGCACTAAAAACAACAGATCGTTGAAGTTTAATACTGTCAGGTTGGCCCGAATCGACGCCTCAAAATCTCCCATTGCGTCAGATAAGCTAAAGATCCAATAAACGGGAAATAGTGCTGCTAGAGCGATAGCCGCTATCCCTGTTGTCATTTGTTCACGTTGCTCCATGAAGCCTCCTGATATGGTTATTGCCATTACTTATTACGTTTCTCGTACACCAGAATATCCCCCGGTTGACACTCCAGTGCTTCGCAGATGGCTTCCAAGGTACTAAAGCGAATGGCTTTGACTTTTCCGTTTTTTAATAAAGATAAATTGGTCATGGAAATACCAATGCGCTCAGAGAGTTCTGTGAGCGACATCTTTTTTCTGGCCAATTCAATATCGAGATTTATACGTATGTTCATGCTGGTAAAAATAGCGACATATTTTATGTTAGTCAAATTGTATTTTATGATAAACGTAAAATAATTTATGTTTAATATGGGTTCAAATAGCTCATTTTGAGTTGTACAGCTGGTCCATTCACACTGCTCTTACGTTTAAAGCTATACTTTGTCTATGCTGTTATACATTGGCTTTAGCAGGAAACCAGATACAGCGAACTATCTTTTAAAAATAGATTTTTAATTCCAGCCACAAATGGAGAGAGCAGGTTGCGATTACTTTTTCTTCTTGTGTGTTTTTATTTAAAAAGTACACAGGCGGCAGACAACAGTAGTGCGGATAAGCATCCGCCTTTGAAGCTATCTTTGACCCATATTGAAGGGGTAATGGATGTTGCTGATGAGCAGGCCCCCTATAACCGCCTGTTGAGCGTGTTAACAGAGCAATTTGGTTTGCAGTTTGATGCGCAGTTTTATCCTAGTGGCCGTTCTAACTTTTTGCTGGATCACGGCAAAATTGATTGTATTTTCCCAATTGCCAAAGGAGTTTATCGAGGCGAAATAGAAACCCGTTTTTTAGAACCCGTTAACCGCGTTTCGGTGCATTTATTCTCTTATGGTGATACTACTTACACTTCGCTTGAGCAGGTGCGCCGTAAAACCGTGGTTTATCCGCAAGGTTATCTGTTTAGTAATTTAATTAATGATAATCCCTTTGAAGCGGATTTCACGCCGGTGTTAACACCCCATTCAGGTATGGAAATGTTAAAGAAAGGGCGCGCAGATGCGTATCTGGATTATCTGCCTGATCTGCGTTTTTCATTGACAGCCGAAGAGCTGGAGGGTATCAACTATTCTTCCGGCAACGCTATTTTCAGCACCTTTGATGGCTTTGAATGCCGCATTGAGCCACACAAAACCGCGGCTTTGGAAGCGCTAAACTCTGCTATTTTAAGTCTTAAACAATCACAACAACTGCAATCGATATTGGGTAATTATTACAATCTTTGATGGAAAAAGATGTTTTTTCTGATATCACTCATCTGATCACCCATCCCGAGATGTAAAGTAACTTACAGCATTACAGAATTATTACAGTCAAAGTGGCGAAAAGGCAGGTTTTGCATTGGTATTTGTTTATCTTCTTTATTTTTCATTAATAATCCATTTACACATTAAAATATCTAATGAAATTGATGCAATTTTTCTCAATTGTTTTCCTGCCTCGAAAGATTAAGATGTGCGCGTTTTTTGTTCTGTACCCATTTTAATGTTTTAAGAGGTTGTTATGTTTAAGTCTTTGTTCGCTGCTGTTGTTGTTGCTTCTGTTTCTCACACTGCTACTGCTTTTGAATTCGTTAACGTTGACGGTTCTGAGTTCAGCCAGAAGTGTATCGTTGCCGTACAAACTGGCGAAACTGTGAAAGGTCGTGATGCCAAGGTTTCTTGTAATGGTATGCCTATCAACGAGTTTGTTGCTAAGTACAACAAAGAAGCGAAAGAAGTGGCCAAAACTATTGCTTTCGAAAATGTAGATAATGCACCAGAGTCTGAGTTGTGCATCGCTGCTGCTACTTCAAACGAAGCATTTGTTGCTGCTAAAAGCCGTTTGTCTATCAGCCTGAACAACATCAAATGTAACGGTGTTGAGTTGAATAAATTCGCTAAGCGTTTCAACAAAGAATTCCAAAGCCAAGTTATACTTTTGATATAATATTTCATTAGAAAATGTATAAGGCGAACTATTGGTTCGCCTTTTTATTTTTAGCCTTTTAATTCAGAGTTAACTGTGAATTATTCGCAGGATGCTGGTCCGATGTCACTCCACACTGTGGCCACGCCTGGTTCATCTCCCTGAGTCCAATAAGCGGCGCTGTAACGTCTGTCCAGATGATTCACTTCACTTCCGCCTGTGTAGGCCACACTGGCATCCCATGGGAATTCAACATCGCTTAACAGTGTCCAGGCAGAATTGCTGTTGGACGGCTCGGAATTTTGATTCCACCAATTTGCCTGCCATACCAGGTTGTTATGACTGACTGTGGCACCACTTGTGTAGGTATTACCTGCACTCCAGGCGTTGTAATTGCCTGCATTGGGATCGCTGGCATCACAAGGATTACCGGTGCTATTGCCGGTAACTGTTATGCTAACAGTGGCCGTGTCGCTGTCCGTTCCATCATCCACCAGTACCTGGAATACCAGATCTTCGTTGCTTGATACGGTGGGTGTAGTAAAGCTGCTTTGCACTGAGTTGGCACCAGCCAAAGTCACAGCCGTGCCTGAAACCTGTTGCCAGCTGTAACTCAAGGTATCGCCATCGGCATCGCTGGAACCGCCAGCATCCAGGGTTACCGTGGCATTAGCTGCTACCGTTTGATTATTGCCGGCATCAGCCACAGGAGGGGTATTGCCTTGCGTTACCGCTTTCAGGGTAACTTGCACTGTGTCTTCAGCATCCAGCGCGCCGTCGTTTACCGTAAGGCGAAATACCAGGGTTTGATCCGTGCTTACTACACCAGCATTAAAATTAGCTGTAGCGCTATTGGCATTGTTAAGGGTGACAGGTGTCCCGGAAACCTGCTGCCAGACATAGCTCAAATTATCACCATCGGGATCGGTTGAGCTACTGCCATTAAGGCTTACGGTCGCAGGCAGGTTAGTGATGGTTTGATTTAATCCTGCACGGGCGGTGGGGGCATTATTGCCGGTGCCACCACCATGACCAAGGGCCTCATGCATGGCATTGAGAATGTCGCCATTATCAGCATCAATTTCCCAAGAGAATAACCCCGCCAGACCTTTTGCAGCCACTAAATCGCCTTTGGCTTGCACTGATGTGGCGTCGTCGTAGGTAATTAAATCTCCGGTACTGGCTTTAAACAAGTAAGGCGCTTCGGCGGCATTGTCGTAGTAATAGCTCCAATCAGACGAGTTGCGGAATTGGGCAATATCCCGATAATCCACCACGCCTGGCTCCCAGCTACCAGCAACCGGGCCAGTGGCTGTGCCAGTCAAGTGGGTGTTTTGGTCAAAGCCATTAACACCAGTCCAGCCGCGTCCATACATGGCCACTCCGGCTACTAACTTGGAGGGCGACACCCCTTGTGCCAGGAACTCATCTACAGCACCACTTAAGTTAAACTGCTGCGTTTGGGCATCGGTGGGGCGGAAGTCGGGGGCATAAACCCCGGTTTGATGACCTAATTTGTTTAAATCAAAGGCGCCATAAAAGTCGTAGGACATAATAAAGATATAATCCATATACTGTTGCATCGCCTGATAATCTATGCGATTGATTTTTTGCTCGGCGGCACCGACAGCAGAGGTTAGCTCATAGGTTCTGCCGGTTTCCGCTTCTAAGGAATCCAGCATGGCGCGCAAGTCGCGCATTAACAGGCGGTAAGTTTCACCGTCGTTGGTAGGATCGCCCAGGCTACCATTGGCACCGCCACCGCCGGGGTATTCCCAATCGATATCAACACCATCGAAGAATTTCCAGGTGCGCAGGAATTGCTCTACCGAATTTACAAAGGTTTGTCGGTTGCTGGCATCGCCTAAATAATAAAAGGGATCAGATAAGGTCCAGCCACCAATGGACGGAAGGATGGTCAAATCCGGGTAGGCTTGTTTTAACGCCATAAGCTGGCCGAAGTTACCACGATAGCTGTCGCCGGAAACCTGACCGTTCTGGGTTTTGGTTACCGCCGCAAAAATATCGTGAATGGTTACACTGAAGTCCGGCATGCCATTACAGCTGGCCACCAGGATATTGTGACCACCCGGATTGGCGGCTTGTAGTGAATCATTGGGGCCACAGATGGGGATAAAGCCATACAGGATATGGGTAAGGTTGTAGGCCGGGATCTTATCTACCGGGAATTTTCTGCCATATACACCCCATTCAACAAAATAGCTGCCTACTACCGAGTCAGTACTATTGGTATAGGGCTGATTGTTTTCACCATCAGTTAATACCAGCGGATCCATATGGCTACCGTCTGTATCTTCCACTTTGATGGAAACGGTAGAAGCTGCGGCGGTGCATCCGTCGTTATTGCACAGTTCTATACTTAGCTGATATTGGCCGCCCGTGTCCACCTGTAAAGTAGCACTGCCGGTTTGCGAATCGCCTCCGCCGGTTAAGTTTTGCTCGAGAACTACGGTGCCGTTCAGTAAATAGCGCGCTGACGTGGCGGCATCGCCCGACCATTTTGACCAGCTCACCGGCACTTCTGCATAGTTTTTTATGGTAACCAGTTGTTGATAAGCACTAGCGGTTTCATCAATTTCGATGATGGCGAAGTTGGTTTCCATCCAGTTAATGGTGGGGGCGCCCGGAGCGGCGGCCAGTGCCTGCCCACTTATGCCGGTGCTCAACAGTGCTGTTGCCAGCGCGAGTTTTTTCAGTTTCATTTTCGATTCTCTTGTTGTCTTGATGTGATTGTTAATAAGCGGGGCACGGCCATCGGCTAATTCAAGCCGCGCCCCCGTTTGTGTTCGACGTTGCGTTAGTAGCTACAGACTGCCGACCAGCTGCCATCGCTTCCGGGTTGTGCCGTTGTCCACCAGTTGGCTTGCCACACCGAGTTTTGATGAGTTAAGCGGTCGCCAGTGGCGGCATGGCTGGGGTTGCCTTGCCAGTCGGTTTGCGGAAAGTTGGGGTAAGCCCGATAGCTGGCGGGGTCGATATTCTGGCTTTCACAGCTTGCGCCTGTTCCACCGGTTCCATTATCTCCATCACCAGTGTCTCCATCTCCAGTGTATTCCGGCAGGTGAGGATAGGCAGATTTTAATCCCAGCACCTTGTCACCAATGTTGATGCGCAGGGCGTTGCCAAGACCAGATACGGGCAGGTAATACACCATAGAAACCGTAAACTCTGTACCCGCTGCAATACTGGTATTGCCATTAAGTGGAATGCTCACTGTATGAAAGTCTTTGCGGCTACCGTTTAGTTTAAAGTTGCTGCCGGTATAGCCAGACTCTGTCACCTGCACGCCAGCACCGTCCCAGTCTTTCACTTCATCGCCGGTGGAGGTGGGCATTAAGAAGGTGATCTCGCTGCCAGCCGGAATAGCGTGCTGGCTATTGTTGCTGATCACCAAAGTCGGGTTGATAGGATAGTTGTTGTCGCCTGCTGGCCAGTCTCGGGTTGTCACTGTGATATCAATGACTTCATCAGGAACGGGCAGAGTATGCGGCTCTTGCGTCATGGCCGAGGCAGTGGCAAAAGTGTCGTAAGCCAGGTCCGTGAGCGTGGTGCCAAAGGTGTATTCACCTTTTTGTGCATCGAAGCCGTAGTCGCCGGCCATTTCCCATACCATCATACCGCCAGCGCCTGTCTCAATAATAAACGCTAACTTTTGCGCTAATGAGGTTTCATCTTCAATAGACAGGAACACTTGCTTTTGCGGGTTCCACAACCAGCTGACTCCCAGCTCTGCACTGTAGTGATATTGGTAATCGCCGCTGATAATATCGGCCGGGTCGTTACTATCTAGACCCCAATCAGCACCGTAACTTGGCATGGCACCAAAATTCAGGGTATCGGCATTCATCAGATTCATGGCGTGCCACATAGGCATGGAGCCCGCTGGGATTTCGTTGCCATCGTCGTCCAGATCATGCCACAGGTTATCAATACCTTGTGCGCCATAGCCACAAGGCGTATTGGCTCCGGTTCCGGGTAAACACTGGGTTTGATCCGGCAGTGCTGCTTTGCCCCAGAGTCCATTCACACCGCCGGTTACTCCCTGGAATCCACGGGTGTAATAGGGAATACCAATATTGATTTGGGCTGGCGAAAATGCGCCCCGGAAATACTGGTATGCCCAGGCGGTATTCAGATAGCCAATGCCTTGATATTGTGCGGTACTATAGACACCAGCAGCGGCCAGCTCGGCATCATCACCATTGTCAAATAGCGCGGCTTGGGGGCCGACATATTCGTTCCACGCTCCGTGCAGGTCGTAGCTCATGATGTTGACGTAATCCAGTATCTCGCCTAGTGCGAAATCTTCCATTCCTCGCAATAAATAACCGGAAGAGGGCGCAGCAATGGTGAGCAAATATTTGCGATTGTCCTGTTCGCCTGCTGCATCCAGCGCGCTGCGTAAATCCGCCATGAACACTTCATAATTGTCCATCAGTTTCGCGCGACATTTATTGGATATGGCAAAATCGATGGGATTGCCCGAGTCGTTCATGGAAGAGGGGTATTCGTAATCCACATCCACGCCGTCAAAACCATAGTCACGGATAAATTGAACAGCCGAGGCATTAAATGCATTGATCCCTGCCTGATTGACGCCACAGGTATCAAGGTTCGTGGTCATGGCGTAAAAGCCGGTGGTTTCAGCCCAGCCACCTACAGAGATGAGAGTCTTCACATCCGGATACTGTTTTTTCAGTGAAGAGATGTGATTAAAGTGTCCTTTGTAGGTAAATTCAGGATCCATTTGGGCACCGGCAACTTCCGGCCATTCGAGCTCGGTGGCTTCGGCGGACACCTGTATTTCATTGGTCTGAGTATTGATACTGGCAAAGGCGTAATTGATATGGGTGAGTTTGTCCCAGGGAAGGTCTTTCGCCAGATAGGATGGCAAACCGTTTTTACCGGTACGCCAGGAGGTAAAATAACCAATAATGCGACGCGGGTGATCATCGCCCATACACTCGCTGCCGTCAGCGCGATAAATCTGGCTGATATCACAAGAAAGGTTACCGGTGCCTGTTTGTTTTACATTTACTGTTACAGGGGTACTTTCATCGCTCAATTGTGTGGCATCTACAGCAATGGCGCTTAATTCTGTGGCACCTGTTTGATTGGGTTGCCAAGTGATGCTGTACGGGGCCTGTTCACTGCTTCCCAAGGAAATGCCATCGGCAAAAAACTCAACGCTAACTACATCGTTATTCACATCAGTCACTTCAGCGCTGAGGTTTACCTGCTGATTAACAAACACATTACTGCCGGGGGAGAGTAAGGTGATTTGCGGTGCTTGTGGTTCAGTGACTGCTGAAACCAGAATGGTGCTGTTGGCGGTGTCATTAATCTCACCTGTGGTATCTACCGCCGTCGCTGAAAGGCTGATCTCGCCATCACCTTGTGCTTGCCAGTTCGCAGTGAAAGGGGCGACATTGTCGGTGCTCAATAATTGTCCGTTGATGTAAAACTCAACGTAGCCAGTGCTGGTATCTGTGGCTGCAACGCTGGCTGAGATGGCGACATTTTGACCCGCATCAAAATTTGCTCCGTTGAGGGGGGAATCAAGTGTTATGGATAGTGAGGGTTCTGGTTGAACTTCAATTATTGATATGACAGCGTTGTCATTGGCGCTTAAATTATTGCCGTCGCTGGCGATCACTTGCAGGTTTTTGTTACCCAGTCCTTCAGCCAACCATGTGGTTTGCCAGGGGGCCAGGGTATCCGAAAACAACAATTGCTGATCCAGGTAAAAATCCACCTGTTGTACTGTGGTGTTATTGGTCTCAACATTCGCGCTAATTAATACGTTTTCCCCTACAACAAATTCAGCGTTGTCCGTTGGGGTGCTGAAGGTAACGGCAAGTGTCGGGGAACTGCTGCCATCCAGGGTTAAGTTCAGGCTATTTTGCACCTCGTTGATGCCAATCTGGCCGCTAATGCCATAAGTGAGCACTACGCTGTTGCCAGGTTCTAACAAGGAGTCTGTCCAGCTATTCTCTTCAAAGTCGAATTGTACGCTGTTGGAAAATACAGCATTGTCCGCTGTTGAACTGGCATTGAGTGTGGGGGAGCTGATCCCGGTACCTGACCAGTTTGGTGCCGTTGTGGCTTTTTGGGATTGGAAGCTAAGTTGGGCGTCGTCCAGATCTAGTGCGCTGTTGCCAGTATTGCTGATGGTGATGGTGTAGTTGTTCCACCATAGGCCTTCTTCGCCCACAACGGCGACTTCGGTTTGCCAGGTGTTGGCACATACTGCCGAAGAGAGCAAACAGCAAGTTGCGGCTGTTGCCTTGCCAATCTTTTGCAAGATGGCGTTGTATTGAAAAGTCATTCTCGGTTCCTCTGTTGTTATCCCGTTAGTAAAAAACGATGCAGATATGACAGCGTTGTCATTCCATAACAAAGAAAAAGGAACTTGCTTATCGATGTTCCTCTGTCCTGATTTCACTTTCCGTGCTCAATGCTGAATTTGTCACCAGCCTTATTAAAGAATTAACATTTAGTTTACAATGCGTAAAGAAATATTACCCAAGAATAGCTATATACGGTGATAACTGCATGATTTTGATGATAATAAAGTTACCGGGATATTTAACGAAAGGGTAATGTTTAACCCGGATAACGGATAACATCCTGGAAAATGCACTGCGCGGAAATGGCCCTGTAGCCATGGGGTTGGTCGCTGTAAAAACGTACGCTTTCCCCTGCGTTAAACACTTGCCACTGATCATCGAAAAACAATGCCAGTTGACCTTGTAAAACATGAATGTGCTCGATAACACCAACACTGTGGGCCGAAGATAGCTGCTCATGATGATCTATTAATGTGATTTCGAACATTTCCAGCCGGGTGTCGGCTTGAAATGGAAACAGCGTTTTTACCTGCATGTTGCCATCCTCTGGAAAGGATTGTTCGCTACTGCGCAATGCCGGGGCGTTGCCAAAAAACGCCGAAAATGACACTTCCAGGCCGCTGGCAATTTTCCACAATGTCGCAATGGTAGGGCTGGACTCCTGGCGTTCAATCTGGCCCAGCATCGCCTTTGATACCCCGGTAAGTTTGGCAGTGGCATCCAGACTTAATCCTTTGTTTTTGCGAATGGTTTTCAAGTGTTGCGCAATTTCGGTGACGAATTCAGTGTGATCCATTGATAGGTGTACTCGAGTTTTTACTGATAATTATTGATTGTGCGTTATAGCGCACAATGTTATGGTTGTTTTGTGCGTTATAACGTCCAGAGTTTAGCAGGTTACTCTGCATTCGCACACTATCCGCCTGCAGATTATTCATAGCCAAATAGGGGGAAATGCCGTGAGCAAATTCAATGTCAGTCATATTTCGGCGGGCTTTACCGTAGTGCTGGTGGGTTACACCAGTGCCATTGCGATAGTGATTCAGGCGGCTAATGCAATGGGAGCAAACGCCGCTCAAACCCAAAGCTGGTTGTTGGCACTGGGGCTGGCGATGGGCTTCTCTTCTATTGGTTTTTCCTGGTTTTATAAAACACCGATAGTGACCGCCTGGTCTACACCTGGTGCTGTGCTACTGGCTGGAATGAGTTTTCAGTACGACATGGCACTTGTTGTGGGAGCATTTATGGTGAATGGCTTACTGATTTTTGCAACCGGAATGATAAAACCATTGAGTCGCGCTATTGAGAATATACCGCCAGTATTAGGCACCGCAATGTTGGGCGCGATACTACTGCCTTTTTGTCTTGGCAGTTTCACTGTGGTGGGCACCATGCCAATTGCGTTTGCCTTGATGTTTTTGACATTCTTGTTGGCCAAACATTTTATACCAAAATACGCCATGGCGTTGCTTTTAGTGGTTGCGATATTGCTGATGGTGTATCAAAGCGACCTGGCATTTTCCCAACTGGATTTTTCAATTGCAAAACCGGTTTGGGTGACCCCACAGCTGGATATCATGGCTGTGCTCAACTTAGCCATTCCTTTATATTTGGTTACCATGTTGTCGCAAAATTTGCCTGGCATTACTGTGCTGAAAACCCATGGTTATACTGTACCGGTAAAGCCCGTGCTACAGGGGACTGGACTGGTTAATGCAGTAATGGCTCCGCTAGGTGGGTTTAGCTTAAACCTCGCCGCTATCACCGCAGCAATTTGTATGACGCCTGAGGTGGATAGCGATCCGAAGCAACGATACAAAGCCGCATTGTGGGCTGGGGGATTCTATTGTTTGGCAGGTGTTTTTGCCACCGCTGTGGTGGGGCTGTTTTCAGCTATGCCGATAGAGATCATTAAAATGCTGGCGGGTTTTGCCTTGTTAGGCACCTTGGTGACGTGTTTGCACTCCGCGTTTAGTGACGCCAACAGCCGCGAATCGGCGTTACTGACTTTTTTGATTGTATTGTCAGGTATGCAGTTTTTGGGTTTGAGTTCGGTGATCTGGGGATTGTTGATTGGCGGCGGACACTTGTGGTTCACCTGCAAGCGTAACCAGGGCTAAATAGCCCTGGTTTTAGACGCCGGGTAAACTCACTCGCACACACAAGCCACCGTCTTTGCGGTTTTGCAAGGCGATGTGACCATGATGTGCTTCGGCGATTTCACGGCACAGGGCCAGGCCTAGACCGCTGCCACTGTTTTTGGTGGAGTAGAAGGGGATTAAGGCCTGGGATAGTACTGAATCTGACATACCTTTACCGCGATCCAGTACTTCGATGATGATGTTGTTATTGAAGGCGCGAATAGTCAGGTTTACTTCGTCTTTATCAGAGCCAGATTCATGGGCGTTTTTCAACAGGTTTATGAGCAACTGTTCCAGCTGAATAGGGTCAGCATTAAACTGGATGTCTTGTTGCTTGTCGTAATTGAACGCCCACTGTTCCGCTAACTGCGCTGCTAATTCATTGAAGTGGATTTTGCTCAGTTTGGGGGAGGGCAACTTGGCGAACTTGCCATAGCCTTGAACGAAGGTTACCAGGTGTTGGATGCGTTCTTCAATGGTGTTAAATACCCGATTAAGGCGGTTGTCTTGTACCTGTTCTGTGAGCAGCTTGCCACTGTTAAGCATCGAAGAAATGGGGCCTAAAGAATTATTTAATTCGTGACTGATAATGCGGATCACCTTCTTCCACACTGCCACTTCCTGACGACTTAATTCCCGAGTCATTTGTTTTAGTATATACAGCTGATGCTGCTGGTTATTTAACAAAAACTGTCCTGTGGCCAGGTGCCAGGTTTGTTGTTCATCGTTGTCGTGGCTGATGCTGAACAGGCCTTCTTGCGCCGCTTCAATCACATTGCTGACGCCTTGTGGAGCATTTTCCAGTAATTCAGATAACAGCAACCCCTCAAGCTTGGTGCTGTTAATGTGGAAAAAGTGGCGAGCCGCCCAATTGCTGAATACCACTTGATTACGATCATTGATAAGCACTAAGACTTCAGGTGAGTTTTGCAGCACCTTGTCCAGCATCAGTTCTCGCTGATAAATCCAGTGCTTTTCCGCCCGCAGTTTTTCCGCGGTTTGGTTGTATAGACGGCTAAGGTGTCCTAATTCATCATTATCATCATAAGACAGCAGTGAAGCATACTCACCGTCCAGAAAGTTCAGTAAGCCGGTTTCAAGGCCCGCCATGCCGAGGTTAAAGCGCTTCAGTGCATAGCCGCTAAGTTGCCAGCAGGCAAATACGATGGCCGCCAGTAGCAACAATTTATTGCTGACGCTGGTGTCCAGTAAATAGAAGGTAGGGATACAGGCAAATAGCGTGCAGCACAGCACCACTTTTTGCAGTTTTAGTTGAAGGTTCATGCTGTATTTTCGGGTTCCGGTATCCAGTGATTTGCTGCAGTATTAATAGTCTATGTCAAATTTTTGCAAGCGGCGATACAGGGCTTGTCGACTCATGCCAAACTGTTTTGCCACTCTGGCGATAACACCCTGATGAGCCTTCATGGCATCCAGCAATGCTTGTTTATCAGGCTCAGCATTGACTTGTGTCGGTGTTGCACTTGCATTGCCAGTAATTCCAGAGACAGCGCCAGTTGGCGGCGTGATGGTTTGGGCTTTTTGCTGCAGTGCAAAGTCTTCCGCTTCTAATATGCCTTCGGGTTTTAATACCTGCACTCGTTTGCAGGCGTTTTCCAGCTCACGCACATTGCCCGGCCAGTCGTGACTGGTGAGACGGTTTTGCGCGTTAAGACTCACATCACGGCCAGGTAAAAAGTGCTTTATGAGCGGCATGATATCATCGCGGCGTTCAGCCAGTGGTGGAATATTCAATTCAATGACATTGAGTCGATAATACAAATCTTCCCGGAACTGGCCATCGGCAATCATTTGCAACAAGTCGGCGTTGGTGGCAGATACCACTCTGACTTTAACGTTTTGCGTAGTAACCGAGCCCAGGCGTTCAAAATCGCCGGTTTGTAGTACCCGCAATAGTTTCGTTTGGCCATCAAGGGGTAAGTTACCGATTTCATCCAGAAACAGCGTGCCGCCGTTTGCAGCCTCAAAACGACCAATACGCGCTTTTTGGGCACCCGTGTAGGCACCGGCTTCAGCACCAAACAATTCTGCTTCTATGAGTTCTTTGGGCAACGCGCCTGCATTCACTTTGATAAAGGGGGCGTTGTTTAATGGTGACTGGGCCTGAATTAGCTCTGCTATTTTTTCTTTACCGCTGCCATTGGGTCCCGTGATCAGCACGGATACATCGGAGCGGGCCACTTGCAAAGCCATATCGATGGTGCGCTGCATGGGTTCACTGGCATACACCAAACCAATGTGCTCGGCGGCTTGATGGGCACTTGCCTGTGCCTGTTTTACTCTGGTTAACTGCTCAGATTGTGCATTGGCTTTGCCCAGCGCCACCAGGTTGGCAATGCTGGTCAGTAACTTGGCATCATCCCAGGGTTTGGCAATGTAATCAGCTGCGCCGGATTTCACCAGTTCAATGGCTTGCTCCAATTCTGTCCAGGCTGTGATCAAAATGATGGGCAAATGCTCATTGAGTTCCCGCAATTGATAAAACAGCGCGACACCTTCTTCACCAGAGGTGGTGTCGGCGGTAAAGTTCATGTCCTGAATCACCAGACTAATACTTTGATAGTCCACCACCTGAATCGCTTCAGCGGGGCAGGTGGCAGTGACGGGTTGATAGCCGTGTAGCTCCAGCATTAATGACAGTGCATCCAGCACGGCGGGATTGTCATCAACAATCAGTATTTTATCCATCTTACTCTGTGTTGATCCTGTCAGTGTGATGAAAATGAGTAGCGCCAGCGAGCGTTGGCGCTACGACTGACGGTTTATCAGATACTGCGGGTCGCAATACTCGGTGAAATATTGGCCGCGCGTTTGGCAGGTACAATAACCGCTAACAAGCTGATCAGCAATACAAATACCGCAGTACCTGCCACGTAGGCATAATCTAATGCTGGCAATGAGTACAACTGCATCAGCTGCTGAGCCACCAGTATTGCACCTATGCAGCCAACCACTAATCCACCGACGCACACCATGGTATTTTCCAATAGAAAATAACGGATGATGTCGGATTTGCGGGCACCGATGGCACGGCGCGTTCCGATTTGTTTGGTGCGTTTACTGATATTGAACAGCGTTAAACCAAAGATACCTAGTGCGGTAACAGAAACCAGTACCACAATTAACACCAGCAACATGCGCAACATCAATGTATCGGAAGCGTTATATTCTGCTTTGGCTTCGTCTAGTCCTTGCAAGGAAGTGATCACTCGTTGATTGTTTTCTTGCAATAACAAATCTTCCACCTGACGCATAATGGCGGCCCGTTCACTGGCGTGGGCGCGCACAATAAACTTCTGTCGTGCTGTACCGTTAACCATTGGGAAGATAACTACTTTTTCTGCCACGCTGCTATTGGGCCACGGTGACATCATATGCTCTACAATACCGATGATTTTGGCTGGGTCTGCGCCTACATAGAAGGTTTTACCTAACGGATCTTCATCCGGGAATAGTTCGTCAGCCCAGGCTTTGGTTACGATAGCAACAGTAGGCAACTTGTCGTAGTTCTGAGTGTGCACCACGTCTTCTTCGGTAAAGTTACGCCCTGCAATCAATTTGACACCCAAGGTATCAATCGCATTGTGATCCGCCATGGTATAGGCTGCGTTTGCTGAACGGCCATCCTCTGGTGCAGGAACGATACTGAAGCCGGAACTGGAGCCGCTACCAGACAAAGGCACGGCAGTAAAATGGGCGGCATTGATAACGCCCGGAATATTGCGCAGCAGGGTTTCATCCAGTTCAATCTGTTGATTGTAATCAGCGTTCTCTGCAAAGCTGGTAACTCTGAAATAAAACACTTCATCTTCAGGATAACCGGTATCTTGATTCAGATAGGTCATGCGGTCATAAATAATGAATGCGGCATTACTGACGATCGCAGTGGTAATGGCGATTTGAAACAGTAACATCAGGGCGCCCGCTTTAGAGCGCAACAGGGCGTTAAAAATGGGTTTTAATTCTGACATGTTGTCGTGCTCCTATTGAGTTTTCAGGTAGGTTGCAGGTGTGGTTCTGCAAACTAACCAAGCGGGATATAAACCAGCGACAATACAGGCGCTTATGGCAATGGCTGGTGCTGCCAGCAACATGCTGAGGTCCATAGTGGCCAGGTCGGTGTAATAATCTTGCGTCAGTCGCACGCCCCATAGCCCCAGTTGTGAGATACCAATACCCACAATACCGCCCATTAACCCCAGTAAGGATACTTCCACCAGGTGCTGATAGAATACTTGTCTTTTACTGGCACCCAAGGCACGACGCACGCCCACTTCCGGTGCACGGCGTAGGAATTTAGCTAAGAGCAAGCCAAGAATGTTGGCAAGGCACACCGCTAAAAACATAAAGCTCAGCCCAACAAGAATGCGGTTGTCTTCTGATACCACTTCCCGATATTCCATGGTTTCGATGACGTCACGCAATGCGTATTGCAATTCTTCACGGTCAAAACGCCCCAGCTTTTGCTGCTCCTGCATATAAGCCATCAGGTATTCACCGTATTCACGCTTTTCCTGCTCGCTGTTGAGTTCTACCCAAAACTGCAGCCACATTTCTTCCGACTGCATTTTTTTCTGGAAGGTGCTGGTGTCCTCGTGTTTCCAGCCATTGGTATTACCCCAGGTATCAATCTCAAACGCGGCAATCAGAGAGAAAGGCAAAAATAACTGCTCGGCATCATGGAAGGCACCATTGTTAACATCGTAAAATTTAATATTGATGTTCCACTGTTTCATTACACCGGTAACAACATAACTGCGGTTGTCCAGATAGATCATCTTGCCCACTGAGTTTTCGCCGCCGAACAGGCGATTGTTGATTTCTTCGTTGATCACCACCACAGGTGCAGCGTTTTCTTGCTGTTCCAAAGACCAAGGGCCGCCATAGACGAACTCCAGATTGAACATGTCAAACACTTCGCGATTAGTCATGCGTGCCAGCTCAATGAAAGGTTTTACCTCTGGGCTATTCATGTGTACTGAGAAACCCGCTTTCATGCTTGGGATTTTACGCTCAGGAATAGGGGCTTCAGTTAGTGCCATCACATCCTGATAAGTGAGCTGATAGGGCAGGCCGTCTGGCGAACCGCGACGGGTTCCTTCGCCCTCCATGGTTTGCAACTGCACATGAAACAAACTGCGACTTTTTTCCGGAATAGGGTCCATCGACATCATGTGGTATACCGACAGGCTGGTCATGGTAACACCAATGCCCACTGCCACAGCCAGCACCATTAAGGCGCTGACTACTGGTGTGCGCTTAAAGCTGCGCCAACTTAAATCAAGGTAATGTAAAAACATCTTAAGCTCCCGCGACTTTCTGCATTGGCTCTACACCATTACGTTGATACAGGGTGATATCTGCCATCTGGCCATCCACAATCTGCACGTTGCGCGGCGCACGACGGGCCAGTTCAGGATCGTGAGTTACCATGATAATGGTGGCGCCATCGCGATTGATTTGTTCCAGCAACTCCATTACCTGACGCGCCATTAAGCTGTCCAAGTTACCAGTGGGTTCGTCGGCCAGCAAAAAGCGTGGTTCACCCGCCAGGGCACGGGCGATGGCCACACGTTGTTGCTGACCGCCGGATAACTGCTGTGGTAGATGCTTGGCGCGACTGGCAAGGCCAACTTGCTCCAAGCATTTTTCGATGCGACGCTTGCGTTCAGCGGATTTTATACCGCGATAGCGCAGTGGCACTTCCACGTTTTCGTATAGGTTTAGGTCGGGGATCAGGTTGAAGCCCTGGAAGATAAAGCCGATTTTCTGGTTGCGTAAGTCAGCTCTGGCATTGTCAGACAGACTGCCAACATCCACGCCATCCAGAGTATATGTACCACCAGTGAAAGGCTCCAACATACCAGCGATATTCAAAAAGGTAGTTTTACCTGAGCCAGAGGGGCCGGTTACAGCAATAAACTCACCTTCGGCAACGTCCAGGTTAAAATCTTTTAAAGCATGCGTTTGTACCATTTCAGTTTGATACATTTTACTGATGTTTTGCATGGTTAACATAATCTGTTCCTTCTTTGTTCTGTCTTGTAATTTATCTGGTTTTAGCGCAGCAAGATGGCTGGCGCTTGTGCGAATTCGTCGTAATTAGAGATGATCAGTTGGTCGCCTGGCTGCACGCCGCTTAGCAATTCCACTTCCCGCATGCTGGTGGCGCCGATGCGAATATCGATGCGGCGCGCCACATCACCATCCAGGCGATAGGCCACAAAGCCGCCAGCTTGGGTAAAGCTGCCGCGACGCACTTTCAGCACATCCTGGCGCTGCTCCAGTAACACGCGAGCGGACAGTTGTTGATTCTGGCGGATGTTCATACTGGCATCGTGGTCAAACTTGACTCTCGCGGTAACCTGGCGCTCCGTCACTTCTGGAGAAATGGCAGAAAGGCTGCCTGTTACCGTACGGTTAGCCAGTTTCAGTTCAACATCCATACCCAGGCCTAAATCATTGGCGTAACTTTCTGGTACATTGATTTCAGCTTCATAAGCACTCAAATCCACTAACGTCATTAAGGTATCGTTTGCGGCAACCAGCGCTCTGTCTTGTACAAAAAGACTACCCACCATGCCATTGACACTGGCTTTAATGGTGAGTGCCTCAACCTGACGCTCAAGTTCTGAAACCACCAGGCGCTGGCGTTCAATGGTATTGCGCACCGATTCCAGTTCAAAGGCGAGGGTATCTTTGGCCAGCTCTACTTCTTGTTCGGCGTGTTTGAAGGTAACTTGTGCCCGTGCCAATTCGTCTTTGGCCTTTTCTAAATCAATTTGATTGATGAGGTGGTCTTTAATGGAAAGCTGAGCACGGCGATGTTCTCTGTCGGCGGCCACCAGGTCCAATTTGGCCAGATCCGCCTGTTTAGTGATGGTGAGGGTCTGACGACGGGTATCCAGCTCCTGGCGCGCAAATTCACCTTCTAATCTGGCCAACTCCGAACGTTCTTGTTTGAGTTGGTTGTCCAGCTCCGGGCTTTCTACCGTGGCCACTATTTGACCCTGTATCACATCTTCCCCAGCTTTCACTTGCAGATTCACAAAGCCTTTTTCCGGGCTATAAAGTTGTGGTGCATTGGCGGCAACCACTCGGCCGGTGGCCACGATATCTCGCATTAATACACCGCGTTCTACAGTTGCTATTTGCACTGCCGAGCGCGCCATTGAGATACTGGCATCACTGCTGTTAATAAAGGCATTGGCTGAAACTCCAGCAATTACTAAAACAGCGGCAGTGAACAGCAGCTTTATTTTTTTCCTGCGTGGCGTCGTATTCATGACCACATCCTGTGCACCAGTATCGCGAATCTTGGTGTCATTACCGCCAGTATGCATCCCTTGGTTCGTCATTATTTATCACCTCTTTTTAAAGCCAGGTAATCGTCGTAAACCGCTACGCAAAAAGCGAAGGCCAGGATAGTCAGTGGTGTGGTAAAAAACTGTAAAAGCAACATGGTTTCATTCCTTCGGTAAATCTCTCATGGAATAAAGCCAGTAGCGTGCCAGGTTTTAAGTTATTGAAAAATATAAGTAATTTGTTTTTTTTGGAATGTGAAAACTGTCCGCGGACACAAAAAGTGTCCGCAGCGGACACTTTTGTACGATCTACTTTTAGGTATTTCGCGTGCTGAGTTGATGGGATTCAGACCAGATACGGATATTATCCAGAATATCCAAAGCCGAGCGACCGAATTCGGTGAGTTGATAATTTACAGCAATGGGACGCTCAGAAATCAGCTCCCTGGTGACCATGTCGCGCTCTTCCAATTCTTTGAGCCGTTGGCCGATCATTTTTTTACTGGCACCGCCCAACATACGAGTTAAGTCATTAAAGCGCACCGGTCCGTCTTTCAGGTGGTACAAAATGGAGCCTGTCCATTTACCACCAATCAGGCGCATGCCTTGTTCGATGGCGCAGGGCTCCAGACAACTATTTAAAACAATTTTCCGGCCTTTACTATCTGTTTTTACTGAACTTTCCATCATTTCACTCGTTAAAATAACAGTGGTTACCAAAAGTATACTGGTTGATAAAGGTAATCTGGATAATAAAATATTGTCAAATGAATTTCGAGACTTGAGGAATAAGATTATGAGCAATGTTTTGATTATTAATGCCCACCATCACTACCCATTTGCACAGGGTAAGTTGAACGCTACCTTGGTAGATAAGGCACAAACTCTCTTGATGGGCAAAGGCTACGAAGTTCGGGTGGCTAAAACTGAAGGGGACTTTGATGTTGAGGCCGAACTGGCAAATCATCAGTGGGCAGATGTGGTGATATTGCAAACCCCGGTGAACTGGATGGGGGTCCCCTGGTCTTTTAAAAAGTACATGGACGAGGTGTACACCGCTGGTATGGGCGGAGCTTTATGCCATGGTGATGGGCGCAATGCGGAGCAACCCAAAGCCAATTACGGACGCGGTGGCGCATTAGATGGCACTAAATACATGCTGTCGCTGACCTTTAATGCTCCTGCTGAGTCTTTCAATGTGGCGGATGAGTTTTTCGAAGGTAAATCGGTGGATGATCTGTTCTTTCCGATGCATATGAATTTTAAATTCTTTGCCATGCAGCCATTACCTACATTTAGCTGTTTTGATGTGATGAAGAATGCCGAAGTGGAACAAGATTTTGCGCGCTTTGAAGCACACCTGAATCAGTACTTCTAATACATTATTGGAGTAATACATTATGAGTGAGATGAGTTATTCACAAAAGATCCATCCCGGTAGTCAGTTTCCTGAATTAAAAGCCAGGCTTTTGTCTGGTGAAGAGGTTGAGCTGGGCAAGCCTGGTCAGGATGCTGACTGGCGCATGGTAATCGTTTATCGAGGGCGTCACTGTCCACTTTGTACTAAGTATCTCAATGTCGCAGAGCAATATCTGGCCGCACTGAAAGACATCAAAGTGGATCTGGTGGCCGTTTCTGGAGACAGTGCTGAGCAGTTGCAAAGTCATTTGGAAAAGTTGCAGGTGTCTTTTCCATTAGCATACGGATTGAAAGTGGAACAGATGAAACAATTAGGTGTTTATATTTCCGAGCCGCGCTCGGAACAGGAAACCGATCATCCTTTTGCCGAGCCGGGTTTATTTGTGGTAAATCAGGAAGGCAAAGTGCAGGTGGTGGATATCTCTAACAATCCTTTCGTTCGACCTGAATTGCAGGCATTGGTGAATGGGCTAGGGTGGATCCGTAACCCTGACAATAATTATCCCATCAGAGGGATGCACCAGTATTGAGGAAGCCAGGCACCTTGATAAAAGCAATTGAAAATTCCAGGGCAATTTTGCCCTGGAATTTTTGTATTTTAAATTGGGGCGATTTAGCCCTGGTTGACGCATCTTGTGAAAATTCAGTGATGTGCGCTTTCCAATTCCACTATTTTTGATTACCGTTTCTGTAACTCCCATAGTGTATGGGTGTGGATGTTTAGAATAATAAATCGGAATGAAAATGAGTTTGCGCCAGAAAACCTACAACCTGTTAGAAAAAGATTTGAGTCGTTCTCTGGCCAATAAACTGCTGGGCAGTTTTATTATTGTGCTGATTGTTGCGAACGTGATTGCTGTCATCCTTGAATCACATCAGGCATTTGGCCAGCAATATGCCTATGGCTTTTACGCTTTCAATGTATTTTCTGTTGTGATCTTCACCATTGAGTACCTGGCGCGTGTTTGGGTATGTGTGGAAGCGCCCGGTGCGGATGCCAGTCAACCCATTAAAACCCGACTGCGCTATATGTTTAGTGCCGTTGCATTAGTTGATTTTCTGGCGATTGCACCATTTTATCTCACCTTCTTTATTAACATTGATTTGCGCTATCTACGTATGTTACGCATGCTTCGCTTGCTAAAGCTCACCCACTATTTTAAAGGCCTGGATATGTTTGTTTGCGTGTTACGCAAAGAACTGCCCACCATTGGGGCCGCGATTTTTACGGTAATGGTGTTGGTGGTTATGTCAGCCAGTATAATGTATGCCATTGAGCACCAGGCTCAGCCAGAGGTGTTTGGCAGCATCCCCAGCGCGATGTGGTGGGCAGTCGTGACTATGACCACTGTCGGTTATGGTGATGTTGTGCCTGTGACTGTGTTTGGCAAATTTATCGCAATGTTCATTATGCTATTGGGCGTTGGGATTGTGGCGTTGCCCGCGGCCATGCTGGCCGCTAAATTTGGTGACGAGTTGCGTTTACGTAAACAGCAACTGGAAGCTGAAGTTGATAATGCGCTGAGCGACGGATATGTGTCAAAAAGTGAGCGCGCGGATTTAGATCAGCTGGCAGAGCAGTTGGATTTGAGTCGAGACGATTTAGAGCAGTTAATCAAAAACCGAACTCTGGTGTTGGGCACATCGATTACGTGCCCACACTGTAAAAAGGCAATCAAACTCAGTCGTCATTCTGCGGCAGAGTAACGCATGCCTGAACGGCTTCTTCTTGTTCTGCGCTGGTGGCTTCTTCCTTAGACAGTGTCAGATAGGCTCTGGTTAAAGGAATAGCAATTTGTGATATCAACGCGCTACCCCACAGCAGGTTACCCACCAGTGCCGGGACGTGGGGCACAACGAATAAGGTAATTAAAGCCAATGCGACACCCAACATTCTGATTTTAGCCGTGGCAAAGCGATGTGCGACACGATGTTCGATATTGTATTGGATCCAAAGTAACGCCATTAAATAGCCCGCCAAACCCAGGCAACCAATCACCGCATATTTATAAGGGTAGGGGTCCCAGAATCCCACTTTAACTTCACCAGCAAGCGCAACGCCCACCATAATGGCACACAACATCAACACTAAGTGTCCCAGCCACCAACTAACCAGTGTGGATTTTTTGGTGTCTTTGGGTTTTCCGTTACCGGCAAAATCAAAGTAAATCCAGCAAAGCACAAACACGGATATGCCGCCGAACATGAAATTGCTGAGCACTTCATAGTTGGTTTTATAAATACCCTTTTCAGAGAGGGTAACCACCAGTTTGAAAAAGCCTTCACCGACGACTATCAGCATTAACAAGGCGAAACGCTCTGACATGTGGCCTAGTCGGGGCAAGAAGCGATCCAGTTCCAGTAAACCCACTTTGGGCAACATGTATTGTAGTTGAATGGTGACGATACCCGCAGCAAAAAGCATATAACTGTAGGGCGCCGGGATGAATGCACTGATGGCAAATACCAGTGCAAGTAGCGCAAAATTGCGGCTGGTTTTGCGGGAGAGAATGGATTCTTCCACTCCTAAACGCTCTGTTCTGTGGTACAGGAACGCGGTAATTGCTCGATTGGCTGCGTAACCCAATGCAAAGAACATCCAGCCCTTATCGTGGATATGGGGAATCGAAGCCGCCATCACCATCGCGGTAATGATTTGGCTGGACATAATCAGCCGGTGCTTAAAATCGGTACTCACATATAAAGAGTTAAAAACACTGGAATCTGCCCAGGCAAACCAGACGGCGGTGAAAAGTCCTGCAAATATGAAAAAACCTTCCACTGTTAAGTGGTGACTAAGATAGTTCCCCAGTAAAAAGATGATCACGACGTGAATAAGGTCATAAAACAACTCTACCCAGTGTACGTGATCGTGAGCGTGCTCGGCGTCCATGTGATGTTGCGGTGCACGCCACATAGGGTGGTTATCTAAAGCCATGTTTATTTTTCTCGAAATATAAAATTTAATAAGTTTAGCAAGTGTTTATGACATTTAAGAATTAATTGCAGGCACAATTACACAGAATACATGCCTGATTTTTTGTTGCCATTGAGCTGGTAATACCAGGGCTAATTAGCCCTGGTTTTTTGGCTTTAATTATTAGGGTAATTTAGCCCTGGTGTTTTGTGTTGAACTGTTAGGTTTTTTTTGCCCCGGTTGTTAAACATCTGAAAACGCAAACAAAAAAGGTGTTGCCTTGCGACAACACCTTTTGCAGTTTCTGAGCAGCAGAATAATGCTTAAGTGTGATAACCGCGTAACAGGTTGTCCACGGCTTCCAGAACCTCTTTGTCCAGCTTCAGACGGTTAAGAGCGTCCATTGCTTTGTCGGCGATAGCATCCTTATCTTCCGGCACGGGTTTCGCTGCAGCAGAAGCTTTGGCCGCTTCTGAATCATCAGTGAGCTGGTACAGAGTAGAAAATACCAGGTGATTGAGCTGAGGAGCCAAAATACCCAATAGTCTGATAATGGTACCCGTTAAGGTATTCACCTCGGCTGGGCGATTAATCATGGCGCTATTCACCAGTTTACCCGCCTGTTCCGTGGTTAGCACGTTAACACTTTGATATTGCGTAGTAGCGGCAATCATCTTAGTGCGCACCAATGGCATGTGTACGTTGGTAAAATGAATATTATCTGACGCATATTCGAATGCGGCGGTATTAGACCAGGCATCCAGTGCACTCTTCGATGCAGTATAAGAAGAGAATCTGGGGCTACCGGAACTCATAGCTGCAATGGTGGAAATGTTCACAACGTGACCGGATTTACGTGCCGTCATTGAAGGCAACAAGTTCATGGTAAGACGAATTGCCGAGAAGTAGTTTATTTGCATTACCCGTTCAAAGTCGTGGAAGCGTTCATAAGTTAGTTTTAACGAGCGGCGAATCGAGCGGCCAGCATTGTTGATGAGAATATCTACATGGCCGTGATCTTTAAGCACTTTCTCTGCCAGATCATCCAAGGCATCCAAATCGGACAAATCACATGAGTAACTGACGGCATCACCACCGGCAGCTCTGATTTCTTCAACCGCAACATCCAGTTTTTCCTGGGTTCTGGCCACCAGGATAACCTTAGCTCCTGCTTTGGCACAGTTGTCTGCTACTTCGCGACCAATACCTTCTGAACCACCCGTGATAAGCACATTTTTACCCTCTACTACGTCAGGTAAGTAGTTGGGCTTCATGTATTCAGGGTTAAGATTTTGTTCCCAATAGTTCCACAAACGGCGAGCGTAGGTTTTCAGTGGCGGGCAGCTAATATCGCTGTCTTCTAGTGCTTTTAGGGTGTTAGTACAGTCGTATTCGGTGTTGAGATGCTCGGTCAGCATCACTTCCTTGGGAATTTTCAGGTTTTGTAGAACCTGCATTTTCACACCTTGCACAATGGCTTTGTTCTTCAAGAACATACGTGGGCCAGCAGGCACAAAATCCATCAATCGTTCAGCGGGAATGTCCAGCTTCATGGTGGGGCCTTTAGCGGCCTTGAGGAAGTTATTAATGACTTTGCCAAAAGTCATGGGCTCTGGGTTGGTCAAGTGGAAACACTTACCATCTAAATCCGGCTTGTGGCTGATGTGATCTAGCGCATCTGCAATAAAATCTACCGGGACTATGTTGGTGGCGTTGCCGCGATAAACAGGTAATGGCACCCAGCGAGGCACTAACTCAGAGATACTATTGATCAGGTTAAAGAAGTAGTAGGGGCCATCGATTTTGTTGATCCAGCCTGTTTTAGAGTTACCAACAACAATTCCCGGACGATAAATCCGCCAGGGGACACTACATTCGTTGCGCACCAAGCCCTCTGACTCGTGTTTGGTCTGGAAGTAAGCATTTTGCTCAACACCTACCGCCTCATCGAACATACTTTCTTTGAAAACACCGGGGAAGAAGCCCGCAGCTACAATAGAGCTTATGTGGTGGAAGCACTTAACGCCTAGCTTCTCTGCTAATGCAATGGCTTCGCGGGTACCGGTAACGTTGGCCTCTTTTTGCTGTTCTTGATCTGCAGTGAGGTCGTAAATAGCACCGAGGTGATAAAAATGATCAATGCTGTCGAGATCGTCCGGATTAACACCGCACAGACTTTGCCCTAAATCACCGGGAACGGCCACCAGTTGCTCTTCTGTCAGGCCATGGTCAAAGCGCAGTTTCTCGATTTTTTTCACTGATCCGGGTCGGACGAGCGCAAATATCTTTCCATCTCTTTTGCTTAATGATTCTAAAAATTGTTGTCCAATAAAACCGGTCAAACCGGTAACAAAGTAGTTCATGCCGCCTCTCTTATTTATGACGCTTTGGGTACAAAAAATTGTGAACTGTTGTCGCTGGGGTGATCCCCATTGGATTTAGTGTAGTTCGGAAACCGGGCATTTCAATTTTTTTGACCGGTTCTTGAGGTTTTGCTAAATAACGAGTGTTTTTCCCGCAATAATTGCTGGATTTTGCTACTTTTTTAGACAGTGCATGAATAGAAAATTATAAAAAACCAGGGCAAACTTGCCCTGGTTTTAATCGATAAAAAATGCGATTTTTTAGTATAGTTCAGCCAACATGGTTTCGTTGTATTCCGTCAGGCTTTCGCCACTTTTCACTTTGGCAATGTAATCGGGATTAGCGATAAAAGGTCGCCCAATTGCCAGTAGATCAAAGCGCTCTTGTGCGATTGCTTCACTGCCGGTTTCGGCGCTATAACCGCCTACACCCATCAACGTTTTGTCGTAGTGTTTTCGCACAAAATCTGTCGCCGAGCCATCCAGATAATCAAATTGCATGCTGTCATCGAATAAACCGAGATGTAAGTAGGCTAAATCGCGCTTGTTGAGTTCCTTCAGTAAAAATTCAAAAACAGCGCGATCTTCCTGATGTCCTTGCATGTTAAAATAAGCCCCGGGAGAGACACGTAAAGC
Organism: Planctobacterium marinum; assembly: GCF_036322805.1. GTDB lineage: Bacteria > Pseudomonadota > Gammaproteobacteria > Enterobacterales > Alteromonadaceae > Planctobacterium > Planctobacterium marinum_A. Next base: position 3,042,804 of record NZ_AP027272.1, on the reverse strand, counting down.
GGTACGCTCTGCACCGATGCGTTCGATAATGGCATCCACCACTTGCAGCGGGAAACGCGCCATGTTTTCCGGGCTACCACCAAACTCATCATCGCGTTTGTTGGCATCATGATGTAAAAACTGATCTAACAAATAACCATTGGCACCATGAATTTCTACACCGTCAAACCCGGCTTGTATGGCATTTTTTGCCGCAGTAGCATAATCGGCTACAAGCTGTGCAATCTCTTCCTTGGTGGCGGGTTTGGGTACTTGATACTCCAGTTCTCGCATGCGCGGAACAGTTCCCTCTACCTTTTCTGCCGATGGCGCTAACACGTGTTCGCCTTTGTAGAAAAATGGGTGTGATACACGCCCACAATGCCAGAGCTGGAGGAAAATAGTACCACCTTTGGCGTGCACCGCCTCAGTCACTTTTTTCCAGCCGTCAATTTGAGCCTGACTAAAAATTCCCGGTGTATTGGGGTAGCCCTGTCCATCAGGACGAATAATGGTGGCTTCAGTGATGATCAAACCGGTATCGGCTCGGCGTGCATAATAATCCACTGATAATTGCGTGGGCACCAATTCATCATCCGCCATGCAGCGGGTGAGGGGAGCCATAGCAATGCGATTCTGTAATTTAATCGCTTGATTAAGTGCAAAGGGTTGGAATAGGTTTTCAGTCATAAATTCTTTCTCTGTTGGAGCTGTAATTTGAATGCCCATTCAAGATAAGGTTTTTTGAATGATCATTCAAGTATATTTTTGAATGATTATTCAAATTAGATTACAATCGCAAACGTTATGACCAACTAAAGTGGACAATTGAACCTTGAGAAGTGCGGAATTTGACAAAGAGCAGGTGTTACGCAATGCCATAGCCCTGTTTGCTAGCAAGGGGTTTGCCAATACTAGTATGCAGGATCTTAAAAAGGCTACCGGACTGCATCCGGGCTCAATCTATTGTGCTTTCGAAAATAAGCAAGGTTTATTGGTGAGCGCCTTAGAGCAGTATCGCAAGGACCGCAGTGTTGAATTCCAGCAGTTGTTTCAGCAAGCTCAATCTGTAAAGGCGGGCTTAAAAGCCTACCTGGACAAAACTATTCAAGATGTAACCTCTGTGGATAATCACTGCGCTTGCTTGTCACAAAAAGCCATGAGTGAAATGTCGCAATTAAACGAGGCAGTTGAGCAGGTGATCAGCCAAAACATCGCTGCCTGGCAAGCGGGCTTTGTGCAGATTTTGCAAACCGCTATCGACAATGGTGAAATATCTTCCAAGCGCAATGCTTCTCAGCGAGCCAGTTATCTGGTGATGGGGTTGAGCGGTATTCGGGTTTTTGCCCAAAGCAATAACGATGTTAAGGTGCTTAACGAGTTAGCTGAGCAGCTATTGGAAGATGTTTGTCGTTGATGACAATTTCGGATAATTGTTTATCGAATTAGTAGTGCCAAAATCTTGCGCTGAGTAGCAAAATTTCCCTTTGTTACTACACTTCATGTCTGTATTAATGGATTTGCAGATATGGATTTATGCTAAAGCCGTTTTCCGTTTTATTCTTGTTGCTAATGCTGTTGGCTGTTATTGCGACGGCATCCACTTGCTTCGCTAAAGAGAAAGATACTATCCGGGTTACCTTTCTATCGCCCAATCCTCCTTCTGTCGGGTTTTGGATGCACTACAACAAAACCATGCAAGCGGCCGCTAATAACCTCAATATCGAGCTCACTATTTTACATGCCGAAAGTTTAGATAGATTCGCTTACCTGAATTCGTTAGAAGCCGTAAATGTCAATGACACCGATTATGTGGTGGCGTTAATGCGTCACAATATAGCGCAAAAATTGGTGGAAAAATTTGAAAGTTCGCCCGTTAAGCTTTTTGCCAGCAATGTGGATGTGCCGGAAAAGGACAAAAAAGACATTGGATTACCTCGTCAGCGTTATAAAAACTGGATTGGTCATACAATGCCCGATGATTATCACGCGGGATACTTGTTGGCTGAGCAACTTATCCAAAATACTAATGTGAATACAATGCGTTCGGTAGTGGCGGTTTCTGGCTCACGTGATTCCTCGGTTTCGTTCCTGCGCAATTTGGGGCTGAGAGACTACATCGACAATCAAATGGGCACAAAGTTGGAGCAAGTGGTGCATACAGACTGGCGCTACGAAACTGCCTTACAAAAAGGACGTATGTTATTCAATCGCTATAATGACGCCAAAATTATCTGGTGTGCCAGTGACGAAATAGCACGCGCGGTATTAGACACATTGAGTGGATATGAGGGCATCAATGATTACCACATAGGAGGAATTGACTGGTCTGTGAGTGCCATTAACTCTTGGGGGCAATCTGGTTACGTCACCTCTGTAGGTGGACACTTTCTTGAGGCGGGTATCGTATTGGCGCTGACCCGTGATTTTCACGATGGTTATGATTTTGCTGAGCAACTGGGCACACAAATGCGCCTGAGGATGGCACCGTTAAGTGAGCAAAACTTGCCTCTCGTTCGGGATCTCATTCTCAATGAAAACTGGCACAAATTAGACTTTTCAAAGGTATCGCAATCTTTTGGGGGCGACAGACAGTTACTCAGTCAAGATTACCAAGCTGTGCTCAAAACGGTATACGTGAAAAATGACGATTGAGCCAAATTTAGTTCAGTAAAGTCGCGTCCGCCGGGTCAGGTGTATATTGATTTAACTTTTGCTTTACCAAAGCAAGGGTATCTTCAAAACTCATCGCTTCAATTTCCTGCCAGTCGCAAAACTGAAACGTTTGCATCAACTCGCGATGATCTGCATTTTTGTTGGGTGGTTGGTAGTCCAGAACAAATCCCAGAAAACGGGCAGCTTTAGCTACTGATGTCTTCAATGAATCGTTATCAATGTTATTGAAGAGCCGCTCATTTTGTGCCATTTGTTGTGGACTATAGCTTTCGAAATGGCGCTGGTTAAATACCCACATCATCCATTGGTAATAGGTCTCCAATAATTCGTTGGGGTGCACTTTCAGCAGGCGTCCCATTCTTGTTGATAAGCGTTCAAATGACAGCCAGTCTTGCAAAAACATACTGCTTAACATCAGATTTAAACCTGAGAGGAGTTGCCCTGAAAGATGGTTTTGTTCAGCGCGTATAGTCAGTGCCTTACTAAAATAGTATGACGCCTCAGCAAACTTGTCTCGCTGCAATGCCACAACACCAAGGTTATTGTTCAGTGGCGCTTCAAAGCGTTTATGCGGCGACTTTTGAGTGTTTTCAAGCGCCAGAAGATAGAGCTGTGTCGCCTCTTCCAGATCACTAATGCGCTTGTTTAAACCCATGGATAAAACGCTGGAATAAATACGCTCTATATCGTCTGCTTTGTGCAGGCTACAGAGGGAAAAGTGAAAAGAGGTTTGATAGTCGCCAAGATGCCATAGTCGAACGCTGATGGCTCTTAATATTTTACTTTGCTGTTGCGGTGATTGAGCCTCATTAAAAGCATTGGTGATCCGTTCGCTATAGGTTTTCAGCACCTGTTTGTCTGCCAGATACGCGCCTGCCCACAGTCCGGTATGCCAGGCATCAAATTGCAAAGCTTTGTCCGCGGTGCTCAGTTCATCCTCGGCATTTTGGATGATTTCAAGCGCGACGATGGGTTTCACATGCAGGTAATCAAAAGCCTCTTTGAGACGTTCCTTCAGAGAACTTTGGGCTGAGGAACTTTTCGCTGCAGTTAACGTCGGGATAGACAGTGAAAGCACCAATAACAATGTGAAAACGATTTTCATGGTTAAATTTTATTGTGCCCGATTTCGTGTAACAGGCATACGTTAACCTGATATTTAGTCACTTAACAATAGTCAGATTTCATTTAATACTCGCCTGGTCTATGAATAATGAGGTCAAATGTTTTCATCATCAAAAATTTTTCATCGTTACCACAATTAATTTTTGATTTTCAAATGTGCTAATTCCATCTATGTTTCGCGAAAATTCATCAGTATCTTGTCATAAGGCGGGGGCATCTGATGAGGTATTTTTATTTGTTATATATTGTCAAAAATGAAGACCATGACACGAGAAAAACCCGACGTCGAAATCGTCAGAGATGCTTACGATTATTGTATGGATGCTATGCAAGATACAGATGCCAGCGATAAGCAAATTTTGCTAGCCATTAATGATGAGATGAGCTCGGAAGGGTATCCACCTTTTCCTAGCCTGAAGGCGGTGAAGTCCTATATTAAATCCGCCCGAAAAGACTAGCCAAATACCACTATGAAAATTTTTTCTGGCGATGTTTTCGCTTTATCTGTGTATGTGCTGGAAAGTTGCAAATGAGTGCTGCCTTTGAAATAAGCTTTAACGCGAGCGAAGCCAACCAAGAATTGTTTGAACAGATTGCACAACAACTCACTACAAAGGGGTTTAGTATCAATCCTTTTGCGTTACCTGTTCCTTTAACCAGCTGTTTACACGAACAGGTATGTGCCATGCAAAAAGCCGCATTTGAAGTGGCCGGGATAGGGCGAGATGATGCTCACAATCTCAATCGTTTTGTGCGCAGAGATGAAATAAGTTGGATATCAGGTAAGACAACGGCGGAGCAGATGTGGTTGCAATGGGCTGGTGCATTGCAAACTTATCTAAATCGGCGACTTTATCTGGGGTTGTTTTCCTTTGAGAGTCATTTCGCCATTTATGGTGAAAACGACTTTTATAAACGCCATGTTGATGCCTTTAAAGGTGACTCAAACCGGATCCTGTCTTTGGTGGTATATTTGAATCCTAACTGGACAAATGAAGACGGGGGAGAGCTGGTGTTGTACTCAAATGAAAACGATGTTGAGGGTGTCAAGGTCATACCGGGATTAGGAACCGTGGTGGCATTTCTCAGCGAGGACTTTCCCCATGAGGTACTGCCTGCCAAAAGAGAACGAATTTCAATTGCTGGCTGGTTTAGAGTCAATGGCTCTCACCATGACCGCGTTGATCCGCCGCGATAAATCCTGAATTCGATTTAATTCACTAAAAACCAGGGCAATTTAGCCCTGGTTTTTAAACAACCTGTTATTGCCTGGCAAACGCACTATCGTATTGTTTGATAAGCTCATCAGCATTTTCGGCACTGTTGTGAATAACAAAATAGATAGGGATTTCCGATATCTTTTTATTGTTTAATTGCACATCAGGCATGTTTTTCTGCAGATAATCCATCAACGCCCAGTAACCTAACACATAGTCCGCTTCACCTTTTAAAAGTAACTCAATGGCTTCGGTTTTAGTTTTGGCTTGCAGGAAATTTTGACGCGCTTGTTCAGACAAAGCCTCTTCCAGAAAACCGCCATAGTTATAGCCTCTAGTGAGCACAACACGTTGGTTTGCTAGTTGTTTTACATTGGCGATATCAGGTCTGTCGTCCAGCCAGAATACCCGTAAGTCAAAACGAGCAAAGGGTTGCTCACTGAATAGGACATTGTCCATGCCAGGTACGCCTTTGGGGATTGCGCTTAATTGTACTTTGCCAGTGGCGATGGATGAGTAAAAACGGGACATACGGGTGTTGACGGCAATAAATTCGATACCTGCATCTTGAAGCACCGGGTTCAGTTGTTTTATCCATAAACCATCCAGATTACCGTCCACATCGAAATAGGTGTAGGGTGGGAAAAAGGGGGCCGCCAGCTTCATTTTTTCTGCTGCCTGAGTGGCAGTAATGAAAGATAAACTGAGCAAAACTAAAATTATGGTGCGCAATGCCATGTAAATTATCCGATGAAATATTGTACTGGTATGATGAGCTTAGCTTAGTTTTTGCCCATTTGACAATAGCGAAAGCAACAAGCGTTTGCTGCAGTGCACTGCTCAACTTTAACATTGGCTGCGAGAAACAGTTGGGCCAGTGAAACGGGGCGGTGAGTTTATGCACTACAGTACAGAACGAAGAATGCAATAACTGTGGTTGTCGACTTAGGTGCGGGTGCTTATCGACTAGCGAGTTCGTTCTCGACTTTACCTTTCCAGGCGTCAAAGTAGTCTTGTGAGTAGCTGTATTCTTGAAATAGCAATAGTGTTTCTCGACTGCTGTAGATTTGGGCCAAGCCTCGATTTAACCGCTCAAGCTTGCTTGAGGCTTTGTTGTTGGCTTTTGCAGACATGGCACGACTGTGCTGGTTGGCGAGGGGATGTCCCACCTGTTGTAAACAAGGGGTTGTGTAATCGCAATAGAGTTTACTGATGCTTTCACCAATCATGACATAATTGATTCGACCTGACTCTAAAAGTTTTACCAGGTTTTTGCGTTCGCTGGCTGGATATATGTGTTTAAAGCCTAATTTCTGAGCGAGCTTTTCCTGGGTAGAGTTAGAGATTACTCCGACAACTTCCTGCTCGAAATCTACATCTTCAAGATGCAGTATTGGGCTTTCAGGACTGTTGAACAATACTGAGGCATCGGATGCCAAAGGGAGAGTGAAGTCGGCCCATTGTGCTCGCTCTGGTGTTTTGAACGCACCAAAAACGACATCAAGACGTTGGTCCTTGAGACGATTGATGGCTGACTGCCAGTTGGTGGCAATTTTAATCAAATCCAGGCCCTCAGCCTGTGCCGCCTTTTCGATTAACTTCCATGACAAACCGTAAGGTAGAGAAGAGACAACTTGCTCTCTGTGGTCTTCAAATACGGCAATAGTAATCTGATTATCTTCGTCTGATTGCGCGATGACCGAGTGGCTCACTAGCATTAATAGTAAGAAGATACCGCTACAAATAAGTAGATGAGTAACATAATTGAGCAGTTTCTCTGAATTGAATTTGGATTTCGGGTTGTTATTCATTGTGCTTATGTCGATACAAAAATGGCTAAAGCAAGAAGTTCACCTTGCCGTATGTGGCGACACTTCTAAGTCCATCTCCCGAGCTAAAAAAAGAAACAGCGATTATTGCCGCTCTGCCCGGAAAACTATCATGCCATTGTCCGGTATTAGACCTTAGTATGACTATTGGTGTATTTCCCCTAAGCTTGTAAGAGATCGACTACAAAAAACTAACAAGTCTTTGTTTAGGTTGAAAAAATATCCGCAGTTCGATGTTTGGGTCAACTGTGCAATCAAGCGCTCCTTTTTATACTGGTTTAGCTTTTGCAAGAGGGGGAAATGTTGATACGACTGCAAGCCGCTAACAAAACGATAAAGGATATGCTTTGCAGATTAATTTAGTGGGGAGTCATTAAATAAAAAATCGGTAACTTGCAGTGCAAGTTACCGATGAGCATTATTGGTTTGTTGTGTTACTAGTCAGAGAACGAGTAACGCGCACCCAAGACGTAACGGGTACCGTATTGACGAGCTGAGAGAAATTGCTCTTCAAAGCGACCATAATTCTCTTCAACTTCGTTAGTCAGGTTAATGCCCTCAAAGAATACTGTCAGGTTCTCATCGATATCATAGTTGATGCTCAAGTCTAACTGACCGAATTCTTTGGTTTGGGTTGGCTCGCCTGCAGAACCCTGTCCTTGACCACCACCTGCGTAGTAGGAATCACGCCATGCGTACGTGAATTTCACTGACAGTTCGTCATCTTCATAGAAAGCCTGTACGTTTGCAGAATCACTCAAGCCATTTAAGGGCGATTGGATTGCAAAACTCGTAGGATCAAATTCTACGTCACCGTCAACAAAGGTGGCGTTAACCGCTGCACCAAAGCCAGTTTCACCAAACATGTGCTGCACTGCTATTTCGAAACCATCTACAGATTTCTCATCCAGGTTTTGAGGTTTGCTGATAGTCCACACGATTTGTGGATCGCCTGGTAGAGGCTCAATGGCACCATCGGCGTTGGCAAAACCGTTCTCTACCAGATAGTTGTAGATATTGGTCTCATTGGCTTGCATGCCCATACCTTCCAGCGCACTCACGGCGTCGTTCCAGCGAGCACTGTTTTGGATGTCATTTAAACCTTCAAAGGTTTCTTCACTTTGTAATGTAGCTACGAAGTTTTCAACATCCTTTTTAAAGTAACCGATAGAAGCATAGCTGGCTTCGCCGTAATAGTACTCTAAGGAGATATCCAGGTTAGTGGATTCAAATGGCAATAAACTGGTATTACCTTGGCCACCTGTTCTGGCACCTGGTTTTGGGCTACCTGAAACTGAGAGGATGCTCACTAGATCACCCAAATTTGGACGAGCCATGGTTTTACCCCATGAAATACGTCCTACCAGGTCGTCTGTGATGTCTACTTTCAAATCCAAGGATGGCAAAAATACATCATTTTCACCTTGGTCTACATAGTATTGCTGATCATCAGAGAAGATAGTAATCCACTCAGTTGCTGCTACCCAGTTAACTTGTAGCGGGATTAACTGTAGTGCGCGACTGGTGACGTCGGTTTCCTCATATCTAACGCCAGCGTTCAGTTGTACCAGATACTCACTGACTTCAAAATCCCATTGTGACGCGATGTAGAACGATGTGGTCTCTTCAAGGATGGATGCGTCTCCCCGGGTGCTGACAAAATCCGGATCATAGCCCGGAATATTAGCCGCAGCACGTGAAATGGCCTCATCGTAGTCAAAGGTGTAGTAGTAGTTTGTGGCCAAATCATTACCACCACCACTGAACTCATCCAGGAAACCTGCTGTGCTGTTGCGCACAAACATGTTGTCCGGGAAAAGGGCAGTGTAGCTTGGACTGAAGCCAGGACCACCCATCAGACCACTCCAGGTATTTGATCCTTCAAGGAAGTTCTCAGTGTAGGCTGCGCCCACTTTTAAACTAACCAGAGGGAAATCGTAGGGATTGACCCACTCAACATCTAACTGGAACTGTTCAACTGTGGCTTCGCCCGGACTGTGTATGAATTGGTCAAAGTTATGATCAATCTCACTGGGCAGCATTTCATTGCCACCGTTTTGCCAGTAACCGAATATTTGAGGAATGTCACCTTCACGAATATCAAACGTGGTTCTGTCAACCAGATTGGAACCAAAGATTAACTGACCTGTACTTCCCAAACCAGGATCTGCTCCGTTGTCGGCGCCGTTGGAGGAGTCGTGATAATCAAAGCTGACATTGAAGTCTTCGTTGACATTCCAGTCCAGGTTTATCCCGATTGAGTCGGCTTCCACGTCTGTGGTTGCGCGGTTGGCCGTAAATGAACCATCGTCGGCTCTGACATCCATATAGGTAACCGTGCCGTTTTCGTTGTAATCAAACGAAGAAACACCACCAAAACCGCCATACCAGAAGCCCCAGCCAACGTACTCGCTACCAACTGTAACGCGGGTCGCGGTGTAATCTACTGTGGCAATAAAGTCGTCAGTAATGGCGTATTGAAGTGTTAACTGCCCATTAGTACGTTCTCTTTGTACATCATTGATGCCGTAGTTAACATCTTGCGGCAGGAAAATGCTACCTACGTAGTCCTCTCTTGCCGCATGCTCTTCGCTTCTGGAGGCAAAGCTGTTATCAGAGAACAGGCTTTGCGCCTTCCAGCCCTGAATGTTGGCAGATTGTTGCTGAAAGTCACGTTCCTGATGAGAAAATGACAAGGCAACGCCAAAGTTATCATCCAGGAATGTGTTGCTAATGACCGCAGCGAATTCAGGGGTCACATCATCGCCTTTAACATTTGACTCGTCGTAAATTCCTTTAGCGGACGCGGAATATTTAAAACCCGGACTGTTCAAGGGTTTAGTGGTCATAATGTTAACCGTGGCACCCAATCCACCACTTGGTAGATAGGATTTAGCGGTCTTGTGCACTTCCAGAGTCGAGACGCCTTCAGATGACAGGTTGGCCAAATCATAGGAGCGGGTATAACCCGTGCCCGGCATTTGACGACCGTTTAAGGTGACCAGGTTAAACCCGGGGCCAAAACCACGCACGGTAATTTCACTACCTTCACCATTGGAGCGACTGACGCTCACGCCGGTAATACGTTGCAGTGATTCAGCCAGGTTGGTATCGGGAAATTTACCCATTTCTTCTGCAGATATCGCATCAACAACACCTGCTGAATCGCGTTTGATATCTTGTGAACGGGCCAAACTGCCGCGAATACCCGATACCTCGATTATTTCCACATTATCATTGGCAGCATCTGTATCTGCTTCCTGCGCCATAACTGGCGCTACGGTTGTTGCACCCAATAGCATTGAGATGGCTACCGACAACCTGGTTTTAAAGAATTTGGTCTGTTTCATAGTTGTCCTACTTTTAATTCGTATGCTTACTTGGCAGCCTGAAAGCCATAAATGAGTGCTTATTTCAGGCTGCGAGACGCGTTAATTTGTGTTCCTGTTAATTTTCTAGAAATACAACATTATCGATACGATAAACCGCACCTTCTCCGGTTGCCCAAGCCGGGAATACCATCACGACGTCAATCGCTGTGATATCCAGCCCGGCAGCCGCCAGGTCAACCAAATCAAACGTATAGGTTTGCCATTCGCCAACCACAGGAGCTGCACCTTCATTGCTGGTGGTTAAATCCACTTCAGCGAATCCGGTTGAACCATCGCCATTTGACTCAATCTTTAGTAACCAATTGGTAGATTGACTGGGTGGTGATACTACTTTCATTTCGAACTGAAACTTACCAGTCGCAAAAATCGCTGATGCGTCAAACGGCTGGCCGTCGTCTCTGCTGAAAAAGCCCAGCACTGTGCCGTTGTTGTTTTCGATCACAAACTCCGCAACTGCGCCGTGTTCAGCATCATCCATTTCTACTGTGGGAACTGTGCCGCCGCAGCAGTCCCACAGTGGCCAACCGGCATTCGCTTCATCAGCAAAGATGGTGTAGGCAGCGTCTGATGCGCCACCACCGCTGCCACCGCTGCCATTCAGGACAGTGTCGATGTCGCCAGGGTTACCTACGAATACATTGTCAACTCGATAGACTGCGCCTTCACCTGAGCCCCAAGCCGGGAAGATCATGATGATGTCCAAGCCGGTGACGTCCAGACCTGCATTCAGAAGATCCTGAAGCGGGAAGGTGTAGGTCTGCCATTCGCCGGTTTGTGGGTCCATGGCTTCAAGGCTGCTGTTTAGTGGTACTTCAGCAAAGCCCACACTGCCATCACCGTTCGCCTCAACTTTTAACAGCCAGGTGTCGGTAGCCGGTGCGTTTTCTACTTTCATCTCGAATTGTAGAACACCGTTTGCAACTATGGATGAAGCATCAAATGGAGTCGCAGTGTCGCGGCCAAAGAAACCCATCACGGTACCGTTGTTGTCATTGATACGGAATTCGGCTACTTCACCGTGTTCGGCATCGTCCATTTCAACAGTGGGTACTGTACCGCCACAGCAATCCCATAGCGGCCATGCATCATTAACGCCGTCTGAGAAGACATTGAGTAGTGGGCCAGTTAAGTTGCCATTGTCATTCGGGTTGTAAATCTTAAGGTTATTGACGCGGTACACCGCACCTTCACCAGAACCCCAGGCAGGGAATATCATGACGATATCGATACCTGTAACGTCAAGGCCCGCTGCCTGTAGGTCGCTAATCGGGAAGGTATAGGTTTGCCATACGCCAGTTGCCGGATCAGCGCCTTCAGTGCTGGTATTCAGGTTTACTTCTGCAAAGCCAACACTGCCATCACCGTTCGCTTCAACCTTCATTAACCAAGGAGTACCTGCAGCCGGTGCGCTCACCACTTTCATATCAAACTGCAGTACACCTTCATTCACTAGTGCGACAGCATTAAATGGTGTTGCCGTATCACGACCGAAGAATCCCATCACGGTACCGTCGTTATTCAGAATCTCAAACTCTGCAACAGTGCCTTGCTCTTCGTCTTCTACTTCCATCGGTACTGTACCACCACAGCAATCCCACAGTGGCCATTCGGGGTTTGTACCGCCTTCAAAGATAGTCAGGCTTGGAGAGCTACCTGCGCCAGGTTCACCGATTTCTAAGTTGTCGATACGGTATACCGCACCTTCACCAGAGCCCCAGGCAGGGAAGATCATGATGATGTCGATGCCTGTAACGTCAAGGCCTTGCTCTTGTAGGTATGAAAGAGGGAAGGTAAAGGTTTGCCATTCGCCTGCCACAGGGTCGACACCTTCAGAGCTGGTATTAAGGTTAATTTCAGCAAACCCAGTAGAACCGGTGCCATTGGCTTCAACTTTCAACAGCCAAGGAGTACCGGCCGCAGGGGCGCTGACAACTTTCATATCAAAGCTCAGTGTACCGTTTTCTACCATGCCTACGGCGTTGAAAGATGCACCATTATCACGAGCATTAAAGCCCAAAACGGTGCCGTTGTTGTCAAGGATTTCAAATTCTACGACGTTGCCGCGCTCATCATCTTCCACGAGCTGTGGCTCTGTGCCACCGCAACAATCCCAGAAGTTCCAATCTGAATTTGCTTCGCCATCACCGAAAATAACCAGTGTTTCATTGGTTTCAGGAGCTGGCAGTGTAGGGATCGGAGCAGTACCTTCTACCAAGGCACCCGCGTTTTCACCGGTTTGACCTTCAGCCAAATCAATGTCCAGAGTTTCTGGTTGGTCGTAACCTTGTCTTACTGACTCACAGCCTCTGCCAGTGTCTGGATCAGCGGAGCACTCATATACTCTTACGTAATCGATTTCGAATGCTTCTCCTTCTGCGAATACTTCCGGGTCAATTGCGGTGTCAGGCGCCAAACCAGAAAAGCCCGCAGGAAGGTTACCACCTACCGCAAGGTTTAAAATTAGATAGAAATCCTGATCGAAGGGTCTTTCGTCGTATACCCAGCCTTTTTCGCCAGTCAGAGGGTCAAACTGAGTGAATGCCCAGCCTCTGTGTCTGAGTCCGAATGGCACACCATCAGGAGTTAAAAGCGGATCAGATTGGCGTTGGGTGGCATATAAATAATCGTTGATATACCAGCGTATTTCGCCTTCTTGCCATTCAATGGCGTAAACATTGAAGTTTTCAGCCGGGTTAGCCGCAGGAACAACATTGTTTCCTGAAGAAATGTTGCCGGGCCAATCATCACCGTAGTGCAGCGTACCGAAGACAAAGTCAACATTTGACCCCCACACCGCGGTGGTGTTCAGATTGGTTGCTTCCATGATGTCGATTTCACCGGATTTTGGCCATTCACCATAGACGTTGTCAGTAGGTAACATCCAGAACGCTGGCCAGGTGCCTAAACCTTGTGGCATTTTGGCGCGCATTTCAAAACGACCATAAGTAAAGTCGCCTTTGTTCTTGGTGGTTAACTTCGCCGAAGTATAGGGGAGAGGTAAGCCAGCTTCTTCGGGGGCTGGCATCGCGACAATGTTGAGTACCCCGTTTGAGACGAAAGCGTTGCTGGGATCGTCAGTGTAACATTGCTGTTCAAAGTTACCGCCGCCGTCACAGTTAACGTCTAATGTCCATTTGTTGGTGTCAATGGCGGAGCCATCAAATTCGTCACTCCAGACAAGTGTCCAGTCGCTATCAGGTTGTTCTACAGCCGTAACGGGGGGCGTTGCGATTGTCGGGTCGATAACGGTGTTGGTCTCGCTACCACCACCGCAGCCAAACAAACCAACGGACAGAAGGGATAGCGCAAGTATCCTCTTCATTCCGAGTGTGCTTTTAATTACCATAGTTTTCTCCGAGAAGATTTCCAAGTTGTGTGTCCTCTAGGCTTGGTTGTGTCGTTTGTGTCCTTGGTCAAAAGAGGCTGATTCCATCAGAAATGAGCAACACCACCACCAAGCAAATGTAAATGCCTCTCAAAATATGTAACACAAACGTTAAATTCGATGGGGTTAAATGCGTTGAGTTGGTTTCTGTAGAAGTTAAATAGGACACTTCATAGATTTTAAAAAGTAAGCGTTTACATTTTGGTGGCAATGTAGGGTGAATAGCTTATTTCACGGTGCCTGCATTTGATTTCAGCTTTGAGTCGGACTTATCGCAGTGAAAGTCCATCTTACCTCTTTTGATTTGCCTTCGATGATCAGTTCTTTAATGTTTTGTGGTTAAAAACAAAAATAATCTTTGCTGGTCGTCGGTAAGTCAGCTCCTGCTGATAATGAACCTGGGTGATAGGCGCAATTTCCTGTACAGAAGAATGACTCCGTGTGCAATTCAAAGCTGGCAGGCCTGGAGCAGTTAAAAACAAAAGGTTGCAACTGTTCTGACTTGAAATTTTTAATTAGAAAGTAATTGCCATGAAAAACTCAATGAACAACGTAGTTAGTGAAAAAAATTTAAACTCCAATGTTAGCGGTGAATTCGTAACGTTGAATAATGAGCGTTATTATGCGGTGCGCAATGTAGATAGCATGGCGCCGTTTTTTATCAGTATTATTTCCCCAGATGACCATTGGTTATTTGCATCTTCTACAGGCGGGCTGACGGCGGGGCGTGTTTCCCCAGAAACCGCACTATTTCCCTACATTACAGTGGATCGTATTCATGAAAGTGGGAATCACACAGGCCCTAAAACTATCATCAGACTTGAGACTGATAATGGTTTGGTTTACTGGGAGCCCTTCAATATAGAGTGTTATACCCTGTATGACATTCAACGCAATTTGTACCGCAGTACCTTGGGTAACAAGATTTGTTTTGAAGAGATAAATAAGACACTGGGACTTGTTTTCAAATATACATGGGAGACCTCAGAAACCTATGGTTTTTCCAGGACTTGTGAATTAATAAATCAAAATTCTGAGAGTAAATCTTTGCAGGTGCTAGACGGTTTGCAAAACCTGCTGCCTTCCGGAACGCCGCGCTTTACCCAAACCAACTCCAGTAATCTTGTTGATGCATACAAATGGACTGAACTAGATTCAAGCACCGGGCTTGCCATGTTCACACTGTACTCCGGTATTACAGACAGAGCAGAGCCTTGTGAATCGCTTAATGTTAATACCACTTTTGTTTTAGGGGCTGAGAATCCAAAAATATTGTTAAGTAGCGAGCAAGTTGGTCATTTCCGTCGCGGTGGCAACGTAGAGCAAGAGGATTATCGTCGTGGCATACGCGGCGCTTACCTGGTGCATCAGGACATTGAACTTGCTGGTGAAGCCAGCACAACGTGGCAAACCATAACTGATATCGATCTGACTCAAAGCGACGCCGTTAAGTTACTGCATGAGATAAAAGAGGGCTCAGCCGCATTGCAGCAACGAATCGCTGATTCAATTGATGATGGCTCAGACAGACTGGCGCGTATTATGGCTTCTGCAGACGGTTTTCAAGCCACTGGTGAAGAAAATGTTGCTGAACACCATTACGCAAATGTGCTCTATAACGTACTTCGCGGCGGTATTTTCGATCAGCAATACACAGTCACAAAGCACGACCTGCTCAAAACCATAAGCATGTTTAACAGTGCTGTGTTCGCCAAAAACGCGCAATTCTTAAATGAGCTTCCCGAGACGCTTGAGTTTGTGGAACTTGTTCGTCTGGTGGCCCATCAACAAGACAAACAGTTACAAAGATTAGTGCAGGAATACTTGCCTATCACCTTTGGGCGTCGTCACGGTGATCCTAGCCGTCCCTGGAACCAGTTCGCCATTAATCTGAAGGACGAAGACGGCAATAGCTTGTTGTCTTACCAAGGCAACTGGCGTGATATTTTCCAAAACTGGGAGGCCCTGGCATACAGCTATCCTGAATTTGCCGAGGCAATGATAGCTAAATTTGTGAACGCCTCAACGATGGACGGTTACAACCCTTACCGGATCACCAAAGAGGGCATTGATTGGGAAGTTGAAGAGCCAGATGATCCCTGGAGCTACATTGGTTATTGGGGTGATCATCAAATCATATACCTGCAAAAATTGTTGGAAGTGTCGCAAAAGTTTGGCCCTGATAAACTGGGAGAGTTGCTCTATCAAGACATCTTTTGTTACGCCAATGTGCCATACAAAATAAAAACCTTTGAGGAACTGGTCAGTAACGCCAAGGATACGGTGTATTACGACGAAGCATTGGCACAACAGATTGAGCATCGCGTCGCAGACATGGGATCAGATGGCAAGATGGTTTGCGCTGGCAATGAAGTTTACCAGGTTAATCTAGTGGAAAAACTGCTGGTGCCATTACTCACTAAGCTGAGTAATCTGGTATTGGATGGCGGTATCTGGTTGAATACCCAAAGACCAGAATGGAATGACGCCAATAACGCGCTTGTAGGCCAAGGCTTATCTATGGTGACCTTGTATTACATGCGCCGCTATATCGCATTCTTAACCGATTTATTGGAGAGCAAGTCGCAGGCCTTTAGTCTGTCAGCAGAGGTTGCGACCTGGCTAGATGCCACTAATCAGACACTTGCTGATGTTGCGCCAGCCTTGAATGGCGAGCAGGTCAGCGATGAATATCGCTTTGAAGTATTAAGTGCACTGGGTAAGGCGGCGTGCGACTACCGTGCAACCGTGTATCAAAATGGCGGTTTTTCCGGTAAGACTGAGAAACAGATGGACGATGTGATATTGCTACTGCGCAACGCGTTAACAGCAGTCGATCACTGTATTGCCACTAACCGTGCAGATGACGGTTTGTATCACGCTTACAACTTAATTGAATTTAATGGTGAAAGCTGCTCGGTGGCCTACTTATACCCAATGCTTGAAGGACAAGTATCCGCGTTGAGTACAGGTAATATCGATTTTGACGTCGCATGTGATGTCCTGGAGAAGCTGTTTGATAGCGACGTTTACAGGCATGACATCGATACCTTTATGTTGTATCCAGATAGAGCACAAACCCCGTTTTTGCAGAAAAATACAATTTCTGAAAGCGACGCCAACAGTATTCCTCTACTTGCGTTAATGATAGCGAATAACGACACGCGCATCGTAGTGAAAGACAAATCCAATGTTGTACGTTTCAATTCAGCAATCACTAATGCCGGCGAGTTAGTTGCACGCCTGAAAGCTATCGACACCGTGGATGACGCACAATTGGCGGCCTGTAAGTCGCTGTATGAGAAGGTATTCAATCACAAATCCTTTACTGGACGTTCAGGCGGAATGTTCGGGTTTGAAGGGTTGGGTTGTGTCTATTGGCACATGGTGTCTAAATTATTGCTGGCGGTGGCTGAAAACTTTGAGCGTGCGGTATACTCCGGTGCTGAACAGCAACACCTGCAAAGGCTAGGGAAGCTCTATTATCGAGTACGAAGCGGTATTGGCTTCAATAAAACCCCAGGTCAATACGGCGCTATACCAACCGACCCATACTCTCATACGCCTAAACACGCCGGGGCGCAGCAACCCGGTATGACCGGCCAAGTTAAAGAAGAAGTCATCAGTCGGTTTATTGAACTTGGGGTCAAGGTAGAAGGGGGATGTGCGTCCTTTAATCCCGTGCTGATCCGTCCTCAAGAGTTCAGTAAAGAAGCCTTTAGCTTCAAGTATCTGGATGTAAACGAGCAATGGCAGTCCTTGCCGCTTGCAGCAAATAGCTTGGGCTTTACCTGGTGTCAGGTTCCTGTCGTCTATGAAATAGCGGATGCGGAGACACCTGTATTGACCGTTCATTACGATGATGGTTCACAACACCAAGCGGAAAATCTGAAACTGTCTCAAACTGACAGCGAACACTTGTTTAAACGCGATGGCAGAATCAAGTCCATCAAACTAAGCCTGTCTGGCGAATCTTTGTTTCAAGGGTGAGGAGCTGAACATGAGTCGTACTATTCCTTATAAAAGCCGCCAACTTGGTGGACTAGACATTTCGCGCTATTCAGCTGATGAACTGCGTAGTTTAGTTGCGAAGTTATTGAACAATAAGATTCATGGCATTTCATTTAGCCCTTATGTCGAGGGACAAGAGCCTGGAAGCGAGATCAGCGATCAGCAAATTCGGGAAAGGCTCACCATTATTGCGCCTTACGTTAACTGGATAAGAACCTTTTCCTGTACAGAGGGCAATGAAAAAGTACCCGCAATCGCCAAAGAGTTCGGCTTAAAAACTCTTGTTGGGGTTTGGCTGGATGGCGATAGAGAAAACAACGATGCAGAAATGCAGGGTGCCAAAGAGCTGGTGGATGCCGGCGTGGTGGACATGCTGGGGGTTGGCAATGAAGTGCTTTTGCGCGGTGAAATACCACCAGATGAGCTTATTGCCTATATCAATGCGGCCAAGGAGTTTGCACTCGATATCCCGGTGGGCTACGTCGATGCCTATTATGAATTCGAAGACCACCAAAATGTGGCCGATGCCTGCGATGTTATTTTTGCCAACTGCTACCCGTTTTGGGAAGGCTATCCCGCCGAGCATGCATTAGTTTACATGAAAGATATGGTCTATCGCGCAAAGGCCGCAGGTAAAGGCAAACCGGTCGTTATCAGTGAAACTGGATGGCCCAATTTAGGCACTGCCGAGGGCGCTGCTGAACCGGGTTTTGAAAACGCAGTTAGATACTTTATTAATGCCTGCAATTGGGTGGCAGAGCAAAATATCGATATGTTTTATTTTTCATCATTTGATGAAGCATGGAAAGTGGCAGATGAAGGGGATGTGGGTGCCTATTGGGGGCTCTGGGATAAAGACGGAAAACCAAAATATTGGTGATAGCCCAGCCAACAGTCTTATTGGCGTGCAGTTTCCAGAGTGATGCGCGTCAACCGTTCAGGTGCACACTAACGCTATCAAGTGAGGAATAAATATCATGTTTCCAAGAGGATTTTTGCCTGCAGGTGCAGGCAACGCAATATGTTATTCAGGTTATAGAGAAGGGCAGGACCCAAGGACTGGTGTTTTTCCTGACTACGAACAGATTAAACAGGATCTGTTGATACTACAGGGTAATTGGTCACTGTTGCGACTATACGATTGTAGTCAGCATGCACATACCGTCTTAGAGGTGATCGCCACCGAAGAGCTGGATTTTAAAGTGATGCTGGGAGCCGATCTTGGGGCTGAGGTGAGCAATCCAAATTGTCCTTGGGGAGCCGAGTACTCGGATGCTGTTTTGCAGCAAAATCGCGACAATAATAATAAAAACATCAATGATATGATTGCTCTGGCTAATTCTTACCCGAACCTGGTGATCGCGGTGTCTATTGGTAACGAAGCAAGCGTCGACTGGACTGATCACCTGGTTCCGGTTGAGCAACTGGTGGCCTATGCAAAGCGTGTAAAAAGCGCTGTGGAACAACCAGTTACCTTTTGTGAAAATTACGTGCCATGGCAAGAAAAGCTGCAGCCCTTAACACCCCATCTGGATTTTATTTCAGTACACACTTATCCAGTTTGGGAGTACCAGTCTATTGATAATGCGCTGAATTACACCAAAGAAAATTTGTTATCGGTACGTGACACTAACCCCGGGGTACCGATTGTGATCACAGAAGCGGGCTGGACAACTATGTCCAATGGCCGTGGGATGGAGCCTCACAATGCCAGCGAATCACTTCAGGCGCGCTATGTGCCAGAGTTATTGGACTGGTGTAAAGAAGAGGGCATTACTTGTTTTGTGTTTGAAGCATTTGATGAACCCTGGAAGGGCTCAGAAGACCCCGCTGAGCCTGAGAAACATTGGGGCCTGTACCGTGTAGACAGGACGCCAAAGCCCGTTGTGGCGGCATTGCAAAAATAACCACAACTCAAAAACTGAAAACCTCAAAAACTGAAATAAAAAAGGTGACTTACAGTCACCTTTTTTCAGTTTTACCGTTTTTTTTCAAACCCCATCAGCGGTTATTTACAAGGTGATCTTCCAGCTCTTCCAGTGACAAGCCTTTGGTTTCTGGTAACCACTTAATAATGATACCCAACCCAATAACTGCAACCATACCATAGAGTAAGAAGGTCATTGCATTGCCAAGGTTTGCCAACTCCCAAGGGAAGATAAGCTGAACACCAAAGCTCACTCCAGAATTCACCAGTCCTACGAAGGAAATGGCCACACCACGAATATAATTGGGGAATAACTCTGAAAACAATACCCACATAATTGGCCCCAGCGAAAACGCGAAGCAGGCCACAAAGCCGATAATGCTAAACAAAATCTGGTTTTTATTCATGGTAATGGCCGCGGTTAACAGAGCGGATTCGTATTGAATGAAACGAGCTTCGCCCAGGGTTTCCCGCAGTTTCGATTTGAATGCCAAATCGTTGTCAAAGACCTCACCTTGAAGGGCTTGAATCTCTGGTATTTTAATTTCGTTGGGTAACGTCTGATATGTTTCGGGCGTAATTTGGTAGGTCGCGGAACCAAAACCGTGAGACAGGCTAAACATAGAGATAGCAATGCCGGCCAAGCCCACAACAAGCAGAAGCTTACGGCCGACTTTATCAATGAGATAAATAGCCACAAAGGTGAAAACAAGGTTGGTTAATCCCACCGCGATTGCTTGCAAAAACGATGCATCGGTGCCAATACCGGATTGCTCAAAAATCATTGGGGCATAAAAGAAAACGGCATTGATACCGGTTAATTGTTGAATGACAGAAACGCTCAGACCAATGAAAAGTACAAAGCGCAAGCGTGGATGCAATAAGTTTTTAAGTTTTTCAACGAGTGAGACATTGCTTTCCTTTTCGTCCTTTTTAAGGTGCTCTTCAATTTGCAATAACTCTCTCTCTGCGTCTTCATCACTGTTAATGCGGCTTAGTGTTTGTTTAGCTTCACTCTGGCGGCCTTGTGCTACTAACCATCTCGGGCTTTCCGGTACCCTAAACAGGAAAATGAAATACAGCAATGCTGGCAGTGCTTCGATACCTAACATCCAGCGCCACTGCCATTTTTCCAGACCCAGTGTGGCAACCCAACTTGACTCTGAACTACCTAATTTGAGAATTAAATAATTACTGAAAAATGCCACTGAGATACCTATTACGATATTCAGTTGATTCATTGAAACCAGGCGACCTCGAAGGTGGGCAGGGGAGACTTCGGCAATATACATCGGAGCAATGATGAGGGCTGCGCCGACACCAAGGCCACCCACCATACGCGCTATCACTAGCGTAGTGTAATCAGGTGCAAAAGCTGAGCCTAACGCAGATACAAAGAACAATAGTGCCGCGCCTTTTAAAACGGGCTTGCGGCCAAATTTGTCACTCAACGGACCCGAGACCATCATACCCAGCGTCGCGGTGAGCGTGAGTGACGCAACGGCCCAACCCAACTGTATTTTGGTCAGCGCAAACTCGGCCTCGATAAATTTTACTACTCCGGAAATTACCGAAGCATCAAATCCCATTAAAAAACCGCCCAATGCAACGATAAGTGCGATTTGCGCGGTTTGTACTGTGTAAGCTTTATTTGTCATAGTTGTGTTCTACGCTTGGAAGTCTAGTAATGTCGTTTGTTGTATGACACTACGGCATTGGGTTACTAAATTAAACTCTTTATAACAGCCTATTTTCGGTCGTCTGTTAAAATGAGATGGACGGGGGTCAGTGCAAGGTGTAGTGGAATCATTGCGATAATTTATACTCATTCGGCTTGTGAATTGTTAAATATAAGACTAGTTTGTTTTATAACAATTAGTAGTAATATGTGTTCGCTCTGCACGTCCTTAGCATCATAAGTTAGAGGCCTGCAAAGCTGCTGAGTAATAGGGATTTTGCAACGAAATGCGTTTCAAATCCCACTAAGTACAATAACAATTATTGACTTGCATTAGATAAATAAAGTTTTAGGGAGTGAGATGGGGTGAAGTATCTTGAGCGCGTTAAACACAGGATGGCGCAAGACACCCGTTATTTGTTTTGGCTTTGGCAGATTGGTTTCTGGATTTTAGTAAGCTTGGTGAGTTTTTTTTCGCTTACTGTCTGGTATGAGCAATTTGAATGGCACTACACGTTGCACACAATCGCGCAGGCGGTTTTCGGTTTTCTGTTGACCCAGGTTCTCTATGTTGCGTTTAAAGCGATATGGCAAAAAAGGATTTTCATTCGCTTGTTACTGGGCTTTTTTCTGGTTTTGGTTGCTGCACTGGTGTGGACAGCAGGTCGTATACAAGCCTTCCTGTGGCTAACCGATGAAATCAATATATGGGCTGATTTCGGCGGTTGGTATTTTGGCAGTGTCTTTATCTTTTTGTGTTGGGCGGGTATGTTTCACGGTATTCGTTACTACAAGCTCCTTGAAGCTGAGCACAAGGTTATGCTGGACGCAGAAGCTGAAGCTCGTGATGCCCAATTGCAACGCATTAATGCTCAGGCCATCGCTCGCGACGCACAGCTAAAAATGTTGCGTTATCAACTCAACCCGCATTTTTTGTGCAATACCTTAAATGCTATCAATGCATTAGTGGAAGCAGAAATGACGGAACAAGCGCAACAAATGACAGTGAAATTGAGTAAGTTCTTGCGCTACTCTTTAGATAATAATCCCGATACTAAGATTGCCCTGGAGCACGAACTGAGGGCCATCAACTTGTATCTGGATATTGAAAAAACTCGTTTTGGCGACAGGCTTTCTTTGGCGTTTGATATTGAAGATGATGCACTGCATGCTTTGGTGCCTAGTTTACTTGTGCAACCCATCATTGAGAACTCCATGAAACACGCAATTGCAAAGAGTGAGTCGGGAGGATTGATCGGTTTCAAGGCGGGGATTTATGAGGACTCTCTCAAATTAGAATTATATGATACGGGCAGTGGTACCAAGATCGCAAAAACAAAAATGCAGAGTGTAACCGGGAGAGGTGTCGGACTTCGCAATACCGGAGAACGATTAAAAACACTCTATGGTGGATTGTACAGCTTCAATGTTAGTATTGACCCATCCGGTGGACTTCGAACTACCATTGTAATTCCTTTTGAAAAGGCTGCCTGATGAACAGGCTAAAAAGTTGAATGAGCAAAATAAGAAGTATAATTGTAGATGACGAACCCTTAGCGTTGAGTATTTTACGCTCCAAACTAGGGAAGTTGGGCAACGTAGATATTATCGCTGAGTGTCAAAATGGCAGAGAAGCCGTCAGTAAAATAACGGAGCTCGGTCCTGATCTGGTGTTTATGGATATTCAGATGCCTGGACTCAATGGCTTTGATGTCATTAAAAAATTGCAGTCGGATATCATTCCATTGATCATATTCACCACCGCTTATGAGCAGTATGCGATTGATGCATTTGAAGTACATGCGGTTGATTATGTGCTGAAACCGATTGACCAGGAAAGAATTGAGTTGGCGGTTAACAGAGCACAAAAGAGATTAAAGAGTGATACCGAGGAGCAACCTCGACCCACCATCAAAACCAACATCATGAGTGCCCTGGATGAGATTAAAGAATTTGAATCGGGTGTTGCTGCGGCCGAAGACTCCGCATCAGATGCTACTCCTCAGGTAAGCAATAAAGATAAAAAAATTGTGATCAAAGAAAGAGATGAGATCACATTATTGAAGCAAGAGACGATTGCCTGGGTAGACGCCGCGGGTGATTATTGTTGCTTACATGCAGAGGGAGATACGCATATCAAGCGCACCACACTGAAAAACCTACTGGATGATCTTGATCCTATGCGTTTCAAACGGGTGCATCGCTCCACCATCGTCAACCTGGATTTTATAGAGAAAGTTATCCCGCACACCAAAGGGGAGTTTTTTCTGGAGCTGGGTGATATGGACCGCATTAAAGTGAGTCGTAATTATCGCGATGTGATCAAAGCCTTTTTGGCTGAATAATTAGAGCAAAAAGCGCTAGTCTCTCAAATCGCTTTTTTGCCGGGTAAGGTTTCCCGGTAGTTGAGTCCGTAGCCTGGCGAGAATACCGTTTTATAAAGCGCTTCCTCGGCAGCCACTTCTTGTAATGGCTTGCTGGTGTTTCTGAGCTCAGGCCAAGAAAATGATAACTTGCCGGTGAAATCGGACTCGCCAAACAAAACGTCGGCTACACCTTTGCCCTCAGAGCCTGGTAACCAGGCCGCGATAAAAGCATCAGATTTGGCGATTACTTCGCGGGCTACCATGGGTCTACCTGATACCAAAACAGTGACTATGGGAATATTGCGGGAGTGCAGGTAGTCAACTAAAGCAACGTCATCGGGATAGAGTTCGGCTATATCAAGGTTTGCACCGTTACTTTCCCGCACATTGATAAAGCCGTTTATCTGATTGCCCATGGTGGTGATGTCTTGCTCTGAAATACCAATATCGCCCATACCCTCTGCGTACGGGGTTTCGCCGATAACTACAACGGCGATATCGAATTCACTTGTGTCTAAACTCACCTCAGTATCAGGAATATTACCCGTCGTAGCTTTATCTAATACCGCGTTGCCACTATAGTGTTTTATGCCATCCCAAATTGAATCTCCGACGATTTCATCGTTGCCCGACACGCCCTGCCAATTCAGGGTAAAACCACCACATTGATGACCCAGGTTATGAGCATTTTTACCGCAAACCAGAATGTTAGCCTCTTTGTGAAGTGGCAGGGCACTGTGTTCGTTCTTCAGCAGAACCAGTGATTCTTGTACCGCCTGTCTGGCCAGTGCTTTGTGCTCTTGGGCGGCAAAATGTTTGTTGGCTGCCCAGAGGCGATGTTTGGGACTGGGTTTGTCAAAAATGCCGGCGGCAAGTTTGACACACAAAATGCGCTTCACCGCTTCGTTTATTCTGCTGAGTGGAACCGTGCCCATTTCCACGTGATTGCGCAAGTGCTCCAGAAATAACATCCAGTTTTCAGGCACCATAAACATATCGATACCGGCATTAACACATTCACCAATTGCCAGGTAAAAATCATCGTTGACGTATTCAATGCCTTGCATGTCGGATACCACAAAGCCATCAAAGCCCATTTGTTTTTTGAGTAGTTCTGTTAGCAGGAATTGATGGGCATGGCACTTAAAGCCATTCCAGCTACTGAAAGAAGCCATGATAGTGAGGAGGCCTGATTCGATCGCAGCGGCGTAGGGTGCTGCGTGGATTTGCTGCAGTTCTTGCTGTGACATCCTGGTATCCCCTTGGTCGATACCGCCTGCGGTTCCACCATCACCAAGCCAATGTTTTCCACAAGCAATAACAGAGTCCATGTGAAAGCTATTCTGTAAGCCTTCTGTCGCATATTTGCCAAACAAGCTGACTAATTCATGATCCTCAGAAAAACTTTCATAGGTTCTGCCCCAATGCAGATTGCTGGCCACCGCGAGGTTTGGGCCAAACACCCAATCTATACCGCAGGACTGCACCTCATGTCGGGTGACGGTATGAATAGATTTTATGAGGTCAGGATTGCGCGTGCATCCCATGCCAATATTATGGGGAAAAAGTGTCGCGCCGAGTGCGTTGTTATGGCCATGAATCGCATCTACACCATAGATTATCGGGATCCGCGGCAAGTCTCCTCGAGGTTGCATTGATGCACTCCAATAGCTGTCACACATGGCCAGCCAACCTGCAGGGGAGTTATCTTCCGGGCACGAACCAGCACTACTGAGCACCGAGCCTAAACTGTACTGGTAAACGTCATCTGGCGTACAGGTCATTCTGTCGGCTTGCGTCATCTGGCCAATTTTTTGCGCGAGACTCATTCTCGAAAGAATTTCCGCGGCTTTGTTCTTCACCCTGTCAGTAATTGGCTTTGTCGTCATGGTTTATTCATCATGGCTTTATAATTGAGCCCCACTCAAATATTCAGGAAACCAGCCTGAAGCTGGCTCCACTACCACTGGTGGAATCCGCACCAATCCAGACTTTAAACTCGCCGGGTTCTGCGCGTTTTATCTTATCTTTGCCATAAAATGCCAGCATTTCATGGTGGATGACGAAGCTGACAGTTTTACTCTCACCCGCCGCAAAATACACTTTTTGAAAACCTTTCAATTCTTTTGGTGGGCGGGTAATGCTGCCAAATAAATCCTGAATATAAAGCTGTACGATTTCAAAGCCAGCAACATCGCTGTCGTTGTGTATTTGCACCCTAGCTTCGAGTGTTTTTCCGGTATTAAGTTCCGAATCAGAAAGACTCATTGAGTGGTAATTAAACTGACTGTAGGACAACCCAAAACCGAAAGGAAATTGCGGCGTAAAGTGGGTATCCAGGTGCGATGCGGCCATACCAAGTGAGGTTTGTGCAGCCCTTACCGGGATATCATCCAGGTGCACAAAATTATCTTCGGTCACTGGTTTACCGGAGGTTTTTTGACTGTAATAAATAGGGATCTGACCTACCTTGCGGGGGAAGCTAACTGGCAATTTGCCACTTGGGTTGGCTTTACCGAACAGTAAATCCGCAATCGCGGGACCTGCCATAGTGCCGGGATGCCAACAGAATAACAGCGCGTCGACATCAGGAATAACCGAACCAAGCGTCAGCGGGCGTCCTGCCAGAATCACCAGAATTAATGACTTACCGCAACTGACTAGTTCCTTAATAAGCTCTTCCTGGCAACCGGGTAAATTCAGTTCGGCACGGCAATGAGCCTCACCTGACAGAATCGCTTCTTCACCCAAAACTAAAACCACGGCATCGCTTTGGCTGATATCCCGTTTAATGTTTTCCAGCTCATTTATCTGGTGGCTGCGGGAGGTATCCATGGCACGGTGATAATGTACGGTGCCATCAAATTCGCTGTAAATTCCCTGTAAAATCGTCGTGGAGTGTTTTTCTTCGCCATCAAAGATCCATGTACCCAACTGCTCATATCCATCGTCGGCAAGGGGGCCAATTAAGGTTAACGTATTGGTTTGTTCTGCACACAGAGGTAAGGTTTTATTGTCGTTTTTGAGCAAAACACAGCTCTGAATCGCGGCGTCTTTGGCAGTATTGAGATGCGCTTGTGGTAGTTCCTCTAGATAGGCATGCGCCTCGACAGGGGGGCTGTCAAACAGACCCAGGCGAAACTTCAAAGTCAGTATACGCCGCACCATATCATCCAGTTTATCTTCGTGGGTTTTGGAATTAGCAACTATGCCTGCCAGGTGGTCGCGATAGGTTGTGCTGACCATTTCCATTGCAACACCGGCGTCGAATGCGGTTTCCGCGCAGGCATAACTGTCCTCACATAGACCATGTATGGTGAGTTGCGAGATGGACTCCCAATCACTGGCAACAAACCCCTGAAAATCCCACTCTTGATGCAATACTTCGTCCAGTAACCAGCGATTCCCCGATGCAGGAATGCCGTCAAGGTCACTAAAAGACGTCATTATTGTGGCAACGTTGGCCTCGGATGCAGCCTTAAAAGGCTCCAGGTAAACGTTGCGCAATTCATTTTCTGGAATGTTGGTGGTGCAGTAATCGCGTCCACTCTCTGCTGCGCCATAACCGCAGAAGTGCTTGGCGCATGCCGCAATCGCAAAAGGTTGGCTAAAGTTATCGCCCTGAAATCCTGACACCATTGCTTTACCCAGTTCGGCGCATAAGTAGGGATCTTCTCCGAGGCTCTCGGCAATGCGTCCCCAGCGGGGATCTCTGCTAATGTCTATCATAGGGGCAAAGGTCCAGTTTATGCCGGTGACCTTAGCTTCGGTTGCTGCTATTTGCGCGCCTTTTTTGACAACCTCAGGCGACCAGCTTGCAGCCTGGCCTAGCGGTATTGGGAAAATGGTTTTAAAACCGTGAATGACATCCCGTCCAATTAATAACGGAATACCCAATCGACTTTCATTGATAGCAATATGCTGCAGTTGATTCACCGTTTCCGGGTGATTTTCATTAATCACAGAGCCTGCCTTACCTTGTTGAATAGCGACTCTTAAATGCTCGGGAATATGTCCTTCAGCGCCTGATAATTGATTCAATTGACCGACTTTTTCCTCAAGGGTCATTTGGCCGAGAAGATTCTCCACTCGCTGTTTTATATCTTCTGTTGTATTGCTATTAGTTTGCATTGGGTTTTTGAACATCTTTGTTGATGATTTTAATTTTTGTTGCCGCCGTAAAAGGGACATCGTCACTGTGCGAATATTTACATTATCGAAAGAGCGCTAACTTTCTATGTAAAAAAGACCAAATGGACCTGTCACAAGTTCGTAGGGAAATGGGAACCTGGAAATTTGCAGCCAGGGCGTGATTTGAGAAAGGGTATACGTCATGCGATGGGGGACTTATGCCCATCTTACCTCTGCAATGGGAGCGTCTTATCGTATTTACATTGTTTTAACCTTTGTAACTATTAATGTTAACTACGGCAAACAGGCACACACAAGAGAAAATAGATGTCAGATCAAATACACTATGAAACGGCGGAACAAGACAAGATCCCGTTACACAAAAAAATAATATATGGATTTGGAGCGCTGGTGAATAACGCGCTCGCTGATGCTATGGGACGCATGATGATCGTTTTGAACCTCGGCTTGGGAATGAGCCCAACACTTGCAGGGTTATTGGGGGCATTGCCGAGATTATTGGATGCCTTGACAGATCCGCTTATGGGTTACATTTCAGACAATACCAAGTCTCGCTGGGGCAGGAGACGGCCTTACATTTTCATTGGTGCTATCTTGGTGGGGATCGTGTTTGCAGTACTCTGGCAGTTGTTGCCTGAGGGCGAATCAGAAGATTACTATTTTTGGGTATTTCTAGCGGGCTCCATCGTTTTTTACCTTGCCTATACTATTTTCGCTACGCCTTGGGTCGCTTTGGGCTATGAATTAACACCAGATTACCACGAACGTACCCGTTTAATGGGGGTGCAAAGCTTCATGGGCTATTCGGTATACATGGTGACCCCCTGGGTTTTGTGGTTTATGCAAAACGACGCATGGTTTGACAATATCATGGAGGGTGCCGCAAGCCTTGCCATGATCGTGGGGGCATTTGCGATCTTTGTGGGGATCTTACCGGCGATATTCTTGAAGGAGAAGATTACCGCACCTGTAGGATTAACTCCTCAGGAGTCCAAGTCGATGGGCATCAAGGACTTTTTCTCTGGCTTTCTTGCCACCATTAAATTTAAACCTTTCTTGTGTTTGTGTGCTGCGACATTTCTGGTGTTCAATGGCTTTATGATGGTGTCAAACTTTCAGGCCTATGTGATTATCTATTACGTTTTTGGTGGCGATCAAGCATTAGGCTCTGAATACACAGGCTACGCCGGTACATTATCGGCTGCAGCAACCTTCTTTTCCATTGCCATTACCAGTTGGCTGGCCACCAAAATAGGTAAACGTCGAGCGTTCTTCTGGGCCATCGGCGTATCTGCGGTAGGCTATGGACTGAAGTGGTTTTGTTACAATCCCGAGATTCCATGGTTGTTACTGGTACCCATGCCGCTATTGGCCTTTGGATTGGGGCCGCTATTTGCATTAATGGGTTCAATGATTGCTGATGTGTGCGATATGGATGAACTGGAAAGAGGCGAGCGTCGCGAAGGCATGTTTGGCTCAATTTTCTGGTGGGTAGTCAAGCTTGGCATGGCAGCCGCTCTAGCCATGGGTGGGGTGTTGCTTACCGGCAGTGGTTTTGATGTTGAACTGGGCAGTGCCCAAACGGAACAGGCACTGTTCTGGATGCGTTTCTTTGATGCATTCTTACCGATGATTTTTTCACTCATCGCCATATTTATGGTGTATTTATATCCCATCACGGAAGAGAAGGCGCATCAGATCAGAGAAGAGTTGGAAGCGCGCAGGGGTGTGAAGGTTTAACTCGCAATATCTATCTATTGAATCGGGGCAACATTGTTTGCCCCGATTGTCCTTCTACTTATCAATTGATGTTGACTTGAAGCTGCACACGACAATTTAAATTTGGTTCTTCGATGTGACTTCTTCGAAGGGGAATCCCCTTCAACCCCCTTTTGGTCCGGACGCGAGACAACATAGGCTTTAATCGCTGAAACTGAAAGCCGTTGATCACTGACCAGGTGACACATGTATCAATTGATGTCGATTTGAAGCGAAACACGAAACTTTAAATTTGGTCCTTCGATGTTACTTCTTCGAAGGGGAGATCCCCTTCAACCCTCTTTTGGCCCGGACGCGAGACAACATAAGCGTCCATCGCAGAACCAGAAGACCGTCAATGATGGCACTTCCCTGTGCCAGCATTGACTTGGGCAGCGTCCCTGCTGCCAATCTTCAGGTTTGATCTGCTCTTTCCGCTTATCTCGCGAAAGGGCCAAGAAATACCGGGACTTCGAACTAACGATGGGGGAGGATTTAATTGAATTGATTATTTTAGGCGGATATAACTAATAAAATTCTAAATCTAGATAATGGCAATCTTTGCCATTATCTGCCATCATGTTTAACAAATACTCGTTGTTGGGAGTTACAAATGGCCTCGTTGAATGTATCGCTGCCAGAGGAAATGCGTAAGTGGATTGATGAGCAAGTTAAGTCTGGAAAGTTTGCCAATGCCAGTGACTATATCCGCGATCTGGTTCGTCGCAATCAGAGTGAGCGAGAAGCCATCAATCTTGCTTTGATTGAAGGGGAGCTTAGCGGTAAAAGCTCAAAGAATGTTTTGGATATTCTTAAAGAAAAAAGAAATGAGCGTTAAGCCGCAATATGAATCGCTATATTCTCTCAAACAAAGCAGAGGAAGATATCGCTGATATTTACGAATACAGCGCCAATACTCACAGTGACATCCAAGCTGAGGCTTATCTTGTCGCCCTTCACGAAGCCCTGTCTATGCTAGCCGAATCGCCAAATTTGGGCACCTCTGCAGAGGACATCAGAGCAAATTATTTTCAGTTTCCGGTGCAAAAGCACATGGTCTTCTACAAAAAAATCAACGACAACATTTTGGTTGTCAGGGTACTCCACCAACAAATAAAATACGCCATGCATTTTTCAAACTGAATGGTTTGGTCAACGATCAACGAGGGTAAATATTGAAGCGATAATTTTCAGGAGAATCTGACCCTTTAGTTAAAATAAATTGATTATATTGATTGTGTCATTCAGGATGTAAAAAAGCATCAGATACGATGCATGGAGAGGTGTGCATGAGAACCATAATTACTATAGAAGATGAACTCTTTGAACAAGCCGCACAGTTTTGCCCTCCAGGTAGTGACAAGGCAAGCGTTATTCGAGAAGCAATGCAAACGTTTGTGAGATTGAAGGCGGCAAAACGCCTGGCGACCCTTGGAGGAGCAAATCCAGAGATTGAAGATATACCAAGACGAAAAGGTTAAATTGTGGTTTTGGTTGACACTTCAGTTTGGGTAGCTCATTTCAAAGGTTCAAATGACACCTTAATCGATTTATTGAACACAGACGAAGTGTGCTGCCATCCACTGAGAATTGCTGAGCTCACCTGTGGAACTCCACCAGAACCACGAAGTAAGACGTTGAAAGATTTATCTCTTTTAAGAACAGTCACTATTGCCACCATGCGAGAAGTCCTGGCCTTTATCGAAGAACGGGCACTTTACGGCAAAGGTTGTGGATATATTGATATCGCTTTACTTGCATCTGCATTATTGTCAAACAGCACAAAATTATGGACCTTAGACAAACGACTTTCAAAACTCGCTGAAGAGTTGAATATCAAATATCTGTAGCCACTATTTTTACCCTTCCGGACTTGGTTATAACCATCTTAAAACCTCTTGAAATTTGAGCGAAGTGGTCGACATGATTGACCGTTTGCGCACGTTTGATTGGCGAATGTTAAGGGCCAATTTGTGCCAATTACGGACGTACAAGCTTTGATGTTAAAATCTTCCCTTCTCCCTTGTCGGCACATCTTCCCTTCTCCCTTGTCGGCACTTTGCATCTAAAATCTGGACAAATTAAAAGCAAATCTGTAACATCCCGCAGCTCAAAATTTCACCGCTTTTATTTTGCCCCGTGGTTATGCCATGACTCGCACAGTGCGAGGCTGGTATAAATCGGTATTTTAAGGTTGTTCAAGGTTTTAAAATGAAATCCCAGCGTATTAACATATTATCCCCGTCTCTTTTCAATCTGTTGATTGTGATGGCATTGTTGTATTGCATGGCCAGTACATCGGCACAGACCATAGATGTTGACAATGACGGCATGGACGACACATGGGAAGAAACCTATGGCCTGGTTGTGGGCATTGACGACTCTGAGCTGGATATGGACAACGACGGATTTGTGAATATCGAAGAGTTCATAGGTGACAGCCTGCCCGATGATCCCAGAAGCAAGCCAGAGTATCATCAAAATATGGTCACAGGTGAGGCACTACTGAATTACCTGACAATAGAGGGAGAAAACTACAATCAGGAAAGTGTTCCCTCGGCCATTTTTCCTGACGAGGTTGCCTACCTGTTTACCGCTGAAGGCAATAGCCAGGTCAACCTCAGATTTGAAGGTATTTCCTTCTCTCAAATAATGATTGTGATGAGAGCAACAGGTGGTGCCGGGTTTGGCCTTGATGGTAGTGGCTGCTGTTATGATCTTGCAGAAGGTAATCAAACCATCACAATGGAGTACGATATACAATCGCAACAAAGTCAGTCACTGAATTTATTTTTGGAAGGAGACCGGGGAAAAACCTATACCGTTGAGGCGATAGGATGGCGCTCCCCTGTTAGTGCCGGAACTCGAGTATCCACCAATAATCAGGTTGATATTGTAAGTTTGACACCTGATGGCGAGGTGATAAATGGTAATTTCGAACACTTTGATATATCCGCTGACGGACAGCATGTGATATACGCACAAGACCTCAACATGCTTTACTATCGAAATATGGAAGAGGGCTT
Source organism: Planctobacterium marinum (assembly GCF_036322805.1). GTDB lineage: Bacteria > Pseudomonadota > Gammaproteobacteria > Enterobacterales > Alteromonadaceae > Planctobacterium > Planctobacterium marinum_A. The sequence goes on along the minus strand of NZ_AP027272.1, from coordinate 3,010,283 downwards.
TTCACACCTTATTGTAGAGGCGCCCAATGGCAGTTTTGTCAGAGACGCTCATTTGTCGGGCAATGGAAAATATGCCGTTTATGTTTTACGAGAGGTGGATAATACCAATGAGCATCTGGGCAGTATTTATTTGTACGACATAGAGACACAAGAAACCGTAGATATTCTGGCATTGTATAACGACAGATTTCTCGAACAAATTCCTGACGCGATAGATGATCCCGAATCGTTGCCCACATGGGCGAGAATAAGGCAGGTTGACATCAGCGATAATGGCAGATTTATCAACTTCAGAACCAGAGTCAATCTACTCATTGTAGATAACCAGCCAGTATCACAGGAAAGTGGTATCCACCTATACACTTATGACACCATCACTGGGGAGATAACCCAAGACGATACAAACAGTTACGGCCTCTCCAGCGCCTCGGATACACGTGGTACTGGTTTGTACAGTGCTGATGGGCGTTACATCGCCATAAATACTGAGAAACAGCTGACGCCTGAAGCAGCGGGTATCCAGAATATCTACCGCAAAGATCGGGTGACGGGCAAAGTCGATTTAGTCAATATTGCTATCAACGGAGGCATTGTATCAGGCACTAATGAAAATCTCCTTGCAATTAGTCGGGATGGTAATGAGGTGATCTTTGCCGGGCAACGTCGCTATTATGGTGGACAAGGGCTGGTTTACAGTCCGGGCACTGAGCAGTCAAGCCCAGCTTATCGTCGGGACCTGGTCAATTTTACTACTTCTCTGGCACAACTGATTCGACCGCTACCTGAAGGGGAAGAATGTTGTGACGAGTTGCTACCAGAATTTTTTATATCGGGTGTTCGCGATAACATTCGCTATTTTCAAACAACAGAAAGTCTTGATGAGATATACACGGCCACCGATGTAGAGCACAGGCTGACGCTAGGTGGTAACCCGGCCAGTGTCTATCGCCGGGATGCTGAAAAAGACAGCGAAGCCGACGAATGGCATTTGATGTTACAAAATGAGCACGGCGTCTATCTTCCTGCAAACACGTTGAATGAAGTGATATTTGCTAAAAATGGGAAGCATATTTTGTATGAAACTTCCGACATCAAAGGACTTCCATCACAGGGGTTGAACATTACCAATAACGGAACTCCACTTATTCGCATTGCTTATGATGACGGTTATCAGCTGCCAGACACGGACAACGATGGCATCAAGGACATGTTCGATATTTTCCCGAGTGATTCAACCGAGAGTATGGATATAGATTTTGATGGCATTGGAGACAATGCAGACACCGATGCAGATGGCGACTTTATGCCTGATAATTACGAGACCGCATTGGGGCTGGATCCATTAAGTCCAATTGATGCTTTTTTTGACGCCAACGAAAACGGGGTTGCGGACCAGTTAGATTACTTGCGCTCCGATTCGGTGGATTTACCTGAAATCAACCAATTCATCGCACAGTATGGTTCTTTTGAGGTGGAATCACTGGGATACCCCTGGCAAAATCAACTTTGGTCTTTGTCATCCAGACGCAGCTCTGACGGTGAACAAAGTCTTGCAATCGCCAGGATTAGTGATAATGCAACTCAGCAGATCAAATTCTTCGTGAATGTGTCAAACGCAGGTGAACTAAGTTTTGATACCTATGTTGATACCGAGCAGAATAACGACAAACTCATTGTTTATGTGGATTACGAGCCAGTGCTAGAGTTATCAGGTTTTATCAACTGGGAGACTCAGACCATCCCACTTACCAGTGGCGGTAAAGTGGTCACTTTTGAGTATCAAAAGAACGGCAGTGAGAGCAGTGGTGCAGATGGTGTCTGGATTGATAACCTGACTTTTGAAGTGTCCAGTGAAAACGAAGGAAATTTTGTTGCGAATGATTTTGATGGTGACGGTATCGCCGATATAGCTGTCAGACGCCCATCCACCGCACTTCAGTATATTACTCGTTCTTCGGATGGTGAAATCGATCGTATCCGGTTTGGTTTGAATGAGCAGGATATTCCGGTTTCGGGCGACTTCGATGGTGACAGAATCGCTGATGTCGCAGTCAGACGCCCGTCAAATCAGATGTGGTATGTGCTCAATTCTTCAGATGGTGAAATACAGCGTATTAGTTTTGGGTTGCAGTCAGAGGATATCCCGGTGCCTGCTGATTATGATGGCGATGGTATCACTGATGTTGCCGTCAGACGGCCTTCAAACCAAATGTGGTATATCAAAAATTCTTCAGACGGTGAAATTCAGCGTATCAATTTCGGACTGCGTAAAGAAGACGTGCCTGTTCCCGCCGATTATGATGGTGATGGCAAGGCTGATGTTGCCGTCAGACGTCCCTCAAACCAGACGTGGTATATCCTGAATTCTTCTGGAGCAGATGCGCTTACTGGCAATACAGATGGTATATCACGAGTTAATTTTGGCCTGCAATCCACCGATATTCCGGTGCCAGCGGATTATGACGGCGATGGAAAAGCAGACATTGCGGTCAGAAGGCCGGGCAATCAAACTTGGTATATCCGCAACTCCAGCGATAGTGAGATACAGCGTATTACCTTCGGAAGAGACCCCGGTGATATCCCTATACCTGCTGATTATGACGGCGATGGTAAAGTTGATGTGGCAGTCAGACGTCCATCTACCTATTTGCAGTATATTTTAAATAGTTCTGACAATCAGATACAGCGGATACAGTTTGGCCGAAATGCGGATGATATTCCACTGGCCGCACCTGTTACCACACGCATGAACTGGGCAAGTGGTAGCCAAGAGCTGTTCCCGAAGACAGAAGATGAAAAACCGATGGTTGATGTGATCACTCGTAGCGAGTTCGGGTTTTCAGTTTCTGTGGAAAATACTGCAAATTTCTGATTCTTTTTAAACAACTCCAGCGCGTCTCTGGACACTGGAGTTGTTTTTACCTATTTAATGATTGCCTTAGCTTGTGTGGCTGCTATAGGACTCTATTAAACTATTTAGCAATGAACATTTCCAAACATTTAAAATGCAGTAAGTCCTGTCATCAATACCGATGATCCGCTTTGGTGTGTGAGCAGTCAGTGAGCTAGCACGAAATGCTTCTGTGGGGTCAGGCTCGCTGAAAGCTCCCCTTTATTTAGTTCGAAGTCCGTGAGTATTTTTGCCCATTCGCGAGATAAGCTGAAAGAGCAGATCAAACCTGGAGATTGGCAACAGGGACGTTGCCCAAGTCAATGCTGGCGCAGGGACGCGCCATCATTGACGGTCTTCAGGTTCTGCGATTGAGGCTTATGCTTTCTCGCGCCATGGGCAGAAGGGGGTTTTAGGGGAGCGCCCCTAAGAAGAAAGCACATCAAAACACTGAAGTTTAATGTTTCGCACAAGACTGAGTGTTGTTCGGTGAATGCCGTATATGTCGCGAACATTTCAACGGCTAGTCGGACGTCGGCGCTAAAATTCGACCCATTCGACTTATGCTTTCTCGCGGCATGGGCTGAAGGGGGTTTTAGGGGAGAGCCCCTAAGAAGAAAACACATCAGAACACTGAAGTTTAATGTTTCGCACAAGGCTGAATGTTGTTCCGCATTTGTGGATGGCAGAACGAATGCCGATTTATTGAATTGAATGGAAAGTCAGCAGTGCATGGCGGATGCACACACTGCTGATGAGATAGTGAGTGCTAGTGGCCATCACCGGGCTTAACTAGTTTCGCGCCTTCGCTAATGGAAGCGCAGCCTTTACCTGTTTCAGGGTCCTTGCTGCACTGGTATACCCTGACATAATCGATACTCAGGCGCTGCGGGAAAATGTCTGGATCGATGCCTTTTTCATTGACGTTTGATGCCCAGGCACCACCAACGGCGTTGTTGAAGATCAAGTGATAACGCTTATCAAAAGGAGCGGGTTGCGGGCGGCGTACTTTGTTTCCGGCTTCATCGGTGTATTCTGAATACCAGCCTTCTGCGGTTTGCGTGGCGTAATGTACGTCATCCATGTACCAGCGGATTTCGCCTTCTTCCCATTCTACTGCGTAAGTGTGATAACCGGTTGCCGGGCTGAAGCCGCCAGGTGGTTTATAGGCTGTACCTGTGTAAACATTGTTTGGCCAGGCTGCGCCATAATGTAAGGTACCGTGAATGCGGGTTTCTGGTGCGTCACTGAGTTTGCCGTTGGCGTCAGTTTTGGCACCGATGTTAACTGCTTCCATAATATCAATTTCGCCAGAGGCAGCCCAACCACCATAGTCTTCGTCGGTGGGTAGCATCCAGAACGCTGGCCACGTACCTTGCCCATAAGGCAGCTTCATTCGTGCTTCAAAGCGGCCGTATTTCCAATCGCCTTTGTTATTAGTGCGGATGCGACCTGAAGTGTAGGGCAGGGTTTTGGTGTTGTTGGGGTCGTAATTGGGCGAGCGTTCTCGCTCAGCAGGCCCGGTGTGTTCCTCTTTGCGCGCTACAATATGTAACTTGCCATTTTCGAATTCGAAATTATCCGGCTTGTCCACATAACACTGCTGCTCATTATTACCACCGCCCCAGCAATTCACCACAACATTCCATTTGCTTCTGTCCAGCTTGGCATCGTTAAACTCGTCTTGCCAGACTAACTCCCAGCCTTTGTCTCGCCAGTTTATTTTTTCACTGGCTTGGGATTCAGCGGATTTGCCTAGTTCATTTGCTGCTGTTGTAAATGAGCATACTGCTAGTGACGCTAACGCTAACTTACTCAATGCGCTGTAGCCTTTGTGGGAAAGATTTAATGGCATAGTTTTATTCTCCATCACATATTTGGGGGATTTGCCCGGATTGGTAATCTTCAGTTCGTGCAATCACAATATCCGAAACCAGCATTTGCGTTCCTGTCGATGAACTCAACTCAAACGGCGCCATCAATTTACTGAAGTTAACACCGCGTTGTTTTAAACAGCTAAACGGCACTTGCAGGGTATGCCACTCATTCTCAGTAAGCTGGCTAAGAGAGGGGGTTAAGTCCAGGTTATTGTCACACGGGTCCATGCAAATCATGTTTAATGCCACTGATGAGCCTAAACTCTGGATATTAACGTCGAAAAACAGACTGGCGTCATTTTCAAGATAACGTAAGAAGTCTTCAGGGAAGGGCTTGAATATCATCATTGAGGCTGGCGCCTGCCAGGTTAACTGTAAAGCGTCTTCCTGAATTCTGCGGTCTCGCGTCTTGATGGTTAGTTCGGCGCTGTCCAGCACGCTTGATGTCATTTGAATGCGCGAATTGTCTGTGATGGCCAGCAATTCCCAAGGTGCCTTCACGGAGCCTTGATACAAAGCGAATACCGGTAGTTCGTTGTTGTTTTCCTCTACCTCTTCGTTGAGTAACGGCAGGTTTTGGGGGGCAGTGTCGTAACTCAGGCCATAGCCATAAGCAAACAGTGGCGACTGGCCATCATGGCGATTTGCTTGTTGGTCTGGCGAGGCCGGCCAGGAAAAGGACAAACGACCTTCGAAGTCATATTGCACTTCGCCTTGTGGATCGGTAAATAGCACGTCGGCAATCCCTTGTGCTTCGGTACCGGGCAGCCATACCGCAACAAACGCATCACTGTGATTGATTTCTGCATTAACCCACATAGGGCGGCCGCTAATGAATAAAGACACGACTGGGATATCTTGTGCTTTTAGCTTTTTAAGCAGCGCCAGATCTGATTTGCTACCGCGTTGATACTCAACATTGTCAACGTCACCATTGCCCTCGGCATAAGGCTCCTCACCAAAGACCACAATTGCCACATCGGGTTTTTCCTGGTACTTGCCATCAACAGCAAGTTCTACCTGGCCGCCAGCTTGACTCACGGCAGCTTCGATACCTTGATAGATAGAGCTACCGCCGGGAAAATCTTCATTAGTGTTACCAGTACCTTGCCAGGTAATGCTCCAGCCACCGGACTGTTTACCGATATTATCGGCACCATCACCGGCCACCAGTATTTTTTGTGTCGGAGCCAGGGGCAAAAGCTGATTGTTGTTTTTTAATAGCACAAGCGATTTTCTAACGGCTTCTCTGGCGATATCTCGATGCGCCTGAGCACCAATCAACTTTGCTTTGCCGGCATATTTTCTATTCGCGGGGGAGGGTTTATCCAGAATGCCTGCTCTCGCTTTTACTCTTAAAACTCGGGTAACGGCATCGTCAAGCCTGGACTGCAAAATCTCTCCAGATTTAACTTGTTTAATCAGGTTTTCATACAGCGGTTTCCAGGCTTGAGTGGGCACCATATAAATGTCCAGACCGGCATTGATAGCCGCCGGGCAATTGTCATTGGTGCATCCTTGTATCTGGCCATGACCATTCCAGTCACCCACTACAAAGCCGTCGAAGCCCATTTTTTCTTTTAACACTTTGGTTAACAGATACTCACTGCCGTGGATCTTTTTACCATGCCAACTATTAAAAGAGGCCATGACTGATTGCGAACCGGCGGTGAGTCCATGAACATAGCCCTGAGCGTGAATATCAAACAATTCCTGCTCTGAATCGATGTTATTTCCCTGGTCATCACCGTCAACCGTACCGCCATCACCAATAAAGTGTTTTACCGTGGAAATGACTTTATCGTCAGCAAAAAAGCCTTGGTTTTTATCACCTTGAAGCCCTTCTACTATGGCTCTTGAGTAAGCGCCGATGATTTCAGGATCTTCTGAATAACTTTCATAGGTTCTTCCCCAGCGGTCATTTCTGGCGGCAGCAACGGTTGGTGCAAAAATCCAATCGATACCCGTCGCTTGCACCTCAATAGAAGTGGCTGCGGCAATGCGTTTGATAAGTCCCGGATCGTTCGCCGCTCCCAGGCCAATATTGTGTGGAAATATTGTGGCGCCAATAACATTGTTATGACCGTGTACCGCATCGGTTCCCCACATGGTGGGAATGGAGCTGCCATCTAAGCTGTCGTCTACCGAAGCTTGATACATTTGTTCGGCTAGCGTCACCCAATCGGCAATGCTTGAGTGTTTGTTATTGTTGGGGAAGCCACCACCACCATTAAGGTATGAGCCGAAACCATACTTACGCATGTCTTCAACGGTAATATCCCGAATTTCCGGTTGAATAATCTGGGCAACCTTTTGTTCCAGAGTCATGGTAGCCAATAGTTGCTTGACTCTGGCCTCTGTCTCTTCGTCTCGCTGTATCTCTATTTTCAGCTCAGGCCAGATAGCCAGGCTGTCTGGTGCTTCTGTTTCCTCGGAGTGAGTTGCAGGCGTTTTGTCGGCAGGAGAACAGCCTAAAATAACACTGGTTAACAGCAGTGGGTAAAAAGCAGACCTGCTATTTTTGAGTCGATTGAATAGCTTCATATCTGTCTCCTTTATTGCGCCATTTTTTGCGGCTTAAAGCCTGCAACGCCATAGAATGATATATAGACATAGCACACCAGGGGTAAAATGAAAGACAGTTGCACGCCAATAGAGTCGGCTAAAACGCCCTGCAAAAGTGGGATTATCGCGCCGCCAACGATGGCCAGGCACAAAATCCCCGAACCCTGGCTTGTGGCTTTACCCAGGTTTTTAATGGCCAGACTGAAAATGGTAGGAAACATAATAGAGTTAAACAGGCCAACCAAAATAACACTCCACATGGCGATTTTGCCCGACGTGGTAATGGTGGTGATTAACAGTAAAATGGCCATTACACTATTAAAAGCCAATATTTTGTTAGCTTTTATATAGTTCATTATCAGCGCGCCAATAAAGCGTCCGATGAGTGCGCCTCCCCAAAAGTAAGCGACATAATTGGCGGCTTCACCTTGGGTCATGGCACCGATATTTTCATCTGAAATATAGTTTACCAAGAAGCTACCAATGGAGACCTCTGCGCCCACGTAGGTGAATATGCCGATGGCACCCAGCACCAGATGTTTGTATTTCCAAGCTGATTCTGTGGTTTCAACCACGTCTTCGGACGCCTCTGTGGTATGGGTATCCGGAATGTGAATGCGTTTAAAATAAAGGCCCAAAACAACCAGTATTAATGCCAATGTAAAGTAGGGAAGGATGACTTTGTCTACGGATGCTTCTGCACCATGACTACCGCCAAAAATCAGCATGCCGCCAACAATAGGCCCAGCCGTGGCGCCAAGTGAGTTAAACGCCTGGGTCATATTAAGCCTGGCAGAAGCGGTTTCAGGCTTGCCCATCAGTGTTACCAGCGGATTAGCCGCCACTTGTAAAATAGTGATACCCGACGCGAGTATGAACAGTGCGCCCAGAAACATCCAGTACGCCGTTAGTTTTGCTGACGGGATGAATATCAAGCATCCCAATGCAGCAGTAACAAGGCCAATAACAATGCCTTTCTGATAGCCCGATTTTTGAATTAACTTACCCGCGGGGATGGAAATCAGAAAGTAGGCACTGAAAAAGCAAAACTGCACCAGCATTGCCTGGGTATAACTCAATTCGAAAACCCCTTTTAAATGCGGGATAAGAATATCGTTAAGGGAGGTGATAAGTCCCCAAATGAAAAATAGTGAGGTAAGAGAAATCAAAGCAAATTGATTATTAATATGTGCCCCATTGCTTTGATTGGTCGCGGCTCCGCCACTAAAGTTTCCAGCCATAAAAGTTTGCCCAAAGTTATTGTTATTAATTGCTATTAATAACCCTAATGTTTCAGGCTAGAGGTGTCGAGTCGCACAGGGAGGTTTTACCGCTTCTGTGATCCCTTTCATCGAAATCACTGCGGTCTTGTGCTATTTCTGTGGGGAGGGGAGATTTTTTTAGAGGGTTTTTATACTGTTACGGGAAATCATAACAGGGTCAAAAATGTGGTGTTTGACACTAAAATCCTTGTTATATATTTTTTGCAGTATCATCTTGGCTGCGGTTTCCCCAATATCTCTCATGGGGTATTTCACTGTGCTGAGTTTAGGTTGTAAAAAGCGTGAAAATTCGATGTCGTCGAAGCCCACCAGTGAAATGTCGTCAGGGATGCGCAATCCTTTTTCCCGAATGGCCTCGGCTGCACCATAAGCCATCTCATCATTGCCACAACAAACTGCTGTGATTGTCTCGCCTGAGTTTAGTAATTGGCTCATACCTTTATAGCCAGAATCAGCCTGAAAATCTCCTTCGAACACCAGCTCAGGACGCAAGGCAATACCGGCTTCTTGCAATGCCGCTTTATGGCCGGTAAAGCGATCCTCGGCATCAGCTTTCCATAATGAGCCCGTAATGTAAGCAATGCTTTTGTGGCCGTTGTCTATTAGTGCCTGTGTGGCGATGTAACCGCCTTTGACGTTATCCAGAGTGACACAGCGTTCGGAAATCTCGGCGATAAACCGGTTAACCACCACAAAATCCACGTTATCCTTGGCCAGTTGCACAAGGTAATCGTTAGATACGGCTTCAAGGTGCAGGATAAGGGCATCGCAGCGGCGACTTAACAACGACTCAATGGCTTTAACTTCATCTACTTCGTTACTGTGACCGGCAGCAATAAACAAGTGTTTATTGGCTTGTTTTAATAGCCGTTCGGTTCCCGATAGCAGGTCGCCAAAAAAGGAGCCATGCAGTTCAGGCACTACGTAGCCAACCGTGTTACTTTTATTGGAGGCTAAGGACTGGGCGATAAAATTAGGGCGATAGCCCAAGGTTTTCATAGCGTCTTCGACTTTGGCTTTGGTTCCTGGTTTAACCTGATCGGTGTTGTTAATGACTCGTGATACTGTCGCCAGAGAAACACCGGCCAGTTCCGAAACCTGCTTGATGGTTGCCATGAATTAGTTTTTAAAACTCAACGAGATAGATATTTTCTTTATATTCTCAGCTTCGCCGGGATTGTCAAATCTTAAAGCGTTAACCTCATTTAACTGCTCATTGTCTGGTCAGGTTTAGCACGCCCAAAAAAAGGGGCGCCGAAGCGCCCTGAGTAAGCCTGAATAAACAATGCCCTTAGTTTTCAGTCACCTGCCACAGGGTAACTGTTCCGCTGATTTCATTACCGACGACAACTAAGGCGTTGCCTGTAGGGCTGTTTTCTGCGGCAATAAACACCATGCCTTCAGGAGCTAAGTCGCCTGCCAGGTCAGCCCCTTCGGTAGTATCACGGTTGATTACGTAATCTACAAATTGCGTGTTGTAAGGGTTAGTGATGTCGTAAACGAAGATACCACCCATACGCTCAAGGCCAATGAAGGCATAAGTGCGATCGCCCACCATGCCTATGGTTAAGGCTTCAGGCTCTGGCCCTTTATTAGCGGAGCGGGAATCCCCTTCGTTTTCATCATCGTTGTTATTGAATTCATCACCGTGTACCGATGCGGTAATGCGCTCAAAGTCGTCTCCTGAATCGAAAACTACCAGGCCATTTGTATCCCAGATAGTGAAAGAGCGCGCGCCGTACGCATAGATGTTTTCGTATATACCGTCGTTATCGCTATCACCTAATTCTGAAGTAACATTCAGGCGACCAATGGGGAAGGCGCTGAAATCAAAATCTCTGGGATCGTCACCCGCTGCCGTTTCCAGGGCTGAGCCTGCGGCGTAATCAAGACGACGTGCCTGAGTCTCGTCTGTATAAGACAAGCAGCCATCATCCTCATCAAAGTCCTGGCCACCTGCCGCTTCACAAAGCGCTTCATCCTGATTGCCATCGGCATCCAACGTGTCGAAGAAATACTCACGCGCATCACCTTCGTTAGCAGTAACGATGAAATTTGCGCCATTCCAACTATAAGAAGCGATGGTATCTGGCTGGTACATACCGTACAGGTTTTCATAAGTACCGAAGCTCACGCCACCGTCTTCCATGCCGTCAATCATCAGTCCGCTCCAGTCTTTGAAGCCCAGGCCAACAACTTCAACGCTGTTATCCGTTAAATCGACAATGGCTAAACCGTTGTTTTCCTGCAGAGCAACAAAAGCCACTTCGTTGGTCGCAGTGATGTATTCGGGCTCCAGGTCTTGCGCTACGCTGATGTCAATCAGGTTGCCATTGATAGTGCGACCTGACGGGTTAGGGAAGTGCATGCCCTGTGCTTCAAGAGTGGCCTGCATTCCATTGTAAGCGCTAAAGTCGATGATAGTTGCGGTATCAGCTGGCATGTCATCAATGATATCGATAACCGCAATGGAGCCTTCAGGATCTACTGAATAATCGTCAGCAGGCTCACCTTCATTGGCTACCAGCACTTTGCTGCCATCAGGAGTGAAGGTCACCATATCAGGCAGATTACCTACAGTTACCGCTTTTACATAAGCAGGTGTGCCGGCATCTAAACCATTGTAAAACAGAACTACGCCGTTATCGGCATGGGCATCAGCCGCCACAGCAACGGCCATCCAGTCACCTGCAACGGCAATGCTATTAGGACTGCCCAGGGTGATGCTATTGGCTTCGGTTTCCAGTAATAAGGCGCTTGAAGTCAGGTTAGTATCGGAAAGAGGATTGGATAACTCATCTGCTGTTAAGCCAGAGATATCAATCATCTCAACGGTGGGGACATCTGCGGCACTGTTAATGGCGAAGACCGTTTGTGTTGCTACATGATACTGTACAATTTCCGCTGCCCCTTCCGGGTCTTCGGGATTGAGTAGCGCGCGTCCCACTACACCCATGCTTACACCTAAAGAGGCATCTTGACCGGGTGTACCTGCTGAGCCGGTGTCACCTTGGGGACCTTGTGGTCCGGTTGCGCCTTGTTCGCCATCGTCGCCAGAGCAACCTGCAAGTACGGCTAAAACCGCCAGTGATAAAAGAGTACGTTTCATGTTAGATCCTATTTTTAAGTCGCGAGTTCGAGGTTTAAAAGGACGCTATTAAAAAGACGGTTTGTGACAGGTTGGCTACAAAATTATGAAACTTATCAATGCTTTATAACCGTATGGTCAGGTTTTAGATGATCAGGCAAGGCGAAGCTTGCGATGTGGAAATATCTACATTTTTAAAAAAGACGCAATCAGTCAGGCTATCTGATATGTATTGGTACGTAAAAACGCAGTGGAAGCCTGATTCATCCCCTTTTAGGGAAGACCAGGTGCTGAGATTGCAGCTTGTTCAGTCAGTAAGTCTGCGTGATTCAGATGTTGTGCTTTTGATTATTTCAGTTGTTTTCAGCGTCAATCGCCTGTTGCACGGCGCGATAAAAGGCTTCTCTTTCTGCTCCTAAGGTTGTTTTCATGCTTGCTCTGGGCCAATTGGCATTTGAAGCAATTACCAGGTTTCTGTTTGGATCGATAAAAATACCCTGGCCAAATATCCCTCTGGCGGCATAGCTGCCATCGTCGTAGGTCCACCACTGATAACCATAGCCTTTACCGGGTGTGCCAATATCCGCTTGTTTGCTGGTGGCAACGGCGATCCAATCTGGCGGCAGAATAGCATTGCCAGCTATTTTTCCCTCTTCTAAAAAGAACAGCCCCATTCTGGCGAAGTCACGAATGGCGGCCTGAACACAACAGCCACTGATTTCGTGGCCGGTTACACCCAATAGCCAGCTGGCATCTTGCTGCATGCCAAAGGGGACCCAGATTTTCTCTGACAGATATGCTGACAGTGTTTTGCCAGTGGCAGCGCTCACCAATACCCCAATCAGATTGGTTTCCCCGGTTTTATAAAGCCATTTACTACCTGCGGGAGCCTCGCGTTCAAGGTTACGCATGTAACTGACTGTAGAGTCCATGCCTTCGACGGGAACATGCAGGTTAAGCTGGGCCACATCACTGTTGGGATCCTCATAGTCCTCATTCCATTTTACCCCTGACGTCATGGTAAGTAACTGTGCAATGGACACATCATCGTAAACAGAGCCTTTGAGATCGCTGATGTAATCCGACACCTTGTCGTCAATGCTGCTGATATAACCGTCTTTAATGGCGATTCCCACTAACGTTGAGGTAAAGGATTTCGCCACAGAAAAGCTTGTCCAGCGGCCTGTACTATTAAAATCTAAACCATAGCGCTCTAATCTCACCACACCATTGTGAATGATAACCATGCCCGCAGAGCGTTGGCTTTGCATGTACTGCTCTACATCTATTTTTAACTTAAGTGGGGCACCTGTAGCTAATTCACGTACCTTGCTGCCCGCTTTAACAGGACTGGATTTTACCAGAAGCGGAACTCTATCGATGGTGCGAAATCCGGCATCGCGTTGCTCGATAGACCAGAACAAAATATTGGTATCAGTGGGCAGTGCTTTGAGAAGCCGTCGCATATCTGCGTCAAGATTCACATAAACGAATGCAATCACTGCAATTGCAGCAGTGAGCAACCCAACAATCCATTTAGACATGGTCTTTAATCCTTTTCTATCTCATTGTTTCAACGCGTTAGCCATAGCGGAAGGTCTCAACGCTGTTCAAGTTCACGCTTGCGTATCGGCATAGTGTCTATTTTCCAAAGTAATTCCGCAAGTTCAGGTATTGTCAGTGAAGAGCGCGCTTTAACTTCGCCATCTAGCCCAATCAGTAATGCTTCTCCGGGAGGGACCTTATAGTGTGCCTTGTAAAATAAGGGCTCTGCCAAAGGCGTGGCTATGGGTTTGAATACATTCTTATGTATTTGCTGAAATAGTAACACCTTCCGCGCTTCGATTTCTGCAATAAACTCGCGGTGAAAACGCTGAATTTGCTTGTGATGTTCAGGTTGTACGGGCTTAACCAGTATCAGACGATTTTGCCAACGCAGGGAGGTCATCTCTGGTATTGGATCTTCTTGGCTATAAGTTGCTTCACTGTGAATTGTAGTGGCCGTGCTTTGGGTAAAAAATAACAGTAAGACAGTGAACAAAGGCACCGTAACAGGCGTATTTATCATTGCGTGTTTACATTGCGCTGGAAATATTTTTAAGCTTACGTGTGTCTTTAAAAAACAGTTTAGTTGCGACTGGTTTTGCTCTTAAAGAAACCTTAGATAAAGGAAAGTGTCTGTGTATAACCTGCTTATCGGTTTGGTCTTTTTACTTGTAACCACTGCTGTTAAGGCGGGTACATGGGCTACCGGACCCCACATCCGGGTGGATTTGTTAGCTGAAAATCAATCCTTTACTACTGCCTCTGAAAATTGGATTGGCGTGTATTTGCAACCAGAATCACAATGGCATACCTACTGGTTAAACCCTGGAGATTCAGGAGAGGCACCACAAGTTAAATGGACAGCTTTCATAAACGGAGAGCCTGATGAAGGAGGGCAAGTTCAATTTGGTGAAATCCATTGGCCTGTTCCAGAGCGCATTCCGGTAGCCCATTTGGTGAACTTCGGCTACAGCGAGGCGCATTTGCTCATGCTGCCTGTAGCGGTGGCTCAGACCACTAAGCCAGGCGATAAAATACAAATTCAGGCAGAACTTTCATGGTTAGTGTGCAAAGAGGACTGTATACCCGGTTGGGCTACGTTAACGATTGAACGGGTAGTATCGGAACAGCAAATTGCCACTCCAGAGCAGTTGTTGTTTCAATCTACCCGCCAACAATGGCCTGCCGACACAACGTTATCCGCTCAGTACGAACTCACTGAGCAACACCTTACAGTTGCTATGCCTGAGCAGGTAAGTAGGTTGCAAAATGCGCTTTTTCTATTTCCAGAGCGCTCGGACCTTATCAAACACAATGCTGTTCAACAGCGAATTGAAATAGATGGCACAAGCGCTTTTGTATTGGAAAAATCAGAGTATTTTTCCGGATCGAATGAGCCAGTTCGGTTGCTGGTCTCTGATGGTAAACAGGGCTATTGGCTCAGCGCGAAACTCAATACCGCTGCTCAATTCAGTTCCAATTCTAATTCCAATTCGTCTTTGTTGTTGATGGTGATATTCGCTTTTACCGGCGGATTGATTTTAAATCTTATGCCTTGTGTATTGCCGGTTTTGGCTATCAAAGGCTTGAGTTTGACGAATCAGTCAGAGGGCAGAAGCGTTAAATTTGCATATATGCTTGGTGTGATTTGCAGCTTTTTGCTGTTTGCTTTGTTGATATTGGCCGTGAAACAAGCGGGGCAAAATATTGGCTGGGGCTTTCATATGCAGGAGCCTTTGGTACTCATGGCACTATGTCTGTTGTTTACCTATATCATCTTGATGCTGCTGGACATTGCACCGGGCACAGAAGCATTAATGGGGGTAGGGCAAAATCTGACAGCGAAAAATCAGTTTCAACATCACTTCCTCACCGGTGTTTTGGCGGTGCTTGTGGCATCACCTTGTACTGCGCCATTTATGGGGGTGGCGATGGGAGCGGCGATGGTGAGTCCACCCTTACATACTGTCTTGATTTTTTTCAGTCTGGGTTTTGGCTTCGCTTTGCCTATGACACTGCTACACATGTTTCCTGCGCTGGCTCGATTATTACCTAAGCCCGGCATCTGGATGGAAACCTTCAAGCAGTTCCTGGTGTTTCCAATGCTGGGGACGCTAATCTGGTTGCTGTGGGTGTTTTCTGGTCAGGCAGGAAATCAGGCACAACTGCTGCTAAGCACCTGTTTGGTGTTGTTTGCGCTTACCTTTTGGGCAAAAACCAAAGGTATTATTAGTTTGTATATCGTTTGTGGGCTGTTATCCGGCGCGCTATTTTGGTTTGCGCAACCCAAATCTGAGTTCTCAGAAACTCATGGTGTCGATATCGCAGCAACATGGTCTGAACAACGCCTGGCTCAGTTGAGAAACAACAATCAGGTAGTCTTGGTAAACATGACGGCAGACTGGTGCATTACCTGCAAAGTTAATGAGCAGGTGGCCTTTGAATACGAAACAGTGCGACAACTGTTGGCGCAACAAGATGTGCATTATCTGGTAGGGGATTGGACCAACAAAAACGATGAAATTTTACAATATCTGAACCGTTATCAAAGGGTTGGCGTACCTCTATATGTGTTATATGCCGGGCGGGAATTTAAACGAGTATTACCACAAATACTTACACCGCAGATACTTAAATCAGCCATTGTGGAAGCTCAGGAGGCTTTATGAAAAAATTTGTCAGTTACGTTAAACGCAGTATTGCTGTCACGCTGTTGATTTTACCGAATTTGCTCTCTGCCGCAAAAGTAGATGCGCCCGCGCCAGATTTTGTATTGCTGAATACGCAAGGTGAACAGGTCAAACTTTCTGATTATCGAGGTCAATACGTAGTCCTCGAGTGGACTAATCACCTTTGTCCCTATGTGCAAAAGCATTATAGCGGCGGCAATATGCAAGGATTACAAAACAAATACACTGAGCAAGATGTGGTTTGGTTATCGATTATCTCGTCTGCTCCGGGCAAACAGGGCCATATTGATGGCGATAAAGCTGACAGCTTAACAACCGAACGGGGCGCTGCACCCACTGCTGTTTTGTTTGATCCGGAAGGCACAACGGGCAAGCAGTATAATGCGAAAACCACGCCCCACATGTATGTAATCGACCCACAAGGGATGTTGCGTTATGCAGGTGCAATCGACAGTATAAAATCTGCCAACCCAGCCGACATTGCCAAAGCCACTAATTATCTCGATCAGAGCATGATGCAATTGTTAGCCGGGCAGCCAGTATCAGAAAAAATGACTGTCCCTTATGGTTGTACCATTAAATACAAAGGCTAGCTTTTAAACCGCGACATTGTCGTCTCGACATCAAGAGGTGATAGCGCTCTGGCAGCTAACAGACTGCCCGGGCGCTTTTCGTAAAATGCTATTAAATGTGGTGCGTTAATTGCTGTAATGAGTCTAGCTGATTCATTACAACGATTTTCTGACACATATCTATGTACACTACCGCTGCCAACGCGACATCTCTGTTTCAATACATAGATGATCAGCGTTCCAATTCCCAATTTATTAGCGACATGCAGTCGTTAACCACCAATACCAATAGTAAGGATGTTGATTCTATCCAAAATAGTCTGGTCAATGTGCAATCCATCGATGACATGGTGGATCAGATTATTAGTGGTGAGAGCAGTGTCACCGGGGACAAAGTCAATGATATGTTGGACTTTTACTTCAAGCAGGTAAAAAACGAGTTAAAGTCCATCACTGATGACTTGAATCTCGCCAACATACCGCCACTGCAAAATACAGAGGATAAATGGCATTTTGCTTCAGACAATTCGGACGATAAGTCACTAACAAATTTTCTCAACTATTTAAATCGCGATACCAGACTGAGCGAGCGTATGGAAAAAGTGGTAATGCTCTCTGAATTAAGTGAGCGGGTGAGTGCCAGAGATTATGCGCAACAGTTAAAAAATGAGGATATAGCAGATCCTCAAATAGAAGCCTATTTGGTGAGCATCAGTCAACAATTACAGGATAATCGCTATCTCAGTGTCGAGAAAGGGGCACTTAAATTAGGGAATTACGGGTTGGCGTCTGAAGAATATCAAAGTCGCTTTTCAAAATAGGCGCCTTGAAAAACAGGCGGACACCTGAGGCGCCGCCTTTAACGTCGAAAAGGTATTTTTGTGAAGCAATATTTCTTTGCTTCATTTTCATTATCGGCAACTCAATGCCTAATTTAAATTAGACAAAGGTAGTAGAGCGAATTGTTCTATATCGGTCAATGTTACAATCATAAGTTGATAAAAAACTCTACACTTTCTTATTGAGTCGCTATGATGGTAGTAGTAATTGTTTAAAGGTTGTTTGATGGAAAGTTTATCTTTAGTTATTGCCAAATTTGGTGGCACTAGTGTGGCAAATTTCGAGGCCATGCAAAATTGCGTAAAAATCGTGACGGCAAATCCTCAATGCAAATTAGTGGTAACCAGCGCTCCTGCCGGAATAACTAATCACTTGGTTGAGTTGGGTAAAACCCCCATGCCGGAGGAAGATAAAGAAGTTATTCTGGACCTCATTAAGCAACAGGTCTTCGATATTCATGAACAACTCGTAGATAAAAGTAGTGTCAAAAATAAACTGGATGCCTTATTTACCGGAATACAAAAAGTTGTCTATGCCGATGGCATCAACGAAAGTCCCATGTTGCAGGATGAACTTTTGTCATTTGGGGAAAGACTGGCTTCAGTTTTACTGACGGCGTGTTTTGTACAAGCTGGGGCTGATGCGCTGGAGTTTGATGTGCGTGAGATTATGCTAACAGATGATAATTTCGGTTCAGCCGTACCAGAACTTGAGCAACTGGCGGAAAAATCAGAAAAACAGCTGAAGCCACTTTTAGGCAACCACATTATTATTACCCAAGGATTTATTGGGAAAACCGCTTGGGGCGATACCACAACGCTAGGTCGTGGTGGTTCAGACTATACGGCTGCGCTTTTATCCGAGGCATTGTCCGCCAATCGCTGCGAGATTTGGACTGACGTAGCAGGGGTGTTTAGTACGGATCCCAGGATTGATGATAAAGCCTATCCCATTCCCGAGTTAAGTTACGATGAGGCTGCTGAGATGGCCAATTTTGGTGCCAAAGTACTGCATCCGGCAACGCTTGCCCCGACCTTAAGGAATAATATTCCGGTCTTTGTAGGTAGTACCAGAGCACCAGAGCTGGGCGGCACAACCATAGTTAAAGATTGCCAATTCGAACCAACATTTCGCGCGATTACACGTCGCAAAGAGCAGCAGCTTGTAACCTTGCATACGCCCAAAATGGAACGCTCCAGTCAATTTATCGGCAAGGTCTTTAACATACTGGATCAGTTTGGTCTGAGTATCGATTTGATCACTACCTCAGAGACCTTTATCTCGTTGACATTTAACGCCTGGCACGCCACCAATCTGGCGCAGGCCTCTTCTCGGGCGTTGGCTGAACTAGAAAAAATTTGCATTGTTGAGGTGACGCCAAACCTGGATCTGATCACCATTGTAGGTAACAACTTACACGCCAAGCACGGCGGTGCCGGAAAAATATTTGAGGTACTAGAAACCGTGCGCATTCGCATGATCAGCTATGGGGCTAATCCTCACAATATTTCCTTCCTGGTGGACCAGGAAGACAGTACGGGTGTGATAAGAGAATTACATCAGCATTTGTTAGCGGAAAATTTGAATCGGCCACAAAGCTGAATACTTGTGGCTCAATAAACGTTAACAGCAGCGGGTTTTTATTACCTTAAATTGCTTAATCGTATTACGCAGTTCATCCAGAGCAATGGGCTTGGTGAGGATCAAATTAATATCTCCCTTGGCTTGCGCTTCTTCGATGTATTGTGAAATAAATCCACTGAGCAGTACCACGGGAATATCAGGACACTTCATTTTTATTCTCTTAGCCAGGTCAATGCCACGCATTATTGGCATTTGGTCGTCACTGATCACAATATCAAATTGGTTGTCGTGCTGTTCAAACAGGTGCCAGGCTTGTTCACCATTTTCGGCAGTGAAGACTTCATGGCCATCAGCTTGCAGGGCTTCCATGTAGAGTTGTGCAATTTCAGTTTCGTCTTCAACCACCAGAACTTTGTGTCTTTCGAACTCTGGGGATTCAGCGCGATGTGCCTGATGCACAATACCGGGATGACTGACAGGAATGTCGATGGTGACATTGCTGCCAATGCCCTCTTGACTGTCGATGTGAATATGGGCTTTCATGTCTTCCACAAGGCCATGCACTATCGCGAGGCCCAAGCCTGTGCCACGACCTTTCTCTTTGGTGGTATAAAAAGGGTCGAATGCCTGGGATGTTTGCAATTGACTCATACCTCGGCCGGTATCAGATACCGTTAATCTCAATTGCAAAGGATCAGCATGATGCCCCGATATCTCACACAACTTGATTTCGATAGTGCCAGTATTGGGTTCAATCGCCTGACAGGCATTGGAAATCAGATTCATAAGTAGCTGAGTGACACTGCTTTCGTCAGAAGAAATCATCCCCGAATCTTGGAGGTCGACTCGCAGACTGATGTTGGTGCTGATAGTGGGCTGTATTAATTCCAGGGCCTGTTCAATCGCTTTTTTAAGATCGATTGCACTGTGGGATTGTGGATTTTTACGACTGAAGGCCAAAATACGCTTCACTAACTCGGCCCCTCGTTGAGAAGCATCCAGGATTTTACAGGTGTGATGCAGTAACTCTTTGTTGGCCTGAGTCATTTTGAGTAATTCAGCGTTACCAGAGATAATAGCCAAAATGTTATTGAAATCATGAGCAATACCACCGGAAAGGGTACCTAACGATTCCATTTTTTTTCTTTGAGCTCTTTGCATTTCGCGTTTCTGCTGGACACTCAGATCCTTGATGAGTCCCCAGGCCCGTGGGGTTTCAGCTGGGTTGGTATTCACCTTAAACACTTTCACCAGAGCTGGAACAGGGTGGCCATGACTATGGATATAGTGCTTCTCAAACGCTTCGCTTTCGCCTTTTTCGGAAATACTTTCAGCAAGTTTTATTTCACTCTGTTGCAGAGAAGCGCTGTCGGTGATGTCGAATATGGTCAAATTGCATAGGCTTTGTTTATCGTAACCGATCATCTTGCAAAACGCTGGGTTGCAATCCAGAATTTTTCCATCCGGCACGGAGCATTCAACGATACCGTCATCCAGTGAGTGATAGAGAGATGAAAACTTATCGGACAGTTTTTTGAAAGCCTGTTTTTCCGATTCAAGGGCACTCAAAAAGGCGTCTTTTTCCATTTCTGAACGATAGGCTTTGACAATCAGACTGCAGTTATCCAGCAGTGGCTCGACAAACTGCAATATCCGTTCGTCGTAGCCCGATTCACGATTGGCCAAACCCACCATACCCACCATTTCGCCCTCTCTGAATAGGGGAAAACCGGCAAATTGTTTTAGGCTGGGATGGCCTGAGGGAGTGCCACCAGATTGCGGGTGGTGTTTTGCATCATTGCTTATCAGTGCCTTACCCGTTCGAATAACAGCGCCAAATAGCGTATCGAGATTGTGGAATTCAAGTTCTGAATCGGGATTGCTGTTAAAGTAATCTGCTGTATCACTATCCTTTGATACATCCGCAAGGGCAATGTGTTTGAGGTACGGCTGCTTGTTTTTATCAGATAGCACTTCAGCGATAAAGCCGAATTGACTATCAGTAATGGTGAGAAATGCCTTTAAAAAGTCGGACACCAATGCACGTGTAGAGACGCCATTGAGGTAATCACGATTAACGCAGGCAATGGCGTTGATTATTTTCTCTGTTTCCCGGTTTTTCTCCACTTCCAGTTGAGCTAACTTTTTATTACTGCGACTTTCCAATAAATGCACGATTTGCTTTGCCATCAGCAGCAGTCCCTTTTTCTGGACATCGGATAATACTTTGGGCTTATCGTCCATGACGCAAAGGGTGCCGATGGCGATGTCAGATTTCAGGCGGAGGGGAATACCGACATAAAAGCGAATGCTCAAGTCACTTTTAACCAAGGGATTGTCGCAGAATACGGGGTGTTTTCTGGCGTCTTCAATTTCCAGAATGCAGTTATTCAGCAAAGTATGGTTGCATATGGATATTTCACGTTGGATTTCACAGATATCCAGTCCTAATTTCGATTTAAACCATAGCCTTTCTGAGTCTACCAGCGTTAAAAAAACATAACGAGTTTCACATAATTCACCGGCAAAGCGAACAACCTCATCGAATTCAGGCTCTGCGGGTGTATTAAGTATAGCTAGATCGCGCACAATTTTAACGCGCTCTTGCTCTTCATCAATAGCCTGTATTTCGGACATACAAAACACTTACCAATAGTTTGTAAAACTATAGGTAGGTTTCTCTAAAAGTTCAAAGAAAGCCACATTCTAATTGTATGCAGATACAATCCAGAAATCGATTGCGTGGTTTATTGCTAACTACTAAAGCTGCAGATCATGTAGCCACATATGCAGTGCAATGCTACACACAAATCCCAATGCTATGACTGGTGTCCATTTGAGGTGGGATAAAAAGGTATAGATGCCACGGGTTTGGCCCATCAATGCTACACCTGCCGCGGAACCAATGGACAGCATACTTCCGCCGACACCGGCACTTAAGGTAACCAATAACCATTGTGCCTGGGACATTTCAGGTTCCATGGCGAGCACCGAAAACATCACCGGGATATTGTCTACAAATGCCGACAATACACCCACAAGAATATTGGCCTGTGTCGTTCCCAAATCCTGGTACATAAAGACAGAAAGCAGCTCCATGTAGCCAATGAAGGTTAAACCACCTACAGACATGATTACCCCGTAAAAGAAGAACAGGGTATCCCATTCAGCATGGGCTATCTGAGCAAAGACATCAAAATCCAATGGATCATCAGAAGTGCCTGGTGGGTTTTCGGTCTTGTGGGTCCAGTCACTGCTGTGAGTCCGCAGCCAGAAACCATACAGCTTGAGGTAGGCCAGGCCCAAAAGCATTCCATAAACAGGCGGAATTGCCAGTAAGTGGTGGAAGGCTATCGCCGTGATGATGGTTAATAAAAACAACAGCACTATTTCCATACCACCTTGCTGGATTGTGCTCTCTTGCACCACCTGTTTTTGTGGCCTGCCAATCGGCACGGCAAACTGCATGATAAACGCCGGCACGAGATAATTCACCAAAGATGGCAGAAACAAGACGCCAAACTCGGTAAACGGCACGACGCCTTTCTGCCACACCATAAGTGTGGTGATATCTCCGAAGGGACTGAACGCCCCTCCCGAATTGGCGGCCACCACGATGTTAATGGAGCAGGGCACGATGAAGCCCGGTCTGTCGGATGCAACGGTCATGATAACGGCACATAAGATCAACGCCGTTGTCAGGTTATCTGCGATGGGGGATATAACAAAGGCAAGAATGCCGGTAACCCAAAATAAACTTCGATAGGTAAATCCTTTGCTGGTTAGCCAATGACGTAAGGTATTGAAAACATCCCGCTCCATCATGGAGTTGATATAGGTCATCGCCACCAACAGGAAAAAAACAACTGGGTGTATTCCAGGAAGTATTCGTTGATTGCCGGAGCAATCATGTGGCTCTTTTCTTCGTTGTGATAATACCAGGCAATGATTGCCCAAATGATACCGGCCACCATTAAAACGGGTTTTGATTTTTTGAGGTGAATTTTGTCTTCCAGCATGACAAGCAGATAGGCCAGAATGAACAGGGCCAGTACCACATAACCCAACCAATGCTGAGTTAAATTAATACTGCCGTTTGGTGTTGCATCTCCCGCGAAGGTTACCGATGCGCTTGCTGAGGTAACCATTGAAGCAAACACCAAACAAACCAAAAACCAACCTTGGATAATTTTCATTACATCTTAGTTTCTATTACATTTGCACAAAGCATCTGAAAGATAAATCAGAATGCTTTTTCACCATTTTGTTCCCGAACATCCCATTGTTCCTTAACCCGCAAGAATTCCAGTTGATGATCAAAAAAGCATTCCACCAGGTTTGGATCAAAGTGTTTACCTCTGCCGAGTTTTAATTCTTCAAAGGCTTTAGCAATTGGCCAGGCTTCCTTGTAGGGGCGCTTCATGGTCAGTGCATCGAACACGTCAGCAATTGCGACAATTCGTGCGCTTTCGGGAATGTCCGTTTCAGATAAACCCGCCGGGTAACCTGTACCATCCCATTTTTCGTGATGACACAAGGCCACTTCGGCGGCCATTTGAAATAAGGGGGTTCGGCTCTTAGACAGAATATCGTAACCAATCTGGGCATGGGTTTTCATTATCTGCCATTCTTCACTATTGAGCTTACCTGGCTTTTTTAATATAGCGTCAGGAATACCGATTTTGCCGGTATCATGCATCGGCGCGGCATACTCCAGTTGCTTGGCTTTACTCACTTTCCAGCCTGCCTTTTGCGCCAGCAAACCAGCATAGGCTGCCATGCGCCAGATATGCAATCCAGTATCGGTATCATTGTAATGACCGGCTTCACCCAACATGTGTATTGCCGCCTTTTGGCTCTCTGCCAGCTCTTTGGTGCGCAGATTTACCTGGATTTGCATGGCCCGCTGTTGATCATATAAAGACAGGTGGGTCTCCACCCGTGCTTGCACTATCGGTCCGGATACGGGCTTGGTGATATAATCTACTGCACCTACATCGAAGCCTTTCTTTTCATCGACGACATCGGTTTTAGCAGTAATAAAAATGACGGGAATTTCGTGAGTGGTGGGTGACGATTTAAGTTTCTGACACGTCTGATAGCCATCCAGTTCGGGCATCATGATATCCAACAGAATAAGATCTGGTTTGACTTTTTGCGCAATTTCAATCGCCTGTGCGCCGTTTGTGGCCATGGAAAGTTGATACTTGCCTTTTAATATCTGCCGCAATAGCTGCAAATTATTAGGTTCATCATCAACGATTAGAATACGCCATTGGGGCTGCTTATCCGTCATTTGAATTGTGCTCCTTTTCCAACGTCTGCAAGAGTTCCTGTGCAATACTTTGCATTGTCTCAAAATCAAATTGTAGCAAGGATTTTTGTAGTTTAGTCAGTGTACTGTCAGGAATGATGGCCTGCAGTGATTCCAATGCCAACTCGGCTTTGTCAGGATCATGTTGCCGGCAAGCGTCTGCTAACTCATGCAGCAATGGGCGACTGTGCTCCAGGTCGACTGCCGACGAAGGTTGCGCTGAGGCCAGTTGCACAGGGCTGGCAGGGAGACCATCTATGGCGCTGACCGTAAGTTTTAAGGTTTTCAGAAACTCACTGACAAATTGATTTAATCCGGAAGTTTGTGCAGCATTGAGTTTTGCTTCCAGTTGCTCACCACTGGCAGCTAGTTTGTTGAGTGACATATTGGCCGCTGCACCTCTGATTCGATGTACCACGGCTGCAGCAGCTGCATAGCTTTGGGCACTGATCATGGCAGTAAAATCCTGTGAAACCGAACGGTTGCTGTCCGCAAATTGATGTAGCGCCTGATAAAGTTCAACTTCATCTTGCCATTGCGCCAGCGCTTCAGGGAAATCGATAAGGGCCAGATTCTTCTTCGATGAAGAGGATTCAGGTATTGCGCTCGTTGCAACGTTACCGTATTTGGCTAGCACCGCAAAAAGTTTCCTGAAGTCGATGGGTTTGGTGACAACATCGTTCATTCCGGCTGCTTGAGCGGCCTCTACTTCTTTTGCCATCGCGTTTGCCGTCATGGCGATTACAGGACTGCTTTGATAATAAGTATTTAATTGTCTGATGGCCTGGGTAGCTTCGTAGCCATTCATTTCCGGCATCTGAATATCCATTAATACCAGATCGTAGTTTTTTTCCTGGCATGCGCTAACCGCTTGTTTACCATCGTGGGCAATATCAATGAGGTGCCCAGCTTTTTCTAAGCGTATCTTGGCCAGAGTGATGTTTTCTTGTACATCATCTACTAACAAAATATGCATTGGGGTTAATTGGCCTGATACTTTTTCGGTATTGCTGTTGTGAGATGCCAGCTGCGTTGAGGGTAGATGGATGGTGAAATAAAATGTACTACCGTGATTCAGTCGGCTTTCAATTTTTAACTCCCCATCCATTAAATGTACTAACTCTGAGGAAATGGTGGTGCCAAGGCCAGTACCACCAAATTGCCGGGTGATGGAGGCATCCACTTGAGTAAAGGGTTCAAGAATTTGACTTATTTTATCCTCAGCGATGCCAATGCCGGTATCGCTAATGGCGAAGTAAAAATCCTGATGACCTTGCTCTTTTACTTCTAATTTGACCGAACCTTGGTGAGTAAATTTGATGGCGTTGCCGATCAGATTCAATAACACCTGGCGCAGACGGTAGGGATCACCAAGGTAGGCTGCTGCCAGCGTTTCAGGTGTTTTTAACTTCAGAGTTAAATGTTTTTCGCGAGCTTTTATTTCCATCAAGTCGCGAATTTCATGCAACAGTTCATTCAGGTCAAAAGGGCGTAATTCGAGCTCCAGTTTACCGCTTTCAATTTTACTGACGTCTAAAATGTCGCTGATAAGCTGCAACAGGAAATTAGCTGAGTTGAATGCGATTTGCAGGTGCTTGCGGGTTTCTTTGCCAAGCGAGTTGTCTTCAATGGCCAATTCCAGAAAGCCAATGATAGAATTCATTGGCGTTCTTATTTCATGGCTCATAGTAGCTAAAAAGTTACTTTTGGCCTGCGTTGCTTGTTCTGCTTCTTCCTTGGCCTGTTCAAGTCGAATCTGCACAGCTTGCATGTCCTGGCGCAGATGCCGTTCAACCCGTATCGCTTTATTTACTCTGTCCAGCAAACCATTGAAACTGGTAACAAGATCACCGATTTCATTGTTTTGCAGTTGCTCTGGCAGCGTTAAGCGAGTCTCTGAACCCGGTTTGATATCGGCAATCTGAGCGACCGTACGCACTATAGGTTGTGAGATGTAATACTTGATCAGCTGAGCAGACAAGAAACAGGCGCTGAACACCACAATGACTAAGCCAATAATCATGGTCCATGCGCTTTCCGCTGCTTCTTTTTGCACCCATTTACCATTGGGCGAAACCAGAAGCTGACCAATTTTTTGTTCATCAAACGGTGAAAGGAGAGACAAAGAGGTGGCTTGAAGCTCGCTGCCCCCTATGGCATTCGTGCCGGAGATGACAAAGCCCGGATTGACATCGTCTTTGAAAGCTTCCAGTTTTACTGAGTACACTACATCATTACTTAGAAGACCGTTCAGGGCATCCTGACCGACGATTTCATCGCCGGCATAAGCGGCAGCTGAGGCTGATGTACTGACAGTATTCATCAGGTTTTCGGTGAGTCGATAGCTCTCTTTCAGCGCCTGGTTTTGGCTCCAGAAATAAACAAGGATACTGAACAGCACTGACAGCAGCAGGGCACAACCGGCCATAATGTAAAAGATAAAATGGTCTAGCTGTTTGAGTTTCATTTAAGCTGATTCCTTGACTATCAGATACTGAGCACAGGGGTTATGCCTCGTTCTTTGAGAACGGCGCTATAGGTTGCAGGCAAATAAGCGATAATACCGGCCTCTCTGCTCAACAACTGGATGATTTGCTCACTGCTCTCTATGGGGACCGGTGGATTCGCTCGGCCTGAATACTTTAATCTGGCCCAATAGGCGTCAATATCTGAGATGTTTTTCCCCGTTAGCGCCTGGTAAAATTCAGCGCGATTTTCAGACTCCAGGGGGTGATCCAGGGCTTTGACCCTGTCGCCATCGGGCAAAAATTTAGCTCTTCCTAAAAACAATCCCATTACCTGTTTTTGTGATAGTTGCGCCACGCTTGACTGGGCACTGACTACCACCAACCACTGCGCGCGTTCGCCTTGCGCAAACATGGCTGAAGGCAGAAGTGCCAGCAGTAATAACAAGCCTCGTAAGATCCTCATCAAAACACCATGTCCAGATTCAAGGAACACCAAGAGCGAGATTCATCGTTTGGATAATTTTGATCTACTCGACCGTGAATACTGCCTGAGCCGGCATCAAATTTGTAATAATCACATTGCATTTTTAACGCTTTGCGTGAGGAAAAATCCCAGCGTACGCCAAGTGCTAAGCTACGCTGATTGGCTCTGACACTCGTGACTTCCTCATTAATGTCTTCTTCTAACTCTTTAAATAAATCAAGGAAGATAAAGTCATCTGGCAGGCCGAGTTCGTCTACTGGCTGATAATCTTTACTGGAGTCATCTCGGGCATAGCCGAACGTTGCATAGGGTAACCAATCGCCAAAACGATGGCTGACGTGCAGATAAGCTCGCAACCCATTATAGTGCACAAAATCTGCGTCAATATTGCTGATCTCAGATTGGATTTTCCAGTTTCCCGATTGCCAGGTGGCTCCTGCAGAGGCATAACGCATTACCGTGCTGGCAATAAAGTCTTCTTTAATGCGAGGTAATTCTGGCCAAAGTGGCGTAAATACTTCAACGAATTCGTCCAGTTCCCGGGCGTCGTCCAACTCCTGTTTAAATTCCAACCAGGCATAATTAGCGCGCACGTGCCAGTTGCCGCTACGCCAGTTGAGAGCCATATTATAAATGGGTTCGGCCCGCGTTACGTCATCACCTGGCTCATCTACATCTTCAGGATCATCTTCATCAAAGGCGTCAGTTTCAAACTCTCCTTCAATAAAACCAACGGAAAAGTCCCAACTCCATTCGTTGTCGAAGTCTCCCCAATGGCGGCTAACGCTAATGCCATCGAAAGACTCATAAGGAATGCTGCCATAGAACTCTGTTGGGGGACGCACAAAATCGTAGGAATAACCCACATTAATATGGTCTGACAGTATGAACAGGTCAAATGGTTGGCGACCCAAGGTAAACTGCCACTCATTACTGGCGCGATACCGGGCAAAAGCGACGTCGATATAATCGTTCCAATTGGTGGCATATTGATGCTTATATACTCCTTGAAATGCGACTTCCCAATGATCGGAAAGCTCCCCGCTGAGCTGCAGACCGAGACGAGAGTCCACTAAAAAGCCGTTGTCAGATAAGCGAATACCTTCCTGGGTAATGTTGCGGCGGAATAAACGATCGTCGTATTTATCTGCTTGGGTATAACCCAAGGTTAAAAAACCCGTGACTTTCCAGTTATTGTCCAGCACATCTGAAAGTGTGGAAGATAGTTTGTCTGTGGTGGACTCATCAGCGGACAAATGACCACTTATAAGCAATAAAACTGCAATGCTGATGATGTGCCGAATTCGACGGGCAATGCTGAATTGCCGTGTGTTTAATGACATGCGTATGCTCTTACTGGTTTTCAAATCACGGGTAAGCTTATTCACTAACTCATAAATACTGTAGGAAAGACATTGAAAAGGCGTTAATGTTCCTTCCTGTATACGTCAATTTTAGTATCTTCTATCAAATTATAAGTCATGTGTATTAAGGAATTGTAAATGTTTTGCAAAATAAACAAGGATTTAAGCGTGTTGCGCGGAACGATAACAGCACTTAGATGCTTAGCTATTCTACTGTGTTTTCATGCTCCGCTGGGGTGGGGCGCCACTTCCGATGTGCCGGATTCAGTGGGCTATGTGCAGGTGTCCGATATTTTGACTCATTACCCCGATTTCCGAAAAAATTACGAAGAATACACTCCCGATGAAAAAGAACTGGCGCTCATGGGAAAAATCGAAAACCGGGAGTTGTTGGTGATGTTTGGTACCTGGTGCCATGACAGCGAACGTGAAATCCCGATATTACTTAAACTGCTAGATGAAAGCGGAGTAAAGCTGGAAGCTTTAACGCTATTGGCGGTAGACAGAAACAAACGGGAACCCACTGGCAAGGCCGAGCAGTGGCGACTCAAGTACACGCCAACCATTGTATTGAAATCCGGCGAAAATGAGCTGGGGCGTATTATAGAAAAGCCCAAGGTGAGTTTAGCGGCAGACCTGGCGAAAATGTTGAACTAGCAATTTTTTCGTGTCATTTTTTCTATTGGCACGAAGCTTGATTAACTCCTGATAACCCGGCGCGTTTTACCGTCGTATGCCAAATTGTTGACGAAATCAGGAGTCAGTTATGTCAACCAGACAACTTATCATCAATATCGAAGCGTTATCCGAAACACTGTCAGAAAAACAACTGGTGCAATTTCTGGATATTATGGATGCCATGACCGTTATGGTGGATGAAGCCAAGAAAATCAGCCATGACCTGATTGCTGATTTCGAACAACCAAGTGACTGTCATTACCTGCACTGAACTCAGAGCAGGTTGCGTACCTCATTCAATGCGGCAACAGCAAAGCCACGATCGTAAAAGTATATAATTTCTCGGTTTTCATTAAGCAAGATAACACGAGCATTGTTGGGGTTTTGATTACCGGTAAACTGCTGTATCTGGTCGCCATCGGCGTAGATGGTGATCACGCCTCCCCATAGTTCTTTGGGGATCCCCCGGCGCATACCGTTGTCTATTTGTGTTTGAAACATTCTGGGAAACATGCCTTGAATAGTGGGAAGTTCAAACGCCGCAACTTGAGTTTGCGTCATATCCAGGCCGATTAACCAGCGGTCTATGTCAAATTGACTGTCTTGCACATAACCCAGCAACAGCAACACCTTTTCCTGAGGTAAATCTTGGGGAATATTCATTGTTTGGTCATCTAAGGATGTACCAACTACATCAGGAAAACGCTGGTTAATGGGGTTTTTATTAGGGTAAGTGGTAGAGCAGGCCGAAACCATAAGAGCTAATAACAACAGCGCAGTGATTTTTAGTTTTATGCTTGTCATGGGCGATAGTTGCAAATAAGGAACGAATGCGAGTTGGTACGCTGTTTATGGCGGTATTGATCACCATAGATTTGCAACGGGTAAAACCGGTGAAGTTTAGCGATTTGGTTCTTTTCGCAAGCGCGAAAATTCCAGTAATGCCTGATTAGCCTCTTTGAACTCTTGTTGCAACGCCATATTACCGGGTTCGTTTAACCACAAGTCCAATGCGGCTCTGGTTTTCGCAATCAGGCAATCCATCGTGTATTGGGCTTCTGCTGCGGTCATATCTCACCTCATTAATTTATTCTGTAGTCGATGGATGCTCGTGAGCCGTGAAGGATTTCCGGCGTTGGTGGGCAAGGCGACTCATTTCCAGGCAAACCTGCTGAAAATCTTCTTCGTTTTTTGGGTTAATGCGCTCCTGCAACCACTTTCTGAGCACCTGATTGCGTTTACTCATCAATGCAATTTCCATTGCGTTTTCCGGTTTATCTTCAGGTGAATTAATTTTTAGCATCGAACTTCCCCAACAACTACAACTATTCGGCTAATAAACATATTGATAAGACCAATAACCGATTTGTGTGATTATGAGCCTTAAAAAACGGCGCCATAGTGAAGGTAGAGCTTTACACTTAAGAGAAGAATTAATGATTATTTTGTGAAAGCTTTAGCTGCCGATGGAGAGGCGATTTCATTCAATATTTATGGGGCATTACCTCAGACTGATAGCATTAGTGGTATTGACAGTTTTTCGAAAATCTGTGGGCTTGATGTGGTTAAGCAGTTTAATTGTTCCTTGTTCTTCAATGAGCTTTTGAAAGTTAGATTCCCGCTGCTCAAACTGCTGTGCATCAGCGTAGGTGGTAATAAGCATGTAGTGATAGGGGGTTTGCTCTGTATAGGTAACATTCAGCAGTTGCCAGGATTGAATATATCCTCTTTTTTGCGCTTTTTTGCGCAGCGCTTGCCAATTTTCCCTGTAGTAATAATCGGCCTCTGTGCTATTACCATTTAGCACCTGCACAAAATCTATGGTGCTCATCGCTGCCATGGCAAAGCTGGCTGTACTGAACGCCCATAGCAGAAAAACAAGTCTAAGAAATCCCATTGCCAAGCCTCAAAAATCAATGACTGTCGGTGTAAGTCAGTGTAGTTGAGGCAAAGCAAAAGACTGGGGAAGAAGTTGTAAAATAATGTGTGAGATTATTTGTTGAGGCTCCCTTTTAGTTCAGGTCTGCCATACAAATAACCTTGCAAATAATCTGGGCCGAACTCTGCCAAGCATCTTGCCTCTTCCAGGGTTTCAATGCCTTCAGCGATGATCTTAATACCGTTTTCCTTGGCCCCGGCAATCAGGTGTTTAACGATTTTTTGTTTTGAGGGCAGGGTATCAATATCGCGGATCAGTTCCATGTCAATCTTCGCAAAATCCGGCATTAGTTCGTTGAGCAAATTCAGGCCCGACCATCCTGCACCCACATCATCTAGAGCCACTCTAAACCCGGCGTTGCGATAAAAGTTAAGCACTCCTTTGAGGTGAGCCATGTTGCGCACTTTATGCGTTTCTGTGACTTCAAATACTACGTCACTGGCTTTTAACCCTGCTTTGGCAATGGCTGCAGCCGTTGAACGCAGGCAATAGGAAGGGTCGTAAATACTGGAAGGGTCGAAATTGACAAACACCTTACTGTTTAAGTTGGCGACAGCGGCGTGCTCAATAGCGGAGCGTCTGGCAGTGAGATCCAGAGAAAACAGCAAATCTGACTTGTCCGCCACGGAGAACACATAGCCGGGTGGGATGATGGTATCGTCGGCGTCTCTTATGCGGAACAAAGCCTCATGGGCGAAAATCCTGGGGTTGTCTTTCAGGGCATCTGCGGCATAAATGATTGGCTGAAACCAGCTTTCGTAGCGATTTTGCTCTACAGAGTCGACGATCCAGATGCTTTTATAACGATTAATAAAAACATCAGCACTGATTAATCTACCAATAGCATCGTAGTCCAGTTGCATTGTGCCCGGGGTCGTGGTGATTTTTGTATTAGATTGTTCAGGGC
Source organism: Planctobacterium marinum (assembly GCF_036322805.1). Taxonomy (GTDB): domain Bacteria; phylum Pseudomonadota; class Gammaproteobacteria; order Enterobacterales; family Alteromonadaceae; genus Planctobacterium; species Planctobacterium marinum_A. The sequence continues at coordinate 2,978,195 of NZ_AP027272.1, read as the reverse complement.
CGTTAAATTCGCCGAAAACCCCCATCAGCAACATTTCCACTCGACTGTGATCACATATGGCTGTGATGCAATGACTGTCCAGAATCTGGTGATCAAAATCCAGTGATGTGAACAGTTTTTCCAGTTTCGCCTTTGTCTCCAGAGTGGGAACGAAAAAGAAAAAACGCGTATCATCAAAAAAGTATCGCTGTATCGCTTCGCAATCTGCACACCACATAACTTAATCCTCATAAAAATCTTACTACCGATACGTGGCTGTTTTAAGAATGGATTAAACTCGTTTTTACAGCGCGCATCTATGTTTTAAACAACTGTTTAAAGGTGTGATCTTTTTTACTATTCAAGCAATACAAAATACTGATTTTGGTAGTATGTTCTGGAGATGACGGTGTTAAGTATGCAGTCTTTGATAAAGGAGCAGCAAGCACATGCGCGTTTCATCAGGAAGAAAATGAAGTATAAAAAATACCAGCAAGGTGCTGTGTGGACGCTCAATGAATGCAAGCAGGATGCATCAAAGTACAAATCTCGTAATGCCTGGAAGGAAGGCAACTATGCTGCTTATAACAAAGCCGTTTACAACGGCTGGATGGGGCAGTGCTGTGCTCACATGGAGAGCCAGCAAGGGCGAGTCAGAAAAGCTGAACCCACATTTGAGCAAGTTCGGGAAGTGGCGCAAAAAGTATCAAGTTACAAAGAGTTCAGAGAAGATTATGAGAGCTATTATTTATGGGCACTCAAAAATAAAAAATCAGACTATTTCAAAGCGCTGATCAAGAAACGCATCTCACAAGCTTGAAAAAATTTCAATCAGACTGAAAATACACTTGACCCTTACCCGGGGGGAGAGCTGAACATCACCTTAGTTGATGTTCTACCCGTGATCTTTGGAGCTTAGATGATCGAAGATAAAGCCTATACCGTAAGTCAGGTTAGTGAAATGACTGGCGTAAGCGTAAAAGCACTACACTATTACCACGAGAAACAGCTTTTAGTGCCATTTCGCCAGCCATCAAATGGCTACCGTATCTATACTGAATCTCACCTTATCCGGCTTCAGCAAATTCTGATCTATCGAGAACTGGATTTTGGTGTTGATGAGATTAAATCCCTGTTGAATGCAGAAGAGCACAGTGTTCTGCAGTTACTAGCGTCGCAAAAATCTCTGTTGTTAGAACGTCAGCGAACCATAAGCAAAATGATTAATACGCTGGAGGTAACAATGGACGGCATTAAAGGTAAGCAAATTTTCGATATTTTATTTGAAGATATTCCCAAGGAGAAAACTGAACGCTGGGATAACATGGCCCGCGAGCGGATGGGAGATGAGCAAATGGCTCAAAGCATGGGAGCATTTGCGGGTATTGCTGAAACAGACATGCGCAGCCTTAAAGAAGAAAGCGACAGGATCACCATCGCCTTTGCCCAAACAATAGGGCAACCCATTGAATCAGATTTTGTACAGCAGTTAACCAAAGAGCACTATCAACTGGCCAATAAAATGCTGCAACTGGTGCAAAAAGCGCAAGGGGAGACCGAGTTACCCGACCTGGGGTATGAAGATTACAAAGCCATGGCAGATAGCGTCGACGAGCAAGATGTTCACGAACTCTGCGAACATTATGGCGAAGGGTACGCAGAGCACGCAAGGCAAGCCATGATCTACTTTGCTGAAAAGCAGCTAAAAGAGAGTTAAATTTAACTATCAGTCATGGAAGCACACCACCATATGAGATTATGGTGGTGTACACTTTTTTGAGGCTAACTTCTTATCGGCTGATTTGATTAAATCGGCGTTCGACCTGTCTTTCACAAAATCAAGGACAGTATCTAATATGACAATGACAGTCTGATTGTTTAAGAAAGAGGTCAGTCATTTTGTGCTAGCTCACTGACTGCTACACCACTTTGCTGACGCTCAATGGGTGAGTTACAGGGGGCCGATTTGTGCCAAGAGCGCACGGTCAGGCAGTTTTAATTTGTTCGTAAAACGTACTTTTGTTTCTGCCAGTTTCTTTCGACCGGTAGAGGGCTATATCTGCCTGATTTACACACACTTCAAATAAGTTTTGTTCTGCAAGCATTTCTTGTCTGAGTTCAACACCACCTATACTGACTGTTATGAATTTATTATCGGCAATTTTAATTTGCTTTAAGCTGTGGTGAATACGTTCACAAAAACTGAATGCTTTTTTGATATCTACGTTGTACAACACAATAAGGAACTCTTCGCCACCCCATCGTGCTAACACATCAGTTTCTCTCAAAAGGGTTTTAAGCATACGTGAAACGCTTACTAAAATTGCGTCACCACGTTCGTGGCCATAATTATCATTTATATCTTTGAACCAATCTATGTCTAGCATTAAAAAGGTAGTCGGTACAAAACTTCTTTTTGTTTTTGCAATGATCGACTGGACCTCTTCTTGAGCGGCCCTTCTATTCAGTATTGAGGTTAGGGGGTCTATACGCGTTAGTTCGAACAATTCCCTTGTTTGGGCTTCGAGACTTTCCCTTGTGCTAACCAGCTCCTGATAGAGCTTATCTCGTGATTCAGATTTATATATGGACCAGTACAACCTTGAGCCAATTAACTTTACGTTTGCTATAGCAGGTGTTTTTGTCGCCTTTTTTCCAACTAATGTAATCTGAATTTCATTGCACTCACCGCTATTTAGGATCTCAGGTCGAATATAGCTTTCATAAAATATTGCAGTTGCTTTGCTAATAAAATCAAAGAGCGACATTGGAGAAGATAAGACATCGTCTATCAAAAACCCCTTTGCGTATTGATTCATGTAATGAATTTCATTTGTTTCCAGGTCTGTTGTGATAAGCAAACAAGGAAAAAAATCAAAATTTTCTGTCAGCAAGTCACGAACCTTTCAAAGCGTTCATATACTTTATCAGGGTCGGTCATATGGAGGCAGTGACCATGTGCTTTTATGATCTCAAGCTTACTATTTTTAATATGCGTATTCATATATTTGCCGATATCGACAGAAGCTAAATTATCCTCACTACTCTGTAGAATTAATGTGGGGTGAGATATTTGGGAGAGGTAAGTTCGGTCGTCCGAAAAAAAAGTAGTCTTAGCAAAGGTCTTGGAGTATTTGGGGTCTGTTGAACAAAAACTCGCACCAAGCTCATCGATGAGCCCCTTGTCAGAGTTTTGTCCCATGACTAGCGGTGCCAGATAATTAGCCCACCCGATATAGTTTTTGTCCATTAGATTAATCAGTTCTTCTAAGTCTTCACGATCAAACCCCCCTAAGTAGTCTGGAGGAAAATTTAGAAAACAAGGCGATGGACATACCATAATTAGTCTGGAAAATGTCTCAGGCGAAATTAGCGCAGCATGCATTCCTATAATACTGCTTACGGAGTGCCCAAAAAATATAACATCTTGCAAATTCAAACATTCACATACATCAAGCACATCTTGAGCATATCCTTTTAGGCTCGAATACTTGTTTTCGTCAAACGCACTGTAATCAGATTTTCCAGACCCTACATAATCAAAAAGAATGAGTTGATACTCACTGCCAAACTTAGGCGTGAGGAAACGCCACATTTGTTGGTCGCATCCAAAGCCATGTGCAAACAAGAGAGTCTTTTCACCAGTCCCCATCACACTGACATTGTTTCTTACTTTTACATCAACCACTTATTTGACTTAATCCTTTATCTTTAATTGCATATCAAAAATATAGCAGGAAATTTAAATGCAAAAATTTATTCTTCGAATTTTGTAGTAACAATATTGCGAGGGTTATCTCAACTAAAAACGAAATGGTTAAGAGACCGTCACCAATACGAACAAGCTATTTGACTACTATATACCAATGGCCGCTTTGGTGTACAAGTTGCCGTTGAGCAAGAATTTTTTTAATGCCCTTTGGGTATTCAGTTAGATCATATCCCGTCGTTAGTTCGAAGTTCGGGTATTTCTGGCCCTTTCGCGAGATAAGCTGAAAGAGCAGATCGAACCTGAAGATTGGCAACAAGGATGTTTGTAGGTTCGAGTTTACTCGGACACAGATGGTTGAATCTCAAAGCGTTGTCGAGCTAGTCTATTTTTGCTCCCTGCAAAATAGACATTTACGCCATCCATGGCGCTCAAGCACGACGTACAAGGCTTATGTTGTCTCGCGTAGGGCCACAGGGTGTTGAAGGGGAGCTCCTCGCCGAAGAAAAATGATTAGAGTGTAGTTATGTAATAACCCCACTTTTATACAAATAGGATTCATTCAATATGTGATATACGATGTGAGCCGACAATGAGCTTTTAATCTCATATGTCCGCTCAGGTTGGACTCAATTGTCTAATTAAGTCAGTTCGTATACGAGCCACTAAAGATTATTACAACATCGCTGCGCAGCGTGTACCCTGGTCAATAGCGCGTTTGGCATCTAATTCTGAAGCCACATCAGCACCACCGATCAATTGCCAGGGCTTATTGAGTCCTTCAGTCAAAGCTCTTAATGGCTCCTGACCCGCGCAGATGATGATATTTTCCACGTCTAGTACTTGCGACTCGCCGGCGATTGAAATATGCAAGCCAGCATCATCAATTTTGTGGTACTGACAATCGGCAAGCATGTTAACGCCTTTTTTCATCAATCCCGCTTTATGCACCCAACCACTGGTTTTACCCAGGTTTGCTCCTACCTTGCTGCTTTTGCGCTGTAGCAGAAATACCTCTCTTGGCGATTCTGAAAGTCGTGGTCTGACACCTTCGATGCCGCCTCGCGCCTGCATCGTCATGTCGACTCCCCATTCCTGCATAAAGCCTGAGATATTCTGACTGGTGGGCTCCCCAGAATGGGTCAGGTATTCGCTGATATCAAAACCTATACCACCGGCTCCAATGACTGCCACGCGACGTCCCACTGGTTTTTTGTTTTTCAGCACGTCGATGTAACTCAATACTTTTTCATGCTCAATTCCAGGGATATCCGGCGTGCGAGGTTTGATACCTGTGGCTAGTAATACTTCATCAAAATCACTGTTGTTAAGTAAATCGGCATCAACGGAGGTATTGAGCTTTAATTCAACGCCGTTTTTTTCCAGCTGTACGGAAAAGTAGCGCAGGGTTTCATAAAACTCTTCTTTACCCGGGATTTGCTTAGCCAAATTAAACTGGCCACCAATTTCGCTGGCAGTATCAAACAGGGTTACTTTGTGGCCTCGTTTGGCTGCAGTTGTGGCTGCGGCCAGTCCCGCTGGACCAGCACCCACCACTGCGATTCTTTTCGGTGTTTCGGTGGGTGAGAGATCGATTTCGGTTTCATGGCAAGCAAGGGGGTTGACCAGGCAACTGGCGATTTTGCCTTCAAATACGTGATCAAGACAAGCCTGGTTACAGCCAATACAAGTGTTGATCTCTTCCGGCTTACCTTGTTCTGCTTTGATGACAAAATCCGGGTCTGCCAGAAACGGTCTGGCCATTGATACCATATCAGCATCGCCACGAGCCAGTACTTGTTCCGCCACTTCCGGGGTATTGATTCGGTTAGAGGTGATCACCGGAATAGTTAAATGCTCTCGATATTTAGCCGTGACCCAGGTAAACGCTGCGCGAGGTACTTTAGTGACAATGGTGGGAATACGGGCTTCGTGCCATCCGATACCCGTATTGATGATAGTAGCACCGGCTTTTTCGATCTCTTTACCTAACATAACGACTTCATCGAAGGTGGAGCCTCCTTCCACTAAATCCAGCATCGACAGGCGATAGATTATAATGAATTGTTCACCCACCGCGGCTCTGACTTTGCGCACCACTTCTAGCGGTAACTTGATTCGGTTTTGGTATTCGCCCCCCAGTGATCATCGCGCTGGTTAGTGCGTGCAGCAATAAACTGATTGAGAAAGTAACCTTCTGAACCCATGATTTCTACGCCGTCATAACCTGCTTTTTGTGCCTGTGTCGCAGCAAAAATGAAATCATCGATTTGTTTTTCTATGCCTTGTTCGTCCAGTGCTCTCGGCGTGTATTTATTGATGGGAGCGCGTATTGCCGAGGGTGCCACAAGATGCTCGTTAAAGGCATAGCGACCGGTGTGCAGTATTTGCATGCAGATCTTTCCCCCCTCGGCGTGCACAGCATCGGTAATGTGCTTGTGTTGTGCCACGGCCTTATCGTTATCTAACAATTTGCAGATAGGGTGTGTCGAACCTTCAGCGTTGGGACCTATGCCACCAGTAACAATCAACCCAACTCCACCTTTGGCCCGAGCGGCAAAATATTGAGCCATGCGCACATGACCACCCGGCACCTCTTCCAAACCGGTGTGCATTGACCCCATAAGCACGCGGTTCTTAAGCTGGGTGAAACCCAAATCTAACGGTTGAAACAAATGTGGATAATGAGCGTTCTGTGAGGCTTGCATAATTCTCTCCGGTTATTCATCGGTCTCTAATTTCGGGTGAGCTAGCTTTAACTAGACACTGTCAAGATGGGTGTAGTTTAGCTTTGATGTTGACGGTGTCAAGATTTGTTTTTTGTGCTATCTGTGGTTTAATGCCAGCCATGAATACAAAAACGATTGAACGCAGTCCCGATCTTAAAAAGCAATACCACCATGGCGATTTGCGCAATAAGTTGGTTCAGGCTGCCACTGAAATGCTGGTGGAGTCTGGCATCGAGGGATTGAGCTTACGCAAATTGGCAGACAGAGTAGGGGTATCCAGGACTGCTCCTTATCATCATTTTAAGGATAAAAATGCGCTGCTTTGTGCCATTGCGCAGTCTGGATTTTTGCGCTGGCAATCTGTACTAGAGGGCATTTTGCAAAAGCCCGTTCTAAGCGAAGCTGAAAAGTACCGAGCCATGGTGAAAGCGTATTTGCAGTATGCTACAGAAAGTCCCGAAATCTATGAGTTGATGTTTGGTCGCACCATCTGGAAGTCAGAAAGCGCTACGCCGGACCTTAAATCAGTGGCGTATCCCTGTTTTCAGAATCACGTGGAGTTGGTACGTCGTTGGCAGGCCGAGGGGGTTTTAGCGGCCACTGAGGATAGCCTGCGGCTTGCTCAAGTCAGCTGGGCTACTATGCATGGTTTGGCAAGGTTACTCATTGATGGCGTTTATGCCGATGTGGCTCATCTGGATGACATGTGCGATTGTTTAATCAATAGTTTTATCAAATCAAACTCTTAGAAAACTGTCTCAATACTGGTTTTACCGCAGGCATCGTCGTCGATAGCTTGTTGCCGTTCTTCCTCGGTAAGAACACCCACAAAAGGGGTTTGGCGTCGCAATTTGTTCATTCTGGGGGTATCGGCAAGTACGCCTTCGCGAAAGGTTTGATGGTCGTCAATGTTGTCCATCAAGCATATCCAGGTGAGATAAGCACCGTGGCGAAGACGGCCTTGTTTGTATCTGTCTTCGATAGTGTCCACGACATGGCCGCGCAGTTCAGGAACGGCGATAAGCTTTTCTACCATGGCTTTGTGAATGGCCAGGATCTGCCGGTCTACGAACTTTTCTTTCAGCCCTGACTTTCTCAAGGCGTAGGGTTTTTTAGCTTTATGCGGTTTTCTTAAATGGCCAAACACAATGATTAAAACAAAATAAAATAACACTGTTTAAATATACAGTTGTTTCTGGGCTTGTCCAGTAATATAACAACCGGTATGAGCTACTCACTCATGCCTATATCTTTTACAAAGCCAGTAGTCTCAATTTCTTTTATTCCCTGGTCATTGAAATAAAGATCAATTGAGCCTTGTTTACCTTTGAAAAAATAACTGATGTTATTAATAGTCAGAACATAGTCACCCACTGAACGTTTTGGCGACAGTACTTTTTTCTCCAGGACAATGGAGTTTTCATCCAAAAACCATTCAAACTCGGTAAAGTAGGCAGGGGCGAACTCCTGAACATACACCAGGTTATCCTTGTTCAGACCTAGCCAGATAGAATACTTTTCAGGTAGCTGAGATACGTCCATTTCTTGCTTGCCCGCGGTAAAAGCATATCCGAATTGAGATTGTGTAAAAGAAAAACCAAAGTTTAACGGGGTTTCGGTGCCGGTAGGAAAACGAATTACGCCACTTCCTGGCAGGTTGAATTCAGCCTGACTAGCCAGACTTGTTACCGTGAGTAGTGTCGCTAGTACCATTTTTTTGAACATATTTTTCCTCATCATCGAGCGCATGACCTGGTGTCATGGTAATGATCTCAAGTTAAGCATAGTTTTTTACGGTATGTTAGTTAAAAACAGTGAAGCTTTGTGAACTGGCACAGCTTATCTGTCTGAAGTTTCCCGTTATTCACTGTCTTTAAGCAATGGCATCAGCATATTCTCAAGGCCATTGAGTTTGATCTCGTACATTAAGGCGAGCTGTTTTCCTAACTTTCCCTCGGGCAATCCCTTGTCATTGAACCATACAAGATAGGGTTCCGGTAATTTGAGTAACGGGTAACCTGCGTATTTACCAAAAGGCATTTTCGTATTGATGGTTTCCAGTAATTCCTGTTGATTTAGCTGTTCAAGCATTGTTACTCCGTTTTATCCGCCGTTTGGTCTTTTTGCTGAGCCTGCCAGAGAGCGTAATAAACCCCCTTTTCGGCTAGTAACTGTTGATGATTGCCACTTTCTTTTAACTCACCTCTTTCGATAACCAGGATTTGATCGGCGTCGATAATGGTAGATAGTCGATGAGCGATAACAATGCTGGTATGACCCTCTGCAATTTCGTTAAACGCTTGCAAAATCGCCCGTTCTGATTGGCTATCCAGCGATGAGGTGGCTTCGTCAAAAAGTAATATGGGAGGACGTTTTAAAATGGTGCGAGCGATAGCGACGCGTTGTTTTTCACCGCCGGATAATTTCAAGCCACGTTCACCCACTTTAGTATCCCAACCGTCAGGTAAATTTTCGATAAATTGGGTAAGGTGGGCCATTTCCAGCGCTTCTCGTACTTCTTCGTCAGTGGCATCCGTGCGGCCGTAGCGCACGTTTTCTAAAATACTGTCGTTAAACAATACGGTGTCTTGCGGCACAATACCAATGTGTGTACGCAAGGAGTCTTGAGTTACCGCTGCGATATTTTGTCCGTCAATGCTGATAGTGCCAGAGGTGACATCGTAAAATCTAAACAGCAGTTTGATAAGAGTAGATTTACCAGAGCCGCTTGGGCCAACAATGGCGACCTTTTCACCGGGTTGAATAGTAAAGCTGACATCTTTAAGAATCGGCCTGTCGCTGTGATAATGGAAATTCACCGCGTCAAACAGGATTTTTCCCGATGATACTGAGAGTGAAGTCGCGTTTGTTTGGTCTTCCACTTGTGGTTGCTTTTTGAGTAATCCGAACATGTTTTCGATATTTGCCAGCGAGCCTCGTATTTCCCGGTAAACAAAACCTAAAAAGTTGAGAGGCATAAATATTTGCATGGTCATGGCGTTGATAAGCACAAAGTCACCGATGGTCATATTGCCCTGAGCCACGTTCCAGGCCGCCATTGCCATCATTGCTGTCATGGCGCTGGAAATGATCAAGGCCTGGCCACCATTTAAGGCAAACAGAGATAGCCGGTTTTTGCGTCTGGCACTTTCCCACTCAGCTAAGTCTTTGTCATAGCGATTGGCCTCGTATGTCTCGTTATTAAAATATTTAACGGTTTCGTAGTTGAGCAGGCTATCTATGGCTCTGGTGTTGGTGGAAGAATCAGCTTGATTCATCTCTTTCACAAAGCGGGTGCGCCAGTCGGTGGCCTTCATAGAAAAAAGCACATAAGTGATCACCGAGCCCAAGATGATGGCGGCAAATTCAAAACCATATTGTACAAATAAGACACCGACCACAGCTAAGATTTCAAACAGGGTGGGGATGATGTTAAACACCATAAAGCGCATTAAAAAGCCGATGCCAGAAGTGCCGCGCTCGATATCTCTGGACAGGCCACCGGTTTGGCGATTGATGTGAAAATCGAGATCAAGGGCATGCAGATGCTGAAATACTTTTAACCCAACGCGGCGCATGGCGCGCTCTGTAACCCGACCAAACAGGGTATCCCGGATTTCGCCAAACAACACGGTTGAAAGGCGTAAAACACCGTATGCCACCACCAGTGCCATGGTCGCCGCCAGAATCTGAGTCGTAGTATCGTCAGTATTTAAGCCATCAACTGTGTGTTTGAGTACAAACGGCAAGCCAATATTAGCCAGCTTTGCAGCAATCAGGCACAGCAGAGCCAAAAACACCCGACTTTTGAACTCGGTTAAATAAGGCCAGAGTTGCAGTAGCACACGCCAATTTATTTCAGTATTTTCGTCAACAGGAAAGCGGTTGCGACGCATTCAGAGATCCGTAGGTAAGTAAATTGCAAGCGACTAAGTTTAAGTGGGGCAGGAAGGGCAGTTCAAGAGAAACTTGTCACAAGCGATTCTTTTTGTGCACGATTTATTATGTGTCGGATAGTGAGTCGCTTTTACGACATATCGGAAAGATAAGATTTAACTTTGAGATAGCGCTCTTTTTGCTCATTAGATAGTTCACCGTTTTCAATGGTGTAGATGCACTTTTTCATCATGGCCTTGTCGCTTTTTGCCAGATTACTGGATTGAGCCTTCATGCTGAGAGTTTGCAGCAGATTTAGTGCAATAGAGGTGTTCTTGGGCATCAAACTAAAGGCTTTACCAAACACATCCATTGCATTCGCCGTATCGCCGCGCTGATAAAATCCCACCGCTTTGTTATTGAGTTCTTTGGGGGTTAACAGAATATCTTCTTTTTGTTGTTTTTCTTTCATCAAATACTGGGCATGTACTGATTTAGCCCCGTCTTGTTGTGCCGCCTTATTGGCAATATGGGTAATGATTTCCGCGCTCTCTTTGTGCATACCGACAGCGTGTAGAGCTTTGGCTCTGTCTAACAAGTCGTACTCTGAATGAGATTGCCAGTTTTCATCATGGATTTGTTGCAACAGCTCTTTTGCACCACTCTCATCATTTTGTAACTGCAAAATTCTGGCATTACACACATCTATTTGTGTCTGTACCTCTCCGCCTTGGGCTATTTCAGCAAAGTGAGTGAGATAATCATTCGCTTCCTGAGTGAGGTTGATGGTTTCCTCCTCTTCGGTGGTCATGGCATAGTCGATACCGGCTCTGGCCACGTTGAGATAAATCTCAGGTTTATCATGCATTGAATTTTTAGCGTACTTGATAATTTTTTTGCTGGTTTCAAACAGGGTTTTATGGTCATTGGTTAAACGAGAAAGATCCGCTGTTTGCTGATGCCGATGTAAATTTCTGGGAGAAACTTCTGAAGCCACTACTGAGCTTTCCAACGCCATATCAAAGTCTTGCTGATGGATTTGTAATTCAGTGAGCATATCGTAAGCCAGCAACTGACTGTCGGGCTTTAACGCCAGACGCAGGATGAGCTTTTCAGCTTCATCCACGTCATTGGCTTTGAGTAAAGCTTTCACCAATCCCATTTGCGCCCATGAATAGGGCTGCACATCGACAATCGCCTGATGAAAATCGATGGCAGTTTGGGCATCATCCATCGCTAATAATATTTCTCCTTTGGTCTTCAGGGCAGTGGGGAAATAATCGGCATGTGCGGTATCGGCAAGAAACTCATTCACGGATTCCAGCGCGCTGTTGTATTTTTTATTTTGCATGTAGCGATAAATCGTACGTAGCGCTCTTTTGCGGGATAAGGCGCGAGTCAGCCTTTTATCCAGATCCTTTATGGTAAAAGGCTTAGCGATAAAATCATCGGGCTGCAGTTCCAGGATGCTGTGGATCAGCTCTTTGCTGGTATCGGCGCTGACAAAAACAAACGTGGTGAGCAGCGACAACATGTTTCGGCGTTTGAGGTCGTCATACAGAAAATAGCCGTCTTTTTCTTTGCGAAACTCGTAGGCACAAACAATCAGATCGTAGATACGGGTATTAATCAAATCCATCGCAGTTTGCACCCGGTCTGCAATGGTGATGTCGTGAAAACCCAGTTTTTCCAGTGGATACTTAATGTAGCCAATAGCCAGTTCTTGATCGTCTATGACCAGAACTTTTGATTTCGCAGCTAAGGCTTTATCTACCATGTTTTATAGAGTTCCCGGACAAAGGTACAACTTTTTATCGACCATTTGATTTTTATCATGAATTTACAGAAATACAAATACGGACGTTCATAGTATGCGTGTTTATCAACACTTATTGGCCAGTAAACAAATATTAGAAAAATGTCAGTGAACGACCATTAAAGCCCAAGATTAACAAGCTGTAAAAACTGACTTATATGTACTTTGATATATCAGAGTTTTTCCGCGTGCTGATAGAGCCGATCCAGGATGTCACTAAATTGCTGACGCTCTGTATCGGATAAACAAGCCAGAATTTGTTTTTCGTGCTGATATGACAAGGGCACAATTTCTTCGTACACGGCTGCGCCCGTTTCTGATAACACGATTTCGGAGCGGCGTTTATCATCTTCGGCAATACTGCGCTCAATCAGGTTGCGCTTTAATAACTTTGCAATAGCGCGGCTTAAGATGGATTTTTCAATTTGCGTTTTTGCTGATATTTCGTCTGCAGAAATACCCGGGTATTCTCCCAAAACCGCCATAATTCGCCATTCTGTGATAGATAGCGCGAACTTGTCTTTGTAGGTTTGAGCCACCAGACTACTTATCTTGTTCGACAGAATAGACAGTCGATAGGGCAGGTAGCGTTCCAGTTTTAAAATGGATGACTCTGGCAATTTTGCCATACAGTTGTGCTCGCAGTGATATCCGAATAAATTCAGTCTACCTTGACATTAGTTGTAGTTACAACTAAATTGGTTGCAATTACAACTAAGTTGGCGTTTGTTGGTCTACACTACAGATGACTTAACTTCCAGAAATCAACGTGGAGAAGTGAAATGGCGGATTTATTTGAGAATCCAATGGGTTTAGACGGGTTTGAATTTGTTGAGTTTACTGCACCAGAGCGTGGCATTTTAGAGCCGGTATTCGAATCAATGGGATTCAGCAAGGTGGCTGTTCACAAGTCTAAGCAAGTAGAACTGTGGCGCCAGGGCGACATCAACTTTATCACCAACTACGAGCCAAAGAGCCACGCATTTTATTATGCTGAAGAGCATGGTCCTTCTGCCTGTGGTATGGCGTTCCGCGTAAAGAATGCGCAAAAAGCCTACAATCAAGCACTAGAAAAAGGTGCCCAGCCAGTTGAAGTGCACACAGGTCCAATGGAGCTGCGTTTACCTGCGATTAAAGGTATCGGTGGTGCAACTTTATATCTTATCGACCGCTATGAAGAAGGTTCAACCATTTACGACATCGATTTTGAGTGGCTCGAAGGCGTTGACCGTCACCCAGAAGGTTGTGGTTTCCATACACTGGATCACCTAACTCACAACGTATATCGCGGCCGTATGCAGTACTGGGCAGAGTATTATGAAAATCTGTTTAACTTCCGCGAAATTCGCTACTTTGATATCAAGGGTGAATACACTGGCTTAACGTCAAAAGCTATGACTGCGCCTGATGGTAAGATCCGCATCCCACTTAATGAAGAAGCTGGCGGTGGCGGTCAGATTGAAGAGTATCTGATGAAGTACAACGGCGAAGGTATTCAACACATTGCTTTTGCCTGTGACGACTTGTACGCTTGTTGGGATCGCCTGAAAAAGCAAGGCACCAAGTTTATGACTGCGCCTCCTGCGACTTATTACGAAATGCTGGAAGAGCGTTTGCCTGGTCATGGCGAGAACGTACCTGAGTTGCAATCTCGCGGTATTTTGCTGGACGGTACCACAGAAGGTGGTCAGCCGCGTTTGTTGCTGCAGATTTTCTCCGAAACCGTGTTAGGGCCGGTATTCTTTGAATTTATTCAGCGTAAACAAGACGAAGGTTTTGGTGAAGGTAACTTTAAAGCGCTGTTCGAATCCATAGAGCGCGACCAGGTTAACCGCGGTGTGCTTAAAACCGACAAAAAAACTGAGGCAGCAGAATAATGTTGAAACGTATCCATCACGTCGCTTATCGCTGTAAAGATGCGAAAGAGACAGTAGAGTTTTATCAAAAACATCTGGATATGGACTTTCAGTTGGCAATTGCTGAAGACAATGTGCCTTCAACCGGTGCACCAGACCCATATATGCACGTATTTTTAGATGCGGGCATGGGCAACGTACTGGCGTTTTTCGAGATCCCTAATTCACCTGAGATGGGGCGCGACGAAAATACACCAGCTTGGGTACAGCATATTGCTTTTGAAGTTGAAGATATGGATGCCTTGTTGGCGGCGAAAGCTCGCCTTGAAGCTGCAGGCATCGACGTATTGGGACCGACCGATCACACGTTGTTCCAGTCTATCTATTTCTTCGATCCAAATGGTCACCGCATTGAGCTGGCGTGTAATACCACAGAGCCAGGTATGCTTGAAGAGCTCAAGCGCGTTGCACCAGCTATGATTGACGAATGGTCTAAAACCAAAAAAGCCCCCAAGCATGCTGAATGGCTGCATAATGGGGAAGGTTTTAAAGCACAACAGGGAGATAATGCCTGATGAAATTAGCAAGTTTAAAGCATGGCCGCGATGGCCAATTGGTGGTGGTAAACTCAGCCTTAACTAAAATGACGAGTGCTGCTGAAATCGCACCCACCATGCAGGCTGCGTTGGACGATTGGGCCAATGTAGAGCCGCAATTACAGTCGCTGTATTTACAACTAGAAAATGGTGAGATTGCCGGTGAAGCTTTCGACCAGGCAAAATGCCACTCGCCTTTACCGCGCGCTTATCAGTGGGCGGATGGCAGTGCTTATGTTAACCACGTTGAACTGGTGCGCAAGGCGCGTAATGCCGTTATGCCTGACAGTTTCTGGACCGATCCTTTGATGTACCAAGGTGGCTCAGATTCTTTTCTTGCGCCAACTGACAATATTGTCATGCCGCAAGCTGATGGCTTTGGTATCGACTTCGAGGCGGAAGTTGCGGTTATCACTGATGATGTGCCTATGGGCGTTTCAGCTGAAGATGCCTTGAAACACATCAAACTGATCATGATCGTTAACGACGTTTCACTGCGCGGTTTGATCCCGGGTGAGCTAGCCAAAGGCTTTGGTTTTTTCCAGTCTAAACCTTCCAGCGCCTTTGCGCCGGTGTGTGTTACACCTGATCAGTTAGGTGACGCCTGGCAAGACGGTAAAGTACACTTGCCACTAGTGTCTCACTACAACGGCGATATGTTCGGAAAACCGGAAGCCGGTATCGATATGACCTTCCACTTTGGTCAGCTGGTTGCCCACGCAGCAAAAACCCGTCCGCTATGCGCTGGTACCGTTATCGGTTCAGGTACAGTATCCAACAAGCTGGATGGTGGCCCTGGCAAGCCAGTGAGTGAAGGTGGTGTTGGTTATAGCTGTATCGCTGAAATTCGCATGATCGAAACCATTCAGGATGGTAAACCAACAACCGCATTTATGCAGTTTGGCGATACCATTCAGATTGAAATGTTCGACAAAACAGGTCAATCAATCTTTGGTCAAATCAAGCAAAAGGTTGAGCAGATTTAACTAACCCGTTTATTGATTAAAAAGCCATTGTGGGCAACCCCAATGGCTTTTTTTATGGCAAAAGAGGTACTTGCTAAAAAACTTCATTGAAATTTCATCTTTTCTGGTGTGACTTTACTGGTAGTAAATCTGTCAGCGTATACACTACTGCTATCGCACCTAAAATTTGCCAATACTATGACTATTACCGTTGCCATTCGTCATCACACCAGATACAACTTCGACCGGCTGGTGAATATCGCGCCTCACACTTTCCGCCTGAAACCTGCGCCGCACAGCCGCACACCTATACAGGCTTATTCATTGAAGGTAGAACCCAAAGAGCATTTCATAAACTGGCAACAGGATCCCTTCGGTAATTACCAGGCCAGAGTCGTATTTCCTGAACGCAGTAAATTTTTGGATGTCACGGTGGAAGTTATCGCCAAAATGACGGTCATCAATCCCTTTGACTTTTTCATTGAAGAGTACGCCGAAAAAGCGCCGTTCGATTATTCGAAAGAGTTGCAACAGGAGCTTTCGCCGTATCTTCAGGTAACCGACAATGGTCCGCGCTTTCAGAAGTGGATAAAAACCCTGGATTTGACAGAAAAGACCACGGTGGATTTTCTGGTGGGGCTGAATCAGTCTGTTTATGAACATCTGGATTATCTGGTGCGCATGGAACCCGGCGTGCAAACCTGTGAACAGACCCTGGAAAAAGGCTCTGGTAGCTGCCGGGATTTCGCTTGGTTACTGGTACAGCTGTTGCGACATATCGGCCTGGCGGCAAGATTTGTTTCAGGTTATCTGGTGCAATTGGCACCGGATCAGAAAAGCCTGGATGGCCCTAGCGGCCCTGAACAAGATTTTACTGATCTACATGCCTGGGCAGAGGTGTTTGTTCCCGGTGCGGGGTGGATTGGACTGGATGCTACATCCGGGTTGTTTGCCGGTGAGGGGCATATTCCCTTATCCGCCAGTCCTGAACCCGCCAGTGCAGCGCCAATTACAGGTGCTATTGACAAGTGTGAAGTGGAGTTTGAATTTAGTAACAGTGTCACCCGAATCCACGAGGCGCCACGAGTCACTAAGCCTTATAACGACAAGGAGTGGCAGGCGATTCAGGCTTTGGGGAGCCAGGTAGACAATGATTTAAACGAATTGGATATTCGTCTTACCATGGGTGGCGAGCCCACCTTTGTATCCATTGATGATATGGAAGGACCAGAATGGAATACCACTGCTGACAGCCCGGTGAAACGCAAGCTAGCTTGCCAACTGTTTAAGAAGATGCAAGCACAGTTTTCCCCTGGTGCATTGCGACATTTTGGGCAAGGTAAGTGGTATCCGGGTGAGCCTTTGCCGCGCTGGCAATATGCCAGCTATTGGCGTGATGATGGCCATCCGGTTTGGAAAAATGCCGATTTAGCGGGAGATCCCACTCAAAGCCTGGAACTAGAGAAAGATGTCGCAGAAACCTTTGCGCAGAAGTTATTAAAGGAGCTGGGAGTCGCTCAGCAGAATCTGTTGCCTGCTTATGAAGATGCCCTTTATCTCATCTGGCAAGAGGGCCAACTGCCAGATAATATCGATCTGAATAAAATGAAGCTCAAGCAGTATTCAGAACGCGCCAAATTGCGGGATGTGCTCAACGGCGATCCGGACGCGCCAACAGGTTATGTCTTACCGCTGGGCTGGGATTTTGCAAATGATTGCTGGCACAGTTGCCAGTGGACCTTCAGAACCCAGCGTCTAACTCTGATGCCGGGCGATTCGCCATTGGGCTTGCGTTTGCCGCTAAATTCCATTCCATGGCAGCCGGTAGACGAAGGGGAGCAGCATCAACCGCACAGCTACTTTGAGCCCTATCAGGATTTACCTGGCGATTTGATTGCGCACTTTGAACAGTCCGCTAAACCAGCCAGTGAACGGTTTTCCAAAACTGCCTTATGTATCGAAGTAAGAGATGGCAACCTGTATGTGTTTATGCCGCCAATGGTGTATCTGGAACACTACTTGTTGTTGTTACAGCAGCTTGAACAGGTGGCCAGTAAAATGGATGTGCCGGTGATTATCGAAGGTTATTCACCGCCTGCCGATTTGCGTCTGAAAAAGTTCGCTGTGACGCCGGATCCGGGTGTAATTGAAGTGAATATTCACCCGGCTAACTCCTGGCCAGAGCTGGTAGAGAACACCGAAGCTCTGTATCAATTGGCGCGAGAAACCCGTCTGGGCACCGAAAAGTTCTTGATTGATGGTCGCCATACCGGCACGGGTGGGGGTAACCATGTCACCATGGGAGCCAGCAGTCCGTTGGACAGTCCGTTCCTACGTAAACCCGGTGTATTGCGCAGCTTGTTGACCTTTTGGCAGCACCATCCGGGTTTATCTTATTTGTTTTCTGGTTTGTTTATCGGCCCCACCAGTCAGGCGCCACGGGTTGATGAAGGGCGGGATGAATACTTATATGAACTGGAGATTGCCTTCTCGCAACTGCCAGAAGGGGAAACGCAACAGCCTTGGTTGGTGGATCGACTGTTACGCCATTTACTGGTAGATATCTCCGGCAATACCCACCGCTCTGAGTTCTGCATCGATAAAATGTATTCTCCTGATTCGTCTACGGGGCGATTAGGGATTCTGGAGTTTCGCGGCTTTGAAATGCCACCCCATTATCAAATGAGCCTGGTGCAGAATCTCTTATTGCGTACCTTATTGGTGGCTTTTTGGCAAAATCCCTATCATCACAAACTGGTGCGCTGGGGAACGGAATTACACGACCGTTTTTTGTTGCCTTATTTTGTTTGGCGAGATATGCAGGAAGTGTGCGAGACTCTGCAAAAATCCGGTTATGGCTTTGAACTGGATTGGTTAAAAGCGTTCCACGAATTTCGCTTTCCGGTGCTGGGCACAGTGCAGGTTAACGATATCTCCCTGGAGTTGCGCACGGCCATCGAACCCTGGCATGTACTGGGCGAAGAGATGGGCAGTGGCGGCACGTCTCGTTATGTGGATTCTTCGCTGGAACGTTTGCAAGTACATGTTAAAGGTATGATTTCTGATCGCTACATCATTGCTTGTAATGGCAGACGTTTACCTCTGCATCGCTGTCCTACTCATGGTGAATACGTGGCAGGGGTACGCTACCGCGCATGGCAGCCACCCTCAGCGTTACATCCCACCATTGGTGTTCACTCGCCACTGGTATTTGATATTTACGATACCTGGAATGATTGCTCTGTGGGTGGTTGTACTTATCATGTTGTGCACCCAGGCGGTCGCAATTTTGAGGCCTTCCCGGTGAATAGCTTTGAGGCTGAAGGTCGTCGTATTGCCCGATTTGATGATGAAGGACATACGCAAACCGAAGCGCCTGTATCGCAAAACTGGCGTGGTACATTGCACTCAAAAGGGCAGTTTACCCCGGTACATGAGAACAAGCCGGGTAAAAAGCCTGTTGCAGAGTCGCCCAACGATGAGTATCCCTATACCCTGGACTTGCGCCGTCCGGTGCAATAACGGGACAAATAAGGAATAAGTATGACAGATAACGCGTCCCCCGATGAATCTTTGCTGGCCCGTCATATGGGGGATTATCTGGCGGATACGCGAGGGTATGATGAGTTTTGGGACAATCAAACAAGCAGTCCAAGACCCCACTGGCAAAACCTGGTACAGCAACTGGAAAAGTTACCAGAATCGGACTTCAGAGCTCGCCAACAACTGATCCATAAGCAACTGCAAGAAATCGGTGTCACCTATAGTTTTGCCAAAGAGGACGATAGTCGCCGTGCCTGGGAACTGGATGCGATCCCTTATGTACTGGATCAAGCTTCCTGGCAGCATTTGAATGCCGGTATGCGGCAAAGAGCAAAGTTACTTAATGCGGTGTTTAAGGACTTGTATGGGCCCAGAGAATTACTGACTTCAGGTGTTATCCCTGCGCAAGTGATACTCAATAGTGAACAATACATTCGTCCAGCTCATGGCTTGTATGAACACATTGCCCAGCCTTTAATGTTTTATTCTGCTGACATCACTCGAGATCCTGAAGGACAGCTGGTGGTGATCCGTGACAAAACCCAAATGCCTACCGGGGTGGGTTATTGTCTGGAA
Organism: Planctobacterium marinum; assembly: GCF_036322805.1. GTDB lineage: Bacteria > Pseudomonadota > Gammaproteobacteria > Enterobacterales > Alteromonadaceae > Planctobacterium > Planctobacterium marinum_A. The sequence goes on along the minus strand of NZ_AP027272.1, from coordinate 2,958,550 downwards.
AACCGGGTGGCCATGTCGCGGGTGATGAGTAGCGAATTTAGTAGCGCAGAAATAGCCAGGTTATCGAGTTTTTTCAAAACCTGGCATGGTGCTTTTACGTCACTGGTGCCCCATAACAGAACGCCCAACATTGTCATGTTGTCTGCCGGGGCCGCAGATGAAACCTACTTTGAGCATGCTTATCTGGCGGCCTATTTGGGATATAACCTGGTACTGGGCGCCGATTTGACCGTACGTGACAGCAAAGTGTGGCTCAAAACCCTGGACGGTCTGGAGCAGGTAGATGTTATTTTACGCTGGGTGGATGATCAGCTCTGTGATTCGCTGGAGTTACAAGAGGACTCAGTGTGCGGTGTGCCTGGATTGTTACATGCCGCGCGTCAGGGCAATGTCATTGTTATCAACCCCATCGGTGCGGGCATCCTGGAAAATTCTGCATTAATGCCGTATTTACCTGCCGTGTGTGAGCATCTGTTTGACGAATCACTCATCATTCCACAAATTGAAAGCCATTGGTGCGGAGTAGAACAAGCCCGGCAACATACTCTCGCCAACCTTGATAAGATGGTGATAAAGCGCGCTGACCATCATGCTAAAAACCAATATCCCTCCAGCATGAGTGAAACCGAACGAGAAGCGTTGCGCCAGAGTATTGCTGCCAGTCCCGGTGATTATGTGGCGCAAGATTTTCTGGAGTTTTCCCGCGCCCCCGCTTGGAGCAATGCTAAATTTCAGGCCAAACCCATTAAAATCCGCAGCTTTGCCATTGCTGAGCAAGATAGTTATCGAGTTTTGCCGGGAGCACTAACCCGACTTGTCTATTATAAAAGTCAGCAAGAATCGCCTTTTACCGGATTGTTAAAAGACACCTGGGTGCTAGGTGAGAGTGAGGAAAATCACAGTAGTTTATGGCAATTAGTGGGCGAGCAAGCTGCCTATCGCGGCCATGAGCAAATCACCAGTCGTACCGCCGAGAGTTTGTTTTGGGTGGGGCGCAACATTGAACGTTCTGAGAGTCAGGTGCGCCTGGTCAGAGCGATTTTGGTGCGACTCACTGAATATTCTCCCGGTCACGAAGAAGATGCCTTGGGTCATATTGAGCAACTGATCACTGGCTTAATGACCCATCATCCGCAGATCGCCGACGCTTTATCACAAATTAAAGATAAAGGCCGCAGTGCATATTGGTGGATGATGCGTCAGTTTGTATTTGGCACTGACCTCAATGGCGGGTTAACTGCCACCTTTGGCTTTTTCTTAAACAGTGCCTTTAGTGTTCGCGATTATTGGTCTGGTGATACCTGGCGCATTATTGATGAAATTAATCAGGCTGCGCGACGCATCAAATATAGCAAGCCCACCCGCAGTGTCAGTGATATGCAGGAATTGCTCAATGAATTATTAGATTCGGTGAGTGCCTTCTTAGGACATGCTGCCGAGAGCTTGTCTCGCGATGGCGGTTGGGTGATGTTGGAAGCGGGCAGAAGGCTCGAGCGGGCGCATCAAATCATGAACTTAAGTGAAATCTTACTCAGTCAGGCTACTGAAGAGGAGATGGAATCACTGGTGCTAGATAGCTTGTTGTATTCCCAGGAGAGCCTGGCAACCCACAGACGCCGCTACCGTGTGGAGCAGCGCATTGAAACTGTACTAGAGCTGTTACTGCTGAATGCCGATTATCCGCGTTCCTTGTGTTATCAGCTGAAAATACTGCGGCAGCTAGTGAAGGAAATGCCCAAAGAGCAGAATGACTCTCGCCTGGAGCGCCATGAAAAAATGATCTTGTCGGCCTTAACGCGAATTCAACTTTGTGAGTTAAGCGAATTGGTGGAGGCCAATGAAGAGGGGAAACGCGAAAATCTGCAAGCCCTGATCGAAGATGTTAATGCTGATCTTCTGGCGCTGGCTGAAGCCATCAGTCAGATTTACTTCTCTCACACTGAGGCTGCAACCCAGTTATTGCAGGGGCAGGTCTCTTCATGAAGTATAGAATTAAGCACATTACCCTTTATGAATACAGCGAGCCGGTAAGTTTGTGTCAAAACCTGGCGCGTCTTAGCCCTTTGAACAATGAGCATCAGGTGTGCAAGTTCAGCCAGTTTGAAATTTCTCCTTCGCCCAGCTACCTGGGGGAGCACAGCGATTATTTTGGCAACAAGGTGACGCGTTTTGACATCCCCGAGCAACATCAAGTACTGGAAGTTACCGTTACCAGTGAGGTCATAGTGGTGGAACGGCCGCAAACTATGCTGTTTAGTTTTGATGCCTCATGGGAACAGGTACGCGACGAAGTTCAACGAGGCTTGTCACCAGAGTTACTGCTGGCAAAAGAGTTCACTTTTGCTTCCCGGTTCATACCTACATTAGATGCACTCAAGGAATACGCCCTTAAGTCTTTTACGCCAAACCGACCTTTATTGGACGGTACGCGGCATCTGATGCATCGTATTTTCACTGAATTTAAATACGATCCTGCGTTTACTACTTTGAGTACACCACTGGAAACCGTAATCGAACACAAACGCGGGGTGTGTCAGGACTTTGCTCATCTGGCGATAGGTTGTTTACGCAGTATTGGTATCCCGGCCAAATACGTCAGTGGCTACATAGAAACATTGCCTCCTGAAGGACAAGAAAAACTGGAAGGTGCAGATGCCTCGCATGCCTGGTTTGCGGTGTTTTTACCCGGAAGTGGTTGGATGGAGTTTGACCCCACCAACGACATTGTACCGGGCAATCAGCATATTCGTCTGGCAACCGGAAGAGACTATTTTGACGTTACCCCATTAAAAGGGGTGTTGTTCGGCGGAGGCAGTAATGTCTTGTCGGTATCTGTGGATGTGGCAAGAATTTAGGGATGATTATTTGGGCAAAGTGCAATTGACTGTAATACTTAATGGTTCATAGTGTTAATGAGTCAGTCTGCCAAGAGCATGTTAAATAGGGTGGTTAAATGGCAATTAAATGGGAAAATTACGATACCCAAAACTTCTACGATGAGTTGATGAAGTCGGCGGGTAAACCGAGAAAAAGTGCAAAACAAGTGAGCAAGTATTTTGAGTCACTCAGTGACGAAGAACTTAAACTTGTTGTTAATTCTACCGATCTCGCCATTAAAGAGATGGGTATCACCTTCACGGTTTACCATGAAGGAGGGGCAATTGATCGCGCCTGGCCATTTGATGTTATTCCCCGCGTAATGCCCAAACAAGAGTGGCAAAAAATAGAGTACGGTTTAAAACAGCGGGTAAAAGCGCTGAATATGTTTATCGATGATATTTATCACGACCAAAAAATTATCAAGGACAAGGTATTTCCTGCCGAACTGTTGGAGCAATCGGTGAACTTTCGCAAACAATGTGTGGGTGTGACGCCGCCATTGAATATCTGGGCTCATATCTGTGGCTCTGATCTGGTGAAAGACAGTGATGGCACTGTTTATGTGCTGGAGGATAACCTGCGGGTGCCCTCGGGGGTATCTTACATGTTGGAAAACCGAGAGGTGATGAAGCGGGTATTTCCTGACATGTTCGAGCAATTATCAATATTACCAGTAGACGATTATCCATCACAATTGTTCGACATGTTGGCCGCTATCTCGCCAAGACCACTGGATTACCCTGAGGTTGTGGTATTAACACCGGGCATTTATAACTCTGCTTATTTTGAGCACGCCTACCTGGCGCAGCAAATGGGTTGCGAGCTGGTGGAGGGACGAGATCTGGTGGTGGGTGATGACGACTGTGTTTATATGCGCACCGTAGAGGGGTTGCAGCGTGTCGATGTTATTTATCGTCGCATTGATGATTTGTTTCTTGACCCAGAGGCTTTTAATCCTGATTCCATGCTTGGTGTGCCAGGCTTAATGCGCGCCTGGAAAAGTGGCAATGTCGCTCTGGCCAATGCGCCGGGAGCAGGGGTAGCCGATGATAAAGTGGTGTATGCCTGGGTGCCGGAAATTATTAAATATTATCTGGGAGAAGAACCGACGTTACCCAATGTGCCCACTTACCGCTGTATGAACGACTCAGAGCGCCAATACGTGCTGGAGAACCTCGATAAACTGGTGGTGAAACCCGCCAATGAATCGGGTGGCTATGGAATGCTCATCGGTCCTATGTCCACCAAAAAAGAACAGCAAAAATTTGCCGGGTTGATCAAGGCCGATCCACGCAATTATATCGCGCAACCCACGTTAAACCTTTCCACCGTTCCTTCACTTATTGGTACCAATGCCGAACCACGACATGTGGATATGCGGCCTTTTATTCTTTCCAGCGATGATATCAAGGTGACTACAGGAGGCTTAACCAGGGTGGCCATGCGCAAAGGTTCGCTGGTGGTAAATTCATCACAAGGTGGTGGTAGCAAAGACACCTGGATAGTAGAGGAGGAATAACCATGTTAGCCAGAGTTGTGGAAACCCTTTATTGGATGGCGCGCTACGTTGAACGGGCAGAGAACATGGCCCGTTTAATCAATGTGAATAACAACCTGCTACTGGATTTGCCCAAAGGGGTGAGTCTCGGCTGGGAGCCATTAATTGATATCGTGGGAGAGCGCGAAGCTTACTGCGAGGTGCACAGTAATTTTAACGAACGCACCGTTATCAAATTTTTATTGGAGCGCAATGATACCAGCCAGGTGAGTTTGAATTATTGTTTATGGGCAGCGCGAGAAAATGCCCGCACGGTGCGGGATGTGTTGCCCAGAGAGGCTTGGGAACGCCTGAATTCCTTATATCATTTTGCCAAAGACAATGTCTCGGAAGGGCTTAATAAGAAGCGCCGTTTTGCTTACTTGGAAGAAGTAATTTTTCGCATTCAATCCTTTTATGGTCTGATCCAAGGCACCTTAAATCACGATGAGAGCTATCTGTTTTTCCGGTTGGGTTGTAATCTGGAAAGAGCTGAAATGACATCGCGCATTGTTGATGTGCGCTCTGCCAATCTGGTGACGGAAGAGGAGAGTGAACCCTTTCAAAACATTCAATGGATGAGTGTGCTCAAATCCATGGATGCCTATCAGATGTATCGTCAGAGCATGAATGTAAAGGTGAAACGGGCACAGGTGCTTAATTTCTTAATGCAAAGCGAGACATTTCCGCGTTCTATTTTGTTTTGTATTAATGATATTGGCATGCGTTTGTGCGATTTACCTCGCAACGAAGCGCCATTACGACAATTGATGAAGGTGAAGCGCCGGGTGTCTGAACAGGATGTATTGACCCTGAAGCAACAAGGCTTGCACGATGCTATTGATGACATTCAGCTGGAATTGAGCAAAGTTCACAACAGTGTCAGCGAGCACTATTTCTTATCAGGGATGATTGCTGCACAGCAATCACAGTCGCAAAATTGATAAACACAGGCTTACCTCTCTGGGGTAAGCCTTTTTTGCGCTAATTTCTGCCCTGATTTAATCTATCTACATCATCTACCAGTTGCTCGACGTCTGCATTGAATGAAAAAATGTTGCCATTTATTTTGGGGATGAACTCTATCTCTCTGCCAAAATTGCTATTGCGGCGAAGTCTCAGGACGCATTTGGCTGGTTGGGAGTGGGTGTAATACAACGCGCTCTGAATATCGCTCAGATTGAAGCGCTCCTCTTTATCACCATTGCGACAAATAATTTGATCTTGTTGTCGGTAAACTTCATCCACCAGACCAAAAATCAGTTTTTTCATTAGAAAATAACCAAACAGAGCCATGGGAAAAGGCGCAACCATAAAGATAATACGTTTGGTGGTGTCTTCTGTGGAAAATGGTGCCATAACAAAAAAGAACACTAAAAAGCCAAACCAGACTAATGGAAAAAGACGTTTGTGAAACCATGTCATACTGCTGTTTAATCTAATCACAATACAAAGTTCTCCAACATTTTTACGCTTTTTACAGTCAGGTGCCTAATGCAATCTGATTGATGCATAATCCTACATATAGCTTAAATTACAAACAATTTCACTGCTACATCGCTTGCCAAACTCCAAGCCTTTGCAATACTTTGAAGTCATGTTTTGAGTAATTTTGATGCCGGAGAAATGATGATTGCATTTGAGTTAAATGGTGAAAAGGTCACCTGGGAAGGCGACCCCAATATGCCACTGCTGTGGTATGTGCGAGATGAGCTAAATCTAACCGGCAGCAAATTTGGCTGTGGCGTTGCCATGTGTGGTGCCTGCACCATGCATTTAAACGGTGCGCCAATCCGTTCCTGCTCTACACCGATTGCCGCTGCCAACGGTGGCAGTATTACTACCATTGAAGGGCTCACCAGTGAGGCATCCAAAGCGATTCAAACAGCTTGGCAAAAACTTGATGTCGTACAGTGTGGTTATTGTCAGTCAGGTCAGGTGATGTCGGCGACGGCACTGCTGGAAAAAAATAAATCTCCCAGTAACGAAGATATTGATATGGCAATGCAAGGCAATGTTTGCCGCTGTGCTACTTATCAACGCATTCGTGCGGCCATCCACGAAGCGGCAGACTCGCTGGCTAAGGAGGTATCATAATGCGTGTTATTAGCCCGACAAAAGTGATTAACAAGGTGGCTCAAACCGAAGTCAGTCGTCGCCAGTTCATTAAAGTGTCTGCCCTTTCTGGTGTGGGGTTTAGTATCGGCTTTGGTTTGTCTGGAGCAGCACATGCTGAAGCTCAGAGTGCCAGTGAAATGGGCCACTTTGTTAAAATTGCCAAAGACAACAGTATTACGGTGGTCATCAAACATCTCGACAAAGGGCAAGGCGTTACCACGGGGCTGACAGCCATTGTCGCTGAAGAAATTGATGCTGACTGGTCGCAAATGCGCTGGGAGTTCGCACCCTCTGATCCGAATCGCTACAACAATCTGTTTTGGGGGCCTTATCAAGGCACTGGAGGCTCCACTTCTATTGCTAATTCATGGATGCAATTGCGTCAAGCTGGTGCAGCGGCAAAGCACATGCTCATTAGTGCTGCCGCTAAGACCTGGGGAGTGGCAGAGTCCGATGTAAGCGCGCAAAAAGGGATGCTAACAGCTAGTGGAAAAAGCGCTACTTATGGTGAAATGGCCGAGATTGCGGCATTAATTGCCCCGCCACAAGAGCCAAAGTTAAAGAAACCAGAAGAATTTACCCTCATCGGAACCTCTCTACCACGCATCGACAGTAAAGAGAAAAGTACCGGCAAGGCGCAATACACGATTGATGTGCGATTGCCGGGTATGCTGGTGGCGGCTATTGCCCGTCCCGAAAAGTTTGGCGCTACATTAAAGAGCGTAAACAGTGAAAAAGCCAAAGCGGTTGCTGGTGTGCAAGCCGTAGTGGAAACGCCACGAGGGGTAGCCGTTCTGGCCAAAAATCATTGGGCTGCCCGTCAAGGGAAAGCGGCGCTGGTAACACAATGGGATGACAGTAAAGCGGAGAACCGCAGCTCGGCTGAGCTCTGGGCTGATTTTAAAACGCTGGCAGAAAAGCAGGGAGCTATTGCCCGTAACGATGGTGATATGGGCGGAGCATTGGCAGCAGCCAGTGAAACACTGGAGATGGAATTTGAATTTCCTTATCTATCTCATGCCACCATGGAGCCCATGAATTGCGTAGTGGATTTGCAAAAAGACGCCTGTCATATTTATACAGGCTCTCAAATTCCGGGTATCGATCAGTACGTGGCCTCACAGGTGACTGGTGTGCCGGTGGAAAAAGTGTTTATTCACACCCAATTTGCCGGGGGCAGTTTTGGTCGCCGAGCGGTTCCAGATTCTGATTTTGTGATGGATGCAGTGGTGATTGCCAAGGCCATCAATGGGTCAGCCCCTGTGTGCTTGCAATGGTCCAGAGAAGACGACGTTAAAGGTGGACGGTATCGTCCCATGGCGTATCATAAGTTTAAAGCGGCCATTGATGCCAATGGTGAAATCACTGGTTGGCATCAGCGCCTGGTTTCGCAATCCATATTACGAGGTACGCCATTTGAGGGCCTTATCACCGGTCCCCTAGACTTTGCACTTGTAGAGGGTGGGGCAAATTTGCCCTACCGTATTCCCAATTTTAAATTTGACGGCCACGAAGCTCAGGTTGGTGTGCCGGTGCTCTGGTGGCGTTCCGTGGGTCATAGTCACAATGCCTACGCTACCGAAGTATTTTTTGATGAGGTAGCCCACAAGGCGGGTAAAGATCCTGGCAAATTGCGACAAGAGTTGCTTAAGGAACATCCACGCCATCTGGCGGTACTCAATAAAGTTCTCGAGGCCTCAGATTGGGGCAAATCTCTGCCAGAAGGTATCGGGCTTGGTGTCGCAGTACATGAGTCTTTCGCCAGCTTTGTGGCTCAAGTGGCTCAAATTAAGGTTAATGCAGACAAAACCTTTAAAGTGGAGAAGGTTTGGTGCGCCGTCGACTGCGGCGTTGCAGTCACGCCAGACGTTGTGGTGGCACAGATGGAAGGGGGCATTGGCTATGGTTTGAGTGCAATATTAGGTGAGGCCATTACCCTTGATAATGGAAAAGTGCAGCAAAATAACTTTTACGATTATACGCCACTGAGAATTAATCAAATGCCCGATATTGAAGTATTCATCATTCCGTCAGCGGAAGCTCCAACAGGGGTAGGGGAGCCGGGCACGCCGCCAATTGGTCCTGCGGTGGCTAATGCCATTCGCAGCGTAACCGGTAAGCCCATAACGAAACTACCAATTGGCCAGCGGGTTTAGCATCAAGAGCAAACGGGAGCCTTGCCTTCTGTAGCAAGGCTTCCGTTAGTTCCGTGTTTTTGCACTGAAGTTTATACCAATTCCAATAAATATTTACCCAGCTCAGTGGGAGATGAAAAGCATTTAGACAAGGCGGATGTTTGCAGGTCTAGTGGACCTAAATCAAGAACATTCAACACAGTATAAATGCTTTTCAACCCCATCGAAGACGCGCCTTAGAAACATTATTTCTTTGTTGTGCGAAGTTCACAAGACCACCAGTATTCTTTCATTCGCACGCCTCGAACTAATGTCCCTGAGGCAGCGCTGAGTGAGCAAATGTTTATCGGAATTGGTATCATAGTGACTTGAGTAATTCTTCATCGTCGGCTTCACAGAGTTGCGGTTCATTTCCGGCGTAGTTATTTGTATTGCTTAATAAGGCTTCAAACCAATCAACATTCTCATTGTTGGGGCTGAGAAGCTTCTCTACTGCCGGGTTGCCTTCACTGTTGATGACCTTTTTAAGAAGTGCTTTTAGTGTTTCCATATCCAAGTTTTCTTTTGAAATTTGATATTCAGTGCCGTTGAAACAAAAGCTCGCCAAAGATGACATGTTTTTCTCCTCTACTGCGCAATAATTGAACTTATGGTGCACGGTTATCCTTATGCCATTTAAATGTGCAGACAATGTGAATTCTATTATTCACCATCGAATATCATTTGGTTTTCATTTTTGTTCATAGCGTTCATGGGGCTAGTTCTTGTTGTTATTACACAAGTCAGTCGCTCTTCTGATATATTGTGAAGTTTTCACGAAGTAGTCTTTGTCTGGAGTGTGTTATTTTTAGCTTTACTAACAGCAAAAGGTGGTTGAACAACGCAGTGGGTAACGTGACAAGTTTTTTGATTTGGAGTTTTATCCTTGTTGCGCTGAGTTTCTCTTCAAATGCGCAGGTGTTTAACAGTAAAACTGACGTTTCCACCAGAGCCGATTATCGTTCTGAAAAAGCGCCTCGTTATCAATATCGCGTGCGTTTCTATCCGCAGTTAACCTTTGAAAACAGTCTCTGGAGCCTCAATGGATTTGCGGTAACGGGTGATAGTTTTGCCTCCAGCTACAATACCTTTGGTGCCGATGAAACTCATCATTTCCATTTTCGACGCCTTTATTTGAGGCACCAGAATGAACAAGGCAAGACTGAAATCGGGGTTATCCCTACTTACAAGGGGCGAGTTTCCTCTACTGGTTTGTCAAAAGATGGCTGGATTACTGGTGTTCGCCAGGTTTATCAGCGTTCTCCCGACACCCAAATTGAATGGGTCATTGGTGAGTTGAACGACGCTGGCGATCCGGACTTTTGGGAAGGTGGGAAAAACCTCAATTACGGGGAATTTGAATTAAGTTCGAGATTCAATGCCATTACCGGATTTGAGTTGGGGCTTGAGCATATGCTAAGTAATAACTTTGCTCGTGGTGAAATTACGCACAAGCTCAGTGACGCCCATCTGGTGTCTTTTGAACTGATAAATCGTCTCGATAATCATCGCTCCAAGGTGGTGCTAAGCCTTGCGGGCGAAACGCACCTGCTAGAAGAAAACATAGAGTACTTTGCTTATTACAGTTACACCAGTGATGGCTTTGGTGAGCGGGCCGAATTAACTGAAGACTTTGTCGATTATGGGCATGCCGTGACACTGGAAATCGAAGGGCAATTCCTGCCTGAATGGGGCCTGGACTGGTTCAGTAAGCTGGAACTCAATGAAGGGCAACAGCGATTTCAGTTGGGGCTTAAGTTTAAGTTATAAGCCCTATCTATACTTTCACTGCATGGAGATGTCAGCTAGAAGCCTGACTTTTCACTAACAACATGTCACAGGGTGGTTTGCTAAGTAAAGCCGCGGTAGTGCTGCCGACAAGATGTGAGAACAAGGCATTACGAGTGACATTACCCAGTAATAAAATGTCGGTTTTTTGTTTGGCAATCCATTCGGGAAGTGCGCGTTCCGGTAATCCCGACAGTAAGATACCATGCTTGCTGGTGACCCCAATCCGCGCCATAAAATCGTCCAATCCTTGTCGATGCAAAGTGGATATTTTATGTTTGTATTGAACAAAGGACGCCGGGATATGACAGGCGTGCCCGATAAACCACTCACATTTAAATAATTTTGCCAGGTGTTGGGTTTTTCTGGAAATGACGAAATCCATATCCTCAGGTCGTGAGTGTTCATGCAAGGGATCTACTGCACCTAACAGGCTCATATTTTTTGACCAGGGCTTTGGCGTCAAAAGTAAGATATGACTGTTGATGTTGGCCAGGTCTTGAAACACTGGGTGGCGGTCGCCGGGAGCTTGATCTTGAATGACAACCAGACTGTTTTTGATGGTTTTCTGGTATTTTTTTACACTGTCCAGATAATTGGCATTTTCTACAATTTCAAAGTTATATGAAATCTGACTTTCCTCAAGTGCGTCTTTAAGCGCTTGTTGTTTAAGCTGTTGCTGTTGACGCCAATCGCTTTCCACCTGCTCAGACTGCTCGAATAAAAACCAATAATGGCGTTCGCGAGCCCGTAATCTGTTGTCGAAAATCAGGTTGATTTTGGCTTGTTGCAATTTGGCCAAGGTTAACACTTTATCTGTAACGGCCGGATGCACGTCGTGACGACCGTCAACAAGCCAGGTAATACTTTTAATCAGTTGTTCTGTCACTCAAGTACGCTCCTTTGTCTTAACCGGTTTCCACTTTTAAAGTGGTGGCTGATTTTACATGTTTTCCTTACAGCGCAAATCAATCCGCCAGGTAATCGTCTGAAGGGTCTATTACAAAATGGGTTGTAAGTGCTTCTCTGCCCAGTAACATCAAATGTTTCATAACGGAGCGGTCAGTGAGAGTCAGCTCGATGTCCCAATGTAAATCTCCAATTTGAGCCGGAGTTTTAATGACACAACGACGTTCTTTTTCACCGTTTGACGACTTAATCCAACGAATATCGTGTATCTTGGCAGAGCACTTTATGATTTTGTCTACGTCGTGTGAGTCGGGGTGAAACCAAAATTTCACTTTACCGGCCTCTTCGTCTACATCGATGTGATCAACATGTAGTGCCGAAGTTTTGGCACCAGTGTCGATGCGCGTCGCGACGCTGGACAAGCCCAACTCCGGTAAATCTATTTTTTCGGCGACACCAATTACCATTTTGCCGTCAAATTGTGGGTGTTGCGTATTGTTGCTCATAAGTCCTGGTCCATCGTTTTGTTATCTTCTTCAGGTAATAAGTCATCTTGCAGTTGTTCTATGTGCTCAGCCACTTGCCTGGGCGTTTCAAAATCTGCAATGTGATACATAGCATCACCTTCTTGCACAAGCGGGATGTTTTGCTTACCGATAATAACACCACTATTCGGTGCTTTTAGCAAATCAACTGTGTCGCCAATTGGGCTGTTAATTTCAGCTAAAACATCGCCTTTTTTAACATGGTCGCCCAAACGTTTGCGGTCGGTCACCGTTCCACTACTAATGGCTCTTACCCAAAAGCTGTGATTTGAGATAAAGGGCTCTACGGTTTTTGATGGCTTGCGCTTACGGATCATACCCAGTTGCGATAGCACATTGAGCACGCCTTTTAGCCCCGCGCGAATGGAAAGCTCATCAAATCGCAGTGCCTGCCCGGCTTCATATAGAAGCACTTTACAACCTTTTGAGGCGGCGGCTTCACGTAATGAACCTTCCCTGATTTCTGCATTGAGCACCACCGGCACGCCAAAAGTTCTGGCTAACTCCATGGTTTCTTCATCATTCAGGTTGGCGCGTATCTGAGGGAAGTTACTGCGATGGATTGCCCCCGTGTGCAAATCGATACCGTATTGGCATTTGCTCACAATCTCTGACAGAAACAAGTGGGCCAGACGCCCCGTTAGAGAGCCTTTAGCTGAGCCCGGAAAGCTGCGGTTTAAATCGCGGCGATCCGGCATATAGCGACTTTGATTGAGCATGCCATAAACGTTGACAATAGGCACTGCAATGATAGTGCCTTTGGACAATCGAAATGACTTTTTGGTCAGCAGCCGTCTGATAATTTCGATACCATTTAACTCATCACCGTGGATCGCGGCACTGATGAATATAACCGGGCCGGGTTTGCGAGCATGAATGACCTCAACCGGAATGGATATTTCCGTGTCGGTATACAGTTTTGCTGCGGGTAATTCCAGTTTTACCCTGGAACCCGGTTTTATCAGGGTATTCCCGATAATCAGTGCTTCTGCCATATTATTCTATACCTGTGTTTATCAGACCTTAGGGTTGATTGCCCTTAAGACTCGGCGTTTCCCACTCGATGTCATCGTCTTTTGAGTTTGTGCTCTGGTTTTAATTGTATTGAGTTGCAGTTCTCAAATTCTTGTTCAACTGGAATGTCAGTTTCATTAGTTTAGCTACTTGTAACTCAGTTGCGTTACATTTTTTTGCTGTTTAATGGCTTATTAGTGTCCAAAATACAGAATAATATCCACCGCAATCAGGTAGATAATAATCCATTCCAGGAACGCAGAGTGTTTGTGATTTTGCTCTGCAGCCAACATTTCCAATAATTCGTTGATCGTAGCAAGTTTCAGGTTCAGCAATTCAACTCGCGGTTGCAGCTCCAGATATCGCGAAATCTGTAGATAGTTGCTTTCGTGTTCAGGGTATTCCCAGAAGAATTCGGGAGTATCGAGCAGGTTGTAACGCAATACAATATCGCTGCGAGTCTGAAACAGGCTACCTCTCGCTCGAGCCAACGCTTTTCTTGATAGCGGAATTTTTCCGGTTTTGGCCAATGTGGCAGACAAATGTGCATGCTCACCGATGGTTTTTTCGGCGAGAGATTCAAATTGCTCTAGTTTTTCTGATTGTGCCAGGGCATGGCTTACAGCTAACAGAGTAAACATATCATTATCAGGTAAACGAATCTGGTCGTCTCGAATTGACAGACTTGAACCCGCTTGGATGCGATAGGGCATGGTCTCCCAATCGTGATTCTCACTGTTTTGTTTGGTGCAAGTTAATACTTTGTCCAATAACTGGCTTTTTTCTTCGTCAGTCAGTGACCAGGTAGAAATAACACCATAGTCAAATACAAACGCCATACCTTCAGAGAATGCCACATACATTGCATCTCGGTATTGTTGTACAAGGTGGTTTTTGTGTAGTTTGGCCTTAAGACCAATTAAATCAATATTGAAGCCTACCAGTTTAGTACTGACATTTTGACGTTTATTTTGCATAACAGACTCTTCGGTAGCGAATACCAGTAATGTAATCAATGGCTATCTATACCTTGCTTGCATCGATAGCGTTATAGGTCGGAAGCAAACGCACTGCCTTCCGGGTTAAGCCTGTAGACGCAGCACAATCATCTAAAGTCACAAGTAATTTGATAATAAAAAATGTGACCGCAGAGCGCTGCTGCTTGTCTATCAAATAACTCTGGTGAAAAACGAACCTGCAAATTCATCAGTTCCAAAGAAAACTATTTTTGCTTTCCAGTTGTAGTGCTATGAGCAATTGCTATCATCACCATAACTACTGATATTTCAGAGGATTACAGGATGTCTGACCCTTTACCCAATCTAATTGAAGAAGTGGTATCTGCGCCGCTGACGGGAGAGAGCGATTCGGTTGCTAACATGATGTTGGAAGAAGACGCCTCTGACATTGCACTGCTATTAGAATCATTACCCGTTGAGCAGCGCCTTTCGGTTTGGAGTGAAGTGCCAAAGCACAAAAAGATTGATGTGCTGGTCGCCATGCGGGGGGATCCGCGGGAAGTACTCATTGATGCCACGGATAATGATGAGTGGTTGCAACTGTTCACTGATATGGATGCGGAAGTTCTGTTGGAGCTGGCGGATTCATTGCCTGACCGACTGGTAGAAAGCGCATTGTCAGTGATGAATAAGCAACAGCGCAAATACTTTCAGGATGCCAGCTTATTCTCTGATAATCAGATTGGTCATTGGCTAAGCCATGAAGTGTTGGTATTACCCATAAGTGCCAAGGTGCGAGATGCGTTGCGCTTGATTCGGCGCAACGTGCCTGATCTCACAGACTGTATCTTCTTGGTGAACCGTGCGGGTCATTTTACCGAAGCGGTAAAACTCACCAGGGTTTTTGGTGCGCCCGAGCACCTGCCTTTAGTGGAAATCTCAGAAGAGTACATTGATGTTGTACGGGTGGAAGACGACAGTATCAATGCATCGCGCTTAGTACAACGCTCCGGTTTCAGTGCCTTACCCGCAGTTGATAGTAACAATACGTTGTTGGGGCGGGTGGATATGGTGACTGCGTCGGAACTCGTGAATGAGAATTATGAGCGCCAGGTGATGTCATCTGCCGGTATGGATGAGGATGAAGATTTATTCGCACCAGTACGCAAAAGTGCCCAAAGTCGTGCGGTTTGGCTGGGGATTAATTTACTGACAGCGTTTCTGGCTTCGTGGTTTATTGGATTATTCGAAGCCACTTTACAGCAAGTGGTGGCATTGGCGGTACTTATGCCTGTTGTCGCCAGTATGGGGGGGATTGCAGGAAGTCAAACATTAACCCTGATTGTACGCGGTTTGGCCCTTGGACAGGTGACCAAAGGTAACCGCAATGCTTTGTTGCAAAAGGAACTTAGAGTTGGCGGACTGAATGGCATAATCTGGGCGATAGTGATTGGTATCGTGGCTTCTTTTTGGTTTACCGATCCATTGCTTGGTGTGGTCATTGCCCTTGCGATACTTTGCAATATCATTGCTGCTGCACTAGCAGGCGTATCGTTGCCAATTATTCTGGATAAACTGAAGATCGATCCGGCGCTTTCCGGCTCAGTGATCCTAACTACGGTAACGGATATCGTGGGATTTGTGGCGTTCCTGGGGTTGGGTACTTTATTTTTGTTGTGAGCTGGTTTTCATCGGAGGAAATTAAACGCTTGTTAGCACTATTGAGACAATGTAGCAGCGGCTTGATGATATGGCTGGGGGCTTTGTTGTGGCTGCAATCGGCCACCGCGATTGAGATTAAAGGGAGGGGATCCATTCCCGCTTCGGTACTGAACAACATCAATTTGCATGTTAGTGTGTTTTCTTCCGCTGAAAATTGCGTGATCAGTAATCGTTATCGAAAAAAAGTGTGGGCAGCGGTGGATACCGCCCTCAAAGCCAAAGGTTATTACAAGGCTAATATCCAAAGCCTTGAACCTGGCAGCAAAACAGACTGTGATAGCTGGTTATTAGAGGTTGAATTAGGTCCTGCCTTATTGGTCAATTCAGTTCAAATAGCACTGCTGGATCAGACCGACAATGATCCTTTGTTACGACAAATAAATAGCCGCTTTCCCTTCAAAACCGGAGACAAGTTCGACCACAAGCTCTATGAACAGTGGAAATCAGATACTACGGGAAATGCGTTGCTCAAAGGCTACTTCGACTTCAAATTTGAACGTCACGAAGTGCAGTTACGGGCAGACAAATTATCAGCGGATATCGTTCTGGAAGTCAGTATCGGGTCAAGGTACCGTTTCGGGGAACTAATAAATTTACCGGATCCCGATGACAGAGCCCTGATAATTGCTTTGCGTCCCTTTCAGCCTGGCGATGAATATGATTCTGTGGTGTTAAATCAGTTTACTGAACAGTTAAAACGCTCGGGCTATTTTACCTCAGTTTTTGTCCGGCCTTTGGTATCGCAAGCAATAGAGTTACAAGTACCCCTGGAGGTTGTTTATCAGTTCAAACCGGCCAATGAATTTAATATCGGTGGTGGCGTATCCTCAGATACCGGTCCCAGAGCGAAATTCAGCTGGCAGCGTTCTAGATTAAATAAAGCCGGACATAGTATTGAAACAGAACTGTCTGCTTCTTTTATCGAACAATCATTGGCCGCTCGCTATCGCATGCCACTGCAGGATCCGGCCCGCAATTTTATCAGCTTGCAATTGGGGTTAAAGCACACAGATGATAATGACACTCAAAGCAATATTTTAACTCTAGCAGCAAAGCGCCATTGGATTACGCAGGACGATGACTGGCAACGTATAGCGCAACTGCGCTATAACCGGGAAACCTTCACACAAGCTAACGCAGAAGAGCAGACCACGTCATTGTTACTACCGGGGATAACTTACACGCGTTTTCGCAGTCAGGGCGGGCTCACTCCATTTTGGGGAGACAAGCAGTTTCTATCTATTGAGGGAGGCAGTAAATCAATTTTAAGTGACATCGACCTGCTCAGGTTCATAGCACAAAGTCGTTGGTTGCGCAGTTTTGGCAATCATCAATGGTTTGCCAGGGCAGAGTTAGGCGCTTTGAGCAGCGACAACTTTGCTGAGGTCCCGTCTTCGTTGCGCTTTTTCGCCGGAGGAGATCAAAGTGTCAGGGGCTTTGGTTATGAAACACTGGCGCCGATCGATAAAGATGAACAGCTAACCGGTGGTAAATATTTGTACACGGTGAGTGTGGAGTATAGTTACAATTTAGTACCTGACTGGCGGCTGGCGCTGTTTGCTGATGCTGGTAACGCTGGCATGTCGCTGTTTGATGACGTGGCGACAGGTATCGGAGCTGGAGTGCACTGGATAACGCCTGTGGGACCGCTGAGAGTGTATCTCGCCAGAGGAAATAGCTCTTTGGAGTCCACCTGGCGAATTCATTTCTCGCTGGGAGCGTCGCTGTGATCAGAAAGTTTTGCATCCACTTGAAAGCATTAGCAACAGGGATTTTACTATGCCAATAAAATCCGGCTTAGGACGAATATCAAAGAATACGGCAAAAGTTTTGTTGTATTGCAGCGTGATAGTTTTGTTGGTTTTTGCTGTACTGATTTATACCTCCCTTGGGGCAAAATTTGTTGCAACTCTCGCAACCAAGGCCTATGCACCGTTGAGTATCGAAAAAGCGCACGGCGGCTTGGCTGAATCTTTGATATTTGAGCAAATTAGATTGCACGAAGCCTCGTTGAATGGGCAAGTTGAGCGTGTGCAGTTGCGCCTTGATTTGCGTTGTTTGTGGCGTTTTAAAGTGTGTGTTGAGCAGCTTATTGTTCAGGACAGCCGTTTGAATTTAGTTGCTGCTCAATCGCAGGTTTCTGATATCAGCAGTGATAATTCTACTACATCCACTTGGCCCTTTTCGCTGCCACTACCTGTGCAAGTGAAGCAACTGAAGCTCATCAGGTTTTCTGTCTCTGAAAATGACGAACCACTATTTAAGTTACAGACCTTATCCTCGTCTTTTGATTTTTATACTCTGCTTAATCTCTCTCAACTTGAGCTCGATGGCGTGCAGGTTTTTCTGCCTGTACAAGCAGCGAAAGAGCCTCTGTCTGTGGAGCAGCAACTGCAGCAACTGGCCAACATTCATTATAGCCCAATAGAACTCCCCCGATTTAATGCTCCGCTGTTATTGAAAGCAGAGGCACTCAGTATTACCGATTTTAGTCTTTATCAGGCACAAAATATTAGGTTAAAGATCCCAGAGGTAAAGCTCTCAGCTGAGCTCAATGAAAACTTTGCTGCGCTGCAATTAGTTGAACTCAATGCCTTCAATGCTCGCACAAAGGCAAGTCTTAAAATTGATGAGAATTACCAGCTTGAAATGCAGTTGCAAAGCAACGCTGAACAGGCAGAATTGCAGGTAAGCGCTAACGGCAAACCTTCAAACCTGAAGTTACAAACGAGTGTCGAAAGTCGTTACCATGAGCTGTCGTTGAAGGGCGATTTTCGATTACAAACCGACCTGACTTCGGCGCTGTTGCCCATTACTTTGAGCGGACAGGTGCACCACCTGAGAACCCCGGATACAGGCGCTATTAGCAATGCAAATTTAGCGGTGACTGGAGAGCTACAAGATTTGCAAATAAAACTCGATGGGCTTGCTACAACACCTTGGTGGTCTGATACCCACATCGATTTAACACTAACGGGCAGTCCACAACAGTTAGAGGTTAAACAGCTTGAGCTCAACTCTGTAGATGGTCGGGTCAACCTTGTGGGAAGTATTAATCCGCAGCAACATCCACAACTTTTACTTGATGTAGACGCAAAGAACATAAGTACCAAACGTTACGTCCCTACAGATATTGGTTTGATAAACCTTATCACTGATGTATCCCTGTCAATCGTTGAGTCAGATTGGCAGGTTAATAGTAAACAGCTCAATCTGGATACTATCTGGAATCAACAAACGGCCACATTAACTTCAGGTTTGCGCTATCAAAATAGCGGCCAACTGGCGTTGACGGATCTGAAAGTTGTCCTTGCGGAGAATTCAATAACAGGCAACTTACAATTCGATGAGGCTGGTAAGCTGCAAGCTAATGGAGATCTTCAGCTTGGCAATTTAACGCAGATACATCCCAAAGCAAACGGTAGCCTGCAGGCAAAATTTAACGTTGATGGCCCGTTGCAACAGCCACAAATCCTGTTTAAAGGGCAGGGCAGTCAGCTCTCCTTTGAGCAATACGGCATTGCCCAATGGCAGTCTGATATCGCTTTGGCGTGGACTTCAGAAAGTCCATTTCGCATCCAATTCTCCGCTGAGCAACTCAAAGTGGCAGACGACATCAGTTTAGATGTGAGTATTAATTCAACGGGCAACTCGGCCCGGCACGATATTGATTTTAATATTTTATCTCAGTGGTTACAGGTGGATGCAAGCCTGCAAGGAGGTTTGCAAAACGCACGCTGGAACGGACAGTTGTTAACCAGTGAAGTGACTCGTAATAACATTACCTTTCAATTGATGGAAGCGATGAGTGCTAGCCTTGATTGGCTGGAGCAGCAATATCACCTGGGAGCCGGGTGTTGGGAAAATCATTCGGCAGCCAGTTTTTGTGTTAAACAGCTAAGTTTTGAGCAAGGGCACTACAAAGGTGATTTACGGGGTCGGGATCTACCGCTTGGTCAGTGGCTTAGAGGCAGTCATTCACAACTTAAGCAATTGCAAACCGACACGGTTTTTAACTTCAGTGTTGACCTGGAGGGTAATCAACTTGGCGTAAATAGTTTGCTAGCACAAGGTGGCTTTTCCCCCGGTAATTGGCAGTTTTTAGATGAAGATCAAGAATTTTACCTGAACACTTTGGGTTTTGAGACCCGTTTCCAGCAAGGACAACTGGTGGCGAAATTGCAGTTGCAGAGCGAAACCTTAGGACAAGTACAGCTTAATTCCAGTTTGCCACTGGCCTCTGATTTCTCACAAATTGATATGCAAGAGTTACAAATGGCGGCTCAGATTTCCAGCCTGGAATTATCACCTTGGGTCTTTCTTGTGCCTCAAGTTGAAACACTAAACGGAACGATAAATGGCAATGTAAATGCACAATTTAGTCATGAAAAGTTGGCGATGTATGGCAATGTAATCCTCTCTGATGCCGCCTTAGTAAGTAAAGAGTTAGGGCTGGACATCAGTGCTTTAAGCCAGCAAGTTAGCTTTGACGGCCATGAACTGCTCACTAAAGGGCAATTTAACATGGGAGATGGCTCGGCAACACTAACTGGCAATGCGAGTTGGTTTGACGGTGGCATGGCCAGCTTAAAGATTCAGGGACAAAAATTAACTTACAATGACCATTTGATGGCGAAACTCAGCGTCTCTCCGGACCTGGATATCACACTTTCTGAAACGGAAGTGAAAGTGACAGGTATTTTGAAGGTGCCTGAAGCGGCGATAAAACTACAATCAATACCGGATTCCGCCTTGAGACCCACAGCAGACATAAGAGCACCTGACGAGTTAACGCGCACCGTAGCCAAAGGTCCGGTGATTGAGCTTGATCTGAAGTTACTACTGGATCCAGACAAAAATAAAACGGTAAATCTCGATGCTTTTGGGCTGACTACTGCGTTAACAGGCAATTTAAACATTCAGGGCAAAGGCAATGTTAGTGCAAATGGTGAAGTTTCGTTGTTAGATGGTATCTATGAAGCTTACGGTCAAAATTTGCAAATTCGACAAGGGGATCTACTTTTTAACGGCCCGTTAGAGTTTCCATCATTACAAATAGAGGCAATTCGAGAACCACAAGTGACTTCTGATGGCGTAATTGCAGGTTTGAGAGTAACCGGGCCCGCCCGACAACCTACCGTTAGTGTTTTCTCTTCCCCGGAAATGGCTCAATCTCAAGCGCTGTCTTATTTATTAACCGGTCGAGCTTTAGGGGCGAGAAGTAATGACTCGCAAGAGACGGTACTAACCAATGCGTTGATCAGTTACGGATTAAACCAATCAGAAAACGTTGTCTCTAAATTGGGCGAAAACTTCGGCATCAATGATTTAAGTTTGGGTATGGAAGGCCAGGGAGACAGTTCAAAAGTAGCGGTAAGTGGTACTATCGCACCCAACGTAAAACTAACTTATGGTGTAGGGGTATTTGATGCTGTGTCAGAAGTTGCTTTGCGTTATCAGATGTTGCCACAACTATATCTCGAAGCCGTCAGTGGCTTGTCTAATGCGCTGGATATCTTTTATGAGTTTACTTACGAGCCAGAAGAAAAAGCTGATGAGACACAATAAAGTGACTTTTGGACGGTTGTTACTGTCAACCTATACCTGACTGGGGAGATTACAGTGGAAAAATTTACCTATGGTTGGCGAAGTTGGTTATATCAATTCAGTTTGATTTTTATTGCGCTGTCCTTCCTTTCTGGTGGAGTATGGTTAACGTCAATCAATTGGCTTGGTTATGAGTGGTTTTCCAGATCAGGTAGTATTGTGGTTGTCTTGGGAGTGATTTCTGGTTTCGGTGGAATATTTCTAGAGCAAGTACTGCGCAGTAGACTGATTGTTCAGGAGCGTATCGCTTTGTTAAAGGCGCGCCGTAAGTTCAGGTCGATTAATGCTCCCGAAGAGTACGCCACAACCGAAATTTCTCGTATTGAGAAGCATTTCGATGACTTGGAGCAAGGTTTACAGCAAGCTTTGAAAATTCGTGCCGGTGCCCTGGAGTTTATTTTAGTGATTGTGGGCACATTGGTTTGGGCATTTGGTGATATTTTGATGAATAAATGGTTTTTAACATGATAAAAAAATTAGAGCGTGGAACGCAAAACGAATATTTCCGGCCAGGTGTATTGGTCTTTGCCATGATTTGTATCGCAATGATATTAGAGGGACAAGCAAAAGCAGAACCTGTCAATCCGGGCGTATTTATCGAAAAAGTGGCGAATGACACTTTTGCTGCCATCAGGCAGCTACGCAAGGAAAACAACGCTGA
This sequence comes from Planctobacterium marinum, assembly GCF_036322805.1. Taxonomy (GTDB): domain Bacteria; phylum Pseudomonadota; class Gammaproteobacteria; order Enterobacterales; family Alteromonadaceae; genus Planctobacterium; species Planctobacterium marinum_A. Next base: position 2,936,636 of record NZ_AP027272.1, on the reverse strand, counting down.
TCCAAAAGCCTTCGAAGAGATTATTCAACAAACGCTGTTACCTCACGTAGATCACGTATACAGCGGCTTGCTGATCCTGGGTAGCAGTGCCAATTCTTCTGCAAAACAAGACATTCAAGCCTACCTTGATGTGTTTAAAGGGTATATCAAGATAACTTATGCTTCTTCTCTTAATTATTATCAGGATCAGACGGTTGTATTTGAACCCGTAAAGCACGAAAAAGACAAAGATAAGGTGGCAGTAAATGCCATCGTCAAGGATAAGGGGAAACCTGACATTCAGATGCAATTTAAGCTAAGACTGGACAAAAGTGGAGACTGGAAAGCCTACGATTTAATCGTAGAGGGCGTTAGCCTGGTGCAAAGCAAACGCGCTGAGTTTGCCCCCATAATTCGGCAACAAGGGCTTCCCGGTTTAACAGCTCTGTTGGCAAAGAAACTACAGTAGTGAGACAAAAGTACTTTGCTAGAGCAGTGGACTTTAAAGGTGTTTATTGATCGTGGCGAGCAGTTCGTTTTTATCCACGGGTTTGGATAAAACGTCGTCAAATCCGGTTTTTTGATAGAGCGCGATGTCTTCCTGCAATACATTGGCGGTTAGTGCAATAACAGGCAAGTTGGGCTTTTGTAGTTTAAAGCGCTCGCAGGCTTCAATACCATCCATCTCAGGCATTTGAATATCCATCAGGACCAAGTCAAAGCGGCGATTTATCGCCGCAATGGCTTCAATACCGTTGTCTACCAAAATAACCTCTGTGCCAGCCTCAACCAGCATACTCTCCACAATGAGTTGATTAATTTTGTTGTCTTCTGCCACCAATATTTTGGTGTTACTTGGCAGGCTGAATGCCGATTGTTCACCGTCATCGGGCTTGCTCAAGTTAATCGGCTCCAGAGGCAGTACAACACTAATGGTGGTGCCTTTGTTTGTGTCACTGACGACGGTTATCTCTCCTTGCATCAGCTCTACTAACGATTTGACATAAGCCATCCCAATGCCGGCACCTGTCGAACGTCGGGTATTGCTGTTATCACCCTGTTCAAATGGGGTAAATAGATTGGCTTTAGTGGCTTCAGTCATACCAATACCGGTATCAATGACATCAAACTGCACTTGTGTGTCTTGCTTTAAGCCAACTCTCAGGGTTACCGAACCCAGATCTGTGTATTTAATAGCGTTGTCTATCAGCTGAGTTAGCAGTTGCATTAGCCGTTCGGGGTCGCCTTGCCAGCCATCGCGTTGATGTTCGTTCTGTAAAATAAACTGCAGCCCTTTGTTGTTACAGCTGGTGCGAAACATGGCCGCCAATTCATTCAGCAAGTTGGCGAGTTGAAAGGTTTTGGATTTCAATACTAATGTGCCAGACTGCATATCGGAAAAGTCCAGTAAATCAGCTAATAAGCGAGATAACAGCTTGCTGCTGCCAATCGAATTATCCAGCGCTTTTTGTGCTTCTTCTGAAAGCGACATAGTATTAAGCAATTGCAAATTGCCCATCACGCCATGCATAGGTGTTCTGATTTCGTGAGACAAATTGGCCAGGAAACGATTCTTGGCATTCGTTGCCGCGGTTAGCGCGTTGGTGGTTTGTTGTAACTCATCCACTTTCTGTGCCAGAGACTGATGCAGGGTGTCGATTGAGGTGTCTATATGGCTGTTGTAGCGCAATAAGAATATCAATAATGTGACCAAGGAAATGGCCAGGATTAACGCCAATGCCAGCAAAAAACGCGCTTTTTGCTCCTGTCCTTTGAGCAACTTCTCTTCGGTTTGGAATTGCACGATTTCCAGCGCTTTTTCCACCCCATTTGAATATTGGGCTTTCAGGTTTTGGTATGCTGTGTTGAGTAGTAAGTCAGATGCCCGGTCGTTGTTACCTTCTCTGGCCGCGTTGAACGCGGCAGTCTCGAGCTCGATGAGTCGGTCGTTACTGGCGCTGGTATTGATGATGGCTTGCGCGATTTGTGGATCGAGTTTTGCCGCTACAATTAGCACTTCATCCAATGTGCTTGCTGCTGATTCGTAGCGTTGCCACCACTTTTCATCATTGGTGTAAGTAAACATACGAGCAGACATAGTGAGTACTTCATCGTAATAGATGATGTCGCTGGCGGCCTTGTGGATATGCTTTAGTTGTTCCTCAAGTGCATTTTTTTCTGAAATCGAAAAAAACAGTAGAGCGGCGATTAGCAGCGTAAATACACCAATTGCCGATACGAGCTTGAGCAGCAAGCTTCTGGAACGCCTGAGTTTGTTTAGTTGTACCATATTGCTGCTTTGTTGTTCCGGCTGTTCCCTTTTTATATCGTTATCATGGCTTTAAAACAGAGATAAATCTCTTAGCAATTAGTCGTAACTAAAAAAGAGTTCAATGATTGTCTCACAGAGAAAAACACTCAAGCTAACCTTGGTTTTCATCGCTGGCTTCCTCCGTTATGTATAGTGTTGCAAAGTTAACATCGTACTCCGCCAGTTTGTTCACCCGTATCATATCGTTGAGTTCGTTCATGTAGTGTACTCCACGCTCGGAATATTTCTCCAAGCCAGGTAATAAGGCCGTACCTTTAAGCTGTGCTTCACTGTCTCGAACAGATTCTCTTATTTTTCTTAACTTAGTATAGGCATCGTGTCGGTTAAGGTTAAGCAAATAGCGCTCTACGGACTCTTGTGCAGAATCAAAGGTTGCCACTTCGTGGATCTGACCAGCGCCTCTATCTCTGGGCACGAGGCCACAGCCCTCAGAAAAGCACCACTGTCCAAAAAAATTATTTCCCTCAGTGGCAAAACGTGATGTCCCCCAGGCGCTTTCATTTGCCGCCTGTGCCAGCGCCAAGGAAGGTGGGATATAGTCGATTCTTCGCAGTAAGGTTTGCCAATGGTCCTCGTTTTCATGGGAGAAGTCCTCGAGGTAATATTGTTCCGCGAGCTCTGATAAATAGCTTAGCTCTCTTGAGGAGTATTGGCTCTCGTTCATCAGGGCATAGACTCGCTCTCTCTGCTCCAGAATTTTTTGGTTCTCACTTTCTATGATTGGAGCAAAATATTGGAAAAAGACCTGTTTGCGCTCCGGGCCAGCTGCGAATGCCTTAAAGTCAGGTGGCGGTGGAGTAGTTGGACTCTTGAGGATGTACCAGGTAATTAAAGCGGCGGCAATAAGTATCAGCACTATTACGGTGCTTCGCAGCAAAGATGATTGCATTTAAGGCCCTCATTTAACTATAGTTCTCTAACTGATAGCCTTAGTTTAGCTTAACAGATCAGTTTGTTGGCTAAATCTGTCGCGCTACAACGAGTTACTGATAACCCCTCATACCACACCGCTTCGATTGTAGTGCCTCAGGTGGTTCGTTCTTCTTTTGCCAACACTTCTTCGGGGCAAGGAATGGGAACAACTTTTTGCTCTTTGTCAGCCACCTTGCCAATCACTTTCCAACGGTTTCTTGGGTTTACGATACAAGGTCGAGTCAGCACAAGGTTGTTGGGATAAATGATTGTTTCCCGGTCTTCCGTTACGATGCGGGTGTTGAACAGGTTAACATCTGCAATGTAGCCTTCCATATAATTGTCACCATCCACGATACGCACAAAATTACCTCGGCGAAACGCATTGTGGAATAGCAAAATGAAATAGGATGTGACGTTGCTTAGCAGTGACCAACTGGCGAAAAGTGCTACACCTGTTAGGGTCAGAATGGAAGTGGACAGGATCAACAAGCCACCAAAATCTACGCCCCAGACAATTAACAAAATGGCAAAGGTCACAATCCCCACCAAGAGCTTTACCGTGTGAAAGGCTTTTTTGGTGGCTTCTGCTTTTAACTTGCTCTTGTCTACGAAAAACTTGATTCTGGGCAGCGCTAAGCGGCTAACCACCAGATAAGTGACTAGTACTGCTAAACTCCAAAGCAGATTGGATAAATAGGTGGAGCTCCACTCAAGTAAACGATGAAGTAATTCATCCATGCTGTTCATTACTATTTTGCCTGTCTATTTTGATGAGTAATTCGTCCAATTTCTTTTGCAGCAACATAATTTCAAGGTCAGTTTTTAAACTAACCTGATAGTTTAGCGATGCTGCCATACGGTCTTTGGCAGCCTGTCGGTTCTGCGACATCATAATGATGGGTGCTTGCAGTGCTGCCAAAGTGGATAATACCAAATTGAGTAAAATGAAAGGGTAGGGGTCGAAGACTACCGTACCACTCAATGCTAATGCGTTGTACCCAATCCATACCAACATTACTATTAAGAACATAATAATAAAAGGCCATGAACCGCCAAATTCCGCTACCTTGTCAGAAACTTTCTGCCCAAAGGTCAATTGATCGTGAAAGCTTTGGTTCAGGTTGGTGGCAACAGTTTCTTGATTGGCAATACTTTTAATAACGTGTTGCTCAGTTTCGTTGAGCTCGCCATACGGCATTCCCATCATGGCGCGGGCGATGTTTTCAAAATACTTCATCATAGATCTTCTCCTTGAGTCAGATTAACTAGCCTGTGCCATTTGAAACTTGTCTAACGCTCGGTAATAGCACATTTTTACGGTACTAATGTTTAAATCCAAAGCACAAGCAATTTCCGGTAATTGTAAATCTTCAACAAAGCGGAAACTCAATACGTTTCGCTCTTGTACTGACAGCCGGGTGATCAGTTCACCAAAAAGACAAGGCCCTTCGTCTGTCAATGCAGGTGTATAGCTCGCTTCGTCAAACAAGTCTTCGTTGTCCTCTGTGAGATCCAATTTTGAGCGCTGCTGATAGAGACTCGCGCAGACATTTTTGGCAATTGAGTACAGCCAGTTTTTAACGCTGGCACGGCCTTCAAAATTGGCATACCCATTCAGGGCTTTTAGCATCGTCTCCTGGCATGCTTCCTGGGCATCGTCAATGTTGCGCAAATAGCGCTGACAATAACGCAAAATTGCCGGGCTGAGTTCTGTCAGTAATCGATCAAATTCTTTTTTCGCCAATTTAACAGGCTTTGAAGCAGGAACCGAATGAAGCGTGCTCTCCAACACACTGAATGTTTGCATTTTGGTATCGACCTTTGTGTTTATCTGTGGCAAACATTAGGGCGTCAATATTAAATGAAACTTAAGAAAACTAATTTTACCAACTTTTTTATGCAAGCAGTTGCTGGATTTCTCTTATCAACTTATCAATGTCTACCGGTTTTAACAGGATCCGTTGCAATGGCGTTTTTTTCTGGTCCTCATTGGAAATATCACTATCACCAGTAAGTAGTATTGCCGGTACTTCAGTGCTGAGCAGGTTTCTGATTGTTGTTACTGATTCAATACCGCATTCGCCGTACAGCAGTCTTTTATCAGCAAGAATAAGGTGGGGGACAAGGTGATTTTTATTGATATGGGCAACGGCCTTTTCGGTATTATTCGCATGAAACACGTTAAAATCAGACATTTCTAATAACGCTGTCATGGTTTCTGACAACACAGGGTCATCTTCCAGATAAAGCAGTTGGGGCTTATTATCAGAATCAACGTCAGTCTGTTGCATCAGGTCTCTACCGTGTTTTGCTTGTGGCGTAGTTTGCCTGGTGCAGGTGGTAATAGCAAGCAATTAGGTTGTTTAAAGTGGCAAGGATATTTGCACCTTTAAACCGCCACTTTTGGCGTCCAGCAATTGCAGGTCACCTCCGTGTAACTGGACCACTTTGTTTACAATAGCCAAACCTAATCCAGTGCCTTTTTGCTTATTAGAAGAGGACTTCTGGAAGGGCACAATGACATGATGTTTATCTTTATCACTTAACCCCGGGCCGTTGTCTTCAAACACCAGCTGTAAGGTGTCTGATGCAGCGCTTAACGTTATAGCAATTTTACCTTTTTCCGGGCTGTGCTCGATGGCGTTGTAGAGCAAGTTTTCAATAGCCGCCATCATTTGGTCTCTGTGCAAAAAGATTTTAGGCACCTGTATTTCTGCAAAATTTGTACTGATCTCAAGCTGTTTATTGCTTATCAGTGAGGCGGTTTTCAGCAATTGTGCTTGTAATAACTCGGTGATATCTATCCGGGTGTTTTCGGCGTGATTTCGGCGTCGGGAAAGTCGTGAATAGACAAGTAACTGCTCCACCAGTCGGGTGCTTCTGTCAACCGCAGAGATAATGTTTTCTAATGCACGCGCTTTCAGCTCCGATTTATCAGTGCGTTGGGCTACTTGTGCTTGCAGACGCAAACCTGCAAGTGGCGTCCGCAATTCATGGGAGGCATCGGCGCTAAAGTTTTGCTCCTGTAGCAACCGCTCGGTTTCCATTGCCAAATGCTCATTGATCTCGGCCACCAGTTCGCGATAGGGGCCTGCTGTAACGTCAATGCTGAGCGCGTCTTGTTTGCCTTGGTTTATTTGTTTTAGTTGCGCTTGAATTTCGTGTAGCTGCGCTTGATATTGAGCATGGCGGTATTCGTCGAAGCATAACCAGGTGAGAAGCAGCACGCCTGAGCCAGCTAAAAAAGTTAAAATTAGTGCTGCTACGCCTTGCTGTTGCACTGCGAAAATGACACTGCCTGACAAAATGATTAGCAACACCACAAAGGCAGCGCTGCGAAATTTGGGTATAGCACTTATTCGCATCATTCTATAACGTAGCCTACATTGCGAATTGTCTTAATCAGATCTTTCCCCAGTTTTTTACGAATGCCATGCATGTGAACTTCGATGGTATTACTCTCAATCTCCATATTCCATCCATACAACTTGTCTTCGATTTGCGCTTTGGAAATGATACGACCTTGATTTTCCATGAGTACTCTTAAAATGGCGAATTCTCGCGGACCCAGTTTGATGTTCTCGCCATCTCGCGTGACTGCAAGCTTGGATGGGTCCATTACAATATCACCTGCCTCTATTACAGGGGTGCTGCGTCCCAATGCACGGCGATGTAGTGCCCGCACTCTGGCCCGCAGTTCATCCAGATCAAAAGGTTTTACCAGATAATCGTCGGCACCGGCGTCCAGGCCTTTGATTTTATCTGATAGCTCATCATAAGCGGTGAGAATGATAACGGGTAGGGAGCTTTTTTCTCGTCTGAGTTTACGCAGAATATCGAGGCCCGAACCATCAGGTAAGCCTAAATCCAGGATCATTAGATCGTAGTTGTTAGTGGCTAAAGCAGCGTTCGCCGTTTTCAGGTTTTCCACCCAATCCACCGCGTATTCATCCATTTGCAGGCCCATCACAAGGCCATCACCGATGATGCTGTCGTCTTCTACAATCAGTATTCGCATTTGTTACTTACGTTTTTTGTCACTATTGATAAAGGCTACGCTAAAAAGATTAAATCAAGATTAAGGCAAGCAATCAGGTTGTACAAACAAAAAAGCCGCACAGAGTGCGGCTTTTAAATGGGATTAGCATTACGCTGTGAAGGTACTGCTATTTAAAAACTTTTTGATTTTGGCCATAGCGGCAGTTTCAATCTGTCGGACTCGCTCAGCACTGATACCATAACGCTGTGCCAGATCTTCCAGTTTTAGCTGCGCATCTTCGTGATGTAACCAGCGAGACTCAATGATATCTCGACTGCGTTCATCCAGTACTTTTAACGCCGCGCTTAATTGCGCGGTCTGAGCTTTTTGCGCCAGTTGCTCACCATGTACTTTTTCTGGAGCCTGACTGGCATCTGACAGCAGGGCACTGGTTATCGTAGATGGATCGTACTCATCTTGGTTTTGCTCGCCCGTGGTATTCTCAAAGTATACATCGCTCAATTGCAAGTTGGTTTCCACCATGCGCACTTCGGACTCATTCACTCCTAACTCTTTGGCGACGTTACTTACTTCGTCTTCCGTTAACCACGCCAGTTTGGATTTGAATTTGCGTAAACCAAAAAATAGCTTTTTAGTGGCCTTGGTGGTGGCCACTTTTACCATGCGCCAGTTTTTAAGCACATAGTCGTGAATTTCAGATTTAATCCAGTAAACGGCAAAAGACGCCAGACGCACGTCATAAGACATATCGAAGCGTTTGACTGATTTCATCAATCCGACATTACCTTCTTGCACTATGTCTTCCATTGGCAAACCGTAGCCGCGGTAACTGTTAGCAATATGCACCACGAAACGCAAATGCGACAAAATAAGTTGCTTCGCTGCATCGAGGTCGTCTTCAACTTTGAAACGCGTCAACAACTCTTTTTCCTGCGCTTCATCTAACATAGGAATTGAACGTGCATAATTAACAAACGCCTGGTAACTGCTGACCTGGCTAAGTTGTTTTGACTCATTTGTTAATGCTGTGATGTCCATTAAATATCCTCGTTAAATTGACTATCAAACCGGTATTTTCGTCCGTTACATACTTAGATAGTGTTGCAGCAAACTAATTCAATAGTTTTTTTAATTTTTTTAATAGGCCATTTCGTTTTTGTAATCTTGTCTGCGAAAGTCCCATTTTGACAGCTCTTGCCCGGAGGCGGCACCGGGTAAAATGTGGTGTAGGGCGTGCTCGGTGATTTGTTGTTGCAACCCTTGTGCTCTGTCTGTGGGGCAGAAGATACAGACAGTTAGCTCTATATAGCCAAACCGGCTGGTTTCAATATTCACGATGGGATCGGTTTCGATAAATTCAGTTTCGAGGTGACGCTCGATCAGATCTTTATAACGTAAAGCCACATCGCGGAAAGGCGCACATAATTCGCGAGCGAAGCGTTTAATTTCTGGTAGCTGCAGTAATACGCTTTGCAGCGGTTCAAAGGTTAGGGTGAAGTTGTGCATATTATAACGGCGCATAAAGTTCATGTTGCGCAGTTGCTTTGATACCAACTGATTATTAGGTACGTAGACGGTTTTTCCCGTGTAGGTAAGGGATTCGGGATCAACCTCCAGTAGTGTCACCTTGATCCAATCAATGGCATAGACTTCACCGGTGGTGCTGTTGTCGATTTGGATCCAGTCTGCCACTCTGAAAGGGCGAGTGAAGATGTAGTACAGAAAACCCAACAAGCATTGTAAAAACTCTCGCGTGGCTAAGACAATCGCCACCATAAAGGCGGCAACCGATATTGCCAGGTTTTGTACCTCACTGGACCATACAAGGACGAGTGCCGCAAACATAATACCGTGACTCAATTGTTTAACGATATTGATGGCGTGTCGGTAATCTTTGCCTTTCTTTTGGCCCTTTTTGTGCAATTTACGCAAGGCCAGTTTGCGCACTGCGACAAGCACAGTAATAAGAATAAGCGTAATTATGGATTTAAATAGCAAGTCGGATTGCAACAGCTGTTCAATACCGAGATCGGTCATGCGACTCCTTGATTAGATAGATTCGGTTTGTAGTTTTTCTTGCGTTTCTTGCTTGACGGTTTTCATTGCCGTTCGCAGTGTTGCTGGCAAATCTGCGTCTTTTAAAGCTTGAATGGCATCTTTGGAAGTAGATTTGGATTGCACAGCAGATTGACGCAATTCGGCGAAGCTTTGCTGCGAGTTTTGTGCCACTGATATGGCCCCCCAAGCGGCTTGCAAAACGCTATTGCGGGCTTCTTTTTCTGATAGACCTTGTTCTATCGCTATTTGCTGCATTTGCTCCAGCACATAATATAGATACGCAGATGAACTACCAGAGGTGGCCTCTACATCAGCCAGTTGCATTTCCTCTTGCACCCACAGGGTTTCGCCTAAACTCGCCATTAAACTTTCGGCTGTTCGGGTGTCCTTGAACAGGCAATCGGGATCGGCATACAAGCCAGTCATGCCTCGTCGCAATGTTACGGCAAGGTTAGGCACCGCGCATATGATCCGGTTACTGCCACACAGCATTTCACGCAATCGCGCATGGGCGACGCCTTCGGCCAGTGAAATCACCAGTTTTTGCTGTTGTGTTTCCAGCATAGCTTCGGCGATCTCCGTGCATATGAGTGGCACTTTCTCAGGTTTAACCGCAATGATGACAACATCGGCAAAGCGAGTTGCCAGACTGTTATCACCTGTTGCGAGCACCTGATGTTCCTCAATAAACTGTTTCTGGCCTTGAGTTGAGGGCGTACAGACCAATATTTTTTTCGCACTACACCCTGCGGCCAACAGGCCGCAAACCATAGCTTGAGTGATGTGCCCACCGCCAATAAAGGCGATGCTGAGGTCTGTATCACGGAACATAACTGAGCTCAAATCTGATTAGGCTCGAATTTGGCCGTCGCCGTTTACCAGATATTTTTCTGTGGTCAGGGCTTCCAGCCCCATCGGGCCATAGGCGTGCAACTTAGTGGTTGCGATACCGATTTCGGCACCCAAGCCCAATTGGCCACCATCAGAAAAGCGCGAACTGGCATTAACCATTACCACTGAAGCGTCTACTATTTTCTGGAATAACGCCGCGTTGTTTTCGTTTTGAGTACAGATAACCTCAGTGTGTTTACTGCCGAATTTATCAATGTGAGCGATTGCCATATCAATATCGTCCACAATGCGAATAGCAATTTCCTTTGCCAGATACTCTTGACCAAACCCTTCTTCCGATATGCGCTCTACGCCATCCAGATGCTCAAAATAACGATAACTCTTATCGCAAGCATGCACCTTAATATGATTCACACCACAGTGTAATTGCAACTGGGGTAAGACCTCTTCCGCGATGTTCTTATGCACAAGCAATCCTTCAAGGGCATTACATACGCCTGGACGCTGGATTTTACCGTTCAGAAATAGCGCCACTGCCTTTTCTATTTCGGCAGACTCGTCGATAAACAGATGGCATACCCCTTTGTAATGCTGGATAACCGGAACACGACTGTTTTCCGTTACAAAGCGGATTAAACCCTCACCACCACGTGGGATAATAACGTCCAGTAGTTCATCTTGCTGTATCAGCTCCAACATTAACTTGCGATCCGGATCGGTGATCAGCTTGATGGCATCGGCGGGCAAGCCGTTAGAAATCAACATGCTTTGCATCGCTGTTACTATGGCAAAGCTGGTTTTAATTGCCTCTTTACCACAGCGCAGCACGATGGCGTTGCCTGATTTAAAACACAGTGCGGAGGCTTCCGCCGCCACGTTAGGGCGCGCTTCATAAATCATACCGATAACGCCAAGAGGAACCCGTACCTTATTAATCTTAAGGCCGTTCTCGTGCTCGTTGATCAAGCGCAACTTGCCTACAGGATCTTCCAGATGAGCAACTTCTTCGATACTTTTAACAATACCCATCAGTCGCTCATGATCCAGTGCCAACCTGTCCATCATGGCATCGGATAAGCCTTGTTCTTTGGCGGCTTCGAGATCGCGTTTGTTTTCTTCCAGAATTTTCTCTCCATTCTGCTCTACGGCAAATGCCATCATTAACAATACTTTATTCTTCTGCTCTGTCGTCAGAGCTACCAGGCTTTTCGCTGCCGCTGCTGTTTTCTGTAATTCTTCTCTAATATTCATCATTATTCCTCCAGTAAAGTCATTTCCTTTCTGTTCAGTACCTGACCGAACTCATTATTTTGATTGCCTCTGAATTCGGCACTGTTGTCAGTGTTCACCAGAAACTGCAATAAGCAGCTGCCGCTTTCTGCTTTGGCTTTGGCGATGCGCTCACCTTGTTCATTTTTTACAATGATGGTGTCGCCCGCGGTAAACTCTCCGTTAACGTCGACGATGTCACGGTAGTCCAGTTGAAAATTACCCTGTTCAGCATCAGCCGCAGCTTCTTCAGAAACCACCAATTCACCGCGCGCTTTGGTGCCATAGGTAAGCCAGTGCTGTTTCTTGTCCAGCGGCGATGTCGCCGGGTGGAACATGGTTCCCGGATTGGTACCTTGTAACAGCTCATTGAAGCCGTTCTCGTCATAGCCATTCATAATTATGGTTGGGATCCCGCGCCGGGTGGCTTTACGAGCCGCTTCCAGTTTGGTACGCATACCACCTGTGCCAACGCCACTACCAGCGCCGCCGGCGATTTGCATTAATTCCGGTGAGATTTTGTGTACATCTTTGATCAGCGTTGCATCAGGATTATTGCGCGGATCTGCGTCGTACAGGCCAGTTACATCGGAACAAATGATCAATGCATCCGCCGCAACAGCAGAAGCCACCATCGCAGATAGATTGTCGTTATCACCCACTTTCGATAAGTCTGTTGTAATGGCATCGTTTTCGTTGACGATAGGCAAAATGTCATTATTCAACAGGTTTTCGATGGTTTCCCGGATACTCAGAAAACGCTCGTGCTGCTGAAAGTCATATTGCGTTAGCAACAGCTGAGCAGTGGGAAAATCGAACAGCTTGTTCCAGGCTTCCATCATTTCTGTTTGGCCAGCCGCTGCCATTGCCTTTTTCAGGGTGACATTGCCACACTTGTCCGGGGTATCGGAAAACAGGGAGCGGCCTGCTGCCACTGAACCTGAAGACACCAATACCACTTTTGTGTCCATCAAATGACAGCGCACAATAAAGTTAGCGATAGATAATAAGTAGCGCGAGCTACAGCCATTGCCTTCAGGAGCGATCAGGGAACTGCCCACCTTAATGACTATTCGGTTTTTGTTGGAAATTCTCATGTTAACTCCTCAGTGATTCCGCGCTTCCAGTAGCGAAACCGTCGTGTGAAAATCGTTAATTAAATCTTGTTTGGGTGCGGCGCTGAGTTTACTCACCACCACAATTGCAATAGTTGAAGCAATAAATCCGGGTACAATTTCATAAATCAGGCCTGAGAGATTTACGCCGATCACGCTCTCAGGGAGGGAGATCCAAAGTAGTACTGTGGCAGCACCCGTAATAATGCCGGCAAGCGCACCCGCTCTGGTCATGTTTGGCCAGTACAGTGACAGCAATACAAGTGGTCCAAACGCAGCACCAAATCCTGCCCATGCATTACCCACCAGACCTAGAACACTACTGTCAGGGTTTAAGGCCAGCATTGTGGCAACAACTGCAACGGCAAGTACCGCCAGGCGACTGAACATCACACCCTGTTTTTCATCAGGGGTTTTGCTACTGAAAATTTTGTATACGTCTTCAGTGAGCGAGCTAGAAGACACCAACAATTGCGATGAAATCGTACTCATGATGGCGGCTAATATAGCCGACAGCAAAAAACCACTGATAAATGGATGAAACAGAATTTCTGAAAAGCGAATGAAGATGGTTTCCGGGTCAGCCAATTGCAAACCAAACTTTTGCACGTAAGCGATTCCCACAAAACCCGTTGCCACGGCACCCAACAATGACACAAACATCCAGCTGATGCCGAAACGTGTTGCTTGACCGATATCCACCACATTGCGAATCGCCATAAAGCGCACCAATATATGGGGTTGACCGAAATAACCTAAGCCCCATGCCAGGCTAGACAGTAACGCCAGCTGACCGACATCCTGAAGCAGGCCATTTTCCTGCGCTATCCACTGTGTCGTTGAATCGGCCATAACACCCCAATCATTGAACTGCATGGCAGCCACAATGGGGACGGCGATTAACGCCACAAACATTATGCTGCCCTGTACGAAGTCGGTCATACTGACTGCTAGAAAACCGCCTAATAAGGTGTACAAAACCACGATACTGATAGTCGTCAACACACCCGCGTAGTGGGGTAGGCCAAAGACACTTTCGAACAATTTACCGCCAGCAACTAATCCGGCTGATGTATACAGGGTAAAGAAAATAATGGCGATGAGAGCCGTAGTAAGGCGCAGCGCGCCTTTCTTCTCGCCAAAGCGCTTGGCGAAAAAATCCGGCAAGGTGACGGCATCGTCAGCCACTTCTGTGTAGATGCGCAATCTGGGCGCCACCAAAATATAGTTTAACAAGGCACCACACAGCAGTCCGATGGCAATCCAGATGGTTTCGAAACCTAATAAGAACATTGCACCGGGCAACCCCATTAACATCCAACCACTCATATCTGAGGCGCCAGCTGATAATGCAGTTACCTTTGGTCCGACATTGCGGCCACCTAAAATGTAACCTTTAACATCACCTGTAGAGTGTTTGTAACCGTAGATGCCAATACCTAGCATAACAGCTGCATAACAAGCTAAGGCGAATAAAAGATAGGGGTCCATGACCTTTCTCTCCAGTTTAATAAAAAATATCAATTCTAATGATTAGTATACAAATTATGTGCCGAGATTTGAAATAACTAAAAAAGCCGGGTTATGCTTTTGTGTTGGCGGTTGTATAAATATTTAAGGGGGTGGAGACGGAAGGGGTTGTATTTAATTTACTTTTTTAAAAGGTACAGTTCAAATTAAGTTGCTATAAATATTGATAAATAAATATGAATACGACTTAATTCACAGACGCTGGAAACCGATCTTGCTGACGGTTCAATTTCTCCAGCAATTGATCGTGCTTCAGTTGCAGTTGTGCCGTAATATCTGACAGTACGTAACGCAACAGTTTGTCTTCCTGAGCTTGGGTTAGCTTGCGCAGCAGCGCCAGAAATTCGCGTAGGCGTTTGTTACTGTCCATGACCCAGGCCGTAGTGGGCAGTTGTGATAACTGTGACTGTTGCTCTTTATAAGCACTTTCCACCTTGCACAATGCATCATTGTTTTGCTCGCTGAGCTTTAAACGGTTAGATTGAAACGGGAGTAAAGATTCAACCGCTTCGCGCATCACGGAGTTAAACGCCTGCATGTGTGTACGCAGCATATAAGTTGAAGCGTGCGCTGCGGCATTTGAATAAAAAGAGCTCAAATGCTTGCAGACCTCTTGCAGACGCTGCACGAATATATATTCAGCTTTATTGGAAATTGATTCATTCATATTGATTTGCCCGGACTAAAAAACAAGGTTACTGATTTTAATAATCAAACATCAGGCCAATTTTTATCATCGTCAGGTGGGCTTTACTGATGCTTTTGTGGGCACTTTTAGGGGGGAGCAGGAATTAATTACAGGAGTAACCTGTAAAAATTACAAAGTGAGCGTTATTTAGTCGAACTTTATTACTAAATCAACGTATCATAAAAAAAGAAGTGTTTGGGTTTAGCCAACAGGCAACTAAATCTAAAACTTTGCGCCGATAAACGAATATGGAAGAAGGCTTTTTTGGTATCCGAATGAAAACAGATCCCTTATTACGACCCAAATTGATGTACAACGTGGGCGACTCTGTGTTTGCTCAGCAGCTTATACAATCGCCGGAGTTTAAAGCCTTTATTCAAGTAAAAGTGGATGCTGATAGCGATTGGGTTGAGCAACTTAAAAGTGATGAATATCAGGTGGTTGTGCTGGATATTGAATCGCAACATGTTCAGAACGAAGAGTTGCACACTTGTCTGGCAGAACGCCTGTTCGAAAATACCGAATTTATTTTTTTAAGCCACGGGTTACCTAACCCGGTTATCGATGAATTGATGACGCAGGGCGCGGGTTATCATTTTCGCGAACCAATTGAACTGGAGGCGATCACTGATTGTCTGGCTGATATGGCCGAGGAATTTGCTGAAGACATCGAAAATCACGCTCAGACCCGCACCAGTGACCTGGACCAATTTGGATTGCTGGCGGGTTCCTCCAAGATTATGCGCAAGCTGTACCGCACTATCCGTAAAGTCGCTAAAAATGATATCAACGTTTTTATTACCGGAGAGAGTGGTTCAGGTAAGGAACTTGTGGCCAACACCATTCATCTTTTTAGCGAAGTCAGTGATGGGCCGTTCGTGGCGGTAAACTGTGGCGCAATTAGTCCTGAACTGGTGGATAGTGAGTTATTTGGTCATGTGAAAGGGGCTTTCACCGGAGCTGTGAAAGATCACCAAGGCGTGTTCGAACAGGCACAGGGCGGCACGTTATTTTTAGACGAAGTCACTGAGATGCCGTTGGAGCACCAGGTGAAGTTATTGCGAGTATTGGAGTCGGGTGAGTATCGGCCAGTGGGGGCAACTCAGTTAAAACACGCCAATGTCAGAGTGATTGCCGCCAGCAATCGCGATCCGCTACAGGCCATTGAAGAAGAAGTGTTTCGCGAAGATTTGTTTTATCGTCTTGCGCAGTTTCCCATTGCCGTTCCACCTTTGCGCCTGCGCGACAAAGACATCACCGGCTTGGCCAAACACTTCCTGGCGTATCGCAACAGCCATGAGATGACCAATAAACAAATCAGCCCAGAGGCACTGCAAAAAATTGCCAGTTACAGTTGGCCTGGTAATGTTCGAGAGCTCAAACATACCATCGAGCGAGCCTTCATTTTGTGCAGTGAAACTATTGAGCCTCAGTACATTGTTTTGCAACAAGAGCAGAGCAACGCCGGTCATTGGGATGGTCAGGTACCCACTGGCATGGCCTTAGAAGAGCTTGAGAAACAAGCGATTCTCAATACCCTCGATGACAATGACGGCAACAAAACCGAAACGGCTGAGCAGCTTGGGGTAAGTGTAAAAACCTTGTACAACAAGCTTGAGAAGTATCAAAAGGACGAGGATTAGCTGGGCGTTTTGGATAAGTTGGAATTTAGTTTTTTGGTAAATCTGATCCTACGGACACAGTGTAGGCTGGATTTTAGTCTTAAGAATCCCAATATCTTTTTTGACTTCAATGTAGCCTGACAAACGCCATCCATGGCTTTTCTGAACCAAATCCCTTTGGTCCACATACCATATATGGACCCTCTCCGATTGCAAGACACTATATTGCGTGATTAACATGATTCAGTGCGGCCATATATTCGGCTTTTTTGTTAGAGTATTTTTACTCTATAGCCCTGATGGAATTTCGCATCCGACGTTCAAATCATTTCTACGGCTTCAGGAGCCTTTGGTATGTGCTGATTTAAGCCGGATGGTTATGAACCGTTAACCATCAATATTGTTGTCTTAAGCAATTTCCAGAGTAGAGTTATTCACTGTTATCTGTCGATTTTATACTTGTTTATTGCGTGATTTAATCAGCCTCTGCATAACGATAATTCTGCTCATTGTTCAGCATTGCCCAAGCCATTCGCGCCATTTTGTTAGCTAGCGCCACACAGGCTTTGTTAAAACTCATCCTTGTCAAACATTGTGTGCTCCAAAGACTGATCTTGTCCTCTTTTTTACTGGCATGCCTGAGCGACGCTCTTGCACCGTTGATTAACTGGGTGCGCATATAGGTATTCCCCCGTTTGGTTATCCCCAACAATCTGGGCTTATCACCGGTACTGTGTTGCCCTGGCACTAACCCGAGCCACGCAGCTAAATGTCTGCCGCTGTCAAAACCTTCGCCTTTGCCAATAGCCGCAAACATAGCCGTTGCAATGACAGGTCCAACGCCTGTCATTGTCAGCAACCTCTGACATACTGCGTTTTCTTTGGCGATAATGGCAATTTGCTTATCAACTCGTTTTATTCTGGATTCCAACTCATTAAGTTCTATCCACATATAGTGAAATTCGTCTATGGCCAATTGGCTTAACTCGCTTGTGTCATCATTCAGAACATCTGCCATTCCCTGAGTCAGCTGACTTAAGCCTTTTGGGAAAACAATGCCATACTCGGCCAGTAATCCCCTGACCTGATTGCTCAGTGCTGTACGCTGTCTAATGAGCCTTTCTCGTACGCGGTGTACTAACTGAATATCCTGTTGAGCTTCCGATTTTACAGGCACAAAGCGCATATCCTCTCTCATTGCCGCTTCGGCGATGGCAATAGCATCGTTGTAGTCACTCTTATTACCTTTACGAAAAGGTGCCACATGTTGCGGTGGGACAGCTTTTACTTCATGCCCACATTCACTAATCTTCCGGCACCAATAGTGACTCGCTCCACAAGCTTCCATGGCGACTACAACATCCTGTTGGTAAGCAAAGAAGTGCATTACCTGATGGCGTTTCAACTTCTTCTTTTTAAGAATCCGTCCACAGGTGTTTTTAAACACCAGATGAAAAACAGACTTGGCAGTATCTAACCCGATTGTTATTTTATTCATGTGACCCTCTTCTCTTGATAGTTTTTCGCAACTCTATCCTGGCACATTGTGATGCCTTTGGAGAGGAGAGGGTCCATACCATTATTTGTGAAATACATCCTTGTATTTCCCTGAAGACAGCTAAAGCTGTCCAAATTCATTCCCGATGAATTTGTCTTTTTGCTAAAAAGAAACCGTATGCGAAAGAAAAAGGCTCCCCGCATTACGCTTACCCGTCGTCACGATGCGCGTCCATGCTTAGGCGTGACTTGATTTTCATCCCTGAAAATCACCGGCAACTTGCTTAACGTTTTTCAATGGCGCTTTATGAGGGGAAATGGGGGATTATCTGCAACCCTTCAGTTCAATTCGAACTTATATTCATCGAATATGGTTTTGCCTGTCCAGAACTATTAACTGCAGTGTTCTGATGTGTTTTCTTCGAAGGGGAGCCCCCCTTTAACCCCCTATGGCCAAGGCACTTGCCGTTTATATGTTCCTTGTACAAATGGCATTCACTGCATCCCTGCAGTTCAATGCTTACCTACATCATTAATTACATCAGATTCGACGGGACGGACATCGTGTTTGCTATCGCTCCGACCCTTAGTATTTTAATGATATTGAGTGTGCTCATCTTCAGCACAGTTAAGTTCCTTTGTTTACATGATAGATATTCGATCGAGCTTATCAACAGATATACGGTTCAGTAGCGCCATTTGGTTTTTTCCTCTAAAGTATGGCAAATGTCTTACATAGGTTATTGATTAAGTATGATATTTTTGCCTCCGCTAGTTCGAATTATGGCATTTGCTTTGAGGGTTTTGTCGTCGAATACGTTATAGCAATATTTTAGTTTTATTAATGGTTAAAAGGTTGTCAGATGGCTCACAGCGTGACAGATGGACATTCTTTGGAACAATTGAGATTTAAGGGATACACATGATAAAAGCAGTTTTATCCATAGTTCTAGTAACCTTCAGCGCAAATTCAATCGCAAAAGTGGGCTTACCACTTTTTGAAAAGACTTCCGCAACATCGGATAAGACGGTGAACGAGTTGGTTGGGGAGGATAAGTCAGTTTCTCTTACGCTGGCTAATATTCATTCTCTGAAGGGTTTGACACCAGGCGATACGATTAATATCAATCTTGGTAAAGATGCGTCAAACGCCAACGTCGTTGATGTCGTAAAGGGGCAACACGGCACGCAAAGTATTTTCTTGGAAAATGAAGATGCCGACATCCCGCTGACTTCTCTTATCACTATTAGTCAGACCAGTGTGTTTATGAGCCTTGCGACCACTGAAGTTGACGTTATGGCTTCTGGAAATCATCAAATGGTTACCCTAAGCCAAGCGACACTACCTCAGCACGACAAACCTGATTATATTATTCCTGATATCTACGCTGAATTTGGTAAGCCACGCTCGCAAACGAAAAAACAGCGCACCAATCGTCAACAACCGTCCAAAGCCAGCAACAACATCCAAGACTCAACATCCACTCATGTTAAAGCTGTGCCATCTCCTTCATCAAATGCATGGTTTGACAATGATGAGAAGGTTGTAGACCTTTTGATGGTCTATACGACGGACACCCTATCGGATATGAAAAACGATCCCCAAGGCTTTTTTGACCATCAGGTGAATTGGCTTAACTTCGCTTTATCAGCCTCTGACATTGATCTTCGCGTCAACCTGGTGGCCACAATGGAAATCGATGCCGATTTTGATTTCATGCCTTCGGTTTTAGAAGCTGTGCGTGAAGGCTATCCACCCTTTGAAAACGTGGCTCTTGAACGTTCCCGCTATGGGGCAGATGTGGTGATGACGTTTATGCAGGCTGACCTTAGTCTGGGTTTAGCCGGCTTGGCCTACTCGCCAAACGCATTTTTCAAAAGCTATGATCTTATGTATGGCGTGACATCGAGTAATGTCAATGTCGATGTTTTTGCGCATGAGATGGGCCACATTTTCGGGCTGGGCCACTCACAGCAGCAAGGTAACTATGGCAACCCTTTTTCCTACGGTCGTGGTTTTAGAATGGAAAGTCCGGATAAAAAGGGGTTTACCACCATCATGGGCTATGATACGACGTATGCCCGAGTAGTCCCTCGGTTTGCCAATCCAGATAAACTGTGTGGTGTGACTGCCTGTGGATTACCCCGAACAGATATCACGCTAAGCGGCTCACCATGGGATTTTGACAACGATGCGTCAGATGCCACTAGCGCCGTTAACAATGTGCGTGATAATTTGGTCAGTACCGCACCACGTAACCCCGAACAGACATCTATTGATGATGCACTGTCACAGATAACCGATACAGTATTAAAAAAATGCATTAGCGACCAGGTCAATCGTAGAGGAGATGTCACACTGACCTCGCAGATTAGTTCAGTAGATTGTTTTACGTGGGGAGATGACTCAGTGCTCTCCCTTGAGGGAATTGCCGCGTTTGATTCTCTTAATTATCTGGAGATAGCTAACAGTCAAATCAGCGATTTATCTCCGCTGGCCCCTTTAACAGTCCTGAAAGGCTTGTATATTTCAAACAAATCTAACTCGGATGTTGCAATAGAGCAAGGCCTTGACGTACTTCACCACAAACGCTCACTGAAATATCTGTCGTTGATTAATACAGGGTTAACGGATAGTGCTGTATCACAAATTCTTTCGGGCATTGATAGTTTATTCACCTTATCTCTACGCAATAATCAGCTCACACGCGTACCAGATTTATCGCGGTATCAGTATTTATCGAACTTGTATTTGGTGGACAACCCGATAACCGATGCAAGCTCCCTCAAAGTGGTAAAAGGATTAAAAGAACTCGATGTCAGCAACACGAAGATTAGCACGCTGACATCCGATACCTGGTCTTTGCCCTCACTGACTTCACTCCGCATCAATGACACTGACATTTCAAGTCTGGCATCATTGGACGTACACTTTTTACAAAGACTGGAAGCCAGAAATACGCCAATCAAATCCATTTCAGCACTGCCTGATTCTTCCTGGTTATCACATCTTGATATGAGCGGCAGCGATGTATCCTCACTGGCTACAACTTCGCGCTTTAAGAGACTTGCGGAACTTTATCTAAACAATACGCCGTTATCGTCTTTCACCGGGCTGTCAAATTTGCCATATCTGACGCGTATTTTTGCCGATAACACCGGCCTGAGTTCATTGGACTTTCTGTCCGGTACAGCAAATCTGACCTGGCTATACGCCAACAACAACGCTCTAACCGACCTCAGTCCGCTATCAAACACACCGGGGCTAGAGGTTTTGCATCTTTCGGGGAATCAGGAACTGGAGATCAACACACTCCCGACATTATCTCAACTGAGAGAGCTACGGGTATCCCATCTTGATATTGAAAATCTGGATTTTTTGAAACCGCTCGGCAGGCTTGAGCAATTCTGGCTATCGGAATCCACACAATTGAAGGATATCTCTGGGCTATTTGAATTGCCGTTTTTAAATGACATAAATACCTACTACCGTTCAGATTTCTACGATGATCGTCCGTATTGTTGGCAATTGGAATACCTTCGCAATGCCTCCTACAGGCAGTGGCGAAACTTCAAGTGGTATGATGACGGCAAGAGATGTAATACCAATGATGAACGCAATGATTACGATGAGGATGGCGTACCTAACGCAGATGAAATTGCACAGAGCACTGACCCAACCAATAATGAAAACGCCTCTGTTTCGCTAACATTGAAAAGTAACGAGGGGCAGGTTTACGAGGGGTTTGGAACGGTAGAGTATGGTCTTGTTCGCTATGGCAGTATCGATGAAGATGTTCAACTTCGAATAAAAACAACAGATGGCACGGCAGTTGCCGAGAATGACGATTATCAGGCAATTGATGATTCGTTCACCTTAGAATCAGGAAATCGGTTTTATTCAATCAGCATGCTGCCATATTTTGATCGAGATTACAGTGAGCCGGATGAAGCTTATTCGTTCTCCATTGAAGACGTTCAAGGTTCGAGTGTAGAGATTAAAGGAACTAATTACGCTACCGTGACCATAAAACGCCATCCAGAGGATGATATCAATGAACTTTTGGAGTCCAAGTCTAAGTTTGGATTTAAAACGATTAAAAACGCTGTCGTCAAAGAAGGAGAGCAAGTTGATATTACCTTTCATCGACTTGATGATAATTCGGGTTCAGTTCAACTCGATATTTACTGGATGGCGCTGACAAACGGTGCTGAGCGATATTTTGAGGACCTGCCAGAAAGTATCTTTTTTGAAGATGGCCAGCAGAGTGTCACACTGACACTGTCTACACTTGAGGTGAAAGAACTCCAGGAGACCGCCTATCTGAGTTTACGCATAAAATTGCCGGATTTACTTTTTCATGAAGACGCGAATGCCCTTGTTGAGGCAGATGACAGAGAGCTTGTGATTGTCATTCAGGATAAAGGCCAAATCCTTGACCCACTCATAAATGCAAGAGATAAGTTGTACGACTTTGACGGTGATGGTCTTGCCGATATTGGCGTCAGAAGGGCATCGCAAAGTATGTGGTATGTGAAAAACTCACAGGGTTTAGATCCGACTTCCAATTTCAATGATGATGTTACGCGGATGGAATTCGGACTTCGAGAGGAAGATATACCGGTTCCGGGTTTTTATGATGGAGATGATAGAATGGATTTTGCCTTCAGGCGCCCCAGTACCCAGACTTGGTATGTACGCAACTCCAGTGGTGTCGATTATATCAGCAATAATGATGATGGCATTTCGCGCATTCGCTTTGGTTTTCAGGCGGAAGATATCCCAGTACCCGGCGACTATGATGGTGACGGTAGAACTGATATTGCAGTACGAAGACCTTCAACCTCTACCTGGTATATTCTTAACTCGCGCATTGATAAAATCACCAAGAATGATGATAAGGTCACTCGGCTAGTGTTTGGTAGACGCGCAGAGGATATTCCGGTAGCTGCCGATTATGATGGTGATGGTAGAACCGACATTGCAATACGAAGACCCTCAACCTCGACCTGGTACATCTTAAATTCAACGGGGGTCGATAATGTTACCAATAATGAAGATGGTATTACTCGGATCCGCTTTGGATTGGTCATTGGGGATATTCCTGTGCCTGCTGATTATGATGGTGACGGTAAAGCAGATATTGCTGTCAGACGCCCCGGAACAAAGATGTGGTACATCCGAAACTCTTCGGGTGTAGATTTAATCACTGGGCATGATGATGGTATCTCACGTTTTCAATTTGGTATGGAAGAAGAAGATATCCCAGTACCAGCCGATTATGATGGAGACGGTCTGGCAGATATCGCAGTGCGCCGTCCTTCTTCTAAGATGTTTTATATTCGTAATTCCAACGGTACCGACTATATGACAGGCTATGATGACGGTGTAACACGCATTGAATTTGGAATGCGCGAGACAGACATCCCACTGGCCGCACCAGATTATTTGAAATCTCGCTCGTTTAATCGGTGGCCGGGTCAAGCAAGGCCTTCGAAGAAACAAGATGGAAGCGTTCTGCAAGAGCAGTGGTTTAACTTGCCAGAGCAATGCAGTCATCACTGTGAAAGTGGCAATGAGGTCTCGTTAGGAAAAGAGTGAGGGACAATAATGATGAACAGCATTCCCTCTCTCCTTAAGAGGGGGGCGGCTGCGGATAGAACATAACGCGTGTCCAGTTTGGTATTTGTGATTCCGATATTAGATTGCAGCGTCTGTTTCAATTGGGATAAATATGGTAAAGGCTCGATAGAGTATCTGGGACTACTTAACATCAGTTGAATAGCCCAACATATCTTCTTTGATAGTTTATTCACCCAGTATCAGCTTATCCGCCTATATTTTTAACTATTATGCAGAGTTAGTTGCCGTTGTCTTCGTCATTTGCCTTTTCAACATTAGTTGCTTCAACTTATTTCAGAATTGAACGTCAGCAAATTATCTGAAGCCGTCCGATTTACATTGTTTAATGAACGACCGCAATGGGGTGTTACCAATCAGATATCTGGTGCTGAGTAAAAGAAGCACAGTTAAAAGTGTAATCTGTCAGATCAAGTCAAAACCTACAAAAGAAGTTTGTCGGGGGATATCCAAAGGACAACACGTCTCCATCCTCTAACACACAACTCTACCCCTGTTGCGCCAGCAATGCTGCCGAAAGAATCTTAAAGCCTGCGATACTGGCGCCTTTGTGCAAATCTGGTTTGTCTGAGTCTTCGGGGGCGTTGTCCATACAGCGTTTAAAAATGGCCTGCATGATGCGCTGTAATTCTTGGTCAACATCGTCAAATGTCATGGGTGAGAAGGTGGCATTTTGAGTCATTTCCAAGGTTGATATCGCGACACCACCCGCATTGGCTGCTTTACCTGGGCCAAATAGAAGATCCGAGTCTGCTATGGCATTCAGCGCTTCATCGGTCAGGGCCATATTGCTGCCTTCTACAATGGCGAGGCAATCGGATTCTTTGAGTTGTTTTAAATCCTCAATGTTAAGTTCATTTTGAGTGGCGCAGGGAAGGGCGATATCACAGTTTTTCTGCCATGGTTTGCTGTCTTTTTCATACTGTAAATCAAACTCTTTGGCAGCTTCTTCCAGTGAATTATCTAGTTGCTGCTGTTGTTCAAGTAGCCAGTTAATCTGCTTTTCCGTAAGTCCATTTTCAGCAACCAGAAGGCCACGGCTGTTGGATAGCGTAATAACACGAGCATCGCTTTGAATTGCCTTTAGGGCGGCATGCAGGGCAACATTGCCGGCACCTGAGATGGCCAGGACTTTTCCCTCCAGTGTCTCATCTTGGCTTTTTAGCAACTCTTCGACAAAGTAGATCACGCCAAAACCTGTAGCTTCACTGCGTCCCTGGCTACCGCCAAAATCGCCTGCTTTTCCGGTGATGGCCCCTTCAAACTGCCGAGTTAATGTTTTGTATTGACCAAACAAATAGCCAATTTCACGATTTCCTACATTGATATCACCGGCGGGTATGTCTCTATTGGGGCCAATCTCGGCATAACATTCACTCATAAAAGCCTGACAAAAGCGCATTATTTCAGCGTCGCTGCGACCTTTCGGGTTAAAATCGGCACCGCCTTTAGCACCGCCAATGGGCAATCCTGTCAGGGCATTTTTAAAGCTTTGTTCAAATGCCAAGGCTTTCAATGTGGATAAACCCAGAGCAGGGTGAAAGCGTAAGCCGCCCTTGTATGGTCCGACGACATTACTGTGTTGTACCCGCCAGCCGCGATTGACTTGTGGAATGCCTTGGTCATCTGTCCATGATACTTTAAATTCGATAACCCTATCCGGCAGGCACAGACGCTGAAAAACACGTCTCTTGAGCAGTGAGGGATTTTTTTCTAACAACTGCGACAACGCTTTTGCTTCCTGACGCACCATAGATACGTATAGAGAGTCAGGCGCATTTTGCTCTTCAAGTTGCTGGATGAATTCTTGTAAATCAGGCATTTCAAACTCGCTTTGGGTTATTAACTCTTTCTGCCAAAAAGCAGACTTAATTATTGATCAATACAGGGACGCTGGACTGGGCCAGGACTTGTTCTGTTTGATTGCCAAACACCATGTTGCGCAACATAGATTCCTGTTGGGCCCCGATGATAACGATGTCGTGATTGTTCTCGGCAACCACGTCGTGGATTGAAGCAGAGAGTGACTTGTTGTCCTGCGCACTGTTTACCGTTGTCACAGTAATGCCATGACATTCAAGCCATGAAGCAACTTCTTCAAGTGCGACAATGTCGTATTCATCGCTACCGTGAAAATCACAGAAAATACCGGTTGTACCCACTTTAGTTAGCAATGGCAGCGCACTTTTTAGTGCACGAGCGGCTTGGGCACTGTTATCCCAAACAACTAGAGGTTTTTTAAAGAATTCGTGCTCTGGCACGTGTTCGGGTAATACCAGCAAGGGGGCACTTAGCGAGGCGGACAGGTCGGGTAAAAGAGAATTGAGTTTAACCTTGTCATAGCCATTGAACCAGTTTCTGCTGAGCACTACCAGGTCATGGGTTAGCGATACAAGGGGAAGCTGCTCAGCCAGTTCACCGGGCACCGTCATCCAGTGAAAGCTTTTGTCATCAAGGCTCGACGCGTTGATCAGCTTGCGAACGTTTTGCAAATCTTCTTTTAAAATGGTTTTACTGTTTTTAGCTATCTCTGGAACATAGGCCACGCCTTCCGGAGCCATGACTAAATCAGGTGCAGCCTCCGCCATAGTGCTTAGCCCAGATTGAAAGTAAACACCGTGAATTCGGCTATTTTCAGCACTGGTCAGTTTTTGAGCCCAATGAATGCGTTGTTGGAAACTATTGTCACTGCTTACCTGAATAAGAACGCTGTTAAAACACATGATACTCTCCTCATTGTTTATGTAAGTATCAAAGCAAAATTGATGCTAGCTTTTAAAATTTTTTAAATGTTTGAAATCTAAGATAAAATTTTAGTTTGAATTACATTCAAAGCCGCTCTAGTTTGCTCCAACAGGTGTTTTTTACACACCGGACTGAAAATTTTTCAATGGTTTTCCACTGAATTAGGGTTGATGCCTTTATTCCCTGGATAATTAGTTCTCAGGTAAGGTGATAATTTGCAATGCTTCCGGCAACACGCTAATGCTTAATGATTTGGCTTTCCTCATTTCACCGTCCAGGCTGTAGGTAATCTGCTCATCTGCTTTGAGGGTGACTTGTTCCGCTTGCCTGTGTTTAAAGGTAGGGTTTTGAGGCTCATTTACCTCTGACAATAACAGTTGCAACATGCCGCTCACCGTGCCTTGCTGGTAAGTTTCATCCAGCCAGGTGATATCTAGTTTGCCGTCTTTGGCGTCGGGCCTTCCACCTCCTTGAGCCAGCAACGTGAACAGGGGTGCTGAATTGGCAATTACTAAGCTTTTGGTGCTCAGTGTTAACCAGTCTTCATCGTTGAACTTGATTTCAAGATGGTGTTGTTGATCTTCGTTAATCGCTTGAAACAAACCATTTAAGTAAGCAAGTTGTCCTGATTCATTTTTGTTGTTTCTGTCGGCAAGTTCGATCATTCTCGATTCAAAACCGATGCCCAGCACCAGGGTAAATAGCTCTTCATTACACAGACCAATATCAAACTTCTCAATTTTGCGCTGGATTAAGGCATCACAGGCTGTCTCTATCGGAAATGCCTTGGCTTTAAATCCCCAAAGAGCATGACTCAGGGCATTGGTGGTGCCTAAGGGGATTAATCCCATTGGCATCGCAGTGCCTTTGAGCACATCTGCAACCTCATTCACGGTGCCATCACCACCTGCGGCGATGACCATATCCGCATTTGCTTTTACGGCTTTTTGAGCTAATTCCTTACCGTCACAGTCTTCTGTCGTTTCCACCACGGTAAGAGCGTAGTACTGACCCAATAAGTCGCAGATCTGTTTGCGATATTGTGGCCATTTCCCGCCGCCAGATACGGGGTTGGCCACAATCCAGGCGTTGGGATATAGCGTTATCTTTTCGCTTTGATGGATTTTTTCTAATGCGCGCAATTGCGACATGTTTAAACCTGCGGTCTGTCGGATGACATTGATATCCGTCAATACCTCGCGCACCGTTTTGTCCCTGTTTTGTGTGAGTAAATAAGCCGCTACGAGGAATACAGAGCGACCTCTTCCCAATGCACAGTGAACCACTACATTTTTATTACTGGCTCGTTGTCCGTGGATCCAGTTAATGGCTTTGAGAACCTCGTCCTCTCTCGGATATTGGTGGTCCAGTATCGGTATGTTCAGGTAGGACATATCCGCAGAAGTCGCGGTCCATTGCAAGGCATCGAATTCTGCAGTGGCGTCCAGTATGGAAGAGATATTGTGTTTTTCCAGTTCTTCTATGTCGCCGGGTTGGAGTCTTCTTGCCAGGTAAAGGCCGGGAACTATTTCTTGCAGTGGTGGAACAGGATCACGCTTGCGCGCCACCTTGTTGTAAAGGTGCACGCAAAGCAGAAACGGCCAAAGTAACCATGAGATAGCGGCTGGAATACGGCCATCTTGTTTTTTTCGAAAAATCTGCGGTGTTTTAAAAAGATAGGCACTCGCTACGATCGCGAATGAGATTGCCGCCCAGCCGAAAAATGCACTGATCAGCGGTGAGGGCAACAATATTACTGGCACCAGAAGCAGTAATGTTGCGCCACAGTAGTAGAGGGAAAAGGGTCTGCTTTTCGGTGTTTTCATGTCATGTTTCCTTATGCTTGAATTAGTTACAGCGGCGATTCAATAGTGACCTTGTCGCCATGCGCAACATGCGCAAACTGACAACACCCAGCAAAAAGCAACAGATCAGGGTTTGAATAAACTCGGAAACGTTTTTAAATCTCGACAGCCAGACGGTGATTAGTACGAAAACGATGATTAACTCGATCATGTTGCTCCTTTTCTCCTTTGGCTCTAAGTTAAGTGCTGTTTAGTATGGCCATTCAAACTAAGCAACTACCAAACCAAGATTGTTAAATTCAATAAAATCAATAACATAAAAACTTGATTGAACTTCGAGAGCGCAATATCGTATGTAAAGATTTCACGTGGCGGAAATTTTTTCACTGTACACGCCATGAAGAGGTAAGAATGAAACAAAAGGCGGCGCTGCTTCTGGCGCAGATCAATAATAAAGTTATCGACCTGCTGATTTCTCCCAAGACAACATTACCTTGGTTAATTGCTTCTTTGCCCGGTGGTGCATGGCTGTTACCGCTGCTGGCTCCAATTCGAGAGGCGGGCTCCATGCTGCCGCAATGGTGGATTCAGCAAAGTGCTTTGGGCTGTCACTCTCGCCGGGATTTTGGATGGCGAATTGGAATTGCTGTGCAGCTTTTCGGTGTATCTGGATTTGTTTTTACTGGCTTGCTCCTCACAGAAGAGCTCATGCCTTGGGGGATTTTACTATCCTTAACGGTCTTGAGTCTGGGGCGAGCGTTTACCTCAGTTTTCAGCAAAGATATTCAGGCAGATGTGATAGAGAAACAAAGGCGAGGCCGATTTACAGGCCTGGTATCTTCGTTGTCGGGTGCGTTGAGTATCGTTTTTGCCCTGTTGTTGATAGGAGATTTTTTTGGCGAAAATCGACGGTTGATCAACATGGGTTTTGTGGTTGTTTTGGTATCGGTAATCGTGGCATTACTGTTCAGTTTCTCGGTGCAAACAAGCACAGAAGCGAAGGATAAGGAAGCGACCCCGAGTATTTTTGCGCAATTTAGCAATAACGTATTATTGCGACACATGGTGCTCAGTCGGTGCTTTTTGTTGCATGCCATGTTAGCCATTCCTTTTATCACTGTTGTTATGGCTCAGGGGGCGCAATTAGCGATAGGGTGGCTGGTACTTGCATCGGGATTATCGGCGCTAACCGCTTCTTATTTGTGGGGATGGATGTCGGATAAGCGCAACATCCTGACCTTATTTGTTGCCTCCTGTTTGTGTTTAGTGGCCTTGCTCAGCATTATTTGGGCTGTAGAAGCACTACCGCATTGGCTGAATTTCGTTTTGTTTTATCTTCTTCTGGTGGGGTACGACGGTATCAGAGTTGGCAGAAAAACACTTCTATTGAACGTAACCAATGAGAATAACCGACTCGGATTTGTGGGAGCAGGGAACACGACAGTGGGTATCTTCTTATTGCTCAGTGGTGTGCTTTATAGCTTTTTATACAGTATCAAGAGTCAATGGATGTTGTGGTTTTTGCTGATCATTCTGGCAACGGGAATTCTGCATTTGGTGAAACTGAACAGCTTGGTAAAAGCGCAGGACAGTAAAAAATAGAGTGCCAAATTCAGTGGCAATGAATAACTGCTGTGGTAAATCACGGTTAGATAACCTAGCATTTATAATTGTTATGAGGTTGGAATGTTGCAAGTGAGCAAAGAAAAGAGGGCTGGATGAAGCGAGGGTATTTGTTGTTAAAACTATTGTGCATCTTTAGTTTGGTGGTACAAGCTGCCATTGCCTCTGAGGTGACAGTGGTGGATCAGGAAGGTAATCCCGTACCTGATGTTGTGTTTACCTGGCCCTCTGATAAGCCTACGCAAGCTCAGGCACAGCCGGTTGTTGTGGATCAGATTGATAGGCAATTTGTGCCTCATGTCACAGCGATTGTTGCTGGTCAGGATGTGGATTTTCCCAATAGTGATAACATTCGCCATCACGTTTACAGTTTTTCCGAAAGTAACCCCTTCGAAATTAAGCTTTATCGCAACAGGCCGGTAGCACCAATCAACTTCGCTCGTCCCGGGGTGGTGGCACTGGGGTGCAATATTCACGATCAAATGATTGGCTATATCTACGTTGCTGAGCCCAATTCAGCGATGGCATTGACTGATAAAAATGGCGTGGTGCAGTTGCCCGATACCGGCGCAGTGAGTTATTGGCATCCCCGTATGTCGCAAACTGGTAGCAAAACTGAAAGTCTGACCATGTCAGGCGATGAGAATAGGTTATTAACATTAAGTCTGTTACCTGTACTACAAAAAGAAAACACTTCAACTTTTGGCTCCGGTACTTTTGGCAGCGAGTGAACACAAACCAGCGCCGTAGCTGAAGACATCTACAGACCAATGAATAACTGAATCAAACTAACGAGTAACTTGATGGTGAAAAACAACAATCGATGCACAAGACCATTCTTTCTTTTGCTGATATTGCTGGCAAGCCCGGTAATACAGGCTGCAACGGGAAAATTGATTGGTACAGCAGGGCTGAATATGCTGGAAGGCTCGGGAGGTGGGGGTATCGTACCCTGGGCAACGTTGGCGGGATATGACAGTCGCGATCAGGTGGCGGCAACGGCGTTTTATACCCGGGTTAATGTCGATGATTTTCAGCTGGATGTGTTGGGGGCTAGTTTGTCCTTTTACGATCGGATAGAAATCAGTATCGCCCAGCACAAATTCGATGTAGAGCCTTTAGGCGCAGAAATAAAACAGAATATTTATGGCCTCAAATACCGAATTTATGGTGATGTTGTCTACAGTGATTGGCCACAAGTGAGTGTCGGATTACAGCATAAAGTGTTGGATGATGGAGCCATAGCTGCGGCAGTAGGTGCTGATAACGCGGACAGTGGTACTGATTTTTATATCGCGGCTACCAAAGTACATCTGGGGGGCTTTTTTGGTTACAACACGGTGTGGAACACCACATTGAGGGCCACCAAAGCGAATCAAACCGGTCTTTTGGGCTTTGGTCAAGTGGATGACGATGATTATGAAGTTATGTTCGAAGGTTCGCTGGGCGTGCTACTCTCAAGGCATTTCGCTGTTGGAATAGAATACCGGCAAAAACCAGACAACTTAGGGCTAGGAGAGGATGATTGGAAGGATGTCTTCATTGCCTGGATTCCATCAAAAGATGTTAATGTCACCTTGGCCTATGCCAAGCTGGGTAGCATTGCTGGCGTTCAGGACCAAAATGGATTGTATCTGTCAATCAGCGGGCAAATTTGGTGATCTTATGAAGCAATTATTAATCGTTATAAGCTTGGTTTTACTCAGCGCTTGTGCCACTACGCAGCAGTCTTTGTATCAGGAGCTAGGTGGAGCATCTAAGGTTTCCGATATAGTGGATAACTTTATTACTGAAATTGAAAGGGATGACATCATGCTCAGCTATTTTCGGGGTTCCGATATCGCTCGCTTCAGAGAAAAGCTCAATGAACACTTGTGCTCATTAACTGGCGGGGGGTGCGAGTATACCGGCGATACTATGGCAGAAGTACATACCGGGATGAACCTGAACGAAAGTGATTTTAATCACGGTGTCGATTTGTTTATCAATGCCATGACTGACGCAGGAGTGCCACACCCCTTGCAGAACAAGGTTCTTGCGGTAATGGCACCCACTCGGGATGAGATGCTCTATATAAAATAGGCCGGATATTAAAGTCTCCACAGGAAGGCCATACCCGGTTTATCCCACAGATCTGCCACTCGTGTCAGCAAACTAGCCATACGTCACTCAGGTGCTTTGCGAAGGAACATTATTCAGTATAGTGATTGTGCAGGCGTAGTGAACCTGCAAGCACTCAGTGCGTCTCCCTGGAAAGGTGGGAAACCACCTTTCTGTCCTCTCTTTTATTATCCTAAAGTATTAGTGCAAAGATGCCGACAACATTGGCAACTTTCTGTAACGGCGTTATGCTAATGACTATTGAGTATTTAAGATTCTGGCATAGGTACTGTTGATTATGCGAAGAGGGATTTTGTTCCTTATCACGTTGTATTTCTGCGGGGTGGTGAACGCACGCCCGGTAAATGTGGTTACAGAGCTGTTCTTCCCATACCAGCAATTGGATGCAGATAATCAGCTAACCGGATACAGTATCGATGTGGTTAATGAGCTCGCTGCTATCACTGGAGATGAATTGCAGATTGAGTTATTACCCTGGGCGGTGGCATACCAAAATGCACTTACCACTCCCGATACCATGATTTTTTCCATAGGCCGCACACCCAAGAGAGAGCCGCTCTTTGCTTGGGTGGGCAGCATTGCTACGGAAACGCTGTATTTCTGGAGTTTGTCACAGTCGGGCATCGTAAGCTCAGATATCCTGTCGGATTTTCAACAATATCGAATTGCTGTGGTGAAAGAAGCCACCACTCATCAACTGCTACGTAGCAACGGGTTTTCCAGTTTGTATGTTATGGGGGGAGGGGATAGCAATGTCAGTGAAGCAAATCGCGTGAATATGCTGATCAAAGGGCGCGCAGATATCATTATCGCCGCTGAAACTGCAATGTTACCCGCACTGAAGAAGTTAAACCTTCCAGAGAGTTTTGTGCAACAGGTTCATCGAGCGAAAGATTTGGACAGCGAGTTGTCCATCGCTTTTCAAAAAGACAGCCAGCCTGAGCTGGTGAGCCGTTTTAAGAGGGCACTGGATAAGTTAAAAGTCAGCGGAAAACTGCAAAAGCTTAAAACAAAATGGGGTTTGAAATAACAAACGGGATAAATTAACGGGACACCCAAGGTGTCCCATTTAAAAGTTATGAATTTTGAACCGGATTAGAGTTCAAATCTATCAGCCTGCATAACTTTTACCCAAGCGGCAACGAAGTCGTTTACAAAGCGTTCGTGGCTGCCGTCAAAAGCATACACTTCCGCAACTGCACGTAACTCAGAACTGGAGCCGAAAATCAAATCTACCGGTGTGGCCGTGTATTTAACCGCGCCGCTTTTTCTGTCCACGCCCTCATAGAGTCCCGGGTTATCGGTTTTTCGCCATTGAGTAGACATATCCAGCAAGTTAACGAAGAAGTCGTTATTCAGCGTACCTGGCTTGTCGGTGAATACACCGTGTTGAGCATTATCTGTATTGGCGTCCAAAGCACGCAAGCCACCCACTAAAACGGTCATTTCAGGTACGGTCAACGCCAGCTGATCGGCTTTATCGATGAGGGCATCAGTCGGAGATTTGTAATAGCCCTCACTGTAGTAATTCCGGAAGCCATCCGCTTTCGGTTCGAGGAAGGAGAACGAGTTTACGTCTGTTTGTGCTTGAATTGCGTCACCGCGTCCCGGTGCAAAGGGTACTGATACTTCTACTCCTGCATCTTTAGCGGCTTTTTCAATAGCGGCTGCACCGCCTAATACAATCAGATCCGCCAATGATACTTTTTTGCGCTTGCCATCAAAGTCCTGTTTGATGTCTTGCAGCTTGCCTAGTACTTTTTGTACTTCTGCCGGGTTGTTAACTGGCCAGTCCTTTTGGGGGGCTAAAGCGATACGTGCACCATTGGCGCCCCCGCGCATGTCTGAATCCCTGTAGGTGGACGCTGATGCCCATGCCACGCGCACCAGTTCTGAAACCGTAAGACCTGAATCCAGAATTGCTTTTTTCAGTTTCTTTACGTCTCGGTCTGATACCGTTTTGTAATCGGCTGCAGGGATGGGATCCATCCAAATGTGCTCTTCCTCAGGTACTTCACTGCCCCAGAAGTTGGCTTTAGGTCCCATATCTCGGTGAGTTAGTTTGTACCAGGCTTTGGCGAATGCCAGGCGATACTCTTCTGGATTGGCGCGAAAACGCTCTGCGATTTTACGGTACTCCGGATCAAACTTCAGTGCCAGATCCGCAGTAGTCATCACCGGCGGGTTATATTTCCCTTTAATGTGAGCATCGGGAACAGATTTGTGTAGCGATTCATCGGTAGGGATCCACTGAATAGCCCCGGCCGGGCTACGGGTTTGTTTCCAGTCAAACTTAAGCAGATTTTCCAGGTACAAGGAAGTCCAGCGTGTAGGGGCTTGTGTCCATGCTCCCTCCAGGCCACTGGTTACTGTATCTTCAGAGTGACCTTTGCCACATTTGTTTTTCCAGCCAAATCCTTGATCCTCGATAGGGGCCGCGCCCGGTTCCGCTGCAACACATTCCGACGCTTTGTGGGCGCCGTGCATTTTACCAAAGGTGTGGCCACCAGCGATTAACGCCAAGGTTTCTTCGTCGTTCATGGCCATGCGACCAAAGGATTCTCTGATGTTTTTGGCCGAACCCAGCGGATCGGGTTTACCGCCCGGACCTTCGGGGTTCACGTAAATGAGTCCCATGTGCACTGCTGCCAGCGGTTTTTTCAACTTGCCATCTGTATCTCTGCGGTCACTGGCCAGCATTTCCACTTCAGGGCCCCAATACACCATATCTGGCTCCCAGTCATCGTCTCTACCTGCTGCAAAGCCGTAGGTTTGAAAGCCCATGTTTTCTAGTGCAACGTTACCGGCGAGCACAATCAAATCACCCCAGGAAATACTTTCACCGTATTTTTGTTTCACCGGCCAAAGTAATCTGCGAGCCTTGTCCAGGTTGCCATTGTCTGGCCAACTGTTGAGTGGATCAAAGCGTTGTTGACCACCGCCTGCGCCGCCCCGGCCGTCATGAGTCCGGTAAGTACCAGCGGCGTGCCAGGTCATTCTGATAAAGAAGGGACCATAGTTACCCCAGTCTGCAGGCCACCAATCTTGGGAGTCGGTGAGTACATCGTTGATATCTGATTTCAGGGCATCGTAATCCAATGCTTTGAAGGCTTTGGCGTAGTCGAAGTCTTCGCCCAGCGGATTAGAGCGCGTATCGTGATCACGAAGTGGTGACAAATCAATTTGGTCCGGCCACCAAAATAAGTTCGATTTAGCCTGTGTGGGGGCCACTTTGCCCATACCCACTGTACCGCCTGGCTTGCTTGACTCTGCGCTGATTGCCGCTTGGGAAAGTGATAATGCGATGACACTTGCCAGCGCAGTCGTTTTAAATAACCTGGACGTTTTCATATTCAATCCTCTTGTAGGGTTGACGAACGAGAAACTATTTGCTCGTCTCTGTTCGTGTAATTTTGATACCGATAAAAAGTCTGATTAGATCTTAGAAACTCATGAAATATTCGGTCGTTCCTATTGTTTTCAGGTTATCAATTATTTATTCTTCCGCAGAATCGTTTGTTTCTATGTAAATAATAGGTATTGCCTATATATTCAGGTGAACTATGAATATCAAAGACTTACAGTACTTTTTGGCGGTGGCAGATCTTGAGCATTTTGGCCAGGCAGCAGAACAGTGTTTTGTCAGCCAACCCACCTTGAGTGGGCAGATAAAAAAGCTGGAAGAGCAGTTGGGGGTGGTTTTGTTCGAGCGCACTAATCGGCGGGTCATGCTTACTGAAACCGGGAGCCAGATAGCCACCTACGCCAGAAGAGTGATGAGCGAAATTGAATCTATTCAGGAAATTGCCGAGAGTTCTCGCGATCCCTTGGCTGGTAAATTTCGCTTGGGGGCATTTCCCACTCTGGCCACTTATGTATTTCCCGACATCGTCACCAAAGTGAAAAAGGTGATGCCCAAATTGCGTTTGATACTCATCGAAGATAAGACATTGTTCTTAATGGATAAGTTGCGCCATGGTGAAATCGATGCGGCTTTATTGGCGTTACCAGTGCATGATGATTACATGGTGTCTCAGGAATTGTTTGAGGATGAGTTTTGTCTTGCAGTTGCACCCGATCACAAATTAGCAAGCAGAGATACAGTGGATCAAAAATGCCTGAAGAAACACAAGCTACTGTTGTTGGAAGAAGGGCACTGTTTACGGGATCAATCTTTGGAAATTTGTGAACGCCAGGGGTTAGCGGAGGAACAAGACTTCCGTGCAACGGGACTGGAAACCCTGCGCCAGATGGTGAAAGCGGGCACGGGCATCACTTTTATGCCGAAAATCGCTATTCAGGAAAACGAGGCCGGTATTAAGTATATACCCTTTACCGAACCCGTACCGAAAAGAACCATCGGCCTTGTGTGGCGCAAAACCTCCGCCAGGAAAGATGTAATGGAAAAATTGGTAGAAGCGCTACAGGTCGTTTCTGATCATTAGTGCTGCTAAACCAGCTGATGCTTTTCGCAGTATTGTTTTAAGCTTTTATTTGCCATACCTGAGACTTTATTGCGCAACAGTGGAGACCAGCCCAATAGCAAACCGGCAGGACCCAGAGCCATTTTACTCCAGCGCCAAAAATTAAAGCTGTCTACGTGCTGAATGATCTTGCCATCTTCAAACAGAAAGCTGGCCTGAATTTTGTTGTGTACCCGTCTGCCGGTTTTGGAAAAATCATAGCTGGCTTGCCAATAAGCAGAGCCGGACATGCCATCAGCCATCACATCTGAGTAGCTTAACTCAAAATTTGTGGCCTGGGAGCAGAGCATGCGCCACATGTTTCCGGCCATTTTTCCTTTTAAATCAGGGAAGGCCGGATCACTGAATTCGATGTCTTTGTGATAGCAGTCTGCCATCGCTTCTGCGTCCAGTTTTTGAAAGCTCTGGTAAAACTGGTGAATGAGTTGCTCATTGGGGTGCATGTATCACTCCTTTAACAGGTGGTAAGCCGCCATTTTTAGTTATGGTTTTAATCTGCTTTAAAATCGGGCTCGCTGGTTTTGACGTTTTTTAATATACAGCGTCTTTTTCAAATTGCAGACTGTTTTTTGTTGTTCATCCAGGAT
This sequence comes from Planctobacterium marinum, assembly GCF_036322805.1. GTDB lineage: Bacteria > Pseudomonadota > Gammaproteobacteria > Enterobacterales > Alteromonadaceae > Planctobacterium > Planctobacterium marinum_A. Next base: position 2,899,773 of record NZ_AP027272.1, on the reverse strand, counting down.
GCTTAAGTGATAGGTGGGCAGGTATTTCTCACCATTCGCTGTTTTTTCTTTGATATCTCTTAGCATTTCATCGGTGATCACAAACTCGGCGCTGACTTTTCCTTTACCGGGGGCAACAAAATCGATTTCCGTGGTTTTGTCCCATACCGTGTAATCCTTGCCCAGAATATTCATCAGCATCAACATAAAGTGGGGATCTGTCATGGAAAACAGACTGCCACCAAAATGAGTATTTACCGCATTGCGATTGTACCAACGCAACTTCATGGAAACCTTGCAATAACGCCAGTCAGCGCTGTAGGTTTCGATTCTCACGCCCGCACCCAGGTAGGGCCCGAAGCAGTAATTGAGTAAAAATCGCAATTTTGAGGGTGTCATCTTCATTATTATTATCCATTAACACGTCAGACCAGTTGCAGGGTACGCTAAATTTTGCCTTCTCGCTATTATTGTTATCGATTAATCAGGTAAGGGTTTATTAATGGAACAGGCATTACCCGTTGGTTTGGGGGATATTGACGCGAGCTTTCGGGTTTATATGGGAAACATTCCCAATTACCGGGATATTCCCCAAATACATGGAATTCGTGCCCTACAAGATGGCGAGGTAAAACTGATCGGCGATGCTTGCGGTAATGGTTGGCGCAAAGTATTCAATGTCTATGCAAAACTGGTGTTCGCATTAAAGCTTGAGTTGCACAATGAATTGCAAGGTTATGGCAGTTGGCAGCAGTGGCGTGATGAGTGCCTGTTAAGAGCTGATTCTAACAGTGTCTTACTGTTCAGCAAACCTGAGTCGGGAACGATTAAGGCCCACCAGATACATATTGTAATGGGAAAAGCCTGGGCAAAATCTTGCGGCCTGGAGGGCAAGGTGGAATGGTTAAATAAGGACTTTGCCATCCACCCTGAATTGCCTTTGATAGTTTGTCCTTATTTTGACTATCGTCAACTGAGTAATCAGAAAATACTGTTTCTAAGTGAGCTTATTGCTAAATATTCAACTCTTTAATGCTTCGGCGTTTGTGCTTTTCAATATAGGTTTGTAGAAATTCAAAGATTGCTCTTGGGGGCTCTTTATTAGCTATTTTGATGATGGCGTCTCTTACCAGTGATTGATGGATAAACACTTCGCTGCTGTATTCATTCATTCTTCTGGCCATGGGTAGCAATAAGCAGTTTGCCAACACCGCACCATAAAGTGTGGTGAGCAACGCAACAGCCATCCCTTGTCCGATTGTGTCTGGGGTTGTTAATCCACTTAACATCGCCACTAAACCGATTAGCGTCCCAATCATTCCCATTGCGGGGGTTGTTTCCGCTAGTATTTCCAACACTTCGATTGTTTTTTCGTGGCGTTGTCTGGCGTAAAATATCTCTTTATTCAACATGTTTTCCAGGGTTTCACTGTCATATCCGTCTAACAGTAAGTCAACGCAATGTTGAATATAGTCATCCTCTATTTTTTCATCCTCCAGCGATAGAATTCCTTTCTTCCGATATAAATTAGCCAGATGGATACAGGTTTCAATGCTGTCTTCGATGTGAACTGTATTTTTCGTGAAAGCGTGCTTGCTGTGAGCAACTGATGTTTTCAGGTTCTCAAACCTGACACTCAGGGAAACTGCGCCTAGAGAACCAAACACAACGATAGAAAATGATGCCGCACTAAAGTACACATTCAGGGCACCCTGGCTCATGAATAAGGCAAAAGAGAACCCTGACAGCAGCAAAACACCACCAACCAGAACGCCTTTTTCCAGTGAGAATGAACGAAACAGTTTCAATTTGACGTTTCCTTGATTGGTAGTGGCAGAGAAGATATCGGGTGGCGCCCATGAGTTATAATGATTTCTACCCGGCGGTTTTGTGTCCTGCCAGCTTTGTGGCTGTTTTGAGCGATAGGCTGTGAATCACCTTTGCCACTAATCGCTATAGTACGCTGAGGTAAATTGTGTGTTAACACATTGGCAACTGCCTGCGCTCTGGCCAGTGACAGCTCAACGTTGTTTTGGTACAGATCGTTATCAACCGCTTGGTTGTCTGTATGACCAACTACTTCAATACTGCCGGGGATATCAATTAACAATGAAGCTATTTCGTGGAGGTATTTCTCCGCTTTGGGTTGCAAAAAACCACTACCTGATGCGTACGCAATGGTGCTATCTAGTTGAATCTTCAATACGTTACTTTGCAAATCAAAAATAACACCGCGTTTCTCGGGAGCGCCTGTAAACGACTGTTGCAAGCGTTTTTTCAAAGTATGCAGCACGTCGGGTGGGGATTCTTTTGCCTTTTCTGAGGGGATATCGTGGGAAGAAGAGGGTTGATATTGTCGCGTCCCCAGTAAGCTGTCTCCCGCTTCTAATTCAACGGTATTGTTAGCTGCCTCTTGTTGGAGCAGCCAGGCATTATCTGGCAACCCAAAAGCCCGTGAAAATGATGCGGATATTGAGTTAAATTTTTGTTGATTAGTGTGAGAAAACGAAAAAAGCAGCACAAAGAAGCACAGTAATAGCATCATCATATCTGCGAAAGTAGTCATCCATCCTTGTTTTTTGTTTTTCTTCTCAAGAGCGGCGAATAGCGCTTCGTTGTCGCTGCGGTTCACAAATGCTTGTTTAGTGGCTTTCAAAACATATAAGCCAGTTTAATTGAATGTCGAGAGGCAAACAAATCTGTCGCAATAAAATCTTGGTTATATGCTTGTTATTTGATCTGGGTGAAGTTTTTCTCTATGAGTTTGTTAATTACTCGCGAAGCGGTGACCAATCCAAACGTTGCAGTAACAGTAACAGCGGCACCAAAACCGCCACTGCAGTCCAGTTTTACACCGCCAGTCATTTGTTTGGCATAGCTGACATTGCCCTTGGCATCCGGGTAGCGCAGCTGTTCAGTTGAGTAAACACATTCCACGCCAAATCTGCGCTTGGTGTTTTGGCTAAAGCCATAAAAACGACGTAGGAAACTGCGCAGTTTTGCAGCAAGCGGATCTTGTGTGGTTTTAGCTAAATCCCCGACGGTAATTTGGGTGGGATCCACCTGGCCACCGGCACCGCCCACGGTGATCACCGGTATCTTTTGGCGTTTACAGTGGTTTATCATGGCGGCTTTTGCTTTAACGCTATCTGTGGCGTCAACTACGTAAGCAAAGTCTTTCAAATATTCTGCTACATTCTTGTCGGTAACGAAGTCCATAATGGGGTGCACTTCGCAATCGGGGTTGATGAGTTTGATGCGCTGTGCCATCACATCAACTTTATTTTGTCCTACGGTATCGGTTAATGCGTGAATTTGACGATTGGTATTGGTGACGCAGATGTCGTCTAAGTCAATCAGGGTGATTTTACCAACGCCACTACGGGCAAGTGCTTCGGCGGTCCAGCTTCCGACACCACCAATGCCCACTACGCAGACATGAGCACGCTTTAAAAAGGTTAATTGTTGTTCACCGTACAGGCGTTCAATACCGCCAAATCGCTGATTGTAGAGATCCATAAAGCTCACACCGAAATAAATGAGGCGGTATTCTAACCAGTTGCCAGTTTTTTGCAAAAATAGCACAACATATTTGGCTGTGGCTGCGATAAACGATATAAAAGGTGGACTGAGGTGAAAGGGAAAGAAGATTGAGCCACTACGATTTAATCATTATTGGCGGCGGTATAGTGGGAGCTGCCAGCGCATTAAAGGTCATGCAGGCTAAACCGGGCCTTAAAGTCCTGTTATTAGAAAAAGAGTCTGAGCCTGCCATGCACCAGACAGGCCGAAATTCGGGCGTGATCCACGCCGGTGTTTATTACGCGCCGGGTAGCTTGAAAGCGCGTTATTGTCGTGAAGGCTTGGAAAGGACTATTGCATGGTGCCAACAGTACAACTTGCCTTATCTTCAGTGCGGTAAACTGATTGTGGCGACTGATGGGCAAGAAGAGCAGCGCATGCAGGCGTTGTATCAACGCTGTGAGCAAAATAATTTACAGCCGCAGTTATTGACTCAGCAACAGTTGCAACAAAAAGAATCCGCAGTTGCTGGGGTGGGGGCGATTTATGTCAAACAAACCGGGATCACCGATTATAAACGCTTAACTCAGCATTTCTTACATTTGTTCCAGCAAGCGGGTGGCGAAGTCAGGTATGATTCTACGGTATTGGGTTTGGATGAAACCGAACAGCGGGTTGCCGTTAAAACAGCTGATACCGAATTGTACTGCGAACAAGTATTGAATTGCGCCGGAGTTTACTCTGATGAGTTGATTCGGCAATTACTCCCGGATATTGATTGGCGAATTATTCCTTTTAAGGGGGAGTATTTTAGATTAACGGATAAATACAACAAGCTGGTAAAACACCTGATTTATCCCGTGCCCGATCCCGAGTTACCTTTTCTGGGAGTGCATTTAACCCTCATGATTGGCGGTTATGTCACGGTAGGGCCTAACGCGGTGTTGGCTCTGGGCAAAGAGGCCTATAACAAAACCCAATTACAGCTCAATGAGTTACTGGATATGGTGCGTTATTCCGGCTTTCGCAAAGTGGTGCGTAACAATTGGCGATCTGGACTTGAGGAATTCCGCAATTCCGTGAACAAACGAGCTTATCTGAGTTTAGTGCAAAAGTACTGCCCACAAATCGCCATTGAAGATTTGTTGCCATACCCCTCAGGGATCAGGGCCCAGGCTGTGTCTGATAATGGCGAACTTATTCACGATTTTCGCTTTGCCCATACCCAGCGTAGTTTACATGTGGGCAATGCGCCTTCACCGGCTGCGACATCAGCGCTACCAATTGCAGATGCCATTTTTGATAAGTTAAAAGACAAACTCTAGCGGGTCATGCGCTTTACAAATACCACTACGAATAAAGCGATAGTAAAACTGCCAATAAAGGCTTCCAGTGCGGCAAAAAAGCGCGTGACGCCGAAAGGGGTGATGTCTCCGTACCCCAGCGTGGTGAAGGTCACCACGCTGTAATACAAGGTCATAAAAAAGGTGGTAATGTTTTCCCCCAGTCCTGCGGAAAAATCCAGTTGCAGGCGCTCCGAACCGTGATTCACACCAAAGACAAAATACATTATGGCGCTGATGAGGATCAGAAACATGGAAAAAATCACGGTATTTTCGGGTTTTTCTCCGTAGCCACAAAGCTTGTCTACCAGCATTGAGAATATCCATTTAAACGACCACGGCTCAAGTTGATAGCGGCGCATAATGAGCTCTTTGTAGCCAAACTGTCCGGCTAACTGGAACAGGCCTTGGTCTTCGGCGCGTTTGCGCAGATTGCGATAAATTTCTTCAGATTGCTCAAAATTGTCTTCCGCAGCATCTTCGTCGTGCTCTTTCTTTTTCTTTAGTGCGATACCTTCCTGTAACAGCTTCTCACCGACATTGATGTTATCAATACGCGCGCCTTCCAGCTTGGTGCCCAGCAAATTGGTGCCTTGCAGATCGGCGCAGTGCAAATTAGCTTCATTGAGGTTGGCTTTCATTAAAGAACCATTGCGCAATGTCAGGTTAAACAGGTGTGCACCCTTCATATTGGCGCGGTATAAATCACATTCAGATAAATCAAAGCCGTGTTTGGAGCTGCGATTAACCAGATTAATGCCGGCCAAATTAACCCGTTTGAGCTTTAACCCTTTCGACGTGCCACCTCTTCGGATGTGGGCTTCCAATCGTTCTGCCAGGTTCATGCCACTTTTATCAACATGTGGATCGTGCCAGAAACAGTAGCCAGAGCCGAGATCATTTTCGGTACAGGATTCGCCGCATTGTGACTGGTATTTACATTTATCGCTCATGCAAGTTAATGATGTTTATGTTTTTTTTAAGTGTAGCAGCATTTCCATAATACAAGCAGCAACAACTTTCTAATAATTCGAATGAATTGCGCCATTCTTTGCACTTTTTGTTAATGGATTAAGATGATTGAATGACAACATCAAATACAGGAGGATTTTTTATGGGCTTATTAGTTGACGGTAAATGGCAAGATCAGTGGTACGACACTAAAAAGAGCGGCGGAAAATTTGTCCGTCAGGCATCGCAATTTACTCATTCGATTGGACCGGATTCTGAGTTTCAGGCACAAAGCGGGCGTTATCATTTATACGTCAGTTTGGCTTGTCCGTGGGCTCATAGAACATTGATATTACGCAAACTGAAACAGCTGGAGGAGCATATCTCGGTTTCGGTAGTGCATCCTGATATGCTAGACAAAGGTTGGCAATTTGCCACAGCGGAGAATCCGTTTCCTGAGGCGACCGAGGATCACCTTTTCGGGGCGAGTCATCTGCATGAAATATACACTCGCGCAGAGCCAGAGATAACTACTCGTGTTACCGTACCATTGTTATGGGACAAAAAGACACAACAAATCGTCAATAATGAATCGTCGCAAATCCTGCGTATTTTCAATTCGGCGTTTGATGAACTCACGGGTAATAGCGATGACTACTATCCTGAAGCATTGCGCAGCGAGATTGATGAAATTAATGATTTCGTTTACGACAACATTAATAATGGCGTTTACAAATCCGGCTTTGCCACGACGCAAGAAGCCTACAGTGAGGCGGTTGCGGCGTTATTTAGTGCCTTGGATAAGGTGGAGGATATTCTGTCTAAACAGCGCTATCTCGTTGGGACTCAGATCACTGAAGGGGATTGGCGCTTGTTTACCACGCTGGTGCGCTTTGACGCTGTTTATGTGGGGCATTTTAAGTGCAATATCAAGCGCATAGAAGATTACCCCAATTTGTCAAATTATCTGCGGGAACTTTACCAATATCCCGGGATTGCAGAAACGGTGAACCTTGAGCACATCAAACGCCACTATTACTACAGCCATACTATGATCAACCCCACTCAGGTTATCCCGGTAGGACCAGAGTTAAACCTCGATGGACCTTGGCAGCGTTAGTAAGCAAAGGGTTAACTGAGCCATAACATGGCAATGTGACAACCAATAACCACGCCCGTTAACAGCGTTCTTAAACGCAGGTAATGGGCGTTCATTTGCAGCTGCCTAAAATCGTAAAACAGCAGGGCTAAAAAGCTCACTTTAAGCAGTATTAATGTTGTCGCACCTTGGGTGAATAGTAATACGGTAAAAGCGGTGATACTGGGAAGCATGGCAATATAGAGCTGGCTTACTGAAGATGTTCTGTTGAGCGCGTCATACCAATGAATACCACCCAAAAACGACAGAATAAGCGCGCTGTATATTGTGAACCAGGCAACGCCTTCATACACAGACACCAGTTGCATCAGTACCAACAAGGGTAAACCCGCAAACGGAATCAATCCCGCCGCACCTAAAAAGTTCATGTGTTTTGTCATCATTTTGTGTTCTTACTTTATGGCATTTAATATCGATACGTAAAAACACTAGCATTGTATCTCTTCACACATTTTTCTATGCTGAGCAAAAACACAAAAGGAGTAACAATGACGATTTCTCATTCTGATATGGTTAAGGCTCTGGCCAAGCCGGGTGAACAAATTGCAGCCGAGCTAAATGCCGAAGACGCCCATTTAATGCACATGGCCATCGGTATTAGTGGTGAAGCAGGTGAGCTGTTAGACGCCATCAAAAAACAAGTGATTTATCGCAAAGAGTTGGATCTGGAAAACGTAATTGAAGAGCTTGGGGATCTGGAGTTTTACATGGAAGGTTTGCGTCAGGGATTAGGTATCAGCCGCGAGCAGTGCCTTGAAGCGAATATCAATAAACTGGGTACGCGTTATAAAAACTTTCAGTACAGTAATGAAAACGCTCAGGCAAGAGCCGACAAACCTGAAGGTCAATGAGAGGAGAAAGGTACGATGAAAAAAGTACTGTTTGTTTGTCTTGGTAACATTTGCCGTTCTCCCACAGCCGAGGCGGTGTTTCGAAAAATGGCCAAGGACGCTGGCTTAAAAGTGGAAATTGACTCTGCAGGCACCATCGCTACCCATGCGGGAGAAAATCCCGACAGTCGCAGTATGCAGCATGGCAAAAAGCGCGGTTACAACTTCCAGGGGCAGTATTCGCGAAAAGTAAAACAGTCCGACTTTCAGTACTTTGATCTTATTTTTGCGATGGATAAAGCTAATTTGAGGGATTTGCAGGACCTTTGCCCTGATGAATACCAGCACAAGGTGCAGCTGTTTTTGAGCTTAAGTGACGACGCGGAACAAGAAGTACCGGACCCTTATTATGGTGGCGACGCCGGTTTTGAGCGTGTTTTAGATCTGGTTGAGAATGCATCAAGGGCATTGATAAGTCGCCTGCAAAACGCCTGATTAGCATTTTTAGATACGGTTTTTAAATCTTTGATGAAAATATTCTAATAAAACGCGATTTTTAGGAGGTTATCTCTTGAATCGCCGTTTTATTCATGTTGTAGTTTGGCTCCTTTTTAAACATCACAACAGGTAGTAATTCTCGTGAAACAATGGCAGCCAGACACATGGCGTGATTTCCCAATTTTGCAACAACCCCAATATCAAGATGCAGCGAAGCTGACTCAAGTTGAATCTGAGTTGAAGCGATTTCCGCCGCTGGTGTTTGCTGAGGAAACCCGTCACCTTTTTTCTGAGCTGGCTAATATTTCACAAGGTAATGGCTTTTTGCTACAAGGTGGTGATTGTGCTGAATCCTTTGATGAGTTCAACGCGCCGAAAATTCGCGATACCTTCAAAGTCATCTTGCAGATGGCGATAGTGCTGACTTTTGCCGGACGTTGTCATGTGACCAAAGTCGCGCGAATGGCAGGGCAATATGCCAAGCCGCGCTCGGCAGATATGGAGACTCGAGACGGTGTGTCTCTGCCCAGCTACCGCGGTGATATTATAAATAGTTTCCCTTTTACGCCTGAAGCGCGTATTCCGGATCCGCAGCGTATGATTGATGCTTACCATCGCTCAGCGTCGACCCTTAACCTCTTGCGTGCTTTTGCGCAAGGGGGGTTAGCGGATCTGCACAAGGTCAATAAATGGAATATGGCGTTTGTAGAGAATAATCCATTAAAAGAACGTTATCTGGATATGTCCCGCCGCATTCAGGACACCTTGTCTTTTATGGAAGTGATTGGGCTTAATTCTGATAATACCGCGGGTTTGCGTGAGACTTCATTGTATACCTCCCATGAGGCATTGTTGTTGAATTACGAGCAGGCACTGACCAGAGTGGATACTTTAACAGACAAGTGGTACAACTGTTCCGCGCACATGCTGTGGATTGGTGAACGTACCCGCCAGCTGGATCATGCTCACGTAGAATTCTTCCGCGGTATCCACAACCCCATCGGTGTTAAAGTGGGGCCGTCTATGCAAGGGGATGAGTTGATCTCCTTGATTGATGCCTTAAATCCAGATAACACGCCGGGACGTCTGACGCTGATCACGCGAATGGGTGCTGATAACCTGGAGCAAAATTTGCCAGCGTTGTTACGCCGGGTTAAAGCGGAAGGCCGTCATGTGGTGTGGAGCTCTGATCCCATGCATGGCAACACTAAGAACTCTTCTAGCGGCTACAAAACCCGTAATTTTGATGACATTCTACGTGAAATTCAGCAGTTCTTTGCCGCTCATGACGCAGAAGGCACACACGCTGGTGGTATTCATCTGGAGATGACCGGTCAGCACGTAACCGAATGTACTGGTGGTGCTTACCAAATCAGTGATGCTGACCTGGCCGAGTGCTATAAGACTCAGTGTGACCCACGATTAAATGCCGACCAGGTGTTGGAGCTGGCGTTTCTGGTTTCTGATCATTTGCGCAAGTCTGTTTAAGACTTAGGGTAGGGGATGCAGTCGTAGCGCGACTGCATCGTCGCTACCGATTTGCTCACCATCTCCATCAAAATCTCCAGATTAATATTCTTTAAAGCTCCTAAGTAAAGGCAAGATTTGCCCAGCTTGTGTTTGCCTAATTGCGCTAACAAATCTTCAAAATCATCAAAACCCGGCATGATGTAAACCACGGTATTTTGAGCCCGTGGTGCATACCCGGTGACAAACCAATCGCCGCTATGACCAGAATCATATTCGTAATGATATTGCCCAAACCCAATCATGGTGCCCGCCAGGTGTGCTTTATAACCCGAAGCTTTTTCCATTAGCGGCAGTAACATGCGAGCATCTTTTTCCCGAGTTTTATTTTTCAGGCTGCTCAGGTAGTTGTCTATGTCGGTGTCGATTAGCTGTGACATATTTTCCTCGACTCACTTTTGTTTGACTGCTACAACTATACTTGATTTCAAATAATTTAGGGATTTACACCATGCTGTCAGAAAAAGAATTTGTGTATAACACCGCCGCGCAAATTTACGCTTCTATGTTTGCCAATCCAGAAGTGAAAGAAGATATGCAATATGCCGTAGAGCGGGCTATCGCATTATGGGATGAGCTAAAGAAAATTAATCTTCAAGATGCGCCACAGGGTGATTGAATCAACTCTTTGAAGGTAGAGGGATAAAAGCCGATGCAAAAAAATGTATTACTCGTAGGACTCCACCCCGATGTAGTGGATTATCAAAAATGGCCTGAGTTGTCGCCTGAAAAACTACTAAACGGCCTCAATGCAGGGGTTGCTGCATTACAAGCAGAGGGCATAGATGCCGCCTGGTGTCTAACGGACACTGGCGAAACCGCAAAGCAGGTGCTCAGCGAGGCGCTAAAGGAAAAACAATACGATGTAGTATTGGTAGGAGCTGGTGTGCGAACTGATCCCGAGCATCTGGTATTATTTGAAATTATTTTGAACAGCATTAGTGAACTGGCACCGAAGGCCAAAATGGCGTTTAACACTTCGCCTTTTGATACAGTAGAAGCTGTGAAACGTTGGTTATAGCCGATTGATTTTAAAAAGGCCGCCACGAAACATCGTGGCGGCTGTTCTATTTAGTCGTGAGTGTGACCATCTTCGTGATCATACTCTTCAGCGATACCCAGCCAGACAATGCTCTTAGGTGCAAAATCTAACTCCATATCACCTTCAACTTCCATATCTTCAAGGTGGATTTGCAAAATGTGCTGTGCGATTGGGTCAGCCACATATACATATTCGCCACTTTGTGCGACGGCCATGCTGAAAGATAAGCCTTCCGGCATCATAGACAGGTCCTCAGAAGAGATCTCTATTTGACCCGCTAATTCCCAATGCATGTGGCCATCGTGCTCATGTGTCTCCAGAATATTGAGGTGACCGTGGCTGTCTAACACCATAAAGTGCTCGCCGTCCGCAGAGAAACTGTAAGCAACGACACTGGCATCTTCCTCAGGTTGCCATTCCAGCACTTCCATTTCGTTTTCTTCTGGATTGATGCTCAGTAATACCGAGTGGGCACCACCGTGAGCAGAAGCGACACCAATGAAAGATTCACTGGCTTCATGACCGTAAATATTGCCTACTCGCATGCCTTCCATACCTTCGACGTTAGCAATCTTTTCGGCTTCGTACTCATCATCGTGTTGGTGGGCAACCAAAATGCCGTCACTGCAACCAAATACAACAAATTCATGGTTTTGAGCAGCACCGTGCAGGTCCGGGCAAGCGACTTCCAGAATTTGCTCTTGCTCATATTCACCATCGTGCCAGTGGTAGACAGCAACCTGGTCAGGCAATATTTTGGCATTTGAGGTGCTTTCCGCGTCGTCTCTACGCACTGTGGATAGCAGGTGTTCTCCGCGAGGCTCAGCTACACCATGCATGTTGATGTCGTAATTTACCGTCGGCAAAGTCCCATTTTCAACGCTGATGTCAGTATCTGTGAGTACCTGTACCATGGCTGGTATACTGGAGTTTGCATCGCCATCATAGAATATCGCCAATTGCCCATCGTGGCTAACTAAATGCGTTGGGCGGCTACCCATAAGCTCGAAGTCACTCAATGCCGGACTTTGCTCATAATCGTGCAGATGGTCAGCGTGATCTTCACGCCAGAGCCCACCATCGATGAAGCCCACGTAATCGTTATCACGGCTAGCAACAACAACATAGCGATAACCCGGAGAGGAAGACAGTCTGTTTGAAGCATGTGTTAACGTAAAGCTGTCTAAAACCTCAGCATCATCAAGGTCAATAATGGTTGCCGTGGCGCTATCTTCAGAAAGTACAGCCATTCTGCCCAACGATTCGATGACAATGTCATCTCCGTGGTCGTCGTGCCCATCATCATCGTGATCATGCCCGTCGTCGGGGGCTTCAACCACAATGGGATCTTGTTCAATAATAGTGGTTTCGGCATCGCCACAGCCGGTTAAAAATACACTGCCCAGTGCAAGCGCGATAAGGTTTAAGGGGAATGATTTAGTCATTGTTTAAATTCCTGTTTATATTTTTTTTTCAATCAGAAGAAACCCTGGATACCAACAGCGATGCTGCGACCCGGGCGAGGGGCGATGTCTTTAAGAAACGAAGTGTGCACACGAGCTTCGGTGTCGGTGAGGTTCTTTCCTTTCAAGTAGAGTTGAATGTCTTGCTCTAGAATTGGTAGGTCATAGGACACATTGAAATCAACCAAGGTGTAACCGTCGGTCTCTGTCTCTTCCGCTGCAATGCGGTTTTGTTCCTGATAACGAGTGATATCAAGTTGAGCACTGATGTTGTTCTGCTCATAGCTTAACGTCGTACCAAAGCGCATTGGCGAAGTTCTTGGTAGATCACCGCCATCCTGCAAGCGAGCGCGAACGTAATCAGAGAAGAAGGTGGTTTTGAAGCTGTCATTGATTTGCCATGCGGCTTGCAGTTCAAAACCATGCAAAACGACGTCGTCAGTACGGAACAAGTACACTGGCAATTCGTCAGTGTGTTCGTCGTGCTCATCGCCGTGATCATGATCGTGTCCGCTTTCGGCAAATAATCCTGTATTGACCTGGTAGTAGTAATTGCCCACCTTGTTATAGAATAGGTTGAATATGAAACCAAAATCGCCCTGAGTTTTGCGTAGTGTCAGATCGATATTATTAGCCGTTTCCAGATCAATCACTTCTTCCGTTAATTCGATGTGCATTTCGTCTTCGTGTTCGTGCAGTGCGAATAAGGCGCCTACTTCATAAGAGCGTGTGCCTATGTGCGGGCCGAAAGACAATAATTCAGAAGCAGAGGGGGCGCGCTCAGAGCGTGATACCGATAGTCCAAGGTTGTATCCCGGAGTAAAGTCCCAAACCAGACCAGCAGAAAGACTGACCGGTGTAAAGTCGTGATCGGCAGAGAAGACGCGGGTAACACTAATGTCGTCACCGTGGTCATGATCGTGCTCATGGTCATGGCCGTGATCTTCTTCTTCTTCGTCATGGTGAGCATGGGTTTCAAGCTCGGGAAGCAAGACATTTTCTGCCTGTAATTTAACGCGTTCTACCCTGGCTCCGACCTGTAGTAACACATCACCGAAGTGCTTTTCTTCCATAATAGACAGAGCAAGGGTTTCTTCTTCGGATGGAGGGGTGAAGGCTTCTTCACCTTCGGCCGCGACTTTACTGCGCTTGAAATGGAAGCTAACAGCGCCATTCCAGTCGGCGAAGGGTTTGTGTAACACATCGACTTTCAGTTCACTGGAGTCGTTTTCGAAGATGGTGCCAGCGACACCTAGCTCAATTTCAGCATGTTCATATTCAGTGAAACCACCAGATAACCTCACAGTATTGACATAATCGTTGTTGAGGTTGTGTTCACCTTTTAGCTGAATACGAGTTTGTTCTAAATCAGCTGTAACGTTGATTTCCTCATCGCCACCGTGAGAATGTCCCGGAATACCATATTCACGCTCAAATCGCTCAACAGCAACGCCAAAATAACCTCCGTCAAAAGCCACGCTGGTACCCAAGGTAAAGCCTTTGGATTCTTCGGCACTGTTGCTGACCACGTAGTCGTGGGAGTCATGATCATCTTGATGATCGTGCTCATCATGAGCATCTTCAACTTCTGGGGCCACAGGGACTTCGTAATCTTTAGATTCGCGCCAATAACCATCCAGATAAAAACCGATGTTTTTAACGCCTGTAGTCAGATTAAAAGAAGCGAGTTTTTTTCATCCACCGAATTGGACTCCAGCAACCATTCACCGCGAGTGGTGTTATCAAGCGGGATGCGTCCATCTACTACGTTAACGACACCACCAATAGCACCACTGCCGTAAAATAGTGTGGCGGGACCTCGAAGTACTTCTATTTGCTGTGCCGTTGAGGCTTCTGATGCGACAGCATGGTCAGGACCGACTCTTGAAACATCGCTCACATCTAATCCGTTTTGTGCGATCAATACCCGCGGACCACTCAAACCACGTATCACAGGGGTACTGGCGACATTTGCATGGAAATTTGTATGTACACCGGCAATTTTTTCCAGGCTATCACCTAAAGTGGCGGCTTGCTGACGTCGCAGAGCCTCTCCACCTAATACACTGACTGGCGCAGCTGACTCCATGGCTGACATGTGAATAGGTGTGGCAACAATATCAATAACTTCGATTGCGGAGCGTTGTACCGTGAAGGTCATCGACAGGTCTTGTTGCTCAGTCACATTGATATCCTGATGCAAATGCGCAAAACCCGGGGCGACAATATGTAGTTCGTTGATACCTTCGGGCAGCCCGTCTACTTCAAAACGACCTGAATCATCAGTGACAACGGTTTTGCCAATACCTTCAATTTCCACTTCCGCATTAGCCACAGCGCTACCGTCTTTATCCTGAACAACTCCCTGAAGTGTTTGAGCCATCAAGCTAACCGGGAGTATGGAAGCAAGCATTGCGGCGATTTTAGTAACTCTGTACATTTAACCTCTTAACTGTAATGATATATTGTAACGATTAAGGGTTATGTTATATTGTAACAATATCCAGTGTAAATAGTTTCCAGGAAATAGTGTTGGACTCAGTTAAGTGGAAAGCGGAAATGGCAATTGAATGCCGTGGCTGTCAGGTTATTGCGTTATGAATGAAGCACAACTGGACTGCGCACTTGAAGTGGCTGAAAGCGTGTGCAAGCAATTGGGGAGAGAACTCTCGACCAAGCGACAAAGGGTATTACAAGTTTTGTTGCAGAGTTCGCGTCCGGTATCTGCCTATGAGATCACCAGCGAATACAACAAGCTTACTACACCCGCCATCAAAGCCATGTCAGTGTATCGCATTCTGGAGTTTCTGACTTCGGCTAATCTGGCACATAAATTAGAGTCCACCAATAAGTTTATAGCCTGCAAACAGGATTGTGATAACCATCAGCATCCTTATTCGCTCTTTTTGATTTGTGATGAGTGTGAGCAGGTTAGTGAAATATGCAGCACCAATGAGTTTATCGAGCAGCTGGGGTGTGCAATAGGTAAAACTAAGTTTACGCCAAACGGTCATCAGTTAGAAATTATCGGGCGCTGTGCGTCCTGTCAGACAAGCCAAAATAGTTAAGAGAGAAAGATTTAATGAAGTTGTTAACGTTAGGCGATAAAGCCGCCGTCGGGCTTTCAGTGTTGTGTTTAGTGCATTGTATCGCTACGCCATTTCTCCTTGTAACGCTGCCAGCGTTGCCGGCTTTAGCATTCCTCGAGGGCGAACTCCTGCACCTTGGTTTGTTATTTGCCGTGGTGCCAATTAGCCTGGTCTCACTGGCAATGGGCTATCGCGTGCACAAACACTTACGCAGTCTGATTATTGGTGGACTGGGACTCATTATTTTACTAGCCGCGGCCGTGCTGGAACACGATCTCAGCGATAAGTCCATAGCGGTGTTGCTTACTGCACTGGGTGCGGTTTTAGTGGCATTGAGCCATGTGCTCAATCTTCATTTGCGCTGCCCTGACAACCAAGAGCGAGTCACTGATTGGCAAACTTAACGCTGAATTAAGTTAGCCAGCATATATTTCAACGCTTTGATAGCGTGAAACAGAGTGGTTGTCCTGATTCGCTTTTATGTGAATTTTCATCGAATAGCGGCCTTTTTTAGCGGCGCTGTACTTCATCCGGAATACGCCATTGCCCTGTTTAGGATAGATGGTTCTGGCTTCAGGAAAATTAACTTCTTGCGGTCCGCTAAAACTGATAGCAACATTATCGTAGCCTTTCGGCACTCGATAAGAAAACAATATCGCGGCGTCTTTGCCGCTGGAAACCATCACTTTTTTGGCGTGCTTTAATGTGATGGGTTCGACTATGAGTGACTGTTTAAATGCAGAAGAATGGGGTGGCGGCATCATTGGAAAGTTGCCAAAGCCACCGGCAGCATGCAGATCGCATGCATTGAGATTAGCCGAAAACGTGCTAAAGCAGGCGATAAACAAAGTTGTGTAAGTGCTAAATTTTTTGTTTGGTCTCATGCTCAATCCTCATAGGGCACCACCTCAATACCATGTAAAAGATAGGCCGACGTGCCCATTGCGTTCCCCTGTATCTCTATTTTAAGCGTGCCAGAAAACCAAAACGGTTGGTTCAGGCTTTGTAATTTAACACCTTTTTCGCTTTTCGCATAAATGATTTGGTTTGGCGGAGGAGGGGGGAGATGTAAACAAGCACCAAAATAAGGCACGATAAAAAACTCAATTACCGCATCCTCATTAATCGCTTCAAGAGGCACAAGAAAACCCGGGATCCTGATTTGTTGCTCAGCCATTTCTTTCACCACACGCGCAGAATTGAGCGCTGCTTGAAAACGTTGGCTTTGTTCGTCCTCAAAATTCTGCTGATTAAAGTCATCAAAGGAGTCTTGAGCAGAGCCATCCTCAATTTCAAACAGCGATTCAGGAGGGTTGAGCAGGGCTTGAAGATCGTCTTCTGGCATCAGCTCAATCCATTCAATGTCACGAAAAATTGAACTACCTGGCGTAGGACAAGAAATCAAGGTCAGCAATCCCAGCAACATCAGTGTTCGAATTATGGGAAGGGGAGGAGAAATCAAAAACAATGTTTTAGGAAAATTTTGCACAGCGAAAAAGATATAAATAAAAGTGTTATATCATAACAATATGGTGCTGTGTAGTTATCCTGGTACCTGATTCTGCCCCAATTAACCGGTTTAATTAAAAAAGAAGGGACAAACTGGCGTTTTTTTTGTAAAAATTGATTGCTATTAATTGCAAAAGCGCGGGCATCCGGCTAGCGTCATCTCCTCACTATAAAAACGGATAAAAACATGAAACCTACTATTCTTGCTTCTGTCGTCGCTTTGGCGTTGATGGGTTGCAGTGAAAATCAAACTGCTCAACAAACACAACAAGTTACTGCATCAGCTGAACAGACTACTGCACCCAGTACGGAACAAAATCAGACGGAAACCGCCAGGCTGAACGCATGGTTCGAAGAAAAATACGAAGAGGGCATCATGCGTAGCCCAATTCAACTCGCTTTCCTTGGCCGCAAGGAGCGCCAAGGGGAAATCGATCAGATGTCTGAAGCGGCGCTTGAAGAAAACCTGGCCTTTACGCGCAAGAATCTGGAAGAGTTAAAAACGTCGTTTGATTACAACAAGCTGACAGACGATGCCAAAATTTCTTATGACGTTTGGGTACATCAGGCAGAAGCCGAGTTGGCTGGCGATGAGTTCCGCTACAATGGCTACGTTTTCGAGCAAATGAACGCCGTACAAACCTTTTTCCCCACTTTGTTGATTTCCTTCCATAACGTCGAAAACAAAGGCGATATGGATAATTTCATCAATCGTCTAAAAGAAACAGGGCGCGCATTAGAGCAGTTAATCGAAGGCTCCAAAAAAGCCGCCAAAGAGGGCGTGCGTCCACCATATTTTGCGTTTGAAGAAGTTATAAAGTCCTCTCAAGCGATTATTACCGGTGCCCCTTTTGACGACGGGGAAGACAGCTCTATTTGGAGTGCAACTAAAACTAAGATTGCCGGGTTAGTTGAAAAAGAAGAAATTGATCAGGCTACTGCGGATGCGTTAACTAGTCAGGCAAAGGATTACTTACTAACTTATTTCAAGCCTGCGTATGAAAAAGTAATTGCCTGGCAAAAAGAAGATCAAGTTAACGCCAGCCAACAAGCTCAGGGGGTAAGTGCATTACCGAATGGTGTCGCTTATTACAATGAGCGTCTTGCTAACCAAACTACGACTTCGCTTACTGCCGATGAGATCCACGAAATTGGTCTTAAAGAAGTGGCCCGCTTGCGCAAAGAAATGATTGCGGCAAAAGATGCTTTTGGCTTCGAAGGCTCATTGGCTGAATATTTCGTATTCTTGCGTGATACTAAAGACGACGAGCGTTTGTACTACCCTAACACCGACGAAGGACGTCAGGGCTATATTGATGATGCTACTGCTGCTATTGATAACATTAAGAGTATGTTACCTGATTATTTTGGTATCTTGCCTAAGGCTGACATGGTAGTTAAACGCGTAGAGCCATTCCGTGAGCAAGATGGTGCGGCCCAGCACTACTATCCTTCTACACCAGATGGTTCGCGCCCGGGTACCTACTACGCGCATTTGTCTGACATGACGGCCATGCCAAAACGCGAACTTGAGGTAATTGCTTATCATGAAGGTTTGCCGGGGCACCACATGCAAATTGCCATCGCCCAGGAACTGGAGGGAGTACCTACATTCCGCACCCAAGCTGGCTTCACTGCTTATATCGAAGGATGGGCGCTTTACACCGAGTGGTTAGCGAAGCAAATGCCCGGAACTTATCAAGATCCACTATCGGAATTCGGTCGTTTGGGTTCTGAAATGTGGCGTGCTATTCGCTTAGTATTGGATACGGGCTTACATGCGAAAGGTTGGACTGAGCAGCAAGCTGTTGACTATTTCAAAGAGAACTCTGCTATTACAGAAGAGCAGGCTCGTTCTGAGGTGCGTCGTTACCTGGTATTACCAGGGCAGGCCACCAGTTATAAAATTGGTATGCTGAAAATCCAGGAGTTACTGGCCAAAGCGCAATCCGAGTTGGGTGATAAATTTGATTATCGCGATTTCCATGATGTGATTTTGGGTGGCGGTGCTGTACCTCTTTCGGTACTTGAAAGAATCGTTGATAACTGGATTGCTGAATCTAAAGCCTAGGTTTAAGCCAGTCTAGACATAAAAATGGAAGCGGCCTTTTGGGCCGCTTTTTTTAGTTTTTTATACTTGTTAATCACTTGAATCCATAAAGATCTAAACACATATCTGGCTATAGTTAAGATATGCCAGGATGATTCATGTACCCCGTTTCCCTTGATACACTTAGTGAACGCAGACGCAAGGTTGCTGTTTTTATCGAAAGTGCGGTAGTCATGCGCACTATCATCGCACTGATATTGTTGAATGCTGTTACTTTGGGCCTTGAAACTGACAAGGGTATTCAGGTGGAATATGGACAGTTATTAAAATGGACTGACACCACGTTACTTTCAATTTTTACCATTGAGATCTTACTCAAGTTATATGCTTACCGAGGTCATTTTTTTAAATCTGGTTGGAATGTTTTCGATTTTCTGATTGTGGGCATAGCCTGGGTTCCTGCCAGTGGGCCACTCTCTGTATTACGGGCCTTCCGTATTCTCCGGGTATTACGCCTGTTGTCCGTTGTGCCTCAAATGCGCCGGGTGATTTCTGCTCTCGGACATTCGATCCCCGGCATGTCATCAGTTATCGGGGTATTATTGTTAATATTTTATGTATGCGCCGTGTTGGCCACTAAGCTGTTCGGGCAGCACCCTGATCCCAATATGCAAGAATGGTTCGGCTCTATTAGTGCGTCGGCTTATACGTTGTTTCAGGTAATGACTTTAGAGAGTTGGTCGATGGGAATCGTAAGGCCCACCATGGAGATTTTTCCTTGGTCAGGTATCTTTTTTATTCCCTTCATCATTGTTACCAGTTTTGCCGTACTCAACTTGTTTATCGGTATTATCGTGGATGCTATGCAGATGGCTCAGGTGGATTCTAGAAAGGAAGATAAAGCCGAGTTAAAAGAATTTGCTCATGAAGAAAATGAACAGCTGAGTGAGCAAATCGCGGCCTTGCAAGACCAGCTGAGCGCCATGCAACAACAGCTGCAAAAGAAAATGAATAAATAAATCTAATAACAAGGAAAGTGTGCCGCAAAGTTAGTTGCTAAGATGTATGCTCACAGATCAAACAGGTAATGGTAAACCCCAAATTCGCTGTTTCGTTGAAAGTGGATCCCCGTTTTCTCGAAAGCGGAATTCATGGCTTCATTGTCTACCAGTACGTCAGCCTTGAATTGTTTGATCCCGCATTCTTTGCCTAACTGGAATAGTCGCTCGATAAAGAAGGCACCTAACCCCTGGCCTTGCCAGTCGTCGCGTACCTGGAAGGCGATTTCAGGAATGCCATCGCTGTCATCCATGATCCACTGACCAATGGCTACTATCTCGTGTTTTGCAGTTTCCGGCGGTGACAACGCAACTAAGGCCATGTCGCGGCTGTAATCAATATCTGAGTATTGTTTCAGTATTTTCTGGGGCAATGAGCGCAGCTTCGAAAAATAACGCATGTAAACGTTTTGATCTGAGAGCTTATGAAAAAAGTCTCTCAGCAGATCTTCATCCACGGCCTTGATGGGGCGCACCAGGACTTGTTTTTGTTGCTCGGTGGTATGGACACACTCCCAGTTTTTTGGGTAAACCGATTTAAACGAGTGCCCCGGCTGCGCCGAGTGTACCAAATAGGATTTTTTGGCTTGCGCCAGCAACGATTCTCTGAATTTGGGGTGGGCGATATCAATCAGGGCCAGACAGCGTTCGCGAATACTTTTGCCAAACAAAAACGCCGTACCGTATTCGGTGATTACATAATGTACATCAACACGGGTGATGGTTACACCGGAGCCTTCGGGTAAAGAGAACAGGATATTGGAGTTCCCTTTAATACTTAGGGAGGGCAATGCCACAATGGGTTTGCCGTTAAGAGAGTAACCGGCGGCGCGAATGGAGTCATCAGAACTGCCGACGCCAGCATAAAAACGATTACCCACTGAATCAACCGCTACCTGACCTGTCAGGTCTACTTTCAGGCCAGTAATAATGGCAATCAGATTGTTGTTTACCGCAATACGGTCGAGGCGATTGACATAGTAGGAGGGATGAAACTCAATAGCGGGGTTGCGGTGGATGGCTTTGTAAAGGTGACTGCTACCATAGGCATGACAAACGATGGTTTTGCCCTGATGAACGTTCTTTTGACTGTTGTTGATGACGCCTTCTTCGATAAGCTCCAGGACTTTGTCGGTTAACAAGTCTGTGTGCAGACCCAGATTCTTGCGTTTTCTCAGGTAGGGGATCAAATCGTCAGTCATGGCGGTAAGATTAAACTTAAGCGTGGCGCCATCCGGAATTTCAAACAGAATATTAGCAGCGATTTTATCCAGCACAGACTTATCCAGGCTAAAGTCACCCAGCCAAGGGAACAACTCATCTTTGTCCGGTAAGGGACTGTGGTTCTCCGTCCACCAATTGATTTTATCGGCCTTAATAAGGGAGTTGCCTTCTGTCCATGGCATGTTTTCACAGATTTCCGCTATCACAATATCTGCCGCGTCGACAGCTTCTCGACTAAAATCTACACCTGTACCGAGGCTACACAAACCATCTTCGTCCGGTGGCGTTACTTTGATTATGGCCACTTCAATAGGGATGCGCTTTTCTTTAATCAAGCGATGCAAGCGCGCACTGGAAACCGGCATGTAATCGGTTATGCCTTCCTGGATGTTTTTTGCTGCGCGATCAAACGCATAAAAAGCGGTGGTGCGAATGCGACTGACGTTTTGCTCCAGATGGGGCAGTTCACCCCCGGGAATAAACTGCAGAATATTAATATCGTGCAGATTTTGCGAACCGGTAACAATCGCATTGAGGGTACAGTGTGCTGTGGCGGAGGTGCTGCCGATGTAGACGCGACTGCCATCGGGAATTTTAGCTGCAACATCCTCAAATTTCAGTCGTTTGGCTTGCCACTGGGGTTGACTGGCGTAGCCTGTGATCGCATTGAGAGGTTTACGGAACCGTAATTTACGCCAGAACACCCGAACTCCGGTTAAAAAATAGACGAGTTGTAATGCATCATAGCAGATAATAACCAAATGACAGATAAACAGCGGCGCAACTTATTGCTGAGGGCATAGCTTGCCATTACTATTGCGTTTTTCACAATTGCAGTTAGCTGCCCGGTTACCGAGTTTTAATAGTCATTTTGCAGTTCATCAAATCCCTTCCAATCAGTCAGCATCTAGATGACATCAGCCAGCAGCTGCAGTCTCACGGCAGCCTGGTATTGACGGCTGAACCCGGTGCCGGTAAATCGACCGCTGTGCCATTGTTTTTAATGCAGCAAGCCTGGTTGCAAGGCAAAAAGATCATTATGCTGGAGCCGCGTAGGGTTGCCGCTAAAGCAATAGCGCATTTTCTGGCCAGGCAGCTAGGGGAATCAGTAGGGCAACGCGTTGGCTATCGGGTCAAAAACGATAATAGGGTGTCGGCTAATACCCAATTGGAGATTGTCACGGAAGGCATACTAACGCGACAAATACAACAACAACCAGAGCTGGATGGCGTTGCTTTGGTGATCTTCGATGAATTTCACGAACGCAGTGTGCAAGCTGATTTAGGCTTGATGTTAGTGAAAGAAATCAGGGCTGCACTAAGAGAGGATTTACACTGTCTGGTGATGTCTGCCACCATCGATTCCGATAGTGTTAGCCAATATCTTGAAGGTGCACCCGTTAAGCATGTGGAAGGGCGTACATTTCCGGTAGATATTAGGTATCTGTCGCCGGGACGAAAACGCCTTGCTGAAGTTGTCTGGAGCGCGGCTTTTCCTTTTTTGCAGGCTAATGAACAACAAAAATCTCGAGACATTCTGGTGTTTTTGCCGGGGCAGGCAGAGATTCATCGTTGCATCAATTTGTTTCAGGAGAATTTGCCCAAGCAGTTAAATAATGTGGAAATTTTACTGTTACCACTTTATGGTGCTTTACCCCTCAAGCAACAACAGCAAGTCTTAGCCCCTGATGAGCAGGGCAGACAACGCGTGCTGTTTGCCACCAATATTGCAGAAACCAGCTTAACCATTGACGGAATCTCTGTGGTGATTGATTCCGGGTTAGAAAGGCGCTCGTTATACGACGTGAAAACCGGTATGACTCGCCTGGAAAGCGGCTATATTGCGAAATCTTCCGCTACGCAAAGAGCGGGACGAGCGGGCAGGACTGCAGCAGGTGTTGCTATTCGTTTGTGGTCGGAGTCGCAGCAACAACAGTTAGCTGATTATCGCCATGAAGAAATTAAACGAGCTGATTTGATGGATTTAATCCTGGAACTAGCCGTATGGGGACAACAGGATTTTAACCATATCGACTGGCTTACTCCGCCGCCAATGGGGCATTTTGAGAAAAGTCGCGACTTATTGCAGCTGCTCGGTTTTATTGATGATAAAGGCAAGCCCTCGACTGCGGGCCAGCAAGCCGTGAAACTGTCACTGCCACCGCGTTTAGCTGCAATCTTTCTCTCGGCAAAGACAGAACGCGAACAACGTTTGGCGGCAGATATTTGTGCCTTATTGAGCGAGCAGGATATACTGAGAGATTTCCATACGGTGGGATTTGAGCACCGGTTACAGGCATTGTGGTGCGAGACAGATTTTAAAAAACACATCAAGTTCAATGTATTGCAACAGGTTAAAGCCACGGCAAGTAAAATTTTATCTCGCGTTGGAACAAGTGCTAAAAGCAATGCACATACACAAGAGGACAAAGAATCCATCGGACGTTTGATTCTGGCGGGATATCCGGACTTATTAGCGAAGAAACGCACAGAAAACAGCAGTAGTTATCTGCTGTACAACGGGCGAGGGGCTGAGTTGCCTTTAGATGATCCGCTCAATCAAAGCCAATGGTTGCTTGTTTTGGATATTGACGCACAACTGAAAAGTGGTCGCATTTGGTTGGCCACTGAAATCAGCGAATCGCAGGTGCTGACTTTTACTGAACCTCACCTTCAATCACAACAAACTCTGAGCCTTAATGAAAAGTCAGGTAAAGCCCAATGCATCCAACTTAATAACTTCGGCGCGATTGAAATAAAGCGCACGGTAACGGAAGACTTAACGTTACAGCAAAAACAACAACTATTGCTCCAACAGGTAAAGCAAAGAGGACTTACCTGTTTAAACTGGACCAAACAATGTCAGCGCTGGTTGGAAAGGGCTGCCTGGCTTGCCAGTGTAGATAGTTATTTTCCTCAAATTAGTGAGTCGACTTTGCTTGCCGATATGGAAGCCTGGCTTGAGCCTTATCTGGGTAGTGTTGGCTCGATGGCAGAATTGCAAAAGCTGGATGTTTTTTCCTTACTGAAATCTGTACTGGATTGGGAGCAACAGACGCAGTTGGATAAAGATGCGCCAGATTTTTTTATAGCGCCGACGCAAGAACAGTTTCCAATTCGCTATGATACGGCGCAAGGTCCTACGGTATCTGTGCAGTTGCAAACGCTGTTTGGTTTAACGGATTCACCTAAGTTAGCGAATCACACCATACCACTGCGCTTTGAGCTGCTTTCGCCAGCGAGAAGACCTATACAAACCACCAGCGATTTGCATGGTTTCTGGACCGGCTCGTATTTTGAGGTGGCCAAAGAGATGCGAGGGCGTTATCCCAAACACCGTTGGCCAGAGGTTCCGCTTGAGGAAAAACCGGGTAAATCTTTGAAACGTAGATAGGCTTTCTAAGCAGTGTGCCTTAATACTAGGGTAAAAATACCTGACACGATTTTAAAAATGAACATTACGGCGTTTTTTGTATACGTAAATGGCGTCATCTAGTTGCCGTCTGAAAATTGGCAGGTTCGGCCAGTTTTCTGCGATGTTTGCTGCATTGCTAAAACCCACATGTACGCCTTCTGTGGTGACATTGGTGGCTTTGACCAGGTTGCTCGCTCGTGGATCGGTATCTTGCTTAATGGTCCAAATTTGCTGTTCGAAAAGCGTACAGTCCACCAAGTTTTTGTTCACCATATTCCACGCTACTGAAACAGAAGGTACCTCTAAAAAGTTAGCGATTGATGTGATGGATTTGTCTCGTGTTTTGTAGTCAAGCCATCCGTCATAGCCATCGACATTAGTAATAAGTTTACCTGCGAAATCTGAGGGCCATTTGGCACCTTTCTTTATGTTGGATTCCGGGTGACAAATTACAACAACTCGCTCATAAGCAAAAGTTTGTGAATAAGGGTACACGAACTTCCTATCCTGACCGCGGTAATAAGTTCCCAAAATTGCGGGGGATTTGCCTGTTTTAACCTGTTGTAATCCTTGTCTCCAGCTCATAGGTTTGAGGGTGATTTCGAAATCAGGCATGAGTTGATTAAGCTCACTTACTATATCAACGTATATACCTGCAACTTTGTCATCTTTTACATAGCTGTAAGGGAAATAGCTGTTTTCTGTGACTACAGGTATCGATGTTTTGGCAATAGCCGCATTAACAGTGGCCAAAGATAGAGCCAACAAAAAACAAATTCTAAGCATAAAAAGACGAGATTGTATTGTTCTAATCCGGAGAGAATATGCTAAATTTAATTTTATTAAAAGTTGAAGTTGGCCCGGGAAAAGGCCTTATGTGTCAGACTTCAGATACTCTAGAGAGCGTTATGGAAGCGTTTGGCCGTCAATACCTAAAACTTTTCAGCCCTTTGCCCCAGCATAAAAGCGCAGGCTGGCTGATGGTAACTCTCTTGCTGACAACGTATTTCAATAGTAGTGCGTTTGCGCAGCAAGATGGTAATTCTGACTCTCACTCAATTCGAATCTGGCATAAAAATGCCGCTCATCAATCCACCTTATCATTTTTACAGTTGGCCCTAGAAAAAGCCTACCCGGATGATATTCCGAGGTTAAACGTTATTACCGTAGATGACAATGAAGTTGCATTCTCCAAACTTGAAGACGTCGATGAAAATGCGCGACTGGATATAGTAGTGTCCGCCGTATCAGAAGATCGTGAAGACCGGTATTTACCTATTTATGTGCCGCTGGACAGGGGGCTATTGGGTTTTCGGTTGTGTATGGTAGAGCCTATGTATGTAGAGCGTTTTTCCAAAGTAAAGTCAGTAACTGATTTTGCCCGTCAGTCATTGCGCTTGACCTTGGTAAAGGCCTGGCCTGATGTCAGTATTATGCGACATAACCAAATTCCATTGCATACCACGGTTCATTACAACGAAGCCATTGAAGCTTTACAAACAAATAAAGCACACTGCTTCAGTCGGAGCGTGATTGAAATTGATGATGAGTTAAAAGTAAATCCACAACTGTTAATTGAGCCTCATATCGCCTTGATTTACCCCTTAGCAGATATTATTTATGTGAATCCAAACTTACCTAAACTGCACCAGACTCTGACGATTGGACTGGAGTTAGCTATCGAAGACAACAGCTATTTTGAAATGGCCGAAAAGTACTACGCTGAGATTCTAACTAACCATGGCTTTTATTCGAGAAAACTATTAATTATGCAGAACCCTAACGTTACTGATCCCGCCCTTGAGGCGATTAATCGTTTTGGAATTGCCAGCTTCATCAAGTCAACGGGGAACACTAAGTCATGAAATCAAGGTTGTGTTTCTTGTCATTGTTACTGTTAGTTTTCAAAGCTCAATCAGTTCCGCTGGATGAAGTTGTGCTTTGGGAACGGAATTATGAACGTCCAGAATTTAGAGAACTTGTTATCAGGGCGCTTGAAAAAACGATACCTGAATACGGTAATTATTCATTGAAATCATCGCTACCCATGGAGCAAGGCACAGCCTTTGCCAACCTCGCCAGAGGCGCACGGTTAAATGTCGCGATTGCCGGAACAACTCCTGAGAGAGAGGCCGCCCTGGCCACCATATTTATTCCGGTTGATAAGGGGCTACTGGGATTCCGGTTGTGCTTGGTAAAACAGCAAAATAGAGAGGCTTTTGCCAATATCACGTCACTAATGGACTTTCATAAATCAGGGCATGTTATTGGGGTAGGGACGCACTGGCCAGATCGTCATATCATTGAAAGCAATGGGTTAAAAACCATGCACTCGGAGTTTCTCGACAACTTGTTCAACATGATGGAGTTTGACAGGTTTAGTTGTTTTTTACGTAGCGTGAATGAGATAGAAGCGGAAATTCTAGCCAATCAACATCGTGGTTATATAGATGAGCAGCATATTGCGATGCTGTATCCCGCCGCTGATTTTGTGTTTGTATCTAAGCAGCACAGTAGAATTAAGGCAAGAATTGAACAGGGTATTCTGATAAGCATTGAAGATGGCGATTTTGATCGACATTTCGAGCGTTACTATGCCAATGCCTTGAGGCGGTTTAATTTTTTTAATCGCAAAATGTTGTTCTTAACTAATCCCGATATTTCTCCCGAAGCTAAAGCGGCTATCAACTTTTATGGGTTGGCGAGTTTTGCAGGATAAAATTCATCACATCCATAGCAACAGAAAACAAAATAACAAAAAAGTTTAAAAAAAGTGTTATGAATAACTATGTATCAGGGAATACTCCCTTAATGAGGCTGTGAGCTGTTACAAATAAAGCTCTGACAAGTGATTCTTTGGTCACTTTTAGAGTTTGTGTTTTGTATTTGAATCACTAAAACTGCATTAATATTCAATGCTTTAGGACGCTTATCCTATTCTGTGCTACTGAGTTCATAATCGCTAAACTCCACCCTGTTGATCAATAATAAATTATTGTGATATACCTTTTAGCAGTTCAAAAAAACAGCATTAAAAGGCGTAAAGGTGCACTCATTTCTTGCCCGTCAACAACAAGCCAAGCCATCGCATAACTGCGATGCTGGTGAGTTTGAGGTAAGGCTGGATAACATACCTTTTCAATCACCTCTAAATCTATTATCTCCTTCTGGCTCGGCAGATTATCACCTGTCTGAGTGGTTCGACGAATAGTCTGATTTACTAACTTGCCCGCTATTTTGCTTGCCAATAGTGGGCGTATCTGCGCAAGCAAAAAACTCAAAAAACAATAAAAACAACAAAAACAATTAACAACAACTGTTGGAAAAATTATGAAAACTACAATAAAGCTGGTGTCAGCCATGACGCTATTGGCTTCGTCTGTGGCGAACGCCTGTATTACCCAGGAAACTGAATCCAATGATACTGAATCCAGTGCCAATGATGGCATCTGTAGCGGGGTATTGATTCAGGCTGATATCGATTCTCGTCGGGATACCGACTGGTATCGATTCGATGCTGTCACTGATGGCACGGTAAGTATCACGTTGGATCACAACAGCCGTGATGATTTTGATTGGGATTTATATCGCAGTACTGGCAGTGCTGTTGCATCGGGTGCCACCAGTTCTGTCCCTGAAAGTGGCTCTTACGCTGGAACTGCTGGCGAATATCTCCTTAAAGTTAGTCGCTATCGTGGTACTGGTTGGTACGATTTAACCATTGATTTCCCTGATGATGGTTCAGGTGGTGGTGATGGCGGCGACGGTGGTGATAATGGCGGCGGAACTGGGGATTGCCAATATACAGCGCGTCCTTCCAAGCCGGGTGGATTAAAAGCTTACATCGTGGGTAATGATACAGATGTATGCATCGCAGAGCCCGCTCAAGCTGGAGTGCTATTGATGGGCGGTGGTCCTGACGTGGACGCGTCGTTTAGTCAGCGAGTTAATCCGCACATTGCCGGTGGTGACGTTGTGGTATTGCGTACATCTGGTACTGATGCATACAACGATTACTTGCTACCTTTAACTGGAGCAGACTCGGTTGAAACCATAATTGTTGATTCCGTCTCCCGAGCGAATTCTGATTATGTGGAATGGGCGATTCAAACAGCTGAATTTGTATTTATTGCCGGTGGTGATCAATCTGATTATCTGAATCAATGGCAAGGAACAAAAGTACAAAGTGCACTTCAGCATGTGTATGCGAAAAATGGCATTATTGGGGGGACTTCAGCCGGTAACGCAGTACAGGGAGAATACATCTACGACCCAGATGGTGTTTTGGGGGCTATCAGCGAAGAAGCTGTTACGGACCTTTGTCATGAAACTATCAATATCTCCACTAACTTCCTGAATACTCAATTACTGGCGGGAGTCATAACGGATACGCATTTTGCCGAGAGAGATAGAATGGGGCGTATGGCGACATTTCTTGCGAATATCGGCATGGGTAACAGGGCCATTGGCGTTGATGAAAATGCAGCATTGTATGTTACTGAGGACGGCAACGGGGTGTTAGATGGCACAGGAAACGCTTATGTGCTGGCCACTGACAGCCAAACTAACTTTACCCAGGCAAGTTGTGGTCAGGCTGTAGTGTTGGATAATTTATTGAATTATCAATTGCAGCCGGGTGATACCTACAATGTGCTCACGGGCGCATCCAGTGTTACTCCGCAGCGCCTTGATATCGACGGTCGCAATAGCAACTTCTACAATCCGTCAAATCCATACTAATTTGAAGGCTCGCCGCTTCGTCAATGGAGCGGCGATTTTTTAAACTATTCCACCACCTGTCTCGTTTGTTGTGCAGTTCGTCTGAAACGGCTGGAAAGACTGCAATAAAAACTTTCTAATTCCGCTGTTAACACAGGCTGAGCGCAACTCAGCAGATGATTTTGGAACAGGTATGAATCTCACTCGCTCTTCGGTAAAAAATCCAGCAGCCGTGCTGGTGATCGTGGCACTGGTATTCATTTTTGGCGTGATTGCCATGATGAAACTCCCCATTCAGTTGACGCCAGACATTGAACAACCGCAAATTACCATCTCTACGGGTTGGCGCGCAGCGGCACCGGAAGAAGTGGAGTCGGTGATCATCGAACCGCAGGAAAATGTAGTTAAGAACACGCGAGGCGTAGTGGATGTCACCACCAGCATTCAGCGCGGTTTTGGCAATATTACCTTAACTTTTGATGTGGGCACCAACATGCAACAAGCTATGCTGGATGTCATCAATAATCTCAACCAGGCACCACCGTTACCGCTAGATGTATTCGAACCTGTAGTAGCAACAGGAGGCGGTCGAGGTGGCCCCAATGCAGCGTCTTTGTTAGTGCGACCAGTACCGGGCAATGACCTGACGGAGATGGCCAACCACCAGGCGCTTATTGAAGATGTGATTGAGCCGCGTCTTGCCCGTATCTCGGGAGTCGGCCAGGTCAATTTGAACAGCCAGCGTCCACGGGAATTACGTATCTCCTTTGAACCACACAAGCTGGCAGCGCTGGGCATTCCCATCGGACAAGTAGCAAACACCGTTGCTCGCGCTTCAGACGTTTCAGGTGGCTTTGCCGATGTTGGGCGCCGTCAATACACAGTGCGTTTTGCCGGACAATACGATCTGGAATCGCTGTCAAATATGATCATTTCCTACAGCGGTGATCGCCCGGTATTTCTTAAAGATGTTGCCACCGTAGAAAATACTCTGGTGGATAGATTTGGTTTCACTTTGCGTAACGGTGCGCCTGCTTATTACATCACTATTACGCGTGGTAACGAGGCTAATACGGTGGCGTTGCTGGACGATATTAATCTGGCGATTAACGAGTTAAATGAAGGTCCGTTGGCCGAAGTTGGTTTGATGATCGATCTCAGTTTCGACTCTTCAGTTCATATTCGCAATGCCTTGCTATTAGTGAAGAGTAATCTTGGCCTTGGTGTGTTTCTGGCCTTAGGGATTTTGTGGCTTTTCTTGCGGGGTTGGAAAGCAACACTGATCATTGCGACTACCATTCCACTGTCAGTGATGGTGGCGTTTTTAGTGTTGAGTATGTTGGAGCGTAGTCTCAACGTGATTTCTTTGGCAGGTGTGGCCTTTGCCGTCGGACTGGTTCTGGACGCAGCTATTATTGTTCAGGAAAACATTGTGCGCTTGCGCAGTGAAGGCATGGACAACAAGAAAGCTGTTGTGAAAGGGGCCACCCAGGTTGCAGGTGCTTTGTTTGCTTCAACGGCTACCAGCGTCGCTATTTTCCTACCTATCCTGTTTATGAAAGGCATTGAAGGACAGCTGTTTTCAGACCTGGCGTTAACCTTATCCGTAGCCGTTATCGCATCACTGGTTTCAGCGGTTACTATTTTGCCTATTGCCAGTCGTTATCTGTTGAGCGATTTACCTAAGCAAGATCCGCATGAAGATTATTGGCAGAAGTTAACGGACTTCATTATGAAGCTCACGGCAACGGCGAAACAGCGTACAGCATGGATAGCCGGCCTGATAATTGGCTCAGTGCTGATCACCACCACCTTAATGCCCAGAACCGACTTTATGCCACGGGCTCCGATTGATGGCTTTTTCTTCTCTTTGAATTTGCCACCAGGTGGCAATATTGAATTCCTTGATGAAGAGATGGCTAATCGCTTTCGCGACCGCATTGCGCCTTATACCACAGGAGAAAAACAACCCAAGGTGAAAAGCTATAACTTTTACAGTTATGGGCCTAATGCCACGGGCGGCTTTATTTATGCCGATGATCCCACGCGCGTGG
The DNA here is from genome assembly GCF_036322805.1 of Planctobacterium marinum. Lineage (GTDB taxonomy): Bacteria > Pseudomonadota > Gammaproteobacteria > Enterobacterales > Alteromonadaceae > Planctobacterium > Planctobacterium marinum_A. The sequence goes on along the minus strand of NZ_AP027272.1, from coordinate 2,868,341 downwards.
AAGAGCTGATGCAAGTGGTACAAAGTGAAGTGCTGGCAGATTTGCCAGATACACAAGTTTTCCTGTTCCGGGGCTCCATGATCAATGTAACTGGAGGGGGCAATGGCCGCTCGGTGAATATTGATTTACAAGGGCCCGATATCGACCCGTTAATGGCAGCTGCTCAAATTGGGATTCAGAAAATACAAGAGCATTTACCTGGCACGAGTGCACAACCTGTACCCGCTTTATCGATGGCAGAGCCGGAGCTTCGTTTGTTACCCAATGACAGAAGGATCACTCAAGCGGGATTGAATCGCAGTGATGTGGCCAATGCGGTACGTGCATTCACTGATGGCTTGTTTGTCGCCGAATATTTTGATGGCAATGACCGTATGAATGTCATATTGCGGGGCACTCCTTGGAATAACCCGGATGAATTGGCAGCACTGCCCATTTACACACCGCGCTCCGGTATACAAACCTTGGGCGAGTTGGCCACAGTCACCCGTACCGTAGGGCCTAGCCAGTTGCGTCGGGTGGATGGCAAACGCACCATATCTCTGATTGTCAGACCACCAGAGATCATGTCCCTGGAAGAAGCCATGGCCCAACTGGAAGAGCAGGTGATTCCCGCCATCAAAGCGGAATTACCTTCAGACGCTAACCTGTTAGTTAATGGCAACGCTAACCGCATGCAACAGGCCATTTGGGATATGTTACAAAACTTCATTTTGGCGCTTATTATTCTGTTTTTATTGATGACGGCGCTGTTTAAGTCGGGCAAAGACAGTTTATTGGTACTCACCGTGATGCCCATGGCGTTAGCGGGTGGAGTAATAGGCTTGTGGGTGTTGAACCTCTTTACCTTTCAGTCACTGGATTTGCTGACTATGATTGGTTTTATCATCCTGTTGGGATTAGTGGTAAACAATGCCATTTTGCTGGTGGATCAAACTCGCTGCTCTGAGCGGGAAGGGTTAAGTCGTCAGGCTGCGGTTCGTCAGGCAGTGAGAATTCGAGCCAGACCGGTTTACATGAGCACACTCACCAGCTTGTTTGGCATGCTGCCCTTGATGATATTACCCGGGGTTGGCTCAGAAATTTATCGCGGCCTTGCAACCGTAATTGTTGGTGGTATGGCCATTAGTGCGCTGTTTACCTTGATATTATTGCCTTCACTGTTGCGCATTGGCGAGCAAAAAACACAAGCTCAATTTTCAACTCAGTCTTCTTTCGCTGCACAGGAGTCAGCACAATGAAAAATGCATTAATACTAACCGCCGCTTTGGTTTCTTCACTGGTCTGTTTCAGTAGTTCGGCGCAGACGCCTCCTGCAAAACCTGTGAACGTTGGTGTTGTTGAAAAGTCCGTGTTTGTGCCAACAGTGGATATTGTTGGCAGTATTTACAGTCGCAATAATGTACAACTTACTGCGGGTGTCGGCGGACGTTTGGAGTTTGTGGCAGAGCCCGGTACTTATCTGGTGGAAGGTGACACCGTAGCGCGCATTGATCAGCTACCGCTACAGTTACAACAGGCGGAGCAAGAAGCGGAAATCAAGCGGGAACAAATCAACATTAAATATCTAGCAAGAGAAGTGGATCGATTGAAGAATCTTCGCGAGAGCAATAGCGCTTCTGCCTTTCAATTAGACCAAACTCAGTCGCAATATGACCTCGCTCAAGCGGATTTGGAAATTGCCAAATTGCGCTTGCGACAAATCAACGATCAATTGAGCCGGGCAGTGGTGAAAGCGCCTTTTGATGGGGTGATCACCGACCGAATCCGCGAAGCCGGGGGGATGTGAACCGTAGTGATGTGCTGGTGACCATGTTAGACACAGAAAACCTGGAAGGACGCATTTTTGTGCCAGTGAAATACTTACCATTCCTACGCACCAGTAAAGAAGTGTTGATTAAATCGGAAAATAATCAAATAAGTGCCGCCATCAAAGCCATTATTCCGGCCGCAGATCGCCAGTCTCAGTCTTTTGAACTCAGAGTGAGTTTACCTGCAGGTGCTAACGAAAGCTGGACCAGCGGTGAGTTGATTACCGCCACCGTTCCCGTCAGAGCGCCGCAAGAGACTCTGACTGTGCATCGCGATGCCTTGATCCTGCGTAAAGAAGGGACTTACGTAGTGGTGATTGACGATGAGAACAAGGCCCACCGCCATCTGGTGCAAGTGGGTGAGGGTATGAAGGAGCGCGTTAGTATTCAAAGTGATGCGATTCAAGCCGGAGACAAAGTGGCTACTCGTGGTGCAGAGCGCATTCAGGATGGACAAACCGTTACTATTGCCAGGCCAAATGCTTAAGACCAAATAGGAAGTGAGTTCCGGCGGTTAAATCACTATGGCAGGTTGAGTGTTTCCAGCCGCTGCTTAATCTGCCGCTTCTCTCTGATTAAGTGCCATCTGAATCAGTTTCACACCTGGAGATCAACGAATATTGCTAACCCATTTTTCACTTAGCTGTGCGATTACACCGGATGATTGCAGTTGTCGCATCGCATTGCCGATTTCTTCCTTGTGAATCATAAGCCCACTGGTTTTGCTGATAACGGTATGAGATTGCAGGGTTGCGCTGGTTTGGTAGTCAGATTTTTTCATGATCTTTTTGATGTTAGGGTTACTCTTTTCAAGGTCGAAAAAAAGCTCATCAAATCCTGCTAACACATCAATCTTTCCTGCGGCGAGCAAAGAAACACCTGTTTCTGTGGTTTTTACGTCCATTTTCAATAGGTGTTTGGCCTTCTCAAACTCTTCAAAATAAACGGTACTGCCCACATAGCCAATCACGAAGTTATCCTGTTGTAAGTCGGAGAATTCATCGATAACACGCTTGTCATCATAGCGCTGATAAAACACGGTAACATGTGTGCCTTGTAAATAAGACGGCTCGATAAATTCTAGAAAGGTTTCGCGGGCCGTTGAGCGCAGCAGGGTATGCGCCATGTCTACTTCACCGTTCATTAATGCCTGCATACATTCAGACCAGCTGCAATGATAATAGGAAAAGTTAACTCCCAAGGTGTCAGCCAGCTTTTGAGTTAATTCATGTTCAAAACCGGCGTAGGTTGTTCCTGTTTCAGTATGGTTCACCATCATGTAGGGGGGCAGGTGATTGGCAATTAATCGTATTTCGGGCGTTTGGGTTTTAATCGCACCACTATTGGCAAGTAATTGCGGACAATAACCCACAACACACAGCAGGAAGATCTTAACCGCTGTGAGCAATCGGGTAGGGCTGAGTCTCATCATTCGAACTGGCCGATGACGATGGGCTAAAAAAGTTTTCACGCCATTAAATCCATTTAACGGTAATTGGACTATTGTTAGTAAACACATCAGTAGCAACAAGCTTTGGAGGATTCGTTTATGACGCCTATGAATAACAATGATATACAAACCGCTTTAGGTCAATTAAACAAAAGTAGCAATGTTCCATGGAAATTAGTGGATGGTGCGTTACAAAAGAGTTTCAAGTTTAATGATTTTTCCGAGGCTTTTGCCTGGATGACACAAGTGGCGATCACCGCTGAGAAAATGGATCATCATCCAGAATGGTTCAATGTATACAATAAAGTGGATGTCACTATGGTGACTCATGATGCCAACGGGATTACCCAATTAGATTTCGATTTAGCAGCGAAAATGGATTCCTTTGCATAATTTTAGTGAGCAATCCAAGTTGTTGATTTAATTCAATTAGCGCGAATTAAAAATAATGGCCTAAATGTCCACGTTAATTTGCAATTTCTCAGTATCAAATTACATTCAATAGAGTGGATTAAAAAACTGGGATTTTGCTCCTCCATGTTTCACTCCATAAATAAGCAGATAAATGTTACCAGTGGTGCCAGTTTGGGGGCAGCAATTCTGGTGATGACTTTAGTTGGGGTGTTTCTCTCCACAAACCTGTTGTCTAGCACTTCCAAAGCCCTGAACGAATACTCAACAGAGATTATTTCTGATTCGTTAAAGCGTATTCGAAGCGACATAAAAGATGTCGAAAGTATTGTGTCAGATACTGTCCGTGTCGCCAAAGATATGGCCACCACTCAAGAATTTCTCTATCAATCGCAACTGGTTGACGTGGTTAATCGCGACTATGTCAGTGACTACGTGCGCACAGTTTTAGCTGATAATGCCCGAATATTGGGCAGTTATATCGCTTGGCAGCCAAATGCAATAGATGGACGCGATGTTAATCACGTAAATGACAATGGCCATTCTGACGCAAACGGTCAATTTGGTCCCTATTGGACCCGTTCGGCTTCCGGAGAGTTAGGGGTAAGGCCGGTAAGTTTTGCCTCAGCATACGACAGAACGCCTGATGAACGTGGTGTGATGCGTGGAGAGTGGTACATGTGTACATTTGAATCCCGCTCTCCTTGTGTGAGTAATCCTGCGGTGTGGGATGTACAGGGTAAACCCACTTTAATGACGTCAATTACTGCACCGATTGAAAGCAATGGCGAATTTAAGGGGCTCGCAGGTGCGGATTTATCGGTTTCCTTCATTCAACAGCTAATTGAGAGTATTAACGAGTCAATATACCAGGGAACAGGGCACATGCGTGTTGTCAGTTATTATGGCAGCGTTGTTGCTGATACTAAGAATCCGGCTTTGGTGGGCGAGCATCTTTCCGATAAAGAGTGGCAAAACATCCAGGGGGCAGTAAAAGGTGGGGATGAAATGGTGAGTGTTCGTGATAACCATATAGCACTGCTACTACCTCTGACTTTTGAAGACGTGAAAAAACCTTGGGCCGTTCAATATATGCTGCCCAACGCAATTGCGATGCGAAAAGCCGATGAACTGAATGAGCAATTGGACGGTCGTTTCAAACGCAATCTGGTGTTGCAATTGCTCTCTGGTGCTTTAATTGGTGTGGCTGGTTTTTTCATGGTGTTTATCACTGCGAAACAAATCTCCTCGCCGGTAAGGAAAGCCAGTCAACTAGTAACAGAATTGTCAGAATCTGACGGTGATCTCACCAAGCGTATTAATATTCGTATAGACAACGAAGTAGGGACCTTGTCTAAAGGGCTAAATTCCTTTTTGAGTAAAACCCATGAAATAGTCAAAGACACCTGCAATTCATTGGGCGTGTTGCGTAATTCTGCCCAGCAAAATGCAAAGTTGAGTCATGAAACCAAAGAGAGCGTGACAAAACAGGAGCACGAAATTCAGGAAGTGACCTCGGCAGTAACCGAGATGTCAAAAGCCACCACCGAGATAGCACAAAACTGCACAGACACAGCACAGTCTGCTGAGTCAGCGCTTGAAAAAGTTAAGGCATGTGCCTCGGAACTCGATACAACCGTAGAGAGTTTGCATACGTTGGCTGAAAACATGCAAAAAGCCTCAGAACAAGTGGATGAGCTTGAGTCGGCTACCCAAGGTATTAGCGGTATTGTAGAAGTCATTTCTGATATCTCAGAGCAAACGAATTTATTGGCTTTGAATGCGGCCATAGAGGCTGCCAGAGCGGGAGAGCAAGGCAGAGGGTTCGCGGTGGTGGCAGATGAGGTACGCAACCTGGCTACGCGCACGAATCAATCTACTTCAGAAATTAATAATCTGATTGAGACCCTTGCTAAAAACTCGGCATTGGCGGTCAAATCTATGCGTTCTGGCGCTGAGCTGTGCAGTGAAAATGCGCAAAGAGCCTCTGACTCGCAGGAACAATTACAGGAAGTGGTGGTCACTACTGAGCACATAAGTGATGCGTCAATAACAATCGCTGCTGCTGTCGAGCAGCAAAACTCAGTGGCGACGGAAATATCTCGAAATATTAATAACATCAATGATGCAGTACACAGTGTCGCCGAGATTGCGGACAAAACCAGTGCAGAAAGTACCCGAATAAATGAGGTTACGGATGTTCTGCGCGAGAAACTAAATCAGTTCAAATATTAAAGGCAGGGCATGTTTAGCAAAGCCCGGTTACTGAAAACATTTGTCCTGCTGATGACACTTGTTTATGGCGCCGCAAGCTATGCAGAGCTACACACCTGGTTTGGTGGTCATATCAGAGTTAATTCAGATTATCGCGATTGGGTAGAATCGCAGCAGACTCGTGTTGAATTCGAGTCCATCAAACTCACGGGCAGTTTAAGTTGGGATTCCGGAGATACCTTTAACTTTGATGCACGCTACTATGATAATTTGCAGATCAATATTTTGCGCTATGCTGAATACATCCGAAAGTTGGACGAGGTGAGTCAGCTTTCAATCGGCATCACTCGCGTGCCATTCGGTTTGCAAAACTACCTCTCAGACAGCTTCTGGTATTCCATTAATTATTATCTCGGTTTAGAGGATGACTTTGATTTAGGGGCGGTATATCACCACACAAATGAACGACATAGCTGGAAAGTCGGGGCGTTTATCACTGACGAACTGGCAGATGCTTCTGAGTTTGCCAGGTATTCGTTCGATGTGGCAAAAGTCGCTGGCAGTGAATTCAAAGAAAACGGTCAACTCAATTTCTACTATCAGTATTCACCGCAATGGTTTCAACAACAAAGCAAGTTAGGTTTTTCCCTGCAAGTAGGACAAATTCAAAATCGAAATGCGGGCAATTCTCGCCATTGGGCCTGGTCGGCTTTTTACCGTCAGCCATACGAGCAATGGCAGACTACCATTCAGTACAGTCAATATCGTTATGACATTGAAGCCCAACAAGTGGTGTTTTCAGCATTTGATTACCCATTTCCCATCGCTAAAAAAGCCCATTCGGTTGTGCTTAATCAAGCTTATCGTTTCAGTAACTTGCCGCAATTCATTGATACCGCGTTAATTTACACCGAAGTTGGCATCGTGGATTCGTCAGAGCCTGGTACAGAAAAGTCTCTGCAATGGGTACTGGGAAGCAATATCATCGCGGGCAACTTTGTATTTTACCTTGACTATATTCATGGTGAGAATATGTGGTTTTCTGGCGGAAATGGGGTAGGGGTGTACTTCCCTGACGACATCGGCTCTGCAGCCAGAATCAATTTCAGCACGGCTTATCACTTTTAGGGAGCTTATATGATCAGGCCTATTGTTTTTATGGTTTTTATGTTGAGTAGCGTGTTTCTCCCTGCTGCTGCAGAAATGGAGGAAGACACAGCGAGACCTGATAATTTCGAAATTATTACCATTGCCAGCGGTGAGCAACCTCCTCACACATCCAAATTTGCCCCCCATTTTGGTTATCTGAATCACGTAATTAAAGTGGCTTTTGCGCAACAAGGGAAACAAGTTAATTTTGTGTTTTTCCCTTGGTCACGAGCATACAAAAATACTGTGGAAGGGGAGTATGTAGCCAGTAGCTATTGGTACAACGATCCTCGTCACCTTGAATTTTTCTTAGCCAGTGAGCCCCTTAGAGGAGAGCGAGTGGTGTTCTTCAGGAAAAAGTCTTCACTGGATATCAATAGCTTTAACGACGTAAAACGGCTGCGTTTGCGAGTAGGGTTAACACGTGGTTACACCTACATGGAAGATTTATGGCGTTATGCCCGCGAAAACGCGGGGTTGGTTTCTGTAGTCAATACCGAGCTGCAAAACTTTAAAATGTTGTTGCTGGGGCGTATTGATGTGTTCCCTGCAGAGGAAATCTCTGGCTGGTATACACTGAATAAGCATTTTGGTGCCGAACAGGTGCGTACCCTTGAGACGTTAGATAACGAGTTGTTTTCCAGGAATGCACACTTAATGTTTTCCAAAGCACACCCGGATGCTGAGAGATTGTTAGCGGTATTTAATCAAGGTATGGCAAGCGCTAAGGATGCGGGACTATTGGAGCAACTGGAAGAGGATTTTATTACCGGTAAATATACAAGTTCCGCCAAGCTTGACGACCTTCAGGACACTGAAGTTAATGGCCATGAAGACTTAAATCAGCCTTAATCAGGTAGGTATAAACTCGGTTTGGAGCAGGCGTTAACTATCGCTGCTAGTTAGATTGAACAAACCTCAAGTATTTAATAGACTCTCTCGGTAAATAACAAAGAATAGTCTAATCACTAACATACACCCCGCGAACTGTTTTGAATCAAAATCAAACCGAAAAAATCGTACTGGAAAAGCAGGCCGCTGAACTTTTTGCCACTTGCTATCAGCGGGAGTTTGATGTTCCTGTGAGTTTTGTGTCCAATAATGTGCCAGCCAAACCCGATGTTACCTGCAGAGTTGGCAACGATTTGGTGGATATTGAAATAGCTCATTTATATGGCTCGCAAGCCGAAGCGCAACAGATACTTGGTAAGTCTCTGGATGAGAAAACGCAGGCAGAACTCAACTTGTTGGAAGCCGAAACCAATACGGATGATCGACTGGTTCGAGCGCTAAACCGCATTCTGGCAAACAAGGCCAACAAACACTACGACGGCGATAACGTCTGGCTTGTTATTCGCAATGCTAATCCACAATGGCAACGCCATAACATCCAGAATAATCTGGCGCGTATCAGTATCCCCGACGGTCATCCCTTTAAGCAAGTTTGGTTAATTGGGGACTATGACGGAGCCAGTGGACTGGTATTTTTGAACAGTTTATAGCTTTAGATGTTTGCGCGAAAAAAATAGTGTGCTCAATCTCTGGGGCTCAGGAATCGCTCTTTCAGTGGCTGTAAATGCGTTTCATAATGACGCCAGCGGTCTTGCCCTTTGCGGTTGATAGGCTGTTTCACTTGTTCTGAGCTGGGGGTTTTTATAGCGCGCTGTGTCTCGTAAAAACGCAAACACTGTGCTTCAAATTCCAGTCCACAAAAATCCAATAAACGCCGAATCTGAGTTTCCACATCATCAATGACATCCTCGTGCTGTACTTTCAGGACAAATCCCGGCAATACTTGATCCCAGTGGGCCATCAGCTTTTCATAGCTGCGGTAATAGCGGGCAATGCTGTCCAGGTCGTAAGAGAATTCCTGGCCTTCACCAAACAACTGTTTGTAACCACTAAAGCAACAATCCATCGGTGCTCTGCGGGCGTCGATCACTTTGGCATTGGGCAACATCAGTTTTATTAAGCCTACGTGCATAAAGTTATTGGGCATTTTATCTATGAAGAACGCTTTGTCACTGCGATAAATTTGTGTGTCTTTGAGGTATTGTTCACCGAAACGCTGAAAATAAGCTGGCTCAATTTCTTGCAGGTTTTCTGGATAAGCATTAGCTTTGCCTCGTAATTTACTTACAAGGCTCAATACATTGTGCAATTCCATGGTTCCCTCAACCTGCGAATGGGAGGCGAGAATTTGCTCTAATAAAGTGGAGCCAGCCCTCGGCAAGCCTACGATAAAAATGGGGGCCGGGTCCTCTGCTCCACAACCTGTTAAATTGCTAAATAAAGCTTGGTTGCAGGCGGTTATTTGTCTGTCTACCTGGCGTTCCATGGCACTGATATCGTAGCCGGTTTGAGCCTGTTTAAGCTTGTTTCCGGATTCATAGTGGAGAAAGGATTGTTGGTATTCTTTGGCATCTTCCAGTGCTTTACCCAGCGCAAAGTGGATATGTATTTTGTCCTCAAGATTGGTTTCAGCGGTGTTTGTCAGGTTTTCCATGGATTGTAATTCACTTTCACTGAAGCGATAGGTTTTGGTATTGGCCAGGCTCCAGTAAGCATCGCCAAAGTCAGGCTTAAATTGCCTTGCCATCTGATAGGCTGCAATAGCGTCTTCAATTTGACCATTGGCTTTTAATGCATGCCCCAAAAGCAGTTGAATATACGGCTGTTGCTCATCTTCTTTTAGTAGTTGCTGATAAAGCTCAATTGAGGCACTTATATCGCCAATGCCCAATAAGGCACCCGCCTTGGCCAGCTGCAAAGGTTTATCCTGACTGTGATGTTTTAACAACTGCTCACAAATCTTTAGAGATTGGCTAAACTTGCCAATCTGATTGAGTAATTTTATATATTCCAGGCCAGCAAAATAGTGTTGTGGGTGCAAGGCAACACAGCTTTCCAGTACAAATTCAGCCTCGGGATAGGCCTTAAGCTGGATACCCAATTCGCCAAGTAGTGTCAGGGCTTCAGCATCATGCTTATGCTGCTGTAGATATTGTCGACAGACTTTATCTGCGCCCTCTAATTGGCCTTCATACATCAGATCTCTGGCGCCCAAAATCGCTTTTGGCAATTTCTCTAAACGAGTGAGCTGTAATTGCGCTATATGTTCAGCTTTGTGGTTTTGGGTTTGCTGGTAAAACGTTAGCAAATTGCGCCAGCAGGCTACAAGTGCAGGGTTTAATTGGGTGGCCCTATAAAAATAATTTGCAGCATCTTGATGTTGTTGTTGAGCGAGAAAACAGTAACCTAATTCCTGATAAGTGCGGGCGTATTCCGGGTTGCGCTGAATATTATCAGTATTACTTTTTATGGCCTGCAGAATATCGCCTTTTAATCGATAGGCAACCGCAATGCAATAGCGAAGCTCTTTTTGTTGCGACTCAGATTGCTCTGTTTGCAAAGCTTGCCGGGCAAGTCTGATGGTGTCTTCAAATTGGCCGCGTGCCAGCGATTGTTTTACTTCAGCGCTCATATTTCTGATTATTTTTTGGTTTACGATGTCATAAAAAAGGCAGGCTGAAAAGCCTGCCTTGTTTTCAAACGAACAGTTTAAAACACGTCGTATGAGAAGCGAATACCAAATGTGCGGGGACGATTGGTCATCACTTTCGGCGTAAACTGCTGATTATCAATATGCTGCATTGCTGCTTCGTCAGTGATGTTATCCACATAGAACTCTACTTTCCATTCGTCATTGGTGACGCCTACAGCCACGTTGGCCAAGACATAGCTTTCCTGCACATAACGACCACCGCGGAACACATGGCCATTTGAGTCGGTATAAGTGACGCCTTCGTAGACAGCGGCCTCATCCTGAATCTTCAGTCCTGAGCCTACGCCGTAAACTAATTGGGTGGTGTCTTCCAGCACATAGGCATCCATCTTCATGCTGGCCAGGCGGTCACCGGTGTAAACCAATGAACCATTGACATAACCGCTCAAATCACCATCCAACTCGAAGAAGTACCTGGCCCTTAAATTACCAGAGAAATCCGCGGAGTAGGGCAGTTCACTACCTGATGGCGGTGCGATGCCTGCCAGCTCTGGATTGATGTTGGTTAATTCTGTATCGAGAATACTAAAGGCCGAATTGATCACCAGGTTTTCTGTGGCGAGCCAGGTGATATCAGCATCAATACCTCTAATTTCGGCATCACCCACATTATCAGTAAAGAACAAGAAGCTGATATTGGTTGGGTCGAATCGCGAGGTTTGCAGATCGGTAATTTCTGAGTAATAAGCCGTGGCATTAATTCGCAAGGTGCCATCCAGAAAATCACCTTTCATACCCACTTCGAAGTTGTCCAGTGTATCGGTTAAGGAGTAAACCGGAATGCGGAACCCTTCAAAAGCGCCGTTTTGATTGGTGGCCAAACCGCCGCCAACCCGGTTGGTGACAGGAGGGCGGAAACCTTCAGAGTAGTTAGCGAACAACAACAAGTCTTTGTTTACTTTCCAGTCCACGCCAAACTTGAAGATGGTATCGTCAACGGTTAATACGCCGTTGTCGTCCAACAAGTCTACTTGCAACTGTCCGGAATCAATGGCCTGCTGCACTAGCACAGGATCCAGTCCCACGGCCGCAAGTTCATTGGGATCCATGGTACCAAAGGCTCTTAGCCTACGTGATACATCCACCGTGGTGGTGGAGCCTTTGTACTCGTCGTCAATTTCATACCAGCGAGCACCAAAATTCGCGCTGACACTATCGGTAATGTCGTATTCCAGGTTGGCAAATACCGCTATCTGATCAATGTCGTGGGTGACGTCGTTCACGAAACTCACATCTGGCTCAAATGGTCCACCATTACTGTTGATGCCTTCCGTACCCACTGTGGTGCGCTGTAAATTGGAGAAGAAGCCTAAATCGGTGTTACCCAGTTTAAAGCGGCCTACGGTATCAACGCTTTGCTCGTCCATAAACACACCCGCAATTAAGCGCCAACGATTGTCCGTTGGTGTGCTGATGCGAAATTCATGTGTGGTGCGAGATGTATTGGTATCTTCTTTGTAGAATTTAGTTGGATCGAGGCAGCGCTCATCGGCTGGCGTGGCGGCTTCGTAATGGTTACACACGTAATAAGCGGCAAATAAACCACCGTTGGTATAGCCGGTGTAATCTACGTTGGATTCAATATCGCGATCCAGATAACCACCGGTATATACCAGTTCTAATTGGTCCAGACGCCCTTCAATGGTCCAGGTGGTGAGGCCGAATTCGTCTTTATTGTCATCCGGCTGGAAGCGGTTAGTGGAGCTTTCACCCTCAAGGTTAGGGTCGTAAGCAAACACGCCTTCGGTTTCCAGAGTCTGTTGTGTGTGCTGAATTAAAAACGACCAGTCGCCATTGTCGTATAGCCCGCTGAAACGTGCGCCGGTGTATTGAGCATCGTTAAAATCATCTTCAACCAAAGCATTGTTGGTTGGAGAGACAACCGGAGTATTAGCCGGATCGGTTAGCGGTCCACCAGAAATTCGGTCGATAACAATGGCGCTGCCAATGTAGCCGCCTTGGCCTGGCTGATTGAGTATGTTATCAATCCAGCCACCTTGTTTATCATTGTAGGCAGCGATACGCACACCAAAGTTTTCGGATAATGGGGCGTTGATGAAACCCTCCAGCGTATTGCTTGGCTCACCACCGTTGGTAAAGGCAATCTCCATATCAACGCCAGCGCTAAAACCGGACAAATCAGGCTTGTTGGTGATTAAGCGCACGGTACCCGCCTGAGAGCTGGCACCAAATAGTGTACCTTGTGGTCCGGGTAATACCTCAACTCGTTGCACATCAGTGGCAAAGATATCCAGGTTACGACCTTGCATTGAGACGGGCTGCTCGTCTTGATAAAAGGCTACTGAGGGTTGTAATGCCTGTACTGATGATACCGAGATGCTGGTTTGCGATGAGGCCGCACCGCGAATATAAATCTCGTTAGTACCCGGGCCGTTACCCTGGAAAACCACATTAGGTAAAAACTCAACGTAGTCCTGAAAGTTATCAACCCCCAGGTTTTCTAGCGCACTGCCGTTTAAGGCAGTAACCGAAACCGGAATTTCCTGAATGGATTCGGTTCTTTTGGTAGCGGTAACTTCAATGGTTTCTATTGCAGCTTTGTTTTGACTTTCTTCTTGCGCGTGCACACCAGAGGAGGCGAGCGCAGCAATTACAGCACAGCAAATTCTCGATTTGTACATTGTGTGACCTTTGTGTTTGAAGTGTGTGTTGTTTCTTTCGAAACTTATAAAGTGTTCTTTTTAAAGCATAATTGCATTTGTATAAAACTGCAAAATAACTACTGTTCTATTTAATATTGTTGATGCTAAGTTTGTGGCAGGTGCTAGCGTTTTACACTGTAATCTCAGAATTAATACTAGCTCTAATACTAAGGTGTTATTCAATCATTGTGTTAATATGCTTAGAATACTACGTTAAGCATGTGTTTGTCTAAGCCATAATAACAACAGGACGCCCGAATCCAGTGATATCTGCCGCAACCTTTCGTCATCTCAACCTCAATGTTTTCGTTACAGCGACACTCAGTATCGCTTTTTTGGTGACCTTCGCGCTTATCGCCCCACAAGCAGCAGACGCCTTGTTTGTGAGCTTACAAAATCAAATCGTAGCCAGCGGCAGTTGGTTTTACGTGTTAACCGTCGCCATTATATTAGTCACCGTGTTGTATCTTGGCATTTCTAGTTACGGTGATGTCAGACTTGGGCCCGACCACGCGTTACCCGATTACAATCTGGCCACCTGGTTGTCTATGCTGTTCGCTGCGGGTATGGGCATTGGTTTGATGTTTTTCGGCGTTGCTGAACCCCTCATGCACTACATGGCACCACCCACTGCGCAGCCGGGAAGCATTGAGGCAGTAAAAGAAGCCATGAAAACCACCTTTTTTCATTGGGGCTTACACGCCTGGGCTATTTATGCCATTGTGGCGTTAATTCTCGCCTATTTTAGCTTTCGCAATAACTTGCCACTGACACTGCGCTCTGCTTTGTATCCAATATTGGGTGAGCGCATAAACGGGTGGCTGGGTCATTGGGTAGACATCTTTGCTGTGGTAAGCACTATTTTTGGTGTTGCTACGTCTCTGGGCTTTGGCTCAGCACAAATCAATGCGGGCCTGGCATATTTACTGGATATTGAGGTCAACACCGGTAATCAAATCCTGCTAATGATAGCCGTTATCGCAGTTGCTACCGTTTCGGTGGTGTCTGGCTTAGATAAAGGCATTAAAATGTTGTCTCAAACCAATATGGCAATGGCCGTTGCCTTGTTGCTGTTCATTTTAGTGCTTGGGCCCACCGTATTTTTGCTGCAAGCTTACCTGCAAAATACTGGCGACTATTTGTCGGATATTGTGCGCAATACCTTCAATTTATTTGCCTATCAGAAGAAAGACTGGATCGGTGGCTGGACCATTTTTTATTGGGGATGGTGGTTAGCCTGGGCACCGTTTGTGGGGATTTTCATCGCCCGTATTTCTAAAGGCCGTACCATCCGCGAGTTTATTTTTGGCGTTATGCTGGTGCCCACTGCGTTTACGTTACTGTGGATGACGGTATTTGGTAACTCCGCTATTGATCTGGTGCAAAACCACGGCTCTAATTTGGGAACATTGGTAAATGAAGATACGGCCGTCGCCCTGTTTGTCTTTTTGGAAAGTTTTCCCTTTTCAGACGTATTGGTGGTTTTGGCTTTGTGTATGGTGGTGATTTTCTTTGTCACCTCCTGTGATTCCGGGGCGATGGTGGTAGATATGCTGTGCTCCGATGGCCGCAATAATACGCCAGTGTGGCAGCGTATTTACTGGGCTCTCGCGGTAGGACTGGTTGCCATTGTCTTGCTTTTTGCCGGGGGCTTATCCGCGCTGCAAACCATGACGATAGTAACCGCACTGCCATTTTCTATTGTTTTGCTTTTAGCCATTGGTGGTCTTATTAAAGCGCTGCGTTTTGAACGCCATAAAAAAGACAGCCTGAGCTTTACCGGGTCGCCGTTTGTTACCTGCAGTAACAAAGAAGGTTGGCGAGAACGGCTGGAAAGCATTGTAACCTATCCCAATAAAAGCGCAGTAGAGCAGTTCCTTGACGGTACAGTCAAAGAGGCGTTTGAGTCGGTAAAATCGGAGCTGGTTCAGTATCAGTTACAAGTGGAAGTTCAGCGCAAAGAACGAGCCATTGAGATGGTGGTGCGCCATGGTGAAGAAACCGAGTTTGTTTATGGGGTATATCGTCGCAAGCACGAGCAGCCGGAATTTGCAGCAAATGAACCGGAACCTCTGGACAACGATAATGAACAGTCATACTATCGCGCCGAAGTTCACCTCAGAGAAGGTGGGCAAAACTACGATATTATGGGCTGGTCTACAACGGCGGTGATCAACGACATTATTGATCAGTACCACAAACATCAACATTTCTTGCATTTGATGCGCTAGATAACGCAGCTAAAAATTGGGTTGGCAGTATGGAAAAAGACGAAGAATTATTGGTCGCCTTGAGAAAGGTCATTCGGGCCATTGATTTACGCTCCAGACAGCTCAATCGGGAAGTGGGCCTCACAGGACCACAGCTGTTGGTAATGCAGAACATCGGCAAAGTACCGGGTATTATGGTACGCCAGATTGCCGATAACATTAATCTCAGTGCCGCTACTGTTACCAGCATCCTTGACCGACTCGAAGCCAGAGAGCTGGTACAACGCATTCGCAGTACCGAAGATAAACGCCGGGTGGGTGTGTTTTTGACTGAAAAAGGTCAAGAACTATTAAGCGAAGCGCCCATGCCATTTCAGGAACATTTCCTCAATCGTTTTTCCAATTTGGAAGATTGGGAACAAAGTCTGATGATCGCCTCTGTTCAGCGTTTGGCCAGCATGATGGATGCTGAAAATCTGGATGCCGCACCGGTATTAGAAATTGCCAGTTTTGATGATAAACAAGCTGTCGACAGCAGCAATAAGTAGTATACTAGACATCCGCGAATTACGGATGTTACGAGCAATTCACGTTAGACTTTTTGGCCCCGATTTCCTGCCAGTTCGAGATTGTTTTTAACACCAGCAAAATAGTCCTGCCTGTGGCTGTTTTGTTAATGGTTTTTAATTTTAACAGGTAAAAACTTATGGATGATATCGTCATCGTCGGTGGAGGTGCCGGAGGCTTAGAGCTGGCCGTCAAACTCGGACGCTTCTTCAAAAAATCAGACACTAACGTTCTGTTGGTGGATAAAAATCGCACACACATCTGGAAACCGCTGCTACATGAAGTGGCCGCAGGCTCTTTGGATGCAGATATTGATTGTCTCGATTATCTGGCGCTGAGTCAGAAAAACGGCTTTCAATTTCAGCTGGGGGAAGTGGTGGGGCTGGATCGCAGCGCGCAAACTTTATCCTTAGCAGCCATGTTGGATGAGGAAGGTAATACTGTATTACCGGCACGCACCATTGCTTATAGCAAACTGGTGTTTGCCCTTGGCTCAGTAACCAATGATTTTGGCACTCCGGGTGCCAAAGAGCATTGTATTTTTCTTGATTCTGCCGGCAGCGCCCAGCGTTTTCATACACAACTGCTGAATGAGTTTTTAAAACTGCAATCCGACAGCAATAAAGACAAGCTGGACATTGCCATTGTCGGAGCAGGGGCCACTGGAGTGGAACTGGCAGCGGAGCTGTATAAAACCGCCGAGTTACTCAAGGCTTATGGCTATCAGAACGTCTCTTCTGCACGACTTAATGTCTCGGTAATCGAGGCGGGCCCACGACTACTGCCCGCTTTACCCGAACGCATCGCCCAAAAAGTGGCCCATGAGCTGCGGGAATTGGGCGTGTCGCTGATGCTCAATACTGCCGTGTCTGAAGCCAGCGACAAAGGGCTGTATACCAAACAAGGAGATTTTATTCCTGCCGATATGTCGGTATGGGCGGCGGGTATCAAAGCCCCGGAATTCATGAAGCAGCTGGATGGCCTGGAAACCAATCGCATTAACCAGCTCGTGGTGGACAGAACTCTGAAGACTGTTACTGATAACAACATTTATGCTATTGGCGATTGCGCTCATTGCATTATGCCAGACGAAACCAAAGTGCCACCTCGGGCGCAATCGGCGCATCAAATGGCCAGTTGTTTGTTCGACAATATCAAGCGGGAGCAAAAAGGTCAGGAGTTGAAGCAATACCAATATGTGGACTATGGCTCGCTGGTATCACTGTCTTCTTATTCTACCATTGGCAGTCTGATGGGCAGTCTCACCAGAGGCAGTGTTTTTATCGAAGGCAAGCTGGCGCGTATTGTGTACATTAGTTTGTACCGCATGCATCAGATGGTGGTCTACGGCAAACTCAAAACGTTGTTTTTTATGTTGGTGAATCGCATTAACCGACGTTTGAGGCCCACCTTAAAACTGCATTGATTGTGCCTTATAAGATTAGCAGGCCCAACAGGCCTGCTAACAAGGCATAAATAAACATGGGCAGGGCAGTTTTGCGCAATATGCTGCCCTCGCTGTTGTTCAGTCCCAATACTGAACACACAGCAACAATATTATTAATACACACCATGTTACCCAGCGCGCCGCCTACCGATTGCAACGCCAAAATACTGTACTGATCTAGCGACGACTCAAGTGCAATACTTTGCTGTATGGCACCAAAGGTGAGATTGCTGATAGTGGCTGAACCCGAGAAAAACGAGCCCAGCGCACCTAAAAAGGGCGCGAATAGCGTCCAGCTATCGCCACTGATTTGCGCCAGGCTCTGTCCCATGAGCGATACTGGCGAATTAGCGCCGCCTGTCATCATCAGGCCGACAAATATTAAAGCACCAAACAGCGCCAAAGTGGGGCGTTTCATACGAGTACAGGTAAAACTGAGTACTGATGCAAAGCCTTTCAGGTTTTTGTCCTGCCACAACAGCGCCAGCAGAGAAATAAAGATAAAGGGCAAAATAGAGGGTATATACAAGGTATTGTGCTGCCATGACTCAGCCGTGCCAAAGATGTTGTTCAGGTTTAGCACCAGTGATTGGCTCACTGCAAAATCGCCAAGATAACCAACCGGCAAGGCCACTAACGGTGCCGTACTGGTGAGCAAAGCTTTCAATCCTAAATCGGGTATTCTGGAAATCACCAGAAACAACAAGGTTCCCCAGATGGGGAAGGCGGCTCTAGTCAGGTTGTACAAACGAATTTTAGTTGCAGCGGGGATAAGGTATTTTGCTTGTTGCTCAGCCGAATCATGATTGGCCGCTGTGCTGTCATCGCTGACGGAATAGGCTGATGGGTCTAAATTCTCATCATTCGCCATGCCTATCTGGTGTTTAGCCAGCGAAACGGTACATAACAAGCCAATTGCACCAGCTACCAGGGCCGGAAACTCGAAGTTAAATCGAGCGATAATCACATACGGTAAAAGCGTACTTACCAGCGAAAGCTGGATAAACACCAGGTTGCGGCGAATGCTTTGCCAGCTGAGCAGTTGTTTTAGTGCCAAAAGCGGAATTAATAGCCCGACAACGCCGTGTACCAGTGCGGAGCGAAAACCGATTTCCAGTTGTTCGCTATGGCTCAGTCCAAGTGCTGAAAAACCAAACCAGGTGGGGGTACCTACCGCACCAAAAGAAACCGGCACACTGTTCATGATCAAAGCCAATATCGCCACTTTCAGCGGTGGATAACCCAATCCTACTAATATGGGGGCGGCAATGGCAGCAGGCGTGCCAAAACCACTCGCCCCTTCAATCAGAAATGGAAACGCCCAGCCAATGATCATCAGCTGCGCTACTGGCTTGTCGGAAACCTGATTCAGTTCCGCTTTGATCACTGCCAGTCCACCCGTTGCCTCAAGGGTTTTAAACAGGAAAATAGCGCCGCCGATAATTAAAATAGGGGTTAAGGACTTTAACAGGCCATGCACCACCGTCGCATTGAGTAGCAATAGGGACTCTGAAAATGCCAACCATAAAATCACATAAGTGAGTGCTGCGATTACAGGCAAAGCGATATGACTGGCTACCGCCTGCTTTTTGGTCATCAGGTAGATAAGCAGCAGTACCGGGAAAAAGGATAAACTGAGTTCAAGCATGGCGCGTGTGGGAATGGTTAAACAAATGCGGCTATGTTAACGACAGAATGCCTGATAAGTGAAGTATTGTTTGGCTGGCGAGAAGAATGAAAAGTAAAACAGCGGTGCCACAGTGGGCACCGGAGTTTAACAGGAAATAACGTTACTTGTTGTCGCGTACGACCTGGTCCATAAAGCGAACGCCCCAGCCTTGTGAGCCTTTTGGCGCAACGGCAATATCGCTGTTGAGCCAATCAACACCGGCGATATCCAGATGTACCCAGGGTAAGTCCTCATCGATAAACGTACCTACCACAGCAGCACCAATACTGGCACCCGGGCTACCTACACCGGAATTTTTAATATCGGCAATCTCAGATTTGAGTTGCTTGAAGTGATTGGGGTGCAGCGGTAACGGCCAAACCAGTTCGCCGCTGGCTTTACCAGCTGCCATCATCTGTTCAGAGAGTTCCCATTCACGAGTGATCAAGGCGGCGTATTCATCGCTGAGCGCTCGCGCAGCGGAGCCTGTGAGAGTAGCAATGTTCACCAGCATTTTAGGCTGATATTCGTCTTGTGCGTAACGTACCGCATCCGCCAGAATAAGGCGACCTTCAGCGTCGGTAGAGATAATCTCAATGGTAGTACCTTGCATGGTGGTTAGCACATCACCGGGGCGAATGGCATCTTCTGCGGGCATGTTTTCTGCCAGGGGCATTAAGCCCACCAGATTAACTTCTTCACCGCGTGAGGCCACGGCCAGCAGGGTGCCTGCAACTGCTGCGGCACCGGACAGATCCGATTTCATGGCCCACATGCCGTCGTTTTTCTTCAGGCTGATACCGCCCGTATCAAAAGTAATACCTTTGCCCACCAAGGCGATAGGCGCGTCGCCCTTTTTACCGCCAGTATATTCAATTACTAGCAGTCGAGGATCGTGAATCGACCCCTGGCCGACTCCCATCAGTGCACCCATGTTATGCTTTTTCATATCACTGAGCTTTAAAACATCGATATCAACATTATCAATACCTTTAAACTGGGCTTTTACCTTATCTACAAAGGCTTGTGGGTAGATGGATTTGCCCGGCTCGGAGGCCATGTCGCGTGCAAGGTGAGCCCCTTGCACCAGGTAGCGCAAGTCATCTTGGTATTTTGCCGTGGCGGCGGACATATCACCACTTTGTATCACCAGTTGGCGAGGTGTGGTTTTGCTTTCTGCTTTTTTGTATTTATCGAAATGATAATCTCTGAGCCCGGCACCCATGGCAATCCAGGCGGCAGGCGTGGCAACTTCGGTTGTCAGGTTATCGGTTAAGATGCTCACTGGCTGCTCACCATTGGCAGGCAGTTCGCTTATCGCATAACCGCCTAAATCTTGCAGGCTCGCCTGAGTCAGGGCCTCATCGGCCATGCCCACTACCGTAATTTGCGTGTAGGGGCCAACGCCGTAAAAAGATTGAGTTTTACCAAACGCGGTGCTCACCTCAGCGGCTTGCATGGCTTTGAGTAGCGCGCCGTCGGTGCGCTGATTTACCGTTTGCGCACTGCCAGTGAGTGTTTCAGTGGAGTCTATAAATAGCACCACACGTTTGTTAAATGCTTCACGCTCAGCAGAGAACTCTATGCCGGGCATGGCCATACTCACCAATGGCACTAACCATAACAGTGCCAACGCGGATAACTTTTTCATGGGTTTATCTCTCTTATTTGAAGTTGTAAAAAACAGATCCAGATTTAACTACGGCGTTGGTTTTACCTGAGATCGTTTTCAGAAAAAATCGGAAAAAGTGAGGGGTTAATTCGAAAAAACTAATTTAGCATTCCAAGCAGGTTTTGGTTTTTAGCCTGTTTTGCATTGGCTTGCCACGGCCTCATGCCGCGGGCTGTAATTACCTGTAATGTCTATTTTTTTACTCCTTGTTTATGTTGCATGTACCAAAGCCACCGCAAAACAAAAACGTGGCTTTGTTATCCATTCATTTATCAATTTCCAGGAGAATAACATGGCAGAATCAAACCAATACGTGCCCGTGGGCAGTTATCTGTTAACCAGTAAAGATGTAGAAATATCCATTAACGCCATCGCCACCCGAGTCGATGGGACTCACAACCCCAATGCCGCCGTGACATATCCGGCCAGCGAAGCGCCTAACATCGGCGATATCATCAATGAAAACGGCAACCTGGTGGTTGGCGGCGGTGATGGCAACAAAGCCAATCCTACCAATCAATTTGGCGAGTTTGTGCCTGCGGGTAGCTATCAGCTCACCAGCACCGGGCTGCACGTGACGATACAGGCTATGTGCCAGAAAATCGATGGCTCCTGGGTGCGCTCCGTACCCGTGCGTTTTACCACCGAAGATGCCGCGCAACTGGCGGATATATCCAATATGGATGGTCAACTGACGCTCGCGAAAAAGTAAGCGAGTTTCTTGTTTTTTGTAGGTTCTGTGTCGGTTCGCATTTATGCGGACAGCGGTGGTCGATTCACACATTGTTGTCCAGCTAAAGCAGAACCTACAAAAGCACTGTAATGGATTGTAATACCCATCAAAGAGGTGGCGGCATAGTCTGGTTACATGCCTTCCGGTAACTCGGCAGGTTAACAGATTCAATAAACCAGTTAAGAGGATTAACTCATGGCAGCAACTTCAATCGAAATTAAATTTGTAATGCAGGGTGGTGGTGATTACCAGCAGAATGTAACAGGTATTCAGGTAGGTACTATGGTGGATCCAGCCACCGGGCAGTCCTGGGCAGGTCCTTTTTATGCGAACCCCTGGAAATGGAATAACGAAGGCAACAACGTAAACAGTTTCGCTTTGATGGGCAACTATGTTTACGAAGGCACCGAAGCTACCGCATTTGCACAAGTGGTGATCTCACCGCAGGATATGTCTGAAGGTGATCACACCGTTGTTGCTGTGCTGGAAACAGCAGACATCGACGGCAGCGATACCAATCAAATCTTGCGCTTTAAAAGCGTTACCTTAGATGGCTCTGCCAGCCATGACGTAAATATCACCAATTGGGGTAATGGCCAGCAGCCAGCATCCACATTTGCCCAAACAGTGGCGTAGATTCTTTGTAGGTTCGTTTGTAGGTTCGACTTTAGCTACAGGGAGGTAGTGAATGCCGTTTTTGTCGGGAACAATAGACGGCTATGCGGACAACAGAGGACGATGCACATACCGTTGTCCAGCTAAAGCAGAACCTACAAATGGTCTATCGTTTTTTGTAGGTTCGCATTTATGTGGACAGCGGAGGTCGATTCACATACCGTTGTCCAGCTAAAGCAGAACCTACAAATAACAGGCATCCCACCAGGGGTACTGCCCAATATCGGTAACCAGGTCTGCTCTTAATGGGTTTGCCACAATATAGCGTGCAATTTGTTTCCGACATTCTTCATGGCGTAAAGCGTGTTCATAATAACCCTTAGCCCATTTGAAGTTTGGCATGATTGTGCCAACTTCTCTTGAAGACCTTCCCTTAATGGATTGCATTGCTTCTCCGAGCGTTCCTGATTTTAAAGTTAAAAGCAGGTGAACATGGTCAGGCATGACTACCCAAGCTAATGTCGTAAATTTAGTTTCGATATGAATAGCCTGGCAAATAGTAAGTGCAACTTCATGATTGAGCATCACGGGCATTCTTTTCAACGTTGTGAAGGTGACAAAGTAATCTTGTTCGAGAACCGAGTAACGTCCTTTGCGTAAATCATTAATGGTCATATCCTTTGGCCGATAGATTTATCTGTGTCTTTCAATTTAACAAGTTGCGCCCGGAATTATCCTGATAAAAAGTACAGTTTTGTAGGTTATGTGTAGGTTCGACTTCAGTCGGACAAAAAAGGTCGACTCACACATCGTTGTCCAGCTAAAGCAGAACCTACAAATGGTCAATCGTTTTTTTTGTAGGTTCGACTTCAGTCGGACAAAAAAGGTCGACTCACACATCGTTGTCCAGCTAAAGCAGAACCTACAAATCAATCAACATATTTGCCGTTAATTTTTCTGATTAATTAATCCTGATTCACCTTTTCTTTTGATCAATATATGACCGATTTATTAATTTATTTTTAGCGGTTGCACTGTGTGAAAAAGCGTCGGATAATCATTTTCTCAAGTGAAAATAATGCACAATGATTCGGGGCAGGGAGAAAGCAGAATGAAGAAGCAACTATTGGGGTTGTTGGTGTTGGCAGCGTTGGGTGGCAACCAGGTGTTAGCGGAAGGTGTTGTGTTTGCGCAGCAGCAAGCAGGTTTAAACAGTCCATCGGAACAAACGCACCAACAAGAAAACGCACAGCAGCGAAATGTGCAAACCTTTACTTTAAATCTGTGGGCACCGGATGAAGTGCCGCCAGAAGAGGCCAAACTGGCAGAAGTGGGGGACAGTTACCATTACCTCTATAGCCCGGATAGCCTGACTTTTGATGAAGAAGACAGCAATCGAGTGGTGCAGTTTCGTTTTCACGATGACGTTAAGCATCGCTATCAATTTCGCTGGATCACCGCTGAAAATCCGCAAGATGTCACCCTAACCAAAAAGACCCACAAGAAAATCAATCTGGCGTTAGATGATGGTGAGATTTCAGGGAGTACCTACTTTGAGGTGTGGGTATACGACACTCAAACCGGACAGCGTTTTATGTGCGATCCGGAAATTATTGTTGGTAGACCTCCCATACCCAAATACGAATAAATTAAATATGTAATCTTGTGTAATTGAATCAATGGAATCAAATTTTTAATCTGTGTTTAAGCTTTGTGCTTTTAATTTTTTAAATTCAGGAGAATGATAATGTCGAATCCGGAAATTTCCCTGGTGATTGAGCCATGGACAACGGCCAATACCCACTTTAACCTGTATGTGGAAAACATTGGCGACCCAGATGAATCTTTGGTAGCCGAGTTTTCAGATAAGAAGTTCGTACTTAACGATGAATTTACCTTTATCGATCTTATCTTCAACGGCACCTTTGCAAATAACGGCGATCAAACCGCGAACCTGGTATTCAATCTACAAACGCCGGGCTATAGCTTCCGTAAGAGAGATGACGGCATCAAAAATATTACCGACCCTGATAAGTTTAATGTTTCTGCCACATTGCCAACCCCTGATGACAGAAAATGCATTGTGACAATTAACAATGTGGATATTGAAAAAGCCAGCTTTAGCTTTAACTTCGATATTAAGAGCTCCAACGGCGGTAAGGATCATTTGTTTGATCCAGATTTGGATGTCGAGAGACCACCTATTCCAAAGTGATTTTGCTTAAATAATCACTAACACCTGGGAAAACTGTTTTTACCTTCAATAGAAATAATCTCTGAAAAGCTTGGGGTTGCGCATAGCGAATCAAACCAAGGAAAGTAAAACCAGATTTTCCCTAAACCCTGCTCTATTGCTAATTTAATGTCATTGATAGCTGAGTGGTTTTCACGCAAGTGAGCCAATATCATCGCAGAGATAAACAGGACATTTGGGTTTGACGGAGCTATTTTTTTCGCTTCAGTGATTACTGATAGTGCTGTGGAAACCTCATTGAGGTGCAGAAGAGCTTGTGCTTGCCTGGTCAAACTTCCCAAATCTGTCTGATCTCTAGTTATGGACAATACTTGAGAATAAACACCTTTAGACTTTTCAACATGGCCAGCTAATAACAAGGCATCAGCATAGTTAATTAATCGCCCGGCGTGATTTGGATCGTATGTTAAAGCTTTTTCCGCTAATTCAAGTCCCTCTGAGTACTCTTTATTTAGCATTTTGGCAATGGCAAGATTTGTAAGAGTAGCGGCATTAGGATTTTTTAATACTATTTCTTCATAAACATGTGTTGCTGCTTTGAGATCCCCTTTTTGCAAATAAATAACAGCTAACAAGTTATTAACTCGATGAATATTGGGATTTAAGTTTTTTAATTTAAGCAAATAGATTATGGCGTTATCTAAATTGCCCAACCACCAATAGTTGCTGGCAATATGATAATAAGTAGAGGCAGAAGGTCTGTATTTTAATGCCAGAATATATTGAGATGTAGCCGATTGATAATCCCCCTTCGCTTGAAAATATGATGCTTTAAGCATGTGTATTTTCTCATTTTCAGCATTCTTTTCTTCTAACTGGGCCAACAGGGCTTCAGTTTCTACATATCTCTCTGATTCAAGAGCTAAGTAAAAGCTATGAATATAAAACTCTGTGGTGTGTTTGAGTTCATTTGGCACGAACTCAAACATGTTATTAGCTTTGATTAAGAGTTCTTGGTCTTTGCTATTTAAATAATCCCTAAGTACTACGTCCAAGAAAACGCTATATAGTGGAAAAAAATATCTATTTTTAGCGATTAGTGATTCTAATTTCTCAAGGGTAGAGCGACCTGATTGACTCAATGTATACACCTGATAATAAATCTCCAGATACTCTGCATAGTCTTCCTCAGAAATCACCAGAGACTTGGCGTTTAGCTCGCTAATACCACTATATAAATTGGTGAGTTGGGTTTGAGCAAACTGATAAATAGGCTGGTAGCTTTCCAGGTATATGGGGTTTTGCAGGCGGTTGGTGGTATGCCATTTGGCATCCTCCGCGTTGTTAGTCTCCGTCTGGTTGTACAAAGACAATACCAGTTCGCAGTGTTGCGCGTTACAGATAAGCTCGGGGGCGACGATGTCATCGGCGCCGGTACTTTTACCTATTAAGGCGATATCGCCCTGGGTGTCGTCCAGTTCCGATTGGGGAATTAGCATTAAATGGGGCGTACTGATGATCAGCTGCTGCAAGGCGTCTTCGATACTGGTGAGTACCAGGTTTTTCTGCAGGCTGGACAGTGGTTCGGTTTCGGTTATTTGTGGTTTTAATACCGCCACATAACGGGTAGGCGGAGGTTGCATCATAAACCACGCCACTAATATGCTGATAAGGGCCACACAAGCCACAGCAATGGCGGGTAAGGTATAGGATTTTTTGGCTTTGCTTATTGGCAAGGTTTCGATGGTTTGGGTTTCCATGCCCAAAATATCTTGCTGCGCCAACATACGCTGTACTTGCTGCAATCGGTCGCATACCTGTTTGCTGGAAGGTCGCTTATCGGGTGTTTTATCCAATAACTGATTAAGCAGTTGCGCCAGTTCGGGTGGCAGTGCGGGGGTAATGTCGCTGGCGTTCATGGCGCTGTCGTTAACAATGGCCTGAGCGATATCGGTTGCCGTGGTTTCTGTGGGAGTTTCAGCTAAATTGAGGCTGCTGTGTTTGGCAAAGGCGTGTTTATCCGCCAGTAACTGGAATGCCAATAAGCCAAAAGAAAACATATCCGATGCCGTGCACAGGCTTTGGTTTTGTAACTGCTCTGGCGACATCCATGGCAAACTGCCGCGCACTTTTTCCGACTTAGCCGCGTCGCTATTCAGTGGTGCTTCGTTAAGGCGAGCAGCAATGCCAAAATCGGTGAGCTTGGCTTTGATATTTTGGCCATCGCGGGTATCCAGCAGAATGTTGTCGGCTTTAATATCCTTATGCACGATATTGTGTTGGTGTATGGCCTGCAAACCTTGTGCTATCTGATATAACAAGCCGATTTTTTGCTGCAGCGACAGGCTATTTTCCAGCTGATACTTTTTTAAGGTAATGCCTGGCACATATTCCATGATAATGGCGGCGCCGGGTTGTTCGATAACGCTGTGTACCTGCACCACATTGGGATGGTTTATTTTGGCCAGGGTGCGCGCTTCCTGTAATACATCCTCGGCGTAACTGGCGCTTTCGTTGTTGTGATGCAGTACCTTGATGGCAATCTGACGGCCCAGGGTTTCATCTTCTGCCAGATACACCCGGCCCATGCCGCCCTGGCCTAAGAGTTTAATGGGGCGGTATCCCTTGAGGTGCTGAAAGTCGTTGTTAGTCTGGATTTCAGTGGTGTCGTTCGATGCACTAGCCAAGGGATATTTCCTGAAAAAACATGCCAATAGGTAAAACTCTAAGGGCTATAATAATGGCATTTGGTCGATAATTACCAGATGCATTCGCTTAATCGATTAAAATGCTTTTATTTCCATCGCCATTTTACAGTGTAAGGTGTGGACGTTTATTCGCCAGGACCGTTTTAAATTTATTCCGCAGGGAATTGGCATTCCAGATTGGCGCCTTTATAAATTGTAAAATGTTCACCACCAAAGCGTATCTTGCCCGACTGGCGCTCAAACAAACGGTCGGCGTTGTCTATTTGCTTTACCTGATCGGTGAATTGTTTGCGGGCGCGATGGATAAGAATATTCAGGTGGTTAGGGTCCATGCCTAAATCCCGTGACAGTAACTCCATTTCTACCCAGCCCTGGCTTTGGGCATCGATGCCTTGTTGGGCGTGCTGGGCTTTTTCTCGGGCCAGATGCAGGGTGAGGTAGTGGTGGCTGCGCACCTTAAAATCTACCAGATTGTCGGGAGTTTGTAGCTGTAATCGGGTGCTTTCTTCATCCAGACTTAAATCAAAGCGGAAGTTCAGTTGCGCAATTTCGTGATGCTCCAGCAGCTGGGTTTCGTCGATATTATTAAATAGCTGTAAGCGCCAGTTTTCACTACCAATCAGTATTTGTTCACCGTTAAACACCTTTTTGGGTGGCTGTTGGGTGGTGAGGTTCTCGTAGTACCACTGCTGCTCTAAGTCATTGAAATACAACGCTACCTGCAAGTCTTTTTCATTGGGCAACAGGTTGTAGTTACTCAATAAAACCGCATCTTCCGGGGAAACATTGGCAGTGGTGGGCAACAATAAGTTTTGCGGTGGCTGTACATCGAGTATTTTAAAAACGTGCTCTCCGGTATTGCACAGCTGAATAATGTCGCCGGGTTTTAATGGCGTACTTTCACCTTTTTGCAGTTTGTGATCATTTAGCCAGCAGCCGTTTTTACTCTGGTCCCGCAATTGCCATTGTTGATTTTCCCATTCGATCACGGCGTGCACTTTACTGATAGCCGGGCTGGCCAGCAAGGTATCCACTGCGCCGGTTAATCGTCCAAAGCGGTGGTAGCTCTTCAGGTAAAATGGATAAGGGCTAATTGTGCTGCTGATCAAGGCCATATCGGGTACCGGATATTTCTTTGTTGTAATTGTTTTAGCTATTTTGACTACATTAGTCAGAGCGGGTTAAAGCTCTTATTTTGTTATCGACGAGATTATGGGCCAAATAAGTGCTACTCCATAAAAACTCGCTCAAAATACGCAGGCTGTTTAAAAAAGCAGCAGGTAAATTTTGGCATTATTCTGGTCGATATAAAAAACTATTCTAACCATGGCTTTGTCAGAAAATGAAATGATTCCTGTCATAATTTACATTTTGTACGGTAATGTGGTTTGGCTTCGATATTTGGTGTAAAAGCCGATGCCGGTAAAGCTCCAGGAAAAGACTCAGCGCTTAAGGGCAGGTGCTTTGTTGCACATCTGGTGTGAAGGTTTTGGTGACAAAGGTCTCAAGATTAAATTTAGCTGGTTCGCGATGGGCACGACTGAAGCGGGCAAAATCAAACTGCTCTACAGCGCTGCCATCGGTATTAGCGTGAAATGCGGCAATTTGATTGTGATCACCCGGCGTAAAAATCGCTAACTAGCGTTGCATGCGACAGGCGGGACGCAATCCGGCGTGATAATCCGCCAGCATAACCAGCGCTTTTGCTCCCAATACCACATGGCCACCATAGGATAAATCAATGGGAAATTGCTTATCGGGTTTATCCCAGTTAATACCACCAATGGTTACCTGATAGTCTGGCAGGGCTTCAATAACGGCGCGCCGGGCACCAATAGCAATAGGGTCGTTGGCCGACCAGATAATATCAATGCGCTGTCGTTGGATCAGTCCTTTAATTTTTTGATAGGCAATTTCTCCCGACCAACTCACTACCGGGCTATCTAAAAACTGAATTTCAGGGTGCTGTATTAGGTAATCTATGAGTCCGGCATTGCGCTGTACTGATGCCGGGCTGCTATAATCCCCTTGCAGTGCGATTAAGGTGATGCTTTTTTGCATCGGATACTTTTGTTTATGGATGCTGAGCAGGCCCTCCATCAAACTGCGTCCGGCCTGAAAGTTATCCGGTATCACACTGCCAATTAACAGCGCCTGTTGTGATTCATCAAAGCCTGCTACTTCCTGTTCACTAAAATTATTGAGCAGCATAAAAACCGGAATGTTGTGGGCCATTAAGGTGTGAGCCACATCCAGGCCACTGCTTTTTTCGTTAACGATAATGGCGTAATCGGGTTTTAACCTGGCTGCGTCATCCGCCAGTTGTTTCATTAACAGGTGGTTGCGCTTGGCGTGCAAAGACAACAGTTCGATATCCAGGTCGTTAGCGGCGGCTTGCATAAAGCGATTGACGTTAGACCAGAAAGCCCCGGTGTCATCGCCTTGTGGATGACCCGGATTGATAAATACCACCTTTAAGGGGCTGGCAGTTGCACCGCTTAATACCATCAGGCAAAGCAGTAAACTCAAGAATTTGGCTTTCATGAGTCGATCTTAGCGCAATCCCTACGGTTATTTAATGGTCAATACGGTGAATTCCTGATTTAAATAAAAAAATAAAACATTGTGAAGGGATTTTGTTCATATTCGTTTGTGGGATGTTTGTATTTTATCTACTGTTGAGACCCGCTTTTTATCTCACTCAATAACATTTCTCCTGATGGAGACGGGTGCAGTACCTGAATAAGATAAGGAAATTCGCTCTGTACCCAATAAGTCCACTGGCTTTGCGGCTCGTGAATTTTCCAGGTTTCAAAGTTCTCACCATGGATGGTGATGGTTTCCTTGCCCGTTACCTCAAATGTGGTTTGAGTGATGGCGGGCGCAGCCCCAGCGACATAGCTTGTAACCGTAATACTGTTTTGCTGTTTCAAGGGTAATGCGGCTGCCAATAGTCCTTGCAAGTTTACTTCGACAGGCGTTTGGGAAAGCGGCGTGGCCAAGCGCCTTGCGGCTGCATCAGGGCTGCTTAAGAAAAACTGTTGTAAGGTTGATTGCTGGAAGTCGCTATAAAAGACACTCTGTAAATTTTTGCCAAAGCGCTGCTGAAGAAAAACGGGGGCGAGGGTTTTCGCATCGGCAACCACGGTACGGATCAAATCTGTCTCACCCTCTGGCGTTTTTCTTTCAACCGTACGAGAAATGGTGGCCTGATTGATAATCACCTCGTCAGTCCAACGGCCGGCATAGCTTTTTTGTTGGTGGTCCCCAAGGGAATAATAATCATAAGTCGCTTGGTAGGAACTGATGTGGGCAACCGATGGCACGACGTCACTTGCCTCTGAAGCGATGGAAATCGAAGCAACGGTGAATAGGGTAGTTAGTACTCTTTTAAGCATGGGTTTGATGTACTCCAATCGTGGATTAGTTCTGAGAAGATGAAAGCTTCATGTTAATCTCTTGCTATATCGATAAATTGTATAAACGCGACATTTTAAGGAAGACCTGGCATCTGTGGGTTATCAGGAATATGAAGCTAAAGGGCCGTTGGCCGATGTGGTGGAAGCTTTTTGGTGCTACCAGCCTGCGCTAAGTGGACCAAAGTGGGATATCCTCATCCCTGAAGGCGTGGTGGATGTGATCTTCAACTTTGGCGCACCTTACTACCGCCAACCCTTCGCCTCTTATCATCAAGGTGAGTGGGTGAGTGGCGATGTCTTTATCGGACAACGCAGTGATCTGTTTAAAATACGCTGGCCTCATAATACGAAGCTGTTTTCTATCAGGGTAAAGCCCGCTGCCGCTTATCAGCTGTGTGCTACCCCGATGGTTGCGCTGACTAATCGCGCGATAAATCTTATACAGCTAGGGCTCATGGCGTTGTCGCAGAGATTAAAAAGCATTGGCTTTGCCAATAAGGAACAACTGGTTGAGACCTGTCATCAGATGCTACCAGACCTGATACGCCCCCCGGGCAGTGGCGAGCTTAATGTCAAACAAGCGATCCAGCTAATAGAGCAGCGGCAAGGCGAACTCGACGTTAAAACGGTGTGCGGGCAGCTTGCAATGAGCAGCCGAACCCTGGAGCGCCAATTTCAGCAGTATGTGGGCTTAACGCCTAAGTACTTTATACGGGTTAAACGCCTGCATTATTTTTTATATCAGCACAATGGCGAACGAAATGACGTGATGGATGCCGCCTTTGACGCGCAGTATTATGACCAGTCTCATTTTATACGCGAGTTCAGATCGTTTACAGGTGAAACGCCACATGCTTTTTTTAAATCACCACCTGAGATATATCAGCCACTTCTGACTTCTCTGAACGCGCAGTTTGAAAGAAACAACTTGCAAAAAATGAAATAGAAAGTCAGCTGCGACAATGGTTTGTTAGTGTGCCTAATCTCGATTTATTGCGTATGTGATTAATGACAACTACAGATAACGATACTTCTGGAACCATGCTCACGATAAAGAATCTTCGTAAGTTCAGACGAGATGGTGATATTAACCGCTGCATCCTGAACAACTTAAACCTTACCCTGGAACCCGGGGAGAGTGTCGCTGTTATTGGGCCTTCGGGATGTGGTAAAAGCACGCTGCTACATTTGATTGCGGGCTTAGATACAGCCGATGGCGGCGATATTCAGCTGGAGAACGAGTCCATTTTGAGTATGTCGGAAGCTCAATTGGATAACTATCGTAAGTCCCGTATCGGTATCGTGTTTCAACAGTTTAATTTGATCGATTGTTTATCGGTGCAAGATAATATCTTGCTCCCGGCTCGTTTGAAAAATAACCTGGACCTGGATTATTTTAAGACAATAACCGCCTTATTAGGAGTTACGCCTCTTCTGCATAAAA
The DNA here is from genome assembly GCF_036322805.1 of Planctobacterium marinum. Taxonomy (GTDB): domain Bacteria; phylum Pseudomonadota; class Gammaproteobacteria; order Enterobacterales; family Alteromonadaceae; genus Planctobacterium; species Planctobacterium marinum_A. The sequence goes on along the minus strand of NZ_AP027272.1, from coordinate 2,836,400 downwards.
AGCCATTTCAAACCTCGGGCGGTGAACAACAGCGCATTGCCGTCGCCAGAGCGTTGATCCATAAACCACAACTGGTGCTGGCGGATGAGCCAACCGGAAACCTCGATGAAAAAAACAGTCTCATGGTTGGCAAACTTTTGTTTGATGCCTGCCAGAAACTGAATACCAGCCTGATCATGGTTACTCACAGTCAACAGTTTGCGGCTATGGCGCAGCGCAGTTTGCGCTTACAGGAAGGCCAACTCGTATCAGCCCAACAACCCGTTGCCCGCTCTCAATCCTGAGAATGTTATGTCATTGATATTTGTAACCTTGCTCCAGAGTGCGCAGCAGCACTGGCTAAAAAGCCTGTTTGTGATCATCGCTTTGGTGACAGGCATTACCGGCTTGAGCAGTGTGCTGGTGATTAATGCAACCGCAAAACAGAGTTACGCGAATGCGACGCCACCATTGTTTGCGCAATTGCAGTTTAGAATAAGCGCAAAGCAGGGCCAAAAGCTGGTTAAGAGCGATTATGTTGAGGGGCGTCGCGATGGGCTAGGTTGGGTTCCTGTTATGGAATATTCCGGGCGTCTTACATCTCATCAGCAAGTCACCATATTGGGCATCGATCCCTTGGCATTATCGCTTGCGCAACAGGGGCTGGAAGACACCAGTATGCAAAATCCCGGCAATGTATTGATGAGTCGCGGTTTTGCCAGAACCTTGGGAGTCAGCTCCGGTGACACCCTTCGGCTGTCTGATGGCAGGATATTGGGCAGCGCATTTGTCGTCTCACAAGGATTACAAGATGAGGTGCTGTTGATGGATATCGCAGAATTTATGCGCGTGTTACAGCACCCAGAAATTGATGAGTTTTGGTTATTCGACATACCTGAGGAGAGTCAACTTAATCGACTGCATCAACGCTTTGAAGTGGATAAGGTTTACTACGAAGATCCTGCAACCTTGACCGATAGCTTTCATCTGAACCTGTTAGCTATGGGACTGCTGATGTTTATCGTGTGTTTGTTTATTGTGATGAATGCCTTTCACTTGCTGTATACCGAGCGCCAGCCAATGTTCGTTATGCTGCGACAAATGGGGGTATCCAGGCAAACATTGTTCAAGGCCATTTTCCTGGAGCTGCTGTTATTGTGTTTGTTTACTTCAGTGTTGGGGTTGTGGCTCGGAGTGCAATTGGCTTATTGGCTATCGCCTGCTGTAGAGCTCACTCTGACATCGTTGTACGAGCTGGACGTGAGCTTTAACCAGACGAATCTGCTCAGTTTGTTTTTACTGAGTTTTAGCGCCTGTCTGGCGGGCGCTATTATTGCGGTTTTAAATCCATTGTTATCTCTTAATCGACGCTTAGCCAATATCAAAGCTCAGCAGAATACTGGCGATAAACGTTTCTGGTGGGCTGTTGTCCTGGCATTTGCTATCGGGTTTATGCTGAGCAGTCTCCTGGCAACCTCACTGTTAATGCATTTTGTCTCTGTCGCTTGTTTAATACTGTTGGGCTGCGCTTTGATGATTGTCCTTATACCCATATTACTGAAGCACATTGCCTGCCGAATACCTGCCAAATATGCGCTGTTACATTGGTCAGCAGCGGATTCGCTGCGTATCGCCAGACGGAGTAATATTGCTATGTGCGCTTTTTTTATTGCGGTAACCGCTAATGTGGGCATGAACCTGATGGTGGACAGTTTTCGCCAAGCCACAACCAGTTGGTTGCAGCAACGCCTGGTGGCGGATTTTTATGTGTCTAGCGATCACGCTCAGCGAGTAAAAGACTATTTTTCTGAAACACATCCTGGCGTTTGGCTTTGGGAAAGAAAGCGACTAGCAGGCACCTTGAATGCCGATGTCGTTGACGTGATTGCGTACCCGGAACACCCGGATTATCAGAGAGCGGTGGGGCTTAAAAAAGCAATGAATAATGCCTGGCAGCGGTTCTTAGAGGATGGCGTTTTTATTAATGAGCAATTGGCTTATAAGCAGCAATTGCAAATTGGGCAGACAATTGATTTTTACGCAGACAAAAAGCGCTTTACTCGCACTATTGTGGGTATTCACTATGACTACGGCAATATGGACAATCAAATCCTGCTGCCGGATACCCAGGTTAGCAGCAATGCCGCTGAGCGGTTTTTATTCGCGGTTCATCTGCCCGAAGGTTACTCACTGGACTTTGCCACTATTACTGAACAGCTAAATCAGAGGGATAGCACGGCTTCTGTTTCTGATTTACAACAGATCATGCGATTTTCAATGCAGACCTTTGACAGGGCTTTTATCGTGACAGGGGCATTGAATGTCATCACCTTGCTAGTGGCAGGGCTGTCTCTGGCAACGTCAATCAGCCTTATTGAAGTGCAAAACACCGGGCCGTCGGGCGTGCTGCGCGCATTAGGTGTTAGTAGAATGCGATTGACAGCCTGCAGTTTGGCTCAGTATGGCCTGCTTGCCATGCTCACGGCACTCGTGGCCATACCATTTGGCGCATTACTTAGCTACTTGTTGATTAATAAAATCAATGTTGCGTCTTTTGCCTGGAGTTATCCAATGCTGTTTAACGGCACATTGGTATTTCAGCTAATGATGCTAAGCGTAACGATTGTATTGATGGCAGTTATATTTCCGCTGTGGCACAGTCATCGTAAACCCATTGCAAAAAGGTTGGCTGAATTATGATACAGGGTGGCTGCCGATTCGTTGGGTTAATAACGTGTTTTTTGATGTTCACTGGCTGTCAACCTCGTGAGCCGCAACTGCATTTACAGGTGACTTCAGCTGCCAATGGTGCGGCTGTAATGCCAGGTAGACAACTGGTGTTCCCGGACGATCACGGTGCTCATACCGATTATGGTATTGAGTGGTGGTATTTTACAGCGAACCTGGTAGACGACAAGGGCGAACCCTTTTGGCTACAGTGGACGCTTTTTCGCTATCGCCAGGAAGACACGAGAGACACGCCGTGGCACAACAACCAAAGCTACATGGCGCATGCTTCAGTGCACTCAATGAGGCAACACGCTTTTGAAGAGCGTTTTGCCCGTGGCGGTGTCGGTAATGCCGGCGTTACCGTCAGGCCCTACAACGCGTTTTTAGATGACTGGCAGTTTATATCTGATACTGCAGAGTCTATTTTTCCGGGGCAATTGCAGTTTAATATTAATGGCCAGGTAGCGGTAAAACTGCACATGACCAGCGATGCAAATCTGGTATTGCACGGTGAGCAAGGTTATAGCCTCAAGTACCCAAATAGCCAATATGCCTCTTATTATTACAGTCAGCCTTTTATTAATGTCAACGGCAGCATTAACTGGCATGGCGAGGTGAAACCCGTATCAGGCAATGCCTGGTATGATCACGAGTGGAGCTCACAACTGCTGGGCGATGACTTTTCAGGGTGGGATTGGTTTTCACTGCACTTGCAAGACAATCAAAAATTGATGTTGTTTACCTTAAAAACCGAAAATAGTGAGTTACCTGATGTCTGGCATGGGACTTACCTGGATAGCAACGGATTACAACACACCCTGTCGGATAAACAGGTTAGGGTAACACCCGTTGCGCAAATGCAGGTAAAAGGTAAACGCTTCAACAAACACTGGCGTATCACGATTGCTGAGCACAATCTTGAGCTGGAAGTGCAGGTACTGAAAGAAGCGCAACTAAATAGCTGGCTGTTCACTTACTATGAGGGCGCTATTAACGTGCAGGGCAGCCACAGTGGCGTTGGGTTTGTGGAAATGACCATGGGAGAATAACTCCCAAGTCATTTACATGTTTGCGCCGAGCCATTAGATAGAGGCCCCTTATAGTGCAGTAATTAGTTAAACTGTTTTATCAGCGAGGTTTGGGTAGACACCTGGGACTTCAAAGACTCACTCAGCTGCTGGGCTTTTTTGCCGTGATCTCCACTCTCGTCCGCCAGCTCTTTAATACTGTTTACATTGACGGCCACTTGCTCAGCCACCACCGATTGCTCCTCGATTGAGGCGGCAACACTGCGATTCAGATCGGTGAGCTGGGTTATTCCGGTGAAGATAAGGTTCAGGTTATTGCCGCTGTCATTGGCTTTTTCCACGCTTTGCGCAGAGAGGTTAATACCCTGTTGCATGGCGGTTTGTGCCTGATTTGAGGTGGTATTGAGCTCAGTGATAAGTTTGGTGATCTCTTCGGTGGATTGCTGTGTTCGGCTCGCCAAAGACCTTACCTCATCAGCCACAACGGCAAAGCCTCGGCCTTGCTCACCCGCTCTGGCGGCTTCAATCGCGGCATTGAGTGCTAACAGGTTTGTTTGTTCGGCGATAGCGTTTATCTCGTTTAAGATCCCCTGAATCATGTCATTGCCGTTCACCAGCTTCTTAACTTCCTGTGATGCCAGTTGCAATTGGCCGTCTAACTCACTAATAGCCTCAAGGGTCTTTTGTACTGCTTGTTTACCGCAATTGGTTTGAGATTCGGATTCTTCTGCCGCCGTTGCTGCCGTTTGCACATTGGCAGCAAGCTCCTGAATGGTAGCGGAGAACTGATCCATGGCGGTGGCCATTTGCGTGACTTCATCCGCCTGTCGGTTCAGTAACTGTGCCACTTGCTGCCCGCAAGAGGCGCTGTGCTCGGCGTTATCATTCACTTTATCGGTAACGTCATTGACCCGGCCGATAATCGCTTTGAGTTTGGCCTTTTGCATCTCCAAAGCCAGGTTGATATGACCTGAAACATCGTTGCTGCCCGCATAGAGATAAGACATCACCGGATTGTCGTAGATTTTTTTGGCTTTGTTCACCAGCGCCAGGTACTTGCCTCGCCACAGAGAAAAGCCCGCAAGGCTTATGGCAAGTGTGACGGATAAAGCAACGCTCACAACACTAAACGAAGTAAACACAGCAATCAGGCTGATCAAAAACGCAAAACTAAAACCCACCAGGGCCAATAGTGTTAAATCAAAAGGCGCTTTTAAGGCTTTTGATTTCTGGCCATTACACATTTTGCGATATTCATTCTCTGCGTTATCAACCAGCTCTCGGGTGGGCTTGGTGCGCACCGATTGATATTCAATCACCCGATTATTGGCATCTTTGATAGGCGTTACAAAAGCGTTTACCCAATAATAATCGCCATTTTTACAACGATTCTTAACCGGGCCCATCCATGAATTACCGGCTTTAAGGTTTTGCCACATATCAGCAAAGGCCAGTTTGGGCATATCTTGATGACGCACTAAATTGTGGGGTTTGCCCAACATCTCTTGCAGTGAATAGCCAGCGATATTACAAAAGTTGTCGTTGGCATAAGTAATGCGGCTATCCAGATCCGTAGTTGATAAAAGGATCTCATTTTCGGAAAACTGAACTTCATTACCAGTTAACGCTGAGTGGCTCATTAGTGCTCCTGTTCTATACTGTAATACACATTTAAAATGCGGAAATCATTCCATGCGTTTTTTTGTTGGCGAGACTTTAACCCTTTACCTGAAAATATAGAAAGCGTTAGTTTAACTGAATGAAATATGTTTGATTTATGTCAACATTTGCTATGGATTTGGGTGCTTTTACTGCCACTAAGTGACTAATTTAAAGGGGTTTTTTAAGTGAATGGCAGAATTTCTTTGATTACAAGGAATAGAGTAGGGCTGCGAGAAAGTCCAGCCCTTTATTAAGTTATTGTTGCTTAATTTGTTCCTGAGCCTCTTGCATTAGTGTGCTGTCAGTCTCTCTATCTTGCTTTTGGAAAAGACTCGGTAAAGGCCCGGTAATACAAATAAGGTTAAAAATGTTGCCGTAAACAGTCCGCCAACAATGACGCTGGCTAAAGGTTTTTGAATTTCCGCCCCTGTTCCGGTAGCCAGAAGCATGGGAATGAGACCAAGTGCCGAGGTCATGGCAGTCATGAGAACCGGACGTAACCTGGATGTCGAGCCCTCAATAATGGCAATTTCAACCGCTTCACCTTTAGCAATACGCTGGTTGATACTTTCTACCAGCACGACACCATTGAGCACGGCAACACCAAATAATGTGATAAAGCCAACTGAACCCGGAACAGACAAATATTGACCAGATAAGTACAATGAGAAAATTCCACCAATGATTGCTAGCGGCACATTTAACAGGATCAGGAATGCCTGTCCCACCGAGCCAAACGCGAGATAGAGTAACAAGGCAATGAGAACGAGCGCCAGGGGCACAACCAACAATAGGCGTTTTTGGGCTCGCTGTTGGCTTTCATATTGACCTGCGATCTCTACTGAATATCCGGGTGGTAAAGTCAGCTTGGTGTCGATACTGTGTTGAATGTCTTTGACCACACTGCCCATATCGCGTCCTTGTACATTGGCCTGGATCACAATACGCCGCTGCACGTTGTCGCGACGTATTTGTGGTGGGCCTGACTCAAAGGTAATACTGGCCACGTCACCCAGGCGCACCCATGCACCAGTGGGAGATAACAATCTGATATCGGCGATAGCCTCACTGTTGGCTCGATAGCTTTGCTCCAGGCGCACATAAATATCGTAACGTTCGTTGCCGTTAAAAATCTGACCGGCAGCTTTGCCACCGATACCGTCGCTGACCACCGCCATGATGTCGGATACCGATAGGCCATAGCGGGACAGCTCGCGGCGATCAGGAGCAATCACCAATTGCGCCTCACCAACTGTTTGCTCCAGCGCGACATCTTGAGCACCATCGATTGCTTTAATCAGGCTTTCAATTTCTTGGCCTTTTGCCGCCAGTGTCTGTAAATCCGGGCCAAATAGCTTGATGGCTAATTGTGCTTTAACCCCCGATAGCAACTCATCAACGCGAGTAGCGATGGGTTGTGAAAAATTAAACAGCAACCCCGGAAACTGCTCCAGTTCCCTCTGCATGATGCTCTGTAATTCATAGCGATTGCTGGCGCTTGTCCACTGTGCGACGGGTTTTAAGCCGATGTAAATTTCAATATTGTTGACTGGCTCTGGATCGCCGCCTATTTCCGGTCGGCCAATACGGCTCAGAGCATAGGTAACCTCCGGGAAAGCCATTAAGCGAGCTTCCAGTTTTGGAGCCACGGACAATGCGGTTTCTAAACTAGCAGAAGGTGCCAGTGTTACCCGAAGATTTAACGTGCCTTCTTCCAGTTCCGGCACAAACTCAGTGCCTATTCTCGGCAACAAAAACAACGCTGTCAGAAGCAATATTGCAGCCACAAAGCATACTTTTTTATTGTTTTTTATGGCGATATTAAGGGTTTGTTGGTAGACCTTGGCAATAGAGCTGAGCAGGGTATTGGGGCGCACTTTGACATTGGCTTTAAACAGGAATATGGCCATGGCAGGCACCACTGTCAGTGCCACGATAATGGCTGAGACTACTGCCAACATAATACTGATGGCCATTGGTTGAAACAGTTTGGCCTCTACGCCTTCAAAGCTAAATAGTGGGGCAAACACCAGCAAAATAATTGCGGTGGCAAAAAACACCGGGCGCGCAACGTCTTTGCAGGCTTGAGCAATAATGGCGGTGGTTGTGTTTTGACCTGCGCCACCGTCCACCTGTAATTTTTTAATGATGTTTTCCACCATTACCACAGAGCCATCCACTAACAAACCAATGGCTACTGCGATGCCCCCTAAAGACATTAAATTGGCAGACAACCCTAACCAGGTCATCAGGGTTAATGCCATGGCAATAGAGATTGGGATGGATATCAATACCAAAATGGTGGCGGGAAGATTCATCAGGAATAGCGCCAGCACCACCGAAATAAATATAAATGCCAAACCGAGTGCCTTAACCACGGTGCTGATGGACTGTTGGATCAAATCGGCCTGATCATAAAAGGGCTCAAACCGCACACCGTCGGGCAGCGCCTGATTGATTACACGGGCTTTTTGCTTGATGGCATCAATGGTTTCCTGGGTATTGGCACCCAGGCGTTTAAGTACAATGCCCGAGACCACTTCACCTAAATGGCTAACCTTAGCCTGGCTGTCTTTGTGGGTTATGCTTTTGCGGGTCATCTCTTTACGGGTCATGGTTACGGCGCCTTGTCGTATTTCTGCGCCCAACTCAATGGTGGCCAGGTCTGCCACGGTGATCACCACACCATCAAAAGTTTTAACTGGTACTTGCCGGATTTGTTGCAGACCATGCTCGCCACTGCTGAACCAGCCTGTACCGCGAATAACCCATTGTTCCTGGCCGCGATTAATGAACCAACCGCCAGCATTTTGGTTGTTTTGTTCAATGGCTGTTACCAGATCTTGTTGGCTTACACCGTAAGCCAGTAACCTGGCAGGATCAAAATTCACCTGATATTGGCGCACATTGCCACCAAAGGATAATACATCGGTAATACCATCCACCGGCATCAGTAGCAGTTTAACCACCCAATCGTTTAAACTGCGCAGGGCAGTAGCATCAAATTGACTCTTGTCATCAGCGATGAGTAAATATTGAAATACCTGACCTAAACCCGAGGTGTTTGGTCCCATTTCGGGTACACCAACCCCCGGCGGAATCAAGTCTTTTGCCTCTTGCAGTCGTTCAAATACCAGTTGCCGGGCGAAATAAATGTCAGTGCCTTCTTTAAACACCACGGTAATTCCCGACAAGCCGGTTTTCGAAATGGAGCGCACTTGCTCCACGTCGGGCAAAGCATACATAACTGCCTCAATAGGGTAGGTGATCAATTGTTCTATCTCTTCGGCAGCCAAACCAGGCGCTTCAGTATTAACCGAAACCTGCACATTGGTAACATCCGGAAAGGCATCCAGATTGAGCCTTGGCAAGGAATAACTGGCTGCCGCCAGTGCAAGTAATAACAAGAGCAATACCATCAGGCGATTGTTAACTGAGCAATCAATAATACGTTCTAACATACAGGCGCTCCTCAGTGGTTGTGCGGTTCAAAACCGCCCTTGGCCAGTTCTGACATCACAAAAAACGCGCCTTCAGTCACTACTCTTGCGCCTTCTGCTAAGCCACTGATCTCACGCAGTTCACCCAAGGCTCGGCCTCGCTCAATGATTTGGGCTTCGAACAGGCCGGGACTTTCTTCAACGAATATTGTCCAGTTTCCAGATTGGTCACGCATCAGCGCTCTCTCTGGTACCGCAAGGACAGGGTGCGCGGTATTAAACTGAAAATAAACCTGGACAAACATGCCTGAGTGCAAGTGATGGTGTTGGTTTTTGACCGCTAATCGAATGATGCGGGTGCGGGTTTCTGTATCAATGGTGTGGGCTTCCTGAATCACTCGCGCAGGATAGCTTTCACCGTTAAACAATACTGTCGCAGGGCTGTTGGTTGCCAGGTGCAATGGTTTATCTGGAGAGATACGAGCTTCTACCCATAACTCACTCTCATCGGCCAATAGCATGATGGTTTCTCCGGCATTGATTCGCTGCCCTTGTAGAAAGTCATCCTGCAATACCACTCCGGCACGTTGCGCCGTTAAAGCATATTGCCCGAACGTTGCGGTATCTTGGGTGGTGATGTTGTCGATGGCTGAGGTGGTTAAACCAAAGGCAATGAGTTTGCCATAGGCGGCATTAAATGCGGTTTTCGCGGCGATGATATTACTATCACTGACGGTTTGGTTATTCAGCTTTTGTACTCGCTGCCATTCCGTGGAAGCAAACAAGTACTCAGCCTGAGCTTCAGCCATGGCTTCGCTAAATAGGGTAACTAAGATTTGCCCGGTTTTAACATGTTCTCCCAAGCTGGTGTGACGGCTAATAACCACAGAATCGGTTCTGGGAGATACCAGATAACTGGTGTAGCCGTTGGCTTTTATTTCACCGGGAGCATAAAGCTGATACTGCTGTTTTTGTGCCACTAAAGGAGTCACAACAATATTGGCAGTCGCAATCTGCGCTGCGCTGAGTTCTATAGTTGCGCTGTGCTCTTCTTCTGCATGGGAATCTTCTGCATGGGCATCTTCTGAATGCGTCTCGCCTGAATGGGCTTCGTGTGAATCATTGTCGTGGATATGATTATCTTCTTTGTTCTTATTAACGGTAGTTGCAACACCGTGTTGATGCTTGTTTTGTTGCCCGGTCTCTTGTTGCCGAATCTCGTGATTTAGTGATTCTTGAGCAAGTACTGCTGAGTTGATGGAAAAAGTCATAGCCAGCAACAGGCACAGGGCAACCCCTGTACGATTAAATTGTATTTTCATAATGTCTCTTAACGTTTGTTAAACCAAAAATGTAAAGCGCCTGACAGCGTGATTTGAGGTAAGACGTTAAGCGGTGGGAGGGCGATAAATATCGCGGCAAATGCCACTGGGTTTAGCGCTGTTATTGTGGAAAACCCATCCAACTGCAGAGGGCAGACTGGTTTTATGCGGTTTTAACTGCAACCAGGTAATATGGCTGCCGGTACAGTGACCACAATGATGACAATCTTCAACATCATGGCCAGCGGCATCGGTGAGGCTTTGGTTAGAATGTTGGTCTTCGGCGTGATCATGAGTTTGTTGCAGGTGCTCAATATCCACGGGGTGACTTTCAATGGGCGTAGATACCGCAAGGAACGATTTAAACACAATCGCCACAAGCAGTAGTATTTTTAACGCAATATTGAATTTCACGAGGTTCTCATTTAGTTAAGCGCCAGAAAGATACCAAAATTAGCCACTTTTGGCGAAAAATTTTACGACTTACAACCATCTTTTAGATGAGAACGAGTGGGCTCTGAACCAGAGGCCGCTCGTAATCTTTGTACATTGCGATTGATCAGATGACGGATCAGGTTTTGATACAACCAGCGTTTCAGCCCGGATAAATTGGTGCCATGTTGGGCGTAAAAATCATCCGGGGAATCGTACAACCCAAAGTCATCATGTATACCTTCTTTTTGAATATAGGTATCGCTGCCGCGCCACTCGGTTTCTGGCTGTGCCAGGCATGGCGTAGCAATACCATAACCACAAAAAGACTGCTTAACATCACTAAAACGCTGTTGTATAGCAGTAAGGTAAGTATTATCCAGAATAAAGCCTTCGAGATTTAACCACTTACCCTCGTAGTACACTTCTACCCAGCTATGAATAATGTACTTGGGGGCCAACCAAAATACATAACCAGGAATTGCACCTTTTTGCAATTGCTGGTCAATGGTAAAACCATGAAAACGACAGGGAATGTCCAGCGCCCGTAAAAGCGCCATCAACAAGTTACCCTTGGTATTGCACTGCCCATATCCATCCGCCAGTACCTCACTGGCAGAGATATCATCACTGCGGTTATAACCAAACAGGACTTCGTCTTTCACAAAACCATACGCCGCACCAATCTTGTTATAGGTATCCAAAGATTGCCAACTACGAGCAAAAATCAACTCCTGAATGGATTCATGCTGAAAGTTAAGAATCGGCGTAGCAGAAAGATGTTGGCTATGCATGTACAGGTCTCAAAGCGGTTTATCAAAAAGGATAAACAACACTTTAAGACCTGAAGCTGGTAGAGGGTCAAGGGGTACACTCTGAAACTTAGTTTTGGGCCAAAACTTTCTTTTGTCTTTTGTCTTTTGTTGGAGAGGAAGCTGGTTTTTAGGGAAGGTGAAGTGAGGAAATAGGGATATCGTAATTTGAAACAGGTTATTGTAATTAATCGTGAATCGATCAACATTTAAAGTTAATTAGGATTTACATTCAGTGTAGAAAATATATTATCGAAATGTTACTCGAAAAAAATAATTAGAATTATGGAACTTGCTAAGAAAAATACATCCTTTTATGTGATTACCCTGATTTCAATATTAGGCTCATTTGCTTCCATTTATTTTGTGCTTAAAGAAAGTTTGGGGATCGCTTTCATTATCCTTGGGGCTGTAGCCCTTATTCTGCTGTCTTTTGTGCTCTACTTTGGTAATCGCTATAAAAAATATAGAGGGTATTATCAGATAAAATCAGAATTTGAAATGCTTTCTGAAAAGTTCAGAGAGTATTTCGCCGATTTCACTGATGCAAACTCAATTGAAGATATTGAGTTATCTATGCAGGATCTAATTCTGCAAACGTTGGAGCATTCGTCAAGGACACTATCTAAGGTAACCGGAAAAGAGTGCATAGCCTCGTTAATGATGCCTAATGATTCCAATGAATTTGAAACCATTCGCTACAGCACAAATGCTTCCATCGCACGCACTAGAGTTTCATCTGAACCTTTACCGCATGATAAAGGTATAGTAGGTAAGGCGTTTCAAGCTGACAACGTTGTGGCTTGGTGTGTGCAAAAGAGTAGTGATGGATTTGAAGAAATAAGAAAAAACTATCAAGAGCATTACTTAAGTGGCATGGTTTGCCCTATTAAAGTTGATAATGAGGCTTACGCAATTCTTAACATTGACTCTAAACATTTTTCTTTGTTCGGAAGCCCTGAACGTGAGTTGGGTTCACTTTTTGCCAACTTACTTGCATGTGCATTTGAGGTTGGTGAAAGTGAGTGGGCAGAGTTTTTAGATTCGAGGCAATAAATGGTAAAGCAAACATTAAATAGAGCAATTTCAAATAGAATAAGAAATAACAGCTTAAAAGTGAATGATTTCTCCAAATCAATTCGCGTTGCTTTTGTGCAATCAGGTCGTGGATTACCTGATTCAGTTACTAAGATTGAAAATACTCAGTTAGCTAAAGAAAAGAACTTGCAAAAAATCGAAGTATCTAAAAATGCTAAACGATTTAGTCGCAAATATAAGCACTATTTTATTGCGGTTAAAGGGGGCTAAATTTCTAATAATTTCCCATATAGAAGCCCCCCATAATTAATACATCATCTAGACTGTTCATCTCGGATGAATATTGTTTCAAGATCACCTCCTGATAAGAGAACGTCTTATCTTTCACAACTGATATTTGGAAATAGAGTTAACTTCAACAGAGCAAGAGTATTTTCTCTGAAATCGAAATACTGTCCTTTCCATTAAAACACTGCTTATTTCTTTGGCCCTCATTAACGGTTCGAAGTCCTACCAAATGATGGTCATACGCGAGGCCGAATGCAGAAAACACTGGGGGTTACCCTTTAGGCTCTTCAACTGCGGTTTATATTTTCTCACGCCTTGAGCAAAAAGGGGTTTTAGGGGAGTGCCCCTAAGTAAAAATGACATCAGACCACCAGCGTTTGGTTTTTTGCATAAGGCTGTGAGGTGCATGAGTCATGTGGGTTGGCCTTGAACTGCAGGGATGCAATGAATGCCGTATATGTCGGGAACGTAAAAACGGCCAGGAGGACAAAAGTGGTTTATTAAGATGGTGTTGTCGAACTGAAGTTCGACCTACAAGTTTAATATTTCGCAGAAGGCGGAGAGTTGCTTATATATGTAGGTTAGAATTAAGCTGCAGGGATGCAGTGAATGCCGTATATGTCGGGAATGTTTAAACGGCTATTCGGACAAAGGTGGTTGGCTATAGCATCGTTGTCGACATGCAAAAGAGATAAAAAATGGTGGCCCCACCTGGACTCGAACCAGGGACCTACCGATTATGAGTCGGGCGCTCTAACCAACTGAGCTATAGGGCCATTTTTTTGTGGCAGTTAAACTGCTTTGTGAATCGCTTATTGACAGGGAAGGGTTCCCTTTAAGCGGTGCGCAGTATAGCAGTTTTATTTTTGTTGTCATCAGTTTGTCAACAACTCGCTGCTAACTGCGCATTTTTGCGGCAATTCCCGCTATTTTCTCACTATTCTGCGTAAGGCCACTAAGGCAATCCCTGCGATTAAATAGCCTAAGGGTAAGCTACCGCCGCCACCGCTGTTGTTATTGGCAGGTGGTGTTGTGGCTGGTGGCGTAGAACCTGAGCCGCTGCCGGAATCGCTTCCAGAGCCATCACCGTCGGAACCATCTCCATCCGAGCCGTCACCATCAGAGCCATCATCGCCAGAACCGTCATCACCTGAGCCATCGTCGCTATTATCTTCGATTGCGATGGTTACTTGCTGGCTGGTTTGCACACCAAAATCATCAGTTGCGCTTACCTGCAATACCACTTCTGCTTCTGGCATAGTGAACGACACCGTTTGTGTGTCGGCGTTAAGCAGAGTTACTTCAGGGCCAGATACCTGGGTCCATAACCAGTTGAGGGTATCGCCTTCCGGGTCGCTACCTTGGGCACTCACTGTAACTTGTGTTCCAGCTGCAATAGTTTGCGCTGCAGGCTCGGCTACTTCCGGGGCCTGATTGCTGTCGTCATCGCGAATAGTGATGAGCTTGCGGCTTTGCTCTTCAGATGCCAGCAGGCTTGGGTTATCGCTGCTTAACTGCAGTACAAAGCTTTCGCTTTGTTCTTCCTGGGCATCGTCCACTAACTCGATAGTGATCACTTTGATGCCGGATTCGCCATCTTGCCAGGTAACTTCGCCACTGATGGCACTTACATCATTAGCATCAAATTCACCACTGAAGGCTTCAAGGCTGTAGTTAACCGTGACAGCACCATTGCCATTTCCACTGCGTTGCACTTCTACTGCAACGCTACCTTGATTCTCAAGTACGGTAAGTGGGTCGTTATTAAAGGGGATAAGCACTACGCCTAAGCTGTTTATGTTTACCTTGGCCAGGATGTTGTTGCTTAATGTCGCGCCAGCCGTAGGGTTGGACAGTCTTACAAAGAAGGTTTCATCTGACTCAGCTAATCCATCGTCAATAGTATTGATGGTAATGGTTTGGATATTCGATTCGCCGTCTAACCAGGTGAGGGTGCCTTTGTTACTTTCATAATCGCTGGCATCGGCAGAACCTGGTATAACTTCGTAATCAACGCTGCTTGAAGGCGCATCAAAAAGGTTTTGCACGTTAATGGTTAACGACCCGCCTTCGTCCACCTCGTATTCAGTGCCAGGTTCGATGCTGATATCACCAGCTCGGGTTTGGTCGCGGAACACGTACAAGCCGCTATTGATGTCACTAACGATGATCAAACCGCTGGGCAAGAAAGGATAAACACCCCAGGCACCATTAAAGGTAGCGGCATCACTAAGGGGATAGGTATCAAAAAAGCCGACTTCTTCGGGTGATGTTGGGTCGGTAATGTCTAAGATGGTTAAGCCGCGCTCGTAATTAGACATGTAATAACGATTGCCCAGCACATAACCATTGTGGTCGATTGCGCCGGTGGGGCCTGTCCAGGTACCGGCTTGCACCGGGTTTTCCAGGTCGGTGATATCAAATACGTATAAAGTTGAGTTCATACCGCGATTGCGCTCGTCTAGTTCATCGTGCACAAACAGATAGTTGCGGTCGTCACTCCACCAACCGGAATGCACATAGCTGGCGGTGTTGTAGGTGCCAGTGGAAAGCTGCTTAGCATTGCTCAGGTTAGTGTGATCCCACAAACGAAACTCGGCTTCGTTGAAATCCAGCATGACAGTACAGCCAAATTCATTGGCATTGTCGCATTGTGCGGCCCGACCATCTGTGATGTTCACCGACGAGGCATCGTGAGTATACAGCGATGCGTCAGCCAGCACTGGTGTGTAGGCGGCAGCGGGCTGCGTGGGGTTGCTCAAGGAATAGGTGCGCATGGCGCCATTAAATTGCGGCTGGCCGAGAATATGTAAACCGGGCTCATTATTCAGCGCGGTATTAAAAGAATAATCAACGTTACTGATGTACACATTGTGGGCCGCTGTATCCGAGCGTGTGGTGCTGGCAACCGTGATCTCATTAGGTAAATTGTTCAAATCTAATATTGTCAGCCCCACCGATGCGCTATCGGCGGTGACGTAGGCGTAGGCTTGCCAGCGCTCCAGCTCGGTATCGAAATACTGGTATACCTTGATGTCGCGCCAGGTGGTGCTTTGCTGAGTGATTTTACCAACCACCTGCGGGTTTGAAGGATCTGCCAGGCTAACTACTGATACGCCATTGCGCAGGCCGATGATGGCGTATTCGGTATTGCTGTTTAAATCGATATGACCCCAGATGTCATTAGCGGCACTGGCTTCAAATTCGCTCAGTGGTACGTGGCTCACCAAATCGATGTTGTTACAGGTGTATTCGCCTGCCATACCCGATTCACAGGTAACATTCTGCTGTCGTTGTTGCAGCGCATCCAACTGAGTCTGTGCTTTTTGTAATGCGTTATTGAAAGCCGCTGATTTGCCATCAACAATAACGTTAAAGCCTTTTTCTTTGGCTAGTGCGCGGTACTCTGGCGGTACACCCACCAGAGTAGTGGGATTCTTTTCAGGATCTTGCACCTGATAACTATCAATGGTGCTATAACCGGCAAAAACCGGATTAATCAGGTTGTTTAGCTGCAATAGTTCCGTGGGCGAGGTGACGGGGTAGGCGCCTTTGGCGACTAAAATCTTGTCGCCTTTTTTGGCTTGCAGCTGGGCATAGGCAATGCTTTGACAGGGGCGGAAACGGTTGCCGCAATCTCCGCTGTCTTTACCATCGGCTGCCACAAACCGGGCTTTGTCATGCTCCGAGTGAGCCCATGCAGGCAACTGCATAATTGCCAGCAAACTCAGTGCGGTGGTGAAGCCGCCAGCGAGAATTCGCGTTTTATTGGACGTCTGTTTCGACACCTGTTTTTGAGATAAGGAAAATATTGCCATTGTTGTACATCCTTTGCGGCGCTTTAATCACGACAAAAAATACCCCATAATCCATTCCGGCGTCGTCATTAATGCCATTAATTTTTTAGAATAATAAGAAACACCAATTTATCAGGAATGTCAGTGAAGGAAAAACTTTTCTCCATCGGAATTTGCTTTTTAACGATTTTACTCAGCGCCTGTAGTGAAAAATCTGTCAACTCACAGCTACAGATCGCCCTTTGGTATAAAGGACAACCGTTTGTTTGCAATGAGCAGACACTGGGCGGAAAGGTCTGGCAATTGGATAACTTTGCCTTTTACATGAGTAACGCGGCGCTATTGAATGGTAGCGATAGTTTTCCGGTGTCCTTTTGGGCTGACGAACCCTCTTTACAGCTTATCCGTATCGATACTGAAAGCTGCGAAGGGCAGGTTACCTTGCAATCCGCTATGCCAGTTTACGATGCGCAAGCGCTGTCCTTTACCCTTGGCGTGCCTTTTGATTTAAACCATCAAAATCCGGTAACCCAACCTATGCCGTTGAATGTGCCCGACATGTTCTGGACCTGGCGCAATGGCTATAAATTTTTGCGCCTTGATATGCACGCTCAGGGAGATAACTGGGCTTATCATTTGGGGAGTGTCGGCTGTACATCCGCCAGTGCCGTACGAGCACCATCAGAAGCCTGTGCTAAACCTAACCGCGCCCGATTTAGCCTGAATATTCCAAAGGCGGAGGATTTGACGTTGGTGTTACATTTGGACCGCTTACCAACCGGTATCACTGCCAATGAAAAAAATCGCTGCGTGATGCACGGGGATAGCGAACCGGTTTGCATTCAACTATACGAAAACCTGAATAACTCACAGCAATCAGTGTTTACCCTTGAGGCTATCAATCTGTGAACGGCTTACGACATTGGGGGGTATTAGCAGGGCTGTGTTTGTCCGCATTATTTTTATCTGCCTGTCAAAAAGCACCACCGCCTTGGGATTGGAATATCCCGGAAGGTTTTCCGGCACCATCAGTGCCCGAAGATAACCCCATGACAGCGGCCAAAGTCGAATTGGGCAGGCATCTTTTTTACGACCGAAACCTGTCTGCTAATCAGGTACAATCCTGTGCTAACTGTCATCAACAGCAATTTGCTTTCAGCGAGCCGTTACCTCATTCCAATGGCAGTACTGGTGATAAAGTGCGGCGTAACAGTATGCCACTGGTGAACGTAGCCTATAACGCTCACCTGACCTGGGCCCATACTGAACTCACCACGCTTGAGACTCAGATTCTGATCCCGATGTTTTCAGAAGAGCCCATTGAGCTTGGCATTACCGGGCACGAAGAGTCGGTGTTGGCACGTTTTGATAACGACAAATATCGGCCGATGTTTGCTGCGGCGTTCCCCGGAGAAGACATCGGTTTCGAATTGATAGTACAGGCCATCAGCAGTTTTGTGCGCAATCTCACTTCTTTTAATTCGCCTTTTGATCGGTACGCCTATTACGGTGAAGACGATGCCTTGTCTGAAGCTGCCTTGCGGGGTATGGATTTATTCTTTTCTGAACGTCTGGAATGTCATCATTGTCACGGTGGTTTTAATTTTAGTCAGGCCAGCAAACATGCCGATCAAGCATTTGAAGTAACCGCGTTTCACAATACCGGTTTATACAATGTGGATGGTGAAGGAGCTTATCCGCAAAGCGATCAGGGGCTTAAAGAAATTACATTACAGCCACAACACATGGGGCAATTCCGGGCACCGACACTGCGTAATATTGCGGTTACCGCACCCTACATGCACGATGGCAGTGTGGCGACATTAGAAGAAGTTATTGCGATTTACGCCGCTGGCGGCAGAGGCGAGGGCATTAATAGCCCCCTTAAAAGTCCTTTCATGCACGGTTTTGTTTTATCTGACCAAGACATGCAGGATTTACTGGCATTTTTAGAGAGCCTCACAGATGAGGCGTTTTTGAATAATCCGGAATTTGCCGCGCCTGAATATTAGAACTTAGCCCTTAAACTGGCTTTCAACTCGAAAGTGTTGATCGATGGTAACGTAAGGCGCTCCTGTTTCGGCGATCCATTTTTTGCCTTCTTCTTCGCCTTTTAACATGGCGATAGTGGCTAATGTACCGGCAACGATGCACTGTTCTGCCCAAACACTCACGCCTGCTAATCCTTCCACTGGCCAACCGGTGATGGGATTTAAGATATGGCTGTATTTTTTGTCGTCCAGCACGAAGCAACGGGCGTAATCACCGGAACTGGCCAGGCCACCAGAATGCAATGCAATCTTGGCTACCGGCTCGCCGGGGATTGCCGGGTGTCGGATCCCAATTTCCCAAGGACGGCCATCGGGATGCGGTCCGGCTGCAGCGATATCGCCCGCCAAATCCACCAGGCCATGACGGATACCCACTTCACCAATAAAGTTGGCCAGCACGTCGGCTGCGTATTCTTTGACGATGCCACCAAAATCCAGCTCCATCCCCGTAACAGGCAAGCGAAACGCCTGCTGCTCCATTGGCAGTTTGTCAAAGCCGATTTTATCCAGGGTGCGGTTAATGTCTTCTTGTGAGGGAACGGTAGGATTTTTGAAATCCCAAATCTGACGCAGTACACCGGAGGTAATATCAAACAGGCCGTCACTCTCGCGATGAGCGATAGTAGCGTACTGCATTAAAATCCAGGTTTCGGTATCGATTTCAAAAAGCTGCTCGGTACCTGCTGCGTTGTTGATTTTGCTGATCAAACTGTCGGGTTGATAACGCGAGTATTTTGCTTCCAGTCTTGCCATTTCTTCAACACAGGCGCCTTTGGCCTGGTCAAATTGTTGCTCTGATTCACAATAAAAACTCAGCGCACAGGGTGATCCCATGGCACGAAACTGAAAGTCAAATAATTCCATATAATTAGAAAGTAAAATCGACCCCAACGCTTATCAATGTAAAGTCCAACAGAGCCGGGTTTTCACTTTCAGCATCCGCCAAAAAGGTACTGCCACCACTGTAATACTTCTCGCCACTAAGCATTAAAGCCCAATTTTCAAAGGCCTTTGTTATTTTTAAACCGTAGGTTACTGCACCATATTCCGACAGTCTATAGTCGGTACTGTAATTTCCATCGGCCCTTTGCTCTGTGTGGAAGCTTTCGTAAAAAAAGGCCTCAGATTGTTCATAAAGTCGAATGGAGGGCACAATTTGAAATCCAGCGTCCAGATTTTGATACCAGGCGAGGTCGACTGTATTGGATTGAATGCCCCAATCATCGTCATAAAATCGGTAATCCAAGTGCAAAGCGGCGTCATATTCGTCGAAAAACAGGCGATTTTGCATTGCCAGGGTTCTGGAGATGCGTTTTTGTGGTCGACTGTCACCAATCAGCGAGCCGGTAACGAATACTTGTTTGTAGGGATCCGACAAATAGCCACTTTTACGTGAGTAACCAGCGGCTATTTTCATCAACCAATGTTTATTCATGATTCGGGCGTAGCTCACCAGATAAGAGTTACTGTGTTTGCTTTGCTCTGTATCGGGGCGCGTGCGAAAAGTTTCCGTATCCACCGGGTAGATATCGTCATTACTGACATCAGCTGATACCGACCAGGTGGTTAACCTGTCTTCAGATTCCTTGGCGTACCCGACAGAAAAACTGGTGCTATCGTAATCATCTTCGGTGGAGCGGGCGGCACCCAGGCTAAGCACATCGCGATCTAATGCCACCTTGAGCGTTGCTGCGTAATCTTTGCGGGTATCTTCAATGGAGGCGCCACTCATCACCTGTTTGGGCTCTTCTCCCGGTAACTGGAAAGTATACCAGGGAGACGCACCTGACATTTTTTCGTGCTGATAGTCGACGTTCAGTTGCATGGTGTCTGATAAGGGCGCTACCAGACGAAATTGATTCACTTCGATATCATAGCGATCCAGTTGTTGGTTGAGCACTTTATCTTCATCCAGAGCCGCTTCTTCGTAGTTGTAGTGGCGTATGCCAATCTCGAAGTCTTGGGCGATTTGTTGCGCTTTAGCTTGTAGGGCGGGCAAACAGGCGGCAGCAGCAGAGAGTGCCAGCAGGGCATTGTTTTTTTTCATGAATACTCGTTACCGGGCTTAATTGCAGCCACAGCCTCCACCATTGTTAGACGCTCCGCCCGATGCCGCCTCTTTACTGAAATACACGTGGCGATGAAATGCTGATTGCATGGCATCTGGCTCAAAGGCCATTTCCGCTTTGGCAAATCGCCCCTTTTCCCAAGGCTCAACGGTACTGACACAGGCACTGCTCAGCAGCCCCAATAAAATAATGACGATTTTTTTCATTACAGACCTATCAAGTGTTCAATTTGTTGTATTTTTTTATTCTTTTTGCGCTCGTTAAAGCCGATGTGGCGACCTCTGATATTACCCTGTTTATCAATCACAAAGGCCACCGGAAGACCGGGTAATTGCAGTGCCTCTGCCAATTGTTTATCCGGGTCGGAATATATCTTAAACTCCGCTGGAATTTCGCTTAAAAACTGTTGCGCGTCTTCGGCAAATTCATCCAGATTAACAGCGACAATTTTAAATTCCTGATTCGAATATTTTGCGTTTAGCTCATTCATGAAAGGAAAGGATTTTTTACAGGGTTTGCACCAGGAGGCCCAAAAATCCAGATAAACTACTTTGCCTTGTAAATCGGCTTTACTGAGAGTTTCACCGCTGTGGAAATCCCTTAATTCAATATCTGGCAGTGGCGTATTCGCAGAGGCGGACGTGCTGAGGCCAAAGTACAGCGCACAAAAAAGCATTACACTTAAAAATAAACGGGTAAAAGAACTTAGGGAGCTCTTTGAAGTATGAAGCTCCTGGGGCAAAACTGAGAGGGCATTGTTAGTTATCATTGCCGTTTCCTGTGTCGTTTGCATTGTCATTAATGCGATGCTGTAAAGGTCGCTGTTTGGGACGAGACGGATGTTTGCTTTGCTCACGCCACACCCATGGTGGAATGCGCAGTTCATGAGACAAAGACCACAAACCAGCAGCACTATTCATGGCTTCACTTTGAGCTTCGCTGAAACTGAATTGTTGCTGATAATTTTGTGTTTGTGGCGAGAGCCAGGCCATTCCTGCTTGTAATAGTGCTTTATTTACGTTTTGCTCGCCCAGCAACACTTCGCCAGATTCAGAAAGGTTAATCGCTTTGTTTAGTAGCAGTGACTCCAGAAACGCTTTAGCTTCGCGACCGAAGGGCTGTTCTCGCTCTGGCGCATCAACAAATACAAGCTCTAAAGTTCTTTCGCTGCCATTTTCTGTAATGATTAGTGAGTCACCATCTACCACTCGTTTAACCACGAGTTTATCGTCAGGGTCGGGGCTACAACTCTGTACAAGCAGTAACAGCTTGATGGCGAGCGCAACGGCAAACTTATTGAGATGGGTTATATGCATTTTTAGCTATACTAATCCACAATTTAAGGTTTCACTTTAGCCGTACTCACTAACCTTGCCAAGATAATAACGCCGCAATGATGACTGGTTCACAGAATCGCAAAAAATAAAAACGTTTAAAAAATCTGCAAAATTGTTGTTAAGCCCTTAAATAAGTTGCGTTTTATGGCAGTTGCGGCTAAATATTAAGTGTGAAAAGCTCATTTATCTGTTATCTTTTTTAAAGTTATTTTTGTTGAATACAGATTGATATAAACGACAGAGCCTTAGAATTGGAGTAGACAATGACCGAAAGGCCTTACCTTGTAAGTGGTAGAAACACCATAATTCACAAAGTCCGCAAATTGGACTTGATTATCACCAATGGTGAAGAGCAGCCGCCTATTATCGTAACCCATAAGGGTGTAAAGAAGTACACCGGACGTGTGCCAGAAAATAAGCGCGAAGCGAAAATGATGGATGCCGAGTTAGTGGATCTAACCTTAGGCGAACTGTTTGGTGACGAGAAAACCTTATTGTTCGTGCAAACCATCAACGGCAAAGAATACAAAGTCGACTACAGCAAATCCGATACTCCGTTATTTGTTAAAATCCACCAGGACAGTGTTATCTAAGTAACCACTGTTATTTGAGACTTGTCGAAAGCCCCTCCAATCGAGGGGCTTTTTTGTGCCCAAATATCGGCGCCATTGTAGTAAACCGTGCTGATTTTGCTTCTGTTGGCTAAATAAGTAATCCAAATCTGATAGATTTCTGACTATTCCTGTTGGTTAATAATTTTTCCGCCGCGATAAACGACCTGGTTTTTACGGTGAATTATCGTGTAATTCCTGCACTTAATCTATCTGTCGCACATTGCCGCGACAAATCGAAGAATCGATGCTGGCCGCAGCTCTCAGGCTTAATCTGTACTCAGAGTTAAACACAACGTTTTACTTAATTCAGTACAGCACAGATGAGGGCATCATTATGAAAAAGTTAATCTTAACCGCAGTAGCAGCAGGCACATTGGTTTTATCTTCAGGCGCTTTTGCCATGGATAGCGACCTTGAGAAAAAACTGGTAGCCGTTTGTAAAGCCGTTAAATCAGACAGCAACCTTAATTTACACACCACACTGAAAGAAACCCGCTTAAGAGCCGATTCAGTGGTGGAGGGGTTAATGTGTAATGGTGAAGACGTGATTACCTTTGCTAAGCTTAACGGCGCTAATAATACCGCTGATTTGCTGCTAAAGCGTTCAGGTAATTCCGGCAAAATCGTTGTTATTGAAGACCTGGCGAAAAACTAAAAGAACAGTAAGGTTTGTAATTTAATTACAGTTTGTCAGGTATTTTTGTTATTTCGTCTCAGATTTGTAGTTTTGTCACATTTCTAAAGTAGTATGACACCTGTTGGGCGTAGTGAACCCGACATACAGTATTCAGCCTTTCAGGCGCTATACATGTATTTATCCTGGACAAAATAGGGGGCTTTGCCCCCTATTTTTTTATCTGCTACCTTTCCGTTTTCTAATCTCCAGTGCTCTGACACTCGTGTTCCAGCGGTGTTTTTTTTTCAGTTGTAACCATAGATAAACAGATCTGCAATTTATAACAGCTTGTTACATCCCCCGTTTGAGTCACATCGGCACTGGTCTATGCTGTGTGTGGGGAAATAATGTTTGGAGTCACTCTCTTTTCTATAGCGAATATTTTTTGAGGCGCACACTGATGTTTAAAGAATCTGTTAAGGTGTTAATTGCAGATGATGAACCACTGGCCAGACAGGGGTTATTTAGCAGGCTAAACAAGTTTTCACATTTGGATATATTACCCATGTGTGAAAATGGGACCCAAGCTCTGGATGGGATTAAAAGTTTGCAACCCGATGCGGTGTTTCTGGATATTGAAATGCCCGGCTTATCCGGGATAGAGCTCCTGAATAAGTTGGTGGAAGAGCAACACCGATTGCCTTACATTGTGTTTACCACAGCCTATCAAGACTTCGCACTGGAAGCCTTCAACTACGAACTCTGTGATTACCTGTTAAAACCCGTGGACTGTGACAGGCTGGAAATCTGTCTGCAGCGCATCGAAAAATCCATTGAGCAACAAAAAGCGCTGGCTATGCAAGATAAACTGCAGCATCTACTTACCCGTAAAACCGGTAAAACCCTCAATGGCTTTATTGAAAACCTGGAAACCTCTCAGCAATGCCAGGCAAACGATCTACAAAACTATCTGTCTTTTAAGTCAGGCACCGAGTGGATTAAAGTGGCGGTAAACGAAATTGACTGGATCGAGGCTGTTGGCGATTATATGTGCTTGCATTTAGGCGACAAGCAACAAATCATTCGCAAGACCATGAAACAACTGGAAGCAGAATTGGATCATCAGCATTTCCCCCGTGTTAGTCGCTCTGCGATTGTCAATGTTACTAAAATCCACAAGCTCAGTCCCAATTCAAACGGTGAGTATCACGCTCATTTAAGTTGTGGCAAGGTGGTGAAAGTAACCCGCAAATACAAATACAAGCTGGAAGAAATACGCAACAAGAAAAGTACAGTACATTGATTGCTCACGCTTAAATTTGTTGCAATATTAAGCAAACGCACTGTTGTCGCTTAAATACTGAACAATATGCGGGTTAAATGTCATAAATTCGACTAAAGTTGGATGGTACTCTGCGCGATAAGTCCATATAAGTCTTTGGGTATTCTGTAATTAGCTGCTATCTATTGTATATAATGATGCGCGAACAAATCCTCATTGGCCTTAAAGGATAGAAGAGAAAAATATCAGTATGTTTTCAGTTTTGATTTGCGATGATTCAATGGTTGCCAGGAAGCAGGCTGCAAAATGCCTGCCTGATGACTGGGAAGTGCAAATCCACTTTGCCAAACACGGTGGCGAAGCTATCGAAGCCATGAAAGAGGGCAAAGGTCAGCTGTTGTTGCTGGACCTCAATATGCCAATCATGGATGGCTACGAAACCCTCGAAGCCATTATCAAAGAAGATCTGGACACCAAGGTTGTTGTTGTCTCCGGTGATATTCAACCCGAAGCTCACGAGCGTGTGAAAGCCTTGGGGGCATTAGACTTTATTGAGAAACCTGTCAGTAAACCGGCGTTGAAAAAGATTTTGTTGGCAAACGGTGTTCTGGAAGATGTAAAAGAAGAAGTCAAAAGCGAGCCAACAGTCGATGCGCTGGATCCTGATATTCGCGATTGCTATCAAGAAATCACAAATATCGCCATGGGTCAGGCGGGTGATCACCTGGCGCGTATACTGAACGTTTTTGTTAGACTGCCCATTCCCAACGTTAATTTGATTGAAGTGTCAGAGCTGCACATGATGTTGCAGGATATCGAGCTGAAAGACTCGGTTTCTGGTATTTGCCAGGGTTTCGTCGGCCCGGGCATCAGTGGTGAAGCCTTATTCATTTTAAGTGATTCTAGCTTTGACGATGTTGCTCGCATCATGGGGATTAATGGTCAGGTGGATGACCAAGTGCAATTAGAATTGCTTATGGATGCCGCCAATATTTTGATTGGAACCTGTCTAAATGGCTTGGCCTCGCAACTCGATTTGTATTTTAGTCAGGGGCACCCAGTGGTGTTGGGACAGCATCGTAGTATCTCCGAGCTGATCTCCAGTAACCGCCTGCGCTGGAAGCGCACCTTGGCTATTGAATTAAGCTATGGTCTGGAGGGATACAATGTACACTGCGATTTGGTTTTGTTGTTAACTGAAGAATCTATGAAAGCCATGAATTATAAGCTTTCTCACTTGTTGGAAGACTGATATCACGATGGACGATTTAGAAGATGATTTAGCCGAGTTCCATTGGATGATGGATATGCTGCAAACGGTGGATGTTGGCATCGTTGTGGTGAATACGGATTTCCAGATTCGGGTTTGGAATGCCTTTATGGAGAGCCACAGTGGTTTGCTACCCAGTCAGGTGAGAGACCGCAACCTATTCCATTTATTTCCCGAAATTGATGAAAAATGGCTGCGCAACAAGTGTCGTCCCGTATTTGAATTGAAAAACCGAGCATTCATTACGTGGGAGCAGCGCCCCTATATTTATAAATTTCCAAACTACCGGCCCATCACCGGTACGGAAGACTTCATGTTTCAAAACGTCACGCTTTCACCACTTACTGGCGCTACGGGTAATGTGGATCACATGTGTATGATGATTTACGATGTTACCGATGTTGCCGCCAACAAAAAGCGCGCTGAGGCGGTAGAGGTAACCCTCAACGAGCTGAAGGAAAAGACTGGCCACGGTCGAAAATAACCCACAAATTTGGCTTCTCAGCAATTTACCTCGAATTTTGATACGCTTGTCGGAATCTGAATGCAAAAACGTCGCGTATCTGTGACAATGAAACTGTCTTAATATCGATTACCTACGGATGATTAGATTACTATTTTTATTTCTTAGCATTGTTAGCTTGTCGGCCCACGCCGACCTCAAGTGTGAGGCGGATTTGAACTATGGCATGGTGGTCACCGACAAAAGCATTCGCATCATTGATGAATCACGCACCTTATATCAGATCAATTCAGATGATCAGTTAATTGTAGGCGGTAACTGGATAACGTTGAACGAAAGTCAGACTGAGAAGTTAAAAGAGTTATCCGATGGCATTCATTATTCCGTACCCAAAATGATTATCCTGGCGACAGAGGGTGTTGACCTTGCGATAGAAACTGTAGAGCACGTTTATGTAGGGCTGGTGGGTACTGACCACAAAAGTTTCGACAAATTAACCTCCGCTTTGGACAGAGTGAAAGAAAAGGTCAAAAAGAAGTTTATTCATGCCCATGGCAACTATTACATTGGTCCCGGTAGTCTTGAAAATGTCGATGATTTGGTAGACCAAGAACTTGAAGCCCAAATTGAAGAAGCCATCAATACCTCGCTTGGAGGCGTATTATCTGCAATTGGTGGATTAAACGCAGGCAATGACGAGAGTATGGAGTTGCGTATGGAAGAATTATCCCAGCGTTTGGAGGTCATGGGTAATGAGATCGAGCGCACTGTGGGGCCTAAAGCCGATAGTTTACGTAAAAAGGCCCAATGGTTCTGCAATAAAATGGGCTATCTGGACCGCGTTGAGAATGAGCTGCGCACAGAGATTAAGCAACTAAAAGACATTGATGTTATCGTGGTAGGCAAGGGCTGGTCTGACTGAGCGTTTCTATCTGATATCACCGTACATAGTTTTTTACTAATCATTTCTTTTTCATGAATGCTTTCATGGTTTAATACGCCAACTTTTTCTTGCGTATTAACATTCAAAAAAGGATTTTCATGAAAGCTTTAGCCTTTTCTTTATTCTTACTCAGCTTTTCTGTTTTTGCAGTCGGTACACCTTCTTGTGATAAAGGTTGTACTTTTGTGCTGATGGAAGACTCTGGTGATATCAAAACCATTGTGAACGTTAATAGAGCAAGGCAGCCATTTACACCGTATTCCACCTTTAAGATACCGAATACCTTGATTGCCCTTGATGTTGGTGTAGTGCGCGATATGGAGCACATACTCAGCTTCGACAAAGAACAGTACCCGGTACAATCCTGGTGGCCGCAAATCTGGTACAAGGAGTCACTCACTATTCGCCCGGCATTTCAGAACTCAGCTGTACCTATTTATCAAGAAATCGCCAATAAAATTGGTGAGGTCAGAATGCAGGAATATTTAAACGGGTTTGAATATGGAAATCGCGATATCTCTTCCGGCTTAGATACCTTTTGGCTTAATGGTAGTGTTCAAATATCTGCATTACAGCAGGTGCAGTTTTTAAAGCGTCTGTTTGATGGTGAATTACCTATCTCGGATGCAACCTTAGAGACTTTCAAACAGGTGATGCGAAAAGAGCAAACAGAGGATTATACCTTGTATGCAAAAACCGGCGGTGGCGGTATCGCGAAAGAAAAAGCCATAGGCTGGTACGTTGGTATGGTAGAGAAGAAAGACAAATCTTGGTATTTCGCAATCAACATTGATGGCAAAAGCTTCTCTGAAGTGCAAAAGACTCGTATTGAAGTAGCTAATAGTATCTTAAGAGAGACAGGTGTTTTGTAGCTTTTGATTCAACTAAGATATGATAATAACGGGTTTTCTATAGCTTAATTTCTGCAGAAAACCCGTAGAAAAAGTGACTACTTAACGGTTATGGTATTGCTATAGGTCCAGGAGCTAGAGCAAGCACTATTGTTACAGGCTCTCAATCGATATCTGTATGTCCCATAGGCATAGCTGAAATAGGTTTTAGACGTTCCGTTGAGAACGTAGTTATTCTTCCATGCTCCGCCATTGACGCTTACCTCTCTCTCGTACCAATCTGCATTGGCAACCGAGCTCCAGTTTAAAGTAACTGTTCTGTTAGACACACTCGCTGATACAGAAGATGGAGCACTTAAGCCTGATTCAGATACTGTGATGGTATTTGATGCATTTGACCACGATGAGCAGTTGTCACCAATACAAGCGCTCAAACGGTACTTATAAGTTCCATAAGCGTAGTTGTAATAAGTTTTTGAGGTTCCTGTCAAAACATATGTATTTTTCCAAGGGCCACCATTAACGCTTACCTGGCGCTTATAACTCTCAGCATTTGGCACTGCTGTCCAATTTAAAGTCACCGTGCGTCCTGAAACACTTACGCGTGGAGCATAAGGCTTATCTAATTGAATCTGAGGATTGCATGAAGCCAGGGTTTTTTGGCGGGAATATGAATTACGGCCATCGAAGTATGTCCAACTACTTCTGTCGGTAGCAAAATTCATTGAGAAATTTACGATACTTTCATTTTCAGAAAATGACTGTCTGGCAATATCAGTAATGGTGTAAATGTTGGCGTCACTTAAACAAACATAATAATAGGCATAGTTTGAGCGGCAAGTGGTATTACAATTACGCTCACCATCGAAAAAGCGCCACACTGCTCTGTTGCCGACTACCTGAAGTTCCTGCACGGCTTCATCCTCGGAAAAACTGCTGTTCGCGAGCTGTGTAAATTGAGTGATACTGCCACCAGTGGTCAGATTGGTGTAA
Source organism: Planctobacterium marinum (assembly GCF_036322805.1). Taxonomy (GTDB): domain Bacteria; phylum Pseudomonadota; class Gammaproteobacteria; order Enterobacterales; family Alteromonadaceae; genus Planctobacterium; species Planctobacterium marinum_A. The sequence goes on along the minus strand of NZ_AP027272.1, from coordinate 2,807,383 downwards.
TAAGCTGATTCAGAACGGGCTGTCGTACCTGAGCCAGATCTTCTTGTGTACTTCCATACGACTCTGTCGTCTACAACTCTGAAGTCGGAAACAGAATTATTTGATAATGTTGTATTGATACTTTGGGTGACTCTAACACCGTCACACGCATACCAATAGGTGGAAGAATTAGTTACTTTACCGCAACTAGCAGCTTGCGACGAAAATGATACAAAAACAGAAGCAATTAATAGTGATACTGCAATAGTACCCCGAACAAAATAGTTTGAGTGTCCACTCATGAGAAAATCCTTTGTAAGTAGGTCAAAAAAGTAGTGTTTATCGGTTGTTTTATTTACCGGTTGCGGATTGTTTCACACATTTAAATAGAAACTCAAGATGTATGGTTGAAAAATTTCCTGGTAAAAAGTGGGGCTTTGTTGGGGGAGATGGTGTTACTTCCCGTTTAAATAAAGCTCACCAATGTAATTCATATGAAGAAAAATCAGTATTCACGTTTTATTTAAGTCTGCGCTCTTAATTGTGATAATTGTCAGTTCAGTTTCAAACCATCCATCTGTTCTGCAATACACTATATATGCATGAATTTATCTCTCTTGACTCAAGACTTATATCTGTAACTAACAGTAGTACAATTATTGGGCAACCTTCAAACAGGTAGGTTAGAGTCAGGTGTGATTTAAATAAAAAATAATCATCAATAAGCTGTTGTTTTACTATTGCAGTGGGTTTGTAGTTCGATTTTAATATGGGGGAAACACCCGAATATAAGGTAAATTGCTTCTATTATCAGGGGGTGATTTTTATTAAATGTATTTTCAATCTCCCTGTTTTAAAAAATTAGTAAATAAATATCAGAATTAAGGTCTAAAAATTATCGTTTATGCTGAGTTTTAGAGGGCGGATCTTTAAAATTGACTTGATGACCTGATCCCCGTCGAATAAATGTACTAGCTTTTAAAACCAAAGCCGGGCTTTTCCTTGTTGAGCAACATCGTCATAAATTTATCAAAGCGTCGCTGTCGGGTTTCACTGCGCTTGGCATTGCAAAGGCCATAGGCGATGGCATAGCGGCTGGATTTGGGCAGGGTTTTGTAAAATTCCTCCACCAGAGGCTGAGCTTTAACCGCAATGATAAAATCTTCTGGCACCTGCATTTGGCTGGCGGGGGCATAGGCACTCTCCCAGCGGCCATCGGCTTTGGCCGCTTCCACATGCACCATGCCTGGTGCTTGCATACGTCCTTCAGCAATAAGTCTTGCCACGTGTTCGGTGTTGATCTTAGACCAGTTACTGCCGGGTTTTCGCGGGGTAATACGCTGCAGATAAGCCTCGCTATCCAATGACTTTTTGATGCCGTCTATCCAACCCCAACAAAGCGATGTTATTACCACATCGTTCCAGGTAACGCTTGGGATCCCGGTGCCTTTTTTAAAGATTTTCACCCACAGTTCGGTTTCGCTGGCGTGGTGTTCCTGTAACCAACTGTGCAGCGCCGCTGAGCAGTCAAAGGCTTTGATTTTATTTTTATCGGGTTCTGGCATGATAGTGGTCCTTGTTGGAAACAGTCTATGTTAGAAGCAATCAACTTAAGAATAGCAATAATCGAGACAAATTCTGTCAGTAGTGTCGCTTGCTCGGCAAAATTGATTGCGCCTCGATTATTCCAAAAACAGCGTAAGTAGTTCATTCAAATAGCGCTTTCCTAATTCCGAAACTTGCCAGTGCGATTCGGTTTCAACAATAAGCCCTTTTTGCAACGCGCTGTTAAGGCGGGATTTGATCTCTTCTATTTCCGGGCTTAAACCTGTGCGCTGTAATAGTTCGGCTTTTGGGCAAGCTTCAAGCAGGCGAAAGCGATTCATAAAATATTCAAACCCTAAATCATCCTGTTCCACAACGGATTCCTGAAACAGTTTATCGCGGGTCAAATCCATATAACCTTTTGGGTGTTTGGTTTTGGCACTGCGTATGATTCGGCCATCATTAAGTGTGAGTTTGCCATGGGCACCACAGCCAATACCGAGATAATCACCAAAACGCCAATAGTTGAGATTATGGCGACACTGTTGCCCTGTTTGGCTGTAGGCGGAAATCTCATATTGAACGTAGCCCGCTTCTTGCAGCAAAGCATCGCCTTGTTCCTGAATATCCCACAATATTTCATCTTCTGGCAGAGTCGGCGGCCGGGAGTGAAACAGAGTATTGGGCTCAATGGTTAACTGGTACCAGGACAGGTGAGGGGGGTTAAGGGCTATCGCTTGTTTTAAATCTTTTAGCGCATCCTCAACCGATTGATCTGGCAGGCCGTGCATGATGTCAATATTGAAACTATTCAAGCCAACACTGTGAGCTATATGCGCGGCATTGCAGGCTTCATGGCTATCGTGAATACGTCCCAGTCGAGACAGTTTTTGGTTGTCAAAGCTCTGCACACCGATGGAGATGCGATTAACACCTGCCTCCACATAGGCTTTGAATCGCTCGGCTTCTACCGTGCCTGGATTGGCTTCAAGAGTAATTTCAATATCATCGCTAAATGCAATGCGTTGCTGTACGCCCTGAAGCAGGTTTTTCATGGCATCACCGCTAAACAAACTAGGGGTTCCACCGCCGATAAAAATGCTGCTTAAGGGGCGAGTTTCTGCATTGTTTGCAAGATAACGTGCAATATCCTGTTCCAGATCCTGCAACAGGTGCATCACGTACTCTTGTTCAGGTAAATCCTGTTGCGATTGACCTTGTTTGATACCATGGGAGTTAAAGTCACAGTAGGGACACTTCTGTACACACCAGGGAATGTGGATATACAGCGCGAGTGGTATGTCTTGATTATTCAAGCGAATTTCAGGATTCAACTAAGACACCTGCGGTGATCAACTGGGGCAGTAATAATTCAATGGCTTTGCCGCGATGACTGATTTGATTTTTCTCTGCTTTGCTAAGCTGCGCCGCGCTGCGCTGTAATTCCGGCAACCAGAACACCGGGTCGTATCCGAAGCCATCTGTTCCCGTCGCTTGATTCAGGATTTCACCGCGCCAGATACCTTGTGCAATCACTGGCGTCGGGTCATCCGCACTGCGCATAAATACCAGACAACAATGAAACTGAGCACCGCGTTGCTCTCTTGGTACGTCTTGCAGTACATCTAATAATTTGACAATGTTGTCCTGATCGTTAGCTTCTTCTCCTGCAAAGCGCGCCGAATAAATACCGGGTGCGCCGCCTAAGGCATCTACGGCCAAACCTGAATCATCGGCAATGGCAGCTAAACCCGTTTCTTTGGCGGCGTGACGAGCTTTGAGAATGGCATTTTCTACAAAGGTTGAGCCCGTTTCTGCCACGGAAGACACCGCAAAATCTGACTGGGGACGCAGTGCTACATTAAAAGGAGCCAACACATTTGCCAGCTCTTTTACTTTACCCTGATTACCTGTGGCTAATACAAATTCTTGAGTCACGGAATATCCTTACTTTTTAGGCTTTTTAGCCATCTTTTTGGTGGTGGCTTTTTTCTTTTTGGCTTTCTTCGCTGGTATTTTTGCCACTTTGTGTTTCGGCTCCAGGCCCTTCACCTTTTGTGGCTTGATGGTATCGCCTGTAAAGCGGCTGATTTTGCCCATCATTTCCATATCGTGGGCTTCCACTAATGATATGGCGTTGCCTTTTTTACCAGAGCGGCCGGTGCGTCCAATACGGTGCACGTAAACATCGGCAGAGCGAGGCAGATCGTAATTAATAACATGGCTGACATCCGGAATATCAATTCCCCGGGCAGCCACATCGGTTGCCAGCAGAACCGGACTCTCGCCATTTTTAAAGGCGGCGATGGCCTTGTTGCGTCTGTCTTGGGGCATTTCACCTTGCAGAAAAACATAGCGGATATTCTGGGTTTGTAACCACTCTGCCAGCTCCGCCAGGCGTTCGCGGGTTTTAATAAACACCACACTGCGCTGCACTTCTTCACTGTTAAGGTAATGCAATAACAACTGGCGTTTGTGCTCCAGCGTATCGGCAAAGTGGATCCATTGCAGGATTTTAGGGCGCTCTTTGCGCGATGGGCTGGCTTCTACGGAAATCGGATCATTGAGGATAGTCAGGGCAAAGCGTTCTACGTCTTTACTGTCCAGGGTGGCGGAAAACAGATGAGTCTGTTTACGCCAGCGAGCCTCGGAACAAATCTGGCCCACTACTGAGCCAAAACCCATATCCAACATGCGGTCGGCCTCATCCAGAATGATCCATTCCAGCTCCCGGCAATCAAAGGCCTCTCGTTCGATATGTTCAAATAGTCTACCCGGGGTTGCAATGACGATATCCACATTGCTGTCTAACAGGTCCAGGTCTGAACCGTAATTGATGCCACCGATGATGGTACCTGAGGTGATGTCGGTATAAGCAGCAATTTTCTGGGTTTGCTCTTGTACCTGTAACGCTAGTTCACGGGTTGGCGTTAAGATCAGAATACGTGGGCCATGGGGCTTTTTGGCCGGAAAGTCCAGCAGGTACTGGCATGCAGGTAAAACAAACGCGGCGGTTTTGCCCGTGCCGGTAGGCGCGCTGGCTAAGACGTCTTTGCCGTCCAGTGCCGCTGGTATTGCTTCCATCTGAATACTGGTGGGCTTTTTAAAACCCATTTCCGCCACTGCACGACACAGTTCATCGTCCAGCTGTAATTCTTCAAACATGTGTAAACCCATCAAATTTTTGCGAGATTATACCTGTTTTAAACTTTGGCGTTGAGAAAAAAGAAACGTCCTTGTTAAGTTGGGGAGCACCCCTAGGTATGAAGAGTGATCAAAAATGGTAAATGTAAGCTATGTTGGCGAAATCCATGCCGGGATTGTCATCGTTCAGGCCGCCGTTGGAGTAGTGCATATAGCGCAGGGCGATGGACTCCCGCAGGTTTTCACCAAATTCGAAAATTAATCCCAGGCGGTCTTCAAATTGATAGTGGCTACCGATATCTTTGCCGGCAAAGCGCGTATCTTCCACCAGAGAAATACCGATGCCAAACTCCCACTTAACCGGGTACTTGTCATGAATACGCGCAAACTCTTTGCTGAAAACCGGAGAGATAGCAAAGGCAAAATTGGTTTCGTGTTGCACCGGGTCGCCAAACTCCCAAAAATTCAGGCTAAATTCCCAGTAAACATCCAGCTCACCCAGCCATTCAAAACTGTCAATCTGGGTAACCACCGGACGATAGCCCAAGCGCACACCTTTTAAATTGCCTTCGCCGTGTAAGTATTCGACCGACACGGCCTGGTCGTAAGTTTCTTGTAGTTGCCATTCGTTGGCCTGTGCTGAAAAAGCGGATGCGGCGAACAGTACCAGCGAAGCTAATAAACCTTTAAACATAAATATATCCACTCAGATTTGATTTATACCGAATGGTATATAAATAAAATAAAAAAGATTAGCGTTAAAAATAGATTAATACGTTCTAAAATATAGAATCAAATTGGGTTGAAATGATTTTTACTAAAAATTAACTCGCTGTTTGCTGAGACTTAACGTCTGTAACAGCCTGGCAACGTCTTAGCGCCAGTTCTGATTTAATCTGTGCTCCGGAAAATCCATCGGCAATGATATTTTTTACATCGATGTTTTTAGCAACCTGGTAGCATTGCAATAAATAATTCCGCTGAGGATAGGGCTTGTGTTCAAAATGGGTGCGACCTTTGGCATCGGCTTCGCAAGCCAGCAGCAAATCTTCAAAGCGCTCTGGCTTGCGCCAGGCATCTAGGGTATCCAATAACTTGATGATGGTTTGTGGTTTTAATTCAAACGCTCTATGCACATTACCGTGATGCTCACAGGTGAGCCGTGCCAGTTCAGATTCAGCATTGGGGGCTTTGATGCGTTTGCATAGAGCTTTAACCAGAGGTACTCCGGCTTTTTCATGGCCGTGATGACTGGGCCAGTATTGCGGATCGGTCAAACCTTTACCGAGATCGTGCAGCAAAGCGGCAAAACGCACGCTGATCTTGTCGCTCAACAGGCTCGCTTGCTGTAGTACCAACATGACATGCACGCCGGTGTCGATTTCAGGATGCCACTTTGCTGGATTCGGCACACCCCAAAGAGCGTCTAATTCTGAAAACCAATCACCGAGAGCGTGGCAGGCTTTCAGAGTTTCAAAATACACCTCGGGATTTTTCTCCGACAAGGCTTTAGCGGTTTCTACCCATACTCGCTCTGCAGAAAGCGTGCTGAGTTCACCAGATTGGGCAATCTGAGTCATGAGCGTCAGAGTTTCCGGGGCAATACTGAAGCCATATTGTTTATAGCGAGCGGCAAATCGGGCAACGCGTAATACTCGCAAAGGGTCTTCAATGAAGGCATCGGAAACGTGGCGCAAAACACGGTTCTCAAGGTCAGCTTTGCCGCCGTAAGGGTCTTGTAATTGGCCATCTTCAGATAACGCCATGGCATTCACGGTGAGGTCGCGCCGGATTAAGTCTTCTTCCAATGTGACGGAGGTGGACGTATCGGTTTCAAATCCAGTGTAGCCACTGCCGGACTTGCGCTCTTTTCGAGCCAGTGCGTACTCTTCTTTAGATTGTGGATGCAAAAATACCGGGAAGTCCTTACCTACCTGTTGATATCCGGCATCTAACATGTTCTGCGGAGTAGCACCAGTTACCACCCAGTCTTTGTCTTTAACCGCACGTCCCAAGAGTTGATCACGTACTGCGCCACCTACTAAATACACTTGCATCGTCGTTGAGATTCTTCATTGCCCGTTAATACTTAGCTGCTATTATGCCAGAAAATGTAATTTTTATTTTTGATGTTTTGACTTAATAAACACAAATCGTCAGGATAGCCATCCAGAAAGATTTGTTTCAGAAAAAACCGGACGCGCAGATATGTATCTGAACTATTTTGGGTTAAAGGATAATCCATTTTCCATCGCCCCTAATCCCGAATACCTTTTTATGAGCCCGAGGCACAGAGAGGCGTTAGCTCATCTTACCTTTGGCTTAAGAGAAAGTGGTGGCTTTGTCATGCTCACCGGAGAGGTGGGCACCGGAAAAACCACGGTTGCCCGAAAACTCTTGCAAGATTTGCCCGAGACTACGCAGGTGGCGATGATTCTAAATCCGACGCTATCGGCGCTGGAATTATTGGCCACTATCTGTGACGAATTGGGTATTGAGTACGAGCGACAATTGTCCAGTTTGAAATATTTCACTGATTTGATTTTGAAAAAGCTCAGTGACAATCATCAAAATAAGAAAAACACTATCCTAATAATCGATGAAGCGCAGCATCTGATGCCGGAAGTGCTCGAGCAATTAAGACTGCTCACCAATCTTGAAACCAATCGAGAAAAATTAATGAAGGTGGTGCTCATTGGCCAGCCTGAATTACAACAATTATTGAAACGCAATGAATTGCGCCAATTGGCACAGCGTATTACGGCGCGCTATCACCTATTGCCGCTGACAGCGGGAGAGGTGAAGGAATACGTGGCCCACCGTTTACAGGTTGCTAATGGTGACCGAGGCGTATTCTCACCCGGTTCCATTCAAGCGGCTTATCAAATAACCGGCGGCATCCCTCGGGTTATCAATCTGTTGTGTGATCGGGCCTTGACCATTACTGCCAGCAAACAAATGTTGTCGGTAAAGCGTCATATACTGGTGGCTGCGGCGCGACAAATCTTAGGCGAAGACGTGGTGAAACAACGCCAGGGCAAACAACAAACATTGATGCTGGCCGCTTTGTTCGCGGTGAGTGTGGCGCTTGGTTTTGTAGCAGGGAGTTGGTATGGCTAAGCAAATTAGTATTCAAGACTTAAAGCCAGGCATGTTCATACTGGGGATTATCGAGCAAAACGGGCCAGTAAAAATCAAGAAAACCGGCTTAGTGACCAGCGCTGAAATGGTGCAGGGCTTGGCCGAGATGGGCGTTTTGTCATTGGCTATCGATCTGGAAAAGACCGTTGAGATTGAGGTGGAGGATAGCCATCATGTTTCTCAAACTCAGTTTGTGATGCAGGCCAATGAAGAAACCCCGAGGCATGATGCTGATAACCAGCTGTCTGAACAGTTTAATCGCAGTTTGTTTATGCCCTCATTACAGCAGGTGCCCTCTGCCTGGCAATATTATGGTGCGCAAGTCGCCATCGCTGCTTTGGTGGTGGTGATTGGTTTTGTGCTGGGTTGGTTTGGCAGTAATATTCCGGCGCTGTTGTCTGATAAACAAGTGCTGGTTGTGAACACAACGCAGCAAGATAGTACAAACGAGGCAAAGGTTAGTGTTGTTTCTGCACCTGATGAATCTACTGAGCAAGAGACTCAATTACAAGATGCAGTGCTCGATGAATCAGAGACATCTGACACTGAGTCTACAACCGTGACTGCAGAGCTGCCTATGGTGGCTCAAAATCAGCCTGTGGCGCCTCAAAACCAAGCACCTCAGGTCGATAACAATACTATTGAGTCTGGTGTTGCAGAGATACAAACTGCACAAAATACCCAAGAATCTGTGGTATCTCCAGAGTTGTTGAAGCGATTTGAGGATGCCATGGCTGAACTGGAAAGGGAGTCTTCGCCAACGGTAGCCGATGATGGTCAAACCCTGGAATATGGCGATGTCAGTAATGATTACAATAATACGCAAGTACAGCGGGTAGATCAGTTGCCGGCACGGGTGATGACGCGCTTACCCGGCATGTCATTTTCAGCTCATATGTATGCATCGAATCCAAGAGACCGTTGGGTTAAATTGAACGGTATTGAGATGGGCGAGGGTGAGTGGCTGGATGATAAGCTGTTTATTGAGCGTATTGAGCCACAGCACGTTATTCTGGTGTTTGAAGGCCATCAATTTAGTATGCGTGCACTCTCAGAGTGGTAAATTGACTATGGTAAGTGCCGGCTGTGGCATGAGCTTGTATAAACGTTAAGGGGCTGCAAGTTGCAGGAAAGTGAAGCCAGAGCCTATTTCTTGCGGGATATGCGCAAAGCAAATAAGAGCGTAGAGCAGTTTTATCAGGCTGCTCACGAGTTCGGCTCTAAAAAACATGTGCAACAGTTTCTCGAGGCTTTTCGCAGTGCCCATGCAGGTGTCACCATATTCGAATACCGCAAACCCACAAGACACCCTTGGCACTTTAATCACACCTTTTTTTATATTGAACCGAAAGCTATTGAAGAAGACGGTATTGGTAAACTATTGTTGGTGCAACAAACCACACTAGATTCCAAAAAGTTGGTTAAAGGCGACTTAAGCGATATCTTGGAAGTACAGGTAACACGAGATCTGGTGATCCACGAACACTTCTTTACTCGTTTGATTCAAAGGGCAGATTTAAGCGGCCTTAAAGCGGCACTAGAGATAACGGCCCATTCGTTGGCGGATATTCTGGTACACATTAAATACGCCCTAACGCAATTCGAAGAGGGACAAACACTGCACATGGTGTTTCATGACAAAGTGTTTATTGTTACTTGTGAACAAGGCGGTAAGTTACTGATATTTAAAACCGTGATCCTGGCAGAATTTATGACTGACAGGCAAAAAGGAATTTATTCCAGTGCAATTGCCCAAGCCAAAACCTCGAAGAAAGGCTTTATTTTCCTTAAGGAAGACCAACAAGATTTTGAGTTTGTTTAAGTTCAGCCTTCGTCAGTATTAAGTGTGCTGCTGAATATTTGAGCAAATGATTCAGAAATTGCAATTTGTTTTAAAGTTTTATGACACTGCTGTCGATATCTCTCACAGGTAGGTTTTTATTGTGAGTGTAAAGATGGGTTCTGAAGTTGTACCGTCAAATATATTACGTCTTTGGTTTTGGATGATTGACAATTCCGGTTCAGTGGAATTGGAAAGAAGTGCCACTGAATCAATTCTGAAATTCTATACTGATATGAACGTTGCCAGAAAAGAGCTGGAGATGCCCACTCATTTCTAGTTTCAGCTAATTCGGACGCTGGGCAGATAATCTTGGACCTGTGCCCTTCAAACTCTTATCTAATTTAGTCTTGCACGCCCACTAAATCGAGCTTAAAAACACGTCTTTGAAAAACTTAGTGAGATTGATCTTAAATTCGTCAGGCCTGACGGTGGACTCAATTTCATCTGCCACTTTGGATAAATCCACTTTTTTCAGTTCGGTGTGGGCTCCGCTGGTGACACTGTAAAAACACATCACTAGTGGTTTGATGGGTTCATCTTTGTTGGCTTTGACGATAATACCCAGTTTACCACTCTTTAATTTCACCAACGACCCGACAGGGTGGACACCTATGCAACGAATAAACTGCTGCACTAGTGACTGATCGTATTTGCCTGAGGTATCAGATAATAGTTTTTTTAATGCGGCGGTAGGAGTCATGCCCTTGCGATAAGGTCGATCACAGGTCATGGCGTCGTAACTATCAATGATGGCGGCCATTCGGCCATAGGTGTTGATCTGGTCTCCCTTTTTGCCCTCAGGATAACCTGAGCCATCAAGACGCTCATGATGGTCCTGGATGACGCTTAGTACTACTTCAGAGACTTCTTTCTCTTGTGATATTAGCTCTACACCAAAATCCACATGCATTTTTATCAGTTTGTAGTCATCAGCGTGAAATTTATCGCCTTTTTGCAGTAAGTCATCAGGAATGGTAGCCATACCAGTATCCATCAGAAAGCCACCTAAGCAAAGCTCTTCGGTTAATTCTTTATCGAACCCCAAATGACGGGCAAAAATGGCCATATAAATGGCACAGTTTACACTGTGCTCCCAGATGTAATCCGGGGCATCTTTGATCAGCGAAACACAGGACAGGGCATTGGGGTTTTCAAATATACTATCAATGATCTCTGACGACACATCACGGATACCATCAACGTTAGCCACTTCACCATTGCGCACTTTGTCCAATAATTTACTGTGTGCTTGCTTGGCCTGGTCATGCAGTTTTTGCGATTGATTCAGGGCGTCGGATAAGGATTTGACGGGAGCAGTTGGCTTTTCGGGCTCCGGTTCGACTTGTTCTTCCGGTTGGTGCCTGGCAATTTCTTCCAGGTTACTGCGGGAGTAGTCTACCTCTAACTCCAGAATCCCTTTTTGCTTCAAAATGCCAATCAGCTCAGCACGCTTGATGAGTCCTTGTGATTTGACTTTCAACTGACCACTTTGTTTCGTCACCCGACTGACAAACATGCCCGGGACTAATTCATCAATAGAAATAATGGCAATTTGGTTTTGTTCCATAATGTGCTTACAGCTTTTAGGTCTTTAGAAAATTGTTCAGAGAATGAAGTATTGCCAATATCGTTGATATTGGCAATTAAACTAAAGAATTAGTCCGCGAGGTTTTTTGACGACTCAGGCGCACCAGGCTGGCACTTTTGCCTCATAAGCATCGATGTGGGGTGCACTTTCAAGAGTTTGACCGATGGCATCCAGGCCTTTGATCAGATTGTTTTTGTGGTGTGGTTCAATATCAAAACTAAAGGATTCGCCATTCACCTTCAGGCTTTGCTCCGGTAAGTTGATGTGAATCTCACAATCTGGGTTATTGTTAACGGCCTCGAACAACACATCCATTTGGGCGTTATCCAATGCTACAGGTAACAATTGATTGTTCATGCAGTTGCCATAAAAAATGTCGGCGAAACTGGTTGCCACAACGATCTTAAAGCCATAGTCGGTGAGAGCCCATGGAGCGTGCTCCCGGCTAGAGCCGCAGCCAAAATTTTCTCTGGCTAACAGAATTGAGGCATTTTTGTATTCTGGTTTGTTTAATACAAAGTCCGGATTAGGCTCTTTTTCCTCCAGGTCCAGATAACGCCAGTCATGAAACAAGTGCTTGCCAAAACCAGCGCGGCTCACCGAAGTTAAAAACTGTTTAGGGATAATTTGGTCGGTGTCGACATTGGCACTGTCTAACGGTACCGCTGTGCCGGTAAATTCAGTAATTCCACTCATGTTATTGTACTCCATACTGTCTGACATCAACGAAGTGACCGTTTAACGCAGCCGCCGCAGCCATTGCTGGGCTTACCAGATGAGTGCGTGCACCGCGCCCCTGACGACCTTCAAAATTCCGATTACTGGTGGATGCGCAGCGATCTCCTGGTTGTAGGATGTCGTCGTTCATACCTAAGCACATTGAACAGCCCGGTAAACGCCATTCGAAACCGGCATCAATAAAGATCTGGTCTAATTGTTCGGCTTCCGCCTGAGCTTTTACTTGAGCTGAGCCAGGCACCACGATGGCGGTAACGTTATTAGCAACTTTACCTTGTTTGGCAATTTGTGCTGCGGCGCGTAAATCTTCGATGCGGCTATTAGTACAAGAACCAATGAATACATTATTTACCGCTAAATCTGACAGCTTTTGTCCGGCTTCAATGCCCATGTATTTCAGCGCTTTAGTAGCGGAGTCTTTCTCAACTGAATCATCAAAATCGGCCGGGCCCGGGATGGGGCTATTAACGCCGATGACCTGGCCGGGATTTGTGCCCCAGGTTACTTGTGGTTCGATATCTTCTGCTTGCAGTGTTACCACGGTATCGAAGTTAGCATCTGGATCGGATTTAAGCGTCGCCCAGTCTGCTACAGCAGCCTCCCAGGTATCGTCCTTAGGCGTGTAATCGCGGCCTTTTATGTAGTCGATAGTGGTTTGGTCGGGAGCAATTAACCCTGCTTTGGCACCGGCTTCAATACTCATATTACAAATGGTCATGCGCTCTTCCATGGATAAGGCTTCGATGGCGCTGCCCGCGTATTCAATAACATAACCTGTGGCACCGGCGTGACCAATTTTTCCAATTATGGCCAGAATAATGTCTTTTGCCGTGATACCTGAGGGCAGAGAACCTTGTACGTCAACCTTCATGGTTTTGGCTTTGCTTTGCTTCAGCGTTTGAGTGGCTAATACGTGTTCAACTTGAGAGGTGCCGATACCAAACGCCAATGCGCCAAAAGCACCGTGGGTAGCGGTATGAGAATCGCCACAGACTACTGTCATGCCTGGTAATATCAAGCCCAGCTCAGGGCCAATTACATGTACGATTCCTTGCTTTTGATGACCAACAGGATAAAGCTCGATTCCATTGGCTTCACAGTTGTTCATAAGTGTTTGTAACTGCAACTGATTAGCCGGGCCGCACGCATCTATCGCTAGTGAACGAGTAGAAATACTGTGATCCATCGTGGCGAACGTTTTATCCGGGCGACGGACTTTACGGCCTTTTTCAGCTAATCCTGCAAATGCTTGTGGCGACGTCACTTCGTGAATTAAATGGCGGTCAATATAGAGCAGGGTATCGTTACCCACCTGGTCTACGATATGACGCTGCCAGATTTTTTCGTATAAGGTTTGTGCCATTAGTTGCTCTCCTTGATGGCTTGCGCGATAAAATCACCCACTTCTGATGTGGATTTGGCTTCGTGGCGTTTATCCGCAGGTAATAATTCTGCCGTCAGGATTTGCGCTTGTAATGCAGACACAACGGCGGCGTCAATCGCATCAGCTGCGGCGTTCTCGTTCAGGCTGTAACGCAGTAGCATAGATAATGATAGAATTTGCGCGATTGGGTTGGCGATGCCTTGTCCTGCAATATCGGGGGCAGAGCCGCCAGCAGGCTCGTACATACCAAAGCCTTGTTCGTTAATACTGGCTGAAGGTAATAAGCCCATGGAGCCGGTGATCATGGCACATTCATCTGAGATGATATCGCCGAACAAGTTAGAGCACAGCAATACGTCGAAGTCTGACGGATAGCGAATAAGCTGCATAGTGGCATTGTCGATGTAGATGTGATCTAACGACACATCTGGAAAGTCTTTGGCTACTTCTTCAGTCACTTCCCGCCACAATCGGCTGCACACCAAAACATTAGCTTTATCCACCGATGTCACTTTTTTGCCACGCTTTTGTGCCGCTTCGAAGGCAATTTTTGCTATTCGGCGGATTTCGCGGCGACTATAGCGCATGGTATCAAAGGCGAATTGCTCTTCACCTTCGCCTTCCATACCTTTGGGCTGGCCGAAATAAATGCCGCCAGTAAGTTCTCTGACTACCAGTACGTCAAAACCACTGGCTGCGATGTCAGCACGAAGTGGGGAAAAGGACTCAAGACCCGGATAAATGCGAGCAGGACGCAGGTTACTGAACAAACCAAAATGGCTGCGCAGTGTTAACAACGCGGCACGTTCTGGACGTTGCTCCAAAGGCAGATTGTCCCACTTAGGGCCGCCGATTGAGCCAAACAAAATGGCATCGGCCTGTTCACATCCTTTAAGGGTTTTTTCTGGCAAGGCGTGGCCGTCATTATCGATAGCGTAACCACCTACGTTAAACTGCTCAGTTGTAATGTTTAAATCAAACTTGTGTTTGATGGTGTCCAGCACTTTCAGTGCTTCGTTCATTACTTCCGGGCCTATGCCATCTCCGGCAAGTACTGCAATATGTTTTCCTGACATGGTTTTATACACCTGCTATTCGTTTTACTTGTTTTTTCTGTTGATCAATTTGATCTGCCAGATAGGTATTGTTCATCACATAAATTAAGGCTTTTACGCCGGCCTCTACGATATCCGTTGCCAATCCGATACCACTGAAGCGACGGCCGTTATAAGTGGCAATAACACTGACTTGCGCAAGCGCATCAGCACCTTCGCCTTTTGAGTCTAGTTTAAAGTCAACAATCTCAATACTGTCTCGACCTGTTGCTTTTATAATGGCGTTAAAGGCGGCATCAACAGGACCATTACCGGTGGACGACTCGGTAACTTCCTGGTCACCAAAAGCCACAATGACCGTAGCGTTGGGTACGATATTTTTACCTGCGTTTGCATGCAAATAATTTAGCTGGTAATAAGCTTCGTCTTGACGTGTTTGATCGAAGAACACCAAGGCTTCTAAATCGTAATCAAACACTTGTCCTTTTTTGTCAGCCAGTTTTAAGAATGACTGATATAGCTTGTCTAAATCAAAATCCGTATCCTGATAACCTAGTTCATGCATGCGATGTTTTATAACATGGCGACCGGAGCGAGAGGTTAAGTTAAGGTTGTTTTTGTTAATGCCCACGGATTCGGGGGTCATAATCTCATAAGTATTTTGCGCTTTTAATACACCGTCTTGGTGAATACCTGAAGAGTGACTAAAGGCATTGGCACCGACAATAGCCTTGTTGGCCTGCACTGGCATGTTGCACAATTGACTAACCAGTTTAGAGGTTCGGGAAATCTCCGAACTTTGGATATTGGTTTGCAAACCCAGTAATTGCTCACGGGTTTTCAGGATCATGGCTATTTCTTCCAGCGATGCATTACCGGCACGTTCACCGATACCGTTGATCGTACACTCTACCTGACGAGCACCATTTTCCACCGCAGCCAGAGAGTTGGCTACTGCCAAGCCTAAATCGTTATGACAGTGCACGGAAATAATCGCTTTGTCGATGTTAGGCACGCGATTAAATAGATTGTGAATAATGCCCCCGAATTCAGATGGGGTAGTGTAGCCCACCGTGTCTGGAATATTCACCGTGGTGGCACCAGCATTAATGGCGGCCTCTACCATGCGGCACAGATAATCAATATGAGTCCTTCCTGCATCCTCACATGAAAACTCAATGTCGTTGGTATATTTCGCGGCGTGTTTAATTGCTGCTACGGCCATATCCACAACTTCATCATTGGATTTTCGCAATTTTGAATCGACATGAATGGAGGACGTGGCGATAAAAGTATGGATGCGAAACCGCTCAGCAACTCGCAATGCTTCACCACAGGCATCAATATCTTTTGCCATGGCCCGAGACAAACCACACACAGTGGCATTTTTCACTTCTCGGGCGATGGTTTGCACTGATTGGAAATCCCCCGGCGATGAAACCGGGAATCCAGCTTCTATGATATCAACGCCCAAGCGCTCAAGTGCCAGCGCAATCTGGAGTTTCTCCTTAACCGTTAAACTGGCGGGCAACGCCTGCTCGCCATCACGTAAGGTGGTATCAAATATCTTTACCTGATTGTCCATGTGAACTCCCGATTTGCTGTGCTATATACAAAAAAACCCGTGCTGTGCACGGGTTTTTCAAGAATGCTTTTCGTTGTTTACTTACAACTCACCCGTGCAGTTTTGCCTGCCATAAGGAGAATGAGGAGCGAAGTAAATTTAGTCATCATTGTGTTGCGTTTGTCTCAACGTCTAACTGAGTGTATTTGTAACGTTTATCAGGAGGAGGGTCAATAGCGAGACAAGGGTTTTTATAACGAAAGCGAAAGTTTTTGGTTATATCCCATGTTAAAAACACTCAAACTGGTTGGATGTGTTGTGATTTTGAGTTTGGCTTAGGATGATTATCCTATTTTCTTGTTTCTTGTTTCTTGTTTCTTGTTTCTTGTTTCTTGTTTCTTGTTTCTTGTTTCTTGTTTCTTGTTTCTTGTTTCTTGTTTCTTGTTTCTTGTTTCTTGTTTCTTGTTTCTTGTTTCTTGTTGCTTGTTTCTTGTTGCTTGTTGCTTGAGTGAGGTAGTTAGGTTTTAGGGGGGGGCCGGCTATTTAAGTTGCCCGATTAATATCATTGTCCGCATGGCCGCTTTTTGTTCCCGACAAAAACGGCATTCACTACCTCCCTACAGCTTAATGCGAACCTACAAAAAAGCGGAATTACACAGGGAAGCGGAAATTTTTCCAGTGGATAGTGGTGGACAGTAATAATTCTCTTAAGCTAAGTTTACGCGGGTGAGTGATGCCCTTATGGCTCCAGCGATGGCCACAACAAGCAGAAGTCATAACGGCTTTAGACGGCTTTTGCAGTATCACTAATTGCTGTTGTTTATTTTGTAGTACTGGTTGAGTTTCTTCTTGTGCTATCAGTGATATCCAGTTGTTTTTATTGAGATGAATACGACCATTGGTCAAATCCATAATATCAATGGAGTCCAATTCCGGGTAGATATGCTCAAAGTCCATAATAAGCACAGGCACCGGCAGGCCATAACAGGAATGCTTCATGTACCATTCTACGGCATCTTCTGTAAGATACGGTTTTCCCGGACATTTTTTAGGTTGTTTCAACTGCCAACTGGCATTGTGAATATCCACTTCCATGGGATTTTCAGTTGTAAGCAACTTATACGCGGCGTTTTTGACGTGGTAGGACAGGCCAGCTAATTTACGCTGGATTCGAACCGTATCCAGATTATCTTGTTTGGCGATATCCAATAGTGTGGACTCGAACAAGGCAGTGCAAAGCTCGGCATATTCCAATTGCTGCTCACTGCCATGGAATATGGAGGTCTGGATATCGTTACTGTCAAACATGTTGTTAGTCTTTAAGTGTTGCCACCATTCTAGGGTGGCAACATTCTGTCAGATCTTATTGACCTTTGATAGCAGAACGGCCTGCATATGCAACGCTGCTGCCTAATTCTTCTTCGATACGTAATAACTGGTTGTATTTAGCAACACGGTCAGAACGACACAAAGAACCGGTTTTAATTTGACCTGCGGCAGTTCCTACTGCCAAGTCGGCGATAGTGGCATCTTCAGTTTCACCTGAGCGGTGCGAGATAACAGCAGTGAAGCCCGCATCTTTGGCCATTTTGATGGCTTCCAGCGTCTCAGTTAATGAACCAATCTGATTGAACTTGATCAGAATTGAGTTACCTACGCCGTTTTCAATGCCACGAGACAAGATTTTGGTGTTAGTGACGAATAAGTCATCACCAACCAACTGGACCTTGTCACCGATTTTTTGTGTCAGTTCAGCCCAACCATCCCAGTCGCTTTCGTCCATACCGTCTTCGATAGACACGATTGGATATTTAGCCGCGAGTTCTGCCAGGTAATCAGTAAAGGCTGAAGGTGTGAAAGTTTTGCCTTCGCCACTCAGATTGTAGCTGCCTTCGCTATAGAACTCAGATGAAGCGCAGTCCAAAGCCAGTGTTACGTCTTTATCCATAACGTAGCCAGCATTTTCAACCGCTTCTACAATTACTGCCAGTGCTTCTTCATTGGATGCCAGGTTCGGCGCAAAACCGCCTTCATCACCAACAGCCGTGTTCAGCCCTTTACCGCTCAATACTTTTTTCAGGCTGTGGAAAATCTCAGCACCCATGCGCAGCGCTTCTTTGAAGTTTTCCGCACCGACTGGCTGTACCATAAACTCCTGGATATCGACGTTGTTATCAGCGTGCTCACCACCGTTGATGATGTTCATCATTGGTACTGGCATGCTGAATTGGCCAGACGTACCATTCAAATCGGCAATATGTTGATAAAGAGGTACTTTCTTTTCCATTGCGGCAGCTTTGGCTGCGGCCAATGAAACGGCTAAAATGGCATTAGCACCCAATTTTTCTTTGTTTTCTGTGCCGTCCAGATCGATCATGACCTTATCAAGCGCAGCCTGTTCCAGGGCGTTTTTACCCAACAGTGCTTGCTGTATATCGCCATTTACCGCGGCAACGGCCTTAGTTACGCCCTTGCCCAGATAACGTGATTTATCTCCATCGCGTAATTCCAACGCTTCACGAGAACCCGTAGATGCACCAGAAGGAGCACAGGCACGGCCCCAAGCACCTGATTCAAGGTAAACGTCTGCCTCTACAGTTGGGTTGCCACGTGAGTCTAGTACTTCGCGACCTACAATCTTTGTAATGTTTGCCATAAATATGTTCCTGAAATTATTTTCCTGAAAAGGTTCGGAATTAACCTGCTAAAGCTAGCAAAAACGCGTCACATTCGCTATGAATATGCCCGCGTTTTCGCGCAGTTTTACTGCAGACTAATTATTATCTTTGTTGTATTTCCCCGCTGCCGCGACAAATCCTTCGAATAGCGGGTGTCCATCCCTGGGTGTAGAGTTGAATTCAGGGTGAAATTGTCCTGCCACAAACCAAGGATGATCATCGTTTTCGATGATTTCCACCAGGCGTTTGTCAGTCGACAATCCAGTCACTTTCAGACCTGCTGCTTTTATTTGTGGTAACAAATTATTATTCACTTCGTAGCGATGTCTGTGACGCTCGAAGATTGTATCTGAGCCATATAAATCATGAACTTTACTGCCGGGCTCAAGGTGGCAAAGCTGACTGCCAAGACGCATAGTACCACCGAGATCAGAATCTTCAGATCGTACCTCAGTATTACCGGTTTCATCCAGCCATTCGTTGATCAAACCGACAACCGGGAAGGGGCTTTCCGGATCAAATTCAGTACTATTGGCGTTTTCCATACCCGCCACGTTGCGGGCGTATTCGATTAGTGCTACTTGCATACCCAAACAAATACCCAAATACGGTACCTTGTTTTCACGGGCATACTGTGCTGTACGAATTTTTCCTTCGATACCGCGCTCACCGAAACCGCCGGGCACCAGAATGGCATCAAGACCTGCCAGCACCGCTTCACCTTTGGTTTCAACGTCTTGTGAATCAATGTACTTGATGGTTACATTGAGTCGATTTTTTAGTCCCGCATGCTTTAATGCTTCGTTGACTGATTTGTAGGCGTCTGGTAATTCGACATATTTACCCACCATACCCACAGTGATTTCGCCCACCGGATTCGATTCTGCGTAAAGTACTTGTTCCCATTCGCTTAAGTCCGCTTCCGGACAATCAATACCAAAACGATTGACGACAATATCGTCCATGTTTTGTGCTTTTAGCATGGCCGGGATTTTGTAGATGCTGTCGGCATCCCGCAGTGAGATAACCGCTTTTTCATTCACGTTGGTGAACAAAGCGATTTTGGAACGTTCGTTGCTCGGCAAAGGCACTTCTGAACGACATACCAACAAATCCGGTTGAATACCGATAGAGCGCAACTCTTTTACCGAGTGTTGCGTGGGTTTGGTTTTGATTTCACCTGATGCCTTCATGTAGGGGATAAGCGTCAGGTGCATGTACATGGCACGCTCACGACCAATTTCCGTTCCCAACTGACGAATGGCTTCGATAAAGGGTTGAGATTCGATATCACCTACCGTGCCGCCAATTTCAACAATGGCGATGTCGGCGCCTTCGGCTCCATCTACGATCCGGCGTTTTATTTCATTGGTGATATGAGGAATTACCTGGATAGTGGCGCCCAAAAAATCGCCACGACGCTCGCGTTTGAGAACTTCTTCGTAAACTTTCCCGGTAGTAAAGTTGTTGCGCTTAGTCATGCGAGTGCGAATGAAGCGCTCATAGTGACCCAGGTCAAGGTCAGTCTCAGCACCATCATCAGTAACAAAAACTTCACCATGCTGGATAGGGCTCATTGTGCCTGGATCGACGTTGATGTACGGATCCAACTTCAGCATGGTTACTTTAAGGCCCCGTGCCTCTAAGATTGCTGCTAGCGATGCTGCGGCAATACCCTTACCAAGTGATGATACAACACCACCAGTTACAAAAATATAATTCGTCATGTAAAACCTAAAGGATACGATTGAGCGCCAAGAGGTGGCTCAAAGAGACTGTCAGATGGCGCTACAGTATACTGAAATGCCACTTTGCAAACAACGAGTTATGTAGAATCTTTTGCAAATAAAGTGAATCTGGGGAATATATCTGTCCATTTTAACTGTGGGGTGCTATTTTTACCTTATAACTTCATTTTTCCTTCTTTATGCTGGGCGATAACGCTGCTGTTACACAGCGTCTAATGCTGTTCAGCATGATTCGTATTAATTGTAAGGGAGAGTAGGAATGGAAAGGGATACCATAGTTTTTAGTAGCAATATTTTGTTGATTGACGACGATGAAAAGGTTCGTACCTTCCTCAAAATTATATTGCGGACATTGGGCTTTATTAACGTAGATACTTGTAATGGTGGTTTAGACGTAGAGCGCAGGATGAGCGTCAAACCCTACGCTTTGATTTTTCTGGATATTAATATGCCGGGGGTGGATGGTATGTCTCTGCTCAAACTGATTCTCCAAAAACATCCGAAAACCAGAGTGGTTATGTGCTCTGCTGACAGTACCGCACAAAATGTTAAAAAGGCCATGACTGCAGGGGCCGCCGGCTTTTTAGCTAAACCCGTACTGGCTAAAAACATTATTCCCTTGTTTGATAAAATGGGGGTTGAGTACGATGACCTGGTTTCTGAACAGCGTTCCCATTGACGCAATAAAACATTCCTTCATTTGATTGTGATTGGCTGGCAATAATGTCTTGCTCGGTCCAGGCTTGGGTGCGATATCGTATATATCCGTCGAGGCTTTTTCTTAGCTCGACCAGGTTGCTATATCTTGCAGACTTCGCGTGTGTTTATTGTTTCTATTCTTTTTCTGGCGTTCGATGTTCGGTTAAACAAATAACCTGTTATCTGAGTAAAGTGGCTAAAAGTCTTTTATGGACCTTACCTTTCGCATGTTTTGTGCTACATATTTAGTTGCGAGAGCTAATCAACTGCGATTGGCAGAACTCAACTTGTCAATTCCAATTCTAACAAACCAGGGCGAGCTTACGTGGCAAAGGACGATATAGATTTTAGTACCGATATTTTGGTGGTGGACGATGACGAACAGATCAGGAGCTTTATACGTATTATTTTGATGAAATTGGGGTTTGCTAGTGTCGAAACTTCCAGTAACGGCCAGGACGTGATCAACAGAATGCGCCTGAAAAACTACGGATTGATCTTCTTAGACATCAACCTTCCCGGTGTCGACGGCTTGTCCTTATTGCGCTTGATCCATGACAAATATCCCAAAACAAAAGTGGTAATGTGCTCTGGTGATAGTACAGCTAAAAACGTAAAAGAAGCGATGGCAACGGGAGCGGTAAGCTTTTTAGCTAAACCTGTCTTAGCCAAAAACCTCATGAACTTGTTCGACAAATTAGGTGTGAACTACAAGAACTTACTTGCTCATTAAAACAGCGAATCTTCTGTGAAAGCCGCAACGACGCAATTATGCGTCGTTGAGGGTCTTCAACTTGTACAGCAATTCCAGTGCTTCTCTTGGCGATAGATCATCGGGGTTTGTTTCTGCGAGGAGATTGAGTGCCGGATTGCTCACTGTCAACATATCGGTTTGAATGGGCATTGGCGCTGCCGTAGTATTGCTATCCAGGCTCTCTAACGTTTGTAGTTTTTGCTTGGCTCTGCGAATCACTTGATTGGGCACACCAGCCAGCTCCGCCACCTGTAAACCATAACTCTTGTTAGCTGCTCCTTCCTGCACTGCGTGCATAAATCGAATGCCGCCGTCGTATTCCACTGCATCTAAATGCACATTTACAATGCCGTCGCTATTTTCAGCCAATTGGGTCAGTTCAAAATAATGGGTGGCGAATAAACAATAACTGTTGAGTTTTGAGGCCAGCCACTCGGCTGTGGCCCACGCGAGCGATAAGCCATCATAAGTACTGGTACCTCTGCCGATTTCATCCATCAAAACAAGGCTATTGGCTGTAGCATTGTTAAGAATGTTGGCCGTTTCGGTCATTTCCACCATAAAAGTAGAGCGACCGGAGGCTAAATCATCCGAAGCTCCGATACGAGTAAAAATCCGGTCCACATTGCCAATGCGTGCTTGCTCCGCAGGCACAAAACAGCCCATATGAGCCATCACCACAATGAGTGCTGTTTGTCTCATGTAAGTAGATTTACCACCCATATTTGGCCCTGTTACTATCAACATCTTACGGCTATCGGTAATGGCAATTGGGTTGGCAATAAAGGGGCTTGTGACCATGGTTTCGACTACCGGATGACGTCCGTGATGGAAGTGAATTTCATTCTCTTCAGTCATCTCTGGTAGTGTGTAGTTATGCAACTCTGCCATTTGGGCAAAGTTAAGTAGTACATCCAGTTGTGCTAAGGATTCAGCGGTATCTTGCAAAGCCGCCAGATTGGGTATCACCTTGTCAAACAGTTGGTCGTATAATTGCTTTTCCAGTGCCAATGCTAATGCTTGACTGGACAAGACTTTGTCCTCGTACTCCTTGAGCTCTGGAATAATGTAACGTTCGTAATTTTTTAATGTTTGACGGCGCACATATTCAGGTGGAACCAAATGAGATTGGCCTTTACTCACTTCAATGTAGTAACCATGGACTTTATTAAACGCCACTTTTAAGTTGGCAATACCTGTGGATTCCTGCTCTCTCTTTTCAATTTTTTCCAGAACGTCGGTGGCCCCGGTCATAAGCGCACGATATTCATCTAGCTGTGGGTTGTAACCGGGTTTAATAACGCCACCATCCCGGATAAGCATCGGTGGCATATCGACAATTGCGGCATCTAACTGCTCTTGTAGCTCGGTGAATAAACTAATATTGTCTTTCAAAAGCAACGCTTCAGGGCTACTCAATTCTTCCAGATAACCGTGAATATCCGGTAATTGAGTGAGGGCCAGAATTAATCTGGAAAAATCACGCGGGCGGGCACTGCGCAGCGCAATACGTGATAAAATCCGCTCAAGATCTCCCACCTGTTTTAAGTTTTCCTGAATCTCATCTACCTCATTGCGCTGCATACTATCCACTAAGTTCAGACGATAGCGTATCGCGTTGCGACAACGCAGAGGCTCGTGTAACCAGCGTTTTAACAAACGGCTACCCATCGGCGTTTTGGTGTGATTGAGTACCGAGAAAAGCGTGTTTTGTTCGCTGCCTGACAAATTCTTAGTCAGCTCAAGGTTGCGGATGGAGGTGGCATCCATCTGCAATAAATGACCATCTTCTGGTTTTCGCACAGAGCGAATATGGGGCAGGGCACTGCGCGCTGTGTATCTTTCACATATTGTAAAATGGCCCCTGCGGCAGCGAGTGCCATTTGCGAGTTGCTTTGGTCGATGCCAAAACCGCTTAGTTCTTTGGTGCCAAACTGTTCATTCAACAATTTAATAGCAGTATCAGGATCAAATTCCCACTCCGGTCTGCGGCGCAATCCTGCGTCTTTACTGAATAACCAGGTGTAAGGGAAATCATCTGGATAGAGAATTTCCGCAGGTCGGGCTTTTTCCAGTTCTGCTTCCAGCGCTTCGGTACTCTCTAATTGTCGTATAACGAAACGACCACTGCTAACGTCTAACGTAGCAAAACCGATTGTTTGTTTGTGATGAGAGACTGCCGCTAACAGATTGTCTGCATTATTATCTAGCAAGGCCTCATCTGTGACGGTACCTGGTGTGATGATACGTGTCACTTTACGCTCAACCGGCCCTTTACTGGTGGCTGGATCGCCCACCTGTTCGCAAATAGCAACAGACTCACCCAATTTAACTAGCTTAGCCAGGTAACCTTCTACTGCATGATAAGGCACACCAGCCATTGGAATGGCGTTGCCTCCTGATTTACCGCGGGCGGTTAAGGAAATATCGAGCAGTTGCGCGGCGCGTTTGGCGTCATCCCAAAACAGCTCGTAAAAGTCGCCCATCCGATAAAACAATAAAATTTCTTTGTGTTCGGCCTTGATACGCAAGTATTGCTGCATCATTGGGGTATGGTTTGCGAGGGCGGATTCACTATAATCTGGTGACGACATAACTCTTTTTTCTTATATTGGTCTTTTTTAATTTTGAGACGTTTTGATGATTTCAGATCAGATTTTGACACTTTCAGCTCAACTCGGTGAACTACTCGTCGGCAGGGGATGGCAGATTACCTGCGCAGAGTCCTGCACTGGAGGAGGCATAGGATACGCGATTACGAGTGCGCCGGGAAGTTCAAATTGGTTCCAACGGGGATTTATCATTTATAGTAATCAGGCCAAAAGTGATCTGGTGGCAGTAAAATCCGAGACACTAATTGCGCATGGAGCGGTGTCTGAGCAGGTCGTGCAGGAGATGGCAAAAGGGGCTGCGGAAATGGCGGGCGCCGAAGTGTCGGTGGCGGTCAGCGGTGTAGCAGGACCAGGTGGTGGCAGTGCAGAAAAGCCGGTAGGTCTTGTATGGTTTGGAATAGTTGTTGGGGACAGGAAAATGAACTTTCAAAAAGTTCTTCCCGGAGACCGAGCGCAAATTCGTGAGCAAACAGTTGTAACAGCGCTAACGGTTTTGATAGAACTACTCAATGAATGATTCATAGTTCAAGGGGCATGCATTATTAAGGTTTGATATATTAAGCCATGAGACGCTGACTTTTGTTGCGCAGCACAATATAATCCGCCCTTTAGTTTTTCTGGTGGAGATAGCCATCAGCTACTTATACTGCCTTGTAATAGCGCGGACTATTGAAAAATCTTATGATTTCCAATCACTTATAAATTTCTTTTAAAAAATTATTGTAACTGTATGGTTATACAGTATACTGCATTCAAGTACTGGTTAAGGATACAGTTGTTGGTCCGGCGGGTTTCAAGACACAGCCGAACTAATGTTTCAGGAGTACCCAATCGAGCCACGCGTTCGTAACCGTATTTACCCAAAGCTAACGAACAGACGCTCAGCAACATTGTGCTAAAAACAATGAGTAAGGGCAGACAAAAACAAATGTCACTCAAACAATTGAGGACAAACAAGAATTAAGGGGTTCAAAAATGGACGATAATAAATCACGCGCGCTGTCAGCCGCACTTGGCCAAATTGAAAAGCAATTCGGTAAAGGTACTATCATGCGCTTGGGTGACAACCAGGCGATGGACATTGAATCAGTTTCAACAGGCTCACTGACTATCGATATCGCGTTGGGCATTGGTGGTTTGCCTTGTGGACGGGTTGTTGAAATTTACGGCCCTGAGTCATCCGGTAAAACCACGTTAACATTGCAGGTTATCGCCGAAGCTCAGAAGAAAGGTAAAACTTGTGCCTTCGTCGATGCTGAACACGCTTTAGACCCTGTTTATGCCGCAAAGTTGGGCGTGAATGTGGAAGAATTATTAGTATCTCAGCCAGATACGGGTGAACAGGCGTTAGAAATCTGTGACATGTTAGTGCGTTCTGGTGCAGTTGACGTGGTGATTGTTGACTCTGTAGCGGCGTTAACACCTAAAGCTGAGATCGAAGGTGAGATGGGAGACTCTCACGTAGGTTTGCAGGCTCGTTTGATGTCTCAAGCGTTGCGTAAGCTGACAGCCAATATTAAAAAATCCAATACCCTGTGTATCTTCATCAACCAAATTCGTATGAAAATTGGTGTTATGTTCGGTAACCCGGAAACCACAACCGGTGGTAACGCACTTAAGTTTTATGCTTCTGTACGTTTAGATATTCGTCGCATTGGTTCGGTAAAAGTGGGTGACGAAGTGGTGGGTAATGAAACCCGCGTAAAAGTGGTGAAGAACAAAGTGGCACCACCCTTTAAACAAGCCGAGTTCCAGATTATGTATGGGGAAGGGATCAGCAAAGAAGCGGAACTGATAGATCTCGGTGTACAACAAAAAATGGTGGAAAAAGCGGGCTCCTGGTATAGCTACAACGGTAATCGCATCGGTCAGGGTAAAGCTAATGTTGTGCAGTTTTTGAAAGACAACTCAGATATTGCCAATGAACTTGAAGGCAAGTTAAGAGCGGAATTACTACTGAAAAAATCAGTAAAAGAAGACGATGTTAAAGAGGAAGCAGAAGAGCTGTAAATCCCGCTTCTGTCCCGGACAAGGTTTCACCATTGCTCTTCTGTGGGTCGTGGTGAGATTAAAAGTTTCGGTGTACAAAAAACAAACGAATTGAGACGTGCATATTTCGTGTCTCCGAAGTAAACCCCTCGTTAGCGCAAGGGTATTTGATAGGGCAGTTACTCAGGTAGCTGCCCTTTTTTTGTTGTTACTAAACTGGCATGTAAAACTCTTTGTTTGATTGCAGTTTTTTTGCGCTGACAGTGCTGTTACTTAATGGCATTATTGTGCACCTCGTTGTGAGGAGGCCGAGGTTGTACTCAACAACAAAGCCCACATTAATAAATTGATAATCGAGTGAAACATGACAGGAAAACTGATCACTATTGAAGGCATAGACGGCAGTGGCAAAGGCACACAAAGTCAATTGTTAATTGAAAAGCTGCAAGCGGCTGGCAAAAAGGTCAAAATGTACAGTTTTCCAGCCTACGAGCAAACCTTTTTCGGACGTGAGGTAGGTGCATTTTTGCGGGGCGAGTTTGGCTCGATTGATGAAGTCCATCCTAAGCTGGCCTCGGTATTGTTTGCCAGTGATCGTCTGGAGCAAAAGCCTAATCTAGTTGCAGATCTAGAAGCTGGTTATTACGTAGTGTGCGACCGTTACGTGGAATCTAATATGGGCCATCAGGCCGCTAAATTTGCTGAATCAGAGCGGGCAGATTTTATTGATTGGTTGGCTGAGCTGGAATACAAAGTGAATGGCTTACCCAAACCCGACATTACTTTCTTTTTGGATGTGCCGTTGGAAGTATCAAAAGAGCTGGTACTAAAGAAAAAGCAGCGCAGTTATACTGATGAGAAAGAAGATATTCATGAAGCGGCTCACGGTTACCTGGAAAAGGTATATCAGGTATACCAACTTTTACACGCGAAAAATGACTGGTGCCGTATCCCATGTGTAGAGCAGGATAATATCAGAAGTATTGAAGCCATAAATAACGAATTGCTAAATAAGGTAGAAAAGCTCTAATCTTCTGCCCATGCGATAGCTTGCTGTTGTTCAGAGAATATACGTACTTGCCAACTGGACTGCAGTATTTCCGTCGTTTTTTGATATTCTTTACAAAGTTCGACTGTTGTTTGGTCTTTTGCCACCAAAGCAACTTTGACGTTGCCTCGGGATAAAGAACCGCCAAAGTCGGCTGCTGCAAGTCTTTCCGGGCCCTCTTCGGTTACCTGGGCCAAATCTGCGTTTAATAAAGAGAATACTTGAAATTTATGATTATCGAATTCTTCATGTTCATAAATTTTTGAGTTAGCCCATTCCAGTTCTTTCATGGTGATAGCTCCGCTAAACTCCAGGTAGTAGCCTTTTTTCTGGTATCGGAAAGTATGCGCCATAAAAATCTCCATCCTTGTAAATTACGTGAATATTGCTATTACGTATGAGGTGACATTTTGCTCACTTTATTTGTAATGGATTCTTTTGCCATAACTCAAAGTTGAACAACCAGCTTGTAAATAAGCTATCACTGGTAATATCGAAATCACACTTTTAATACTGAGTAATCACCCATGTAATTCATTGTTATAACGAGATCTAAACTGGTTCATAGAATACATGTGAAAATTGTCAGGTATTATTGCTTTTCTGCTGTTTTTCGGTGATTGAGGACAACCGTTATTGAACTAAGAACGACAATTAACGCCACAATCACGGCTAAATCCTGTCCTAATATCAGCTTTGCAATATTACCTGATTTAACAGTACTACCAATGTGGTCTGACAAAGCATGTGAAACCAGTACGCCTCCCATCACTAAACAGTTGATTACGCCTGACAAGACAAACTGACTGCGGCGCCAGCATAGCCACAAAACCAATATACCCAAGGCGATATTAGTGGAAAGTTGCCAAACTTCATGAAACCGGGCATGCGCAGGCCAATCGGGATTAAAAACATGACTGTCATTCCATTCAAGGTAAGGAATGACTGCAAGATAAAGTATCGCTCCAAGAGTTAGAGTTAATTTACTAATCAAATGTCTTTTCATGATTCGCCCCTCTGAAATAGCAAAGGCTATACATTACCCTGTTGTCTAGTTCGTCGTTTGATTTAAGGTCCACAATACGTTGCAGATAGTTCAGTTTATGTGCAACTGGCCTTATGACGGTATGTCAAAAGTTGATGAGTACAGCGGATGCAACAAAGCAAATTAACGCCAGCAAAATACCCGCCATGGGGACTTTAAACCAGTATTTGTAAGCAAGGTAAAGATAGCTGGTAGCGACTAAAATGGGCATGATAGACAACCAAATTGAGCTGCTTACTATCGAAAAGTGCTGAGTGAGCAGCACAAGGTAAATGGCTGCAAAAAACAAAGCTCCTAAGCTGTGACTGGCATTAAAGCCAATCCATGCATGCCATATACTGGTGTCTTTAGTAAGCCGCGGTGAGGTGCCCATCATGGCATCTTTGGTTTGTATTTCGAAGGGATCGAACTTGTTGCTGAAGAAGGTCAGTAGCAGGTGTACGGTCCCTAAAACACCAAATATAGAAACCCCAATCAACATCAGTACTTGTGCCATTGTAATTCATTTTGAATGATGGTTATTTAACAATAATTACCCAGGTTATACGTTTTTATATGTTATTTAATGTAACTCACTTGGCTTTATGCAAGCCTTCGTGACCAATTACCTTGATGTTGCTCGGCACAATTCTCTTCGGTATCAAATAAAATCTGATTGGTAATATTGTCGAGCTTTATATCTATTTGACTTAGTTCTGAGGCAATTATTGACTGTAGGTATTCGTTGTTGTCCGAAAGCAGATAGTTATCTAGATCCGCGTTGCTATCGAATACACATACTATTCTGAGGCTTTTAGGAAAGTTATCGTAATTCACAATGTGGGTTAACCAGCAAAAGCCCTGAATGTCTTTAAGTGCGCTTTCGCAAACAAGGGTTAAAACCTTACGAAGTATATTGTCTCGTTTCTTATCTGATTTGCGCATTGTCTAATTCCAACTGGTACTGGAGTTTTAAAGGTGTCTGAAACAAAAAACTTGTCACCTTGTTAATCATCGTAAGATGGTAAGGTCAGTTTGAAACCCTCATGGCTGGCTTTAAAGCCCAACTTTTCGTAGAACCGAATAGCATCCGGCCGCTGCTTGTCACTGGTAAGCTGTAAAACTTTACAACCTTTTTGCTTCGCACGACTGATTGCATATTCGAATATGTGCTCACCGAAACCTTGTCCTCGAAAGTCTTCATGTATTCTGACACCCTCAATCATACAGCGCCAACTACCAATGTGAGTTAAGTACGGAATAAGGGTAAGTTGTAGCATCCCAACAATTTGACTGCCTAGTTCTGCAACCAGCAATTCATTATTCGGATCGTTTTCTATCGCTTCAAATGCAGATAAATAAGCAAGGTTTAGGGGGGCTGAGTCGTCTTCTCTTAATCTGCCCAGAGAATCATTTGCTAATAGAGCCACAAGGCAGGGTAAGTCTTCGCGCTTCGCAAAGCGGTATTTCAGATCCATTGAGATAATGTATTCCTTTTGAGTGTTAACCGGGTTATTTGGTATCAATTTATGAACTAGTTTGCCTGAGCTGCATGATGGAATAAGACGACGTTAAAGGGTTAGCAATTAATCTTTATTGTGGCCCAAATCTATATAGGCTATTAAATAGCCATACTGCTTGTCGCTAAGGCTGCCTTTTTTATGTAATGCCGTTGCCAGCTCGAAGCTCCATTTTTGACCTTCGGGTGGTTCTGGAACAGTTAGAGCCAAGTTTAGCAATTTTTTATCAACCACTGTGTTGCCATTTTGCACCGCCTGTTTAGCACAGTGACTCAAGATATATTCTACAGCATATTTGTCTACATTGGGTGACCCGCTGTATTCAGTCTTACAGGCAATCATCATTTCACCTTCAGGTGTCATGTATTTCAAATGACCTGTGGTACAGCCTGAAAGGAACAAGAGGAAAATGGGCAAATTTAAAAATTTCATAGTTTTGAATTCTCGCAATAAGAGGTATTTTTGGCGCTAATAGTGTTTTTTATTGCCAGTTTTTTCATCATAGCTATACATTTTCAGAGCCACTTTTCAAAAAGAAGTAACTGCTTTCCTTCGTGCTCAGCTTTACCAAACTGTTGATACCCCAACTTTTTATATATGTATTGTCCTCTCTGATTAAAAGCAAAAACATCCAGCCATACCCGTCTGGCACCTAAATTAGTTCTGCAATAGGCTTCCATGAGCTTTATCGCTGCTTGACCAATACCATTGCCTTTGGATCCTATAACTATTCTGCGAAATTCTATCTCCGCGTCCTCACCAATTTTCAGAATAAAAAAACCTTGTAGTTCATTGTTCTGATAAATAGACAGATAAAGCATTTCAGGAATCTTTAGTTCTGCTAAATGCTTATCCAGAGTATGAGGAATGATGTAGTCCGAAGTCTCCTCAGAGCTCTCCATTTCAACGAACTTTGGGATTTCTGTTATTAACGATTTTCTTAACTCAAGCAAGGGGATTTCTCATGTGATGTGGCTTTTTAAGTGTTTCAATCTACCTGTTAAAACAGACTGTCGCAGGGGCAGACGTGGTTTATGTCGGTGCTTTCATCATTTTATAATCAGGTTTCGAGTCAGCTGCTTTTTAACACAGCTAATTTCGCCCCAAAGCCTATGAAAACCAGTCCTGTAATAGAGTTAAGCCACTTTTTGAATCTTTCATTGTTGGCTGCACTTTTTACCCGTGACAAGGCCAGCACCATAAATGAAAACCAGATAAAATTTACCACTGCATGAGCTGTTACTAAGGTATATGCGCTTATAGCGGAGCCTTGTAGTGAAATAAATTGAGGAAATGCTGCAAGGTAGAACATAGAAACTTTCGGGTTCAATACATTGGTAACGAAGCCCTCCCAAAAAGCACTTTGAATTGCCCCCCGGTGTTGAGCCTGTTGCGGAGATTCAATCAATGCTGTTGATGGCTTACTAAAAGCATTTATTAAAGCCTTGATGCCTATCCAGATTAAGTACGCAGCGCCAATCAGTTTAAACAGCGTAAATGCCATGGCTGATTGCACTAAAAGTAAGGAAATTCCGAAAATAGAAAGCGTGCCATGTACGTAAAACGCAGCGACAAAGCCGCCAACATTAGCAAATCCCGCTTTTTGACCAGAGAGAGGTACTGTTTTTGCGATGAGAAAACCATTGGGACCAGGAGAAATCACTAGCAGTGTTGCCACTGCTATGAATGTAATGACGTTATTTAAATCCATTGTTTTCCCTGAAAGTGATGTTGAGCTTGGGTTGGAATTTTAAAGCTATGACGCAAACTACATTCGAGTAAAAACAAGAACTTAATCCGGCTGACTCCCGAAGTCAATTTCATAGCAACACTTTGAAACAGATCCCGGTGCGAGTTTTGATAGCAGTCGAAACACAAGTTGTTACACTGCTCTGAAGTTTTATTCAAAGAGACGATAGGGATATCTGTCAGCCTGAGTCTCAATAACAACAAAAAGAGCGTTTAATGAAATCTAAACTACTTGTCATATTTTTTGCTTTGTTTTCATTTTCTGTATTTGCAGCGGAATTTGAAGAAGATACACACTACACGGTGCTGGAAAACCCATTATCTAATAAGAAAGGAGTGACAGAGTTCTTCTCTTTTTATTGCCCTCATTGTTTTACTCAAGAGCCCTTTATGGCTGAAGTTGCAGCTGCTTTGCCTGACGGTATGAAGTTTGCGAAAAATCACGTGGATGGTATGCCGGGAAGAGATATGGCCATAGAACAGGCGCTCACCAAGGCTCTGATTGTGGCGGAAATGCTGAAAGTTAAAGGCGAAGTCGTTGCTTCGGTATTTCGTAAAATTCATGTAGAAGAGAGCGACTTTACTTCGATTGCAGACATAAAAGCGATATTCGTACAGCACGGTGCAGATGCTGCCAAGTTTGACAAGGCTATGAAAAGCTTCTCAGTGGCACCTAAAGCGAAGCAAATGCGCAGTAAAACGGCTGAGTTGAGAAAACAAGGTATTGGAACCGTACCCACATTGGTTATTCATGGCAAATACGTACCTGAAATACGCAGTATCAAGTCATTTGAAGAATACAAATCGCTAGTGATGTTTTTAGTGAATAAGCCGTTGTAACTTTTAAATCGCTTAAAGTTAGCCAAGGCTTGGGTGCAGCGAATACACCCAAGCCTGGATAATTTCTCCGTTTTCTAACTCCGCGTTTACAAGCACCCGACTGTAGGCATTACCTTCAAATTCATCCAACTCAGGCCAGTGCTCTTCGAGATTTTCGGAGCTAAACACATAGCCTGGAACTTTACCCGCACTCTCATCGAGCTTGATAGCAGGATAGCCCATGGTGGCTCCCCAGCCTTCTTCATGTAACGTGCCATGGACACTGGCTTTCACGAATTCACCGCCTATTTCCTTAAGTAAGTGTTCATTAGGACGGCCGGGGCACAAGGTGCCATAAACAAAGAGCTTTTCAGGCATGAAAGATTCGCTTTATTTTACTTTTGTATTCAAAAGCTATCACAAACAACCAGCAGGTACATCATTCTTGGCTCTTGGCAAACAAACAAGATTCATGGTTTTTTGCTCAGCGTGATATTGCGTCAGATTAATAGTATCTGTTAACCCTGCTTCGGTGGCAAAAAACACTTTGTGTTCCAGCATAATGTCGTGTAACAGAGTGGTGGTGCATTGCAGTGGCTCTTTGTTTTTTTTCAGCGTGGGCAGGAATGCGGTACTACCTGAAGTGTTCAAAACACCAATGCCCGAGGCGCCTTCAGCACCTGCTCGCCATGGAAAGTCGGAGCAGTCTGTATTGATGGGAATAGAGACCACACCTTGCTCAGCACAAGATAAGATTTCGTCTTCTGCATAGTTAAAATCAACAGGTACATTTTCAAGGTAGGTTGGCATTAAAATACGGTAGTCCAGGTTCAGGATCTGCGCGGGTTTATTGCCCTTGAAAGTAAAATTGTCTGGTGTGACTAATCCGATAAAAGGTTGGGCTTCTTTCTTCGCTGCGGCATTTTCTGTTTGATTTTTGTTGCGCCATGCAGGGGGCGAAACAACATAGTATTTGCTCACCTTATATTCTTTACCCGAGTCAGATATGCGCAAGCCATAAGGAATTTCACCAACTACCTGGTTTTGGGTGTCCCAATAAACTTGTGTCGCTACTACTGTATTATTGCACCCATATAATTCAACGGGTTGCGGCACATCATCAATGGTGGGGGAACGGCCAACATCTACGTTTAATATGCCATGCTGTGATGTTTCTGTAATTTGGGCATGGGCCTTTAGATTACCCATTAGGGCTGTCACCAAGACCAGAGTCAGCTGGGCTCTATGCTTTATCGTAACCGAACGTTTAATATTCATGATTTTGCGTTCCATTTGAATGTTGGGTTTATCGCATTGTTACAACGGGGTGTTGCTCAAGCCAATAACACGGCATTACAGTATAGAAAGGGAGTATAATTACCCGTAATGAGTGGGAGGTTTTTTGTCGTTAAGTTCGGCAGATTGCTGACTCCAAGCGTTAACCTATACGAGCAGGAGCTGATTTTGGCAATCAGCATAGAAAAAGGAGTGACATTGCTGCACATGTCACCCCATGTTGGGAAATGGACTTAGTTGTTAGCTAAGCGCTTTTTTCAGTGCAGCCAGGCAAAGCAATACGTTTTCACTTTTTGCAGCATAACCCATTAAACCAATGCGCCAGGCATTTCCTGCGAAGGCCCCCAGGCCTGCGCCAATTTCAAGATTGTATTCGTTAAGCAGGTATTGACGCACTGTGGCATCATCCACGCCTTGCGGAATGCGCACGGTATTCAATTGCGGCAGTCTTTCATCTTTCGGCACTACAAATTCTAATCCCAGGTCCAACAAACCCGCTTTAAGGGCTTCGTGCTGAGTCTGATGGCGTTGCCAGGAAGCTTCCAGAGTTTCTTGTTGTAGTAACAACAACGACTCGTGCAATGCGTAAATGGAATTTACCGGGGCAGTGTGATGGTAACTGCGCTTGCCTTCACCCGACCAATAGCCCATAACCAACGTTTGATCCAAAAACCAGCTTTGCACTGGGGTTTTTCGCGCTTTTATTTTAGCCACTGCCTTAGCGCTTAAACTCACCGGCGAAATGCCAGGTACACAGGATAAACACTTCTGACTACCTGAATAGATGGCATCGATGCCCCAATCATCCACTCGTAGTTCGATACCGCCTAAAGAAGTAACGGCATCTACGATGCTAAGGCAATTATATTGTTGGGCGAGGGCACATAAGGCTTTCGCATCAGAGCGTGCACCAGTGGAGGTTTCCGCGTGAACAAAGGCCAGAAATTTAGCATCTGGGTTGGCTTTGAGGGCTGTTTCAACGGCGTCAGGGTCAACAGCACGGCCCCATTCTTGCTCCACCACAATGGCTTCTCCGCCGCAGCGGATAACGTTTTCTTTCATGCGACTACCAAATACGCCATTGATACACACAATGACTTTGTCGCCAGGCTCTACTAAATTGACAAAACAGGTTTCCATACCAGCGGAGCCGGGTGCGGATACCGCAATGGTGAATTCATTTTGAGTCTGAAAGGCATATTGCAGCAGTGCTTTAGTTTCTTCCATCAGATTGATAAATAGCGGGTCAAGGTGGCCAATAGTGGGTTTGGCGAGTGCCGCTAAAACTTGTGGATTTACATCAGAAGGGCCGGGGCCCATTAAGGTTCTGCGTGGGGGATAAAAATGGGAAATTGCCATAGGGTCATACTCTTTAATACTCTGTTATTGCCAGACTAACATGAACACTTTAAAACAGGCGTTTAATTCACGAATACAGGCTATTCATAGGATTTATGTTTGCTGTGAAGAGTATTTGGTGAAGTGATAAAGGGCTCGCCGATATTCCACAAGTCTGGGGTAAACAGGGGGGCATAGCCCCCTGTAATGTAGATTTACATTACTAAATGTAATCACTCAGGCACACGCACGTGACCTTCCATCAATATTCGTGCACTACGGCTCATAATGGCTTTTTTGGCCAGCCATTTGCCATCTTCTTGGGTAGCTTTCGCGCCTACTTTTAAGGTGCCCGAAGGATGACCAAAAGTCACTTCTTCACGTTCAATACCACCTGCGGATTGATTTACCAAGGTGCCGGGAATGGCTGCTGCGGTGGCAATGGCTACGGCCGCCGTGCCCATCATGGCGTGGTGTAGTTTGCCCATTGAAAGTGCCCGAACATTCACATCAATATCTGTTGCCTTGATGGCCTTACCGCTACTGGATGTGTAATCGGCAGGGGGCGCCACAAATGCGATTTTAGGTGTGTGCTGTCTGGCTGCTGCTTCAGAGACATCTTTGATAAGTCCCATTTTTACTGCGCCCAAGGCACGCAGTGCCTCAAAGCGGGCGAGGGCAGCGCTATCGCTATTGATATCATCTTGCAGCTCTGTGCCCAGATAATCGATATCTGCCGCATTAACGAACATAGTGGGGATACCAGCATTGATGAGCGTTGCCTTGAGTTTGCCGTTTGCTACCAGTGTTTCCGGTACTTGCAACTCATCCACCAGGTTCCCAGTGGGAAACATATCACCATCGGCATCGGCTGGATCCAGGAACTCCACCTTTACTTCAGCGGCGGGGAAGGTGACGCCGTCCAATTCAAAGTCACCGGTTTCCTGCACTTCACCCTGAGTGATGGGAATGTGAGCGATGATGGTTTTTTGTATATTTACCTGCCAAATACGAACAACAGCGATGCCGTTTTCAGGGATGCGACTGCTATCTACCAAACCGTTATTGATGGCAAAGGCACCGACTGCTGCGGTTAGGTTGCCGCAATTACCTGACCAGTCGATAAAAGGTTTATCAATAGCTACTTGTCCAAATAGATAATCCACATCGTGCTCAGCTTTCTCGCTTTCACTTAAAATGACGGTTTTACTGGTGCTGGAAGTGGCACCGCCCATGCCGTCTGTGTGCTTGTCATACGGATCCGGGCTACCAATAACCCGCAGCAATAAGTTGTCTCTGGCTTCACCCGCGGTTTGTGCGTATGCAGGTAAATCTGTCAGGTTAAAGAATACGCCTTTACTTGTTCCGCCCCGCATATAAGTGGCCGGAATTTTAATTTGAGGTTTAAACATAAATTTCTCTCAAAAACAAAAAGCGACACACTGTGTCGCTTTAGAGTTTAACTTCAGTTTTTTAGGCTGCGCCTTCGGAGGCCAGAAAGTCTTTAGCGAAGCGCTGCAGTACGCCGCCCGCATCGTAGATAGAGACCTCTTCAGCGGTGTCCAGACGGCAGGTAACCGGCACTTCCACAATAACGCCATTGGCGCGATTGAGCACCAGCGTCAGGGTTGCTCCCGGCGCTTTATCACCTTTCACATCAAAGGTTTCCGTGCCATCTATGCCTAAGGTTTTGCGCGTCGTACCCGGCTGGAATTCCAGCGGCAGTACACCCATGCCAATCAAGTTGGTACGGTGGATACGCTCGAAGCCTTCAGCAACGATAACCTCAACGCCTGCCAGACGCACACCTTTGGCGGCCCAGTCACGAGATGAACCTTGACCATAGTCGGCACCGGCCACAATAATCAGCGGTTGTTTGCGCTCCATATAGGTTTCAATAGCTTCCCACATGCGGGTGACTTTGCCTTCTGGCTCAATTCGCGCTAATGACCCCTGTTTGACTTCCCCGTTTTCCTGCACCATTTCGTTGAACAGTTTTGGGTTAGCAAAGGTTGCGCGCTGTGCTGTTAGGTGATCGCCACGATGAGTTGCGTAGGAGTTAAAATCTTCCTCCGGTAAACCCATTTTTGCCAGGTACTCACCAGCGGCACTGTCTGCCATGATGGCATTGGACGGTGATAAGTGGTCTGTAGTGATGTTGTCACCCAAAACTGCTAACGGACGCATTCCTGTCAACGTACGTTCACCGGCGAGTGCACCTTCCCAGTAGGGAGGACGACGAATATAGGTGCTTTGTGGACGCCAGTTGTACAACGGATCAGTCTTTTCGCCGTAATCTACGTTTAGCTCAAACATCGGCTCATACACCTGACGGAAATGCTCAGGCTTCACACTAGAAGCCACAATAGCATCGATTTCTTCGTCGCTTGGCCAGATATCCTTTAAAGTAACCGGATTGCCGTCTGTGTCATGGCCCAGCACGTCTTTTTCAATGTCAAAGCGGATGGTACCTGCAATAGCGTAGGCCACTACTAAAGGCGGCGATGCCAGGAAGGCCTGCTTGGCGTAGGGGTGGATTCGACCATCAAAGTTGCGGTTACCGGAAAGCACTGCGGTGGCGTATAAATCACGGTCGATGATTTCCTGCTGAATTTTTGGATCCAATGCACCACTCATACCATTGCAGGTGGTACAAGCAAACGCCACAACACCGAAACCCAATTGCTCCAGTTCAGGTAGCAGGTTGGCTTCTTCCAGGTAGAGTTTAACCGCTTTAGAACCAGGCGCCAGTGAAGACTTAACCCAGGGTTTTCTCACTAAGCCTTTAGCATTGGCATTGCGCGCTAAAAGACCTGCAGCAATTACGTTGCGTGGGTTACTGGTGTTGGTACAGCTGGTAATAGCCGCGATAATAACCGCGCCATCAGGCATGTTGTCGTCGTCTTGTTCAACTTTGCCGGCTATGCCTTGGCTGGCCAAATCCGCTGTTGCAACGCGGCGATGCGGGTTAGATGGGCCTGCCATATTGCGACCCACTGACGATAAATCAAACTTCAGCACACGCTCGTATTGGGCATTTACCATCTCATCAGCCCAGAGACCGGTGGTTTTAGCGTAATTCTCTACAAGCTGCACTTGCTCCTCATCACGGCCAGTCAGCTTGAGATAGTCGATGGTTTGCTGGTCGATGTAAAACATCGCAGCGGTGGCACCGTATTCGGGTGTCATGTTGGAAATGGTGGCACGATCGCCCAAGGTTAAGTGGCTGGCACCTTCACCAAAGAATTCCAGATAGGCAGAAACTACACGCTCTTTACGTAAAAACTCCGTTAGCGCTAAGACAATATCAGTGGCGGTGATACCAGGTTGTGGTTTGCCAGTCAGCTCAACACCCACAATATCAGGTAAACGCATATAAGACGCGCGGCCCAGCATCACATTCTCTGCTTCCAGGCCTCCCACGCCAATAGCAATAACCCCCAACGCATCTACGTGCGGAGTGTGGCTATCTGTACCTACTAAGGTGTCTGGAAAGGCGACACCATCACGTGCCTGAATCACCGGAGACATGCGCTCCAGATTGATCTGGTGCATGATACCGTTGCCAGGAGGAATAACGTCTACGTTTTTAAACGCTGTTTTAGTCCAGTTGATAAAATGGAAACGGTCCTCGTTACGGCGTTCTTCTATGGCGCGATTTTTCTCGAACGCGTCCTCTTCAAAACCAGCGTGTTCCACTGCTAATGAGTGGTCCACAATCAACTGTGTGGGTACTACCGGATTGACTTTGGCCGGGTCGCCGCCTTGTTCTGCGATAGCGTCCCTTAGCCCAGCGAGGTCTACCAGCGCCGTTTGACCGAGAATGTCATGGCACACTACGCGAGCGGGAAACCAGGGGAAGTCCAGTTCGCGTTTGCGCTCTATAATTTGTCTTAAGGACGCTGTCAGATTTTCAGGAGTGCAGCGACGTACCAGGTTTTCAGCTAGTACTTTAGATGTGTAGGGGAGTTTGTCATAACTGCCTGGGGCGATTGCTTCAACGGCTTCTCGGGTGTCGAAGTAATCCAGTTTGCTGCCGGGCAATGGTTTGCGGTAATCGAAGTTCATAATTGTGATGCCTGTATTGAGTTAAAAGAGTGAAACACAAAGGGAGGCGAGCCTCCCCGACAGACAATTAACGCTTAGCGATTGGCGTTACCGGGCGCAGTTCCTCGCCCGTGTATTCAGCTGAAGGACGAATAATTCGGTTATCCGCTCGTTGCTCCATTACATGTGCTGCCCAACCTGTTAAGCGAGACATGACGAAAATTGGGGTAAACAACTTAGTGGGGATACCCATAAAGTTGTAGGCAGAGGCATGGAAGAAATCGGCGTTACAGAACAATTTTTTCTCGCGCCACATCACTTCTTCACAGCGTACTGAAACCGGATAAAGCACCTCATCACCCACTTCTTTGGCCAGTTTTTCAGACCATAGTTTAATGATTTCGTTACGCGGATCAGACTCTGAGTAGATGGCATGACCAAAGCCCATGATCTTTTCTTTGCGAGCCAGCTTACCCATCATTTCTTCTTCGGCGTGATCGGCAGAAGTGAAGCTCTCGATCATTTCCATCGCCGCTTCATTAGCACCACCGTGCAATGGACCACGCAATGAACCGATGGCGCCAGTTACGCAACTGTGCATGTCTGAAAGCGTTGAAGCGCAGACACGTGCTGTGAAGGTAGAAGCGTTGAATTCATGCTCAGCATACAAGATCAAAGACACATGCATCACTTGCTCGTGCAGCTCTGCAGGTTTTTCACCGTGCAACATGTGCAGGAAGTGTGCGCCGATGGAGTCATCGTCGGTTTCTACGTCAATGCGAACGCCGTCATGGCTGAAACGGTACCAGTAACACATAATACTCGGAAAACACGCCAACATTCGGTCGGTGACATCTTGCTGCATGTCAAAGTTAGCTTCGCCTTCCAGGTTGCCCAGCATAGAGCAGCCAGTACGTAATACATCCATTGGGTGGGCATCGGCAGGAATACGCTCTAACACTTCTTTTAGTGCCTGCGGTAAACCGCGCAGTGCTTTGAGTTTGGCTTTGTAAGCGTCCAGTTCTGCCTGATTAGGCAGGTGACCTTTTAAGATAAGGTGGGCTACTTCTTCAAACTGACAATGATTAGCCAGATCTTTGACATCGTAACCGCGATAAGTCAGACCTGAACCGCTTTTACCTACGGTTGAAAGGGCTGTTTTACCAGCAACTTGTCCGCGCAAACCTGCGCCACTTAATACTTTTGCCATCGGAGAATCTCCTGAAATTGTAGGGAATTTAAATTGTTAATTTTGTTAAAAACGCCCGGATAATCAGCGGGCGTTGTAATTTGTGCTATTTCTGTTGGATTAAAGTCCAACCTACATCACTTGTTTTTACCTTCAGCAAAGAGGGCATCCAGTTTCTGCTCGTATTCGTGATAGCCAAGATAATCGTATAGCTCCATGCGAGTTTGCATCTGGTCGATTACTGCTTTTTGGTCACCTTGCTCCAGAATAGAGGTATAGACCATTTCTGCTGCTTTGTTCATGGCTCTGAAGGCGCTTAATGGATATAACACCATTGCTGCACCCCATTCGCCCAATTGTTCTTTATTCCACAGCTCAGTTTTACCAAACTCAGTGATGTTAGCCAAAATCGGCACGTCAAGCGCTTCAGAAAAGGCGCGATAATGTTCTTCAGTTTGTACGGCTTCGGCGAAAATGCCGTCTGCACCGGCAGCAACATAAGCCTTAGCTCGCTCAATCGCAGCTTCTAAACCTTCTTGCGCGAAAGAGTCCGTGCGAGCCATGATGAAAAAGTCTGGATCAATACGGGCATCAACCGCTGCTTTTATGCGATCTACCATCTCTTCGGTGGAAACGATTTCTTTATTTGGACGATGACCACAACGCTTTTGCGCTACCTGATCTTCCATGTGAACTGCCGCAGCACCGGCTTTTTCCATATCTTTGATGGTCTTGGCAATGTTAAAGGCGCCGCCCCAGCCGGTATCAATATCCACCATGAGAGGCAAATCACAAGCCGCAGTAATGCGTTGTACATCTGCGATAACATCATTCAATGAAGTCATGCCCAAATCGGGTAAACCATAAGAAGCGTTAGCGACGCCACCACCAGAAAGATAGATAGCTTGATGGCCAATCTTTTTCGCCATAATAGCGGTGTAGGCATTAATGGTACCTACGATTTGCAATGGCTTGTTGGCAACAAGCGCTTCTCTGAATTTTTTACCTGCACTCATGTTTAGGCTCCTGTAGGGTTAACTGTTGAAAGTTTTGAGGCGATGTTGCGTCGTGAATATTCAATATGGCGACGCATTAATATTTCCGCCAGTTCTTCGTCTCGCTGGCTAATGGCCAGCACTATGTGTTTGTGTTCGTCATAGGCGGTAGTGACACGCGGGCCAGCCA
This sequence comes from Planctobacterium marinum, assembly GCF_036322805.1. Classification (GTDB taxonomy): domain Bacteria; phylum Pseudomonadota; class Gammaproteobacteria; order Enterobacterales; family Alteromonadaceae; genus Planctobacterium; species Planctobacterium marinum_A. The sequence continues at coordinate 2,765,707 of NZ_AP027272.1, read as the reverse complement.
TACCGAGCTGCACTCGATACATGCGTACCAAATGATAGATACCGTTACTCAATAAGCTGATAAGCTGTTTGTTTTTACTGCCCACAATGATGCGATAGTGAAAGTCCAGATCTCCGGCTTCCTGGTAGTAGCGTTCACCCGTTTTGACTTTGTCGAAGTGCTTTGTGAGTAGACCACTTAAATCGTTTATCTCGTCATCGCTCATGTTGCGAGCTGCCAATCGGGCAGCCATGCCTTCCAGCGATTCGCGAATTTGATAAAGTTCCGATAAGCCTTCAGGGGAGAGTGTGACTACTTTGGCACCAACATTGGCTTTGCGTTCAATGAGGTGGTTAGCTTCAAGGCGGTTTATTGCTTCGCGCACTACTGCGCGACTAACGCTATATCTTGTCGACAATTCTTGTTCACTCAACTTCGCTCCGGCCGGAATGACACCCTCTACGATATCGTTACGGATACTTAAAAAGGTTTTATCTGCATTTGTTACGGCAACGGTAGTTGAATCGAACATGAGATTGACTTAAAGCTTAATGAAGTGTCGACAATATAGGGTCGAATCAACAATTAGTCAATTTATTGATGTGATATTGTCGACAATGAAAGCTAATTTTTGTAAATATTCTCGGACTGAATTTTGTTCAAAAAACACCGTGAGGGTAAAAAAATGACATTCATTAATACGGTTAAGATAAGGTTTGTCCCTTCATCCGACTGATTCTACGTTGCTGCCACGCTTTTTTTACTGAGAAGCGCCACAGTGTATTGAGACCAAAATATCCAGCGAGGCCAAAAACAGTGCCGCACACCAGGCAACCCAACAAAAATGCAGGGCCAATGGTTCCCATACTGTTAACCACCCATTCCCAGGTGGGTTCAAACTCAAATTTACTAGCAGGTGTCCCAATAATGAAAGTACCCACCTTATAAGCGCCATAGAATATTGGGGGCATGGTGAAGGGATTGGTGATCCAGACTGTGGCAACCGAGACGGGAAGGTTGACTCTGAGTGGGATCGCGAGAGCGGCAGCTAACCACATTTGAAAAGGAACAGGCCAAAACGCAAAAAACAAACCCACACCAAAAGCGCCACAAGCGGACTTTCTATTCAGGTGCCACAAGTTAGCATCATGCAATAGCTTGCCAAAGACCTTCAGCGCTTTCTGATCTCGGACAGACTGATGGTCTGGCAAAATTCGTTTTATAAACTTCTTTGGCATAAATAATTCTATTTAGCAGCGGAGGGCTGCGCAACATGAATTGCTAATAATACTATGGACAGGTTTCTTTTCTGTTTTATTACTGCCAGTTTAACTAGTTTGCTCTGGCCTGTTTTGCCTCCTGTTTGGACTGCAATCTGTCTTGCGATCTCGGGAGTGGCATGCTTTAAAACAGTTAAATTCCTGTCTGGTATCTGTCTCGGATTAACATGGATGCTGAGTGTAGGCTATTGGATTAGTGTGACGCAACCAGAACAGGCACTATTTTTACAACCCTTGCAACTGAGCGGACGTGTTGGAACTGTGGTTACATCCTCAGAAAAGGCGAATTTTAACTTTGTTGTTTCTGCATATTCCCTTTCTCAAGATGACAACATTGAGGCATTCATAAAATCAGATTTTAAAGTCAGGCTAAGTTGGTTGATGCCTGACTTACAGCTAAAGCAGGGACAACAATTAACCATAGTTGCGAAACTGAAACCCCGTTGGGGGCTTTATAATGAGGCAGGTTTCAACTACCAGCAATGGTTACTCTCTGAGCATATTGTTGCAACGGGGTTCGTAAAAAGCGCAACTGAAAGCAATCTCCCAAGTGCGGTTTCCTGGCGGCAACGCGTTGCCGATAAACTAATAACAGAAAGTCGAAAGGAGGTGCGCTGGTTATTAGCGATGGCAATAGGTTATCGAGGAGAGTTGAGCCAGTCAGACTGGCAGCTATTGCAGCATACAGGCACATCTCATCTGGTGGCAATATCGGGCATGCATGTGGGTATGGTGACTTTCTGGGCTTTTTGTTTGTTCTCACTACTGTTCGGTGCACTAAATTTTGTTACAAGGCGACCTGTAATTTCCAATATCAGGATTGCAGCTTTTTCAATTTCTCTGTGTTTCGCTTTTTTTTACGTCTATCTCGCCGGTTTTGCCACGCCAACAGTGAGAGCGGGGTTGATGTTGCTGTTGGGCTGGGCAGTGCTTGTTTTAGGTGTCAACTTGAATGTTAGAAGATTTATCCTAATTTGTGTGGCGCTGTTCATCCTGTTTTTTCCGCTGAGCATCTTCACTGCCAGCTTTTGGTTGAGCTTTTCTGCCGTGGTTATTTTGTGGTTCATCGCATGGCGTTCTCGTAAACCTGATAACAAATTACCGAACAAGTTGGCCGCTTTTGTTGCGCTGCAGATAATGTTGTCTGCTCTGATGTTGACCTTGGTTTTAGGGATGTTTGGCGGGGTTAGCGTGTTGTCCCCAGTTATTAACTTGATTGCCATTCCATTGGTAATCTTTGTTCTGTTACCCCTCAGTTTACTGAGCGTTATATTGTTAATGAGTGACAGTAGTATTGCTTCTCATGTGCTTGAAGGGTGCTTAACGCTATTTGCCCTATGTGAACAAGGTTTAAAATCTATTACTACTATTTATGACCAATGGCTGCAAGCAAGTGCGATTCCCTGGTTGGCTCTAGTATTTGCTACATTGGCTATGATTTTATTGTTGATACCCAGAGGACTGTTCCCTAAGCCCTTAGTTATTTTGCTATTTGTGCCTTTGTTACTACCACAGAACAAGCGAGAAACAAACGGCTGGCAGCTTGATATGTTGGATGTAGGGCATGGGTTAGCGGTGTTGCTAAGGAAACAAAACAGTGCCGTATTGTACGATGTAGCCGCTGAGTTTCCCGATGGTTTTAGCATGGCGGAAAATGTTTTATTACCGGTACTACGCAGTAGCGGTATCAGTCAATTGGATACTGTTATAATCAGTCATGATGACATAGATCACGTAGGTGGATTAGATACAATTTTGCGCCATCAATCTGTACTGGAAATGAGGTATCCAAAACAATCATGTCAGCGTGGCGATAGTTGGCACTGGCAGGGGATCCAATTTGAGGTGCTTTGGCCAGATCTCAATTATCCAAAGTTATTACATAATGATAATAATCAGTCCTGTGTGATTATGCTGGATGACGGTAGCAATCGTATTTTGCTAACCGGTGATATTGAGCAAGATGTAGAGCTTTTGTTGGCAACATGGCATCGCTCCGGGCTGGTAAATTTAAGCGCTCAAGTCTTGATTGCCGCGCATCATGGCAGTAAAACATCGTCTTCCAGCCCTTTTATTTTGGCGGTTGACCCCCACTATGTGCTGATATCAGCGGGACATTATAATCGCTGGGGCATGCCTGCAGAGATTGTGATGAAGCGTTTGCGAAAGCTTAACACTGCCATTTGCAATACTGCCGAGCATGGCCAGATATCCGTCATCATTGATGAATATGGCAAGCTGAGCTTGAAGAGCTGGCGAAAAGATGTGCAACCTCGTTGGTTTTTGTCACTCTAAGAGCAAACTGTCAGAGATAAATACCTGATTACAGTGTCTTTTGTTCGCTTAACAGCTAAACTAACCAGATTTATGATTATCATTAATGGGTGCACCAACCCTTGCGCAAAATATATTGAACCGAGTTAATGAATCAAACAGACTCCAGTAAGGCGGTATTCGCCCGATTTAGCCGTTACTTGCGGCATTTTAAAATTCCTTTTGTGGCCGCAATTTTCGGCATGATTGGCTATTCCCTGATTGATGTTTTTGTCATTTCCCAACTAGAACACGCCATTGATCGCAGTTTGGTACAAGGCGACCTGGATTATTTGCGCATGGCCGCGTATTTGATTGTTCCCATGTTTATTTTGCGTGGCGTGTTTAATTTTATGGGTACCTATACCTTGTCCTGGATTGGCAACATGGTGGTGATGCAAATGCGTCAGCAGTTGTTCTCGCGCTTTGTGCATTTACCCGTTTCTTTTCACGATCAGCATTCCACGGGTACGCTAATTTCAAAGGTCATTTACGACACGGAACAAGTCTCGGTGGCCGCCGGAAAAGCCTTATTAACGCTGGTGAGAGAGGGGGCGTTGGTATTAGGGCTGCTCGCTATTATGTTTTATAAATCATGGCAGTTAAGTTTAGCGTTTTTAGTGATAGGGCCGGTAGTGGCGTTGATCGTAGCTTATGTCAGTAAACGCTTCAGAATGGTGAGTAAAAACATTCAACAATCTATGGGCAATTTAACCACTGCTGTAGAGCAAGTTCTCAAAGGCCACAAAGTGGTGTTGATGTTCGATGGTCAAGAGAAAGAAACTCAACACTTTGAGGAAAAAAACAACCATAACCGCCAACAAAATATGAAATTGGTGGTATCTCGGATTTTGTCTGTTTCTACTATTCAGGTCATTGCTTCAGTAGCACTGGCGGTGGTGCTATTTATTTCCAGTGTTCCCGGTATGGTGGAAAATCTCAGCGCTGGCGTGTTCACTTCAGTGGTCGTTAGCATGACCATGTTATTAAAGCCACTTAAACAGCTCACCACCGTTAATAGCGAGTTTCAAAAAGGTATGGCGGCTTGTGAGAGTATTTTTGCAATTCTTGATCAGCAAGAAGAAGAAAATAAGGGCACACTCAAGCCACAAAGGGTAGCTGGTAATATTGCCTTTAAAAATGTGACGTTTGCCTATGACGCCAACGGCGAAAACGTATTAAAAGATATTTCCTTTGATGTGAGCAAGGGACAAACCCTGGCCTTGGTAGGGCGCTCGGGTAGCGGTAAGTCCACTATATCCAACTTGTTAACCCGTTTTTATCAACCGCAATCAGGGGAAATCTTATTAGACGATTTACCGCTTTCACAAATTGAATTGCGGGCATTACGCAACCAGTTTGCTGTGGTGTCGCAGCAAGTGACATTGTTTAACGATACTATCGCTAACAATATTGCTTATGGATTGGAAGATAAAGTCTCGCGAGCCCAGATAGAAGAGGCCGCGAAAGTAGCTCATGTTTTAGAGTTTACCGAGACCTTGGGAAATGGCCTGGATACCATGGTGGGCGAAAACGGCCTGATGCTCTCCGGCGGTCAAAGGCAACGCATTGCCATTGCCAGAGCAGTGTTAAAAGACGCCCCCGTTTTAATATTAGATGAGGCCACATCAGCCTTGGATACTGAGTCTGAGCGCTTCATCCAGGAGGCTCTGGATACACTACAAAAGAACCGCACCAGCATTGTTGTGGCTCACAGACTTTCAACCATTGAAAATGCCGATCAGATTTTGGTGATTGATAAAGGCCAAATCATGGAGCATGGACGGCACAAAACACTGCTGGAGAAAGGCGGAATGTATGCCCAGTTGCACCGTATGCAGTTTACCGAAGGTGCCTGATGACGAAACTGGAACACGCCTGGTATCAGTCTTTTGGTTGGTCGCTGCTGTTATTGCCCATTAGCGCTGTATTCTGGGGGCTGAGTGCACTGCGACGGTTTTGTTTTTCTATCGGTTTAACCAAGATACACAAATTGCCAGTGCCTGTTGTGGTTATCGGCAATATTAATGTTGGTGGCAATGGCAAAACGCCTTTGGTTATTTATCTCAGCAGCTATCTAAAACAGCAGGGCTTTCGACCGGGTATAGTGTCTCGCGGTTATGGCGGTAAAGCCGCGCAGTATCCGATGACAGTGGAAAAACACAGTGACCCCGCACATTCAGGTGATGAACCTTTATTCATTAAGCACCGGGTCAATTGTCCTGTGGTGGTGGATCCCAACCGAGTTCGTGGTGCACAAGCGCTAATTACCAAGCATGGTTGCAATGTGATTCTAAGTGACGATGGATTACAACACTATCGCCTGGGACGGGATATCGAAATTGCCGTTGTTGATGGTCAACGACGGCAGGGCAATGGTTACCTGTTACCGGCGGGGCCCCTACGAGAGGGAAAGTGGCGACTAAAAACAGTGGATTTTGTTGTGGTTAATGGTGGCAAGTTGCAGGGCGATGAATATATGATGTCACTTGAGCCTGGCCAACTTGTGAATGTTAAATTCAAGGGGCAAACGAAACCGTTGAATCAGATTTCAGGTCCAGTTTACGCAGCGGCGGGAATTGGTAACCCCGGCCGATTTTTCACGTTATTGGGAAACAAGGGGGTAAAGCTCGAAAAGACCTTTGCCTTTCCTGATCATCATCAATATAAAGAATCTGACCTGCCCGACGGCACGGTACTCATGACCGAAAAAGACGCGGTGAAATGCACTGACTTCGCAAAAGATAACTGGTGGTTTTTACCTGTCAGTGCCAAATTAACAGAAACCTTTAATCAGGCTTTTTTGACTAAATTGAAAGCCGTGAAAAGTAAAAAATAAAACCGTTCTAACGGAATCAAAAAAGGATATCGTCAGCATGCCTATCGACCCGAAATTAAGTGATATTTTAGTTTGCCCATTGTGCAAAGGAAAATTGACTTATGTGAGAGAGCCAGAAGAATTGATTTGTAAATTCGACAAGTTGGCCTATCCCGTGAGGGAGAATATACCAGTTATGTTGGAATCTGAGGCAAGAAAGTTGTCTCTGGAAGATATTGAATCTATTGCTTAAATGAGGATTAGTAATGGCATTTAGCGTTATTATTCCTGCCCGCTATCAGTCCAGCCGTTTTCCGGGCAAGCCCTTGGTGGATATCCATGGAAAAACCATGGTGCAATGGGTGTACGAGAAGGCGCTCAAAGCGGGGGCCAGTCAAGTGGTTGTGGCTACGGACGACGAGCGCATCAAAGAGACCGTAGAAGGCTTTTCCGGAACGGTCTGTATGACCAGTAACAAACACGAAAGTGGCACTGAGCGTCTTGCCGAAGTGGTCCAGTTGTTGGGATTGCCTGATGATGAAGTGGTGGTGAATGTCCAAGGGGATGAACCTTTTATACCGGAACAAAACATCGTCCAGGTAGCGCAAAATTTGGTGCAATTCAAAAATGCCAAGATGGCAACATTGTCTGTTAAGATTGAGGATGTTGACGAGGCGTTTAATCCCAATGCGGTTAAGGTCGTCACTGATGCAAAGGGCTATGCCCTTTATTTTAGTCGTTCCACCATTCCCTACGACAGAGATCGTTTCCTCAACAGCAAACACCCAAAGCCTGCTCAAATAGGTGAGTTTTATCAGCGTCACATTGGTATCTACGCCTATACTGCTGGATTTATTAAAGAATACATCAATCTGTCAGTGTCACCTTTGGAGCAAATCGAATCTCTGGAGCAACTCAGAGTACTTTGGCATGGGCACCAGATTCATGTCTCTGAGGCAAGCGCGGTACCACCTCCGGGTATTGATACGCCGGAAGATCTTCAAAGAGCACTGAGTACCATTGTTAGATAATTGGAGTTGGCTATGCAAAATGTAGTAATCACCGGAGCGAATCGCGGCATAGGGCTGGAATTAACCCGAATTTATCAACAGCAGGGTTGTCGGGTGTGGGCTTTATGTCGTCAATCCAGTAAGGAGCTTGATGAAACCGGGGTGCAGGTTGTAACCGGTGTCGAGCTTTCTGATTTAGATGCTTTACCGGGAATGATTCATCCGCTTCAGGGGGTAACAATAGACCTGTTAATTCACAACGCCGGGATTTTGCGCAACGAAAGCCTTAATCAAATAAACGTATCTACCATTGAACAACAGTTTAAGGTTAATGCCGTTGCGCCATTGGTTTTGACTGATTTGCTATTAGATAACCTCAATTCGGGAGCAAAAGTGGCGCTGGTCACCAGCCGGATGGGATCCATGGGAGATAATGGTAGCGGGGGACGTTATGGTTATCGCATGTCAAAAGCGGCGCTTAATGCTGCGGCGGTTTCTTTAGCTCATGATCTGAAACCCAGAAATATTTCGGTGACCATCCTGCATCCCGGATATGTTCAGACGGGTATGGTGGATTTTCGAGGTGAAGTTTCAGCGCAGTCTTCCGCACAGCGTTTGGTGCAACGTATCGAAGCATTAAATCTGGATAATAGTGGTACTTTCTGGCACGCAAATGGTGAAGTATTGCCTTGGTAATACAGCTATGTTGAAACATTAAAAAACCGGCTAATTAGCCGGTTTTTTAAATTAAAACGGTATTAGCGGTTGCGACCTAATTGATCATGACTAGATACCCAATCCCCCGCAATGACTGCGCAGCCCAGAGAAATATCACCAGCGAGTACAGTAGCAGCCACTATCTCTGCAAATTTATTGGCTTTGCCTTTACCCACACAGCCCAGCATGTTCAGACATTCTCTTTGAGTTGGTAACGCCGTACCACCACCAAATGTAGCGCAGATAAGAGAAGGCAAGGTTACCGCCAGATAGATATCGCCATTATCCTGTAATTCATGGGTAAACAAACCCGCGTGAGATTCAACCACGTTGGCTTCATCTTGGCCTGTGGCAATGAATAAAGAGGCAATACCATTTGCTGCATGTGGACCATTGTAGGCCGCACCTGCCATCAACGCGCCAGTATTGGCTAGTACGGTCGCCTTAGCCAACATCTTGGTATCTACACCCATAATGGCTTTAAGCACCTCTTTTTTTACCGTTAATTCAGCAATAACCCGTTTGCCACGAGAATGCAGCATATTGAGGTGTGAGTGTTTCTTGTCGGTATCCATGTTGCCGGATAACAGGTAATTAGCGCCGCCCGGATAATTGCGTTTGATCCATTCACAGGCCATAAGTGTTGCTTTGCCTACCATGTTTTGTCCGGCAGCATCTCCAGTTGTGTAGTTGAAGCGCAAATACCGCGATTTGGCTACTGACCACTGGTGTATGTGCTTCAGCTTGCCCACACTCGTGGTACTCTCTGCTGCTGCTTTGATATTGTCGAAGTTCTCTTTTACCCATTCGCCAAAAGCACGAGCTTCGCGCGCATTGTCGAATAGGAAAGCCGGAGCTCGCTGCATGTACTGTTCTACCACAGTTGTGGTGACACCTCCGCTTTCTGTGATCACTCGCATGCCGCGGGAATAACTGGCTACCAAGGTACCTTCAGTGGTCGCGAGGGGAATGTAAAAATCACCTTGAGCATCCTCACCGTTGATACGCAGTGGTCCAGCAACGCCCACAGGCATCTGGCAAATACCTATAAAGTTCTCGATATTGCCCGGTAGTACGCCGGTATCAATGGTGTATTGACCTGTCAGAGTCATGGGTTCACCCGTTTTAGCTTCGATAAACTTACGACGCTCAGTCGCCATTTCTGGCGTGTAATCGTTCTCTTTGCTGCGCGGGATGCGAATATCATCTCTCATCGTGTCTGTCCTTTAATTTGCAAGTTTTATGATTGTGTAGGGTGATTTTCGCTAAATAGTAAATCATGTAACTGGTCAGACCTCAATAACTTGCAAACAAAAAAGTGTTAATAACCAAAAGTTTAACCAAATAGTAATATTTGAATCGGGAACGAAAATAAAAAAGGCCAGCGATGCTGGCCTTTGAAAAATAACTGGAATTTACTGGAAGTCTTCCGTTTCGTAGTACAGTGGTTTCATGGGACCACACAAGGTCAAACGACTAAACAATTGGGCGATGGTGGGCACTGCAGAAGGGGTTGAGAACTCAGTAATACAGCTCACCATATCATCAAACAAGATGAGGTTATCGTAGGTGGGTTTTTCTTGCAGTCTATGCACCAAAATAAACTCATTGCTGCCCACTTTTACCTTGTCGTAAACCTGTCTGATACTGGAAGGTTGTATGTCTTCGAAGGTGCGTAAATATTTTTGTTCATCAAATGATATTACGGCTTTTTCGTGTAGTTTCATGCCGCCACGATCAAAGTGTCCCATATAAATATCCATCACCACTTCCACTTGTTCTCCCCTGATTAATCTCTGCAGGTTAAAGGGTTGTGAGCGTGCCGTTACCAGATCGGCATCACGAACCAGAAATCGAATGGAAGGCGTTTTAGTACTGACTTTGTACAAAATTTGTTGATTATCGGGTTTCTCATAACCTGGCATTGGGTAAGCAAACAGGGTAGTGCCCATGCTCACAAGCACCATATCGTGGCTACCCATATAGGCCGGGTCAAGGGGAGGAGGTACGTCTTTTTTATCTTGCGCTCCTGCGATAAAGCTAACAAGCAACAACAATAACAAAGGCGATAATCTTGACATGTAAATAGATTCCTAAAGCCGAGAAGGTGTCAACAACACTGTTCTATTTTATTTTAGACGAACAATATGGAGGCAGTATCGTTTTTTCCAGTGAAATTAACATACTGCTTTAGTATGAATTGAACAGTACATGTATCGCTATGGGATCTTAAGGGATAGGAGAAAGAGGGGCTGATGCCCCTCGATGTTTTTATGAATCTAAATTTAAACCGTGCGGGTAGCCATTGCCGGTGGGATATTCGCCGCTTTGCGGGCGGGTCCATACACTGCCAGTTGCCCTAAACACCACAAACAAAGCATGCCAATAGGAATGTAGTACCAGGTAATGCGATTGAGTTCAAAAAAGTTCACCAACAGGATGTTTAACCCAATGCTAAGGGCTGCGCCGGTTGCAACACCAATACTGGTAATAACAAAATTTTCCAGCATGAAATAACGCACAATTTGCCATTGGGTAGCGCCCAAGGCACGACGAGTACCAATTTGTTTCTTACGCCTGTTCACGTTAAAACTGGCAAGGCCGACGATGCCCATACCTGTGATAATCACCAAGGTTACCATGACGACAGTTAAAATCTTGATCATGGCAGCGTGAAATCCGTAACTGTTTTCTCGTACTTCCTGAAAAGACTCTATGCCCCGAACGAGGCGTTCACTGCTGCGTTGGGCCAGGTATTCCTCTACATCGCGCATGGCTTGGTCCCGCATACCGTTTTGAGCGCGAACGAAATAGCGAGTTGAGTTATTAAAGGCGATATACTCAGGCGACAACATGGCGTTTTCCAGTTGATCCCAACCAATCCAAGGTGCCTGAAGTGTATCGATAACCCCAATAATTTGCATGGGTTCGTTGCGATCAATATAGACGGTTTTGCCAATAACTTCGCCGGGCGTCGTATCGGGAAATAAATCCTGTAGCAAGGCTTCCGTTATGATGATATTTTGCGGCCATCCCTCTTCCGTACCATCGCGATAGCGCATTTCCTGATAACTGAAGTTTCGACCCGCCAGCAGCGCGACATCCAAGGTTTCAATGCCGTGTTCGTCCACCATATAAACCGCCGTGGATATATCATCTTTATCTTCTCCTGACTCCACCTGCAAACTCATGGACCAACCGCCTCCGCTAATGGGAATGGCGTTAATAGTAGTCACATTTAACACTGAGGGAAGGGCACGAATCTGGCGCAGGTCTTCCTGAATGGTATTTTCATTGTCAAAGTCTTCAGCAAAACCGTTGCTACTTACGCTAAAGCTATTGGGCTCGTCAACGCCACTGACACGCGCCATCAACGCTTCGCGTTCATCTATGATAAAAATGGCATTCACCACAATTGTCATGGTAACCGCAATTTGTAGGGCAATAAGTAGTGCCCCCATTTTGTTGCGCAGTAAAGTTCGAAAGATAGGACCGATTTCTAATGAGGCAAACATAGCGATCTCCTTATTGACTTTTCAGTTGGCTGGCGGGTGCAATCGAGCAAGCACGCCAGGTGGGATAGAGACCAGCAATGATGGTAGCCACCAGAGAGAGCAGGATGGCTAATATCGCCATATTCATATCAAGACTGGTGAGCTTATCTGCAAATTCGCCATATAGTGCTCTAAGTCCTTGCAATCCAAAGAAGGACAACCCGAGGCCGACAATACCGCCTGCGATACCAATACAGGCGGTTTCAACCGTGTGTTGGATGAATAGGTCTTTTTTGGTTGCTCCAACGGCTCTTCGCAGACCAATTTCACTGGACTTGCCCATGAACTTAGACAGCATCAAACCAATGGTGTTGAGCAGGCACACAACCAGGAACATCAGCGATAACCACATCATTATCTGAGCGTCATCTGCAACAACTTCGTTGTATTCAAGCCATTCCTGGACGTTATTTAAGCGGTTGTTAAGAGGGCGAGGGAAGCGACCAAAGGTTTTTTGTTCATTAACATAATTATTCAGGAACTGGGCGTAGTCGGCTCTTTCTCCCGGATTGTTTAACTCCACCCAAAACTGAAAGTTAACACATTCTGAGTTGAGGAATCCTTCGAAGCCATCTTCATCGGGGGATTTCCAGCAATTAACATTACCCCAACTGGGCAGCTTCATACTGAGTTTCAGAGACAAGGGCATGAACAGTTCAGAGGGGCGACCAAAGTCATCATTGTTCAGATCGTAGAACTTGGGGATGGGGTGCCATTCATCAATTACTCCCACAACTGTAAATATCTCACCGGACAAGGTCACGTTCTCGCCGATTGAATCTTTACCACCGAACAGGGTTTCGTTAATTTCTTTGGTTAATACAACAACGTGTCTGCCATTGCTGTCGGCCTCTGAATCCCAACCTGAGCCATATAAAAATGGCACGTCAAACATAGTAAAAAAATCACCGTAGGTCAGGCGATAACCGGCTTGAAAAGGTTTGATATTGGTATCAGCCGGTACCACAACGCCACCTGATTTTGCCATGGCTGCTTGACGATATGCCCGCTCCGCTTTTTGCAAATTATTGACATCTGTCCAGGTCATTTGAAAGGGAGGATCGTTAGGGTCAACTGCAGCCTCATAGGGACCCCAGTTGTCTAATTGCACATGAAATAGTACGTCGCTTTTGTGTTTTATCGGGTTGTTGGACATCAGATAGTTGACCGTAATGGTGGTCATGCAGGCGCCAATGCCCAAAGCGATTGCCAGCACCATTAAAGTACTGAGCACGGGATTGCGACGCATGCTTATCAGCGCCAGACGAAAGTAATAACTCATCATGATGGCAGTCCTCAGGCGTTGACAACTTCTTTGGTGGGAGGCGCGGAAACTTCGTGTAACTCGCTGACTTTGCCATCCCGAACGTAAATATTGCGTTTGGCTTGTGCCGCAAGGCCCGGATCATGTGTCACCATTACTATCGTAGTGCCATTGGCGTTGATGTCTTGTAATAGCTCCATCACGCTGTGGGCCATTTTGCTGTCAAGATTACCGGTGGGTTCGTCGGCTAGCAGAAAACGGGGTGAGCCTGCCAATGCGCGTGCGATTGCGACCCGCTGTTGTTGTCCACCCGACAACTGTGCTGGCAAGTGTTTCATACGGTTAGCTAAGCCCACGGTATCCAGACTGTGCTCTATGCGTTCTTTGCGCTCTTTACTGCTAAAGCCGCGATAGCGCAGCGGTACATCAACATTGTCGAATAAATTGAGGTCTGGGATCAGGTTAAAACCCTGAAAAATAAAGCCAATTTTTTCATTTCTAACCCGGCTCCTGGCTGCATCGCTGATACCCGAAACATCTTTGCCATCAAGGAAGTAACGCCCACCAGAGTAGGTTTCCAGTAACCCTGCGATATTCAAGAAGGTAGTTTTCCCAGAGCCAGATGGGCCTGTTACCGCTATAAAGTCTCCTTCGTTGACTTCCAGATTGAACTCCTTAAGGGCATGGGTTTCTACCATGTCGGTGCGATAGACTTTTGAAATATTTTCCATTTTTAACATTTGAGCTTCCCCCAATTATTGAGTAAGTAATACGGTTTCGGCGCCGGCAAACGCCTCTGTGCTGGAGATGATAATTTCATCACCGATATTTAAACCTGTGAGTATTTCTACCGAGCCCAGGCTCCGGGCGCCGGTGTTAATGGCAGTTCGAACGGCGCGATTATCCTGCACTACATAGGCCACTTTGCCCCCGGCACTTTCAAGAAATTGTCCGCGCTGTACCATCAATACGTCGGCTTTGTTTTCCATCAGAATACGCGTAGTCAAACGTTGGTTTTGGCGTAAGCCGAGTTCTGAAGAGTTGGCGAAACGCACTCTACCGGTCACCTGATTGTTTTGGATTTCGGGGGAAATCGTGACCAGCACTGCAGAGTGCGCCTCGCCATTAAACTGAATTTCTGCATCCATACCAATGGCCAAGTCATCGGCGTAGCTTTCAGGAATTTGTAGCTCCACTTCAAATTCACTTAGGTCTACCACAGATAAAATTGCCTGATTTTGTGCCACCTGATTTTTTTGCTCGACGGCGAGATTACCTACAATGCCGCTCACTGGTGAGCGTACGGTGAGTTGCTGTACTTTGCGTTGTAAATCGGCTACCAGTAGTGCCTGGCGGTCCACCTGCAATTGGTTGGTTTTTAATTCAAACTCGAAGGACTCAATCGCCAGTTGCGCATCTTCAACGGCGTGCTTGTGTTCCAGCCGGGCATTTTCCAGCTCATCCTGTGCCTTTTCAAAATCGATGGCACTGATGCTGTTACTTTTTATCGCCTTATCAGCCCGCCTTTTTTCCCTGTCTGCGGCGGTGAGGGCTACCAGAGCTTGATCAATAGATTTTTGATTGTTTAATGCTTGTTGTTTGGCCTGTATCTTTTTGCGATCTAATTCTATTTGCAACCGTTGCAGCGTCGCCTCTTCCTGTTGCAACTCATTGGTCAGCTCTGGACTATCGATACTGGCAAGTACCTGGTTTTGGGTAACGGAGTCGCCTGCGTCAACTTGAAAGGTAATGGTACCTTGCGCTGGACTGTAAAGTTTTGGACTGACGGCGGCCACCACACGTCCTTGAACTGACAGGTCTCTGACAAAGTCGCCCCGGGTCACTTTAGCCAACCTCAATCGCTCTCGGGATATGGAAGTATCAGAGTTGGCCCAATCACTATATGATGGTGCAATTGCGCCTGTCAGCGCGATAACAACAATAGCGACAACACCGCCTTTGAGCCAAACTGTCTTATTTGACTTGGGTGCAATTACGACATCCTGGCCACTGGTATCGGTTATTTTCATTGATTTCCCCACAATAAAAATGAATTAAAACTGAACAATCACAGGCTAAGTCGCGGTGAGTGATGAAATGGTTTAACTGCGCTGGCAAATAATTTTGTCCAATCCAGTAACAAATTATTTTTATTACTGAAAAACAGCGAGTTGTGAGAGTAATCGCACTGATATTTTGTTAGTTGAACAGAGCACTTTTTTGCTTGTTTTACAGGGCGTTTGCAAGAATAATGAGACAGAAATATTGGCAGTCTTGAATGATCAGGTAATGCCTGTGAGCAACAATTACAAGCCGGGTGGAGAGATGCAGGGACTCAGTTTTAACCAGTTAGAATCAAGTTATTTACCAGAATTATTACGTCTCAATAACCGAGAAGTTCCCCACGTTAACGAGCTGGATCTCAATACGCTATCCTTTTTGTGTAACGAAGCCGCGTTTGTGGAGGTTTGCACAGATGAATATGCAATTTCAGGTTTGATAATGGGATTCGTGACAGGTGCCGATAACCACGGATTTAACTTTAACTGGTTTTGTGAACGCTACACTAACTTCCTGTACATCGACCGTATATTCGTTAGTCCAATCTACAAAGGGCAAGGTATTGGCAGAGAACTTTATCAAAGGGCTGAGGCTTTTTGCCGTGACAACGGTATTGAATCCCTGTGTTGTGAAGTGAATCAAGAGCCTCCCAATCCGGCATCACATCAATTCCACCTGAACTGTGGTTTTGAAGCAGTTGAATTAGTATTGCATCCGGAAGGTAAAACAGTGCAAATGTATCGTAAAATTATTGCTTAAGGTTTGTCCAAAAATCATAAAGGAATGGCCATGTTAGATATTCGTCTGGATGATGTTATGGAGCCACAGGTAGTTGCGTTATTGGAGGAGCATATCGCCGATATGTACGCTACTTCGCCTCCTGAAAGTGTTCACACTTTGGATTTGGCGGCTTTGAGGCAACCGGATATTTCTTTTTGGTCTGTGTGGCAAGGGGATGAGGCGTTAGGCTGTGTTGCCCTTAAAGAGCACGAGCGCCATTGGGCAGAAATTAAGTCCATGCGCACTTCAAATGCCAGCAGAGGGCAGGGGATTGGCAAAGTTTTGCTGGAGCATGTTATTGCTGTTGCCAAACAACGGGGTTATCAGATGTTGCGATTGGAAACTGGTGCTGAACCCTTCTTTGAACCTGCCAGAAGTCTCTACAGTGGTTATGGGTTCCGTGTTCGCGGCCCGTTTGCAGACTACAGCAATGATCCAAACAGTATTTTTATGGAAAGAGTACTGGATTGAGGTTTAGCTGGGACGAGTCCCTGATTCGCACAGGACTTTAAGCAATTGTAATGCTATTGTCCAATTGGCCATCATGCCCTCAAACATTTCATCTGTGACCATCTCTACTTCCAGTTGCGTTGCATTTTGTCCATGGTCATAGAAATAATAGTTCTCTTGCGTATCAACCCATTTCTGCATGGTATTGTCCATTACTTGGATTTCGATGTTATCAGGACTGACCATGGCAATATGTCGACACTTGATAACTTTGTCCTGCACAAATTCTTCAATAACTACTTTGGTGCCACCGCGCTGTTCATCTAAAAAGGATAGATGAGCCCCTAATTGCCATTCGCCAGTATAGGTCATACCTTCGCCCCAAGCTTTGGCCCATTCGGGATAGAGTGCTTTGTCGGTCATCACGGCAAAAACAATAGCAGGGGGTTGTTCGATAATCGTGGCGTAATTTAACGTTTTCACTGTATTTTTTATATATTTCGCATGCTTTTCATGGATTTTAAAGAATAGTTGGGATTTGCATTATTAGCCAGTAGCCTGAGATAACAAAACCTACAGGGACTAATAGCCCGGGATTAGAAATAGAGGAGAAATTGGCGCTGTTCAGACCCAGCGCCTGACCTTTTGTGTATAGGCAACAAATTCCTGCGGGAACAAAACAGATAAGTGCTTTTCTTCTTCTCTGACCTGACGGTACAAAGCCAGATGTCCTATTATCAAACAAAGCAATGAGAAACACGAGGGAAGGGCAAGGAAAAATCCCCACTGTGCAATAGCGACAAACACAAACATAGGATTGCGACTGTATTGGTACATACCTGAAGTGATCAGTTTTGTCGGCCTGTTTGGGTCAATACCAGAGCGCCACGCAGATCCCATGGCAAAATGGACAAGGATTGTCATTAAAAAGCCTGAAGTTAGCAGGGCAACACCTGTAACAATCACTATTGGGTGCTGAAAATCGTAGAACAGTCCAAGATAATAATCGAGTTGTGGATAAAATAATCGCGCCAGACAAACCCACCAGATGGTAACTCTGAATATCCGAAAAGCCAGATGATTCCACCAATCGTTGCAATAAGGTCGGCCAGGAAACACGACTTCTTTAGCCGTTGCGCGTGTTAGAAACACAATTCTCAGGGTATAAAACAGTGCAACAAAGGAATAGAATATTGCCAGGTAGTGACGTGTAAACTCGGTAATGTCAGTAAGTGTAAAACTGCTATCCATTTAATGGTCCGCTATGAGAACTGCTTTTCGAAGCGTTCAAGTTGGATTCTATTGCCACCAGCGCCGCAGCGATACCTCCCACTAACGAGCAAGCTATTAAGCAAGCAAAACCCACAGCCAATATAAACATGGCACTTAACCCAGTATAGTCTCCGCGACGATAAAAATCGTCTGGTATGCTGATGTGACCATAGGAAATTAACATAAAAGATACCACAATAAAGGCAACAGCGAAGGCTAAAAAGCCCAGTAAAGTGATGGCCCTGGCCGCGAACAACAGTAAGCCTAATTTTTTTGTAGTGATTTTTGAGTAAGGGTAGAGTGTCATGAATCGCTTCCTCCATAAAGCTGCTCAGCCTCGAAAAGTGATGGCTATTGTTTTGACTAGTTGAGTGTTAACCAAATATAGTCATTACGCCAAACAGTAATGTAAAGCGCCGCCAATAGCAATTTTAAGCCACCTAGATTAGAACCGCATTTAAGCATTGTATTAGGATGTCCTTCTGCGACATCAATTGAAACACTATTGGAGCGACACCAGTCTATGCTCAGATAAATTTCATGTTTGCCTGGTGACACTTCAAATTCGCCTGTGTCGCCATTGGCAATTTTGCCAAGCAGTTCTCCGTCGCAGATCACCTCATAGTCTCTGGAACGATCGGCAAAACCCGAGTCACGCACGATTTGTATCTTTGCCATAGTTTAACGTCCTTTTTAATGTAGTATTTTGCTTCAATCGTTCGATGCAATACAGACCTGATTTTTTCCTTGTGCTTTGGCTTGATAAAGGGCTTTGTCTGCTCTTTCCAGTAAGGATTCTAGCGAGTCATGGCTACGTAGTTCGGTAACACCAAAGCTCGCAGTAAATTGCGGGATTTCGTTTCGTGGTGCCACTTGCAACTCGGCGCGAATGTTCTCAGCGATAGCGGCAGCTTTTTGTAAGTCGCAGCCCTGCAATAAAACGGTGAACTCTTCGCCACCCATGCGAAACACAAGGTCGCTTTGGCGTATCAGTTCATTTATGTCATTCACCAAGTTTTGCAGTACTTTATCACCAACATTGTGACCATGCTGGTCATTGATATTTTTGAAGTTATCTATATCCAACAAGATGATACTAGAAGTGATACCACTTTTAGTTTTCACTAGTAGCGCTTTTGCCGCTTCATCCCATTTATAGCGATTGTGTGCGCCGGTCAGGTTGTCTGTTGTGGCTTGGCGTATCAGGGCCTCTTCAATACCATCTCGATGTACTACAGCTTCGGAATATTGGCTCATCAGTCGATTGATGTCTTTGGCCAGCTTGGCCAACTCGTCGCGACCTTGAGGGCTCAACTCATCGGCGTTAATGGCGTCTTGTTTACCGGTGATGGATTTGTATAAATTATCGATCTGGCTATTGATGTGACGCATGCGTCGGCGAAAAGAAATAATGATCAGTAAAGTCACATTGATACCGATAATAAAGGCACTGATACCAAGGCCGGTATTAACATAATAAAAGCGCCTTTCATGCTCTTCTGCCTGGGCAGAGATGTCGGCCGTAATAGACTCTATTTCCCGCAGAACCTTGAGGGAGTGTTGGTCCAAAGCCTGGTCTTGTTTTTCCAATTCTTGCCATTCTTGTTCAGATACCAGATGCGCATCGTTTTGTAATACTTTACTGGCGTTGTGATGAAATTCATCTCGGGCAGTTTCGAATTGTGCAAATGCGGCGATAACGGCTTGGTGGGCCGGGACTTCTTTAACTATTTTACCTTGTTCCAAGCCATCTTTAATGAGCCTGGTAAGTGCGTGAATATTGTCTTTCAAGCGCACAGAATAATCTGCGAACTTTTCTTGCATGAGTTTCTGGGATTGAAAGTTTTTCTCATCGGACAGACGCAACTCATAGTGCAAGCGCTCCATCAGGATATGTTGTTCTAACTGCAAAACTTCTATTTCAGCGGCAAGCTCTGATACAGGGACATCGATTTGTGCCAGTTCTTGTATTTCTTGACTGATTTCCCGCAGTTGCACAATGGAGTACAACACAAGTGCCAGGATAAAGGTCAACAGTACCGTGGATAAGCCACCTATTTTTCGGGAAATAGATTCATCTAACCAGTGAAAAAATCGAACTGCCATGTTGGTTTCTCAGTGTTACTCAAATAGAAGAGGGCAAATACGAATTGGGATAACTCAGGAATTGGCCACTTTATTGACATCTTACGCCAAGTTTACAAGTAGCCAAAAAAATTAAAAAGGCTGTGGCGTTATTTTGCCTAAAGAGTGACTAAATTGTGCAAATGTGTTGCTGATGAGTGCTTATTCGATGTGTTTACGCGGTTGGATGTATTACCCGGCACATCCAAAGACGGGCCGGGTAGTGGATTAAATCAGGCTTCTTTAATAATTTTTGAAACCAATAGCTTACTATCGTTGATCATATTGCGAGTTTTACGACGCAATTTGAGCAGTAATAAGTAGGCCAGGGGAACCAGAAATAAACTGGTTACCGTGGAAAAGATCAGGCCACCAATAATGGCGATTGCCATTGGTGCATAGGGCGGGCCGTCGCCACCCACGTTGGTGTCACCCAATGCCAGTGGCAATAGGCCCAAAACGGTAGTCGCGACAGTCATCAATACCGGTCTTACTCGCGTCAGGCAACCTTCCATGATGGCATCGTGAACCTTGTGTCCTTCGTTCACCAATTGATTTATCCTATCCACTAACACTATACCGTTATTAACCACAATCCCCATCAATATCAGCATGCCAATCATGCCCATTATTGACATTGGTGTTCCTGTGATAGCGAAGGTCCAGAAAACCCCGGTAAAAGAGAACAGTAAAGAGGTGATAACGGCCGTCGGTAACAGCAATGATTCAAACAATGCCGCCATTACGATGTAAATCATGGCAATGGCAAGCAACATGTTAGTTTGCATTATGGCTTCGTCTTCCCGCTGTTGACGGAAACTGCCATCCAATGACCAGCTATATCCCGTAGGGAGTTCCAGATTACCCATGATTTTCTCTATCTTTTCACGCGCTACGTCTAAGGTCATGCCTTCTTCCATGTTTGCGCCGATGGCAATGGCCGTTTGACGGTAATAGCGATTGATTTGTGATAGTCGACTGGTGATTTTTAAATCGGCAACCATGTCTAAGGTAACGGTTTTATTACCTTCTCTGGCCACAGGGAGTGACTTAAGCTCTTCAATTGAATGCTGCAAAGCCTCGTCGAACATTAAGCGGATATCTACTTCACCATTGTTACCATGGCGGAAAGTACGCAAATTGTTACCCCGTAAAGCCGTAGCCACAATATTACTAATGTCTTGGGAGTTTAGTCCAAATCGGTAAGCCTTTTGGCGGTCTACGTGAATTTGCAATTCCCGTTGATTATCATCAATTTCGGTTTTGACATCCGCAAGTCCGTCGATATTGGCCAGCACCGGCACCACCTGGTCTGCGATGCGTAGCAAGCTTTCCGAGGAAGGGCCTAATAGGGTCAAGCGAACCCCGCCACCACCGCCATCGCTCCAACGGAAGCTTGGCTCTGCGCGGGCAAACTTAGGCAGCGCTTCGCGGATCATTTCCTGAATCTCTTTTTTCTTGATAGGCAGTTCGTCTTGCAAGGTAATACCGGACACTGCGAATCCTGGTGTGTAATAGCTGTATATCGACTTGATGAAGAACTTTTCCTGATTGTCGTACAAGAAATTTTCCAGCCGCGTGACAGTTTTTTCTACTTCATCTAGGGTGTAATTGCCGTTGATGTTGTAGTTCAACCACAGTCTGTTGCGGTTATCCATGCCTTGCTCATTGTCGGGTACCATCTGCGCAACAAATACCGTACTGACCACCATTAAAACACCAATGATGGCGCTCCAGCCCTGATGGGATAGGGTCCATTTTAGCATGCGCTCGTAACGCTGTTTTAGCCTGTTTGGTTTGCTGTCTTGCGCGCGTGGTTTATGCTTGATTTTGGTGGCCAACAAGGGAATTAGCGTTTGCGCAATCAACAGTGATGCGAATAACGAAATACAAATAGAAATCGCCACATGCTCAAGGAAAATAGTCAAACTGACCTTTTTACCTATGATGTTAGGTAGAAAAACAATGGCGGTGGTGGCTGTGCCTGCAATGACTGCCAGGCTTACCTTTGAAACACCGGCTTTGGTAGCGGCAACCATGTTTTTAGTGTGCGCTTTTTCCTGTTCAATGCTCTCAGTTACAACCACCGCGTTATCAACTAACATACCTACCGCTAACATTAATCCCATCAAAGACAGAATATTGATGCTGTAGCCAAAGAAGAACATAAAGCCCAAGGTAATACACAATGAGAAGGGAACGGATAACACCACTATCAGCGTTGTGGTAAAACGACGCAAAAAGGCATAAAGCACCAATACCGACAACAGAGCACCCAATAAACCTGCATCTACCAGGTCCGAAAGTGACGAGGTCACGGATTCTGCTTCGTCATCAAAAATCAGCAGATTGATACCGTTAAAAGCGGGGTTTTCATTGGCATCGTCAATCACTTTCCAGACGCGCTCTGATACTTCCACAAGGTTTGAGCCCGACTCGCGGAAGATATTAAAGCCCACGGCATAAGTCTGATCCAGGTGACGACCTTCAGAACGTCTCGGGGTTTCGTAGTGCACGTCGGCAATATCTTTGAGCTGTATACCTCTGGCAATATACAATTCTTCGATTTCTTGCATACTGCGGTATTCGCCTTGAGGCGTTACTGAAATCTTTTCCTCGTTTTCGTAGATATGACCAGCACTCATGGAAAAGTTTGCCGCTTGCAAAGCATTGACTAAATCCACAACATTAACGTGCAATGCCGCCATTCTTTCCTGGTCTACCCGGATAGCGATTTCCTTTTTCAAAACGCCGTACAGTTCAACTCGGGAAACCCCTTCCACTCGTTCGATGGGTTGTTTCAGGTTACGCTCCAGCAAGTCGTAGGCATTAGACAGGTCTCGCTCGCTGGAAACCCGCAGCTGAAAAATGGGTAAATCGTTGGTGTTAAATTGATAAACCAGAATGCGCTCTACGTCGTCTGGCAACAGGTGACGGATGGCGTCAATTTTCTCCCGGGCCTCAATACTTTTGGCATTAATGTTTTCATCCCATTTAAATTCAATGCCAATCTCGGCGCCATTTTCCCTGGAGGACGAGCGCAATCGTTGAATACCCGACATGGTTGCCAGCGCTTCTTCGACCGGCCGGGTGATCATTTTTTCAACTTCAGCAGGAGACGCATCGCGGTAGGGGATATTGATATATATTTCCGGAATATCGATACCGGGAAATTTCTCCAGCGGCAACAGCCGACTGGAGATAAGGCCCAACAGTAACATCGACGCAAAGAACATGCATACTGTTACCGGGCGGCGCAAGGCAAAGTTTGCAAGGCTTGCACCCATGGCTTCAAATTTGTTTTCCTGTGCCTTATTCATCATCAGGCTCCTGCATTACCGTTAACAGAATTGATCTCTGCATTTTGCGTATCTGTCGCTTGGGCAAACTTTTTCCGGTCGAACAAACTGTACAAGATGGGAATGAAAAACAATGTTAGTAACGTCGCAAACATCAAGCCAAAGATAACGGTGATGGCCATAGGTTTGCGGATTTCTGCACCTTCACCGAAACCTAACATCATGGGCAGCAGGCCCAATGTAGTAGTCAGGGTGGTCATCAGAATAGGGCGAAAGCGAGTTAATGCCGATTCTTTAATGGCATCCATCTTTTGCGCGCCTTGTTCCCGCAGTTGATTGATGCGATCCACCAATACAATGGCGTTATTTACCACTATGCCTGCCAGCATAATTAAACCAATAAACACTACTACCGATACTGTGGTTCCGGTGAGGTACAAGCCATAAATAGAGCCTGCACAGGCAAGCGGCACAGTAAATAAGATCAAGAAGGGGTGCAGTAATGATTCAAATTGTGATGCCATCACCAGATAAACCATGAATATTGCCAGTGCCAACGCGAATTTAAGTGACTGGAAGGAGACTTCCATTTCCTCATTTTGTCCAGATACTTTGGCCTGCATGCTCAATGGCAGTTTCAGTCCTGCTAACAGTTTTTCAGCGTCGGATACCGCCTCACCAAGGTCACCATAGGCCAGGTTAGCTGAAATAATGGCCACCCGCTCTTGGCCCACACGAGTAATTTCACTCGGACCGATGGACGTTTCTATACTGGCTACCGTATCCAGGGTGATGGGACGCAATGCGCCCGGGTTAACAATGATTTGCGACACATCGGCTGCAGAATCCCGTTGAGTTTCTTGGGTACGTACCAGGATATCCACTTTGCGATCATTGATTGAGTATTTACTGGCAACCTCACCACCAATCTTAGCGGCTACCAGCTGTGCTACGTTTGGCGAAGAAAGACCTAGCTGCGCTAGTTTGGCGTGATCGAAGTGAACTTTCAGTTCAGGATTACCTGACTGCAAGGAGGATTTTACGTCGGCAAAACGGTCGTTACTTTCCAGGGTCTCAACGATTTGTTCACCATAGCGACGCAACATGCCCAGGTCATAACCCACCAGTTCGATTTCCAGTGGTGTACTGAAGCTGAATAGTTCCGGTTTACCAAATTTGCTGGCGACACCGGCTTTTGATTTGAGGTATTCACGCATGGCAGCTTGTGTTGCCAGCTCGTCCTGCGGCAAGGAGCCCGGATTTAAGACTACGTTGAGTTTACCCCAATAATCGCCACCTTGACTGGGCGAGGCATTCATCAGGCTACCTGTTCCCGCAATGGAATAAGTTCGAGCGACGTGTGGCAATGATTCGGTGTAGTTTGCCAGGTCTTTCAATACCTGATCGGTGGTTTCAAGGCGTGCTCCGGTGGGCAGCGTCACTTCTACATCAAACTCACCCTGTGCCATGGGGGGGATCAATTCTATACCCAGCTTGCTTACCAGTACCACAGAGCTTAATGACACCGCCAGAATACCGGTGATCACGACTGCGCGTTGAGCTAAGGCAAATTCCAGCAGTTTTTGATAGGCCGCAAAGACAGCACTGTAGGCTTTATCGAATACCCATAAAATGGGCTTGAACACAAAACCAAAGACTTTGCGCAGTACTCTCACCAGCATTACGATCAGGCTACTTATCGCCAGTGGAATATAATAAAACACAACTCTTAGTAGATATTTAAACGGTAGTACCAGGTAATATCCGATTTTACCTAAACGCGTTTCCGGGCGTGATTTAGTTTTAGCCGGGCCCAAATCCAGGGTATCTGCTGCACTTTTCTTTTTGGCTCTGCTGGCCATCATAGGGATGATGGTTAACGCCACAAGAAGTGAGGCACCCAAAGCAAAAGTAACGGTCAGTGCCTGGTCACCAAATAACTGACCCGCAATGCCTTCTACAAATACCAGCGGGAAAAACACCGCCATTGTAGTGAGCGTTGACGCGACAATGGCCATAGAGACTTCTTTGGTTCCTTCTGCGGCAGCGGTTTTGGAGTCTGGGTTTTGCTGCTTTTTACGGTCGATGTTTTCCAATACCACGATGGAGTTATCCACCAATAAACCGATGGCCAAGGCGATTCCGCCCAAGCTCATGATGTTCAGGCTGATGCCATTGCCATACATCAGATTAAAGGTGGCAATAATCGAAACCGGAATGGATATCGAAATAATAAAGGTGGGCCAGATATTTTTCAGGAACAGATATAAAATAAGCATGGCCAAGAGACCACCCACGATACCCGCCGATTTAACTTCATTGATGGCATTGGAGATAAAGGTGGATTGGTCGTAAACCAATTGCATTTTATACTGTTCGGGGATTTCATTTTGAATACGCTGCAAACGTTTTTTAACGTTTTCGGCCACTTCTACTGTATTGGCATCTCCTTCTTTATAAATGGCGATTTCAACACCCTCAAACCCATCAAAGCGAGTGATAGAGGTGCGTTCTTTGTGGCTGTCCTTGATTTCTGCGATATCCCCTAAGCGAATGTGACGACCATTGCGGGTGGCGATAAACAGATCGCGCATTTCATCCAGGGTTTCGAACTGGTTAAGGGTCCTCACCAGATACTCTTGAGAACCGTCTTCTACCCGGCCACCTGAGGTGTTGACATTTTCTTGCTGCAATCGGGTAACGATGTCACTAATGGTGATATTGAGCTGGCTGGTTTTTTGTTGATTGATCAATACCTGGATTTCATTTTCCAGGCCACCGCCAACTTTTACCGACGCGACACCTTCAACCGATTCCAGTTTGCGTTTGATTTGCTCTTCTGCGTAAGTACGAAGGCGTTTCATGCCTGCACTATCAAGACTGGTTAACTGGGTTTCGGGGGCGCTTGCAGACTGAGTTTCGTTATCATAGGTTTCAGGCGATGGCAGAGCGCCGCCCAAGCCATAACGCATAACAGGGTCCAGCGAGGGATTGAAGCGCAATAACAGGGGTTTGGATACATCGAGTGGTAACTGTAGGATGTCCAGCTTTTCACGTACATCCAACGAAGCCAGATCCATATCCGTGCCCCATTCAAACTCCAGCAGCACATCTGATTGGCCCGCTTTAGAAGTGGATTTCACCGTTCTGACGCCTTTTACAACACCGATGGCTTCTTCGATGGGTTTTGATACTAATTGTTCCAGTTCTCCCGGCGCTGCACCTTCGTAATCGGTGCGGATCGTCAAGGTAGGGTAGGATAACTCTGGCAGTAAGTTAATAGACAATCTGGATAGAGACACCATGCCAAATAGCAATATGGCAAAAGTAAACATCCACACGGTAACCGGGCGCTTCACCGCCACATCAATAATACTCATTTTACTCTCCGCTTCGTGTGGAAACTTAGCTGTTTACGATTTCGACGTTGGCCTGATCTTTCAGATTATGATGACCCGTGATCACAACTTTTTCAGAGCCATCAAGTCCCTCAGTAATTTCAACAAACTGACCTTCTTGATAACCAATTTTCACTGGTAGTTTGGTAGCGATACCATCTTTCACCACGAAGACGTTGATTTGGTCATCAATGTGCAGCAAGGCTTTGCGCGGTAACAGCGTCGCGTTTTTGTGGGTGTCGTAGTTCAGTTTTACTTTGGAAAACATACCCGCTTTGAGATAGTTTTCTTCATTCGGTACTCGTAAGGTTACTTTGAATGTACCGGTTTCAGCATCAATCACCGGACTGATACGTTCAACAAAGGCTTCGATGTTTTTATCACCCAGAGCCGTGACAGATAATGTGGCTTTTTGCTCTTTGTGTACTCGTGCCAGTTCTTTTTCCGGCAAGTGCACAATCCCGTACAGCTGTTTCTGTTGTACGATTTGGAACATGCGCTCCCGTTGGAAAGATTCTGTCAGGTTACCCACTTTTGCGTTTCGCTCTGCAATATAACCTGCTATGGGGGCGCGAATGATGGTTTCTGCCAGATCCAGTTCAGCCAATTCCAGGGTAGCTTTGGCAGACTCAAATTGTGCAGTCAACTTGTCGTAGGTGTCGTCACTCACCAGTTTTTGATTGTAAACCTTGTCGATTTTGTCCAGCTCTTTTTGAATGCCACGCAAGTCGGCTTTGGCTCTATTCAGGTTAAGGATGTAACGCTCTTGTTCCAGCTTTGCCAATTCCTGGCCTTTTTCTACGTAGTCACCTTCTTCTACGTAGATATGTTCAATGATGCCTGATGCCCGCGCTACCACAAACGCTTCTTCTTTCGCTTCTAATACTGCGGTAGTTTCGTAGTTGGAAGAGATACTACCGATAGTTAAATCAGCCACTTCAACTGGAATGGAGACGATCTCTTCAGCTTCTTCGGCATTGTTGGTGGCTTCGGCGTCACCGCAGCCAGATAAAAATGCCGTGCTCACGGCGATGCTGCTGGCAAGTAAAAGAGTTTTTAAGTTGTTATTGTGTGTCATTTGTCTTCCCCTGAAATAAAACTGAACAATTTGTAAAACTTGCCAATCGATAGCATTCGTCATGCCATTTAAAAAAATATAATAAAAACATAGGTTTATGTATTTCGCTCTACAGTCCCTCGATTAACACTTCCCACATGTTGGCGAATATCACCAAGTATTAGCGTTATTACTTAAATACTTTGTGTGGCTCTAACTCAACAACAATATGGTAAATAAATTGTAAACCTGTTTAACTGCTAAACCTACCCAATAAAGGAATTTCCACTAATATTGGGGCTATCTATTGTAAGAATTCATTACATACTGATAGATATGTCGAGATGGGTTGAGAAAAGGTTTGAGAGGACAGTTAAATGAAAGTGTTAAAATTGGCGGCATCAGGTCTTATTGGCTTTGTACTCTTACTGGTTATTATCGGTTTTTTATTGCCCTCGGAATTCCATGTGCAGCGCAAAATCACAATAGATGCGCCAGCTGCAAAAGTCTTTCCCTATGTTGTTGATCTCAAGCAATGGAGAAACTGGGGTATTTGGTTTAGCCGCGATCCTAATATGCAAATTACTTACTCTGGCGCAGCGGGAGAGATAGGGCATAAGTCAGCTTGGATTAGTGAATCTGAGGGCTCTGGAGAAATGACGATCACCAGTTTCACTGCAAACCAAAAATTGATTTATAACTTGTATTTTCCCGACTTTGATATGGGCAGCACAGGAGAGATAACACTCGCTGAAAAAGAGGGGCAGACGGAAGTCACTTGGTCCGATTATGGTGATGTGGGAGGAAACCCCGTTTACCATTATTTCGCACTGATGATGGACAGCATGATTGGTCCTGACTTTGAAGCTGGACTACAAAATTTAAAAGCTTTAGTGGAATCAAACTAAATTCTTCATGATTAGCACAATGGTACTTAATTAATGTCTTTTTATTCAATTTGTTGCCAATTATTTCGGTGCAATTTTAATTGCCGGTCCAATTTGTTAAAACAACCGTAATGGCAATTTTGAGTGTATTTTCTTAGAAGATGAGTGCTGTAAAAACTAATCACCTCAGTTCATTATTAGATGAATGGGAGCCACAAAAAGACCAGCTGGATTGGGTACTGGCCACCATCATTGAAACTGATGGTTCCAGTTATCGCAAACCCGGCGCAATTATGTTTATCAATAGTTTAGGGCAATATTTTGGTTTGCTCAGTGGCGGCTGTCTTGAGGCTGACATTATGCGCCAGGCCCGAAAGTGTTGGGACAATGGTGCCAGCCATGTCATTCAATATGATATGCGTGACGAAGATGATATTGCCTGGCAACTGGGTATTGGTTGTGGTGGTATGGTGCGCATTTTATTGCAACCTGTAACTGCGCAAAACAACTACTTGTCGTTACTTACATTGCGCCGCCGATTACAGGAAAACCAAACCTGCTTTTATGTACAACTGATTTCTGAGTCAGAAACAAATAATCAATGCATGGCAGAGCCTCCAACAGATTTTGATGATCTAAAAAGTACCTTGTTAACCACTGCACAAGGCCAGTATTTTGTCAGTGTTCAGCAGCCGGTTGTTCGTCTCGCCATTTTTGGTGGCGGCATCGATGCAATCCCGCTGGCAAAAATGGCTAAACAATTGGGCTGGCATGTTACGGTTTTTGATGAGCGCCTGGGCTATGCCAAAGAGAGCTTTTTTGCTGATGTTGATGTCATTATCCGGGATAAACTCAGTGCACTGGATGTTGCGCAGCTCAAGTCGTACCCGGCAATTGTCATCATGAATCACAATGTAACCATGGACGCACAGGCACTGCTAATCAGTCAAAGCAGCAATGCTCGCTATATTGGTATGCTGGGTCCTTGGCATCGTACGGAGCGGGTTTTCGAGGAGGCTGGTATCGATGTCAAAGAACTCAAATTACCCCTATATAATCCGGTGGGATTGGATTTGGGCGGTGAGTTACCTGAATCTATCGCTTTGAGTATGTTGAGCGAGATGCATGCCACACTATCAGGTGCTAGTGGCAATAGCTTGAGCCATATTTCAAACAAGATTCCGGCATAAATACCCAGATGAATAGAGACAAAAAATATCAGCTTGGTGCACTATTGTTAGCCGCTGGTGAGAGTCGTCGCTTTGCTGGAATAAAGCAATTATCGTCCTTGGACGGTAAACACATGTTGCAACACTCTTTGTCTCTTCTTTCCCGTCTTGAGTGCCATACTCGTTTAGTGACTTTGGGGGCCAATGCGAATGTCATAAAAGCGGCGATCGCAGTGCCAGAAAATGTCGATTTACTGGAAGTTAATAATTGGCACGAGGGAATTTCAGCGAGTATTCGCGGTGGGGTGGAAATGCTCGCACAGCGCTCGCATATTTTGATTATGCTTGCAGATCAGCCTGATATCGATTTACGAGATATCAATCTATTATTGCAGCAAAGCCGTATGCATCCGGAAACAATTGTTTGCGCAAAGTACGCGGATAAGAACGCAGTTCCTGCAATTTTTCCCGCAAGCGACTATGCTTTATTGCGCAATCTTAGTGGAGATAAAGGGGCGGGCCAGTTCCTGAATCATCCCGACTTTTCACAACGAGTACTCACTGTGCCGATGGCGCACGGTGAATTTGATATCGATACACAACAAGATTTGAGCCGCTGGCAACAAACTAAGAAGGACAAAGCATGATTACATTTACCCTGAACGGTAAATCCACGCAGGTGGATGCCGAAGCCGACATGCCACTATTGTGGGTGATCCGCGATCTATTGCAAATGACAGGCACAAAATACGGCTGTGGCCTTGGGGTTTGTGGTGCTTGTACCGTGCACATGGATGGTCAGCCCATTCGCTCTTGTGCGACGCCTGTCTCTGTTGTCGCTGGTAAATCAGTAACCACCATTGAAGGCTTGAGCAAAGACGCCAGCCACCCTGTGCAGCAAGCGTGGGCTGAACACAAGGTACCTCAATGTGGTTATTGTCAGTCAGGACAAATGATGTCTGCAGCGGCCTTATTAGCTTCGAATCCATCACCTGATGATGCGGAAATCGACAGTTATATGCAGGGCAATATATGTCGTTGCGGTACTTATCCTCGTATCAAGGCTGCCATAAAGTCTGCGGCGAAATTTGTGGAGGTGAAGTAATGTTTATCGAACAATTACAACAAGCAAAATCTGTTAGTGTTCTGCACAATGTCAGTCGTCGCGGTTTTTTGAAGGCCTTTGGTATTTCTTCTTCGGCGTTAGTGCTGGGAGTGAGTTTACCTAATTTGTCGCCACTGAGAGCGGCAGAAACCGGCGATGGCAAGGTGAACTTATTTGTCAGCATAGAGGAAACTGGTGCGGTCAATATTGTCTGTCATAGATCAGAAATGGGGCAGGGTATTCGCACCTCCTTACCTCAGGTTTTGGCCGATGAACTGGAAGCAGACTGGCAACAGGTCAATGTCATACAGGGGCTTGCAGACGCGCGTTACGGCAGTCAAAACACTGATGGCTCGCGCTCTATTCGTCATTTCTATCAAACCATGCGGGAAATGGGGGCCTCTGCCAAGGCGATGCTACAACAAGCCGCTGCGAACCAATGGGGTGTGCCGGTGTCCGAAGTCAGTGCGAAACAGCATCGGCTGGTGCACACTTCGGGCAAATCCCTGAGCTTTGGCGAGGTCGCCAGCGCGGCAAGTCAGCTTACTGCGCCAGATGTCGCGCAACTTAAATTCAAAAAGAAGAGTGAATTTAACTACATCGGAAAAGGGCTTCCTTTGGTGGATATGCAAGCCATTCAAACCGGGGCGACTGAATTTGGACAAGATGTGCAATTGCCGGGAATGCTGTATGCCAGTATTGTGCGTGCACCTGTTATTGGTGCTAACGTTGCCTCAGTGGATAAAGACGCAGCGCTTGCAACCGCCGGTGTCGTGGATGTCTTCCAGATGCCGGAACGCAGCTTTCCGGTAGGTTTTAACTCTCTGCCTGGGGTTGCAGTTTTAGCAAACAACACATGGGCAGCTCAGCAGGGCGCCAAAAAGCTGGGTATAACCTGGACTGAGCATGACAATCAATCCCATGATTCAGCGGAATTCCTCGCGCAGTTACAAGAAAGAGTTAAAACAAAAGGCAAAGTACAGAGAAGCGCTGGTGATGCCTACGCAAAAATTGACACCGCCAAAAGTAAAATAAGTGCTGCTTATTCCGTTCCTTATCTGGCCCACGCGCCGATGGAGCCACCTGCGGCAACCGCCGTATTCAAAGATGGCTCAGTGGAAATCTGGGCCTGTACCCAAACACCACAAGCGACGCAAAACACAGTAGCACAAGTATTGGGTATTGAACCTGCAAACGTAACAGTGCATGTGACGCTGTTAGGTGGTGGCTTTGGACGTAAATCTAAACCGGATTTTTCAGTCGAGGCTGCAATTCTCGCTAAGCACAGCGGCAAGCCTGTTAAAGTGGTTTGGAGCCGTGAGGATGATATCCAAAATAGCTACTACCATTCTGTTAGTGCCCAGCACTTCGAAGCCGGTCTTGGTGAAGATGGCAAGGTACAAGGTTGGGTCCAACGAGCAGCCTATCCCAGCATTGGCTGGACCTTCAGTGGCAGTGCCAATGAGCCTCAATCTTGGGAATTGTCTTTGGGCTTTGGCGATGTGCCATTTGAACTTGCTGATTTGTCCTGTGAATCTCATCAGGCTACAGCGCATGCGCGGATTGGCTGGGTGCGTTCGGTGTGCAACATTCAACATGCTTTTGCCCTTGGTTCCTTTGTTGATGAAGTCGCTGTCGCAGCAAAGAAATCGACACCGGAAATGTGGATGGAGTTAATCGGCTCAGATCGAAATGTCGATCCTAAAGAGCAAGGTTTTGAGTATGCCAATTATGGTGATCCTCTGGAAGTCCATCCGGTGAGTACCAAACGCCTGAAGCACTGTTTAAATGATGTTATTAAACAGTCTGGTGCCGATAAGCCAACGGCAGAAAACGAAGCCTGGGGTATCAGCGTGCATCGCAGCTTTGTCAGTTATGTTGCCGTTGCAGCGAAAGTCAGGGTGGAAAACAATAAGGTGACGGTACTAGAAATGCACTCTACTATTGATGCCGGTACCGTGGTGAATCCGGATCGAGTAAAAGCCCAACAAGAGGGCTCCATGATTTTTGGATTGTCGATAGCCTTAATGGGGGAAATCAGTTTTAAAGAAGGTAAAGTGCAACAATCCAACTACCATGATTATCCCGTACTGAGAATCAATCAGTGTCCCGAGATAGTGACGCATATCGTGGAGTCGGAAGAGGTGCCGGGCGGAGTCGGGGAGCCGGGCACGCCGCCAGTGGCAGCGGCCATAACCAATGCCATTTACCACGCATCCGGTAAGCGAATTCGCGATTTACCCGTCAATAAACATATGCAGGTTTAACCACACTGCATTATTGTGGAGTGCGCTTACAGCGCACTCCAGTCTTCATCTTCAGAGAAATCGACTACGTCATTTGACGCCTGCAACACTTCTTCTTCAGAAATCTTAAAGGTAGCTACCAATCCCAGCAGTTGATTGGCCGTTTCATTTAGAGAGGTACTGGCGGTACTGACTTCTTCCACCAAGGCTGCATTGCGCTGGGTGGCATCGTCCATATCGTTGATGGCCTGGAATATCTGCTCAATACCGTGGCGCTGATCCATTGCATCCTGACTGATGTCGGTTATGGCACCGTTTACGGAACTAATAGACTCTACAATGTCTTTTAAGGTGTCACCGGCTTTATTCACCAGGGTCGAGCCTTCATCTACCTTATTGCCACTTTCAATAATTAAACCTTTAATTTCTCTTGCGGCTTGTGCTGAACGTTGCGCCAGACTGCGTACTTCAGAGGCTACAACCGAAAAACCACGACCGGATTCACCGGCTCGCGCAGCCTCTACCGCGGCATTTAGAGCCAGTAGGTTGGTTTGAAAAGCGATTTCATCGATAACACCGATAATGTCAGATATTTTACGGCTGGATTCATCAATCTGCTGCATAGCTTGCACCGCATTGGTAACGACGTTGCCCCCTTGCTCAGCGATACTTGTGGCGTTTTGTGCCATGTGTGCAGAATCCTTTGAAGCATTGGCGGTGTTAGCTACACGCTCCATTAATTCCTTCATGGTGGCGTTGGTTTCTTCCAGTGAAGCTGCTTGAGACTGTGTACGGTCGCTTAAATCGTTGTTGCCGCTGGATATCTCATTGGCGCCGCTACTGACCGATGTGGCAGTGATACGGATTTCTTCAACGATATTGCTGATATTAGCTACCGATTGATTAATGTCTTGCTTGAGCTCATTGAACAGGCCTTGATAGTCGCCCTGTATGCTTTTGGTCAAATCACCTTGCGCGAGGGCTTTAGCCACCAATGCTGATTCGTTAATAATGCGATCGTTGACATCAACTAATTGGTTAATGCCTTGGCTGAGGGTTTTGAAAAAGCCAGTTTTATTGTCCAGGTTAATGCGATTGGCCAGGTTACCTTCATTGGCAGCACTAACAATATTTTGAATATCGCCTTCTATCACGGTTTTGAGTTTTTCTGTCGTGGCATTCGCGTCTTGCTTCAGAACATCAAAATCACCGCGATATTCATGCTCGATAGTCTGACTGAGGTCACCTCTGGAAAGCGCAGAGAAGACGTTAACTGTGTCTTTCACCACTCGATCACTGGTGGCAACTATGTCGTTGATGCCATTGGAAAGCTCAGCGTAAAAACCGTCTTTATCCTCCAGGCCTATTCTTTCACTGAGGTTACCGTTTCTCGCCTGATTTACGATTGTTTGAATATCTTGTTCAATGACTTTTTTAAGTTTCTTGGTGGTGGCATTGGCATCTTGTTTCAGGGCATCAAAGGCTCCCTGATATTCGCCGTCAATTTGCTGATCGAGATCCCCAGAAGCCAGTGCGCTCAGTACCCGGCCTGTGTCATTAACAATGCTCTCACTGCTGTTAACCAGATCGTTGATGCCTTCACTTAAAGACAGGAAAAAACCTTGTTTGTCATCAAGTGGAATGCGGTTGCTCAAGTCGCCTTTTTGCGCTGCACTGACCAGGTGTTGGATATCTCCCTCAATCACTGCTTCAAGTTTATTCAGGGTATTGTTGGCGTCGTTTTTCAGCTGCAGGAAAGAGCCTTTGTAAGGCTTATCTATGCGCTCTGAAAGATCGCCTTTTGCCATGGCACCAAAAATAATGGAGGTTTCTGAAATGATGTCCTCACTGTTGTTTACAACCGAATTGATACCGCTACTCAATGTTTTGTAAAAACCTTGCTTGTCTTTAAGGTCAATTCGACTGCTCAAATCACCTTGCTCAGCCTTGTTTACCAGAGTCTGAATGTCACCTTCCACCACGGTTTTAAGTTTATTGATGGTAGCATTCGCGTTTTCTTTTAGATTGTGGAATTCGCCGTGATAATTGCGGGTGATAGTTTGGTTGAGATCGCCTTCCGCCAGAGCTTCAATAACCCGACTGGTATCACCTATAATTGCGCTGGAGGTATCTACCAAATCATTGATGCCTTCGGACAAGTCTTTGTAGCAACCTGCTTTATTTTGCACAGAAATACGCTGACTCAGATCGCCTTGTTTGGTGGCTTTAACCAGATTTTGGATATCACTCTCGATGACCTGGCGCAGATTGTTTTGCATCTTTGCCATGGCAGCTAGTAGTTGCGCGATTTCGTCGCGCCCGGACACCTGAATATCACTGTTCAAGTCGCCATTGGCGATATTATCAGCTGCGAGACTGGCTTTGCTAAGCGGGGCAATGATGGTA
The DNA here is from genome assembly GCF_036322805.1 of Planctobacterium marinum. Lineage (GTDB taxonomy): Bacteria > Pseudomonadota > Gammaproteobacteria > Enterobacterales > Alteromonadaceae > Planctobacterium > Planctobacterium marinum_A. The sequence continues at coordinate 2,730,518 of NZ_AP027272.1, read as the reverse complement.
TTGGTTAAAAGTAGCAGAATGAGCACCACTGCTACAATGACAACAAGCAACAGTACGATAAGTGAATTACTGGATGTTTCAATATTATTACCAAACCCGGTAACCTGAGCACTGATTTCAGTATTACTGATTACCACACTACTGGCCAGTTCGCTGCCTTCTTTTAACTCTGCAGAAAGTCCGGCCAGTACTTCGACTTTTTGCTCCAGGTCTTGGCTGAAGCTAATCATCTCTTTGACGGTATTTGCAAGGCCAACCAAGCCCTCCCGACGAATGGTGCCTTCAATGTCGGTTACCGTGTCGCTGAGATCTTCAAGCTCATAGAGGGCATCACTTTCTTCCATTTCGGCCGTGACTTCTTCCAGCACTTCCATTATTTCAATTTGAGAAGCGGCAAAACCTTGTATTTTGCGCTCAAGAATCTTTACGTTTTGATTGGTGCGCTGAATGTCCGCCACCAGTGCTTGCATCTCTTGAGACATTTGTGTCAGGTTGTTATCAACTTCGAAAATGGTTTGTTCAGTGGTTTTGGCACTGGATACACCTTGCTTCGCTTGTTGCTGCACGCCATCAAAGCCGCTAAGTAAACCGCTGAAGGACAAATAGGAAACCGCCAATACAACGATGAGCGCAGCAGAGATAACTCCTGCAACGCCCAATAGCTTGGTTTTTATTGTAAATTTTGCCGCTACTTGATTGATAAGTTCCATAAAATTGTCCGGGCTAGGGTTTTACAAATATTAGTTGTGTTCTGAAAAGCATACGTGCTTTCTGTGCAGAAAGCCCGGTTTTCGTAGTCATTGATAAACCGAATTATTTTGCCGCCTGAGCTTCATACATGCCCACTGCCTTGTTCATCTCTTTAAGTAGTGGCAAGTTGCTGCTAGCAATTTTACTCACTTGCTCGCTACTCACGCCACTAGATGCGGCTTCAGATGCTGCGCTTACTTGCGGTTTGAAATCTTGCCACAAGCCTTCTACCACTTTTAGCTGAGCAACGATGGTTGCATCGCTGGTACCGGGCAAGCCCAAAACCTCATCGCCAGACACAAGCCCTTTTAGAGTTCGGTCAAACAGCGTAAAGGTTTCTAATAAATTCAGTTTGTTTTCTTCTACATTGTGCCCGTAAGCTACCAACAAAAATTCTTTACTCATTTTTTGGGTGAGCATACGCTGCTTACCCGACAGATTTAATGTTGCCGCAAGCCCAGGATCTTTGGATAAGCCATTTTTTGCCGCGTCTTTTTCGTAAGCGCCAACCGCTTTGTTCATTTGTTTCAACAGTGGCAGGTTTTTCGCTGCAATGGTGGCTACTTGTTCTGCGGTAACACTACCACTGGATACAATTGCTTGAATTGTTGGATAGAAGTCGGCCCAAATTGCGTCTACTTTATCAAGTTGACGCAAGATGCGTTTTGCAGAAGTGGCCGGTAAGCCCAGATCCGCATCACCGCTACGTAAGCCTTTTAGGGTCTTATCAAAAAGTGCTGCGGTATTTTTAAGGTTCTCAATATTGGCGGCTTTATCCACCTCAAGCGCTACCAGCATCACTTCTTTGCTCATCTTTTGCGATAGCATGCGTTGCTTACCAGACAGGTTCAGTACCGTTCCATATTCGGCGGCAGTAGGGGAGGCCATCGATTGCGTGCTAAAGAGCACGAGCAAGGATAACAGTATGAGAGTGAAGTGATGAGAGAGTTTAACAGGCAGTACTTTGGTAGTAGTCATCTATTTCTCCTGAATTGTCTACCAGATAGAGGTGCTTGATTACTAATACTAGTCCTGCTTCAGAATTACTCAATAATACAAAGGTCTATAGTTACACACTTTGATTACCATCTTGTGGTAGATGTTTCTGAATAAAGCGGATCCGTAAACTCAACAAAATGGCCGCAACTGTCAGTCCTAGTATTATTCCAACCCAGAATCCCGCGGCAGCCATTGCCGGTACTATGATGTCTGTCATCGCCAGCATGTAACCCAAGGTTAAACCTACTCCCCAGTAAGAGCAGATAGTAATGATCAGCATGGCTTTGGTATCTTTATAACCTCTTAGAATACAGCCCCCAATGACCTGTACTGCGTCAGAAAACTGAAAAATAGCAGCTAAGAGCAATAAATCTGCTGCCATATTAATCACGTCTGTTTCTGTACTATATAGCCCTGCAAGTTGATAACGCAGCAGTACAGATATTAATGCATTGATGGTGGCAAAACCCAGTCCCATGGCAACAGCAGTGTAACTGGCATCTTTGGCACTACTATCTCGATTTTCGCCCAGTAAGTAGCCAATGCGAATTGTCACGGCAAGACCAATACTCAGCGGTACCATGAATAATACGCCGGATACATTAAGGGCAATTTGATGAGAAGCAACAATCTTGGCACCCAGAGGAGACAGTAACAAAGCGATGACTGAAAAGAGCGTTACTTCAAAAAGCAACGCAAACCCGATAGGTAATCCGATTTTCAAATGGGCAACTATCCCGATAAAGTTGGGTTTACTGGAATACTCAAAAAAGGGGGCGAAGGATAATTTTTTAGAGGTTTTAACGTATAACCAATTACAGGTCATCATGGCCACAAGCACTATGGCTGTAGCAATGCCGCAACCCGCACCGCCATAAGCCGGGACACCAAGCTCGCCGTAAATAAATACGTAATTTGCTGGAATATTCACTATCAGGCCGACAATCATAATGATCATGCTGGGTTTGGTATGAGACAAGCCCTCACTATATTGGCGCAGCACCTGATAAACGCAAAAGGCAGGAAAGGCTATGAACACATACTGTAAATAATCCGCTGAAATACGCTGCAAGTCGGCTGCCATATTAAAGGGAGTGAACATTTCGTAGGTATAAAAGCTGGCAATAAAAACCAGCAGACTTAATGCCTGGCCAATATACAGTGCTTGATGTCCTGCTTCAGGGATGGGAGCGTGATTTTTAGCCCCATGTAAGCGGGACACAATCGGGGGCAGGGCCATGATAATGCCTTGCACCAGGATCATTACCGGGAAAAACACGCTGGAAGCTATGGCTACAGCGGCCATATCGGTTGAAGACAAGCGTCCGGCCATCAGTGTATCAGATACGCCCATCAGCATTTGTGTTAGCTGCGCTACCAAAAGAGGACCAGCGAGCTTTAACATGGCCCGCGCCTCGGTTTTAAATACGTTGAGTTTCAAGGTTATTTTAATAGTTCGTCAAACAATTGAATATTCACCATTGTATCTTTGTCGTGATAAGCGCAATCTGCAGCCACAACAACGAAACAATTGGCTTGGGTAAAAGAGTTCATTATGCCTGAACCCTGCTTAGGCTGGGGTAATACACACAGTTCGCCCTGTTCATTTTGCCATGCCCTGGCTCGCAGGTATTCTGTGCGCCCGGGTGCACGTCGAATATCTTTCATTAGTTTCGCTTTTAAAGAGAATTGCGGAGCGGATGTCTCACCGGCCAGATATTTCAAACAGGGGATAACCAGCTGTATCAAGGTCACAAATGAAGACACCGGGTTGCCTGGTAAGCCGCTAAAAAAAGCGCTACCTAATTTACCAAAGGCATAAGGTTTTCCGGGCTTAATGGCCACTTTCCAAAAATTGATTTCCCCTAGTTCTTCTAATACCGGCTTGACGAAATCTGCATCGCCAACTGAAACACCGCCTGAAGTGATGACCCAATCACATTGCTTTGCCGCTTCAGTAAACGCATTTCTGGTGGTTTCAAGTTCGTCTGGGATGATCCCTAAATCAATGACATTGCACCCTAATTTTTGCAGAATGGTAATAATCCCGATGCGGTTACTCTCATAAATTTGTCCGCTTTGTAGTTCTGTCCCGGGTACAACCAGCTCGTCTCCCGTGGCCATCACAGCAATATTGATTTTGCGAACTACAGTTATTTTACTGTGGCCGATGGAAGCTAAAAGCGACAGGTGAGGGGCTGACAGCCTCACTCCCTTATTGACTACCACGCTTCCTTGCTGAATATCTTCACCTTTGCGGCGGATGTTGGTCCCTTGCTGGGGTATTTTGAGACAGCGCAGTTTTCTGCCAATAACCTCAGTCTGCTCCTGCATAATAACAGTATCCGCCCCCTGTGGTACCGGAGAGCCGGTCATTAAACGCAGTGCCTGTCCTTCGGTTACAGGAGAAGAAAACGCGTGTCCCGCCAGTGATTGTCCGATAATTTGCAGAGAATTTTTTGCATCGGCAGCTCTGAGTGCGTATCCGTCCATGGCGGAGTTGTCATGAGGGGGTACGTTTACTTCAGATATCACATCTTCCGCCACAATACGCCCTGCTGCGTCTTTCAAATCCACCACTTCAGTCTCTTGAAGGGGGCGGATCTGAGCAGTTTGTTGTGTTAAAGCGTCTTCAATGGGTAATAGACCGGGAGCGTCACAAACAGACATGGAAAAGGTTAGCCTCTGCTGAGTTCCTGAAAGAACGAGAGCATAACAACTTACGTACCCGGCGTATACTGGCGAATTTGCCGCGCTTCACTCTAGCTGTTGAACTTCGTAACCTTGCTTTTTCAATTGAGCAACTAAACCATCGGGACCGGCCAGGTGCAATGCGCCTACAAACAAACTTTCGATTTCTGCTGTCTGAATGTATTCATCAATTTTTGCCAGCCAATTATCGTTACGCGCTTTAATAATAATATGGTAGATGTGTGGGTAGTCATCCATAAAAGGCTTGATACCAATTTCAGTGAATAAGGGCAGATTGCCGGTACGCCAGGCCGACTTTAATTGACTGACATAATCCGGCATATTTTCCAGATCCTTTAATGTATAGCGCACCAGTTGTTCTGCATTTGCGTCGCTCATGCTGGCGAGGAAGTTAATTTGCTCTTCTGGGGTTTCCAGTGCGGCAATGGCCTTGTTTTGCTCTACCGCTTTTTGGTGAAAGGTGGCGTCAACACCCGGTGCGGTAAAACCCAAAGCGCGATATTCGGCCAAAGCAAGGTTTAACAGTACCATGCTGATTTTGAAATTATTGAACTGTGTTAGTGGGATAGCATGACTTGCTAATTTTTTCTCAAGGGCTTGCCTGGTTTCTTTTGTGAGTTGTTGCATCAATCTTGGCTCATCCGCGCTCAAAGCCATAGCATTTAGAAAATTGCGTTGGAATTCTATAGAGGCCACTGTGGCGATATCCGTCTCAAATGTAATGAGCTGGCCCTTTTGAAATGCCTCATTGAATTGATTGGGTAAAGGGTAATCCTCGTTGGTTAAAATATGCATTGTGCCTGCAAGATATATATCATTGCCATCTTTAGAGGCTTTCCAGACAGAGCTTTTGGCCCAAACAAGGCCGCTGAACATCAAAAGGAAACAAATAAGAAAAATAGATTTAAGGTGAAGTTTTGACATCAGATGAATATTTGTGAAATAAACTAAGTGCAAGATATTACTCGATTTGTTGTATCATCAACACAAATATTTAGGCACATCGAAAGATATTAGCCGTTAGTATTATGGACAGCAGCGCATAAGGCGCTAAATTAAAAGAGCACACTACACAAAACTTGGACACACAAAATGAATAATCTGCAACGAAAGCTGGGATTGTCTCTATCAGCTGTCGCCTTGGCAGTCACTGCCAGTCAGGTGCAAGCTGAGGACTCTTTAGCGAAGGCCATTAAAAATGGTAAAACCACGCTTGATTTTAACCTGCGCTATGAAACCGTTGATCAAGACAACGCACTGGAAGACGCCGATGCCCTAACACTGCGTACTCGCTTGACTTATAAATCAGCTGCGACTAATGGTTTCTCTTTTTTAGTAGAAGCTGAGGACGTGCGTTCGGTAATGGGTATCGATGATTATAGCGTACCGCCTTCCGGGTTTAATACCGGCGTGTATTCCGTTATCGCTGACCCTAAGTCAACGGAATTAGATCAAGCTTTCGTGCAGTATTCAAATGTCAAAACCACAGCGCGATTTGGTCGCCAGGTTATTGCGCTAGATAATCATAGACACGTTGGGCATGTTGGCTGGCGTCAAGACAGACAAACATTTGATGCCATTAGCTTGGTGCACAAATTCAACAAGCAGCTGACCGCGCGTTACTATTTTATCAATCAACGCAACCGCATTTTTGCTGACGACGCTGATTTGGACTCTGAAGATCATCTGGTGAATGTCAGTTACAAAAGCGATATCGGTACTTTAACTGGCTACGCGTATTTACTGGAAGTAGATAACAATACTGATAACAGTCTGGATACTTATGGTATTCGCTTTGCCGGCAACCAGAAAATAGACTCGGTAAGGTTGTTTTATCAATTGGAGTACGCCACTCAAACTAGCGAGACTCTTGGCAATGAATTCGATGCCAATTATTGGTTGCTGGAAGGTGGAGTGGGTTATAACGGCCATAAGTTGACTTTGGGCCTTGAAAACTTAGGGTCTGATAACGGTGCTTATGGATTTTCCACACCTTTGGCCACCTTACATAAATTCAATGGTTGGGCGGACATTTTCTTGGGGACGCCAGGCAATGGCTTGCAGGATCTGTACATCAAATTACAAGGTAAGTTGATGGGTGGTAAATATCACATCGTCTGGCACGACTTTTCAGCCGATGAAAATGTGGCCGGTCTTGACGACTATGGAACCGAGCTAGAGTTGCAATACACCTATGCCTTCAACAAGAATTATTCCGTTGGCTTGAAGTACTCAGGCTATTCCGCCGATGATTATGCAGTGGATACTGATAAAACCTGGTTGTGGTTTGGTGCGAAATTTTGATGCGGTAATGGTATCGCGTTGAAAGCAAAAAGGCAGCCAATCGCTGCCTTTTTTTGTTTGGTTTTTAGGGAGTAGTGTCAGCTATTAGCTAACCATACTGTCTGGTAGGGTTGCAGGGTAACCTCTTCCATAGGATCGCTGATCTTGGTATCAGTGATCAGGTCTCGCCAGGTATCAGTAACCGTTAAGTTGAGTTCCCCCATACGCAATATTTGCGGCTCGTCTGTGATATTGCTGATACAAAAAATGCTTTGACGGCGATCCATGCTTTGGCGCCAGAATCCAAATAGCTGCAAGCCCAAGTGCAGGGTAAATTGTATGGCATTAGGGTGGAACGCTTTTTGTCGGGTGCGAATATCAATGAGCTGTTTCATTCTGTTCAGCACTTTTTGATGGTGATTGAATTTAGAACCAAGCTCCATGGTCAGCATGTCGTAATCCCAACGCTTGCGGTTTATCGCTCTATTGTGATGGGTATTTTTCAACTTCTCATAATCATTCGCGGTACCTAACATGCTATGGATGTAGATGCCCGGGATACCCTCAAGACCTAACATGATGGCATGGGCGCAAATAAAGCGCTCTAATCCCCATTTGTCTGGTCCAGCTGTTGTTCCCTGCAAGGCATCGAATAACGCAATATTCATCTCGTAAGCTTTTTGCTCACCACTTTCAGTGGTGCGCCATGATATACGTCCGCCAAATTGCTTCATGGTGTTGATGAGCGTGCTTATTTCCTCATCAGACAACAATCCCTCAGCGGGGCGAAGCCCAATACCGTCGTGGGAAGCAATAAAATTAAAGTAGGTGGTTCCATTTTGTGCCGGCGGCATACTCATTAACCAGCGTTTCAAGTACAGACAGTTGCCGGTGATCAAGGTGTTAACCAGCAATGGGGGCAGACTAAAGTTGTATATGGCGTGAGCTTCGTTGGCGTTGCCAAAGTAAGTCAGGTTTTGCGTGTTGGGAATGTTAGTTTCAGTGATGATCACAGCATCCGGTTGTGCGTGTTCTATCAAGGAGCGCAACAATCGAATAATTTCGTGGGTTTGCATCAAGTTGATGCTGGTGGTACCGACTATTTTCCACAAGAAAGCCACGGCATCCATGCGGAAAATGCGCACACCTGAGTCAAGGTATTGTCTGATAATAGACACAAAGGCCAAAAGCACATCGGGATTGCGAAAATCAAAATCCACCTGGTCGTGACTAAAGGTACACCAGACGTGCTCCAACCCTCGCGCCGTCTCTGTCTCTCGCAGCAGTGGCGAGGTGCGAGGGCGTACAACTTGTGACAAATCATCGTCGGGGGAAGCGGTAAAGAAGTAATCCGATCCCGGTCCCTCGCCTCTGATAAAGTTCTGGAACCAGGCACTGCGACTGGAACAGTGGTTTATCACCAAATCCGCCATCAGACGTCTGTCGCCAGCAATGTTTTCTATATCCTTCCAGTCGCCAAGGGCTTCATTGACACTGGAATAATCAATCACAGAAAAGCCATCGTCGGAACTGTAAGGGAAGAAGGGCAATATGTGGACACTATTAATGGTGTTACCAAAATACTTGTCCATAAATTTACGCAGTGTTTTTAATGGGTGTTCATTATCCCGAATAACGCTGTCACCATAGGTGATCAATATTACATCACCTTCATCCCAGTTATTCTGAAAAAAGCCTGGTTGCTGAATTTCGTCGTTAAGGCGCATCAGAGCGATTAGTTCATCACTGAGTTTGTCATAGGAGCGATTCAACGTGATACCGTCGTAAATCACCTCAAGTTGCTGCTGTAGTTTGTGTTTCAGGTTATCTAACAGCTCTGACATAGCAAAAGTTCCTTAGCTAAATTCATTAAAATCTAATTCAACGGCTTCTTTGATTTCATCCAGAATATCCGGTACCGCACTCACCACTCTGTTCCAGGTGGGAATAAACGGTGTTTCCATGGGGTTTTCCAGAAAGTGTTGTCCTGCAGTCATGATGTTTTGTGCGAACATCTCCACGGCATTTTCTTCTGTATGGATATCAAATTTTAAGCCGTTCATGATGGCATCGTTATTGAAGGTTTCAACAAAATCAAGTGCTATACGGTAATAAGTGGCCTTTAATGAACGGAATGTGCCGGCATCGAATTTTTCGCCCTGGGTAGCGAGCTTGCGAAACAGAGCCTTGGCGATATCAATGGACATTTTAGATAAGCCCGCTTGCTGGTTATCAAGGGATAGATCCTGATGTTTGTGATCATAAGTTTGAGCAATATCCACCTGACAAATACGGTTGTGAGAATAATTGCGGTGCATTTCTGATAATGTACCGATTTCCAGTCCCCAGTCGCTGGGAATACGTAAATCATTGAGCACATCGCGGCGGAAGGAGAACTCACCAGCCAATGGATAGCGGAAGCTGTCCATGTACTCCAGGTATTCATTGTGCCCACATACTCTTTGCAGCGCTCGAATCAAAGGGGTAACCAGTAACCGGGATACTCGACCGTTGATCTTACCGTCTGCAACTCTAGCGTAATAACCTTTACTGAACTCGTAATTGAACCTCGGATTGGCAACCGGGTAGAGTAAACGCGCCAACAGGCCGCGATCATAAGTTAAAATATCGCAATCGTGTAGGCCGATAGATTCGGCCTTTTTGGTGGCCAAAATATAACCCATGCAATACCAAACATTGCGCCCTTTGCCCAATTCAGTTGGTGCCAATTCTAGTGCTTGCAGTTTGGCATCTATGGCTTTTAAGCGTGGCCCGTCGTTCCACAATACGCGATGGTGCTGCGGGAGTTTGCTGAAAAACTGCAATGCATGACGGTATTGTTCTTCTGTGGCTCTATCTAAACCTATCACCACCTGTGATAGATAGTCTACCTTGGCAATATCATCAATGATGTTGGGTAGCGCTTCGCCTTCAAGTTCTGAAAAAAGCGAGGGCAGTAACAAGCCCATAGGGCGAGACTGACTGAAGGATTTTAATTCGCTTTCCAGTTCCTCTATGCTTCGGTCTACTAAGTTGTGTAATGTGGTAATTACCCCATTTTGGTAAAAGTCTGCCATGGTCATTTACTCCTGATTGAACACGATTTTTTCGAGGCATTCAGACCAGCCAGCTGGTCCGTAGAGGGTACTTTGGTAAAGATGTTGTTGTTTTTTTATTTTTGGAAATGGGTGGCTATGGGATTTTATCTGCACAGCAATGTCTGCAGCTTCCAGCATGGCGCTATCGTTTTGGCTGTCACCTAATGCAATTGTTTTAAACTCTTGCTCTTCGCACTCGCGTGAAAACATTTGCGCCAGCCATAGCATGGCTTTGCCCTTATCACTGTCACCGCAGATATGAGTGAACCTGCCACCAGTAAGCACTTTTGCTCCTGCGGCTTGCATGGTATGCAAAAACTCTCGTTTGGCATATTCGTCGCCATTCCAGTGTAACGGCTCCCCATATTGACGTTGCATAGCTTGGTGGGCCGCATCATGGGATAGACCCGTAAGGCTAACCACTTCTTCTGTGCTCATTTGTGAAAAGCCTTTGAACATACCGTAAAAGTGTTGTCCATGCTGCTGAATGAGGGAGAGCCAATGACTTCGTTCCGGACTAAATGACTTAATCCACATGTTTTCTTTTTCCACTGTTTCTGGTGGTTGCCAAGGGAAAAAGTCCTTTGGAATAGCTACTGCGGATCCGTTTTCAAAGATAAACGGGGTGTTGAGCTGCGCACTTTGCTTAAAACTACTCAACTCAGCGAAGGTTTTACTGGTGTTGGGAATAACAAAATGTCCGGCTGCTTTGAGTTTTTGTAAGGTGCCTGCTGCGGCCTCAAAACTATAGTTGTCGTGATCCAGTAACGTTCCATCCAGATCAGTAAAAATCAAAAAAGTGGTTAAGGACATAAGCTACGTCTCCTTTTGACACGCATGTTATAAACCGCGTACTTCGACGATGGTACGTTGAGCATTGAGTTTCAATACAATGTCGCTTTGCTGCGGAAGCGTTCTTAAACACTCTTCTGTTAATCGTTGATAGTATTGAATAAAGTCCTTGATTTGTTGTTCACTCATAACGCGGTGTTGCTTTTCGTCCTTAAGCTTAGCTGATAATTTTTGCTCTTGTTCCAGGCGCCATTGAAATACGTTGTCAAAACTCGGCGCTTGTAACATCACCCAAAAATCCATCATTTGATGTAAAGGTTGGTAATTCTCCAGAAGTTGCTGATTAACCCAGTTTCGCCAGGTGAGGTTGGCATCCTGTTCCGCTTCTAAGGCATTAACCGGGTATCGAAGTTGTAGCGGGGTCTGGGCTGTCACCCCCCAACACCAGCCTTCCACAATAACCAGGTCTACCGGACCTTTCATTATTGGCCATTGGCTTTTTGGGTGCGGGTCATCAATTGCTTTGTTAAAACGGGGGAGTGCGCATTTTTCTGAAGTCGCCAAGCTTGTTAAAGTTTGCTGCATTAGCTGAGTATCGTGGGTTCCCGGAACACCACGTGTGGCTAACAAAGGAGAAACTGATTCGGAGAGAGATTTCCGGATTTGACGGTTGTGATAAAAATCATCAAGGGATAATACCGCAACCGAGAGTCCTTGTGCTGTGAGCCATTCACCGAGAAAATCACTCAAGGTGGATTTACCAGAACCCTGACATCCGTTAATGCCGAGGTAAAAGGTCCCGCTCTTTTCCTGGACCTTGTTTTTAATGCGCTCAGCAAGCGGTAAGAAAAAGTCAGATACTGTTTCAGTGAAGTGTTCAGGTAGCTGATGAACCTTCAAAAAGTTTGCTAAAAATTCGGCGTTAATGGCTGAACTCCTGTTAACCGCAACATCTTGTAATAACAACAGGAGTTCAACATCTATGCCATTCGATCACAAGTCCTGCTCCGACCTTTGTATACGAGTAATATCGGGGCAACCAGGCAACTCAGTAAAAACATTGATGTAGAATTGTTTTAGAATATTGCACCATAAAGGTGAGTGAGATTGTGACTTGGCCTTGACTTGGTGCAATGCTTTGCCTTTTTTTGGTGCGAAATAAGGCTTAAATATAAGTCATAAACAAATAATCCTGCTGAGATTGGTGATTCCAATCGCTATCAACTGGATAATACTTGAGTAAATTACTCAAGTAATTTACCATTGCCGCCATTATTGAGACTGGCGCCTGTTTTACCTCTTCTTGGAGAGAAATTGGCGTTATTGTCAGCTTAACGAAAGATGATGGTATGTCTGAACAAATAGAAGACGCGTTAAAAAAAGAGTACGAAGCAGGGTTTGTCTCAGCAATTGAGTCAGAAACTTTTGCGCCTGGGCTGGACGAAGATGTGGTCAGACGCATTTCTGAAGTCAAAGGTGAACCACAATGGATGTTAGATTGGCGCCTGAAGGCGTTTCGCATCTGGCAAAAGATGGAAGAACCTGAATGGGCACATCTGCATTACCCAAAGATAAATTACCAAGATATCTCTTATTATTCCGCTCCCAAAAGTATGGCGGACAAACCCAAATCTCTTGATGAGGTGGATCCGGAATTATTGGCCACTTATGAGAAGTTGGGGATTCCCCTTCACGAGCAAGAGATGTTGGCGGGTGTTGCCGTAGATGCGGTATTCGATTCTGTCTCTGTCGTCACCACCTATCGTGAAAAGCTGGAAGAGGCGGGCGTTATCTTTTGTCCAATCTCTGAGGCAGTGCACAAATATCCAGAGTTGGTTAAAAAGTATCTTGGCCGCGTTGTGCCTCAGCATGATAACTACTTTGCAGCTTTGAATTGCGCGGTGTTTACCGATGGTTCGTTCGTTTACATTCCTAAAGGTACGCGTTGCCCGATGGAGCTATCCACCTATTTCAGGATAAATGAGCAAAATACCGGTCAGTTTGAACGTACCCTGATTGTGGCTGACGAAGGCAGCCATGTCAGTTATCTGGAAGGTTGTACCGCTCCACAGCGCGATGAAAATCAGCTACATGCCGCTGTTGTAGAGCTGGTGGCTTTAGATGATGCTGAAATCAAATATTCTACAGTGCAGAACTGGTATCCGGGTGATGCCGACGGCAAAGGTGGGATATACAACTTCGTAACCAAACGTGGAATTTGCCATACCAATGCAAAGATCTCTTGGACGCAAGTCGAAACGGGTTCTGCCATCACCTGGAAATATCCAAGCTGTATATTGAAAGGCGATAATAGTGTAGGTGAATTTTATTCCGTGGCATTGACTCGCGGTAAGCAGCAGGCTGATACCGGAACGAAAATGATCCATATCGGTGAAAACACCAAATCTACTATTATCTCCAAAGGGATATCTGCAGCACAAAGTAACAACAGTTATCGCGGCCTGGTGCAAATGCACAAGAGTGCAAAAAAAGCCCGTAACTTTACCCAGTGTGATTCGCTGCTGATTGGTGACAAGTGTGGTGCGCACACTTTCCCTTATGTAGAAAGCAGTAATCCCAGTGCCATTGTTGAGCACGAAGCGACGACCTCAAAAGTCAGCGATGAACAGATGTTTTTGTGTCAGCAGCGAGGACTCGATGCAGAAAAGGCAGTGTCCATGATCGTAAACGGCTTTTGCAAAGAGGTGTTCAAAGAACTTCCAATGGAATTCGCCGTGGAAGCGGGCAAGTTGTTAGAAATCAGTTTAGAAGGCTCAGTAGGTTAAGGCCTGTAGCGCAAGTAAGGTAGTGAATAAATGTTAAAAGTTGATAATTTAAAAGCGAAAGTCGAAGAAAAAGACATCCTGAAAGGCCTGAGTCTGGAAATTAACCCTGGTGAAGTCCATGCCATTATGGGACCAAATGGCGCTGGTAAAAGTACCTTAGGGTACGTTTTGTCAGGTAAAGATGGCTACGAAGTCACTGAAGGTGGCGCTACTTTAAATGGTGAAGACTTACTGGATATGGAAATTGAAGATCGCGCCAGAGCGGGTTTGTTCCTTGCCTTCCAGTATCCGGTTGAAATTCCCGGTGTGAGCAATCTGGAGTTTATGAAAGCGGCAGTTGATTCCGTACGTGAATCCCGCGGTGAAGAAGCGCTAAGTTCAGCAGATTTTCTCAAAGCGGCTAAAGCTGCCTGCAAGCAAGTAAACCTGCCGCTGGAATTCTTAAAGCGCGGCGTTAACGAAGGTTTTTCCGGTGGTGAGAAAAAGCGCAACGAAATCATGCAAATGATCTTACTGCAGCCAACCCTATGCATTCTGGATGAGTCAGACTCGGGTTTGGATATCGACGCGTTAAAAGTCGTAGCCGAAGGCGTAAACAGTCAACGTGATGACAAACGTAGCTTCGTAGTGGTAACTCATTACCAGCGCTTACTCGATTACATCAAGCCCGATTTTGTACACGTATTATCCGATGGCAAAATCGTGAAAAGCGGCGATGCTTCTCTGGCCCACGAACTTGAAGCTGAGGGTTACGCCTGGTTGGAGACTTATGACCGCAATGCGGAAGAGGAAACTGCATGAGTGCCTGGTTAGCCAATGCGATTGAGAAAGGTCAGCAGGTTGATGATTGGCTTTCTGGTCAGCGTCAAGCTTCTCTTGCATTACTAAAACAACAAGCTTGGCCAAGCCGTAAAACCGAAGACTGGAAATACACCTCCGTTCGAGCTATGGAAAAACGCTCAGGTGAAGGTGCCAGTGCTGCAGGTGTGGCCGAACTGCACGCAATTGAAAACCTCGATGCCATTGATTTGCATTTTGTAGATGGCCATTTTCAGGGGATCAGTCAGTCGCTACCTGAAGGGCTTAGCATTGTGGATTTGGCTCAGCCAGACTCACAAGCACAAGCATGGGCGGTTAACGCGTTCACCGCCTGTAAACCGCAAAAACACTTATTTGGTCTGGTGAATGATGCGCTTGCTGACAATGGTTTGATTGTTGATATTGCGGCTAATGCAGAAATAAAACAGCCGCTGCGCATCGTCAATACCATTACCCAGGATATTGATGTACAACATCGTATCGTGGTGCGGTTAGGGCAGGGTGCGAAAGCGACGGTAATTGAGCATGCTGAAGGTACCCAGGCCAGTTACTTTTCTGGATTTGCGGAATACTTTGTAGCCGAAAATGCCTATCTGGAGCACTACCGTTTTTGCCTGAGAACCGGACAAGCCTTGAGTATTGGTGGTAGTCACTTTGAGCTTAAAAGTGAAGCCGAGATTAACTCTACGCTGGTGGGTTTTGGCTCTGAATTGTCCCGTCTGGATGTGGATGTGATGCATCGCGGTGAGCGTGCACACGCCAAAATCAATGCGGTATATTTGCTGGATGCGGGAGAAAAGTTCGATTTACATAGCTGTATCGAGCATGAGATAGGCCACTGTACAACAGATGAAACGGTTCGCGGTATTGTGGGTGATAAAGCCACTGCCACCTTTAATGGTCGCATTCACATTCATCGCGATGCCCAAAAAACACTGGCGGAGCTAAACAACAAGAATCTGTTGTTAACCGATAACGCCACTATTAATACTAAACCAGAATTAGAAATTTATGCCGATGACGTGCGCTGTGCGCACGGTGCTACGGTCGCTGAGTTAGATAAATCAGCCCTGTATTACCTCACCAGCCGCGGTGTAAGTAAAGCTCAGGCTCTGGTGATGTTGAATTTTGGATTTATCAATGCGCTGGTGGATGAGATGCCAAATGAAGCATTAGCACAGTGGTTGCGTCCTCAGTTACAACAGCGTTTTGCCAATATGAACCTGGACCCGATTGAAGCATGAGTTTAGATGTTGTAGCAATTCGACAGCAGTTCCCAATCCTGCAGCGCACGGTTGACGGCAACCCGTTGGTATATCTAGACAACGCTGCTACCACGCAAAAGCCGCAAGCCGTAATCGATGCTATCAGCCATTATTGCACCCATTGTAATAGTAACGTACATCGCGGTGCGCACACATTGGCAGACGAAGCGACCCGTTTGTATGAAGCCGCTCGCGAAAAAGTGGCAAACTTTATTAATGCTTTTGATAAGAAAGAGGTGATCTGGACTGCAGGTACTACTGAATCTATCAATATAGTGGCCAATGGCGCTAAACAGTTACTCAAAGCCGGTGACGAAGTGATCGTTACGGAAATGGAACATCATGCTAATCTGGTTACCTGGCAACAGGTGTGTAAGGTTTCCGGCGCCACTTTAAAAATTGCGCCCATTACCGATGATGGGGAATTGAACCTTGCTGAATTTCAGCGTTTGCTTTGTGATGCTACTAAGTTTGTGGCCATTCCTCACATAAGCAATGCGCTTGGAACGATTAACCCGTTAAGCGAACTTATCCCTATGGCTAAAGCTGTTGGCGCTTGGGTGATGATAGACGGTGCGCAAGGTATTGCCCATGGCGATGTTGATGTGCAGGCATTAGGTTGTGATTTTTACGCTTTCTCTGGGCACAAGTTTTTTGCTCCTACCGGGATTGGCGTATTGTGGGGACGTGCTGAAGTCTTGTGCGATTGGCCTGTTTGGCAAACCGGTGGCGAAATGATTTCTGTGGTTACGTATGAAAGTGCCACATGGGGTGAGTTGCCCAATCGGCTTGAAGCGGGTACGCCCAATATTGCCGGTGCCGTTGGACTTGGTGCCGCCATTGATTGGTTTAATACGCTTGATCTTGAAGCGGTTAAGCAACATGAAAAGCGGTTGATGGACAAAGCCGTGGAATTATCTGCCACGGTTGATGGTCTGATTATTAAAGGCAATGCAGCAAACAAAATTGGTGTGTTTAGTTTTGTTATTGAAGGCACACACCCTGCCGATATTGGCTTTTTGCTGGATAAGCAGGGCATTGCTATTCGCACAGGGGACCACTGTGCGCAACCTTTAATGCAACGACTGGGCGTTCCCGGAACAGCGCGCGCTTCGTTTTCTATTTACAACACCGTAGAAGATATTGAAGCGCTATTTATCGCATTAAAGAAAGTCAAAATGATGTTGATGTAAGAGAATTGAATATGTCAGTAAATACATTCGATCCAACAGCAGCGCTGGTAACCGTTACTGATTCAGCCAAGGCACACTTCGCAAAAATGCTGGGTGACAGTCAGGATAAAATGATACGTCTTGGTACCAAGGTAAGCGGTTGTTCTGGCTATGCATACACGCTGGATGCTGTCGCAGAAAAAAAAGCTAACGATTTAGAAATTACCCTGGATAACGGCATGGTTATGCTGATTGCAGCAGATGCTGCGCCATTAGTACAAGACACCGAAATCGACTACGTTACCGTAGGGATCAACGGCGAGATCCGTTTTAATAATCCCAATGTAGTCAGTGAGTGTGGCTGCGGCGAAAGCTTCAACGTAGGTTAATCATTCTGATGCAGAAAAAAATGGTGGTAACTCAGCGAGAGTGCCCGGCAAGGCGTGTGCCTTCGGGGGAACAGACCACAATTCCCGCAAACCAGTTTGTAACCATCAATCAAGCCCTTGGCGGTAACTATACCGTCACCTGGATGGGCAATATGCTGCGCATTGATGGTACAGACGGTGATGCCATTGGCATGAAACCAGAAGAACTCAGTTTTGATTCCACCGGACACGATGGAATACTCGAAGAACAGGTAAATCAAGCGTTAGATACCATCTTCGATCCTGAAATTCCCATTAGTTTGGTGTCTCTTGGTTTGATTTACAAAGTCGATATAGAGCAGAACAGTGGTTTGGTTACGATTGACATGACCCTGACCGCACCCGGCTGTGGTATGGGCCCGGTACTTATCAGTGATGTAAAATATCGCGTAGCAAAAGTGCCTAATGTCACCGCTGTAAATGTTAATCTGGTATTTGATCCACCCTGGACAAAAGATATGATGTCCGAAGAGGCACAGCTGGAAGCTGGCCTGTTTTTCTAATTTCAGCAAAAGACAGTTTTTAATCTATGAGTCTACCCACTACTGACGAAATTCTTGACGACCTGGCATTTTTTGACAGCTGGGAAGAGCGCTACAAATACATCATTGACTTGGGGAAAGCCCTCGAGCCGTTTCCCGCTGAATTGCAAACCCCGGACCGTCTTGTAAAGGGCTGTCAAAGTAATGTCTGGTTGGAAATCGGCGGTGATAAAGAGCGCATCCAGTTTCTGGTGGATAGCGATGCAGTCATTGTTAAAGGCCTTCTAGTGCTTGTGCTTGCGGCTTATAACAACAAATCACCACAAGATATCATCGCCTTTGATATTGATGAGTATTTCAGGCAATTAGATCTGGAAAGGCATATTAGCCCGACACGAGGCAATGGCTTAAAAGCCATTGTTGCCCGCATCAATAATATCGCCACTGCGGCATTGCCGTAGTGGGCAATGCCGACACTCAAATTCCTTTCAAACCTGAAGTTACAAATAATGCACGATTAGGCATTGTAATTAAGCGTTGTCAGGGGTAATTTGAAGATCACTAAAAACGAAACTCCGAGCCTTGGTTCCTAAGTAGTTATCACTAGCTATAGGGTGCTCTGGCCGCTTTGCAAGCTGTTACATGAGGTGATGGTGCAAAGCACGGGTTGTTTGTCAGTTTTGTTGCTGGCCACCGAGAAATCGAACAGCCTCCCGAAAGCGGTGCCGAATGGATGCGGTAGCTCTTTAACTTGGAAAGGTGTGTAATGCTTCAAGATACTCACGGACGCCGGTTTCATTACCTGCGCCTGTCTATAACAGACGTGTGTAATTTTCGCTGTAACTACTGTTTACCGGATGGTTACCAATGTGATTCCGATAGGGACTTCTTATCTCTTAGTGAGATAAAAACCATTGCCCGCACATTTTCCTCATTAGGCACGTCTAAAATACGCCTAACTGGCGGGGAACCGTCTCTGCGAAAAGATCTGCCTCAAATTATCGAAGCTTGTGCTAGAACAGACGGCATCGACAAAGTGGTGATCACCACCAATGGCTATCGTTTTCCTGATGTGATTGATGACTGGCATCAAGCCGGTATCGCTGGTATCAATGTCAGTATTGACTCTCTAGACGCCAACGTATTTAACAGTATAACGGGTGCTGATAAGTTAAAGGCGATTCTGGCCGGTGTGGACAAAGCAGCTGCCATGGGAATACCCGTTAAAATCAATTCTGTTCTAATGAAAGGGGTGAATGAAAGTAGCCTGCAACAGTTTTTGAATTGGTTGCAAGACACGCCTGTCACTTTGAGATTCATAGAGTTGATGGAAACCGGGCTGAGTCATCAATTTTTCAAACAACATCACATTGCCGGTGAACCCATCAAGCAGCGCTTATTACAACAAGGTTGGACGCGCATTGTCAGGGGTAAATCAGCCGGACCGGCGCAAGAGTTTCATCATCCTGATTACGCTGGCAAAATTGGACTTATTATGCCGTACAGTAAGGATTTTTGTGATAGCTGCAATCGTTTACGAATTTCAGCTACCGGTAAATTACATCTGTGTTTGTTCGCTGAACAAGGTCTATCATTGCGAGAAGAGATCGCCAATGGTGATGAGCTGGCGTTAAGGCATAAAATCAGCGAATTACTTACCACCAAAGATATAAGTCACTGGTTGCACGAGGGTAAAACTGGCGCAACAAAACACCTGGCGATGCTAGGTGGATAAGGAAAATAAGGCAAATTTCATTTATGAACTCTGAAAACACAAGACTTAATATTGCGGTATTGACCGTATCTGATACCCGCACCGAAGAAACGGATTCCTCAGGTCGTTACTTGGTAGAAGCGATTACCGAGGCTGGCCATCACATTGTTGAAAAAGCGATAGTGATAGACGATAAATACAAACTCAGAGAAATTGTGTCTCGCTGGATTGCTGATGAGCAAATTCAGGTGGTGGTGAGTACGGGTGGAACCGGCTTTACTGGCCGGGATACGACACCCGAAGCTTTGAGTGTACTGTTTGACAAAAGTATCGAGGGCTTCGGCGAACTATTCAGACACATTTCTTATCAGGAGATTGGCACTTCCACCGTGCAATCCAGAGCGTTTGGAGGTATTGCCAATCGCACTGCTATTTTCTGTTTACCGGGCTCCACAGGAGCATGTAAAACGGGTTGGAATGGCATCCTGAAAGAACAGCTGGATAGCACACACAAACCTTGCAATTTCGTTGGTCATTTAACCAGTTAAGCGGCGTTTATTATGCAAGAATCTAATTCCTCTAACTCACCATCCCTCAGCCACATTAATGCCAAAGGTGAGGCTAGCATGGTAGATGTTACACGAAAGTCGGTTACCCAACGAGCTGCAGTGGCGACAGGCAAAGTAATGATGTCCAAAGCAACCTTTGATTTAATTGTTTCTGGCGGTCATGCCAAAGGTGATGTATTAGCCGTGGCCAGAATCGCAGGCATCCAGGCTGCAAAAAAATGTGCCGATCTTATTCCCCTTTGTCATCCATTGATGTTGAGTAAAGTGCAGGTTGACTTTGAACCTGATGAGAGCCAGTCACAAATTAATGTGCGTGCGTTGTGTAAACTCGCCGGTAAAACGGGGGTTGAAATGGAAGCGCTCACCGCAGTATCGGTGGCCTGTTTAACCTTGTTTGATATGTGCAAAGCGGCGGATCCAGAGATGGTTATCTCTGACATTAAAGTGCAGTCTAAAACAGGCGGTAAAACCGGCCACTGGATAAGAGAGCAGGGCACAGTAAACAATGGAGCATCTGCATGTTAACCGTATTATTTTTCGCGCAGCTCAGAGAGCAACTTCAATGTGATAAACTAGAACTCGCTGAGCAACCTAAAACCGTGTCTGAATTGCGCGATATCCTGGCGCAAAGATCGCCACTATGGAAAGAATTGCTTGCCAGTGGACTGGCCATTGCTGCGGTAAATCAAACCATTAGCAGCGACGATGTGAGCTTAAAAGCAGGCGATGAAGTGGCGTTTTTCCCGCCGGTAACCGGAGGTTAAGCTTGGCACAGATTAAGATATCAGTGCAGGAGCATGACTTTTCTGTGCAGAATGAGTATCAAGCATTGCTGGGAGACCACGCTGATTCTGGTGCCGTTGTGAGCTTTATTGGTCTTGTAAGAGACTTTAATGATGGACGCGATGTTACCGGGTTGAAGTTAGAGCATTATCCCGGCATGACGGAAAAAGCCTTAAATGATATAGCTACGCAAGCAGCACAACGCTGGTCCTTAAACGGGATAACCATTATTCATCGGGTAGGTCAGCTACAACTGGCAGATCAGATAGTGCTTGTTGCGGTTTCCAGTGCTCACCGAGGCGCCGCTTTTCAAGCTTGTGAGTTTGTAATGGATTATCTGAAAACCAAAGCGCCTTTTTGGAAAAAAGAAACCACTCAATACGGAGAATTTTGGGTGCAAGCTAAATCCGCCGATGATGAAAAAGCAAATAGATGGTGAATAAAGTTTTTAAGGATAGAAAAAATTGAAGGTTGTGGCCATAAGCGGTGTCTCCGGTAGTGGGAAAACAACGCTGGTTAAATTACTGTCAGAACACTTCAGCTGTCCCTATTTGCTGTTCGATGACTATGTTGAAAAGCACACTTACCCGAAAGATATGAAAGCCTGGTTGCACCAGGGGGCAAATTTATCTGAACTTAAAACCCCGGGCTTTGTTAAGGCACTCAAGGCCATAAAGCAGGATAATGCCTATCCTTACGTGTTTATTGAAGAACCCTTTGCTCGTTGTCGTGAATCTATAGCCGTATTTATTGATGTTGCTGTGTTTCTTGATACTCCTTTGGAGGTTTGCTTATCTCGTGTCATACAGCGCAATTTTGAGCATGCTAATGGAGACTCTGCCACTCAAGTGTTAACTTATTTGACAAATTACGATGATCATCTCAGAGAGATTTATATCGAAACGGCGGCTCAGGCTAAAAGTACCAGTGACTTTGTGGTGGATGGCAATTTGTCCACCGACGCCACCACAAAGCTTCTCAAAGACTGGCTAAATAATAATTAAATTAAAATCAGGTGGGCTCGCCTGTACCGACAAAACCCGTCATGCGGATAATGTGATTATCAGATACCTCTACAAAGTATTGTCCATGTTGTACCACTTGCTTGCCATCCGGTCCCATACCGCCGAAGGCTACCGTTACGCGGGTGTGTTTGCCTATGGTGTCGCTTTTTACCACTTCAGCCTTCCAACCCGGCGCATTGGCGCTAAACATACCCACATAAGCACAAAGTGCATCAACGCTATTTATGGTTTCAGGGGTACGTGGATCATGATATTCCACTTCAGGGATAACGACGCTTTTGATGGTACTCGCCCGGCTATCTTCTTCGGAAAGCTGCCAGGCACTGAAAAAAGTAGAGATAGGATCCATATTAATTCTCTTTTTAGATAGGTCTGATGCAGTGTAAAGAAAAAAAGTTCACTTGCCTATATGCTCTTTCATCAGACTTTTAGCTCTTTATGGTAATTTTATATCCAGCCGATTATCTGTTTGCTATCAGTGTTGCTCTCAGTGGAGCGGGGTAGCCTTCAATGGTTTTACTGATGTCGTCTTTGTCCAGAAAATCCACAAGGGAGTGACTGGTCATCCAGTCGGTGGCTCGTTGCTCTTCGAGTCTGGTTTCGTCGAGATTGACGCAGCGGATATTCTTGAATCCCGCTCGGCTCATCCAATGTTCTAGAGCCTTAACGCTGGGTATAAACCAAACATTGCGCATTTGAGCATAGCGTTCACCTGGTACAAGTACGGTGTTTTCATCGCCTTCCACCACCAGGGTTTCCAACACCAACTCACCACCAGATTTCAACTGTTCTTTGAGTTGCTGTAAAAACTCAAAGGGGCTTTTGCGGTGATACAACACGCCCATTGAAAACACCGTATCAAAGGCTCTCAATGCTGGCATTTGTTCAATGCCCAGTGGCAATAGATGAATAGGATGGTTCGGCGCGAAGTGTTTGATTGCCTGAAACTGAATTAAAAATAATTGAGTTGGGTCGATACCCACTACCATTTCAGGTTTTTGCGCCAACATACGCCACATATGATAGCCGCTGCCACAGCCCACATCTAGCACGGTTTTGTTGGCTAATGATGAAATGTGTGGGGCAACCCGATCCCATTTCCAATCAGAGCGCCATTCAGTATTGATATGGATATCGTGAATGTAAAAGGGACCTTTGCGCCATGGCATGAACTGTTTGAGTAGTCCGTTGATTTGTTTCTGCTGATATTCGGTGATGTCATTAGCGCTGCCGATGCTCACTGAGTCTGTCAAATTGACCTGTGATGGCTGGGTTTTGGGCAATTGCTCAACTAACTTTAGCCACTTTTTAAAGTCGCCATGTAATGCCTCTTTGTGCCACTTAGCTAAATGAGCAGGCAAGGTTTCCAGCCAATGGGCTAAATCCGTTGTCGCGATTTCCCGGTAAAAATCATAAAACCACTTCATTGCTCGTCTTCTCAGTTTTCAAGGGGTTTGATAGCCAGCATAGAGGCGAAGTTAAAACACTGAAACCAGGTTAGAGTTTCCGTAAAGCCGATTTGTTTCAAGCGATTCAGGTGAAAGGGCAAGGATTCCAGTTTCATTACATTTTCAAGAGCTGTGCGCTTTTGGCTAATCTCTAGTTCGCTGTAACCATTGCGGCGTTTAAATTCATGGTGCAGTTCAATCAAGCTTTCGTCTGCCGTCGAATGTCCCAGGGAAACTTTTTCAGACAATATTAGCACACCACCCGGATTGAGCCCGGTGTAGATGTTTTCCAGCACTTCCTGACGTTTTTCAGGGGCGATAAACTGCAAGGTGAAATTCAGTATAACAACCGAAGCGTTTTCGATTTTAGTTTCCAGCACGTCGGCTTGTTCTACAACTACGGGAATATCGGATTTAAACGCCGCGAGGTGACTTTTACAGCGGCTTACCATTTCTGCGCTGTTGTCGATGGCTTGTATTTTAATATTGTTGGCAGTGGCATACTTTCTTACTGATAAGCTGGCAGCGCCTAATGAGCAACCCAGATCGTAAATAGTACTGTTGTCTTGTGCGAATTGCTGAGCCAGCAGTCCAATATTATCCACAATAGTGCTATAGCCCGGCACCGAGCGCTGGATCATGTCAGGGAAAACCGCCACAACATCCTGATCAAATTTAAAATCAGCGACTTTTTCTTGTGGTTTGGAGTAAATAAGATCTTTAGTCAATGTCTTAGCTGTCAAAGAAAAAACACTATTCTAACGCAAAATCAAGGTAGTCAAAAACATTAACTCGTTGCTTAAATTACAAATTTTTTGCGAGTGAAACAAAACAGTCATGAAAAGTATTAGACTAAAGTTGTAGACTACACCATAATTGCCAAAAAGGTGTGATAGAGATTTCCATAAGGCCAAGAATGACAAAAATAATAGTAGCAGATGATCACCCATTGTTCAGAGATGCGTTAACAGCGGCACTTAATGCTTTGCTTGACGATTTAGAGTTTTTACACGCAGGAACTTTGGACGAATCCATCGCGCTGTTAGAGCAGAATAAAGATATTGATTTGGTTCTATTGGATTTACACATGCCCGGCAGTGAAGACTTCTACGGTGTTATTCGCATTTCCGAAGATTTTCCTGACGTACCTGTTGCGGTTGTATCCGTCAGCGATACGGCAACCGTAGTATCAAAAGTGATGGCCTTTGGCGCTCGCGGTTTTATTCCCAAAACCACGCCGTCTTCAGAAACTGCCAATGCTATCAAAGCCATATTAGGTGGCTCTACCTGGTTACCAGAATGCATGAGAGACAACCTGATAAAAGTGGAAAGAGAGGACATTGATGTTGCCTCCAGAATGGCGGAACTTACCCCAAAACAATTCCAGGTATTGAAGCATTTACAGGGGGGGATGTTGAATAAACAGATCGCGTTTGACCTGAACATTACTGAAGCAACGGTAAAAGCTCACATCAGTGCAATTTTCAAAAAACTGGAAGTGAATAACAGAACACAAGCAGTTTTGGTTGCAGAGAAGCTACAACTCAATTAACGTTTCTCTTTCGATTTTTATAATCCAGGGAAACAACTATGATAAATACCGATCTTCCTTTGGTGGATTTGCACCGTCACCTTGATGGTAATATTTTACCTGAAACCATCTGGCGTCTTGCCAACAAAAATGGCATCGAATTGCCCGCTTCTTCTCTGGAAGAACTCATTCCTTTGACCCAAATCCAGGATCAAACCAGCGATTTGTTAGCCTTTTTACAAAAGCTGGACTACGGTGTTTCAGTGTTAGCCAATATTGACGATTGTTACACTGTGGCTTATGAAAATATGCTAGATGCAAAGCGCCAGGGCATTGATTATGTTGAGCTGCGCTTCTCTCCCTACTACATGGCCATGAATCACAATCTAAATATGGCAGACGTGGTTGCTGCCGTAATTGATGGTGTCAGAACGGGCGAGAAAGATACAGGCGTTAAAGCCAATCTTATCGGGATCTTAAGCCGTACCTTTGGTGCTGAGACCTGCATGGCAGAACTGGAGTCGTTGCTGGTACACAAGGATAAAATCGTGGCATTGGACTTAGCTGGAGATGAAATAAACTTTCCGGCGGTACAGTATCAGGAGCATTTTAAGAAGGGCAGAGATGCGGGGTGGAATATCACCGTACACGCTGGAGAAGCTGATGGCCCCCAAAGTATCTGGAATGCCATTGAGATGTTAGGCGCTACTCGAATTGGACATGGTGTTGCGGCAACGCAAGATCCTAAGTTGATGGAATACATGGCCAAAAATAATATTTCTGTAGAATCTTGTCCAACTTCCAATTATCAAACAGCAACCATTAAAGCCGTAAAAGATAGTCCTATGCCGATCTTTTTGAACAACGAAATCGTGGTGAGCTTGAATACTGACGACCCGGCAGTATCCAACATTGATTTACCACATGAATACGACGTGGCAAAAAATGTCATTGGTTTGTCTGATGCGCAATTGCGTCAAGTACAAGAGAACGGCGTTAAAGCGGCGTTTTTATCTGAGGCGGAAAAACAGCGTCTTTTGGCCAGCAAAGCACAATAGACTGGTTTTCAAATAACACCTTTTTTGAGCCCGGCAGGTTATTTCAAGCGCCGGGCTTTTTTGATGGAATTAACAACAATGTTCGTCTGAAATAGCAGCAAATAAAACAAATCTTGACCAAGTGGTCAATCTCTGTGAGACTCAAGTGGTTTGGTAGTTTTGGGCATAGACTGACCAGTGCAGAGAAAAAACCAGTGAAAAGTCGGCATTTGTTTACAAAAAACTGCTGTTTTTACTCACTTTTTCAATGAAATATCTGCAATAAGCATTAAAATAAATAGTACAAAAATAATAAGAATAACGTTTTTACACACATTAATTTTTTATGGACACAGCAAATGATTAAAAAATCAGCGATTGCAGTTGCACTACAGTGCGCTCTTCTGTCTCTTGGTGCACAAGCCCAGGAACAAGAAGCCGAAGATAATAGCGGTTTAGAAACCATTACCGTAAAAGCCCAGAAAAGAACTCAGAGCATCCAGGACGTTCCGATTTCTATTTCTGCGCTAAATGGTGAAAAGTTCGAAGCGATTTTCTCTGGTGGTGACGATATTCTTTCTTTGGCTGCAAGAGCGCCGGGTTTGAATGCGGAATCCTCTAACGGTCGTGTTGCCCCTCGTTTTTACCTGCGTGGGTTAGGGAATACCGATTTTGACCTGGCAGCTTCTCAGCCAGTGTCCATCATCATGGATGACGTCGTTAAAGAAAACGTTATCCTGAAGAGTTTCCCTTTATTTGATATTGAGCAAGTAGAAGTGTTGCGCGGTCCGCAAGGTAGCTTGTTTGGTCGTAACACTACAGCAGGTATTGTTAAATTTGATACTCGCAAGCCTACCGAAGATTTTGAAGCTTTCGTTGAAGCTTCAGTCGCAACCATGGACACATTCAACCTCGAAGCTGCCGTTGGTGGTGGTCTAACGGATAACGTATCGGGCCGTTTTTCTTTGTTGTCGCAAAATCGCGGTGACTGGATTGACAATGGTTGGACTGGCGAAAATGACGCTATGGGTGGTTTCAACGAACTAGCCTGGCGTGGTCAACTGCTGTGGGACGTTAACATGGATACTTCTGTGTTACTGCAAGCCTATGGTCGTGACCTGGACGGTACCGCTTCAATCTTCCGAGCCAATGCCCTAAGCACTGGTAGTAATGACTTCAACCAAAACTACGATCGTGATGTGGTATATTACGATGCCGATCTTGATGGTGATGGCAGACAAGATCGAAACCCGCAGAACTACGAAAACACTGGTGTGACTTTGCGTATCGATCACGAGTTAAACAGTAATATCACGTTGACTTCAATTACTGATTACAATGTCGCCGAAGGGGACTCTTTAGGTGATATCGATGGCGGTGTGATAGTCCCGACAGACGATGTTTCAATCGTACCTGCTGGCTTGACCTATGCTGAATACGACAATTTCGGTCCTAACATCAGCTTCCCTGGTTTTATACCTTTCGGCGCCGTTACGCAAGATAGACTGGACGATTTACACCAGTTTACTCACGAAGTACGCCTGGTTGAATCTGGCCCGGACGATCTGGATTGGACCATCGGTGCTTATGTGTTTGATGCTGAGTTCGATGTAACTTCTATTGATGGTTTCTTCGGCGCCACGACGGTTACGCACTCCAACCAGTCTTGGGCCATCTTTGGTCAAGTGGCCTATGACATGACTGATGACACCACGTTGACTGTAGGCTTGAACTACACGAATGACGAAAAACAATTGTCGGTCGGTGATCAAAACGTAAATGGGTTCGCTGTCGTTATTGGTGCAGCCAGTGTTCAGAAATATCCGGATTTGCAAGTTGATGATAGCCAGCTAAGTGGTGATATTTCAATCAATCATACCATCAATCGTGACGTGAGTGTTTATGCTCGTGCTGCTGTTGGTTTCAGAGCACCGACTATTCAGGGCCGTGACGTAGCCTTCGAAGCAGCCCCGTCTGTTGCTGATTCTGAGACAGTAACTTCATTTGAAGTGGGCTTCAAAGCTGACTTGCTAGACCGGGTGTTGCGATTAAATGGTGCCTTGTATCACTACGAAGTTGAAGATATGCAGTTTTCTGCCATCGGTGGTGACGGTAACTTTACTCGCTTGATTAATGCAGACAATGGTATTGGCCAAGGTTTTGAAGTTGAAGCCACTTGGCTTGCTGCTGAAGGTTTAACACTAACAGCAGGTTACAGCTATAACGACACTGAAATTGATGATCCGGACTTACGCGTATCACCAGGTTGTGGTGCGGGTCAGTGTACTTTGCTAGATCCGACTGATTCCAATGGATTGGCGATTGTTGATGGTAATCCGTTTCCACAAGCACCTGAGTCTAACTTCAGTTTCACCGCGCGTTATGCCTTTGAAATTGAAAGTGGTGAAATTTTTGCTTACACCGACTGGGTATACATGGGCGAGACCAACATCTTCTTATATGACTCTGTTGAATTCACAACAGATTCTCAATTTGAAGGTGGTCTAAGAATTGGTTACGAAAACTTTGATAGCCAATATACCGTTACTCTATTTGGTCGTAATATTACCGATGAAGAGAACCTCCGCGGTGCTATTGACTTCAACAACTTAACAGTGATTGATAACAACCCACGTGTTTGGGGTGTTGAGTTCCGCAAAGAATTCTATTAATCACCAGCAAGTGTTAAAACCTCAAAAGCCGCCCACATGGGCGGCTTTTTTGTACCTGCGGCTGTAGGTTCAACTTAAGCTACAAGGACGTAGTGAATGTCGTTTATGTCGGGAACATTTAAACGACCAGTCGGACAAAAGTTGAGTGTCGATTTTGTCGGGAAAATTCAAACGGCAAGCGCCAAGGATGGTGTGAATGCCGATATTGTAAGGAACAAATATCGGCGAGCTATAGGGACTTAGTGAATGCCAATTATGTCGGGAACAATTAAGCGACCAGTCGGACAAAACCGAATGCCTACAAATATTCGGCTACAAAATTCGCACTTACATCATTCTTGTATAGCGAAACACAAAAATACGTGTAAATGGGCCCATTTAGACGACCAAAACCTGCAACTCAAGCAGTATTTGACCGAATTTCTGTAGTTATGAGGATCAAAAATTGCAAAAACCTGAATTCAATACGTTATCACCAATCACGACCATGACACCGGATAAGTTGTTGCGTGGTTCAACTGTGTTTTGGTTTGCTTCTATTTTAGCGGGGCAGTGGATTTTCTTTTTATTTATTATTTCGTTTTATCTTTATTCAGTTGTTTCTGGCAACCTGGAGATTTGGAACCGTTTTGAGCCTTTCGGTAGTACTCCCTTTAAGCCAGATGACACAATGGGTAACTTGGCGTTTGCCAGTCATGCTATAGGCGCTGGAATTATCGCCTTTGCTGGTGTTTTTCAGTTAATGCCGCAAGTGCGAAATCGATTTCCTGTCTTCCACAAATATACGGGCTATATTTATTTAACAACGGTTTTGGCACTTGCACTATCTGGCTTTTATCTGGTGTGGATCCGTGGCACAAGCCCCAACGTGCATTCGGCCATAGGTACTACTATAAATGGCTTGCTAATTATAGCCTTTGCGTTTCTGACGGTGTATTACGCAAAAAGAAGAAACATAGCGACACACCGAAAATGGGCATTGAGATTGTTCCTTGTTTCGAATGCGCAATGGTTTTTACGGATAGGGATGATGAGCTACTTTATTGTTGGTAAAGTTTTGGACGTTCCCTCTTCATACTTCCCGGTGTTCTCACTTATCTGGACGTTTGGCTGTTTCTTACTGCCATTAATGATGTTGCAGTTGTACTTTTATGCCAAAGAGAATAACGGCCTGGCAATTAAATACATCGCCAATGGAGTATTAGTGTTGCTCACCTTATTGATGTTGATTGGTATCATTGGTTTTACGCCAATTTTACACAAGCTCACAATCGGTGCGCCAATTGTATTTTAATCAAACTCGTAAAACGGTTAATTGCTGCGCTGGAAATTAATTAGATGGAATTGCTGTTAGCGCTGACATTTATCAGATTAATTTAACGTTGGATTGCGTGAGTGATTCTTCTTGGTTTGTAAAGAACGGGTATAAAAAAAGGCAGATTATTCTGCCTTTTTGGTTACTAGAGGTATTTAACGAAAAATACTTATTTTTTAATCGGCGTGAAAGGGCGTTGTGCTTCACCAGTATATAGCTGTCGAGGACGACCGATCTTCTGTCCGTCTTGACCTAGCATTTCATGCCAGTGAGAAATCCAGCCTACAGTTCTTGCCAAAGCAAAAATGCAAGTGAACATGTTAGTTGGGATACCAATCGCCTTCAGAATGATACCGGAGTAGAAATCCACATTCGGGAATAACTTCTTAGAGGCGAAATATTCGTCCTCAAGCGCAATTTTTTCCAGTTCCATTGCCACTTGCAATAATGGATCTTTAACTTCCAGCTCGGCCAGTACTTCATGACAGCTTTCACGCATTACTGTCGCACGTGGGTCATAGTTTTTGTAAACACGGTGACCAAAGCCCATCAGACGGAACGGATCGTTTTTGTCCTTCGCTTTTGCAATGAACTCAGGAATGCGATCTACTGTGCCAATCTTCTGCAGCATATTTAAACAGGCTTCGTTGGCGCCACCGTGGGCAGGTCCCCACAAAGAAGCAACACCAGCAGCGATACAGGCATAAGGATTTGCACCGGATGAACCTGCTAAGCGCACGGTAGAAGTAGATGCATTTTGCTCGTGGTCAGCGTGTAAAGTGAAGATGCGATCTACAGCGCGAGCCACTGCCGGGCTGATTTTGTATTCTTCAGCTGGTACGGAGAACATCATGTTCAGGAAGTTTTCAGCGTAAGACAGATCGTTGCGCGGATATACAAAAGGTTGACCAATGTTGTGTTTATAAGCCATGGCCACCAAGGTTGGCATTTTAGCTACTAAACGGTAGGCACTGCGCAGACGCTTCTCAGGATCGCTAACATCAAGGTCGTCGTGGTAGAAAGATGACATGGCACCCACAGTACCACACAACATAGCCATAGGATGGGCATCAGGACGGAAACCGTGGAAGAAGTTAGTCATGGTTTCATGCACCATAGTATGGCGCGTAATGGTGCTCTTAAACTCTGCATAGGTTGCTGCATCAGGCGCTTCGCCATGCAACAACATGTAGCACACTTCCAGGTAATCTGCGTCTCGTGCTAGCTCTTCGATAGAGTAACCTCTGTGTAACAAGACGCCTTTTTCGCCATCAATAAAGGTAATAGATGACTCGCATGAGCCTGTGGCCATAAAACCTGGGTCGAAAGTGAAGTGCCCAATGGAACCCAATTTTCTTACATCAATTACCGGGTTTCCTGCAGTACCTGTGTGTACCGGCAGTTCAATTTCTTTATCACCAACTTTTAATATGGCTGTATCAGCTGCCATAAAAATTCTCCTTTAGAAAGTTCTAGGGGGGCGCTCATTGATTCGTCAATTATGGACGAGGCTCTTAAAGTAGACGGTAGTTTTACTTTATCCCTATAGTATAAGCAAATTTTAATGCGGATTTCATTGCTAAGTATGCATATTTCTAAAACTTTGATCACATTGCTCAAAATTTTAACAATCACGTCTTTGATACGTAACAAAAATTGTATTTCGTGAAACCCATGGATATACTTCAGTGCGACAACGTAAATCTGCCGGGCTGGCGCTGTTATTGGTCTGCAAGGTGGTTTCGTTAATAAAATGTTAAAAATCCAATTTGCATTACATACGTATGTAACAATGCGATGTAATCAGGATTTAATTACATTCAATGTGGAACACTCATGTGTTGTGTTAACAGATGAGTCAACAAAATAAACATTCCAGGTTGGCGACAAATCGTGAAAAAACAAAGACCCGTAAATTTAGAACTTAATACGATTAGTTTTCCCCCATCTGCTCTTGTTTCCATTCTTCACCGCGTAACAGGCGTTGCATTGTTCTTTGCTCTGTTATTGGTGATTGGAGCTTGGGCATGCTCATTAACCTCACCTGAAGGCTTTGCTAATGTCAGTGAGTTGATGAGTGGCGTTATTGGTAAGCTTTTAGTGATCGGCACAGTATCAGCACTGACTTACCACATTCTTGGCGGTGTCCGTCATATGTTTATGGACATGGGACATTTCGAAGAATTAGAGTCCGGCAACAACAGCGCTAAATTTATTATCGGCCTGTGGGTTGTACTGACCGCAGTGATGGGAGTAATGATATGGTAACTAACCAGGCAAGCCTGAAACGAGACGGTGTACAAGATTTCGTATCTTTGCGTACTACTGCTATCGTTATTTTAGCCTACAGCATTTTCATGTTGTGGTTCTTTGCAACAACACCTGAAATTACTTATGAAGTATGGTCGGGATTCTTCTCCAATCTCGGTGTGAAAGTATTCACTCTTGCCGCGCTGGTATCCATCATGATCCACGTTCGCATTGGTTTATGGCAAGTGCTTACCGATTACGTTAAGCCGCACCGTGTTCGTATTGTTGTTCAGTATTTATTAAACCTGATTGCGTTTGCTTACGTAGCAGTGGGTTTGTTTGTTTTGTGGGGTGTATAAGTGAAAGTCGCTGTTCATGAATTTGATGCGGTAGTAATTGGTGCCGGTGGTGCCGGAATGAGAGCCGCTTTACAAATATCTCAATCAGGTAAGTCTTGTGCACTGTTGTCTAAAGTGTTTCCAACGCGTTCGCACACTGTATCTGCACAAGGGGGCATCACTGTTGCCCTTGGAAATGCCCACGAAGATAACTGGGAATGGCACATGTACGATACCGTTAAAGGCTCCGATTATATTGGTGACCAGGACGCTATCGAATACATGTGTAAAACTGGCCCTGAAGCCATTATCGAAATGGAGAACATGGGTTTACCTTTCTCACGTTTTGAAAATGGTAAAATCTACCAGCGTCCTTTTGGTGGACAATCCAAGAACTTTGGTGGCGAGCAGGGTGCTCGTACCGCTGCTGCAGCTGACCGAACAGGTCACGCGTTACTGCACTTGCTATATCAGCAAAACGTAAAAAACAAAACTAAAGTATTCAGCGAGTGGTATGCACTAGATCTGGTTAAAAACCAAGATGGTGATGTTGTCGGTTGTACAGCAATTGATATTGAAACGGGTGAAGTGGTTTACTTCAAATCTCGTGCAGTTGTATTAGCAACGGGTGGTGCGGGTCGTATTTACGCCTCGACTACTAATGCGCATATCAATACCGGTGACGGTGTCGGTATGGCAACTCGTGCTGGTGTTTGTTTACAAGATATGGAAATGTGGCAGTTCCACCCAACAGGTATCGCAGGTGCCGGTACTTTGGTAACAGAAGGCTGTCGTGGTGAAGGTGGTTACCTGCTAAACAAAGACGGCGAACGCTTCATGGAGCGCTATGCGCCTAATGCCAAAGATCTCGCAGGTCGTGACGTTGTTGCTCGCTCCATGATGACAGAGATTCGAGAAGGACGCGGTTGTGAAGGCCCTTGGGGTACTCATATCAAGCTTAAGTTAGACCACTTAGGTAAAGACGTACTTGAGTCTCGTTTGCCGGGTATTCTTGAATTATCACGAACCTTTGCACACGTCGATCCGGTTAAAGAGCCGATTCCGGTAATCCCTACGTGTCATTATATGATGGGGGGGATTCCTACCAATGTTGATGGCCAATGTATTACCGTTGCACCTGATGGCAGCGAGAAAGTCGTTAAAGGTTTATTTGCTTGCGGTGAAATCGCTTGCGTATCAGTACACGGTGCAAACCGTCTAGGCGGTAACTCTTTACTTGATCTGGTGGTATTTGGTCGTGCGACAGGCCTGCACCTTGGTGAAGCGCTTAATGAAGCAGATAGCTCACGCGATGCATCTGAATCTGATCTTGAAGCTGCATTGGCTCGCTTCAATCGCTGGGAGTCCTCCGAGGTCGGTAAGGGCGAAGACCCGGTTCAAATCAAGAAAGATATGCAACAGTGTATGCAGCTTAACTTCTCGGTATTCCGTGAGGGCGAAGCGATGGCAACAGGTTTGAAAGAGTTGAAAGAAATTCGCGAGCGCTTAAAACACGCTCGTCTGGACGACAAGAGTTCAGAATTTAATACCATGCGTATTGAATGTTTAGAGCTTGATAACCTGATGGAAACTGCCTACGCAACAGCGGTTGCCGCTAATTTCCGTACAGAGAGCCGTGGTGCTCATAGCCGTTTTGACTTCACTGACCGTGATGATGAAAACTGGTTGTGTCACTCTGTTTATATTCCAGAAAACGAGTCCATGCGTAAGCGCGATGTCAACATGGCACCTAAGACTCGTGAAGCGTTTCCACCTAAGACGCGTACTTACTAAGGAGCACCACAATGATAAGAGAGATTTCCGTTTATCGTTACAATCCTGACGTTGATAGTGCGCCACACATGCAGGACTATCAGCTGGAAGTGGAAGAAGGCCAAGACATGATGGTGCTTGACGCACTGCTGGCTTTGAAAGAAAAAGACCCCACGTTATCTTTCCGTCGGTCTTGCCGTGAAGGAGTTTGTGGCTCTGACGGCGTGAACATGAATGGCAAGAATGGCTTGGCGTGTATCACACCTTTATCAGCATTGGGTAACGGCAAAATCGTCATTCGCCCTTTGCCAGGCTTACCGGTAGTGCGTGACCTGGTCATCGATATGACACAGTTCTACACTCAATACGAGAAAGTTAAGCCGTTTTTGATCAATGATTCTAAGCAGCCTCCGGCACGCGAGCATCTGCAATCACCAGAAGAGCGCGAAAAGCTTGACGGCTTGTACGAATGTATTTTGTGCGCTTGTTGCTCAACCTCTTGTCCTTCGTTCTGGTGGAATCCAGACAAGTTCATCGGTCCTGCGGGTTTGTTGCATGCTTATCGCTTCTTAGCCGATAGCCGTGATACTGCGACAGAAGAGCGTTTAAATGAATTGGATGACGCGTTTAGCGTGTTCAGATGCCATGGCATTATGAACTGTGTGAGCGTATGTCCAAAAGGATTAAATCCGACGAAAGCAATCGGTCAAATTAAATCGATGCTGTTACAACGGGCTGTTTAGTAGTATAAAGCGTTAAAATCGTTTTATTTTGATTAGTAGATAGCCAATCGGACAGAGGTTGGCTATTTTTTTATTGGTGATTTGTTAGTCTTTACAAATACCTGTTTAAACCGAATACGATGAAGGGACGGTAATGCACGAAAGCGTCATGAAAGCGTGGTGGGATTCTTCACATATGGCGGGCGGCAACGCTGCTTATGTAGAAGAACTTTATGAAGCGTACCTGGAAGATCCACAAAGCGTTTCTGAAGAGTGGCGAAGCACTTTTGATAAGCTACCAAAAGTTGATGGGGTTTCCATTGAAACTCGTCACAGCGTAGTGAGAGATGAATTCAAAAAGATGGCGGCTATGGGGCTTGCAGCCAGAGCACCCGTTGCCGCAGCTGGCGAAGTAGGGGATCAAAAGCAGATTAAAGTACTGCAGTTGATTAATGCTTATCGCTTTCGCGGTCATCAACACGCCAATCTCGACCCGTTAGGCCTCTGGCAACAAGAACGGGTGCGTGACCTTGAGCTTTCACACC
Organism: Planctobacterium marinum; assembly: GCF_036322805.1. Taxonomy (GTDB): domain Bacteria; phylum Pseudomonadota; class Gammaproteobacteria; order Enterobacterales; family Alteromonadaceae; genus Planctobacterium; species Planctobacterium marinum_A. The sequence goes on along the minus strand of NZ_AP027272.1, from coordinate 2,695,210 downwards.
ACAGCCTTTCTGAGCAAGACTTTGATACGGTGTTCAATCTGGGTTCCTACGCTGTAGGACAAGAAAAAATGCCCTTAGGCGAGCTATTCAAATCATTGAATCGCACTTATTGTGGTTCGATTGGTGCTGAGTACATGCACATTACCAACACCGAGCAAAAGCGTTGGATACAACAATACCTTGAAGCCGCAGAAGCAAAACCAGCGTTAACTAAAGAGCAAAAAGTAAACGTACTCAAAGGGTTGATTGCTGCGGATGGCATGGAGAAGTATTTAGGGGCTAAATTCCCAGGTGCCAAACGCTTTTCGCTAGAAGGCGGCGATTCTCTTGTACCTATGGTGAAAGCGTTGATTTCCGGCGCCGGTGCCGCAGGCTCAAAAGAAGTGGTTATCGGCATGGCTCACCGCGGTCGTTTGAACTTGTTGGTCAACGTATTAGGTAAAAACCCGTCGGTACTATTCGACGAGTTTTCTGGCTTGCATGACGAGTCATTGGGTTCCGGTGATGTTAAGTATCACGCGGGTTACTCTTCGGATTTTGCTACACCGGGCGGTCCAGTGCATTTGGCATTGGCATTTAATCCATCTCACCTTGAAATCGTAAACCCGGTGGTTATGGGATCTGTTCGTGCCAGACTAGACCGCCGCGGATGCAGTGATGGCTCAATGAGTTTGCCGATTACCATACATGGTGATTCGGCGATTGCTGGCCAAGGCGTTGTACAAGAAACCTTCAACATGTCTCAAACGCGCGGCTTCCAGGTGGGAGGTACCGTTCGTATCGTGGTGAATAACCAGGTTGGTTTTACTACTTCTAAAACAGAAGATACACGTTCTACCCAGTACTGTACCGATATTGCTAAAATGGTGCAGGCGCCGATTTTCCACGTTAATGCAGATGATCCTGAAGCGGTTATCTTTGTATCGCAAATGGCGTTGGATTATCGCAATACCTTCAAACGTGACGTGGTAATTGATTTGGTTTGTTACCGTCGCCATGGTCACAACGAAGCCGATGAGCCAAACGCAACACAGCCGTTGATGTATCAAAAGATTAAAAAGCATCCAGTACCTCGGCAGATTTATGCTGACCAATTGGTGGCAGAGGGTACGGTAACCGCTCATGAAGTGGAGAAACTAATTTCTGAGTATCGTGCTGCTTTGGATCACGGCGCTTGCGTAGTGGAAGAATGGCGCCCAATGACAGAGCACTCTGTGGATTGGACTCCTTACATCGGTCACGATTGGGATGTACCTTATGACGCTAGCTTGAGTTTAGACACACTTAAGCAGCTTGGCGAAAAAGTCTGTGAGATTCCGGAAGGCTTCAAACTGCAGTCTCGAGTGAACAAACTCTACGCGGATAGACTCTCCATGATGAAGGGAGAAAAACCCTTAGATTGGGGTGCGGCGGAAACCTTAGCTTATGCCACTTTGCTGGCTGAAAAAACCGACATCCGTTTCACTGGTCAGGATGCAGGTCGTGGTACCTTCTTCCACCGCCATGCTGTTATGCACAATCAATTGGATGCGGCTGAGCATATTCCGCTTCAACATATCGCTGAAGAGCAAGGCGTATTTGAAATATACGACTCAGTGTTGTCCGAAGAAGCGGTGATGGCTTTTGAGTTTGGTTATGCCACTGCGGAACCCGGTACATTGACAATTTGGGAAGCGCAGTTTGGTGATTTTGCCAATGGCGCCCAGGTAGTTATCGATCAGTTCTTAAGTTCCGGTGAGCACAAATGGGGACGTTTGTGTGGTTTAACTTTATTATTGCCTCATGGTTACGAGGGTCAAGGTCCGGAACATAGCTCAGCAAGACTTGAGCGTTTCTTGCAACTTTGCGCCGACCATAACTGGCAAGTCTGTGTACCTTCAACACCTGCCCAAGTATATAATATGTTGCGCAGACAAGCGGTTCGTCCTATGCGTCGTCCGCTAATTGTGATGTCGCCTAAGTCATTGTTACGTCACCCGCAAGCCGTATCTTCTTTGGAAGAGCTAGCGTCAGGTGTATTCCATAATGTCATTGATGAAATTGATGATATTAATCCGGCCAAAGTAAAACGGGTTGTTATGTGCTCCGGTAAGGTTTACTACGATCTGTTAGACTATCGCCGCAAAAATGAAATCGAAGACATCGCCATTGTTCGTATCGAGCAGCTTTATCCTTTCCCTCATGATGAGGTTGAAAAGATGGTTGAGCGCTACAAGCATGTCAAAGATTGGATCTGGTGTCAGGAAGAGCCTCAAAACCAAGGCGCCTGGTATTGCAGTCAGCATCACTTCTGGGACTCTATTCCCGAAGGAGCAAAGGTTACCTACGCAGGCAGAGCAGCATCTTCAGCGCCAGCTGTGGGTTATTTATCAGTCCATAACCAGCAACAGAAGAAACTGGTTGAAGAAGCACTAGAATTAAACAAGGATTAAAATGAGCATTGAAATTAAAGTTCCTGTATTGCCGGAATCTGTGGCTGATGCAACGGTAGCCACCTGGCATGTTAAACCAGGTGACAAAGTCTCTCGTGACCAAAACCTGGTAGACATCGAGACCGATAAAGTGGTTTTAGAAGTGGTTGCACCTGAAGATGGTGTGATTACTGAAATTCATTGCCCGGAAGGTGAAACCGTTCTGGCAGAACAAGTCATTGCTTTAGTGGAAGCAGGTGCAGCGGCTCAGTCTGCCCCCACAGCTAAAGCAGAAGAACAAGCAAAATCAAACTCTGGCGAAAGCGCAAAAGGTGAATCAGTGGATATTAAAGTACCTGTGTTACCTGAATCGGTAGCAGATGCAACAATAGCAACCTGGCATGTACAACCGGGTGAGGCAGTGTCACGCGATCAAAACTTAGTGGATATTGAGACTGACAAAGTGGTTCTGGAAGTGGTAGCTCCTGCAGACGGCTCTCTTTCTGAAATTCTGCACAATGAAGGCGACACTGTTACTGCTGAACAGGTTATAGCCAAGTTTGCTGCTGGCGCTGGCGCCGCTGCACCAGCTCCCGCTGCTGCAGATGAAAGCGACTCTGATGATGATGTTTTAAGTCCTTCAGTACGTCGCTTACTCGCGGAAAAAGATATTGACCCTGCCAAGATTAAAGGCTCAGGCAAAAACGGTCGCATCACTAAAGAAGACGTTGAGAAACACTTAAAAGGTGCTTCGGCTGCCCCCGCACCAGCCGCTGCTGCAAGCACTGAAACTGCGCCAGTTGCCATGGCTGACCGTACCGAAAAACGCGTACCCATGACGCGTTTGCGTAAAACTATCGCAAACCGTTTATTGGAAGCTAAAAACTCCACTGCCATGTTAACCACATTTAATGAAGTTAACATGAAGCCCATTATGGATCTGCGTAAGAAATACCAAGAGGTTTTCGAGAAAAAGCATGGTATTCGTCTTGGGTTTATGTCGTTCTATGTAAAAGCGGTAACCGAAGCGCTTAAGCGTTATCCTGAAGTAAACGCGTCAATTGATGGTGATGATATTTGTTACCACAATTATTTCGACGTTTCGATTGCAGTTTCTACACCTCGCGGACTGGTAACACCTGTTTTGAAAGACTGCGACCAATTGGGTCTGGCAGGTATCGAAAAAGGTATTAAGAGTCTGGCACTAAAAGGCCGTGATGGTAAATTGACTATGGATGAGCTCACCGGCGGTAATTTCACAATTACCAACGGTGGTGTATTTGGTTCATTGATGTCTACTCCTATCATCAACCCACCGCAAAGCGCCATCTTGGGTATGCATAAGATTCAGGACAGACCTATGGCAGTGGACGGCAAAGTAGAGATTCTGCCTATGATGTATCTGGCGCTGTCTTACGACCACAGAATCATCGATGGTAAAGAGTCCGTCGGCTTCCTCGTAACTGTTAAAGAGATGCTGGAAGACCCGACACGCTTATTGTTGGATGTATAAGTAAGTATGCCGTCTTAGACGGCATAACTTTATTGCTGCAAGGAAGCACGCTGACTTAATATTTCAGGTCGATCAATTCGACAGTTTTTAAATAATCACGGAAATTTCACCATGAATTTGCATGAATATCAGGGTAAACAGCTATTTAAAGAATATGGCTTACCCGTCTCAGAAGGTTATGCAACCGACACTCCACAGGCGGCTGCAGAAGCTGCAGATAGCATCGGCGGCAACGAGTGGGTTGTTAAATGTCAGGTACATGCCGGTGGTCGCGGTAAAGCGGGCGGCGTTAAGCTGGTAAAAAGTAAAGAAGAAATCAAAGAGTTTGCGCAAAAGTGGTTAGGTCAAAACCTGGTTACTTTCCAGACTGACGAAAACGGTCAGCCTGTAAGCAAAATCTTAGTAGAATCCTGTACTGATATCGCTGACGAATTGTACTTAGGTGCTGTTGTTGACCGTGGTACGCGTCGCGTTGTATTCATGGCTTCAACTGAAGGCGGTGTGGATATCGAAACCGTTGCCGAAGAAACGCCAGAGAAAATCCTGAAAGCACCCATCGATCCAATCGTTGGTCCGCAGCCTTATCAGGCGCGTGAAATGGCCTTTAAATTAGGTCTGAAAGGTGTACAAATTAAGCAATTTACCAAGATCTTCATGGGTCTGGCGAAAATGTTTGAAGACCTGGACGTTGCTCTAATCGAAATCAATCCGTTAGTTGTTAAAACTGACGGTGATTTACACTGTCTGGATGCCAAAGTTGGTATCGACAGCAACGCCATGTACCGTCAGCCTAAGCTCAAAGAGATGCACGATCCTTCACAGGAAGACGCTCGTGAAGCACACGCAGCTCAGTGGGAGTTAAACTACGTTGCACTAGACGGAAACGTAGGTTGTATGGTTAACGGTGCGGGCCTGGCGATGGGCACCATGGATATCGTTAATTTGCACGGTGGTAAGCCTGCAAACTTCCTTGACGTAGGTGGCGGTGCCACTAAAGAGCGCGTTGCAGAAGCATTTAAAATCATCTTGTCTGACGATAACGTAAAAGCGGTATTGGTAAACATCTTCGGTGGTATCGTACGTTGCGATATGATTGCTGAAGGTATCATTGGCGCGGTTAAAGAAGTCGGTGTTGAAGTACCAGTTGTCGTTCGCCTTGAAGGAACCAACGCTGACCTGGGTCGCGAAGTGTTAGCGAATTCTGGTCTGGATATTATTGCTGCTACAAGTTTGACTGACGCAGCTCAGCAAGTAGTTAAAGCAGCGGAGGGCAAATAATGTCTGTATTAATTAACAAAGATACTAAAGTTATCTGCCAGGGATTTACTGGTGGTCAGGGTACTTTCCACTCTGAGCAAGCGATTGCTTACGGTACGCAAATGGTTGGCGGTGTAACGCCAGGTAAAGGCGGTACTGAGCACTTGGGGTTACCTGTATTCAACACAGTACGTGAAGCCGTAGAAGCCACTGGTGCAACTGCAACAGTGATCTACGTACCTGCACCCTTCTGTAAGGACTCAATCATTGAAGCTGCTGATGCCGGCATTGAACTGATCGTGTGTATTACTGAGGGTATTCCAACGCTGGACATGCTTTATGTTAAAGAATACGTCACCCAAAAAGGTGTGCGTATGATTGGTCCAAACTGCCCAGGTGTAATCACACCGGGTGAATGCAAAATCGGCATTATGCCGGGACACATTCACTTACCCGGTAAAGTGGGTATTGTATCTCGTTCAGGTACATTAACTTACGAAGCGGTTAAGCAAACTACAGACGAAGGTTTTGGTCAGTCTACCTGTGTTGGTATCGGTGGTGACCCAATCCCAGGCTCTAACTTCATCGATGTCCTGCAAATGTTCCAGGACGACGATGGTACCGAAGCCATTGTTATGATCGGTGAAATCGGTGGTACAGCAGAAGAAGAAGCGGCTGCGTTTATCAAAGAAAACGTAACCAAGCCGGTTGTCTCTTATATCGCAGGTGTTACTGCGCCTCCGGGTAAGCGCATGGGCCATGCTGGTGCCATCATTGCTGGCGGTAAAGGTACTGCAGATGACAAATTCGCAGCACTTGAAGCTGCTGGTGTTAAAACAGTGCGTTCACTGGCTGACATCGGTAAAGCATTACGCGAAATTACAGGTTGGTAATCAACGCGAGTGTCATTATTGAAAAACCCGCCTGATGGCGGGTTTTTTATTTGTTGTTCTCAATTACAACTTATGCCGGATACACCGTAAAGCGATGTCATCCCACAACCTGGTGTTACCAAGGCGAGTAAGGTCAGCGCCATGATTTCGCAATTCAGTTTGTAGCTGTGGCGTCAATCCTATCAGGGTTAAATACTCTTCAGTTACCAAAACAAACTGTGTCTTGTAGGGTAGTAGAAATTTATCAAGGTTTTTCGTTAGTGCGGCATGTGCCTCTTCATAATTGGCGAACCATAAATTCAGTAAAACATCGCAACTCGGATGGTGCCACAGCTTGCCACAATCAGAGTTCCTTGGTTCACCAGAAAGTACCTCCAGTGCATGGTGCCAATGGCTAAAACCCGCCTTTTGGGCGAGACTTTGTTGGCAATCTGTCAAAGTTAAACCTTCAGTCGCTGACTGCTCTGATTTAAGTTTTTTCTTGGCTTTAATTTTTAGCTCGTTAATCGCTCTCATCACGCTTCCTCCTTGTAGCAGAAGGCGCCGTTTAAATTGCTACCAGCAAATCGATATAAGCATACCAACGCACACAGCGAGATAAGCTGACAGCCATTAAAAGATATGAGAACAAAAAAGCTAAAAAGCGAAAGTAGGTCAAATAATAGCTCGGTCATTGTTTTTTCCTAAGTTAACTTGGTTTCCGCATTACCAACTTAGGTTCAAACGAACCGTATTTATAAAACCCTAATTGGGTGAAGTTACAGAGTGATGTCATCTTTAGCGGAACAGGCGTCTCTGCAGCCTTTGCGCGCAAGATACACATACTCGTATTTGAAGTCAATTTATTGCTCCGTCTCCGTGCATGGGTTTGCATACGTATTCATGACTCGATACATACGTATGCACATGTTAACGCCTTGTAAATGAAACTTTAAAAATCTAATTTTCCGCGTTGAGTCAAATTATTCGCTCTTCGAGCTTGTTTCACACGCGGAAATTATAATGAAAATACCAAACAATAAACTCAGTTTGATTGTTTCTGGTTTGTTGGGGCTGACATTAATGTCGTGCTCTTCTGACAAACTAGAGCTTCCCGAGGTCACCCCTCCCACCATAACACCTGATACGCCTGAGCCACTTAGTTGCGATGCACCTGAGGTGGCTAATGAGGCTGGCGATAGTTGTGTTTTGCCGCCAGCAACAGTAACGGCGCAAGGCAACGAAGCGGTTATTTTTTACAACCGCCCGGATGGTGAATACGATGGTTGGGTTTTACATTTGTGGAACAACGATGCTTGCCCGGATACGGTAGCTGAACCCACAACATGGCCAGATGGCCCCTCTATCGCTGGTGTCGATCCTGCCTATGGTGGCTACTTCATTATTCCCTTGATGGAAGACTACTCTGATTGTATGAATTTCATCGTACATGATGCTGATGGTAATAAAGATTTATCACAGCAAGACCGTATGATGGATTTATCGGGCGATAGAATGGCCTGGACTTTATCAGGTGTTCCCGATGTTTTTTATGAGGCTATCGTAGAAATTCCAGTCACTGTGCAAAATGCAGAAGTGCATTGGGTGTACAGCGATACTTTAGTGTGGGGCGCTGACACCAGTCAGTATTCAGATATCCGCTTATATTGGTCTGAAAATGGAAACTTGCAATTTGATGCTGAAACGGGGATTGACGGAGATAACTTTGTTTCACTTACATTCAGTGAGGCTGAGAACAGTGAAGCAGCATTGGCACTGAATCAATCTCAATGGGACAGTCTGAGTATTGACGCTGAATTAAGCCAAATTAAACAAATGCTCAAATCACAATTAGTTGTTGTAGCCTCCGATCACGATGGTGAAATAGCGGCTGCGACGCGGGTGCAGATAGCCCCTGTTTTAGATGACCTATACACCAGCGGTGACAATGACGCTGATGAGGCGAGTTATGGTCCTCATTTCAGCGAAAGTGAGGTTACCTTAAATCTCTGGGCACCCACAGCACAGGATGTAAAGCTTAACCTTTACGATTCAGACAAATCTCTGCTGATCTCCTCTGATATGAGTTACGACGGTGACACAGGTATTTGGACCTATACTGGCAATGCTGCAGACCTCGACCGAAAATTCTATCGTTTCGAAGTCACGGTTTTCCACCCTGTTGAGAATGCGGTTGTTAATACTGAAGCCACTGACCCTTACTCAGTGAGCGTCTCTACTAATGGACGATACTCGCAAATAGTTAATCTTGCTGATGATGACTTAAAACCGGCCAACTGGGATGACCATGTTTCTCCAGAGCTGGAGAATTTCGAAGATGCGGTAATTTACGAAGCCCACATTCGCGATTTTAGTGCGCTGGACAGCTCTGTCAGCCAGGAGAATCGTGGTAAATACTTAGCCTATACTGATTCAAACTCTGTGGCAGTGCAGCACTTACAGGCTCTGACCGAAAAAGGGCTTAACTTTTATCACATCATGCCAGCCAACGATATTGCCACTATCAATGAAGATGAGTCGCAAACCATCAATCTCGACAATACCGTTGCAGAGCTCTGCGCCATCAATGGAAATGCGCCTGTCTGTGGCGTGGAAGATGATAACACTACCTTGCTGTCTGTATTTGAAAGCTATGATCCAGCAACAGAAGATGCCCAAGCTTTAGTTTCGGCAATACGCGGTTTGGACAGCTTCAACTGGGGGTATGACCCTCATCACTTTAATGTGCCGGAGGGTTCTTATTCTTCGGATCCTGATGGTACAGTCCGTATCCTGGAAATGCGTGCCATGATTAAAGCACTGCATGATATGGGTCTTAGAGTGGCACTGGACGTAGTGTATAACCATACATCGTCTTCAGGTACTAACCTTAACTCGGTATTTGATAAAGTCGTGCCGGGCTATTACCACAGATACAATCGCACAACGGGTGACATAGAGCGTTCTACTTGTTGTGAGAATACCGCCACTGAAAACCGCATGATGGCGAAATTTATGCAAGATTCATTGGTCTTGTGGGCTGAGCAATACCGCTATGACTCCTTCCGTTTTGATCTGATGGGGCACATTCCCAAGGATGCCATTCTGGAATCGTGGGAAGCAGTAAAAGCGGTGGATCCGGATAACTATTTTTACGGCGAAGGCTGGGACTTTGGTGAGGTCGGCGGAGACCGTCTCTTCGAGCAAGCCACGCAAAAGAATATGGCGGGAACTGAAGTAGGGACCTTTAACGATCAAATACGCGAAGCCATCCGTGGCGCGGCCATGTTCAGCGGTGATACTGGCAGTGGTACTTTGAGAGTACAGGACAAAATCAGAATGTCATTAGCGGGCACCTTAACGGATTTTCAGTTTGTCAGCTCCACCGATGCGTTTATCAAAACCAATACTATTGGTGGTTACGCTACCGATCCTGCAGATATCATTAACTACGTGTCTAAACACGATAATGAAACTCTCTGGGATCAGCTGAACTACACATTGCCTGCTGATATTTCTTTGCAAGATCGCGTTCGTGCGCAAAATATCTCTATGGCCACGACACTGTTGAGTCAGGGAATTCCGTTCCTGCAACAAGGTGGCGATTTGTTACGTTCTAAATCGATGGACCGCAACACATATGATGCGGGGGACTGGTTTAATCGCATCGATTTCTCTATGAATAGTAACAACTGGAATGTAGGAGTGCCTTTGCAGTCAGAGAATGGTGGTCGTTGGGATGAGATCCGACCTATCCTGGCCGACAGTAATCGCGCCGCGTCCATGTCGGATATCCAGTTTGCTGCCGAAGTATTCCGGGAGTATCTGGAAATACGTCAATCCACCAAGCTGTTCCGACTGACTACAGGTGAACAAGTCAAAGAGCGAATTGGTTTTCATAATGTCGGCTCTGATCAGCAAGCAGGACTCATTGTCATGAGTATTGATGACGGTACTGGCCTGGAAGACCTCGACCCCTTATATGACGCTGTGGTAGTGGTAATCAATACGACGGATTCCAGTGTGACGCACAGTATACCGACCGCCAGTGGCTTCGCGTTACATCCTGTTTTAACCAACTCCATCGATACCCAAGTGATAAGTGCCTCATTTAACGAAAACGGCGAAAGTGGTGAATTTACCGTTCCAGCTTATTCCTTAGCTGTGTTCGTAAAAGCACAGCAAGGTGCGCAGGGGATGGGTTTGAATCAATACGCCACCATAGGTACGCCAGATTTACCGGTATATGGCAATACCGCGGTTTACATTCGAGGCTCCATGAACGACTGGGGCACCAGTAATCCCATGAGTTATCAAGGCAGTGGTCTCTATCAAGCGTCACTTTCTCTGGAAGAAGGTGTGACTTATGAATTCAAGTTCGCCAGCGAAGATTGGGCTACAGTGAACTTCGGCGGCGGCGCTAATGGTGATATCGTAAATACTGGAGAACCCCTGGAACTGGGTTTTGGCAACAACCTGATGTTTACGCCTGATTCATCCGAGTCCTATATCTTTGAAGTAGACGCTACTGATGCGCAAGCTCCTGTCATTACCGTCAGGGTAGAACAGCCGTTCCCCGGTACTACCGTATTTTTGCGCGGCAGCATGAACGACTGGAGTGAAAATAATCCCTTTGTTTATGACGGTGCTGGTATCTACAGTGTTGTCGTTGACTTAGCCGCTGGTGATTATGAATTTAAGGTGGCTTCTGCAGATTGGGAAACAGTTAATTTAGGGGGCAATGGTGATGCTTTATCCCTTGAGAGTGAGTATGGATTATTCGCAGGTGCTGGCAATATTCAAATGTCTGTGGCCAGTGAGGGAACTTATATCTTCACCCTGGATGCAGCCAACCTTGACGCCATAACCTTAAGCGTTTACCAGGGCGGCATGTATGGTGATACACCGGTATTTGTGCGTGGCACTATGAATGATTGGAGCACGTCGAACCAGATGGAGTTTGATGGAGTTAAACTCTACACAGCGGAAATAGAACTCAGTGCCGGTAGTTATGAGTTTAAAGTGGCCAGCGAAGACTGGGCCACGGTTGATCTCGGGGCTGGTTCACAAGGTAATACTGTGACCATTGGGGAGCGGGTAACTCTTGCACCAGTAGGTGGAGACTTGAGTCTGGATGTTTCTGAGTCAGGTATTTATCTGTTTGAGGTGATTGGTCCCTCGACAGAAGCACCAGATATCAGAGTGACTCGCCAATAATAATTTCCCGTTTCTTCTTTAAAAAGCCGCAGTTTAGATGCGGCTTTTTTATCTTTGCAATTGTCCCGTCCTGAAATGTGTTTACACATTTAGGACTTATTATGAGAAACCCAGATAAACAACGCGTTAAACGAACTCAACGTGATTACACCTTAGGCTTTAAATTGGCCGTTGTAGCGCAAGTCGAAAAAGGCGACTTCACCTACAAACAAGCTCAAAAGCACTTTGGCATTCAAGGCCGAAGTACAGTTCTCGTCTGGCTACGAAAGCATGGTAAGCTGGATTGGTCTGAGCCTTTGATGCATTCACTTATGTCTCAATCCAACGAAACACCCGCCCAAAAGATTAAGCGTTTAGAACGCGCATTAGCTGATGCTGAACTCAAAATTGATGTTCTGGAAGAGGTAGTAACCCGTGTTGATAACGAGTGTGGGAGTAACTACAGAAAAAAGTACTACGACAAGCTCTCTGGGCGGGAAAAGTTGAAAAACGAAGAAAGCTAGCTCGTTGTTGTCGCCTATTCGGATTTACACCTCAAGGGCTTTATCAGTGGGTTAAGCGGTTTAACGATAAGCAGCAGAGGCTAATGCCGGTTAAGGACATGGTGCTGTATTGGCGCCAGTACATGCCGCGGATTGGGACTCGAAAGCTCTACCAACTGATGAAACCAGAGCTTGATAAACTTGGCATTAAGTTGGGGCGTGATGGACTGTTTGATTATTTACGCGCAGAAGGCATGTTGGTTAAACCCAAACGTAGTTACACAAAAACAACCGACAGCCGTCACTGGATGAAAAAGCACCCGAATCTACTGAAGGACTATCAACCTCAACAGGCTGAGGATGTGCTTGTGAGTGATATTACCTACGTGAAGTCAGATGCGGGTACGCACTATTTATCATTAACAACGGATGCATATTCCCGAAAGATAATGGGGTATGAACTCAGCGATGAAATGAAAGCAACAGATGTGGTTAAGGCACTCAATATGAGTATCAAGCATAAGTACTATAACCATCCAATGATTCATCACTCAGACCGAGGAGTGCAATATTGCTCTGAGGAATATCAGGCTGTCCTGAGAAATCACAACATTACTCCATCTATGACCGATGGTTATGATTGCTATCAGAATGCCTTAGCAGAAAGAATCAATGGCATACTAAAGCAGGAGTTCTTGTTGCATCAGTGCAAGAATAGGCGGGAATTAAAGCAACTCGTGGATGAATCGATATACATCTACAATGAGATGAGGCCGCACTTGAGTTTGGGAATGAAAACACCTAACCAGGTGCATTACGAAAAAGGCCGATAGATAAAATCTACCGGCCTGCATAAAACGTCAACGTATTTTAGGACGAGACAAATTTCAAAAATAGCGGAAAAAACATACGGTTTTTGAAACTCATTTTCGTATGCATAATATGTAAATCTTGTGTTAAACCGATACGTATCTTTGACACTTAATCGTTTACGAAGCTATCACATTCGCTTTTCATATCTTTCGTTAGTAGAGCAAAAATGCATATAAAACAGTTGCTTATACCTTTTTTGTTTTGTTTTTGTGGAAAATGGAATTGTTAAAAAAATGTACGATAATTTGTATGAATACGTATGCAAGGCGTTGTCAGATTTCAGAGGCAAGCGCTAGAATTGCCCTAAATAAAAATAAGAGAATCGCTGGAAAAGGTAATTCGATTTCAGCCTGACCCTTAACTCTGGTAATTAAACGGGAAAACACAATGTCACAATTCAAAAAAAAGCGTGCTGGCCTTTTCAGTATCTGCTGCGATGACTGGCTTAACAGCAACTTCGGTTGTTGCACAAGAAGCTGACGACGCTGCTGATAATACTGAGGTCATTCAGGTCACAGGTATTCGCGGCGCACTACAACGTGCACAAGCAATTAAAATGGACCAAACGTCTATCGTAGAAGCACTTTCTGCGGAAGATATCGGTAAACTTCCAGATACTTCAGTGGCTGAGTCATTGGCTCGTCTACCTGGCCTCGCTGGTGAGCGTCGTAACGGTCGTACCAGTGGTTTGTCTGTTCGTGGTTTTAACGAAAACTACGTAGGCACCTCATTAAATGGTCGCGAGCTTTTGGGTATGGGTGACAACCGTGGCGTTGAATACGATCTGTATCCCTCTGAAATTGTTTCCAGCATTTTGGTATATAAAACACCGGAAGCAGGTCTGCTGACTCAAGGCATCGGTGGTACTGTTGATTTGCAAACAGTAAGTCCATTGAGTGCTGATCCAACATTAACGGTTAACTTCAACTATGAAGAAAACGGTGAAGACTCCGGCAACCCAGACTTTGACAATAATGGTCATCGCCTATCGTTAAACTTTGTTGAGCAGTTTGCTGACGATACCCTAGGTGTTGCATTGGCAATTGCTGACATGGAATCGCCTCGTCAGGAAAAACAATTCCGAGGTTGGGGTTACGCCGGTGTCAACACGGGCTCTGATCGTCGTGCAACAGATTCTGTTGCTGTTCCAGATGGCACAGTAGTGCTAGGTGGTCATGATTCATTCACACGTTCAGCTATGCTAGAGCGCACCTCTGTTGCGGCGGTAATTGAATATGCACCTAACGATGATTTAAAAGTTCAGTTGGATGCTTTATTCATCGACTTTGAAGAAAACGATGCTCGTCGTGGTGTTGAAGAAGGTGGTGCCGAGTGGGGTACCGGCGATTACAACGTGACTAGCGTTGATAATGGTTTAGTAACTTCTGGTTTTTACGATGGTTTCTATTCTGTAGTTCGTAACGACGTAAGACAGCAAAGTTCCGAGTTAACCACTTTTGGTTTAAATATCGAGTATGCATTAAACGACAACTGGTCAATCGTTGCTGACTTGTCTACTGGTGAAGTAGATAAAGAGCTTACTGACGTAGAAAGCTACTCAGGTGTGGGCCGTGCTGGTGTTGATGGTAGACCTATTACACCTCGCAGCTGGACTATGACTTCTACCGGCGTGCTTTACTCTGATCACCCAACCTTACCAGGTGTTGATTTGACTGATCCGAGCCTTATTACTCTAGCAGGTCCTCAAGCTTGGGGTGCCCCTATCATTGGTAGTGACGCGCAAGACGGTTTCGTAAACGCACCGGTTTTCGATGAAGAGTTAGATGCGTTCCGTTTCGAAGTCAATGGTTTGGTTGAGTGGGGTATCTTTAACAAGTTTACTGCTGGTATCAACTACGCTGACCGCTCTAAGACTAAGATCAACAAAGGTTTCTACCTGACTGCTCCTGAGTACCCAGGGGAAGGTGCCATTCCAGAGGTGCTAGGTGTTGCCGACCTGAGCTTTATCGGAATCAGCGGTGTGTTAGCATACGATTCCTTGGGATTGTATAACAGCGGTTATTACACCTCTACCGATGCTGAACCTGTTGATGCGGGACGTTTAGGTGATACCTACACTGTAAACGAAGAGTTAACTACGCTTTACGCCAAGTTAGACATCGACACAGAAATTGGTGACATGATGTTACGGGGTAACATCGGTGTGCAAATTATTGACGCCGAGCAGAGCTCATCAGGTTTTAGTACCTTTACAGGTGATGATGGCTTGATTGATGCGGTACCAGTAACAGGTGGTGATTCTTATGCCGACGTATTACCTACCTTGAACTTAAGTCTTGAGGTTGCTGAAGATCAGTACGTTCGCTTGGGTGCTTCTAAGATTCAGAGCCGTCCAAGAATGGATCAGATGAAACCAAACAATCAGGCTTCATTCCAGTTTAACGATGCCAATATCGCATCTACTGATATCCCGAACGGACCTTGGTCTGGTAACGTGGGTAACCCGGGTTTGAAACCACTGGAAGCAAACCAGTTTGATTTAGCCTATGAGAACTATTTTGCTGATGACGCTTACTTTGCGATGTCGTTCTTTTATAAAGAGCTGACTAACTGGCACGCTGCCGTTAAAGAAGTGGCAGACTTCACTGAAGTATACGTACCTGGCTACCATGCTGACAGTGCAGGCAATGCGCCAGCAATCTTCTTAGGTCTGGTAGATAACACCTTGGATGGTCGTGAAGGTTTCGTAAGAGGTTGGGAATTCCAGACTAGCTTACCATTTAATCACATCCACGATGCGTTAGACGGATTTGGTATGTTTGCAAGTGCCACCTTTATGGATGGTGAACTGGATCCATTTACTTATTCACCGCTAGCTGGTGTTGAAGTAACACTGCCTTCTGAAGGTGTTCCGGGACTGTCTGATGAAACCTATTCACTGACGTTGTATTACGAGAATGCTGGTTGGGAAGTTCGTGTATCAGGCACCAAGCGTGATGCATTCCAGACAGAAACTCGTGGTATTAGTTTGTCACTGGTTGGTGCTGAAGGTCAGGGCGGTGAGCAATGGGATGCTCAAATCGGTTATGACTTCAGTGAATCTGATATCGACTTCTTACACGGTCTGAGAGTGACCTTACAAGGTCAAAACCTGACGGATGAAGACGAGATTCAATTCGCAAATGGTGATCCACGTCAAGTTACTTTGTACCAGTCTTATGGTCGTAACTTCTTACTGGGTCTAAACTACTCTTTCTGGTAAGCACGAGTAGGGTAATTGAACCTGCATAAGGCAGGTTCAAACTATCGAGTAATCATAAAGCTCCATTAAGTTCTTACTCAATGGAGCTTTTTAAGTTTTAACACAGGTGTTTTGCGTGAATAGAAAGGTAAAAAGAGTTGTTGTTGTCGGCGGTGGTACCGCAGGTTGGTTGTCTGCAGCGGTCATCAAAAAGGTGATTGGTAATGCCGTTGAAGTGGAACTGGTCGAATCAGACGCCATTGGCACGGTAGGTGTCGGTGAAGCCACTATTCCTCCGATTCGGTTAATCAACAACGTTTTAGGCCTTGATGAAGCAGAGTTCCTGAGAGAAACCAATGCTACTATTAAGTTAGCTATCAAGTTTGAAAACTGGCGAGTAAAAGATGAGGGCTATTTTCATACCTTTGGCGCGCCGGGCCAAAGCTATGCATTTTGTCACTTCCATCATTTTCTGAAGCGAGCACAGATGGAACTGGGAGAAACAAGCAATATTTGGGACTACGACCTAAATTATCTGGCCGCAAAAGACAATAAATTTGCCAAAATCAATAGCAAAGATCCTATCGTCGACTTACCTTACGCTTATCATTTTGATGCCGGACTTTATGCTCAGTATTTGCGTAAACTCAGCGAAAAAATGGGGGTGGTTCGCACTGAAGGTAAGATCACCGATGTCACTCAGCATCCTGATTCTGGATTTATCGACCTGTTACATCTGGAGGACGGGCGAGAAATTCAGGGGGACCTGTTTATCGATTGCTCGGGTTTCCGAGGATTGTTAATTCAACAAAAACTCAATACTGGCTACGAAGATTGGAGTCATTGGTTACCTTGTGACAGAGCCATTGCAATCCCTTCCGAGCGCCTTGAGCACACCTTGCCCTATACTCGCTCCATTGCACATACCGCAGGCTGGCAGTGGCGCATTCCGTTGCAGCATCGCAATGGTAACGGTCATGTGTATTGCAGCAACTATATGTCAGACGATGAAGCTTTGCAGATCTTATCGGGGAATCTTGATACTAAGCCGTTAGCGGATCCTAATTTTATTAAATTTAAAACCGGTAGAAGACGCAAACAGTGGAATAAAAACGTTATTGCTGTTGGGCTCTCCAGTGGTTTTCTTGAGCCTTTGGAGTCCACCAGTATTCATTTGATACAAACGGCTGTCGTGCGATTACTGCATACTTTCCCTCACGATGGCATCAAGCCGGAACTTGTAGCGGAATATAATAAACAGTCTCAAATTGAGTTCGAGCAGGTGCGCGACTTTATTATCTTGCACTACATTGCTAATGAAAGAGATGACAGTCAATTCTGGCGTGATATGCGCACTATGCCAATTCCTGATAGCCTCCGACACAAAATCGAGCTTTTCAAAGAAGATGGGCGTCTTTTCCGTGAAAATAACGACTTGTTCCTGGAGCCTTCATGGTTACAGGTAATGATGGGACAGGGCATTCAACCTTCCGATTATCATCCTATGGCGAACAATATGAGTCCGGAAAAGTTACAGATGATGCTGCAAACATTGAAAAAAATTAAAGAAGAGCCACTGCAACAGTTGCCCTCGCATGATCAGTTTTTAAAGCAATTCTGCGGTAGGTAAAATGTCTAAACCGATAGAGATCATCATTGCCGGTGGCGGCACCGCAGGCTGGATGGCTGCTAATCTGCTCATCAAAAAGTGGGCCGACAAAAATGTAAATATCAGTTTGGTGGAATCTCCCGATATTGGCATTATCGGCGTTGGTGAGGGGTCTACTCCAACCTTGAAACGTTTCTTTGAGATTATTGAGGTGGCTGAAAGAGACTGGATGCCAGCTTGTAATGCCACCTATAAGGTAGGTATTGAGTTTGCTGGTTGGAGTCCAGAGTCCGGGGTGGAAAGTTATCGCCACCCTTTTATTTCCCAAACAGACGTTTTTACCCAGCGCGCCTTTGAGGTAAATTGCCGTACCCGACGACACGGGTTGGATACTCACACCGCACCCGAAGATTTTTTAATTAATGGAGCTCTGGCACAACAAAACCTGGGCCCTCTTACACCAAACAATTTTCCATTTCGCATCGAGTATGGCTATCACTTTGACAGCGGTTTATTGGGTGAGTTTTTAAAAGACATTGCCAAGCAAAGAGGGGTAAATCATCTCAGCAAGAACGTCGCTGAAGTGACTCAGCATCCTGATGGCAGTATTCAATCCCTGATTTGTAGTGATGGCACTGTCATCAATGGAGACTTTTTTATTGATTGTACCGGGTTTAAAAGCCTGCTGTTACAACAGACGTTAAAGGTGCCATTTCAAAGTTATAAAGATTGTTTATTTAATGATTCTGCTGTGGTGGTGCAAACGCCGCAAAAGCAGGAGATCAACAACGAAACTAAAGCTACGGCAATGAGCAATGGCTGGTGTTGGAATATACCGCTGCAAAATCGCGTGGGAAATGGTTATGTGTTTAGTGCGCAACACATCACTCCTGATGCAGCCGAGCTAGAATTCAGACAACACCTGGGTCTTTCAGATGATATGAGTTGTCGACATTTAAAAATGAATGTCGGCCAAGTGCAACAACACTGGAAT
This sequence comes from Planctobacterium marinum, assembly GCF_036322805.1. Classification (GTDB taxonomy): domain Bacteria; phylum Pseudomonadota; class Gammaproteobacteria; order Enterobacterales; family Alteromonadaceae; genus Planctobacterium; species Planctobacterium marinum_A. The sequence goes on along the minus strand of NZ_AP027272.1, from coordinate 2,676,780 downwards.
AAAAATTGTCTGGCTATCGGGTTGTCACAGGGGTTTATGGAGCCCCTTGAAGCTACCGCGTTACATTTAGTACAGATATGTATTGAAATGTTTGTTATTAAGTTTGAAGAAGGCCAGTTTAGCAATCAATATCAAGCCCAGTTCAATAAATTCGCCAAAGACCGCTTTGATGGGGTGAGAGACTATATCGTCGCCCATTACAAACTCAACACCCGTACTGATTCCGAATATTGGCAGCAAAACCGAGACAATACGCAGCTCTCTAATTCCCTGATGCGGTTACTGGATGTGTGGTTCAAGCGCGGTGATATGTCAGAGGAGATACGGCGTCAGGATATCAGTGAACATTGGGATCCCATTTCCTGGCACTGTTTGTTATCAGGTTATGGTGCTTATCCGCCAATCGCACCTAACCAGCCGGGTAAAGGTTGTCTCTACAAAGAGCAAAATGTGGCGCAATTCATTCAAGGCTGCGCCCTTAATTTTCAGTCTCATCAACACAATCTCAATGAACTCGCACAACCTGATGAGTAAATCAGTCTTTAGCACTATAAGGGCACTATGGGGTGCTGCTAAATGCTTCAGTGGCTTGTTGTTCCTGGTGTTCTGCAGCACGACTGTTCTGGCTGCGCAATACATCGGGCATAACCTAGACGGTCACACACTCATTGTCCAAACCGACAAGGGAGCAGTGCACTTTACGCCTTTATCCGATGCGGCGGTGGATGTGGAGTTTCGGGCTCTTCATGCTAAGCGCTTCGACTCTTATGCCATTGACCCCAATGTTGGTACATCAGCATATTCCCTCGAGGATTCTGACAACACTCTGTTGTTTCAAGGCCAGTCATTACAGGTAAGAGTCACCAAAGCACCTTTTAACGTGGCCTTTTATGGCAACCAAAACCTGTTACTGAGTCATGAATCTGGATTTTTTCAATACGAGGGGCTGCGTGGGATTCGCTTCGGATTAGGTGAAGACGAAAAGTTGATCGCAGGCGGTCAACGGGTTTTGGGCATGGACCGAAGAGGGTATCGATTACCTCTGTACAACAAAACTCATTGGGGCTACACCACAGAATCAAATCAAATGTATTTTGGCTTACCTGCGCTTCTATCCTCAAAAGGCTATGGTTTGATTTTTGATAATGCCGCTAAAGGTGCCATGGATCTCGGTGCATCAGAGTCAGATGTTTTGCAGTTTGAAGCAATTGCAGGTCGCAACGCTTACATTGTTGTGGCGGGACTAAGCGACAACAAGGTTGACTATTCTAAGCTGATCCAAAACTTTACGGCAATTACGGGGCGTCAACCCATGCCACCCGCTTGGGCATTCGGCAACTTCGCCTCGCGCTTCGGTTATCGCTCAGAGCAGCAGGTGCGTGATGTGGTGAAGAAATATCAAACGTTGGATATTCCGCTTGATAGCGTGGTATTGGACTTGTATTGGTTTGGTCCAGAAATGCAGGGTTACATGGGTAACCTTGATTGGGATAGAGCCAACTGGCCCACAGCTGAGACTATGATACAGGACTTCAAGGAGAAGGGGATTCAAACGGTGGTGATCACCGAGCCCTTTATTTTGAAAAGCTCCAGTAACTGGCAAAGTGCTGTTGACTATAAGGCATTGGCTACAGACATGTCGGGAAAACACCCCCGAGTGTTTGATATGTTTTTCGGCACCGCTGGCCTGGTGGACGTGTTTAGTGAGCAGGGCCAGAACTGGTTCTGGCAAAAGTATCAAAATATCTTTTCAGATGGCGTGGCAGGTATTTGGGGGGATTTGGGCGAGCCGGAGGTGCATCCGGAAAATACTTTGCACGCCACGGGCACCGCCAATGAAGTACACAACGCTTACGGACACCAGTGGGCGAAAACTCTCTGGGATAATCACCTGAAAGATTATCCAGAGGAGCGGCTATTTCTATTGATGCGTTCTGGTTTTGTGGGGTCACAGCGCTATGGCATGATCCCCTGGACGGGCGATGTCAGCCGTTCCTGGGGCGGACTCAAGCCTCAGGTAGAACTAACACTGCAAATGGGTATGTTAGGACTGGCTTATACCCACTCAGATTTAGGTGGCTTTGGTGGCGGAGACGATTCTTTTGATAAAGAGATGTATATCCGCTGGTTACAATACGGTGTATTCCAACCGATATATCGTCCCCATGCATTTGACTCCATTCCCTCCGAGCCGATATTTCACGATAAGCAAACTCAAGATATTTTGAGGCAATGGATCAAGCTCAGATACCAACTTTTTCCATATAACTATACCCTCGCTTATAAAAATAGTACCAGCGGGTTGCCTTTAATGAGACCAGTGCTCTTTGCTGAACCAGATAACCCGGATTTATTTGACGAAAAGAATAGTTATTTATGGGGTGATGCGTTTTTTGTACATCCGGTAACTGACCCCGACGTTAACCGGGTGAATACGCGATTGCCCTTAGGCATCTGGTTCGATTATTGGAGTAAGCGTGTTTTTAAAGGACAACAGGCGTTAGACGTTAAAGTGAGTTTGGAAACTTTACCGTTATTTGTAAAAGCAGGCAGCTTTATTCCATATAGCCAAATAACAGAACCGTTGAGTTTACATCGAGGCGACGCGCTTGATATTCATTATTTCCACCATCCTGAAGTAGCAAAGGCTAAAGGCCAACTTTATGAAGATGATGGCAAAACGCGAAATTCTCTTGCAAACGGTCAATACCAGCTTACGCAGTTTGAGTCCGAATATGATGCAGGGAAATTGAGCATCAGCTTAATACCAGAAGGAAACGGGTTCGCAACCCTCCCAGAGACCCGAACCATATCGTTTACCATTCACAATCTCGATATTGCACAGGTGAGCAACATCAAGCTGGTGCAAGAGCAAAAAGAAACACAGATCAATGCTGAGGCAATGGGGAATAACGCCATTACCTTTTCTTTTTCCTGGCAAAATCAAACTAGCAAATTAGAAATTATCAGTTCGCACAAGGAGCTTCAACAATGAAAAAACTGGCTTTGGGTTTATTGGCTGCCTCAATCATCGGTGGCTGCAGTAAGCCTCTTCCTGAAGCGGGGGTATCATCTGATACCACGTCCAATTTTGCTGCCCATTGGCTGCAGGATAACCTGATCCTGATCAAGCCTGAGGACGAGGCGGTATCCTTCTCCTTATTGACATCGTCAAATGCGACTCTTGACGAGGGGCTGGCTCCAGACAATAGTTATCCGCTGCAAATATCCACAGTGCCTGAATTTGTTGCCACATCAACTCCGCATTTAACATCGTTTCAGGGGCTTGAATTTGTATCAAAAATTGCTGATATCAAATCTCTGCTAAAAGGGCAGGTAGCTGTCGCACAAAAAAATGCCAGTGGTGAAGTTATCGCTGTCTCATACCTGCAGACTGCCAGAATATTGGACTCCCTTTATACTCAGGGCGAAGCTGATGCCGATGAAGTGATCGACTTAGGTGCTACCGTTACAGCAAGTGGGTCTGAATTTGCCCTGTGGGCTCCCACGGCTAAGTCGGTAAAAGTGAATTTGTATGACGAGAGTAAGACCCTGTTAAAAAGTGTGGTAATGCAAGAGGAACAGAGCGGGGTTTGGCGGGCTGAATCAAGGCATGGACAGGGCACTTATTATCGCTACGCCATTGAGGTATATCATCCACGCACTCAGGCCATCGAGACCTATGAGGTGACCGACCCCTATTCATTGAGTTTATCTCGCAATAGTTTGTATTCCCAGGTGGTGGATTTAGCAAGCGATAAAACCAAACCTGTAGGATGGGATGAGCAGAAAGACGAGCCGCTGACTCATCCTGAAAGTTTGATCTTATACGAAACCCACATCCGGGATTTCAGTGCTTCGGATAAGAATCTCTCGAATCCAGCCTATGCCGGTAAATACAAAGCCTTTACCGAAACCGCCAGTGATGGTGCTAAGCACTTAACTGCCCTGGGTTTGGCGGGTTTAAATACAGTACATCTGCTGCCCACTTATGATATCTCAACGGTAAATGAGGATCCCGCTAAGGTGATTTTTCCTTCCGATCCTATGAGCAAAGTTTGTCAGATGGTACCTGAAGTGGCGATTTGTAATACGGATATCGATATGAGTCATTCCTTGCAGGCCATTCTGCAAAGCTTTGACCCGCTCACTGGGGACGCTCAGGCTATCATTGAGTTGATTCGACCGTATGACCCATATAACTGGGGTTATGACCCTTACCATTACACTGTGCCGGAAGGCAGCTATGCCATGGAGCCAGAGGGGATCCCTCGTTTGGTGGAGTTCAGAGAGATGGTGCAAAGCCTGCACAATCAAGGCTTTAAGGTAATTATGGATGTTGTATACAACCACACCTTTGCCTCTGGGCTCGATGAAAAATCGGTACTGGACAAGGTGGTACCCTATTATTATCACCGTTTGAACCCAATCTCCGGTGCGGTTGAAACCTCCACCTGTTGTGAAAACTCAGCCACCGAGAATCGCATGATGGCAAAGCTCATGACAGATTCATTGGTGGTGTGGGCCAGAGATTACAAAATTGATGGCTTCCGTTTTGATTTAATGGGCCATCAACCCAAAGCCGCTATGTTGCAATCAAGAAAAGCGGTTCGCGCTGTTGATCCAGACACCTATTTTTACGGCGAAGGCTGGAATTTTGGTGAAGTGGCAAATAACTCACAATTTGAACAGGCAGCACAAATACCGCTTGCGGGCACTGAGATAGGGACCTTTACCGATCGTTTGCGGGATGCCGTGCGCGGTGGTTCTTCGTTTGTCAGTGCCGACGAGTTGCGCTTTGGGCAGGGGATTGGTAATGGCCTCATCGTTCAGCCCAATGAGCTACAATCCGATGCAAAACAAGCAGCACAGCTGCAAGAGTATTATCTATCAATGGATCAAATTCGGGTAGGGCTTGCCGGTAACCTGGCGAATTTCCCGTTGCAAAACAGTCAAGGTGAACAAGTTACCGGGAAAGACATACCCTATGGTGGTGCCCCTACCGGTTATGCGCTTGATCCAGCAGATACCATTAACTACGTCTCTAAACACGATAATCAAACGCTGTGGGACAACAACCATTACCGCATAGCTTTTGAAGCTACTACTGAGCAGCGGGTGAGAATGCAAAACTTGTCACTGGCATATCCGTTACTGGCTCAAGGTATTCCATTCTTGCACATGGGCGGTGAATTATTGCGCTCAAAATCTTATCTCAGAGACAGCTATGATTATGGCGATTGGTTTAATGCTGTTGATTTTGCCAAACAGTCCAATAACTATCATGTTGGTTTACCGCCTGCGGTAAAGGATGAGGCAAACTGGGATATTATTACCCGGATCATCAAGGGTAATGATGGCCGAGATAAGGTTAAACCGGCTCATATTGAATTTGCAGCCAAGGTATTTATGGATTTTATCGCTATTCGCTCTTCTTCAAATCTGTTTAGTTTGCAAACTCAGCAGCAAGTGATAGAACGTGTCTCTTTCCACAATACAGGTAAAGATCAGCAAATTGGTCTGATCGTTATGAGTATTGAAGATGGGCAAGGGCCACAAGATCTCGATCCGGCGTTTGAAGGCATTTTGGTGCTATTCAATAATGATGTAAATCAGCAGACTTTTGCCTTTGAGGGAGCGAGTAAATACAGTTTACACCCTCGTCAGGCCAAAGGTGCCGACCCGGTAACAGCCTCAGCTCAGGCCAAAGCTGATAGTTTTGTTGTACCTGGGTTGACGGTGGCGGTCTTTGTAAAATAATTAGATTCAGACGAAGACGCTCTGTCTTCGTCTATCTCTCGCCAACTGAAAAATTAATGCCAGATGAACAGTGAATTTCTGCCATTGATGGTAAATTAAATAACCTCTATATTTATCTCCTTTATAAGGAGATAACAATGAAACTAAGTAAATCCCTTTTCAAAGTGGGCGTGGCGAGCTGTGTATTGTGGTTGAATACAGTTTCAGCAGGGAATTCCATTGCTGGGCTAGACGACGATTCTCCATTGGCAATCAATGCAAACTTAATTGCAGCTCAAATAGGAAGTACACCCGAACAGTATCTGGAGGCCGTAGCCAGGTTTGGGGAAATGGCACAAATAAGAACGGCAAGCCAACCAACTCCCATCAATGAACGTCCTTTGTATAAACAATTACAATCGGCATTGATCAGTGAAAAGCCGCTGTGTGAGGATGAGAAAGCAAAAAGTATAAAGCTGGATAATCAGGTGCAGGCAGATTTTGCCAGCTACCTGGGACTTTCCGTATCTCAATATGCAGGGTTCATGGACGTCATTAATGCACTGGACTTTCATGGCGCATATAAAAATATTGAGTTTGCAGGCCTACCTAATATCAATAATAACGAAATTGTTCTTAGCGAAGTAGAGCGAGAGATCCAGGTTTTGTGTGATGCTGAATGTCAGGTAGCTTTATCGGACCCCAATAGATATCACATTCGCAATATTATTTTTGCAAAAGCAATCAATGCCGAAATCCCTCAAACCGTAAATATGTGGTCTTACGTTCCTTTCAAAGTACACTTTGTAGATTTAAAAGGTGGTAATGTTGCCACTCAAATCTGGGTGTATAACCATAAGAATGGAGCATGGCGTGATGGATCTTCTGTGGCCGAAATATAATTACTGTGAGCAAGAGAAACCTGCCTGATTGGCAAGTTTCTCCAAATCGTATCTTCTAGAGTGATTTCAACAGTTTAATGTGATGTCTCAGGTCCATCAAAATTAGGCCCGTAATCACTACAAAACTCACTTTAAAAATTAAACCAATATTTTCAGTTATGCGAACATCCAGGTTATCAGAAAGACCAATAACCTGAGTTTGATCCACATGCAATAGCATCAATACCAGGATGAGCAGGCTGACACAATCAATCACCAATGCCGCTATCACAGTGGATTTGCGCCAAAATTGGTTTAGTAACTGCCATCCGTAAAGTGCAATTGAGCATAGCAATAGTATATTTACTGGCCAAAACAGCAGGTGGTAAATTTCATGGAACTGCACGGTTAAGCTATCTAATCGGTATACGGCATCCTGTGAAAAATCCAGCCAACGATTCCAGATGATTAAGCACAGTACATCGCCAATGACATTGGTGACAGCATCTTGCTGATCAGATTTACTTTGTTTCACTGAAACCCGCTTTAGCGGATCCCAATTGTCTTTGAAGTAATCGGTTTTTCCCTGACGCTCTAAAACAGCGAAGATAATCGTAGTGACGGCCACTGCGACCAATCCGGGTTGCAACAGGCCCATAAACCAACCGGTGGAAAGGAATATGTCACTAACCCCGGAAACGTAACGTAGCAGCCCATTAATAAAAAACAAAATTAACATCAGGGTTAACGCGATACGCAAGCTATAGCGCCACATGGGGTAGAGTTCCGGGCCGATAAGATATTGCTGTTTGCCAAAGCGCGAAGCAACGGTTTTAGGAGAACCGATAGCCCGTAAAATATCAGCGATATCTTTATCAGAGGCGGGCTTGCCGTGTTCCTCTTGGAACGCCTCGAGGTGCTCTTCAATGGTACTTTCAAGTTCTTGCAATACATCTTCGTCTGCCGAATCAGGTAGCCAGGCGTTGACCTGCGCAAGATAGTTTTGTACCAGATTCATGATGTCTCTCCTTGGTTTATGATTTCAATATTGTGGTTCAGGCTTTGCCATTCGCTTTGCATGGCTTCAAGTGCGATGTATCCTGATGGTGATAGACAATAAAAGCGCTTTTTGCGTTTGCCATCATCGCGCCATTCACTCACTAATAAGCCTTGTTTTTCCAGGCGCCGAATTAAGGGATACAGAGTGCCTTCGTCGATCTCCAGACCAACATCACTCAAAGACTTCCGCAACGAGTAACCATAGTGTTCCTGCCGCAATTGCATCAGCACCGCTAATACCAATACACCTCGTCGCAATTCTTGTTTTAATTTGTCTAACTGTTCGATTTCCACTTTGACTCCTGTCAGTTAGTCAATATCACTTACTATGTGACACATACTGTGTATTGCATAGTGTTTTTATACTATGCATCACACAGTATAAAACTGCAAATAGTTTTTTGGTTAAATTTCAATCAAATCGATAACTTAATGAATTTGCGCATTTTTTAATTCGTATTGAGGGGATTGATAATTAAAGATTACAGGTGTAATCTAATTTTGTGTTTTAAAGGAGCTGGTTATGTTAACAAGAATGTTTTCCTTAAAAGTGGTAGTGCAAGCCTTATCTGTGTTGGTAATAGCAATTACGCTCAGCGCGTGTGCAGGTAAGCCCACCGTGCATGTTTACGGTAAATACCTGTCGCAGGAAAAGGTCGCCGTATTACAGAAACAATTTGAAGAGCAAGGCTTTAAAGCGCAAGTGAATAGCCTGGATACCCCAGTTTCTATCACTGAAAATACCGTGCTTTATTCATTGTTGCTCAAAGATGCTGATACGCTTGAGAGAGCGGTAAAAGTGGCTTCTGAATCCGGTTTTAAAGTTAATCTGGTACAACCTATGGTTAAGGGTAATCATTGGTATACAAAAAACTCATTAGCCATGATTTTGTTTCCGCAAGAGCAGGGGCACAATGGCCATATTTTTCAACAAGATTTGGTACATCAATATCAAGTGAATAGTTGTGATGTGCCACTGACTTTGCACCTCAAGGAAGACTTCAGTTACCTTATTGCTGGTAAAGAATGGTCGGATGAACAAAAGCCTTTGATAACAGGAAACTGGTTGTATCGCCAATATCCTTATATCGAGTTGCGAGGGTTTGATGCGGAGCATTCTCATATGTATTTTGAAATCAGTAGAAGAATGGAGCAGGACCAAATCAGTCGCTTACAAATGCAAACCTTAACTCCACTAGAGCCCTATGAATTGATATCTGGCTGTAGTTTTGAGGTGGGACAACGGATCAGCGGATAAGTTATAAACATAAAAAAAGACCGACAGAATGTCGGTCTTTTTGATTTTTGCTTACAGCGAATCATTTACCATTCAGTAGTAAATCTTACACCGAACTCACTGGCATCATTAGACAGGATGCGCAAGACATAATCACCTGTGTTTAGGCGAGCGTTGTCATAACGCTCGTCAAAGATGTTACGACCATAAAGACCTAGCGTGTAAGCTTCGTTGCCTGGCGTGTAAGTAATACCCATATTTACCAGGGTACGATCTTCGATTAAGGTCATACGCTCTGGTGCTGAGCTAGGCTCGCCATACATATCATCACGCCATGAGTAGTCTAATCTGAACTTAACAGATGCACCGTCTTCCAGGAACATTTCGTAAGCAGGACCGAATGCCACTGTCCATTCTGGTGTCAGTGGTGCAACTGGTTGGAATACCGTGCCGTTCACTAGCTGATCATCTACATCCACATCCATAAAACCAATGCTGGTTTGCATTGTGAAGTTGCCCAATGTCAGGTTACTGTCAAATTCCACACCACGAGAAGTTTGTGATACTACGAGGTTGGCTGTGTCGAATCCGGCTTCGCTAACCTGGCTCACCTGGTAAGGTAAGTCATCATATTCAGTGTTAAATACGGCAATGCTCAAATCCAGGTAGCTGTTTACGCGTCCTTTAACACCAACTTCATAGTTAATGGCAGTGATGTTATCGGTAGCAGTAAAACAGTTATCCGCATTGACGGCAGCAATCGCATTGTCCAGGTCATCGAAACCACCATTGCCAAAGAATTGGCCAATTAAACAGTATGGACGAGCAGGGTACTGACCACCCTGATAACCGGTTTGGATAGTCGCGTAAGCGTTCATTCCATTTTCGAAGGTATAGTTGGCGGCCAATTCCCAGCTTAACTCATCCCATTCATCTGAATCGTATATGGTACCAAGCGGCGGAAATACATTTGCCGACGCTTCTTTTTCATCTTCGGTGTAACGCAAACCACCAGATACTCTTAAAGCGTCATCAACATCGTAACCGATGTTAATAAATGCAGCTTTACTGGTGGCTTCTTGATCTAGTTGCAGCGTATTGCCACCACCGTCAAAGCTGGAGTCTGAGCCCTGGCGGTTATCACCTTCTTCCTGGAACCAATATAAACCGGCTACGAAGTCTGCATTTTCGCCAAGATAACCACTAAACTGTAACTCTAAAGAGTCCTGGTCAGCAGTACCGCGCTCTGGGTAGTGATCAAGTGCGTATACCGTTGCATCATCATCCAGGCCCGCTTTGTATTCTGAAGAGCGGTGGCTGGCGATAACTTTCATCATCAGATCATCATTGATGTCCCACTCGGTAGTAAACGACACACCGTGAGCATTGTTGGATACTTCGTTTACGGCATCAGTACCCGTGGCATTATCATAGATGTCAGGCGCCACGTCTGCGTTAGTTAGCGCCACACCTACGCCATTGTTACCAGAGGTGTAACGGGTGTTTGGTCCTAGTTCATCGATCATCGCTGTGTAGGGACGCAAACCGCCGTCGCCGTTGTTGCCGTCTGCAGTCAAAACAAAGCGCAAAGAATCAGACGGCTCATATTTAACCGAGAAACGGCCATATACTTCTTGCGTTTCACCTACATCCCATTTGGGGTTTTCAAGGTTGTAGAACTCACCCAGGCCATCGCGTTCGGTGTAGCCAATGTTCATATTAAAGGCTAAGCCAGGTGATAATTCTCTATTGGTGAAAATATCAGTGCGCAAGCGACCGCGAGTACCGGCTTCCAGGCCTACCTTAGTGGTGTTCACCTCATTGGGCTGCTTGGTAATGATATTGATGGCACCACCGATTGAGTTACGACCGTACAGTGTACCTTGTGGACCACGTAATACCTCGATGCGCTCAATGTTTTGCAGGTTCCAGTTTTGACCTACCTGGCGGCCAAGATAGACTCCATCTACATAGACACTGACGCCCGGGTCTGTGGTGATCAGGTGATCCTGTAAACCAATGCCGCGAATAAAAGGGTTTGCCGAGGAAGTATGGCCAGCAGAAAAGCCGGTAACATTCAGGTTTGGCACAAATTTGCCCACGTCGGTTAAATCAGTAATGCCTTGTTCTGCTAACATATCGCCTTGAAAAGCGCTGATGGCGATTGGCACTTCATAAATAACCTGGGCACGTTTGGTGGCTGTTACGGTTATGGCTTCAAATTCTTGTGCTTCGTCTTCTGCTTCTTGCGCATAGACATTGCCCGCAAGAGCCAGTTGAATTGCAGAACATACCAAGGTGGTGTTCAGCAATTTTTTGTTAAGTGTGTTCATGGTGTCTCCGTTGCAGCAGCAGTGTTAAATAAACTGCCAGTGCCATTGTGTGTTGTGATTACCAAGTTTTCGTATGAATCTTTGTTATTTTTCGAGTAAGTCTAGTACTGAAAAATAGTTTTGCTTTGACTCTCGTTGCTCATTTGGCAATTAAGTCATGAGACGGCATCCAGTTTGCGGATGCGTATACTTGCGGGCAGGCATTATACGGTGAATGACTAAAGGTTGTTAAGCTTTTTTGACCACCTGGTCGAATAATGAGCTGCATCTGTTGCGTGTTGATTCAATTCTGTCGAGTTAAAGCGATTGTTCGCTGTTCAATTGACTGCAAATTAGATAGAATTCCCGGCCACTTTTTTAAGGTTAGTAAAGAATAAATATGTTTGAAATCAATCCTGTGCAAAATGGTATCGCCGACGTAAAAGCGCGTACTGAGCTGCTTAGGGGGTATCTTTGACTTTGCTGTAAAGTCAGAGCGCCTGGAAGAAGTTAATCGCGAACTGGAATCTCCGGATGTCTGGAATGAACCAGAGCGCGCGCAAGCCTTAGGTAAAGAGAAGGTTGCGTTGGAAGCCGTGGTAGATACGATACTGCAACTAGACCAAGGTGCAGAAGATGTTGAAGGGTTATTGGAACTGGCTATTGAAGCGGAAGACGAAGATACCTTTAACGAGGCTCAAGAAGAGCTAAACACCATGATCAGCAAACTGGAAGAACTGGAATTTCGCCGTATGTTCTCCGGTCCCAATGATGTCAATGATTGCTATCTGGATATCCAGGCAGGTTCAGGTGGCACAGAGGCTCAGGATTGGGCCAACATGCTATTGCGCATGTATCTTCGCTGGGGTGAAGAGCATCAGCTCAAAACTGAGTTAATTGAAGTATCAGATGGTGATGTAGCGGGTATTAAAAGTGCCACCATCCGCTTTGGTGGCGAATACGCCTTTGGTTGGTTGAGAACAGAAACAGGGGTGCACCGCCTGGTGCGCAAATCTCCGTTTGACTCAGGTAACCGCCGACACACATCTTTCGCGTCTGCTTTCGTTTACCCGGAAATTAACGACGATATTGAGATTGATATCAATCCGTCTGATTTGCGTATTGATACCTATCGCGCCTCGGGAGCGGGTGGTCAGCACGTAAACCGAACCGATTCTGCCGTGCGTATTACTCACGTACCCACTAATATTGTGGTGCAATGTCAGAACGACCGATCACAGCACAAAAATAAAGACCAGGCCATGAAGCAATTAAAAGCTAAGCTTTATGAGTTTGAGTTACAAAAGCAAAACGAAGAAAAGCAAGCGATGGAAGATAGCAAGTCGGATATTGGTTGGGGTAGCCAGATACGTTCCTACGTATTGGACGACTCCCGCATTAAAGATTTGCGTACCGGTGTTGAGACCCGAAATACCCAAGCCGTCCTGGACGGTGATTTGGATAAATTTATTCAGGCCAGCTTAAAGTCTGGCCTCTAAAGCAGGAAATCAAAGACAGATGTCTGAGCAACAACTCGATGAAAACAAATTAATCGCTGAAAGACGCGCCAAACTTGCAAACATTCGTGAGCATTGTTCTGCTAATGCTCATCCCAATAAGTTCCGCCGTGAGAATTACAGCGCGGATCTGCAAATGGCCTTCGGTGATCACGACAAAGAGAGCCTGGAAGAATTGGCCGTTCAGGTTTCAGTGGCAGGCCGTATTATGTCTAAACGCGGTCCATTTATGGTACTACAAGACATGAAGGGCCGTATTCAGGCTTACGCAGCGAAAGATGTGCAAAAAGAACTAAAAGCCAAATACGGTCAATTGGATATCGGTGATATTATTGGTGTCAGTGGGGCATTGCACAAATCTGGTAAAGGCGATTTGTACGTCAACATGGAAAAATACGAGTTGTTGACCAAATCCTTAAGACCACTACCTGAAAAGTTCCATGGCCTTGCCGACCAGGAAACTAAATATCGTCAACGCTATGTGGATTTGATCATGAGTCCTGAAACTCGTGATACCTTCGTAATGCGCAGTCGCATAGTGGAGGGTATTCGTCGTTACCTCAGCGACCGCGACTTTATGGAAGTGGAAACGCCTATGTTGCAGGTAATCCCGGGTGGAGCTACTGCAAAGCCGTTCATTACACATCACAATGCAATGGATATTGATATGTACCTGCGCATTGCTCCGGAGTTGTATTTAAAACGCCTGGTAGTGGGTGGCTTTGAGCGCGTGTTCGAAATAAACCGCAACTTCCGCAACGAGGGATTATCGACCCGTCATAACCCTGAATTCACTATGATTGAATGGTATCAGGCCTATGCGGATTACAATGATCTAATGGACTTAACCGAAGATATGTTGCGCACATTGGCCAAAGATATCCTCGGCACGACAGATATTCGCAACACCACTAAAAATGCCGAAGGTGAAGTAGAGAGCGAAGTGATCTACAACTTTGGTGAGCCGTTTGAAAGACTTAGTATGGCTGATGCCATTATTAAGCACTATCCAGAGGTAGACACTGCCATCATCAAAGATGCAGAAAACAACCTGGAAGGCTTAAAAGCCATTGCTCGTGAGCTGCACATTAAAGAGCCGGAAGTGGATGGTATCTGGGGACCGGGTAAATATCTGTGTGAAATATTCGAAGCGGTTGCTGAAGAAAAGCTGGAACAGCCTACCTTCATCACAGAATATCCTTGGGAAGTGTCACCTCTGGCACGTCGCAACGATGAAAATCCGTTCATTACAGACCGTTTTGAATTCTTCGTTGGTGGACGCGAGTTGGCCAATGGCTTTTCTGAGCTTAACGATGCCGAAGATCAAGCGGCGCGCTTCCAAAAGCAAGTGGAAGAAAAAGAAGCCGGTGACGATGAAGCCATGCACTTCGACGATGATTACATTCGTGCGCTTGAGTACGGTTTACCACCAACGGCAGGTGAGGGCATTGGTATCGACCGTTTGGTGATGCTGTTCTCTGATTCACCCACTATCAAAGACGTAATACTGTTCCCGCACATGAAACCGGAAGTGACAGAATAATTTTTTTGGTAATTCGTTTATCGAAAGGCGCCAATGGCGCCTTTTTTGTTTTGTTGGCTTATCAGGTAATGGCAACTTGTAATTTTCTGAGTTGTAGTTAATATATCGTAAATTGCAAATGTACGATATGAATTTACTTATGACAGAATTCACTCCTTATGCGGCACTGGCGGGCGGGGTATTGATTGGCCTGGCCGGTGTCTTGTTTTTATTAGCTAATGGCAAAGTGATGGGGGTTTCAGGTCTATTGGGGCAACTGATGAATGCCCCTAAAAATGCCTTACCTGCTGTGTATTTTATGCTAGGTCTATTGTTGGGCCCGGCAGTAATTAATGCTTTTCAAATAGATGTTATACAAATCAAATTACCCTCTGAAATTAATCTGGATTGGTGGCAGGTGGTGATTGGCGCGGTACTTGTGGGACTGGGAACCCGCATGGGCTCCGGCTGTACCAGCGGCCATGGCGTATGCGGTATTGGTCGATTTTCACTGCGTTCTATTGTTGCCACTTGTGTTTTTATGGGAATAGCTATTTTGGTGGTGACCCTGATGCGCCACGTTTTGTCATAGGAGAATTGAGAATGAAAGCATCGAATTTTAGCGCTTTTTGTTCAGGACTGGTTTTTTCCCTGGGGTTGTTACTATCGCAAATGGTGAATCCGCAAAAAGTGCTCAATTTCCTGGATTTCTTTGGCAATTGGGATCCCAGTTTGTTGCTGGTAATGGCTGCGGCTTTAGTCGTTTATTGGCTGGCCTTCTTCCTGATAAAGCCCAAAATGAGTAAACCCGTGTTTGCTTCAGATTTTCAATTACCCAACAAATCAACGTTAGATAAATCTTTACTTTCAGGGGCTGTATTATTTGGTCTTGGCTGGGGAATAACGGGGCTATGTCCCGGACCTGCACTGGCCAATGTTCCCGGTGGCGAACCAAAGCTTTTGGTGTTTGTAGTACTGATGGCAGTCACTATGTGGGGATTTGATAAAATAAGCAGTAAGCAATAACGCATTAATTCACCCGACACAGGTTAACAAAGTAGCGAGCGATGAAATCATTTAAAGACATGGAGCAAAATGCTGAGCAGGCAGTGAGTCTGTTAAAAATGCTGGCTAACAAGCATCGCTTGATGTTGCTTTGTTTGCTGCAATCCGGGGAAAAATCGGTGTCTGAACTCAATGAGCAGGTACCTATCCCACAATCCACCTTATCTCAACATTTAAGTTTTTTACGACGAGAAAAACTGGTGGAGACACGGCGAGAGGCGCAAACAATTTATTATTCTCTGCGCGATGATAATGTCATCCCGGTAATTAATTTACTTTACGAGCTTTATTGTGCTGATGATTGAGGCGCTTGGAATTAATCTATTCCTACCACTTTACTACGTCTTTCCATCGCGGCGACATTGATCCAGCGGTTACCCAGTTTGCCTAATCCTTCCTGAATACCCAGCAGTTTAAAACCGCATTTTTGATGTAAACGAATACTGGCTTTGTTTTGCTCGAAAATGCCAGCCTTTAAGGTCCATATTCCATGTTTTTCAGAGCAGGCGACAAGGGCATTTAGCAGCATTTCACCACCACCGTAGCCACGCGTATCGCTAGCCATATACACAGTGACTTCTGCTACACCGGCGTAACAACAGCGACTTGAAACAGGAGATAGCGCGGCCCAACCGCAAACTCGATTATTTTCGTTAAGCAATACCAGGCGGCAATCATGTAAAAATGATGCATCCCACTCAAACCAGGATTTTACTTCAGTCTGGAAAGTGGCAAGGCCAGTATCGATGCCTTCCTGATAAATAGCCTGGACACACTCAAAATCCATTTTTACAAAGGGACGAACTTGAAACATGATTAGTTGCGAATAGTTTATCTGGCTTAATTTTGGGCCATTGTCTATCACTTAGCAACTATCAATGCAGTTTGTGCTGCTCCTCTTCAACTATCGTGTGTTCCTGATCTTGCTCGGTCTGCCATTCATCACCTATCAACTCATCTTCTTTGTCTTCGATTTCCCAGCCGTATTGCTTCTCGATGGGTTTGGGATCACTATTTTTGAAAATCAACGCAGCAATCAAACCAAAAAGTGCGCCGAAAAAGTGGTACTCATAGGATATGCCAGGTTCTCTGGGGAATATTGTCATAATCATGCCACCGTACATAAAGAACACCATCATCATCAATGCGATGGAACGTTTGTCTCGACGTAAAATGCTGATCACAAAAAGATAAAAGAACAAGCCGTGAGTCAGCCCACTGGCGCCAAAATGCCAGGCTTCGCGGGCAAACAACCAGGTGCCTAAGCCGGAGCCAAGCCAGATAGTGGCCAACGTCCAATATTTTGAATTAGGGTAACCGTAAAAAAGTGCTGCCAATAATAACAATAATGCCAGGCTATTACTGGCTAAGTGCTCGTAAGAGCCGTGGATAAGAGGTCCGGTTAAAATGCCAATTAGCCCTTCCATTGCCCCGGGAAAAACACCCAATTGGTGTAGCGAAAATCCAAATTGGAATTCAAGGGTTTTTATCAGCCAAAGTATGACAACAAAAATAAAACCGGGCATGATGGCTTGTCGTATGTTGCCGTGACGGACATTATTTAATTCGGACACAAACTGCTTCCATTAACTTCTTCACTGACAGATATAGGTGTTACCGGTCCGAATTCCAGAAACGAAAAGCCATAAGCCAGAGTAAATTAATCTGAAACTCAACGCTTGTTTAGCAGTTGTAATTCCCCTTCATCGGCAAAGTACTGATCCCAATGGGCTAATTTAGGCGCCATGAGTTTAAACCACAACGGCGGAATGAGTGTCAAACCTATGGTGCCCAGGTAACCTGTGGGCATAAAAGGCGCATCAGACATTGGCTTCAGATGTTGAAATGGCACATTGGCATTGGCGTGGTGATGGGAGTGTCTGGTTAGGTTAAATAGCGACCAGCTGCTGATTTTGTTATTGGCATTCCATGAATGCCTCGGATAGACACGTTTACCGGGAACTCTTACCAAGCCATAGTGTTCCATGTAATTCACTATTTCCAACAGACTCTTGGCAATCAGGCCAGAAAGTGTAAAAAACAGCAACCCATTGACACCAGCTAACATCCAGCTAATTAACAAGAAAACGACACTCATCATAACACCACGTATGAATCGGTTGTGATGAGATAAAAGCGCGTGCTCGGCTCTCTGCAAGCGCTGTTTTTCCAGTTTCCAGGCACTGATATTTCCACTGATACTAGATACAAGGATATGCTGATACACGTTACGACCACGAGGGGCACTAGCGGGATCTTTTTCGGTAGCAATATTGATGTGGTGGCCGAATACGTGTTCTATGGCAAAATTGCTGTCAAAACTGAAGGCCAGTAACCAGCGCCCGACACGGTGGGAAAAGCTTCCCCATTTTCTGTGTACCAACTCATGGGCCGTTACTGTGCCTAAGGTTCCTGTTAATAAGCCCACATAAAGGGCACTCGTTAGCCACAATAACCATGAACTGGATTGCTCAATGGTTATGATCGCCATTACAACCAGCGTGGCTAACAGAGGCATTGCGCACCAAAGCAACAGGTTGTAAAACGCCTTGTTGACTGGTTTGGGTTCACTCACATCGTCACCCAATAACAAATCTCCGGCTACGATACTGCCAACGGTGACAAGAAATCCCCAAACTATCCAGTTGCCATTCATCCAAAATGAGGCAATCCCCAATATCGCGTAAACATGAAACAATAAAAATTTTGCCTGGTGCATGAGCTTTCCTTTTTTTGGATAAAAATACGCTTATCTGTTATCACTGAGCCAGATGATCAAATGACAAAAGGGGAGTCATTTATTGACACTTGTTGGGAGAGGTGGTTAGTCTAGGGGAAAATTATAGAACTATCGTTTTATGCACGTACCTGCTCATTACATTACTCATATTGGCGCGTTACTGCAGGACATGGCAGTGGAGCCCAAGGTCTGGCTTGATTCGTGTAAAGCCAGTCATGCATTGCTCTGCGACGATTCGTTATGGATCCCCAAAGAGCAATACGAGCAATTAATGCAGCAGGCTGTGGCTATCGCCCCGCAGCCTGATATCGGGTTGCAGTTGGGCAATCGTCTCGGCATTGGTAGTCATGGTTTGCTGGGCTATGGCTTGTTAAATTGCGAAGATCTTGCGCAGGCAGCGCGCTTGTTAGACCGCTATCTGGTAACCCGAACGCCTTTTATCAGAACCGCCATTCACGAACAGCCGAACTCCTTTGATATTGAGATTGGTTCAAACTTTATGGACCCTGCTGTACACCGCTCTTTTTGTGAGGTGGTATTAGTGACTTTGGCCAACCTCTTTACTATGGTGTCTGGCCAATCCAACATGAACAACATTATCAAGGCCGTGCATTTTGATGTGGCGCAACCTGAATACCACAAAAACATTTCTCGGTATTTACCTGTTCCTCATGTTTTTGAGCAAGACAGCTGCGTGATAAGGTTAGAAAAAGCTTGGTTGCACAATCATTTTAGTCAGGCGGATGCCATTGCGCTTAAGCAGCTCACTCAACAATTTGAACAGCAACTGAGCCAGATAAGAGGCACGCAGCAAAGGGATTACACAAGTATGGTGATATCTGTCTTGGAACAAGATAGTCAGCATATTCCTTCAATTGCGACGGTAGCGAACCTTTTATCCGTTACACCACGTACTTTACATCGACGTTTGCAAGATGAGGGTACTCAGTTTCGCTCGCTTTTAGTGGCAACAAAAAAGGCCCAGGCTGAGAAATATTTAGTAGAATCCAATATGCCAGTAGAACAAGTTGCCTGGGCACTAGGCTATGAAGATGTAGCTAACTTTCGGCGCGCCTTTAAAACCTGGTCAAACATGACGCCCATCGAGTTTCGCAATAAATATCGCAACAGGCATCGCAGCCAAGAGTAGTATGAGTTTAGCAACAATGAAATCGTCATCAGAAATGGCACTGAAATTACATTTTGCCCATGCCAATGGGTTTCCCGCCAGCAGCTATCAAAAATTATGGCGCTTTTTTCCGGATGGTTTTGAGGTTATCGCACAGGAAAAATTCGGCCATGACAGCCGCTTCCCGGTAAACGACAATTGGCATAACCAAGTGAACGAATTAATTCATTTCCTGGAGGCCAATGCCGGGCAGCCGGTGTATCTGGTGGGGCACTCATTTGGCGGAGTGATATCTTTCCTGGTGAGTTGCCAGCGGCCAGACCTGGTTAAAGGTTTGATCATGTTAGATCCACCTATCATGGTAGGGTTGATGAGTCATGTGTTTCGCATACTCAAAAAACGCCGTTGATTGACAAAGTAACACCATCAGGAAAATCGAAACTGCGTAAAACCAGTTGGCAAGACCACAATGCCGTATTGGATTATTTTAAACCAAAAGCGCTGTTCAAACATTTTGACCCTGAGTGCATTGAAGATTACGTGCAATCTGCGGTAAAACCCGAAGGCAAAGGCGCACAACTGGCTTATCAGCGAGAGGTAGAAACTGCGATTTTTCGTAATATTCCTCACAACCTTAACTTATTTCGCAACAAGTTGACGGTACCTGCCAAGTTATTTACCGCGCAATATACCAATGCCTGTTTTCCCCCCATGGTGAAAAGATTATTGAAGCAGCAACCGAAGCTGGAGCATGAACTCATTAAAGGAGTCGGGCACATGTTTCCATTGGAAAAACCACAGCTCACTGCACAGCTGATCGCAGATACCTTGTGCACATGGCAAAGAGAGACAAATTCCAATGACTGAATCACGTAAATCATTACTCATTAATTGCGATATGGGAGAATCATTTGGTACCTGGCAAATGGGGCAGGACCAGGAAATTATGCCTTATATTGATATGGCCAATATTGCCTGTGGTTTTCATGCGGGTGATGCCAACGTGATGCAGCGAACCGTGATGTTGGCGTTGCAGTACAATGTTAAGATCGGAGCGCATCCGGCTTATCCCGATTTACAGGGCTTTGGTCGCCGTTCAATGACATTAGCAAAAGGCGAAATACGTGCACTTATGTGTTATCAGTTGGGAGCGTTGGAAGGCATAACAAAAGCCTGTGGTGGCAGTCTGCATCACGTCAAACCTCATGGCGCCTTGTACAATGACATGATGCGAGACAAAGATACTTTGTTGCAAGTGATTCAGGCAGTCAGCGATTATGATGAAGAACTCTTGTTGGTTTTGCAGGCGACCAGCCGAAATCAAGAGCACCAGGAACTGGCCGCGGAATATGGTGTCAATCTCTGCTTTGAAGCATTTTCTGACAGGGCTTATCAAGATGATGGTTTATTGGTACCGCGTAACCAGCAAGGCGCACTATTATCAAAAGACGAAGCCATAGCCCAGGCAAGAGCCATTATGCAACAGGGTAAAGTGTCTAGTGTAAGGGGGACCGAGCTTACCATGCAGATAGATACCTTGTGTATTCATGGTGATGGCAGCGATGCGTTACCCATCGCTCGCCAGCTCTATGAACAAAAAATTAAGGACCAATAGTTGAGGAAAAGAAAACATTATGAAATTCAGTTTTACCCTCAGTGGTGAAAACGCCATAAAGGTATCTGCTCATAATGTTGTATCTTCGGATGCGACTTTTTATGCCAGCTTACGAGTCTTTATTCGACAACAAAACTATCTTTGGTTGCAAGATGCAGTGGCCGCTGAGGCGTCAGTGACGTTGTTTTTCAATGTATTTGCCATTTCCTATTTAGAGGTTAAATCACAACTTAAAAGCAGTTTGACACAGTTTGATTTCCAAACTGGCAAGCAATCACCCTCTTTACTGACATTGCCTGTGCACTACGGCGGGGAGTTTGGACCAGATCTGGAATGGGTAGCGGAGTCCTGTGCTATGACAGTAAAAGAGGTGATTCAAGCGCACCAGGATGCCATTTTTACCGTCACCGCAGTGGGTTTTTCTCCGGGGTTTGGCTATCTCAAAGGATTGCCTAAGCCGCTGAGACTAGCAAGGCGAGCAGAGCCGCGTATTAGAGTGCCAGCTGGTACGGTGGCCATTGCAGAGCAATACTCTGCAATTTATCCTCAGGATTCACCCGGTGGTTGGCACCTGATTGGGCGCTGTGATGAAAGCTTGTTTGATATTACTTTACCAAAACCGGCATTGTTTGAAGTGGGGCAGAACGTGAGGTTTATTGCCGTTGATTAGTGAGCAAAACAGCCATCTGAAAATAGTAAATCCCGGTATTAATACCCAGGTTCAGGACAGTGGACGCATTGGCTATTTGTTTTCTGGAGTTGCTCCTGCCGGGTTTATGGAGCCGAGGGCCGCTTATACTGCCAATCGCTTGTGTGGCAACCCTATAGGTTTGCCACTGCTGGAAATTCCCATGGGTAATTTCAGCTGTATTGTTCAGGCCAATAGTACGATTTCTGTGACAGGGGCTGAGGCAACGTTAGAGATTAACGGCAATATCCGTCATTGTTGGCAAAGTGTGCAAGTACAGGAAGGAGATGAACTGTCTATTTCTGCAACCAGAAAGGGAACCTGGGTTTACCTGGGTATCCGCGGCGGATTTAAGGTTAAACCCGTACTGGGAAGTTGTGCTACCAATCAACGAGAAAAATTAGGGGGCCTGGATGGTAAAGGCAGCCCGTTAAAAAGGGGCGATACTATTCCCTGTTTTTCTAGCGAACAACAAGTCGCTATGAGTGCTCAGCACATTGGCGCACAATATTTTGATGATGAAACGCACATTTTGCGCTTGATACCGGGGGCTCAGTACGCACAGCTCAGCAAAATTCAGCGAAGAGTGCTTTTCCAAACCGGTTTCACCTTGAGTCGTGATTTCAACCGTATGGGGTATCGCCTGGATACTTCCACCAAGGTGCTGACTCAACTGCCTAAAATTACTCCGGATGCGATTGCCTATGGCGCTGTGCAAATCCCTCCGTCCGGCAAGCCCATCATTTTGTTAAACGACAGACAATCTCTGGGAGGTTACTGTAAACCCGGAAGTGTTATTTCACCTGACTGCCATAGGCTGCTACAATCGCCGCCGGGAACCAAAGTACGGTTTGCATTAATACGACCGTCTATTGCACAGCAATTGGTAAAGGATTATTGGGCTAACATTCAAAAGCTACCAATACTTCCCATGTGATCTCAACTCATCGTCTGGAAAAGCACACGTTGAATACCGTATTTTTAAATGGCACTTTTATGCCTCTGGAAGAAGCGCGAATTTCTCCGCTAGACAGAGGTTTTTTATTTGGTGAGGGACTATATGAAGTGCTCCCTTGCTATGGCAACCGTATGATTGCCTGGCAGTGGCATAAAGAGCGATTAACACAGGGGCTTCAAGCACTGGATATAAAGTTGCAGTATGACTGGCAACAACTGCAGGATTTCTGCCAGCAATTGACCCAATATAATCCTGAACCTGATCAAGGCATTTATATTCATATTACGCGAGGGGCAGAAGAAAAGCGTTTTCACGGTTGGCATAACAATGCTGAACCTACCATCTTCATGATGACCTTCCCAATTCCGACACTTACAGAGCCTGACTTTGATCAGTGTAAACCACTTCGATTAGGGCTTGAGCAAGATCTCCGTTGGCGCAATTGCCATATTAAATCGACATCCTTATTGGGTAATGTGCTGCACTTTCAAAGCGCTCAGCAAGAGGGCTTAAATGAAGTGTTATTGCTGGGGGATGATGGCACCATCACTGAAGCAAGCACCAGTAATGTTTTTATTTGCAAAGATAACGAGGTGCATACGCCCCCGTTGAGTTCAGCGTTGTTACCTGGTATTACCCGCCGTATCATCATGGACATACTGGACCGTCATTCTGCATTGACCTTGCAAGAATCAGTGATAACCCAAGATATGCTTTTTACAGCTGATGAAGTTTGGCTTACCAGCTCCACAAAGGGAGTGGTGCCAGTGGTGGAAGTTGCAGGTAAAACTATTGCGGATGGCAAGCCCGGTAAACACTGGTTAGATACCGCCCGTTTGTATTTTCAACATCGATTTGATTATTGAGGAAGCATAGTTATGTCTCGTCCTGCTGCAATGATCATTAATCTGGATGCCCTGCGTCACAATTTATCTATCGCCAAACGTTGCAGTCCGTTGAGTAAAATCGTGGCAGTTTTAAAAGCCAATGCTTATGGTCATGGAGCGGTAGAGGTGGCATTTGCCATACAAGACCACGTGGAGATGTTCGCAGTATCCAGTATTGAGGAAGCGATGCAGTTGCGTGAGGCTGGGTTAGCCAAGCCAGTTCTTTTATTGGAAGGCTGTTTTAGCGCCAGTGAATTGAACCTGGCATCAAAGCATGATTTTTCTGTGGTGTTTCACAGTGAATATCAGATAAACGCACTGGAAAAACAAACTCTGGATAAGCCCTTGTCGGCTTGGTTAAAAATAGATACAGGTATGCATCGTCTTGGGATTTATGCCAGCTCAGGTTTGCGTTTGTATCAGCGCTTAAAAGACTCGGATAAAACCCAAAATGTGGTCACTTTAATGACCCACATGGCAAGTGCTGATCTACTCAACGAACCCTATACAGAGCAACAGCTCACAGAGTTTAAACAGGTAAAAAAAGCCATTATTGCAAATGGAGAGCGGCAAATTTCCACTAGTATCGGCAACTCCGGAACCATTTTAGGCTGGCCAGAGGGACGCAGTGATTATATTCGTCCGGGGATTATGTTGTATGGATTGTCGCCATTTAACGAAGCACATCCTGATGCAGATCAACTGCAGCCGGTGATGACTTTACAATCAAAAATTATCGCTATCCGCAATATTGATGCGGGCGAGAGGGTTGGTTATGGCAGCACCTGGCAAGCGCAGCAGCCCTCCCGAGTGGCCACCGTGGCTATTGGCTATGGAGATGGTTACCCGCGCAATGCGAAAAGTGGCACGCCAGTCCTGGTTCGGGAAAAGCGCGCTTATCTTGCGGGCAGAGTATCGATGGATATGCTCAGCATTGATATCACTCACATACCCGAAGTGCGTATTGGAGACACAGTGACTTTGTGGGGAGAATCATTAAGTGCCAACGAAGTGGCAAACTGGGCCGATACCATCGGCTATGAGCTTGTTACCCGCATGCCTCTTAGAGTTCCCAAAACCTATTTGCTTTCCGAGTCGGGACAATAAAAAAGCCAACTTAACGAAGTTGGCTTTTGCAACCGGGTGGAAGTGTTTTATGACTAGTGATCACACTTTTCGTTAACACACCTTCCGTACAAATAAAGGCTGTGATTGGTTAGCTTGATATTGTGGGCTTGCGCTATTTCGTTTTGACGCGTTTCAATAACGTCATCTTCAAATTCGATGACTTTGCCGCAATCAAGACATACCAAATGATCGTGATGATTCTTGTCGCTGATCTCAAATACAGACTTTCCGCCTTCAAAATGATGACGATCTAAAATGCCGGCATCATCAAACTGGTTGAGTACGCGGTAAACCGTAGCCAAACCAATATCTTCACCTTGCTCTAACAAGATTTTGTACACATCTTCAGCGCTAATGTGTTGATTTTTCGGTTCTTTCAGAATTTCCAGAATCTTCAGGCGGGGCAACGTGACTTTCAGACCAGCTTTCTTTAGTTCTTGATTTTGATCCATGTGATTGGCTTATAAATCTCAATTTGACGACATTATAAGTGACTTGCACGAGATTAAAAGGGGGATATTCAGAATAAAAATATTGGCTATTTGTTAAAAACAAGTTAACTGGTTGTACCACATGGCGTTATACTGAGCTAGAATTAAGTGAGTAAGCTAGAAAAATCATAGATTTAAAGCCAGTGCATTGACCCCAATTTATATACTGGTTTTGGAAATTAAGGCTATAGTAAATATGGCCGATATGATATCTAAGCGATTGACTGCCAATTAGAAAAATAATGAGGCAATAAAAATTATGCGTTTTACAGTAGTAGCAAAAACGATTCTCGGATTCATATTGCTGGGATTCGTGTTGTTCATCACAAATGTGATGTCCTACGTCGGGCTGTCTGATATCAGAGAGTCGTCTGAGTCTGTGATTAATGAAAAAATGCCTTTGCAGAGCCAGGTGTTAAAGATTCAGACACAGCTTTTAAATCTGGGTAAGGCCTCATTGCGTGGTTATTACATGGATAACCTGTCCGCACTTAACACTAACAAAAGTGAATTTGATAATCTTCTCAGTGAATTTGAAGGCACATTGCGCTCTTTAGAACAGATGTCTATTGAAACCAACCAACGTCAGTACCTCAGTGAAGGTAAACGTTCAGTAGAGTTGTACTTACAAAACGCAAAGACCATGTATCTGGAGAGGCAGTCTTATCTCAATCAACGCAACAGCATCGCTAGCTATATGGAGAAAGTGTCATTAGCGGTAGATGATACCAGTGCACCTTTACTGGATTTGGCCTACATGCCCGGTGCGGACACCGATGATGATCTTAAAAGCCTGGCGGGGGCAGGTAACAACATTGATACCTTACTAATTACCTTGTTGAACTCTACCAATGAACTTGTCTCCACAGAAGATGCTAAAGTATCTGGCGATATTGTTAGTAGCATGGAGTTCTCCATGAGCAATATCGAAGAAGCGGATCAATTTGTGACGCGTCTTGCAGAGTCTGTAGAAACAGATGGTCTAGTGGATGATTATAAAGAGCAGTTAAGTAAATTAAAGCCGTTAATATTTGGCAGCAATGGCGTTGTTGCTATGCACAATTACAAGCTGGATAAACTGGCGTCAGCTCGACAAGCGAATACTGCCGCTGACTCTTACGTAGACCAAGGCCTGGAGAGTTTTAAAACACTGTTCGACAAGGTTAATGACAGCACCTTAGATGGGCAAAATGAAATCCTGAATATCATCGAAACCAACATAACCATAGGCGTAGTAATTATGCTGTTGGGCACCGGCCTGGCGGTGGGAACCGGCATAGTGGTATACAAGAGTATTTCTGGACCTATCAGTCGTATATCACGCAGCCTCAAGGTTATCAGCTCTGGCGATCTCACCCTCAAAGCCGACGCTTCCAGCAACTGCGAGTTCGGTGATTTGTCCAAACAAGTTAACCTGTTATCTGAGAATCTTCACGAGTTGGTTGTGCACATACTGGAACAGCAAGAGGGTTTGAATGCCGCTACGGCGCAAACTGTGGAGTTGGGCCATCAGGCACTGGAAAAGGTGGATAAACAAAGAGAACAAATCCATCTCACCGCTGAAAGCACTGAATTGGTCAGACACAGCAGTCAGAATAACGTTGAGCAAATTCGCCATGGTATGGAGAAACTCAATGATGTTGCCCGGCAGTCAAACCAGGCAACCGGTTTAGCCGCAGAAGGCGAGAAACAAATCCAGCAACAGGCAACTCAGGCAGATTATTCCAGCGAAGTTATTTCTAATCTGGCGGAAAACAGTCGCAATATAGGCGGTATTCTTGACGTAATCAAAAGTATCGCTGAACAAACCAATTTACTGGCCTTGAATGCGGCTATCGAAGCTGCCAGGGCGGGTGAGCAAGGCCGTGGTTTTGCGGTAGTAGCAGATGAAGTACGTACTTTGGCCACTAAAACTCAAAACTCCACTCAGGAAATCGAAACCATGATCGGCAGTTTACAATCGGATGCCGACAAAGCGGTACGCACCATCGAAGAAGGTAAAGCGCT
Organism: Planctobacterium marinum; assembly: GCF_036322805.1. GTDB lineage: Bacteria > Pseudomonadota > Gammaproteobacteria > Enterobacterales > Alteromonadaceae > Planctobacterium > Planctobacterium marinum_A. The sequence goes on along the minus strand of NZ_AP027272.1, from coordinate 2,649,805 downwards.
ATCCGACAAGAGTGTTGAGATGATCCGGGAAGTTAACACCAAGGTGTCACAAATCACAGAGATCATCGAAGAGCTGTCGGATGTAAACAATCGCATTGTGAAAGACTCGGGTGAGCAGGACAGGGTACTTAACGACGTATCCAAGCGACTCAATACCATAGTGGATTTGGCTGATAACAGTGCAGCCCTAACTGAGCAATCTAATACGGCAACCGACGAAGTAAATTGCTTGATGGCGCAACTAAAAGAAGCGGTAACTAAGTTTAAAGTTTAATAAAGGTTTTAACTGATAAGAGAAAGGGAGCTGCTGCTCCCTTTTTTGAACAATAGTTAATGTTATGCCAATTCAGACAAACACATCTCTTCAAAGATCTGTTTTGACCAGGCTTTAACGCGCTCTTCAGTGAGTTCAGGTTGGCGATCCTCATCAATTCCCAAGCCGACAAAGTGGTTGTCATCTACCAGGCCTTTGGAGGCTTCGAAGTCGTAACCTTCAGAAGACCAATGCCCTACAATAATGGCGCCTTTGGTTTCGACGATATCGCGTACCATGCCCATGGCATCCAGAAAGTACTCAGCATAATCTTCTTGATCACCACAACCAAAAATACCCACAAGTTTATCGTTAAAATCGATTTCTTCTAATTCAGGGAAAAAGTCATCCCAGTCGCATTGGGCTTCACCGTAGTACCATGTGGGGATACCGAACAGCAGAAAATCGTATTTCTCGATATCTTCTTTGGTGCTCTTGGCGATGTCATGAATATCAATGATATCCTTACCAATCTCTTTCTGAATCATTTTGGCCACGTGTTCCGTGTTACCAGTGTCACTACCGAAAAATAGTCCGACGATTGCCATTAGTTTTACATCTCGCTTTAAAGAATGCTGCCTGAGTTCCTCAGGCGGGTTACAACTACAAATTGAATTGGCCTGGATTTATCAGGCGCTGAAAAATACTTGAATGATGCCTTTGGCTAAAAAGCCTACACAGCCAAAAAACAATACTGAGTAAACTACGATACGACCGCCCATTGGGATCTCGTTTTTCTTCAGTACATCGTGTACGGCAAAACCCATTAACAGGAATAAACCACTGAGTGCCAAGTACATTATTATGGTTTCTATTTGTTCGTAATATTCACTTAGCATGGGTTAGTTTAATTTTGACATCATAATTTGGCGCGCACTATAGCACAGGCTGCATATGTTGTTAATTGGCCCGCCAACTTTCATTGATGTTAATCAATATTATTGTCATCACTGACACTCTTCTAAGAAGCGCGACACAATGCCGGCAAATACCACTGGCTTTTCTGCGTGTAACCAGTGTCCAACCCCATTGATTATTCGAGCCTCCGCAATGGGAAACAGGGCACTAATGGCAGATTGATGTTCTCGGGTAATGTAGTCGCTATTACCGCCTTTGATAAACAAGGTGCGTCCAGCATAATTTTTATCCGAGCTAATCGCTTGTGACAACAGGTGATAATCTCGAATTAATAATTCCAGATTAAAACGCCAGGCAAACTTTCCGTTTTCCAGTTTCGCCAGGCTTTTTAATAAAAACTGACGCACCCCGGCTTCCTGAACAAACTCGGCCATGGCTTTATCTGCCTGCTGGCGACTGCTTATCTCTTCAGGTTTAAAGCTTTGCAAGGCGTTAAATACGTTTTGGTGTCTGGGAGAGTAGGAAACAGGCGCAATATCAGCCACTATCAGATTCTTTACCAATGCTGGATATTGAAGCGCAATTTGCATTGCCACCTTACCGCCTAATGAGTGTCCCAAGAGGTTAACCTGCTGTAAATCGATAGACTTTAAGGTTTCAACCACGCTATCAGCATATAATGAAAAACTAAATTGTTCTGTTTGTGCTGAGCGGCCATGGTCTGGCAGATCTATGCTGATGATCTGGTATTCGTCTTCCAACTGCCGGGCAATGACTCCCAGGTTTTCAAGGCTGCCGAATAAACCATGTAGTAGTACGATGGGTTCGCCTTGGCCTTTTATCTCGTAATTTAAAATCATAATGTTTTTATCAGGTCTTATCTCTGAAATTTCATTGAAATGTGTGGTTAATCGGGTAATTTAACAAGTACAAAAATATTGGTATATGCTACTTACGGTTAGTTTGTTGGCATTTAAGCCAAAATTCAGTGTCTGTAGTCGAGGTTATCGACCAGTAACTGATATCCCTGCGATCAGAGTTTCATCTATTTTTTAAAACAGGATATTTTGATATGGCACTTCACCCAGAGGCCGGCAAACCGGCATCCAGAGAACAATTGGTCAATGTTCCCCGCTTAATGAGCAGTTATTACAGTGCTCACCCTGATATCAGCGATGCCACACAAATGGTGTCCTTCGGTACTTCGGGCCACAGGGGCAGTTCGCTGAGTGCAACTTTTACTGAAACCCACATTGCAGCCATTAGTCAGGCACTGGCAGAGTTTCGCAAGAATCAGGGCACAAGTGGTCCGATGTTCATTGGTATGGATACTCATGCACTATCTGAAGCTGCTTTTGTTACTGCGGTTGAGGTACTAGTGGCCAATGGGGTAACCGTTGTGGCACAACAGGGCAGGGGCTATACCCCAACCCCAGTTATTTCTCACGCTATTTTGTGTTTTAACGAGGGCAGAGTCTCCGGACTTGGAGATGGCATTGTGATCACGCCATCTCACAATCCACCAGAGGACGGTGGATTTAAATACAACCCACCTAATGGCGGCCCGGCTGATAGCGATGTTACTGATATTATTCAAGCGCGCGCCAATCAGATAATTGAGGCGGGCAGTAAAGATGTTAAGCGAGTGTCTTTTCAGCAGGCACTCAATAGTGAATATTATTCTGAGCAAGATTTTAAACAAAATTATATTGAGCAATTAGATCAGGTTATCGATATGCAAGCGATAGCTGATGCTGGCTTAAAACTGGGTACTGATCCGTTGGGCGGTGCAGGTCTGGGCTACTGGGATGTCATTGCTGAGCGCTATGGCCTTAATATCGATGTAGTGAATCCCAATGTGGACCCCACGTTTTCTTTCATGACGCGGGACAAAGATGGCAAGTTGCGCATGGATTGCTCTTCGCCTTACGCTATGGCAGGTCTGATTGGTTTAAAAGACAAATACGACTTGGCGTTTGGCAACGATCCGGATTTTGACCGCCACGGTATCGTTACCCCATCTGTGGGATTAATGAATCCCAACCACTATCTGGCGGTAGCCATTAACTACCTATATCAAAACCGCCCTGAATGGCCTTCCTCGTTGCAGATAGGCAAAACCCTGGTTTCTAGTTCAATGATCGATCGGGTTGCCAAAAATCTGGGTAAAGGTGTGGCAGAAATGCCTGTAGGCTTTAAATGGTTTGTACAGGGCATGCTCAGCTCTGAATTGGGATTTGCGGGAGAGGAAAGTGCCGGGGGCATTTTCTTGCGCCGCAACGGTAAAACCTGGGCCACCGATAAAGATGGCATCATTTTGTGTTTGCTTGGTGCTGAGATTCTTGCCAAAACCAACAAAGATCCGGGCGAGCATTATCAATCTCTAACGCAACAGTTTGGTGCGCCTTCGTATAAACGCATCGATGTGGCGGCAACACCGGCTCAAAAATCAGCGTTAAAATCTTTAAGTGCCGAAAACGTTTCGTCCAGTGAATTGGCGGGTGAAACGATTAAGCAAATTCAGACCCATGCTCCGGGTAACAACGCAGCAATAGGTGGGGTGAAAGTCAGTACTGAAAATGGTTGGTTTGCTGCAAGACCTTCAGGTACCGAAAATATCTATAAAATTTATGCTGAAAGTTTCAATGGTGAGGCGCACTTGGAGCAGTTGTTAGGCGAAGCACAAAATCTGGTGGATGAGGTGTTCAAAAATAAAAATTGTTAACTAATTAAATCTAAAATGTTAATAGCTTGTTAAAAAGTGCGTTAAAAAGTTGTTGCCCTTGTTTTTGTGTTGAAAAAATAACAAAAAAATAACATTCTGGCACTTAAAATTCGGGCGTAAACGTGGTTAACTCTGCATTATATGTAATTTAATTACAAAATGGTGTAGAGTTTTTTCATTTTTACGGCGAAAAAATCTACTGCTGTTTGATATTAGCGAGGCTAAAATTATGGCAACCCGATCTACAACAAAAAAGACGAATACACGCAAAACTTCAGCGGCTAAAACGGTTAAGCCCGCTGCGAGTAACAGCAATTCAATGCAGTTTGACAAAGAAACGTTAAAGCAATCAATCGTAAGACATTTACATTGCACTTTAGGCACCGACGAAAATAAAGCGAATAATCACGCATGGTGGAAGGCGGTATGCGCTGCCATCAATGAGCAGGTACTCGAACGCCTGAGAATGACCCAGAAAACCCATTACTTTAATGATACTCGTGCAGTACATTATTTTTCTGCAGAGTTCTTAATGGGGCGTTTGCTGTCCAACAACATGCACAACTTGGGGTTGTTTGAAAATACTGATAAAGCGCTTCAGGAGTTGGGCATCAGCTTGACGGATATCATGGAAGAAGAGCCAGATATGGCTCTGGGCAATGGCGGATTAGGGCGTCTTGCGGCCTGTTATATCGATTCACTTGCCACCTTAGAAATGCCGGCTATTGGTTATGGTTTGCATTACGAACACGGTTTATTCCGTCAGGAAATTCAAAACGGTGCACAAATCGAGCGTCCAGATAGCTGGCGTGACTATGGTAATCCTTGGGAAATTTGCCGTCCTGAATCTATTCAGGAAATTCCGCTCTATGGTTATGTAGAAACCAAGTACGGTGAAAATGGTAAGATCCAAAAAGAATGGCACCCGGGTTCTATCGTGAAAGGCTTACCTTGGGATATCCCGGTTGTAGGTTATGAGGGTAAAACCGTTAACGTATTGAGATTATGGCAGAGCCAGTCATCTGACTATTTTAACTGGGATGTTTTTAATGCCGGTGGTTATGTAGACTCTCACTCTGAGACCGTTCAAGCGGAAACGATTTCAAAAGTACTGTATCCGAATGATGAAACCGAAGCGGGTAAAGAGCTGCGCCTTATTCAGCAATATTTCTTCTGTGCCTGCTCATTAAAGGATATTGTGCGTCGTTACAAGCGTGCGCACGGGGATGACTGGAGCCGTTTCCCTGAGCAAGTGGTTATTCAATTAAACGATACCCATCCCGCTATCGCCATCCCTGAATTAATGCGTATTTTGGTGGACAGAGCTGAAATGTCTTGGGACGATGCATGGGCAATTACCACTAAAGTATTTGCTTATACAAACCACACACTGCTTCCTGAAGCATTGGAAAAATGGCCAGCCAAAATGATTGAAAAGATCTTGCCTCGCTATCTGGAAATCATTTACGAAATTAATCACCGCTTCATGAAAGAAGTGGACGCAAAATGGCCCGGTAAAACAGACGTTAAGTCCAAACTATCTATTATCGAAGAAGGTAATGAGAAAATGGTGCGCATGGGCCATTTGAGTGTGATTGGTTCGTTTGCTGTTAACGGTGTTGCCGAAATTCACTCTAAGCTGGTGAAAGCCAATTTATTCCCAGAGTTTGACGAAATGTGGCCGGGTAAATTCACTAATGTGACCAACGGTATTACGCCGAGACGTTGGTTAAAAGCCTGTAACCCTGAGTTATCTGCACTTATTGATAGTAAAATCGGTACTGATTGGCCAGTGCACCTGGATAAGCTGACTGGGCTGACCAAGCTGGCGAAAGATAAGAAATTCCAGGACGAGTTTATGGCCATCAAACGCCGTAATAAAGTAGCGTTAGCAGAAGAGGTTCTGCGTTTAACGGGAGAGACTATCGATCCCGATGCGATTTTCGATATCCAGATCAAACGTTTGCACGAGTACAAACGTCAGCATCTGAATTTGTTACACATCATGGCTTTATATCGTCGTCTATTGGAAAATCCTGATTACGATATGCATCCCAGAGTCTTTATTTTTGGTGCCAAAGCGGCTCCCGGGTATAAGCTTGCCAAAGATATTATTTATGCCATCAACAAGGTTGCTGAGCGCATCAATTCTGACAATCGCGTAAACAGTAAGTTAAAAGTGGTTTTCTTGCCTAACTATCGTGTGTCACTGGCGGAGAAAATGATCCCGGCAGCAGATGTGTCTGAACAGATTTCGACTGCAGGTAAAGAAGCGTCAGGTACGGGGAATATGAAGCTTTCGTTGAATGGGGCCTTAACCATCGGCACAATGGATGGTGCGAACATCGAAATTGCTGAAGAGGTTGGTGAAGAGAATATTTTCATTTTCGGCTTAACCGTGGATGAAGTTAACGCATTGCGTGAAAAGGGCTACAATCCTCACGACCATTACTACCAAAACGCAGAGATCAAAGCAGTGTTGGACTGGATGGACACTGATTACTTTACGCCAGGCAAACCCGGTGAGTTGTCTTCAATCAAACGCAGTTTGCTGGATCACGGTGATTCCTATTTGGCGTTGGCAGATTATGAGTCTTATTCAGAGGCGCACAAGCAAGTTGATGCAGCGTATCGAGATAAAGCTGGCTGGGCAGAGAAAGCCATCATCAATACAGCCAATATGGGTAAATTTAACTCAGACAGGTCTATCCGTGATTATGTCAGTAAGATCTGGAAATTAGAGAGCTGCAAGGTTAATTCCTGATTTAAAACATGGAGTTAAATTTGTGAAATCTGATGATTTCATTTCACCCGGATCCGGGTTTAGTGAAAACATAATGTAATCTTTACAGTTTCAAGCCCTGATTATTCCATCAGGGCTTTTTTTTTGTGCAAAAAAACGCTAAATTGCGCTCTGAGATTGTGTGAGGTTTAGTCGTACTCTATGAGCGTTATTCATAACGTACTTGCTGAAATCCCGAGTCGATATGCGTTTTTGCAAAAAGTGCAAAACCTGATTGACCAGGATGGGCAGGTATCGTTGTTCATTATTGATGTTGTCCGGTTTTCCGACGTATCTACCAGCTTTGGTTATAAGGCAGGTGATTATATACTGGCGGAAATAGTCAGGCGTATTCAGTCAATTTTTGCATTTGATGCTGAAGTGGGCAGGGTCAGTGGTGACATTTTTGGTCTGGTTTTTCCCGGACAACACAGAGCAACGCAACTCAACAGTTTTTACACTCGTCTTAACGAACACTTTAAAGCGCCGATTCACATAGGCGATCACGCCTTTATTGCTGACTTCAATGTCGGTGCGGTCTCCAACCCAACTGATAATCGCGATGTTAATCGCCTTTTCTCTGGCGCTGAAACCGCGTTAAAACAAGCCAAGAGTAATAAGTACGATAACTTCTCTATTGTTACCCTAGAGCACCGCCGTCACTCAGGAGGCCGGGCGTCAGCCCTTAAAGCCGACTTAAAACGCGCTTTCGCCCATGATGAATTAGAGCTTTATTTCCAGCCCAAAATCGATTTGAATAGCTTACAAATCACAGGGGCAGAGTGTTTGTTGCGCTGGAACCATCCACTTGATGGCATGTTGTTCCCCGGCGCACTTATCGATGCCGCCGAGTCCTATAACATGATGAATGAACTAGGTTATTGGGCGCTGCGTAAAGCCTTCGATAGTTTATTGTATTTACAGGCTGCGGGTTTTGATATCAATTTGGCCGTAAACGTTTCACCGACACAGCTATACGACGATAAATTTGTGCATCGCTTAAAACAGTATAGCGATAACATGTGCGTCGATTTAAGTCGCATTGAGCTGGAGCTTACTGAAGATGCGGCTATGTCCAATTCACTGATGGTGAATAAACAGTTGGCGGCTGCTAAACGATTGGGGGCCAAGATCGCTATTGATGATTTCGGAAAAGGTTATTCTAATCTGGCCTACATACGGGATCTGGATATCGATACTATCAAGATTGATAAAACCTTTATTATGCAGCTGCTGGAGAACCCGGTTAACAAAGCCATTGTAGAAGCCACCAAGGTCATTGCCGATTCACTTTCCTGTAATGTGGTAGCTGAAGGCATTGAAGAATTGCAGCACCTGCATATTCTTCGCCAGTTGGGAATCAATTCAGGGCAGGGCTATTTGTTCTCACAAGCCATTCCCATGGCAGATTTTATCGAGCTACTCAATACCGATATCAGCGTTGGTGGCTCTTATGCATTTGAAGCACGTAAATAACATTCCTTTTCTGTTTCTCTGAAGTCACAGCCTCCATTCGCTTAAAATCACCTGCTACATCCTGTATCATTAAGTATTCAGACCCTACAAATTAGAATTAAAATCTCTATATGTCCGATACAATAACCAGATTATTAGCTGAAGGTGATTTCTTACATCTTTCCCGAAACGAACCGGCCTTATTTGCAACACCGTTACAATTTTCTTTGAGCAACAATACCCAGGTGAGTGTGTTGTCCGAAGGGGTAATTCAGTTTGAGCCAGAGAATTCTGGCGATAAAGATATTATTTATTCTTGCGGTGTTCACGGAAACGAAACCGCGCCCATCGAAATTTGTGATGATTTGGTGCGAGCTATTCTCACCGGCGAATTAACACTAGCTCACCGCTTATTGGTGATTTTCGGCAACCTTCCTGCGATGGATATCGGTGAGCGATTCGTAGAAGAGAATATGAATCGTCTGTTCGATGGTGAGCATGCTAATCCTGATATTGCAGAAAATCAGGAGAGAAAACGAGCGCGTCATTTAGAAGATGTTGTATCAGTGTTCTTCACTTCACAAGGTGAAGGTCGTAAGCGTTATCACTATGACTTACACACTGCAATTCGGGATTCTAAAAACGAAAAGTTTGCAGTCTATCCCTTTACCCATGGTCGTCCTCGTAAACCTGAACAACTTGTATTTATGAAGGAGTGTGGTGTATCTACGATAATGCTTTCTGAGTCGCCAACAACGACCTTTAGCTACCATAGTAATAAGCATTTTGAAGCGGATGCCTTTACAGTTGAACTGGGAAAGGTGAGACCTTTTGGTGAGAACGACATGTCACGTTTTGAGCAGGCTCGCGATATGTTAACTCGTTGGGCTTGTGAACCTGAGGTTGCTCTACCTGAGTTCAATCCTGATGACTTTTTAATTTATCGCGTGAATCAGATCATCAATCGTACTCAGGAAGACTTTACGCTGCATTTTGCCGACGACACACCTAATTTTAGTGATTATGCACAAGGTACTTTATTAGCTTCTGAGCCGGGCGCAGAATATTTTGCACAGCAAGATGGCGAGGCCATTGTGTTTCCTAATGCCAAGGTGGCGCTTGGCCAGCGAGCTTTACTTACGGTAGTACCCACGTCGCTTGAGGAGAGTTAATTGCAAAATTTCACACTACACAAACAGTTGCAGCAAGATTGTATTTTTGTTTGTGATTTGCCATTGTGCCGGGTCTTGCTGATGAATGAATCAAGGTATCCTTGGTTTATATTGGTGCCCAAAGTTAATGGACTGACTGAGCTAATGCAATTATCTGATAGCGATGCACGTCAGTATTGGTACGAATCAGCTCTGATGCAGCGATTTTTGCAGACTGAGCTCAATGCCCACAAGATAAACGTAGCTGCGTTGGGCAATGTGGTTCCTCAGCTGCATATCCATCATATTGCGCGTTTTCGCGATGATGAAGCCTGGCCAGCACCCGTTTGGGGGAAATTCTCTGCCAATGCTTATGGCGAAACCCAGATTAGCCAGCTAATATCTAGCTTCAATGAATTTAAGGAGATAAATTAGGATGATAGTAACAACGACACACGAGCTGCAGGGTTACGAAGTTGACCACTATTATGGCATTGTCGTTGGCGAAGCCGTGATGGGGGCCAATTTGTTCAAGGATATGTTCGCTGCGGTAAGAGACATCGTAGGCGGACGCAGCGGTGCCTATGAAGACGTGCTGACCAAAGCACGTAAAATCGCCTTCTCAGAAATTGAAGCCGAGGCCCGAGCTTGTGGCGCTAACGCGGTAATAGGTATCGATATTGATTATCAAATTGTAGGAGATAAGGGCAGCATGTTGATGGTAAGCATTGCCGGAACTGCTGTTAAAGCCCACAAAGCCAAACCTTAGCGTTTTACAACGGCTTGGCTCTGAACCAGGCCGTTAATATATATTTTGTTCCCTTCTTCACTGGTAATCCCTGGTGATAAGTTTCACTATTTACCTCGCCATTAACCTGTAGGTTATTCCAGATGCAAGCTGAGCCTGTTGCTGGTTTAATTTGCTGCTTAATATTGGTAAAAAGGGTTTCACCTCCCTCGAAATCTTCGTTTAAATAAACCAGACAGGTCCAGGTACGTTGACCTTGGCTACCTATACTTTCCTTATAACCCGGATGCGCTTTGTCAAACCAGTCCGCGTGATTTTGATAAGCTTGTCCTGGTTGGTAACATTGGATTTGCAAAGGTTCGCAAAATCTGGGATCAATACCTAATAGTGCACCGAAACTTCTTTGCAGTTTTTTTTCAACATCGGCGGCAATATCTCGCACTAACGCAGTTGTTGAGCTGCGACCTGAATCTTGAACAGCGTATTTTTGACCCACCACTTCTGATGGCGAAAAAAAACGTCGTGAGCGAATAATAAGCTGTTCGCACAGTTTGGCTTCTACTACCTGAGGTACCTTGAATATTTGCACATCAGACACTGGTAATTGAAAGCGCTTTTGCTCTGTAGTCAGACGAATATTAGCAAAAGAAAAATAGTGGCTGGCCTCATTAAACACAGCGCTTTGCTCGGGGCTTAAGATTTCTGGTAGCTGCTCAATCGCAGCTGTATTGGCCACAGGTTGATAGCCATCGAGAAGCAGATCAATCATGGATTGTGCGAAATCGCGCTTTAGTAAATAAAAATAAAGCTGCTGTTTGCTTATCCCCTGTTTTAATTGTTGCTCAATCCATTGTTGTAATTTTGCGGTAGCCTGTTGGAAATCTGACATAAAAGGTTACGAAGTAGGTTTTGCTTATTTTTTGCCTTCTTGCTTATATCCTGCTTATATTTTGTTATGTGTCAATGTGAATCGACAATATGGCTTTACCATTGTTATGGCTGGGTGCCGCTGCCGCAGCCACTTTAGCTGGAATTAAATACAGCAATAAAATTTCTCAGCATCGGGGATATGTAGATGTTTTACCGGGCGAATCCTCGCTTTCGGTAAAACCTTTGGACGGCGCTGTTGTGTGTTGTGAAGTTTATGGCGTACTGGATCACACTGGCATTTGGTTCGACGATGGTGTCATAGAACTCAATGGCAATGGCCTGATCCGCAGTATTAGTGCTGAACGCTTTCTAGCGGACCGCTCCGGAGAAGAAATTTTTATCGCTTGTGACACATTCGGTCATCCATTGATTGCAGAGCATACCCACACTCGAGCTGTCAGCCATCTTTATCAATACCGTGATTACGATTTACTGAATAACAATTGCCATCGTTTTGTCTGGCAAGCGGTAAGTGGGGTAGATGAACCTATCAATCGGTTCGGCGATCTTAATCAGCACCTGAGCCTTTTACATCAATCAAGTCTTTCCTGGCTTAAAATGTCCACCAATTGATCAAAACTTGACCTGTAACAAGTTTTTGCCCCGGTAATTACGCTATAACTGAACCAACTGCTAAACTTAATAGTACAAAAAATAGTCAATAAAGACGTTTTTTACTGTTAGGAGGGTGATGTTATGCAACATCAATTTCTGCTGAATAATTTAACCCATTCTGATCAGCTGCAGGCAGGGCTAATGGCCACCGGCATCAAAGAGAATGATATTCATTTTGTTACAGAGACCAATCAGGATTATGCAGGGCATAAAGTTCACGAGGCATCAATCTTTGAGGAGCGAGACATTATCCATAGCGCCGTGAGGTTTGGCCTCGTTGGGCTTAGCTTAGGCATCGTCACTAGTGTGATACTTTTTGTGTTACAGCCGTGGGGTTGGCAATTTGGCACCGTCAATGCCTTATTTATGTTGGCCTTGTGCACTGGGTTTGGAGGTTGGATTGGTGGCCTGTCTGGGATAAGTCACCGCAATTATCGACTCAGCAAATATGAAAATGAGCTGAAAAATGGCAAAGCTATCATGCTTGTATATACTGATGATGAGCATGCTGAAAAAGCGAGACAAATTGTGCAACAGACTGATACCTATTCTCGCTATCTCGGCAAAGATACGACGTTTGATAATCCGTTGAAAAATCAAAAACTAGAAGAATTGGAAGATTAGGAGAATATATGTCGCATAAATTTGAGGAACAACCCCATAACGCGATCACCGATAGTAAGATTGCACGTGTCATACCTTGTAAAGAGCTGGACCTCGGCGACCCATTAAAATGGATACGCTTGGGGTTAAGAGACATGTTAAAGGCACCGCATATTACAGCGCTTTTCGGATTGTTATTTGCGTTAGTTCCATGGCTTATTTATTACCTGGTGGTGCAAACAGGGTGGCATCTGGTGATTTTGCCCGCCTTAGTTTGTTTTATGTTAATAGGCCCGTTTTTAGCGGCAGGCTTATATGATGTTTCCTGGGAACTGGAAAAAAATCACGTTCCCAGTATCTGGCACAGTATCAAGGCTATTACTCGCAATGCAGTAAATGAATGGGCTTTTGGTATATTACTGATGGTACTAATGATCTTCTGGTTGCGGGTTGCGGCTTTAATTCACGCGCTCTATCCGCCTTATCTGGATGATAACTTTGAGAATCTATTGCCGTTTCTGGCGGTAGGAACCATCGTAGGAGCCGGATTTACGCTATTGGTATTCTTTATTAGTGCGTTCACGCAGCCTATATTAATGGAGCGAAAAGTTGACTTGGCAACCGCGGTAATGACCAGCATGAACGCGGTTTGGGTAAACAAGAAAGTGATGCTGATTTGGGGCGGCTTTATTTTTGCCTGCGTAGCTTTCGGCTTTGTGGTGGGTATTACCCTCGATTACATACTCGGGTTTGGTAGCTTTTTGTTTACTATGCCACTAATTGGTTATGCTTCCTGGCATGCCTACATCGATACTATCGAAACCAAGCGCGGTAGAAAGTTTGAATAACGTTTTCTGAAATTATCAAGGCGGCACTTAGCCGCCTTTTTTGTGCCTGTCGCGAGTCTCAATTTCGTAAGAGCGCTTATCTCACCTTTTACTGAGCGATGGTCAGTAAAGTGATGCTTTTGTCCGTGCTAAATGAGTACCGTTGTCCCAATCTCTACAGTCGTTGGCTTAATTGTGAAAGCCTGAAAACTCATTTTTGACTAACCTTTATCCCGTACTCGACGAAAATGGGTGTACTGGAAGTGCAATACAGGTTTGAGGATTAAACCATCGCATACCATTAACAGGGAGTGTTTATTCAGACGGGAGCGGGTTGTTAGCTTTGACGCTACTATCTGAAAAGTCGTTGTGTACAAGGAAAGAACTGGAGAAGCAAAAGGAATAAGCTTATCCGGGGAACAAGCTGGAAGCAGGCTAAGGTTTTGACACAGGAATGTGTTGATGTTGCTCTCAAGGATGAGACAAAGCCGCAATTTAGTTTTTATCTACAGGGAATTTAGATAGCCACTAAATGATGCCAGGCAGCCCAATAGGAGTTGCCGTTAACATGGATTAGTCAGTGACAGGGAGTATCGCAATGGAGCAGGAGCATCTGTGCGTAACTGACGAGAGGCGAGTGTTGTTGTGTGTCAGTCCGGGGCTGTCACACAACACTCTTTATTCTGCCGGACGTTACTGTGTATTATTACTTACAGCTTGGCTGAAATAACTATCAACACTGATCTGACTGTCGTTAACCAATCTCTGATAGCAGATGCCTGCAAAGGCATAAGAGTGAGTGCCGTACTCCAACAAAAGTAGAGGGGTATCAGGATTAGAGTCGTCATAACTCCATTCTCCGCCTACGGTTTTTTTGAAAACTTCACCTACGTATGCTCCATAAATGTTACACAGTGTAAACACTGCTTTGTCTTCAAGTGCCTGGTCGCGGTATTTATTGATCCACTTTAAGATAACTTCATCCACAACGGCAATACTGTCTATGGAACCGTCAAGCTCAAGGCCAAATTCCTCACGGGTGGTGATCACCGCATTTCTGGCACTGTCTAGCATCAGCTCATCAAGTTCTTCGCGTGTCATTGACATATCTCTTTCCGGATTATTGTTCTAATTCTCGTTTGGCTAAGATCATATCGCTTAACATCTTAGTGCCAGGCCCCATTCTATCTGAATGCGGATTAACAAGCGACATGGTAATTGAGCGAAAACTGCTTCCCTGGATATTCAGTTTCACTAATTCACCGCTTGCAAGGTATTTTTCGACATTGTGCACAGGCAACCAACAAAAACCTAATCCCTGGCGCAAGAATTTTATCGCGGTTTCGAATTGACTTACCGTCCAGCGCTGCTCTGCTTTGAGCCAACCTTGTCTCTCGACTGGGGCTTTAGCAGTGTCTTTAATAACGATTTGCAAATGTTGCACAAGTTCGTTGGGATCGATAGGTTGATCTTTATGAGCCAACGGATTGTCGGGGTGGGTGACGGGTACAAACTTTACGTTCAATATCGGTTCACTCAATACGCCTTTTGGGATTGAAGCTGTTAAAGCGATATCCGCCCAGCCTTCATTAATTAATTCTTCGGTGCCGGTGAGGACAGTATCAATAATATTAAGTCGGCTACCTCGGCAAGAGGGATAAAACTCCATCAAAATAGGCGTCAGGAATTGGTCTGGGAAGGCCAGCTCAACGGCGATATTAATTTCTGGCTCCCAAGACTGGTTAATACTCTTGGCAAGCTCTTCCAGGTCCTCAACATTTTTGCTCAAAAGACGTGAACGACGTAACATGACTTCGCCGGCTTTGGTGAGGTAGGCTTTTCTGCCTCGAACCTCAAGTAACTGAACATCCAGTTGGGATTGCAGCTTGGCCACGGCATGATTGAGGGAAGACTGACTTTTATTTAGCACTTTCGCGGCGTGGGCGTAACCCCCATAATCCACGACAGCTTGTAAAATGCGCCATTGCTCGAGAGTCGTTTTAGAGCGATACATGAGAATGTTCGATTTTTGTGATTATCTGAATCTAATACTATTCATATCATTCTATTTATGTAAAGCAATTTCTGGCACTAGAAGTTATTTAGAATCGATATTGTGCAACACCTGTTAACTGAGTTTGGCTCAACCTTGGTTGAGTTGCAGAAAATTGCGCGCGACTGGCTTGCCACGACTCACTTAATACCAGCTCGCTGCCCAACTGCCAATGGCTATTGAGATTATAGCGGTAGGTTGCTGTCAATCCCCAACCGTGCCCATTGTTGTCATCTTCAGGAATTAGACTGTCTTTATCAATCGTATTAAATTTTTCAAAACGCAGTGCCGCGTTGTGTTCTTTATCTCGATAGGCAATCATAGCGTACCAACTATTGAAGCCAACCAGCACGGCACCGGGACCCATCGCCGTTCTGCCATGCATACCTTGCATGATTAAACGCCAATTTTTATCGAAGCGATATTGCCAGGCGAGGGAGTGGAATATGGTATGCCATGCATATTGTCCCCCTCTGGCCAATACGGTTTCATCAGCGTTGTTGTTGAAATAATAGTATTTCAACCGGGACTGCCTTTGATAATCCCAATGTAACCCTACCTGATAACCCCAGCGGCCGTCGATTTCCCGATAAGGCTCAACCCAATTAGCTTGTGGTTCAAGGGCTTGTCCGGGACCGATGGACGGGTAATCCGCGAAAAAGACTCGTTCATTAATGATACTTTGTTTGTCGTGTAAGCCCCAACCCCGCCACGCCAGTAGGGTACCGGCTGGATCATTACCTTTATATACCGCACCTGTGAGAGCAAAGGTGTGGGGACTGCGATTGTGGAAACGGCCGGGCCGGGTTACTTTAAATTCGCCACCTATGGTGCGCACTTCCTCCCCAATCCAACTACTGATGGCTGAGTTGGTATACGTAAAAGGCGATAACCAGCCCATTTCAGGGTTTTCAAAGCCCATCTCCGGATAAAACATTCCGGCGCGAAATTGCCAACGGTATTTACTGGACCAGATGGGTTTGTATTTTATGTATGCTTGAGTGGGGCCTGCGTGAGTTTCAGGTGTGTGGGTGAAATTAAGCACGGTATGCCATGATACAAAATCGGTAAGGTCACCGGATAAATCTAAAACCGCTTGGTTTAATTGTAAGCGACTGTCATCGTCAAAACGCAGAATATTGGTACCGGCATCCAGAAAGCTCACTTCTTCATCGGTACTGATGGCATAGCTTGCTTGTAAAAGCCCTCGCACTTTAAGTGCTTCACCATGGCTGATAGCACTGTAAAAAACTAACGCGGATAACAACAAGAGTTTTTTCATTTTTATGTGCCTACGCTAATCAGGTATCTCAAGGTCATTGATTTAGGGTTTTTATTGCAACCTAATGGAACGTTGCGCCTGCGCTTAAAGATCAATAATCGTCAAAGTCATCAAAGTCCGAGGCTTCATCATAAGCGGGTAAAAGCGCAGACTTTAAAATAATATCTACCTGGCCATAAGGTGCCTGTATTAAGCCGCCAGAATGGGCTTCTTCTGAGCTAACTCTTGGGTGCCATAGTTGCCAACTAAAAGTTTCATTGTCGGGTAACTCAATGGAGACTAATCCATCTGCGTCAGTTTGTCCGAACCAGGGAGTATCTACAACATACACATAAGCTTGCATCCAGTCGTGGATGTTGCAGCCGATGTTGATAGCACCTGTGCTGGTCATTTGAGGGCCATGCTCGGTTGCACCTGCTTCAACAGTTAAATCAAACTGCTGTAATTCAGACAAGGAGTAAACCTGGTGCTTAATTGAATCCTCGTTGGGGAAGTGCACTTTGTGTCCCTGTTGTACTGCTACGACGTGAGGATTGAACTGTTTATTACTTTGGGTCATCTGTGCTACAGGTGCGGCTGCTGTTGCTGCTGCTTTTATGGCACCCTCAGACGTAGGAGTAAGGCTGATGATGGCATCAGCAAGAGGGTTGTTATCTTTATCTACTACTGAAAATGAAATGTTGGCTGCCCAACAATGGCTGATACTGAATAACAGCAGTATCAGAGAGCGTATAAACAGAGGCATGAACTCACTCAACTTTAAATCGATTCAACAAAGTTTGCATGTCTCTGGCAAGTGATAACAAGGCGACGACCTCTTTAAGCGTGTCCTGAGAATGCGCGTCGGATTCAACTGCCATGGATTTTAAGTTTTCTATATTGCGATTAATTTCTTCAGCGGTTACAGATTGCTCTTCTACCGCACTGGCAACGGTCATGTTCATACCAGAAATCAAATCAACGGCAGTTGTGATCTCTTGTAAAGCCTGACCGGACAATATGGCTTTTTCATCCAAAATTTTTGAATTATTTAACGATTCTTCCATTACCGATACGGCTTGTGCACTCTCAACACTGAGTTGCTCGATATTTTCCCGAATTTGTTTGGTAAGTTCTGAAGTGCGCTTCGCCAGGTTTCGAACTTCTTCTGCCACCACGGCAAATCCGCGCCCTTGCTCTCCGGCGCGGGCAGCTTCAATTGCGGCGTTAAGAGCCAATAAATTGGTTTGGTCGGCTATCTCGCTTATGGTATCTGTCACGCTTGAGATGGATTGAGTTCGAACATCCAATTGTTTAACCACGTCTGAGGTGTTGGCAATGTTGGATGTGATTTCGTTGATAGTGGAGACAGATTCGTTAACCACGCTGTGACCTTTGATGGCCAACTGATTAGCCTCTTCCGTCGCTTCAGAAGCATTCGCCGCGTTTTTAGCAACATCGGTCACTGCCATACTCATCTGGCTCATGGAGCCAGCGACACCATCGCTGACATTCTGCTGCTTTGATGTTGCCTCATGTAGCTTATTCATTTTTTCGCCGACAAATTCCATGGAGGCCATAAAACTATCCATAGCGTTTTTCACCTGCTTGAGAATATCTGCTTGATTACTGGCAAAGCGGTTGAATGCGATAGCGGTTTCACCAATCTCATCACAGCGGTCTTCTTCCAGTCGTTGGGTTAAGTCACCATCACCGGACGATATTTGTTTGAGGCGGTCAGTCAGCACTTTGAGTGGCTGTGCCAATAGCTGAATGGCCATTAAAGTCATCAAAGTGCCAAAGATGAAGGCACCGACAGTCACGAATAAGATCAGAGAAGCGGAGTAGGTGACGTTAGATTCCGCTTGTTCTACCACTTGCTGACTGTCTTGCTCAACAATGTCAGTTATTTGATCTATCACGTCATGCATTTCGGCGAACTTCTGTGAAGCGTCTTGCAAACTGATGCGTGACGCTTCCCGGCGTTCTTCCCGGCCGTTATTTTCCCTCAGAGTAACTACTTTGAAGGTGAGAGCCTGCCACTCTCGGTTTAAACGGTCATAGTCAGACATAAGTCCATGAATACGAGGATCATCGATAGCCAGCCTGAATTGCTGAAATTTTTGTTGGGCTTCTTCTATGTTGAGCTTGTGATAGTTCACCAGATTGCGAAATTGTGGAGAGGTAGCATTGACAAAAATCAAGCTTCTTTCAGCGGAAATGGCGCGATATAAATTAGCATCAGCAGCTAGTATTAGATTAGAGGCGGTGAAGTATTTATTGGCGATAATATCGACATCATTAGCCAGTTTTTGCTGGGTCCAGAAAGCCACTACAATCACCAGCGACATGGAGACGAAGAAGGAACCCGTTAATAACCAGAGTTTGTTTTTAATAGACAGATTCAAAAACCAGTGCATGCCACCTTCCTGCAACTTTTTCTAAACAGCTTCCCGCTAAGTTTAACTTAGTTTTCTGATACTGCTTTTGGATATTGTTTAAAACAAAGACTGCGGGTAGAAATAATTTCTGTCAACTAAAAGAAAATAATCACCCGTTAAATGGGTTAAGTTGGAAAGGATTAGAGGAATAGGGCAGCAAACACGTGGTTTACTGCCGAACAATAAAAAGAGCTGAAATTTACCCTTTGGCCAGCATGGCATTGGCCACTTTGGAGTTATTACTGCGCTTGAGCGCTTTAGTAATCTTGTCGCCTGTTTGCACCAGTGACTCCAGATTGATTCCTGTTTCAATGCCCATACCGTTCAGCATGTAGACCACATCTTCAGTCGCAACATTGCCTGAGGCACCTTTAGCGTAGGGGCAACCACCTAATCCTGCTACCGCAGAATCAATTACGTTAATGCCCATTTGTAGTGCCATCAAGATATTACTTAGAGCTTGACCGTAGGTATCATGAAAGTGCACTGCCAGTTTGTCTGTAGCAATATCCTGCATTACCGCATTCAGCATCTGCTTTGTTTTCAGCGGCGTGCCAACACCAATGGTATCGCCTAATGAAATTTCATAGCAGCCCATATCCAGCAGCTTTTTAGACACCATACGCACTGCTTCTGGCGCTATGTCGCCCTCGTAAGGGCAGCCCAGGACACAAGAAACATATCCGCGAACTTTTATACCTTGTTGCTGCGCTGCTTCCATTACAGGGGCAAACCGCTCGAGGCTCTCAGCGATGGTACAGTTGATGTTTTTTTGCGAAAAAGACTCAGACGCGGCACCAAAAATCGCTACCTCATCCGCACCTGCCGCTATTGCACCCTCAAAACCTTTTAGGTTTGGCGTTAGTGCTGAATAGGTGACACCAGGCTCACGGGATATTTGCTTGAAGACCTCGGCGGAGTCGGCCATTTTGGGTACCCATTTGGGGGACACAAAACTGCCGGTTTCTATGATTTTTAAGCCAGCATCGGCCAGACCATGCACCAGATTAATCTTATCCTGCAACAGGATATCGGATTTTTCATTTTGCAGGCCATCGCGAGGACCCACCTCCACTATGGTTGCACTTTTTGGTAATGCCATTATTGCGCTACCTCAAAAGCTAATAACTCGGCACCACCGTCCACCAGTTCGCCTTCCTGAAAGAAAAATTCAGTCACTTTGCCTTTGGCAGGTGCTTTAATGGTGTGCTCCATTTTCATGGCTTCCATAATTAGCAGCGGCGTATCTGCTTCCACTTCTTCATCAGCGGCAACCATCAGTTTAACCACAGTACCATTCATGGGCGCCGTTAAACCGCCTGCATCGTCCTGCATATCATCGATACCCAAATCCGGGACGTCTTCACTGAAGTGCAAAGCCGATTGTGCGGTATACAAAGACATATCGCTGCCGTGTACCACCAAGGAGGCACGCTGACGATGGCCATTGACATTGGCAATCAAGGCATTGCCTTCCAGAGTTCCTGACACCAACAAATCTTCGCCATCGATGTTCAGTTCAAACTGTTCTGCATCAACATGGGTAACGGTAACCGAGAATGATTCTCCTGCAACGGCTACAGCAACGGTTTGGGTATGATGCTCGTTAGCGCGCCAGGCATTGCTGTAGTGCCATGGAGAAGATAAGTCAGTGCTATTGGCCTGAGGCTGGCTTTGCTTTTTGTTAAGTAGTATGGCCAAAACCATCAGAGGTAAACACTGATTAAAATCGTGCTCACTGTTAACGAAAATTTTATCCTGATGCTTGTCGATAAAGCCGGTGTCCAGTTCCACATTGCGAAACGCATCAGTACTGGCAAGGTTGTACAAAAATGGCAGGTTAGTGGTCATGCCGTTAATGTGATAATCAGCGAGTGCAGTCGTTAAACGATTCAAGGCTTTGTTGCGATCTTCATCCCAAACAATCAACTTGGCGATCATCGGGTCGTAATAAACCGATACTTCATCACCCCGGCGCACCCCGGTATCCACGCGAACGTGGCGGTTTTCCAACGGCGCTTGCAAGTAGGTGAGTTGCCCGGTAACGGGTAAAAAGTCATTGTCCGGATCTTCGGCGTAAACCCGCGCTTCAAAGGCGTGGCCGTTTACTTTTAATTGCTCTTGAGAAAGTGGTAGAGGCTCACCAGCTGCCACATCTAATTGCCACTGCACCAGATCTTGTCCGGTGATCATTTCAGTGACCGGATGCTCCACCTGCAAACGGGTATTCATTTCCATGAAATAGAAGCTACCATCGACATCGTAGAGAAACTCAACCGTACCTGCGCCAACATAGTTGATGGCTTTCGCAGCTTTGAGCGCGGCTTCCCCCATGGCTTTGCGGATATCGTCGGATAAACCCGGAGCAGGTGCTTCTTCGATGACTTTTTGATGGCGACGCTGCACTGAGCAGTCCCGCTCAAACAAATAAACACCATTGCCGTGCTTGTCGCAAAATACCTGAATTTCCACGTGACGCGGTTGCGTCAGGTATTTTTCCACCAGCATGGTATCGTCACCAAAGCTGGAAATCGCTTCGCGTTTGGCGGCAGCAAGCGCACCAGCGAATTCATTTTCGGACCAGACTTGGCGCATACCCTTACCACCACCACCGGCAGCAGCTTTTAACAGCACAGGATAGCCCATGTCATCAGCGGCTTTTTTGATAATGGCTTCTGATTGGTCTTCGCCATGATAACCAGGTACAAGTGGGACACCGGCCTTTTCCATAATGGATTTTGCCGCGCTTTTACTGCCCATCGCTTCTATTGCGCTGGTAGGGGGGCCGACAAAGGTAATGTTGTTAGCTTCGCATAGGTCTGCAAACTTAGCGTTCTCAGACAAAAAGCCATAACCGGGATGCACTGCATCAGCACCCACTTCATTACACACATCAATGATGGTTTGTGCTTTTAAGTAACTGTCTTTGGCGGCAGGACCACCAATGTGCACGGCCTCATCCGCCATCTGCACATGCAGGGCATTGGCATCGGCATCAGAATAAACCGCAACGGTGGGTATACCCATTTTGCGCGCCGTTTTGATAACGCGACAACAAATCTCACCGCGGTTGGCAATTAATAATTTCTTAAACATGCTTAATCCTTGCGCCAGTTAGGTTTGCGCTTTTCAAGAAAGGCACTCAAGCCTTCCTGACCTTCCTCAGACACTCTGACGGTGGCAATACGCAGGCAGGTTTTTTCGATGACTTCTTCTTCACATGGCTGATTTTCTACATCAAAAATAAGCTGCTTCGCGGCGGCCACAGCTTGTGGACCGTTGCGCAGAATATTACTGAGCAAATCATCAATAGTGCTATCCAGCTCTTCTTCGGTGACGGTTTCGCTTACTAAACCTAAGCGACGTGCACGACGAGCGGAAAACACTTCAGCAGTCATAAAATAACGGCGGGCGACACGCTCACCGATAGCCGCAATCACATAAGGACTGATAGTGGCAGGAATGAGCCCTAAGCGAACTTCACTTAAACAGAACTTACTCAATTTACTGGCCACTGCCATATCACAGCAGGCCACCAAACCCACAGCTCCACCATAAGTCGCTCCCTGAACGCGGGCAATTGTGGGTTTAGGCATAGTGTTTAAGTGCCATAGCATATTAGCAAGCTTTTTGGCATCGGCGACATTTTCATCAAAGGAATAATCCGCCATGCGTTTCATCCAACTGGCATCGGCACCAGCACAGAAGCTCGGACCGTTGGCTTTTAACACCATGGCGCGGACCGACTTATCTTCACCAATGCGTTTAAATAACTGGGTTAGCTCAGCAATGATTTCATCATCAAAGGCGTTATGCTTTTCCGGTCGATTAAGGGTAACGGTGGCGACACCACGGTCATCAAGGTCATAAAGTACAGAGTCAGACATATTCACACCTTACATTCTAAAGACGCCGAATTGAGTTTCCTCAACGGGCTTATTCAGGGAGGCTGACAGGCTCAAACCTAACACAAAACGGGTGTCAGCAGGATCGATTACACCGTCGTCCCATAAACGGGCTGAGGCGTAGTAGGGGTGTCCCTGATGTTCATAATTGTCAATAATGGGCTGCTTAAAGGCTTGCTCTTCGTCTTGAGACCAGCTTTCACCGACACGTTCTTTTTGTTCTTTTTTCACCTGTGCCAGTACACCTGCGGCTTGTTCGCCACCCATAACCGATATGCGTGCATTCGGCCACATAAACAAGAAACGCGGATCGTAAGCACGACCACACATACCGTAGTTACCGGCACCAAAGCTGCCGCCGATAAGCACGGTAAATTTAGGCACATTGGCACACGCCACTGCGGTAACCATTTTGGCACCGTTTTTAGCGATACCGCCGGATTCATACTGTTTGCCCACCATAAAGCCGGTGATGTTTTGCAAAAATATCAGCGGGATCTTGCGTTGCGCACATAGCTCAATAAAGTGGGCACCTTTGAGTGCTGATTCAGAGAATAAGATACCGTTATTGGCCACAATACCTACCGGGTAGCCGAAGATGCGGGCAAATCCACACACCAGGGTAGTGCCATACAGCGCTTTAAATTCATCAAACTCAGAGCCATCCACGATGCGGGCGATGATTTCACGCACATCGTATGGCTGACGAGAATCTTTCGGGATAATGCCGTAGATTTCTTTGGCGTCGTACAGAGGCTCACGGGCTTCACGAATATCAATATTCGGTTGTTTCACTCGGTTTAAACGTGCTACTGAATCCCGCGCAATCTTTAACGCGTGGTGATCATTATTAGCCAGGTGATCCACTACACCCGAGGTGCGACAATGCACATCACCGCCGCCGAGTTCTTCAGCCGTTACCACTTCACCGGTAGCGGCTTTCACCAGAGGTGGTCCACCTAAAAAGATAGTACCTTGGTTTTTGACGATAATGGATTCATCTGCCATGGCAGGTACATAAGCACCACCGGCAGTACAAGACCCCATCACCACGGCGATTTGTGGAATGTTTTTCGCGGATAAATTAGCCTGGTTGTAAAAGATGCGTCCAAAGTGTTCGCGATCCGGGAATACATCGTCCTGACGGGGCAGGTTGGCACCGCCAGAGTCCACCAGATAAATACAAGGCAGGTTGTTTTGCTCAGCAATAGTTTGTGCCCGTAAGTGCTTTTTCACGGTAAGCGGATAATAGGTTCCGCCTTTTACCGTGGCATCGTTGGCGACAATCATACATTCCTGACCAGAAACACGGCCGATACCGGCAATGACGCCCGCTGCGGGTACATAATCTTCGTACACTTGCCAGGCGGCAAGTTGGGATATTTCTAAAAACGGCGAACCCGGATCTAACAGGGCGTTAATACGCTCTCTGGGCAATAACTTACCGCGGTCAGTGTGGCGCTTATTGGATTTTTCGCCGCCACCTTGTTTGATTTGGGCAATTTTGTCCTGCAAGTCTTTAACTTGTAGCGACATGTGCTCGGCATTTTCAGCAAACGCCGCGCTTTTCACATTAATTTTGCTTTGAATTGGATTACTTGCTTGTGTCGACACAGTTAACTCCGTTAAATCCGCTTCACAAAAAATCGGATTTCTGAGAAATCCGATCCATTAAAACTAAACCGGGCGCTTAAATTTCCCGGTTTGTATACTTTAGACTGATTCTTTGAATAATTCGCGACCAATCAACATACGACGAATTTCAGAGGTCCCTGCACCGATTTCATACAGTTTAGCGTCACGCAATAAACGACCCGTAGGGTATTCGTTGATGTAGCCGTTACCGCCTAATAACTGGATGGCGTCTAATGCCATTTTGGTAGCCAATTCCGCAGAATACAGAATGGCACCAGCGGCATCTTTACGAGTGGTTTCACCACGGTCGCAGGCTTTGGCTACGGTGTAGACATAAGCACGAGCGGCATTCATTTGGGTATACATATCGGCTACTTTACCCTGTACCAACTGGAATTCACCGATGGACTGACCAAATTGCTTACGGTCGTGAATGTAAGGCACCACGATATCCATGGCAGCCTGCATAATACCGATAGGGCCACCGGAAAGTACCAAACGCTCATAGTCCAGGCCGCTCATCAATACGCGTACGCCGCCGCCTACTTCGCCCAGGATGTTTTCTTCAGGTACTTCACAATCTTCGAAAACCAGCTCACAGGTATTAGAAGAGCGCATGCCTAATTTGTCTAGCTTCTGTGCTTGGGAGAAACCGGCAAAGCCTTTTTCTACGATAAAGGCGGTAATGCCTTTAGAGCCGCCATTAACATCGGTCTTTGCGTAAATTACAAAGGTGCTGGCGTCTGGACCATTAGTGATCCACATTTTATTGCCATTTAAAATATAGTGATCGCCTTTTTTCTCGGCGCGCAATTTCATGCTGACTACGTCAGAGCCGGCGTTTGGCTCACTCATAGCTAATGCACCAATGTGCTCACCACTGACCAGTTTGGGCAGGTATTTTTCTTTTTGTGCCGCCGTACCGTTTTTGTGAATTTGATTAACGCACAGGTTACTGTGAGCACCATAGCTCAAACCGATACCGGCAGACGCGCGGCTGATTTCTTCCATGGCCACTACGTGTGCCAGGTAACCCATGTCAACGCCGCCGTATTCTTCTGCTACTGTCATGCCCAGTAAGCCCATTTCACCCAGCTGTGGCCACAATTGATTGGGGAAGGCGTTGTCTTCGTCGGCTTTTTCTGCAAGCGGTGCAATTTCGCCTTGGGCAAACTGGTAAATACCTTCTCTTAAGGCATCGATGTCTTCGCCAAGATCAAAGTTTAATGTAGGGTAGGGAGTATTCATGGATTTATACACCTTTAGTTAATTCAGATAGTTCTTCTTTACAGCGCAGTTCAACGTCGTTTAATTCATTCATCAGCATTTGAATGTCTTCCATTTGCTGTTTCATGATGGCGCGTTTTTCGTGCGTCATGCGTAACATTTCTTCAAGTTGTATTCGGGAGCTTTGATGAGAGTCGTAAAGCTCGAATAAGGTTTTAGTCTCTGCCAAAGAAAAGCCTAAGCGTTTACCGCGCAGGATTAACTTTAGTCGAACTCTGTCTTTTTTGTTGTAGATTCGACTTTGACCCGCTCTTTCGGGCGCCAGCAGACCTTGCTCCTCGTAAAAACGGATAGAGCGGGGCGTAATGTCAAATTCTTTTGACAATTCACCTATTGAATAAGTTTGTTCACTCATAGGTTTACCTTTACGTTCACGTAAGGATTGGGTTAACGTAAAGGTAAAGTAACCCTGACAACTTTTCAACATTCTATTTACAACCGATTTCGACAAAGTCATCGCTTGCGTCCAGAATGTTGTACAAGATGCCAATGGTCCTAAAGTACAGTCGCCTTGATTGTAGGGATGGATCACAATGCCAGCAAAATAAGCAAAGGTAATGAAAATGACTACAGAAAATATCGTTATTGTATCTGCCAAACGCACGCCAATGGGCGCCTTCATGGGCAGTTTATCACCGCTAACGGGTACAGAATTAGGTGCCGGTGCCATCGCCAGCGTACTAGCCGATAGTCAGGCTGATGCCAATCAGGTAGACGAAGTGATCATGGGCTGTGTATTGCCTGCAGGATTAGGCCAATCTCCTGCCCGCCAAGCGGCATTAGCGGGCGGTTTGCCATTGTCTGCTGGTGTAACCACCATCAATAAAGTCTGTGGTTCAGGCATGAAGGCGGTAATGATGGCTCATGACTTTATCAAAGCAGGCAGTGCTGAAGTGGTAATTGCCGGCGGTATGGAAAGTATGTCTAACGCACCGTATTTATTACCCAAAGCCCGTGGCGGCTACCGTATGGGTCACGGTCAGGTGCTGGACCACATGATGCTAGACGGCCTTGAAAATGCTTATGACGGTCAAGCGATGGGGTGTTTTGCCCAAGCTACAGCCGATGCTGAAGGCATTACCCGAGAAGATATGGACGCCTTTGCCTTGTCTTCATTAGATAAAGCTAAAACGGCAATTGCTGAAGGCTACTTCAAAGATGAAGTGTCTGACGTAGTGATCCAAGGCCGCAAAGGTAATGTGGTAGTGAGTGAAGATGAATCACCCGCCAAAGCCATGCCAGAAAAAATTCCTAACCTGCGCCCGGCATTCAAAAAAGACGGCACGGTGACTGCAGCGAATTCCAGCTCCATCTCTGATGGTGCCGCAGCACTCATGGTAATGACAGAGTCTAAAGCCAAAGAATTGGGATTACAGCCATTAGCGCGCATTGTAGCTCATGCTACCAATTCTATTGAACCGGAAAACTTTACGGTTGCTCCGGTTGGCGCTATGCGAAAATTGATGGATAAAGCCGGATGGTCGTTGAATGATGTAGATTTATTCGAAATCAACGAAGCTTTTGCCATGGTAACGATGTTAGCGGTACGCCAGTTGGAACTGGACGAAGCCAAAGTGAATGTCAATGGTGGTGCTTGTGCTCTGGGCCATCCTATTGGCGCCTCTGGTGCCCGTATTTTGGTAACTCTTTTACACGCTTTAAAACGCCTTGGCAAAACTAAAGGCGTAGCTTCTTTGTGTATCGGCGGTGGTGAAGCCACAGCCATTGCGGTTGAAATGATGTAATCGTCAATTAAATCCGATTACTAAGACAAAGCGGTGCCATTGGCACCGCTTTTTTGTAGGTTCGGCTTTTATCCCAACAGCGATGGTTTATTCAGCTATCTTTGTCGACATAAATGTCGACCTACAATGCTCAATTTGTTTCTAAAAAAGCTTTGATGGTGCGCAGTTCGTCGGAGAGTTGTGTGAGTTTTTTCAGTAAGATATCCATCTCGCAGTTTTCGCGAATGGCCTTGCGAATTTGAGTACACAACAGGTGAGCTTTGGGCAGAGCGAGTTGCAAAAGTTGTTTTTGCAGTTGGGTGATGTCTGAGGCCAGTTGCAGCACTTCTTCTTCGTTGGTGCTGTTGGTTTGCGGCAGGGTTAGCTGTACTTGCTGGCAGAACTTAACTAACGCATTGTGCCAATTCTCCACACTGATATCATGCTTAAAAATACCGAGGGCTGGATAGGTGCCGGGAATCGCCAGATAACGCTGCATTTTACCCAGAGCTTCATTAATAAAGCTGCTGACAATATCGCTTTTATTATCTTTTAGACAGGTTTCGATCTCATCAAACACGTTTCCGATAACCGCAAATCCAAAGTTTGCCGCCGAACCTTTAATACTGTGGGCCTGCTCTTCTAGAGACTCCCAGTTTTCTTCCTGCCAGTGCATTGTAGCCTGTTCTACATCCTTTTGCAGTTGAGTACAGTAACTGGCGATAAGCTGCACCATATCTTCATCGCTGCCGGGTAAATCTGGAATTTTCACTTGATCTAGTGTTTCCGCCAGTTGTGTGCAGCTTTGGGCTTGCTGACTATCTTCGTTTGTTTCTGCTTTATTGTCATCTTGCTCAATAATTTGGCTGTGCAGATGAGTTTCCAATACCGCAACCAGAGATTCGCGAGGTAGGGGTTTGGGCAGGTGATCATCAAAACCTTCCTGCAGATACTGCGCAATTTCATGTTTCATATTGTTGGCAGTTAAGGCAATGATGGGGGTGTCTGAATGGATTTTTCGGATTTGTTTTAGCGCTTGCAGACCATCCATCACCGGCATTTGAATATCTAAAAAGATCAGATCAAAACTGTCTTTTAATGCGGCATTGCAGGCTAGTAAACCGTTTTCAACATCCGTCACTTCCAACCCCATTCGAGATAGCATTAAACGGATTAACTCCCGATTGTTAGGGTGATCTTCTGCCAGCAATACCCGTGCATTGCTGAATCTAGGGCTTTTTTGTTTTTCGGTTTCCGCGCTTTTAGTGACGACACGGGCTTCTTCACCAGAGGTTATCCAGCGACAATCCGGTGCTGGCTGCAGCTCAACTGCCACAACAAATTCTGAGCCTTTGCTCGCTTCACTGGTGCAGCTTAATTCACCACCCAAGCCTTGCGCTAAATGACGGGAGATAGACAAACCCAAACCAGAACCTCCAAAACGGCGATTTATGGAGCCATCGGCTTGCTGAAAGGGTTGGAATAAGTTGGCCAGATTTTCTTTACTGATACCTATTCCGGTATCACGCACTGCAATCACTAACTGTTCTTCTGTAGTCTTTACCGACAGGCTGATACTGCCTTTGTCGGTGAACTTTAAGGCGTTGTTGGTGAGGTTAAACAGTATTTGTCGCAGACGAGTGGGGTCAGTGATAATACTACTGGGCAAGGGGTAGCGAAAATGTAAATCGAAGCTCAACCCTTTGTCTCGTGCCCGTTTGCCGGTTACCGATTCAATTTGAGCCAATAGCGGAATGAGCGGGGTAGAGATGTGCTCAAATTCTAATTTATTGGCCTCTATTTTTGTAAAATCCAGAATATCACTGATGACATTTAATAAATGATTTCCGTTTTCTGAGATGATATTTATCACCCGGTGTTCTTCTTTTGCCGGGATGTCTCCCTGCAAGATACT
The DNA here is from genome assembly GCF_036322805.1 of Planctobacterium marinum. Taxonomy (GTDB): domain Bacteria; phylum Pseudomonadota; class Gammaproteobacteria; order Enterobacterales; family Alteromonadaceae; genus Planctobacterium; species Planctobacterium marinum_A. The sequence goes on along the minus strand of NZ_AP027272.1, from coordinate 2,620,577 downwards.
GTCGGCGTAGCCAATGATGGAGGTAAGTGGCGTGCGGATCTCATGACTCATGTTTGCCAGAAATGCTGATTTTGTTTGGGTTGCATGTTCCGCCTGAACTTTGGCTTTTTCTAATTCAGCTGAAACTCTTGCTAGCCGTTGTTTTTCCCTTGATACGGTAAAAATCCAAAAGGCCAAAGCCAAGATGGCACAAACCAGGGTAAAAGCGATAAATTGGGTTTGTTGTGAACGTTCCTTTTCTACGGTACGTTCCAGTTGCAAAATTTTGTTTTGCTCTTCTAATCGCTCAATTTCTAACGCTTTAGTCTCACTTTCAAACAGCGCTTGTAACACTACAAGTTGTGTTTTGTCTTTTTCAGCCTGATAACTTGTTTCAAGTTCAAGGTATTCCATAAGTGTCTTAATTGATTTCTCTAATTCCCCTTTTTGCCTATGGATTTGAGAGGCAATTTTTAAATTTTTTAACAGTGCCACATTGTCATTTTTTTCTTTTGCTAACATGCGAGCTTTTTCCAGCCACTTTGAAGCTTCATCTAATTGCTCTAACCCTAAATATGACTTGGCAAGTCCTCTTGTTGAATATTCAACAGTGTACTTTTGCTGCATTTCCTCAGCTAAACTCAATGCTTCACGAAACAAGACCAATGCTCTTTTAAAATCTTGTTTTGCGAGATACACATCACCTTGACCATTTCTTATCAATGCTATGCCGAAAGAATCATTTTCGGATCTATACATTTGTAATGACTGTTGGTAGTACCCGAGCGAGTCTTCTATTTCGCCCATCTTGAACAGGGTGTCCGCTATTCCCTTGATCGCACTACTTTGAGGAATAATTTCGTTACTTTGCTCATAATATTCTAATGCTGAAGCGTATAACTTTGCTTCTATGTACGTATTAGCAATATTGTTGTAGACGTAACTTAGATAGAGTCGGTTATTAGTATTCTGGTAAAACTTGGCGGCACTAAGATACTGGTTAATTGCTCGTGTGTGCTCACCGATACTTTGTAGAACATTGCCCTGCAACATTTGTGATCTGGCTAAAATATTTCCAAGGTTGTTTTGCAAAGCGATAGTTTCGGCTTGCTTGGCTTTTGCCATAGAGTTTTCAAAATTAGACAGGAAATAAAAAGCATATGCAGCGCCGTTTAGTGCCCTACCATGATTAGAGGGGTCAACATTAGATTGAAAATACTGTTCCGATTGAGCTGCTATTTTTAACGCTTCTTCAGGTTTTTTTCGCGCTAATTCCTCCACCTTGCTAGCAAAGTAGTCTCCCGAAGGCTCGCTTAATTCAAGCGCCTTTTTATTAGCAGTAACAGCTGATATTGAAAAAGAAATGATAGCCATAAACAATACGGCTATCATTCTATTAATGATTACATTCACATCTGTGCTTAGTGTGTCTGTTTTTGGATGCTAAAGCTGTTATCACGGTTGTCTGTGTTTCCCGCGTTTGTTTCAACTCCTTGCCATTTTCCAGTAGAAGCGATTAGGTTCGAGGCCAGCGTTTTTCTCACGGCTTCTTCGTTTAGTTCCATTATCTCTTCGGGATTGACAACGCCCGCTTCTCTTAACATGGTATGCTTTTGCTCAGTGGGAGCAAAATTAAATGCTTGTAATTTTGCGGCGTCGATTGACAGCTCAAGATAAAAGCGACTTAAGTTATCCATATAATATGTCCTCGTTTTTACTTTCTGTTTTTGTACTGCATTCGATGCAGTACTTAGTTAAAGCCATAATACTTAATTGGCTTAATTCGTTAATTCTTGAGATTCATTCCAATGGTCAATATCAGTAATTGATATGCCCAACCACTCAAGCCTCTCTTGAGCGAATACAGACTCATTGCAGGCTGGAACGTACAATGTTGAAATTACACTGACCTCAGCTTCCGAGAGTTCTCTAATTGCAATCCAATCTTTTCTCGGTTGGAAACCCGGAAGAGTCGGTGCTTCATAGATACAGATCATGTGTTCAGCAGGGTAGTATTCTTGCAGCAATTTACTCAACGCTTTAAGTCCTTGTTCCCCGGGTTTGAAATGATCACTCGTATGCTCACCGGTTAAACCTAACTGCCATAGAATTAAAGCAGCACTGGTATCTGGCGTTCTTTTGGTCAGTAAAAAACGGGTTGCTTCATACGACTGACATCCCGTGTCAGCAGGGTCGAGATCAAGATCTGCATACAAACAAGCATCTGCTGCGATCCCAGGAAGCATTTTAACCGGATAGCCCTCCTGCTTTAAAACATCGCTGGCTAAGCGGGTAGAGGTCACAAAAACACCGGGGTGGCCATAAAAAATGGTAACTACCTGAACACCACTACGCACCAGGTCGATAATATGTTTGGCCATCTTTTTGTAGATATCGGGGCGAGATATGCCATCTTCGTTATAGTACTTGCCCAAATGTTCGGTTGTACTGTTGAGGCTAATTATATGTTGGATTGATAGTGGATTAGGAGCAACCAAGAGTACCTTTTCAGCATTTTTGATGAGGCTTTCGGTTTCCAGTGTCATGTGTCCCGGGTGTAATCCACACCCGGCAATTGTCAGGCTGCCATTATTTGTGGCCAAAACGTATCTCCCTATATACCTTTACTGTTCCTCCGTAAGCATATGACAGCAATGTAAAACTGGCAATTTAATAAATGTTTTTTTTCACTCAATTAGACGTTGCCTTCTTGCTTGTTGCAAAACACGAAGTTGTGGAGTTCAATTTGTTTTAGGGATTATACGACGGGTCGACATTTCTACGCCCGCGGGTCACATTGCCATGGCGGTCGGTATGAGTGCCACGACTCACCATAAAACCTGTGCTGTTGCGGTTTTCGTGGTAGTGAAAGTGATCCACCGAGCCAGAGCGACGGCGAATTTCAACCGAACCAGAGCGAGTCCTCGTTTGCCCTTGTGCTAAATGGGTATTCGCTCTTCGATCGCTTGCTGTTTCATAGGTGCGGTGATGAGTAACTTGATCACCTCTACGTCCGTTCATAATATTTACCTGTTTAATACCAGAAATAAATTAACCATAGTGGTGGTTGTAAAATTGTGCAAATTAAACTGCGTTATTTTTGGTGATAAAATACACAGTGTTTACATCAGTCACTTCACGGTCATTGAATTCGAATGTAAAACGTCATGTTTCACTGGTGCATACAAAACAACAATGGTTGCTTGAGTATAGACAATTACTGATGGTACACCCTTTCTATCACCCCGATATTCGTGCATTAACTTGCCCAAAAATCTCTAGCTGTAAGCTCTAGTTGTCACTTCACACAGTTAAATTTTTTCAATTGACGTTAACGTAAAGGTTAAAACTCTGCTAAAGTCGCTACAATTTCTTAACATTAACAAAAGAGCTTGTACCCTATGCAAACCGTTCCCTTGTTAATTGACGGCGAATTCGTCGCCTCTCAAAGCACAAAAACCATCGATGTAACTAACCCTGCCAATAACGAAACTATCGCGCTTGCGCCTGTGGCTGAAGCCATGGAAGTGGAAAAAGCGGTAGCGGCAGCCAAAGCCGCCTTTGAAACCTGGCGCGAAACGCCGGTGTCAGAGCGCGCTCGTGTGATGATGCGCTATCAGGCATTGCTGAAAGAAAACCACGATGAAATTGCCAAAATCTTAAGTAAAGAAACCGGCAAAACTTTCGCCGATGCCAAAGGTGACGTATGGCGCGGTATTGAAGTGGTAGAGCAGGCTATCAATATGCCAGCTATGATGATGGGTGAAACCGTTGAAAACGTGGCGCGCGGTATCGATACCTACAGCTATATTCAGCCATTGGGTGTGTGTGCTGGTATCACGCCGTTCAACTTCCCGGCCATGATCCCCTTGTGGATGTTCCCAATGGCGATTGCCGCAGGTAACACTTTTGTACTTAAGCCGTCTGAGCAAGACCCTATGACGCCCATGAAGCTGGCAGAATTATTCATGGAGGCGGGTGCACCAAAAGGCGTATTGAACGTATTGCACGGTGACAAAAGCACGGTTGATGGTTTACTGCATCACCAAGATATAAAAGCGGTATCGTTTGTAGGTTCGGTGCCCGTAGGTCAGTACATTTACAAAACTGCTACTGAAAACATGAAACGCGCTCAGTGTTTCGCCGGTGCCAAAAACCACAGCGTGATCATGCCTGATGCTAACAAGGCGCAGGTATTAAACAACCTTGTAGGTTCATCTGTTGGTGCTGCCGGTCAGCGTTGTATGGCAATTTCTGTTGCGGTATTTGTGGGTAGTGCGCAAGAGTGGATTGAAGAGCTTGTACCGCTATTTAAAGAGGTTAAGCCAGGTTTGTGGGATGACGAGTCGGCCGCTTATGGTCCGGTGATCAGTCCGGCTGCCAAAGAGCGTGTATTGGCACACATCCAAAAAGGTAAAGAGCAGGGCGCTGATTGTTTAGTTGACGGCTCTGAGTGCACGGTAGCCGGTTACGAAAACGGTAACTGGATTGGTCCAACGCTGTTCAGTAACGTGACTGCTGAAATGAGCATTTATCAGGAAGAGATTTTCGGTCCGGTATTGTGCTGTATGTGTGTTGACACTTTAGAGGAAGCTATTGCGTTGGTTAACGCTAACCCATATGGCAATGGAACTTCTATCTTTACGGCCAGCGGTGCGGCTGCGCGTAAATATCAACACGAAATTGAAGTGGGTCAGGTGGGTATCAATGTACCCATTCCGGTACCTTTACCATTCTTCTCTTTCACGGGCTGGAAAAACTCCTTCTTCGGTGATCTGCACGCATACGGAAAACAAGCTGTGCGTTTTTACACTGAAACCAAAACCATCACCTCTCGTTGGTTTGAAGACGATATTCCTACTGGTCCTAACATGACCATTAACTTGCGTTGATAAGGAGTGTGCTGTGAATTTTAATCTGACAGAAGATCAAATCGCTTTTGCCGATACTGCCAGACAATTTGCTGAGCAGGAGCTGGCACCTAATGCTGGTAAATGGGATAAAGAGCATTACTTTCCAAAAGAAGTGATCCAAAAAGCTGGTGAACTGGGTTTCTGTGGTCTTTATGCGCCTGAAGAAGTAGGCGGTCTGGGCTTATCCCGTTTGGATTCTTCTATTATTTTTGAACAGCTTTCCATGGGCTGTACTGCTACAACCGCCATGATGACTATTCACAATATGGCCTCCTGGATGATTGCTACCTGGGGCACCGAAGAAGTGAAAGAGCAGTGGTGTGAAGCTCTGGTAATGGGTGAAAAGCTGGCCTCTTATTGTTTAACTGAGCCAGGCTCGGGCAGTGATGCTGCATCATTGCGCACCACCGCGAAACGCGATGGCGATCATTATGTGCTAAATGGCTCTAAGATGTTTATCTCAGGTGCTGGTGAAACTGATGTAATGGTTGTGATGGTGCGTACTGGCGAAGCTGGACCTAAAGGCATCTCTGCTGTGGTTGTGCCCGCTGATGCTGAAGGCATCATCTATGGCAAAGCAGAAGAGAAAATGGGCTGGAATGCCCAGCCAACGCGTCTTGTAACCTTTGAAAACGTGCACATCCCGGTAGGTAACTTGCTAGGTGATGAAGGTCAGGGGTTTACTTTTGCCATGAAGGGCCTTGACGGTGGACGTATTAATATCGCCACTTGTTCTATCGGTACTGCGCAGCAAGCGCTGAATACCGCTAAAAATTATATGCAAGAGCGCAGTCAGTTTGGCAAACCTTTGGCGGCTTTCCAGGCACTTCAGTTTAAAATTGCCGATATGACCACTGAGTTAGTTGCAGCTCGCCAAATGGTGCGGTTGGCGGCGTTTAAACTGGACAGTAATGATCCAGAAGCGACTGCTTATTGTGCTATGGCGAAACGCTTCGCTACGGACATCGGCTTTAAAGTGTGTGACGAGGCCCTGCAAATTCACGGTGGTTATGGTTATATCCAGGAGTATCCGCTAGAGCGCCATGTACGCGACGTGCGCGTGCATCAGATCCTGGAAGGAACTAATGAAATCATGCGTTTGATCGTAGGTCGTCGCGTACTGGCCGAAGGCGCTGGTGAGTTACTTTAAAAAGGGAGTTAAAAAATGAGTGAAGCTCCCGTTTTATTTAGTATAGTAAAGTTAAAGCATGGCCAGTTGGGCCATGTGCAATTAAACTTGCCGAAAGCTTTAAATGCGCTGAATCTGGACATGGTGCGCCTGCTTACTGAGCAGCTGCAACAATGGCAATCCGACGAGAATATCTCGGCCGTGCTGTTAAGCGGTGCGGGTGATAAAGCCTTTTGTGCTGGCGGTGATGTGGTGTCTTTGTACAACGCCATGAAAGCCGAACCGGGCAAAACCCCAGAGTCGGTACAGACATTCTTTACCGAAGAGTATCAGTTAGATCATCTCATTCATACCTACAGCAAACCGCTGATTGTATGGGGTAGCGGGTTTATTATGGGCGGTGGAATCGGTTTGTTTGCCGGTGCCAGCCACAAAGTGGTCACCGAAACTTCGCGCCTTGCTATGCCGGAGATCACCATAGGTTTATTCCCTGATGTGGGTGGCAGTTACTTCTTAAATACCCTGCAAGATAAGATGGGCTTGTTTCTAGGCTTAACCGGGGTACAGATCAATGCTGCCGATGCCAAACTGATAGGTATGGCGGACTATGCATTGGCTGAAGTGACTATTGAGTCGTTTGTTGAGCAATTGGCGGATTCTGAATTGACTGATACCCGCTATGCTATAGAAGACCTGTTAGCGAGTTTGTCCCTCAAATCGGCACAGAAGCTGCCAGAATCCAATATCGCGAAATATCATACTGAGATTGAAACACTGATGTCTCATGCGTCATTAGCGGATATCATCAACGGTATCAGCAAGTGGTTAGAGACCGAAGATAAGTGGCTTAACCGCGCCGCTAAAACCTTGCTTAACGGTTCCCCAGTTACGCAACGTTTGGTGTGGGAGCAGCTCAAGCGAGGTAAAGGCAAGGCACTTGCGGATTGTTTTCGCATGGAGCTTGTGATGGCGTGTCGCTCCGCGTCTGCTGGTGAGTTTCAGGAAGGAGTGCGTGCCTTGTTGATAGATAAAGACGGTGCGCCTCAGTGGTTGTACCCGGCTCAGGAGAATGTGCCGGATGATTTTATCGAGTCTTTCTTCGCCGGTCCCTGGACCAAGCAAACACATCCGCTGGCAAAATTAGGAGAATAATCATGGCAACGATTGGATTTATCGGACTGGGTAATATGGGCGGTCCTATGGCGGTGAACTTGGTTAAAGCCGGGCACAGTGTCAAAGTATTTGATTTGGTTGCAGACAATGTAGCCAAAGTGGTAGCAGAAGGCGCCAGTGCTGCGGCAACAGCCGCTGACGTCGTGACTGATGTAGAGTTCGTGATCAGCATGTTACCGGCGGGTAAGCATGTTAAATCGCTATTCATCTCGCAAGAGGGAGTAGCGAAGCATATTGCCAAAGGTGCAATGGTGATTGATTCCAGCACCATCGATGCTGCATCAGCGAAAGAAGTGGGTGAGCATTTATCCTCAATGGATATTAAATTTGTGGATGCTCCGGTTTCTGGTGGTGTTGCAGGTGCACAAGGTGGCACACTGACCTTTATAGTGGGCGGCTCAGAAGCATGTTTTGCTGCAGCCAAGCCGATTTTAGAAGGTATGGGCAAAAACATCTTTCATGCTGGCGATATTGGCGCAGGTCAGGTAGCAAAAATCTGCAATAACATGTTATTAGCTATCTTGATGACGGGCACATCAGAAGCACTACAGATGGGTATCAAACACGGCCTTGATCCAAAAGTCTTATCCGACATCATGCTGCAAAGCTCTGGGCGCAACTGGACCCTGGAGCTTTATAATCCATGCCCGGATGTATTGCCTAATGTACCATCTTCAAAGAACTATGAAGGTGGCTTTATGGTGGATTTAATGAAAAAAGACTTAGGTCTTGCTATGGAAGCGGCCAATCAAAGCCAATCTATGACGCCAATGGGCGCGTTGGCACAAAATCTTTATCAAATTTTAAGCGCACAAGGGCAAGGCAACAAAGACTTCTCCAGTATTTTTCAGTTGTTTGAGCAAAACAAATAAGAGTTAGAGCAGAATTATGGACTTAAAAAACAAAGTAATTGCAATAACAGGTGCGGCGCAAGGCTTAGGTCGCGCTATGGCAGATGTGTTAGCAGATGAAGGCGCGCATATCGCACTGTTAGATATGCAAGAAGACTCACTAAATCAAGCTGTGGCAGAACTTTCAGAAAAGGGCATCACAGCGCGTCCTTATGTAGTTAATGTCACCAATGAAGCGGAAGTAGAAGCGGTATTCAAGCAAATTCGCGACGATTTCAAACAACTCAATGGCCTGGTAAACAGTGCTGGTATCATGCGTGATGGTATGTTGTTGAAAGTTAAAGAAGGTCAAGTGGTGGGCAAAATGTCCCTGGAGCAATTCCAGTCAGTACTGGATGTTAATGTCACTGGCACTTTCCTGTGTGGTCGTGAAGCTGCCGCACAGATGATAGAATTGGGCTGTGAAGGTGTGATCATCAATGTTTCCTCGGTATCGCGTGCCGGTAACATGGGACAAACCAATTACTCTGCCTCTAAAGCGGCTGTGGCTACCATGACAGTTACTTGGGGTAAGGAGTTAGCGCGCTTTGGTATTCGCGCTGCCTGTATCGCTCCGGGTTTGGTGGACACCGCAATGGCGCGCCAGATGCGTCCGGAAATGATGGAAAAATTTCTGAGTACAGTACCACTTCGTCGCTTGGCGAAGGTGGAAGAATTGGGCCAAACCGCCAAATTTATCTTCAAAAATGATTACTTCACTGGCCGTGTTATCGAATTAGATGGTGGTACACGCGTTTAATTGGTGTAGTTAAATTACCTTGTCGCACGTTTCTTCAGCAAACGTGCGTTTTCCTTGCATTGCACTGTAGCCAAACGCCCGAGTTTGAGTATGCTAGGGACTAAGTTTTCCAGATAATTTACAGTAATGTCTACTCCCACAATAAAACACAAAGCGGTGTTTTTAGACAGAGACGGCGTGATCAACAAAGACCACGGATATACGTTTCGCCCCGATGATTTTGAATTCCTTGATGGTGTATTTCCTGCCTGCCGTCGCTTTATGTCCATGGACTACAAATTGGTTATTGTTACCAATCAATCCGGTATTGCACGAGGCTACTATTCTGAGGTGGATTTTGAGTATCTAACTGATCACATGCTTAATGAGTTTAAACAGCAGGGTATTCAAATTGACGCCGTGTATCATTGTCCGCACCACGCGCAAGAAGGTTATGGTGACTACAAAGTCGATTGCGATTGTCGTAAGCCAAAACCCGGTATGCTTTACGCCGCAGCTCATGAACTGGATTTGGATTTGTCAGAATCGGTGATGATAGGCGACAAAATCACCGATATGATTGCCGGTAAAGCGGCAGGGGTTAAAAAGTGCATTTTGATCTCAAATAACAAAGCTGGAGTTAGTGGTGAGCTGGCGGATGCGGTGGCTCCGTCGTTGTTACATGTCAGAATTTGAGCAATTAAACCTGTTGAGTATTTTAGTTTCCCAAGATTCCGGCTAGTATGTGAACTTTAAATGCCAATAACAGAAGCAATCTGAAGAAAGGAAACGAATGGCGACATCGATTTCAGTACTGCTGATCACCGACAGTGTGAAGAGGCGGCAGTCCGTAACGGAACTATTAGCAGAGCACAACGCAGAAGTATTGCACGTAACAGATGCTAGCAGTGCAGTAACCAAGCTAAAGCAGCAAGAATTCGATGTCATTGTCTCTGACACCTTGATTGGTCAAATGGACGCCTGGCGTCTGGTACGTATGGTAAGAGCCAACTTATTTAGAGTACCCGCCGAAACACCTTACATCCTCATTACCGATACATTCTGCGAACACATCGCTAAAACCACAGCACATGCCTTTACTATCAATCACGTTGTTGCTTGTGAACACCTTGAAACACTGCCTGACTTGATTTTGAGCTTTTCTGATACCACGGAAACGCCCGATAACCGTATGTCGGTGTTAGTGGTGGAAGACGACCCTGATATTGCTGAATTGGCTCATAGACTTTTAAAAAACAACTATAAGGTACAAATAGCCACAACCGGCACACAAGGTGTTAGCAAGTTTCGTGACGGACACTTCGATATTGTCTTGTTGGATGTGCAACTGCCGGAAATGTCGGGTGGGGAAGTACTAAAGCACGTTTTGGCCGCGAACCCCCAACAAGCTGTTGTGATTATGACCGCCCATGGCAGTACTGAATTGGCGGAAGAGTTATTGATTCAAGGCGCGGTGGACTTTATCTCCAAACCCTTCAAAGGCGAACAGCTCAGGAAAGTCATCGCTATCGCTTCCCAGAGGGAAAATTATCTCGTAAGCAATAGTCAGTTTGAAGAAAAGGTTATTACCATCAAGCGTCGGGAAGAGCAGTTTCGGCAGCTATCAGAAGCCCACACTCGTTTGCTAAACCACCTATCTACAGTCGTTATGGAACTGGATACCGATGGTTATATTAAGTTTATTAATAAAGCTTGGGTATTACTGACGGGCTTTTCTCGCGAAGATACCATGGGAAGATCGTTGGCTGATTTTGCTTTCGGTGATGATGGCAATACCAGACAGTATGTCGAATACCATATGAGCCAAATGTTAGAAGGACAAACTGGCTCAAAGCGTATTGAATTTCAGTTAGAAATTAAATCCGGTGAAGCCATTTGGGTAGAGGTACAATTTAACGATTTGTATCGCAAAGGAAAAGTATCGGGGGTGACGGTTAACCTGGACAACATCGATGACCGCAAAAAAGCTGAGATGCAACTTAGCCACCTGGCATCACACGATACCTTAACCAATCTTTTTAATCGCCACTACTTTGATACCGAACTTGTTCGGTTGTCGGAAACCGCCCAATCACAAGAGGTGGTACATTCGCTGTTGTACCTGGACTTAGACCATTTTAAAGTGATTAATGATACCCAAGGGCACCATCAGGGAGATATTATTCTTAAAGAGGTCGCTACTGCGATATCGTCAATAAAGCGTGAAGCAGACGTGTTTTGTCGAGTGGGTGGTGATGAATTTGCATTGTTACTACCTCGCACCGACCGTCATGAAGCTCGCGATATTGCCAACGAAATTTGCGCTCTGTTGCAACAAGGTCATTATCAGTTTGGTGATCGCATATTTAAGATCAGTTGTAGTATAGGTGCCACGGAGATCAACGGTGAACAAACCGAGCCGGAAACCTATTTGCAACAAGCGGATATCGCGCTTTATGTCGCTAAGAAACGCGGTCGTAATTTGGTGCATGTGTTCGAAAAAGCGGATAAAGAAACAGAAGATTTTCAAATTTCAGTACAATGGGTACACGTTCTGCAAGAAGCCATCAGCAAAGATCAGCTTATTTTACATTTTCAACCAGTGGTGGATGCGGAAACCCGCAATGTCCACTATTTTGAAGCACTCGTAAGACTGGAAATTGATGGTAAATTGATATTCCCGGGTGAATTTATTCCGGCAATTGAACGGGTTGAAGATATCAATTTATTGGATCATCAGGTGATTTCAAAAGCCATGAGTATGATCAGTAAATACCCGGTGCTCAAAAAAAGTTGCCATCAATCTTTCAGCACAAGCCTTCAGTGATGAGCGCTTGTTGCCGCTCGTGGAAGAAAAGTTAGCCCAGTATGGTGTGCATCCACAGCAAATCATTTTTGAGGTTACTGAAAGCGCTAGTTTAACCAACTTAGGCGCAACTCAAGACATGATTAAAAAATTAATGGAACTAGGCTGCGAGTTCTCTATTGATGATTTTGGTACTGGTTTTAGTACCTTTAGTTATCTGAAACAACTACCAGCCAACAGCGTTAAAGTAGACGGCTCATTCGTAAAAGACATGAAAGACAACCCTATCGACAGGGCACTAGTTAAGTCCATCTGTGAGGTTGCCCGAGCGCTAAACAAAACCACTGTGGCGGAATTTGTGGAAGACGAAGAAACTGCACTTGAATTGCGCAAGATGGGAGTGAACTTTTTACAGGGCTATCACATCAGCAAGCCCCTTGGTATCAATGTTATTACTGAGCGATATTAGGCTCCTGCCTGATATCCGCTGAGGTTTGGTAATAATAAATACCGAAACAATCCAGCAACGGAAAAATTTCTAACCTAAACTAAACTGAAAAACGTATAAGCGAATAAATAATCAGATTTACGGTGTTAAATTGGTTAATTTTTGTGTAGATTACGCCGCGCTGTTGATTTAAAAACGCAAAACTCAATAACAACGCGGTCTGTGAGTTAAGTTTCACAGTAAGCAATTCTATGCAAATTTATGCCTGGTTTATTGCTCTTAAGCGTTCAGTATAACAACAAAAATAAAAGCTCTTTTTTAACAAGTGACTGACGGAAGGTGGTGAGATGTCTATGGCTGATTCAAAAACGGAATCAAGTTTAGACATGGATGTGTTTACGTACGCAGACATGATTGTGGATTACCTCAATCAATTGAATATTGATTATGTGTACGGGGTGCCCGGTGGGGCAATTGAACCTTTGTTTAACGCGCTTTCGGTAAGTGCGCGCTATGGTGGAGTGGCTCCTGTAGTCGCAAGGCATGAGTCTGGCGCGGCTTTTATGGCAGATGGTTATGCGCGTGAAACTGGTCGAATAGGTGTTTGCTGTGCTACCACTGGTCCCGGTGCCACCAACTTAATTACTGGTGTGTCGGGTGCTTATGCTGACAATACGCCTATGTTGGTTATTACTGCGCAAACGCCACTACCCAAGTTCGGTAAGCGCGCCTTGCAAGACTCTTCCTGTGCTGCCATTGATACCGTTGGCATGTTTAACCATTGCACCAAGTACAGTACTTTAGTGAGTCACCATGAACAGCTTGAAACGAAACTCGTTTCTGCATTGATGACAGCGCGCAATGAACCCGCCGGACCAGTGCATGTCAGTATCCCTTCAGACGTGCTTCGCGCAGTGGCATTAAAACAAGCAAACGTTGAAAAGAAAACACTGCGTGGTCGTTACACCCTCACTGATCAAGGCGCAATGGACCAAATGGTTATTGAGCTTAAGAGTGTTGATCGCGTCGCGCTGTTTATTGGCGATGGTTGTAAAGATGCCTCTACTGAAATTATGCGTTTTGCAGAGATGATTAACGCCCCGTTTGTCACGGGACCTATGGGCAAGCGTTGGGTGGATGAGACTCATCCGTTGTATCGAGGTGTTTTCGGTTTTGCCGGGCATGAGAGTGCCAAAGAATTGCTGCAAGACAAGAACAAAGAATTGGATCTGGTTATTGCCATCGGTGCTGCGTTGGGGGAATTAGGCACTCGAGGTTGGGCTGGTGAGCTAATGAATGAAAAGCTCATCCATGTTGATTCCAGGGTCGAACATTTCACTCGCTCCCACATGGCGCGTTTACATGTGTGCGGTCATTTACCGACTATCTTCCGTATTGTGAACGAAAAATTAAATCGCGCACAACGCTACTGGAACAAAGAATGGAAAGGCTTACCACAACCTAAAAAAATGAATATCAACGGTTGTGCCACATCCTTATTCGATGAAGAAAAATGCCTCAGTGATGAAAATCCAATCAAGCCACACAGGTTATTTGCTCATTTAAGTCGCGAACTGCCCGCTGACACTCGCGTTTTTGTAGATGCCGGTAACGCCTGGTCATGGTCAATTCAGTATTATCAGCGCAAAGAGCATGACGGTAAATTGCACATTGCAATGGGACTTGGTGCCATGGCTTGGGCGATAGGGGCTGTAGTAGGCTCTGCCGGCGGGAATCGCGCTGATGGCGCGCTTAAACCTCATGTTTGTATCACAGGAGATGGCAGCTACCTGATGAGCGCTCAGGAAATAACGGTTGCTAAACAGATGAAGCTGCCCATCGTATTTTTAATCCTGAATGACTCGGTTCTAGGCATGGTAATGCACGGCCAGCGCCTTGGTGGTGCAGAACAGGTGGGATTTGAACTGGGCGAAGTAGATTTTGCCATGATGGCCCAATCGATGGGTATTGAAGGGATTGTTATCAATACTGTAGAAGAGCTAGAAAGCATTGATTATCACCGTATATTCAGTAAAGACGGCCCAACGCTAATTGATGTACGCATAGATAAAGAAGAAATCCCACCAATGGGCGACAGAGTAAAAGGTCTGGCGGTTAATGGTGGATCCGCCACACCGGGAGGTTAGGGTGGAAGAGGTACCAAGCTTTAAGACCTCAATCTGGCAAGATATTCCTGAAGATGATAATGCCTTTGTTGCTAAACAAAGTGTTTGCCATGGTTACGATGTATTTGGTGATGTACTGGGCAACGCGACATTTTCAGAATACCTGATGATGTTGTTCACAGGAAACAAGCCAAGCCAGGAACAAGTCTACCTTTTCGATTGTATGGCTGTGGCTTTGGGTAACGCAGGCCCCAGAGATTTAGCGATCCGCGCTGCTATGAATAGCGGGGTGGGTGGCGCACCAGCAGCTGCCAATTTGATGTCATTTTTGTCAGTGGCCGCTGGCAATTATGAAGGTGGACATGAACTACATTATTTGGTGAGCTGTTTTAAGCAGTTTCATTTTCAGGAAGAAAAGTGGTTAGAGGCGTTCAAAAACCCTAATCAGAGTCGACTCAGGGAGGATATCTGGGAAAAATTCGAGCATCCTCCGGGCTTCTTACCTCATGCCAGCAAAACCTCCGCAATTACTCTCAAATTTATGGATTTGAGAGGTAAAAGTGGTAGTTATCCAGCTGTTAACTGGTTACATAAATACTATCCTGACTTTGAAGAAGCAACAGGTATGGCTGTTAGCACAAATTTTGTTGCTGCCGCCTGCTTTTATGAATTGGGCTTTTCGCCAGAACAGGCGGAGCTTTGTAGCCTGATTATCAGATTGCCAGGTGCGGCAGTTCATTCTCTTGAAGCGAAAAATCAAGGTTGGAAACAGTTCCCATTCTTTGGCAAGCAAACTGAGCTGACAAGTGATCCTGGTGTAGTTGGCCCACTGCCAGATGTATCGGAGTACCTGAAATGAGTATCGCTGATTTATTTGAGCATGAAAATAAAATTGTGACTCAGATGGGCAGGAGCTATTTAAGCGAAAGGGTCGTTTATCGTGGCAAAGACTTGCATCATGAATTAAAGGCACTGTCATGGATTGAGCTGTTTGCTTATGGGATTACTGGAAAACGTTTTTCACCGGCTGAAGTAAAGGTGCTCAATTTTATTTGGGTTAGCACCAGTTATCCTGATAAGTCCATTTGGCCAAATCACATTACTGCTCTGGCCGGTAGCGCGCGCACAACGCCTCCACTGGCTCTTGCAGCAGGAATAGCTAGCTGTGAAGCGGCCATTTTCGGTGGAAAGCCCTTTAAGGTGGCTCTGGATTTCTTTATTCGGGCGGGCAATGCAATAGAGCAGGGGCAGCAACTCAGTGATTTTGTAGATAATGAAATACGACATCACAAGGTGATTTTTGGTTATGGGCGCCCCTTAGCCAGTACAGATGAGCGTGTTCCTCATCTTATTCAGTTCTTAAAAGACAACCCCATAGATGATTTAACGCATTTTCACATCGCCATTGAAGTGGCTAACCTCCTTAAGGCAAAAAAGCAGATAAATATGAATGTAGCGGCGCTCTACGCGGCTTTGGGGGTAGATTTAGGCTTTGATGCTGAGTCATTTCACATGTTTATGACTTTGTGCTTCGTGGCCGGAATGCCACCTTGTTATATCGAAGCGAAACAAGATGTTGAGGGCGCATTCCTGCCAGTCAGATGTGATAGAGTTGTGTATACCGGAACGGAAAAAAGAAAATGGTAACTCAACGTCTGGCCGAAATTCCCCCATCGGCCAGTATATCCTGACCTGTTATAAAACCTGCCCCCGCACTAGAAAGCCACATAACACATGAAGCTATCTCTTCTTGGGTACCAAGTCTGCCTATAGGGTGCATCGAGGCAATTTGTGCGCGCATTTCTGGATTGTCGAGAACTGCGGAGTTTGCTTCTGTTGGAACCCAAGCTGGACAGATTGCATTGACCCGAATCCCTGAGTCGGCATATTCAAGTGCCGCTGATTTGGTTAAACCGATAACGCCGTGTTTACTGGCCGTGTAGGTGGCCGCGCCAAAATTGCTGGCTCCTGTTCCCCATAGTGAAGCCATGTTTACAATTGAATAATTGCCTTTACCTTGAGCAAGAAATTGTTTGATCTGATATTTAAGGCACAGCCAAACCCCTTTCAGGTTAATATCTTGGGTTTGGCACCATTCTGATTCAGTTAGTTCGTGCAGTGGTGCAATCTTGCCACCAATACCTGCATTGTTGAAAACGATATCTAGCTTGCCGAAACTGGATACTGTTTGCTCTATGAGGGCTGCAACTTGTTGCTCATTACTGACATCACATTGAATAAACCTTGCAATACCTCCACTATTTATAATCTCATCAACGACAGAAGCGCCTTGTTCTGCTCTTCTGCCTGAAACAACTACTTTGGCTCCCTTGTCTGCGAACATATGAGCCGTAGTCTTGCCAATTCCAGACGTCGCGCCAGTGATTAATACTACTTTGTCATTAAATTCACTCATAGTGTTTTGGATACTCTAAACATGAAGTTAATCCCAGCTAAGGGAAGGTCATTTGGAATATTAACGCTACCACCTTCTGTACTCGGGCCAACACTTGGCTCCCGAATATCCTCATCTAGAAGGTTGTTAACAGCTAAGGACAACTGCCAGCCATCATTGTTTTCATAGTACAAATGAATTCCCAAGTCGGTATAACCATCTAATGCTTCTCGTTGATCAAAATGGCTTCTTTCTCGCTCACCAATAAAATGTGCAGCGGTGAGTAAACTCCAGTCTGAGTTTATCTGCCACAACATTTCGGCTTTTAATTGGTGATTGGGGTAATCCCCAACGTCATCATTGACCAAATCATCTTCTGCTTCTACGAAAGAATAGTTTGCCTTAATCGAAATGTTTTCATGAACATTAAACCCCGTTTCTGCTTCAAGGCCAAATCCTGTCCTTTCTCCCACGTTTTGTGCCGTCGCTGTAGAAGCACCGTCATCTGGAACAAAAGTGATAAAATCGTTTATTTTGTAGTGAAAAATGTTGATGCTAGATGTGTGTTTATCACTGTGTCGATAACTATAAGCGATTTCTATGGAATCGATTGTTTCAGGCTCAATATTTGAATTACCAAGAGCTACCGGATTATTCACAGTGAGTAATTCAGCAAAACTTGGTGCCCGAAAAGCGCGGCCATATAGAAATTTGGTAGTAGACTTTAAGCTTGTAGACCAAACTAGTGAAACTCTCGGATTAAGCGTCGAACCAAAATCAGAATAATTGTCATAGCGCAGACCTGACGTTAATTCCCAGTCAGGTGCAATTTTCCAGATATCTTGTATAAAAACAAATGTGTTATTGCGGTCAAACTCAGGAATAAACACCTCTGGTGTATCTGTTACATCAACAATTCCCGCGGGGTTTGGACTGAGATCTGGAAAAAAGTTTTTACTTACCGTGACTTCATAAAGATCTTGTTCCCTGTAACCGCCTCCTAGTGTAATCAGGCGATTTTCTATTCCTGAATAATCCCCCCGAAACTCAATTGTAGTCGCATCTTCTTTGTAGCCAGGATTACCTATGACGCCTTGAGGGAAAGCCCCAAAAAGAGTGCCTGGCGGCAGGAGAACAACATTTTCTTCAACTTCTTGTGAACTCTTGAAATAGTTAAAGTGGCTTCTGAACTTCCAATTGCTCGCTAATGTATCGGTTTCATGGACAAGATCAAACATTTGTTTAATGCCGGAAAAACGACCCGATGTATCCAAAGCATCAGCAATCCCTTGCCCCGTTCCAACATCTGACCTGTCTTGATGACTAAGAGAAATTTTGAAAGCCTCATATTCGGCATTTAAAGAAATGTCTAATGATTCAAAACTCAGCTGAGTTTGGCCCGGAGCAAGAGAGACGGATGGTAATTCAAATAGTTGTTGAGCCAGTGCATCTAAAGGGGTTTGCGCATCTTGTTCGATGATTTCATCTGAACCATCAGAAGACAAGTATTCTACTGAAAGTCCCGCTTTGAATTCACCTTGAGTAAAGCTGGTGTTGAACCAGCCATTTCGGGTATCGAACGAGCCAGCCCCTGCGCCTAGCTCGGTGTTTAGAATATCGTCTGCAGACTTAGTGATAATATTGATGACGCCAGCGAAGGCATCTGCCCCATACAATGCTGAACCAGGCCCGCGAATAATTTCTATTCTGGATATACCTTTTACTGGGTACTCCCCCCAAACAATCTGGTTATCACCACGGACAGTACTGGTAGTTGGAACACCGTTTAACATCAATAGCGTTTGTGGCGTGTACGTTGAGGTTATGCCTCTAAAATTGAATTTAGGTGCCATGGCTTGACTACTGCGGCTGATATTTAGACCCGGCACCATTTTTAAAGCGTCAATTAAATTGCGCGCACCACTCTGTTTGATTTGTTCTGCAGTAATCACGGAGGCAACAGCGGGAGCTTTATCTATGGTTTGTTGCGTACCTGTGGCAATACTGATGAATTCATCACTACCATAAAAATCACCGAATTGGTCGTCACCAAATTCATCATCAAGGTAATCGTCATTGAATTCATCTTCCTGCTGTAACGGCGCAACGGCATGCGCGAAGGAAGATGTTCCAGACAGGGCTATGATGACACAGGTTGCCAGTAATCTTTTTTTCATATTGTGATTCCGCGTTATGGTGCAGATTTTAGTTTTATTTTCAGAGCACGCTCTACTTATTATATCTTTGATTGTATTAGCTATTTGGGTTTTAACAAGTACAGAAATGGTAAAATTAATGATTATCTCAGGATGTGAATTTAACTACATGATATCACACCTGAAATGTCGAGAAGTTGAGCAGCAGAAGCAATAATCGTACATGATGGGCCAAATAGGCGTAGGCTTTGTGAAGCTTATTAAATGCAGCTGTTCTTGTTTCCCACCTCGGTAAAGGACATGCTGATTTTTTATTTAACTCATAGGTAATTTAACGGTAAAGCAACTGCCTTCACCTTCGATACTCTCCACTTTGATTTTTGCGCCCATTAACTCACAGAATTGTTTGGAAATGGCGAGCCCCAGTCCGGTACCACCAAAGCGACGCGTTTCGCCACTGTCTACCTGTTGAAACTGATCGAATATTTTCGCCAACTGATCTGCAGGTATACCGATACCGGTATCAATAACGCTAAAATTTATTTCGCTATGTGTATTTTCCACCCGCAAGGTAACCGTACCCCGCTCGGTAAATTTGCAGGCATTGGACACCAGATTTATCAGCACCTGCAATAACTTTTCACTGTCTATCCGTAAGATTGGGTTGTCGGAATGATTATCCAACAGAAATTTATTGTTATTTCGGGGGAATAGGGGAGCCGTGGCTTCGGAAAGATCTTGCAGTAAATCTTTTAGGTAAGTACTGGATAAGTTCAGCTCCATACGTCCTGCTTCGATTTTCGAGAGATCCAACAAGCAATTTATCATGCCCAGTAATCGGTCGGCATTACGAGTTACCTTATCAAGGTCTGTGACCATATCAAATTGACCTTCATTTTCGGCCTCTTCTTTTACCAGGTCGACATAACCAATAATAGATTGAATTGGGGTGCGTAGTTCATGGGTCATGTTTGCCAGGAACTCGGATTTATGACGGCTGCTGGTCAGGGCTGCATCACGGGCAACCGTTAACTCTGCGGTGCGTATCTTAACTTCAGCTTCCAGTTGGTCTCTTTGGTTTCTGAGCCTTTCATCCTGCTCATCCAGGGTCAGCATCATGGCGTTAAAAGAATTCGCCATTTGTTCCACTTCTTTGGCGCCTTGCACCTTCGCTAGTTTGTGCTCGCCTGTTTCATGGTTGTACGCCATAACTTCAGAGAGTTCCTGCAATGGCGCGAGCTGGCGTTGGATAGCGCCACCTACAATGAGTATCAAACCTATCACTGCAATTCCACCGGTAATTGCAATGGTCAATATTATATCGCGGTTTATTTGGGTCAGCGTTTCCTTACTGAATGAGAGTATGGCATAGCCAAGTTTTTCTTCGGTGGCTTCAAATAGCTCTGTTTCACTGTTGCCATCGTTATCGGTCAAAATAACCGCAGAGGCAACAAACCAATTACTCTCATCTTCTTCCAGAATCAGATAGCTACGGGTATTTTGCCAATCAAAATTTCTGAAATATTGCTCTCCACGAGCATCGCCTCGCCAACCGAAAATTTCACCATCCAATGTCACAAGGCCCGCGCCAGATACGTCTGGAAAGGACATTACCTGGTCAAGGGCTGTGCTGGCATTTTCTTCCGACTCTGTAAGTAATGCCAGTACTGATTGTTGTGCCAGTGCCCGTGCGACTTGCTGAGCATTATTAATGGTTAGTTTGCTGGTTTCTTTACCCGCCAGCCAACTGATAGTGATACTGAACAATACCAACAGCACGAAAACACCGGCAACGATATAAGCAAGCAGTTGCCGACGAATACTCATAGAGTCGCCATGCTCTGCTCTTGCGTTACTTATCTTGGTTTGTTCACTGACCTGGTTCATATCGGCTCTACTGTGGGAAGGTCAGATGGAATTGTTCTTTTTGTTGAGATTTGTAGTCAAATCCCAGGTGAGCTGCAGTTCTGAGATTTACAGCCAACTTCATATCTTGCAGTGGCACAACGCCAGTTTCATTGTGCGACTGATAGATTTGTGTGACCATCTTAACGAGTTGTTGGCCCAACGCTTGATTATCCGGAAAAACTGAGAACAACGCACCTCGTTTAGCATGGGCAGGTTTACTGGAAAAAAGAACCAGATTTTGTTCCCAAGACTTTTCCAGAAGACTGGGTAGTATCACCTGTTCATGGGCGGTTATTTTATCAACCGGTACCCATACAGCTTCCTTTGAGGGGTCGATTTCTTTGAGCAGAGCATCATAAGTGCTGATAGCTTCTTTAATGTTTTTGACTTCTGTAGGTTTTAATTCCAGTCCTTTTTCCGCCGCTTCTTCAGCTGCAATAGACATTAGCCAACGGCTACTTGGGCTGTACACAACATTGATAACGGAAATATCCGGTGCAAGGTTTTTTAGAGAGTCGAATAGTATCCCGGGATCGGCCAATAAGGATATGCCAGAAATACCATTGGGTCTGATGGGAAGGGCGCCTATCGCCACAGGACGCTCCTTGTAGATATATTTTGCAATGCGGTAACCACGCTTGCCTAAGGCAATCAGCATATCTGGTTGTTGTTCGTTAACCCATGCCAGTGATTCGTCAGGGGATTCAGTTCTGGATATGGCTCTGATAAGGAGGTTTTGTGGATGACTTGCCTCAATGCCGGCTATTATTTCTTCAAAAACCAGATTAGCGGGTGAGGGGACTTCGGGATAGACCACGGCCAGCTTGTCCCTTGCCATGACCTCAAAGCTGGACAAAACAAAAACTGTTAACAAGATGAAAATTTTACGGCCTAAGACCACGGCTTTGCGCTTCCTTCACATGATCACTTTGATACTAGCAATCTATCCTTGGATTGTAACGAAATTTATTACACTGATAGTTAGAAAAAAACATCATTTTTCGCTAAAACTACTCAATAGTTTTATTGCTTGCCCTAATAACGGAATATTCAGTTCCGTGTTGTTTTGTAACTCGCCGTCTAAACTGTACAACTGGTAATTACCTGAGGGATCAATTTCCGTTCTTAGATTATTATGCAAGATAATAATTTTGTTTTGCTGATTACTAACAATCCAGTTCCTACCTGACAATAGCAGGTTTTGGCCAGTTGAATGCAGTTCGTCTGCAATGTGGCAGCCAAGGTAATTAAGCAACGTAGGAGCTATATCCTGGTGCGAAGAGAGAGGATTATTTTTGTGAATTGGCAAATTAGTCGCGGCAAATACTTTGTTATCAGCAGATACAACTGACGCAAAGTAAGGCTGAGATTCAGCTTTTTGGTCCAACCATTTTTCGGCTTGCTCAACATTGACATGTAGGATGCTTAATCCCGGTTGGATATCATTTTTTAACATGTTTTCCGGGCTGTCTAGCGGTGTGACATTATTGTCTGCGAAGAACTGTTTTAAAGTCTCATTTTCGGTATAGCCATAAACCGTTTTGTTTGAGCCAGACAGAACCTGCAACAGAATGGGCGAAACATTAGCAATGTTATTGTGAAAGGTTTCTGGTAAACCATACAATGCAGTTTTTACGCTGGAAACCGAAGAGGATGAAAGATCAAAGTGGTACGGTAGAATCCTTGTCTGACTGCCCGGGGGTAATGCGATATGAGGATTTTCGTTTGTCGCTTCAATCAATAGCAAGACAGTATTTTCATCATTGTCCGCAGCGCAAAAAAGTGAGCTTTTGGGATAGGTTACCCGTTCGAACTGATTATCAAATTGCAGTCGTTTTTTAGCGCGATATTGTTCTATATCGAGTAGGCCGTATTTCGACATCAAGGTTTTAGCCGTCGCCGGATAGGACAGCGGAAACATATTGTCTTGCTTCATGACGGGTTGATACAAATTCGCGTCTGCCCAGACATGTACGATGTGACTAAACATGAACAATGCCACAAATGCGCCGCTAATTGGCAATCCGAACCTGAATTTTTGCAGTCGCTCAATGCGATGCCATAGAGAATTGGCAATAAGTAGTTGAAACAGCAACCAGACAAAAAACGAAACGATCAAAAACAGAATTTGATGGCCTTTTAAACCGGCTAAAACAGTATCGGTTTGTTGTCTGATAAACTCTGCTGAATAGGGGCTAAAGTGCATTCCCTGGCGGGTGTATAATAAAGCGTCAAATGCTAAAAACGCTAACCCAAAAGCCGCAACTACTGATGCCCATGCCCGCAGAAATCGGCTGTTAGGGTAGAGGTAGCAGAGGGGAAGTACGAGGATAACGAAGCCGAAGAAAGTCAGAAATCCGATGTGGCTAAACCAGTTTGCCAGCAAATAAAATAAACCCAATAGTGTTTCCGGCAATGCACTGCTAAACAAATAAATTCCGGCTATGCAAATAGCGACAATAATGTTGCAAAGGGTAAACCAATGTCCCCAGGTAACCAGTTTACTTACCAGTTGCCGTTTGGGCGTTTCTGTCAAAATCATGAACTTAGCGTTTCGTTATAATTATTTTACTGTTACTTTTTTACGCTACTTAATAGCACCTGGCAAAACTTTTCTGCCATTTCTGTACGGATATCTTCAGCAACTTGTGTGGTAAGTACGTGGGTGAGGCTATTACCAAGCACCATCATAGCTAAATCGGGAGAGGGGTTGTGCTTTTCCAGTGCGACTATGATGTCTTGAAACAGGTTCTCAAATTGCTCGTTAGAATATTTAGATTGTTGTGGCATGGTTACATCCAGATTACTGCTTGTGTAAAATGGTAACGCATTTTTACATTAACCTGAACAATAACCATGCTTTAGCTACTGCGCGGTTATGTTTTAGACTAACTTTTTTGATTTCTCAGGAATTTCATGTCAGCAATAATAAATCACTTTGTCGTGCATCAACTTGTCAATGATGGAGAGAAACTCGCTGTAAAAGCGCGTAACGATCTGTTTGATGTGGGGGCCGATATCGAGCTATTTGTACAGCAGCTAAGTCAAAGTTATAACAACAAACCAGTTAAAGGCATTGGCGGATTTGTTGAGGATGAAGAACAGCAAGAGTTTAAAAGGTTACTCGCTGGTTTGATTGCCGGTGACAGTGGCTTTTTGCCATTTTCGGTGCAGCTTTGCGACAGACTGGTAAACGCCATGGTGGAGACCGGGACACCCGAAGCGGGTTTTGTTGTGGTTGCACAATACCAGTATCTGGCAACGGATTATCTGATGGTGGCACTTCTGGATACCAAAGAGCATGTCGAAATTAATCCGCAATTGAATCTCACGGTTTCTAATCACCTTGATTTGGCCAAGATGCAACTGGCGGCTCGAATTGATTTATCCCAGTATCAATCAACACCAGAACTGAATCGTTATATCAGTTTTATCAAGGGCCGGGCGGGACGAAAAATCTCCGATTTTTTCATGATTTTCTTGGGCTGCGCAGAAGAGGTAGATATTAAGCAGCAGAATAAATTATTGCTGGATAAAGTTGAGCAGTACATGGAAACCGAGCAATTTGCTCCGGAAGAGAAGCAACAAAAGCGAGAAGAATTAGCCACCTATTACAAAGAACAAATAGATTCAGGCGAAGACATAGTAGTTGAAGACGTGGCAAAAACCTTGGCGATGGCCGACCAAACCCAAGACTTTCACGCCTTTACACAACAGGCTGAAGAAGCTTTAGAAAGTGCATTTCAGGGAGATAAAAGCAGTATCAAAACCCTGAGTAAATTCACCGGGCAAGGTGGCGGGATCAGTGTGAGCTTTGAACGCAAGTTGTTGGGCGACCGTGTGGCTTATAATCCGGAAACCGACACCTTGATGATTAAAGGCGTGCCGCCTAATTTGAAAGACCAGCTCAATAAGTGGAAGGATTAACTTTCGTTGCGCGTGTTGGCAAGTATAATGAGCAGTAATAGAAGCCTGTCAGGCCCCAAATTAAGGTAAATATTTAATAATGCATTTATTTGTAAACGATCTGACCGTAATGGATTTTTCATATCTTTGTCCTAAAAGGGGCATGGTGGGAGAAAGTTGGATCGTCGATGTGATACTAAACGGTGCACTGAACGAAGAAAGTATGGTGTTGGATTTCGGCAAGGTTAAAAAAGAGCTGAAGTATCTGATAGACGAATATGTTGATCACAAGCTATTGGTGCCTGCTGAGCACAGCTATGTTCGACTGGGCAATCAACATAACAATGACAACGTGATTGTCAATTTTGAGCGCCCGGGTAAACAGATCATGTTGAGTTGTCCACCGGAAGCCTACGCATTTATCTATACGCAAGAGATTACTATGGAGTCGGTGAGCCAATATTTGAAAGAAATCATCGCCACTCATCTGCCTGAAAACGTCGACGATATCACTTTGTCATTGCGCACTGAGGTAATCGATGGCGCCTATTATCATTATACCCACGGGTTAAAAAAGCATGACGGTAATTGTCAGCGCATTGCCCATGGACATCGTTCTAAAATATTGGTGAAGCTGGATGATAGGTTTGATGAGAAGTGGCAACGGTATTGGGCAAATCGCTGGAGTGATATATACATAGGCACTACGGAAGACTGTGTAACACCTGAGCAATTGTCTAAAGGTTTGCAACCAATCGCTCCTGAAGGTGACTACTATTATTTTGCTTACGAGTCCTCCCAAGGCGAATTTGAACTCATCATTCCCAAAAGCGAAACGGAATTAGTGGAAACTGATTCCACAGTGGAGTGTCTGGCGCAATATCTGGCAAATGAACAACAGCGCATGACGCCGGACTCTAAAGTTGAGATCGTTGCTTTCGAAGGGGTAGGTAAGGGAGCCATTGCTTATGCTTAAACCATTTGCCGCACTGCTTCTATCGTTTTGGGTTATCCATGCTAGTGCACTAGAACTCAAAGGCAAGGCTGTTCAGGGTAGCTTATTAAGAGGGCAGTTAACACCCGGCAGTCAGCTTTGGTTAGATGATAGAGAGATCCAGGTAGCTGATACCGGGGAGTTTGCTATTGGCTTCTCACGTGACGATAAATTGCACTGGCAATTGCGCTGGCACACGCCAGATGGCACTGAATCAAGCAAAGAGTTGGTGTTGGATAAGCGCATTTATCAAGAACAACACATTGACGGTTTACCACCAAAAATGGTGACACCCCCTGAATCTACCCTGGCAAGGATCAGAAAAGATTCACAAATGGTCAGACAGGCGAGAGATCGCATTGAAATAGATACCGCCTTTGCTCAAGATTTTATCTGGCCGGCAGTCGGTCCTATTTCTGGTGTTTATGGCAGTCGCAGAATATTAAATGGGGAACCCCGAAGACCCCATTATGGCGTTGATGTGGCGGGACCTGTGGGACAACCGGTTTATGCACCTGCCGATGGGCTTGTGACCCTTTTTGTGCCGGATATGTACTATTCAGGTGGAACTTTGATTATTGATCATGGTTATGGCGTATCCTCTACCTTTTTGCACTTGAGCAAAGGGCACGTTGAAGTGGGACAAAGGGTAAAACAAGGCGACTTGATCGCTGAAATTGGTGCTACTGGCCGAGTTACAGGACCACATTTAGACTGGCGCATGAACTGGTTTGAAAAGCGCGTTGACCCCCAATTACTTGTGCCTGCTCAACCCGATACTGCGGAATAACAAAAGCTATTTCGATGGGGGCCAGCCCCATCAAATTCAATCACAATATTCGCTTTTCGCATCTTCAACTATGACCTTAACCTAACCAGTGTTGCGCCAGTTCTTCATTTTCAATGGTTAAGTAAATCGTATCTTTTTCAGCAGGATAAACGGTAAAGTCCAGTTGCTTTAGCTTGCCTCTGCGAAATAGTGTAAGTGGTACCTTCTGTCCCAATTCAAATTTGGCCAACTCGGTTTCCAGGCTTTTGCCTTTTAATTCCCAGCCATTAAGCGCAACTAATCGGTCGCCTTTTTGCAATCCGGCCTTTTCTGCTGCCCTGTTATTAGTAACCTGCTGAACCAATATGCCTGCAGGCTCTGAGGAATAAGCCATCCCTAAATCGATACAGTTATCAGAAGTTTGAGAAGGTTTTCCGCCAATATCCTTTATGCCAGTTCGCGCTCTGAAATGGGTTGTAACGCCAAATTCATCCAGCAAGGCTTGCCAGGGAAGCTCATCCGTTGTGTACAAAGCACTGTGTAAAAACTGAGAAAGGTCAAGTCCCAGGCCATCAGACAACACTTGCTGTATTACATTGTCGTCTGTACCAGATAACTCCTTGCCATAGTGCTTCCATAGAAATCGCATCACGGAATCCAGGCTGTAGATGTGTTTGCTGGATTGTTTGATCAATAAATCCAGGCAAAGGGCAATTACAGCTCCTTTAATATAATAAGAAACAATGCCATTGATGGCATTTTCATCCTGTTTATAAAACTTAGTCCAGGCCTCAAAACTCGATTGGGTCACGGTTTGTACCTTTCGCCCTTGAGTTCTTTGAAGCCGGGTGAGAGTTTGCCCCAACAGCTCTAGATAACTTTCTTTACTGATGATGCCAGAGCGCAACAAGCTAAAATCATCGTAATAAGATGTAAAGCCTTCGTATATCCAAAGCTGTTCTGAATAACACTCTTTAGATAAATCAGGAGTTAAATAGGTTTTAGGTTTGATGCGCTTGACATGCCAGGTATGAAATAATTCATGGCTACACAAGCCCAAAAAGGAGCGATAGCCATCGGTCATAGTATCCCTTTGCGCTAAACCAGGTAGGTCATTGCGACTGAATAGCAGTGCCGTTGAGTGAGTATGCTCCAGACCACCAAAATCAGATTCAGAGAGTAAGGTTTGAAAAACGTATTGTTTTATACCTAAATCATTGCCGAATAATTTAAGGTGATGTTGGCAGATTTTTTCAAGGTCCGTTTTTATTCTTTCCAGGTCGGCATTGTGCCCACCCGCCAAAACCATCTTAAACTCAATGCCTTGAACCTCAAATGAAATGGTATCTGCTTGTGCATATAACAGTGGATGCTCTATTAAGTCGGCATAGCTACTAGTTTCGTAGTGGCCGTAACCACGCTCGTCTATTTGCTTGCCGGGCATGGCTGTATAAAGGTGCCATGAAGCGGGGCTGCCTTCCTCCACCATATAGACGTCTGATGGTTGGTCTTTAAACTCATCAACCTGCAAGAAAACACTGGTGCCATTGGCAAATCCAAATTCACTGTCCAGAAAAGCGGCGCGTATGGACAGGTCGAAGGCATATACTTTGTAAACTATTATGGTTTTTTCGCCTTCGGTGCTCACTTGCCAACTTTGTTTATCCTTCTGCTCAATCGCTAACGTGTTTCCCTTTTCATTTAGAGCACAGATTTGCAGAATGTTCTTAGCAAAGTCCCGCACCATATAGCTTCCAGGTATCCAGGTAGGTAAAGACAAATTGAGTGTGTCGTATTGGCGGTTGTCTATTTCAAGTTCAACATCAAACACATGCTGAGAAATAGAGGATATAGCGATTTTATACTGAAGTGGTTTGTTTGCAGGGTGCATGGTGCTCCGAAGGACTGATGATTAATTAGAATGACCATTTGATTGTGGTGCAAAATATACCGAGTTCTTAATTCATGATCCAATTTGATATTGAGTCGAGCTCGGTAATAACGCATAGTTGCAATTGTGAAGTAAAAACCTTGTGATTTTCAACAGAGTATTAGCAAAACTATGGCGATACTGGCCTCCCGACAAAAACTATCCAGTGCAGATATAAATAAGTTGCGCTCCATCAAACCCGGTTTAGCTGTCGACTTTCAACTGAGTTTCCCCACCACTGTAAAGCGAGTTCGCTCAGAGTTCATCGGTGCAGATGGTAGAAAAATTTTGATATTCAAATTTCCGGATGAAAAAAAGTTCGGACCATTGCGCGACGGTTTGTATGTTGATAGCAATATTATCGTGCGTTTGGTACTGGAAGAAACCGGGGAAATCATCGCCTTTAAAAGTAAAGTCAGAGCAATCACAATGTCACCCATACACGCAGTTTGGGTGAATTACCCAGAAGCTGTTCAAATACAAGGGTTAAGAGCGGAAAAACGCGCTCAAATTCGGGTGCCCTGTGAGCTAAATGCACTGCGAGGTAATATTTCCGCTGAACATAAAAATAAACTCGCGGAGGGGATGATCCTGGATATTTCTGCCAGTGGTTGTCGGGTAGGGGTAACCAGAAAAGGACGAGAAAAAATCGAAGATAAACACATTATGCTTGAAGTGAGTGCCCCCGGTCAGCAAGAGGACTTCCGATTTAAATCAGAAATTATGAATATCAGAATGGATGAACTTTATTTTTATTATGGATTGCGGTTCGAAGAGAAAAACCACTATACAGAAGCTTTACTGGATAGATTAATGGTGAGCCCCTGAAAATCACTATTGCTACATGACTGTTCATAATTTATGCTGGCGTAGAATAATAACAAAAAATTAACATTTCTATGATTCAGCAAATCGAAACACGACAGATTGATACGCTCCTCAACGAGTATGGCGAAAGCCATCAGAATAAAACGAATATTCTCATTCACGCCATAGCGGTACCTTCCATCTATTGGGTGACCATCGCTTTGATTTGGTCTATTCCTGTACCTGAATTTTTAGTACTGATGGATATTACTTTTGCCCACGTGCTGGCAATACCGGTTTTGTACTACTACTTCCGTTTATCCGGTCCTATTGGGGCTGCCATGACATTACTCACTATTGCTGTTTTTATGAGTATCGAGGCACTGTACCTTCAGGGGGTTAATATTTGGCAACTGAGCCTGGTATTGTTTGTAGTAATGTGGATTTTGCAATTCGTGGGGCACCATATTGAAGGTAAGAAGCCCTCATTTTTCAAAGACCTACAGTTTCTCTTGATAGGACCTGCTTGGTGGTGGGGACACTGGCTTAAGCGTTTAGGTATCGAATATTAAGCGATTGTTTACCTGAAATTGCGACCAATTGCGTTTGTCGTAAGACTAGTAGCAAGCCATTGCTTGTCAGATAACGTATAATTTGCCCATCTTAATGAACGGAACGGTCTTTTGATTAATTGGCAAAAACTATTCGAAGATAGAGAGCGTCTATTTTGGACCTTGCACATTGGTGGCTGGGCCGGGTTTGCGCTGATCTATTATGTTGGTTCTTTTTTGCATGACATGCGTGCCGTGTGGATTTTTGTCATTGTGCTTAATGCGATAGCAGGCTGCTTGATAAGTATCCCATTGCGCTATATCTACAGGAAAGTAGCGACGTTTCAGCCTTTATTAGTGCTATTCTCAGTACTACTTTCCTGTTTTTTGATTTCCCTGTTATGGCAAGTGCTTAAGAATCTCCACGTTTGGGAAATTTACAAACATGGTTGGCGACCTGATGAGTGGTATTACTATTTTAATGGCGCGGTAAACTCCTTCTTTATTTTGATGTGTTGGACGGGATTGTACTTCGGTATTAAGAACTACCAATTACTACAAAAAGAGAAACAAAACGCGCTAAAATCCAGTGCAATGGCGCATCAGGCACATATCAAAATGTTGCGTTATCAGCTTAATCCACATTTTTTATTCAATACATTGAACGCTATTTCTACCCTGATCTTAGTGAAAGAAAATCAAACAGCTGAACAGATGGTTAGTCGCTTGAGTGACTTTTTGCGCTATTCTCTGGATAAAGATCCCATTAAAAAAGTGCCGTTGGAACAAGAAGTTCAGGCGCTTGGTTTGTATCTTGACATTGAAAAAGTACGCTTTGACGAACGATTAGACGTGCAATGGAAGGTGGATGATGGCACCAGCAAAGCATTAGTACCCAGTTTGATTTTGCAGCCCTTGGTAGAAAACGCCATCAAGTATGCCATTTCTAAAATGGAACAGGGCGGTGTTATTTGTATTGCCGCCCGTTTGTTTGGCCGCGATCTGCTGTTGGAAGTGGCCGACAATGGGCCTGGAGCTGACATAGTGAATGGCCAGTTGCATCGCACTAACGGTGTTGGATTGACCAACATTCAAGAGCGCTTGCATTCGCTATATGGCCAAGATTATTCGTTTGTGGTGTCGCACAATGACCCCACAGGCGTTAAAGTTAGCATTAGAATACCTTACGAATTAATAGACAATGGATAGAAAGATAAAAGCTGTCATCGTTGATGATGAACCCTTAGCCAGAAAAGGATTAGCAGTACGCTTAGGTGCGTTTGATAGAGTGGACGTCATAGGGCAGTGCTCAAGTGGCAACATTGCAGTGGAAGAAATTCCTAAGTTAAAACCCGATTTGGTATTCCTCGACATTCAAATGCCAGGCCTGAATGGTTTTCAGGTCATAAACAAGCTTCGTGAATCAGGTGAGCCACTGCCGCTTATTATATTTGTGACGGCGTTTGATAGTTATGCCATCAAAGCGTTTGATATCCACGCATTGGACTACGTGTTGAAGCCCGTTGATGACAAGCGCTTGAGGGAAGCATTGCAAAAGGTCGAAGAAACACTAGTTCAGGCGCAGGAAGGAATGCATAAGCAAAAACTAGCCAGCTTGATTGCCGATTTTACCGGTGATGATTGCGAGGATATTTTACGCAAACTCGCTGAAGGGGAGCCCATCTCGGCAAACCCTTATCCAACCGTACTCGCTATAAAAGATGGTTCAGAAGTAACACGCGTGTCTATCGATGCAATCCAATGGATAGACGCCGCTGGTGATTACATGTGTGTGCATGCGCAAGACGGCACTCACATAATGCGCCGTACCATGAAGGAACTCATTGACGAGTTAGATCCACGTCGTTTTGTGCGAGTTCATCGCAGTGCTATCGTTAATATTAACTACGTGAATAAGCTTATCAGCCATATTAGCGGTGAGTATCATCTGGTATTACACAATGGCACCGAACTGAAAGTCAGCCGCAGCCACCGAGACCGTGTAAAAGAAATGATTAACGCATAACAGGCGTTGTGCGTTTCTGCACAGTTTACTTTCCTACTTGAACAGGCATACTGGGATAAATGTTTAAATTTTATCCCGTCCTATGCTTCTGCCTGATTATCTCATCCTATGCTTATATTTAGCCGCCTTGCTTTACATGGGATTTCGCTTTCGCGCCAATAACTCCGAAAAAGATTACTTCTTAGCTGGACGAAAGCTTGGCTGGCAACCATTAAGTTTATCCATAATGGCAACGCAATTATCGGCGATTAGTTTTGTGTCAGCACCGGCTTTTGTGGGCCTGCGAGAGGGAGGCGGGCTTGTCTGGCTGAGTTACGAACTGGCACTGCCGTTGGCCATGTTGTTTTTACTGTGGAAACTATTACCTGCGCTGCATCAAAGTGGGGTGTTAAGTGTTTACGATTTTCTGGAGCAGCGTTTTGCTGTTAGCACACGAGTTTTGATCAGTGTGGTTTTTCAAATCAGCCGGGCATTCGCTACCGGCATTATGATTTACGCCATTTCTATTATTCTGCAAGGCACGATGGGCTTAGCTATCTGGCAGAGTATTTTATTTATAGGTGTCATCACGCTCATTTATTCCCTGGTAGGTGGCATGAAAGCGGTGGTTTATGGTGATGCGATTCAAATGATTTTAATCGTTGCAGGCGCAATTATTTGCCTGGCTTTTGGCTTGTATCACATCGGAGGATTGGCTGAGGTTGTCGCCCATACGAATCCTGAGCGTTTGCAGGTTTTACGCTTTGAAAACTTCGGTTACGATGATAATGGCTTTGGTTTATTACCCATGCTGATGGGGGGAATTGTACTCTATGCCGCCTATTATGGTTGTGATCAATCAGAAGCACAGCGCTCACTGGCTGCCAGGAGTATTCCTGAACTGCGTAAAATGATCATTACTGCCGCCCTGGTGCGATTCCCGGTAACACTTATTTATTGCCTGGCTGGGTTAACAATCGGAGCGCTGGCGATGAAACAGCCAGAATTCAGGGCACTTATTCCTCTGGATAAACCAGATTGGTTAGTGCCAGTCTTCATTATGCAATATCTTCCTGTGGGGCTAGTGGGGTTATTACTTGTGGCAATGCTGGCTGCTGCCATGTCTTCACTGAGTTCTGCTGTTAATAGCTTGTCAGTGGTTTCAGTGCATGATTTTATGCGCTGTTTCGGGCAACCAATGAGCGAAGCCCAAAAGCTCTATGCAGGTCGTTTTGCCGGTGTATTCTGGGGTGGGGTGACTTTACTACTGAGTTTTCAGGCAGGGAATATTGCGCCAACTGTTATCGAAGCCATCAATAAAGTTGGATCCATGTTTTACGGCTCGATACTGGCTTTGTTCCTTCTGGCATTAACACCTAATCCACCTAAAGCAATGCATGCCAATATTGCGGTTTTGTGTGGCGTGGGGCTTAATTTGTTTTTTTGGTTGGCAGTTCCACAGCTATTTTGGTTTTGGTGGAATGTAGCAGGATTAGCAGTAACGGTATGTGTTGCTTTGTTACTTAGCGGATCAAAAGGGTTTTCAGATTCTACAAAAATCGTTACAGCCGCAATACCCGGAAAACATATAGTGCTTTTACTTGTCTGGACAGCGGTTATCTTTTTGCTCTGTCTTTATCTCAAGACGGTTTTGTTAAGCTTCTAAGTTATTCATTCCTGTCGCTTTTTCATACTGACTATTAAGTTGTGTCAAATGTGTCGTAAAAACATGATTTGTAACATCTTTCAGCCGATTTGCAGTTTATCGCGATAAATCGGCGGCTAGTGGATTTAAACTTTTTTCTTTATTTGTACGACCTATAGTGGCAGCAGTTAATAAAAACTTTCGGGTCACTTATGGATATCACTAAAGCCGCACTAAAAAATGCCTCCGGCGTAGCCATTGTCGTAGGCATTATTACCTTTCTGGGATTGTTTAGCCTTTCAGAATTGCCTGTGCAGCTGTTTCCGGACATTGAGCGTCCAAGAATTAGCATTCAAACCTCATGGCGAGCAGCTGCTCCGCAAGAGATAGAGTCTGAAATACTCGAGCCACAAGAAGAAGTATTGCAAGGTTTACCTGGCATGCGCAGTATGTCGACTTTTGCTAACCAGGGTAATGCCTGGATTAATCTGGAGTTTGGTTTAGAAACAGACATGCAGAAAACGCTTATTGAAGTCATTAGCCGCATGAATCGAATTCCGCCTTTGCCCAGGGATGCTTTATCACCCAACATCATGTTGGGCGGCGGTGGTGGTGGCCAGCCAGCCTTAACCTATTTTTTCCTGCAAAAATTACCGGGTAATCAAAAAGACATTAAAGAGTTTATTAATTATTTTGATGAGAGTATTCGCCCTCAAATTGAGGCCATTCCCGGCGTTTCAAGAGCGCAAATGCAATCTGGCCGAGGCAGTGCTGAAGAATTCCAAATCGTTTTTGACCCCTATCGCGCAGCGGAGCTGGGTATTGATATCACTAATATTTCCCGCTTGTTGGGTTCTGCAAATGACGTTTCTGGTGGTTTTGTAGATGTTGGTCGTCGCAAGTACACTTTGCGTTTTGAAGGCAAATATCAACCACAAGAAATGGGCGACTTAATTCTTGAGTGGCGCAATGGTAGCCCAATAAAACTGAGTGATATTGCTGATATTCGTATTCAAGGTGGCGATGAAAATTACGTGAGCGTGCAAAATGGCAACCCAGCAATCTCCATTCGTATTGATCGGGAAAACAACGCCAATGTGCTGGCAACGTTGTTAGAAGTAAAAGAGAAGATCACTGAAATCAATACCACAATGCTGAATCCCCAGCAGCTGACTATGGTGCAGTCTTTCGATGCTTCAGTGTTTATTTATCGTGCCATTAATCTGGTAAGTAGCAACTTGGTGATGGGGGTATTCCTTGCTGTCGCTATTTTGTGGTGGTTTATGCGTCAGCGCAGAGCGACACTGATCGTTGCTTTGTCCATTCCAATTTGTCTTTTGAGTACCTTTGTTGTACTGCAAATTACCGGGCGTTCGCTCAACGTGATTTCTCTTGCTGGCTTAGCTTTTGCGGTGGGTATGGTGTTAGATGCCGCCATCGTAGTATTGGAAAACATTGTACGGCACAAAGGCAAAGACCTGACCAGTGAGCAAGCGGCTGAGAAAGCTACTAAAGAAGTTTTCGGTGCTCTGATGGCCTCTACAGCAACCACAGTGGCCATTTTTATCCCGGTGATCTTCTTAAAAGACGTAGCGGGGCAGTTGTTTGCTGATTTGGCTTTGACCATCGCAATCGCCGTAATTATTTCATTTATTGTCGCAGTTTCCATTTTACCTGTCGCCGCGAGCCGTTGGCTTAATAAGGAGATGCCCGCTGATAGATTAAGACCAACTTGGGATAAGATTACTAAGGTAGTAATGAGTGCGACTTCTAATAACAAAAAGCGCATTGGCATAGCCACGCTGTTAATGGTAGGGCCACTTGTTGCAACAGTCATGTTGCTGCCAAAATTGGATTATTTACCACCGGTGAAACGCGATGCTATCGATGCCTTTTTTAACTTCCCGCAAGGTGCCAGCAGCGAGTTTATAGAAAAAGAAGTCATCGATTTAGTGGTAACGCGTTTGCAGCCCTATATGGACGGAGAGAAAGAACCCGCCCTTAAAAACTACTACATTATCACTTGGCCTAATGGCGGTACTATTGGCGCCAGAGCGAAGGATCAAAGCAAGGTTAAAGAATTGGAAACCTTGATGCGCAACGAGATATTAAAGGACTTACCAGATACCCGTGCGTTTGCCATGCAAGGTAATCTGTTTGGTGGATTTGGCAATGGTCGTAGTATTGATATTCGCCTTCAATCTACCGACACCGATGGTATGGCGGCGGCCGCAGTATTAGGCATGGACTTGCTACAGGAAGCGTTCCCCGGGGCAAACGTTCAGCCGCGTCCAGCGCTCGAGCAAACTGAACCACAAATCAGTGTAATACCCAATGACTCGCGCATGATGGAAGTAGGTTATGACAGACCGCGTTTGGCTAACATTGTGCGCACTATGGGTGATGGTTTATACGTAGGCGAATACTTTGACGGTATCAAGCGTATGAATATCATCTTCCGTTCAGAAAAGTGGCAAACGCCGGAAGAACTGTCTGTCATCCCCATCATGACCCCGTCTGGCGAAATGGTACAGTTTGGTGATTTAGCCGAAGTAAATCGCACCGTAGGTCCGAGCCAAATTCAACGTGTAGATCGTCGTCGCACTCTGACATTATCACTCAATCCACCTGAGAATATGTCGCTTGAAGAAGCCATGAATATCGTTAAGGAGAAGGTTGAGCCGCAATTGCTGGCTGCGATGCCCACAGATGGCGCTATCACTTACGGTGGTTCAGCTTCTAGTTTGAAAAATGTGATTTCCACCATGAGCCAGAACTTCCTGTTTGCCATGGCATTACTGTTTATCTTAATGGCCGGTTTGTTTAAATCACCCAAAGACAGTTTGATGGTAGTTATGAGTATTCCGCTGGCAACCGTGGGTGGTGTAATCGCGATGCAGTTATTAAACCTGGTTACCTTCCAGCCTCTAGATTTGCTCACTATGATTGGTTTTATCATCACGCTTGGTCTGGTGGTAAACAATGCAATTTTGCTTGTACATCAAACCCGTCTGGCAGAAAAAGATGAGGGACTATCGCGTCGAGATGCAGTGGAACAAGCGCTGTCATTGCGTTTACGTCCTATCTTCATGAGCACGCTAACATCCATTTTTGGTATGTTGCCGCTACTGCTGATCCCGGGGGCTGGAAGTGTTATCTACAGAGGCATGGCTGCCGTTATCGTTGGCGGTATGACCGTCAGCACCATCTTTACCTTAATACTTTTACCGACGCTACTACAGTTGGCCGCATGGAAGCCTGCGCAAAAAGCTCAGGGCATCGGTGGTGGTGTGTTACACACCGCAAAAAATCAAAAACTTAATGACAAATTATAAAATCGACAGGACAAGTAACATGAAAACTTTTGCTCGTTTCGCTCTACCCGCATTACTAAGTTTATCCACGCTTGCTGTCGCCCAGGAGGAGCCAAAAGGTCCTCCGCCGGCACTGGTAGAAATAGATGATGTGATCACTGAAATGGTTTCTGAACGCATTTGGGTTCCCGGTACGGTGATGAGTCGAACGGATTCGAATATCGCTTCAGAGGTTGGCGGACGCATTGAATGGATGGCAGACGTCGGTGACCTGGTCAAAAAAGGTCAAGTGCTGGCGAAACTGGATGATGAACTTTTACAGTTGCAACTAGATCAGAACGCCGCAGACATTGCCAAATGGGAATCTCGTGTTGATTTACTGGAACGCAAACAGGGGCGCGTTAGCAAGATGGCTAAGCTCAACAACAGCTCCAGAGATGAACTGGATGAGATCATTTCTGAGCTTGAGATAGCACGTCAGGAAGTCCAACAAGCGAAGCTAAACAAGCGTCAAACAGAATATCGTTTAGCACAAACCCAGGTTAAAGCACCATTTGATGCCATGGTAGTTGAACGCATTCAAACACCCGGTGAATATACTTCTACGGGGTCTGATTTATTGCGAGTGGTGGATACTGAAAATGTAGAGGCTAGTATTCGAGCGCCGCTATCGGCTTCGCCTTTTATCGCTCGCGGTCAGGAAGTGATTGTTAAAGACCGATATAGCGAAAAAACAGAATCAGTGCGTACCATCGTCCCAGTGGGTAATAGCAATTCTCGTATGATGGAAATTCGAGTTGCACTAAAACCCGGTGATTTTCCAATCGGCAGTGCCGTGCGAGTCGCATTGCCCCATAGCGATTCCCATGAGGCGACGACCGTAATGCGTGATGCCTTGGTGTTGCGTCAATCTGGTACATTCGTGTTTATCATTGATGATGAGAATAAGGCTCACCAAGTTCCCGTAAGAACCGGCATTGGCATGGGGGAACGAGTTGAGGTTATCGGTGATGTGCGCAGTGATGACAATGTCGTAGTGCGTGGAGCTGAGCGCTTGCGCGCAGGCCAAACTGTACGTTTTCAGGAAACCACCGAGATAGCCAGAAACTAATGTATAGCAATTAGTATTTAGTATTGTTCTTGTTCCCTTCAGAACATCTCTTTGCCGCTCAATAGAGCGGCTTTTTTATGCCGGTAGTTACTCCAAAATGTCAAAGAATTCGGTTTGGATTTTTACCAGGTATGGGTCGAGGGGTTTTTGGTTTTGCCAGGTGTGGGGAAGGGAGACTTCTACTAACTGTTGGTTTTGTTCACCTACCATAATGCCACTTTTTCCTTGTAAGGCACATTCGACGGCATAAGCGCCAAGCTTTGTGGCCAGAATTCGGTCCTGTGGTGAAGGGGAGCCACCACGCTGAATGTGGCCTAATACTACGGGGCGGCTTTCTATCGAGAGTTCGCTGTTAATTTTCTCCGCCAGCGCGGTAACTCCGCCGGGCCAGAGATTTTCGGCCACCACCACGATATAGCTACATTGTCCTTTTTTCTCTCGAGTGGTTTCTATTCTGGCTACCAGGTTTTTAAACGCGGCTTCATTGTCGTTATTAATTTCGGGAAGGAGTACCTGGTCAGCGCCAGAGCTGATGGAGGCACTTAATCCGATAAACCCAGCGTGGCGGCCCATTACTTCGATTAAGAATACCCGTTCAAAGGCATCGGCAGTGTCCCTGATTTTGTCGATTGCGTCTAAAGCCGTTTCAATGGCCGTGAAATAGCCGATAGTGGCATCAGTGCCATAAATATCATTGTCAATTGTGCCGGGTAGACCGATAACAGGTTTGTGCCAATATTGTTGCAAGTGGTGGGCGCCGTGAAACGAACCATCACCGCCAATGACTAACAGAGCGTCGATACCCAGAGCATCAAGACTATTGGCGGCTTTTAGCGCGGCTTTTTCAGTTTTAAATTCGGGGCAACGTGCGCTGTGGAGGATAGTGCCGCCGTTTTGGATGATATTGGACACCATATCGGTGGAGATTTCCACGTGTTCGCTATTGAGCAGACCATAGTAACCATGACGAAAGCCAATCACAGAAACATTAAAATGTTCGGCAGTTAAAACTATGGCTCTAATACAGGCATTCATACCAGGAGCGTCGCCGCCAGAGGTCAATACAGCTATTCTTTTCATGTTTGTCATTCGTTGCCATCAAGCTTGTGTAAAACTATATGGTGATCTGTAGAAAAATGACAACCTCATTTTATTGATAATCCGTTTTCCACAGAACTCTGTAAGAAACTATGTCATATCAACATAACTAAAAACGAATCCATTACACTGAGTTGAATAATCAGGGAATGTACGATGAAAAAAATATGTGTTGTTTTCTTATTGCTTCTTTCCGGGTGCAGCTCACAGTTTGCCTATAATAACCTTGACTGGTTAGTGCATTGGTATCTCGATGATTATATCGATTTAAACAAACCACAAAAAATCGCTTTTGATGAGCGTTTCGCACAATGGCATGACTGGCATAGAGGTGCCGAGTTAGAAAACTATGTAAGGCATCTGCAGGACCTGAAGCGAATGCTACAAGAGGGAAACATCACGTCAGAAATGGTATCAGGACAATTCAATCGAGCTCGAGACCACTGGCTTAGATTGCGAGAGCACGTTGCCCCGGATATTGTCAGTTTGGCTCAATTACTCAATGACAAGCAGGTTGAGGAGTTGTTCGCTTCTCTAGAAGAAAAAAATGCCGCGGATGAAATTGAGCGTAAAGAAAAGAGTCAGGAAGAACTGACTGAGCGTTTCCAGAAACGATTCAAAGAACAGTTGCAAGACTATTTTGGTCGTTTAACCCAAGAGCAGAAAGCGTTGGTGGCTAAATATGCACAACAGGTTATTCCTAACAGACTCGAGTGGTTAACTTATCGACGGGCTGTGCAAAGCGCTGCCAAAGAGTTGTTGATGCAACGTGATTTAGACAGTTTTGAGCAAGACTTTCTCTCTTTGGTGACGCAACCGGAAATCCATCAGCACCCTCAATACATAGCTAACTTAGAGCACAACCGAGGTGTGTTTTCGGATTTGGTTGTTGAGGTTTTCCCCACTATCACAGAAAAGCAAAAACGACGTCTTTATCGGAAAATTGATAACTATATCGATGACTTTAGCGAGTTGTCCCAAGACGGATAGAAAGCATTTCAATCTCATAAAAAGCTGCTAAACTGCGCTGCCTCATCACTTCGTCCTTTTGTTATGGAAAATAGACCCGTTTTCGGATTTTCTCTGTCGTTACTCACTGCTTTCATGTGGGGCGTATTGCCGCACTTTATGTTACTGGCATTGACAGTGATCGATCCAATCACAGTAAGCTTCTATCGTTTCTTATTCGCTTTTTTTGTGGTGTTGTGTGTTATTACGTTGAAAAAACAATGGCCGGATAAGAAGCAGTTCCAACAAGGCCGACTCGCTATCGTACTGTTAGCGGGGCTGGCGTTATCAGCCAATTATGTGGGCTATGTAAAAAGTCTTGAGTATCTTCACCCTGAAACCGCACAGGTAATTATCCAACTCGCGCCGTTTTTACTAATGTTGGGAGGAGTGTGGTTTTTCAAAGAAGTTTTTACCCGACTACAAATGCTTGGCGCTGTCACACTCATCATCGGTTTTACGTTATTTTTCGATAATAAGTGGCAATCGCTACTGGCTTTTGGAGATGGGTATAGTGTTGGTGTATTTATCATGGTATTTGCTGCGGTAACTTGGGTGGCTTACGCGCTATTGCAGAAATTTTTGTTGTTACACTTCTCTGCCCGCCAAATGACCCTTATTTTTTATGGCCTCGGCGCAATTATGTTGTTACCTTTGTCTGATGTCGCATCGATTGGGGCATTAACATGGATTAGTGGTTTAGCGTTACTGTTTTGCTGTATAAATACGCTGGTTGCATATGGCAGTTTCACACGGGCTATGTCTGTGTGGGAAGCCTCTAAAGTAAGCGCCATCATCGCGATGGCCCCGGTATTTACCATTCTCAGCAGTGGTCTAGCTGTTTTGATTTACCCTCAGTTTTTTAGTCATTCGGATCTTACCAAAACAGCCTACCTGGGAGCTTTTTTGGTTGTAGTGGGCTCAATGCTAACGGCTTTGGGCAGGCGCACCAAAGCCACTAAATAAACTACTTCTTTTTACCAGCAGGTGATTCATCACTATGGCAGATGGTGTCAAAATCATCGCGGTAGTAACGCAGATCAACACAAGCTTCTTCGTATCTTTGTTTCGCTGTTAATGCCGCTTGTGGGTGGCTTTTGTCGTTCATTTGCTTGCGCAGTGTTTGGCACATCTTTTCCTGGCGCTTCACTTCTACAATGTCTTCACATGGTTTTCCTTCCATCACGATGCAACCCTGGAGCGCAGTTAGAGAAATAAAAAGGGGAGTGAGTTTTTTCATTTGAGCTCCATGTATTGGCTTAGATCGGATTTTAGTTTTATAAATTCTGTGGATTGTTGTTCGTTTAGGGATATTTCCTCCAGCATTTTCACCGTTTTTTTGGTTTCAACAATAGTGATTAACTCAGGCTTGTTAGTTTGCTCCATTAATCTGTTAGAGCAATGAAGTAGATTTATAGCCACGTCACCATTAACTTGTGAGTATTTTAAAGCGTGACCAAACGCTTCAAATGCAGCCTGATATTTCCCGGCATTGAAACAGTCCAGTCCTTTTTGGTTGTAGTGTTCGAATTTGCCACTTTGACTTTCAATTTCAGTGCCCACCTGTTCTAACAAGAATTCGATATTCTCATCAATCTGGTAATTGCTATCTCGCAGGTCATTGGTCAGCTCCTTCGCTTGCTTAAAATCGCCCACTTTTACCATGAGATTAATGGTATCGGGTGCAAGCACCATAGGCATCTGATCAAACTTTTCTGCGATCTCTCGTTGTGCGGCAGATAGAGAGTTTTTTGCTTCAATTGATTTGCCATCAAGGGAGTTTATTCGCCCGGTCATTAAGTTAGCGAAGGCGTCATAACTGAAGTCATCTGCTGAACGCACAACCAGTTCATCGGTTCTGAGTCTCTGTAAGGTAAGCATTGCTTCTTGTTGATATTTGTTCTTCTTACCTTTGTCTTCGGCATTCTCTGCGATGTCTACAATCGAGCGAACAAAATTACACATGTGAATAAGGTCACGGTGCACAGAACGCTTGCTCTGCTCAAATAGCTCTTTGCAACACTGTTTAGCAAATTCGTAGTCCTTATTGATACGGCCAATGGATGCACCCATGTATTGTCTTTCCATGGAAAATGGAGACAAATCCAGGGCCAATCTGATTTGAGCCATGGCGTCGGGGTACCTTTCCAGTGCCATGTAACTTTTTGCCAGAATATCGTGTCCTTCTAACGCTAATAATCTGCCTGAGACAATTTGTCGCGCAAGTTTAATACTCTCCTCATACTCGCCCATCAAAAGCTTGGTACG
Organism: Planctobacterium marinum; assembly: GCF_036322805.1. Taxonomy (GTDB): domain Bacteria; phylum Pseudomonadota; class Gammaproteobacteria; order Enterobacterales; family Alteromonadaceae; genus Planctobacterium; species Planctobacterium marinum_A. Next base: position 2,578,509 of record NZ_AP027272.1, on the reverse strand, counting down.
AGCCATGGCCACTTGTGCCCATGGAAGGTTTTTGTGCTCTAATACTTCACTTAACAGTGCGTGAGCTTGATCGTATTCAGTAGTGCGCCAATAGAGTTCAGTTAATAGTAAAATGATACTTTGACGATACTTGGTAGCGGTTCCTAATAAAGTTTGCGCCGCTTGAATCGCTGCATCCCAATTTTCTTTGAAGATTTCAAGATGAATGGATTTCAGCGCTTGCTTTTTCTCAAAAGCTTTGGAAAGTCGATTGATAAGCTGAGCTTGAGAAAATGGCTTAATGATATAATCGTCTGGATTTCTCTCAATGCTACCGAGTACCACTGGGCGATGGCTGTCACCACTGACCATCATATATACCGTATCGGGCTTGGTGAGCTTCTGTACTCGCAGTTGCTCTATAAGTTGGTAGCCGTTTTTCTTATTGGTACCTAAATGCAGATCGGCAATGACGACATCAAACTTTTCCTTTTTGCAATCCGCAATTGAGCTTTCGGCTGTTTGCACGATGCGCAAAGACCGCACGCCCAATTTAGAGATAATGCCTTTGAGCATAAGCAAAAAAGGTCGTTGATCATCAACGATAATAACTCTTTTGTCTTGTAAGCTAATTTTTGGCATTACCCGCTGAAGTTAGTTCTATTGACCTTAGAGATAAAAATGAATGAGAAAGACTACAAAAGCAAGGAAAACAGCCAAAGCGATTGATTTTAATGCAGTTCCTGGACAATTAGGATCAAACTTAGTCTTTTAGTAATAAGTGATTAGGTTAAATGGGAGAAGAGTAGGTCTCAGTAATGAGATGAATGCTGATCCCCGCTTAAGTGGGTAGCACCATATTTTCTAACCAGGGCGCTGCTTCTCACCCAGGCCCATGGGGACGAGTTTTTGTTTTTATTGAAGCTTGAACTACTGGCGAATAAAAAAGAAGTGGTGGAGGGGGCTGGATTCGAACCAGCGAAGGCGGAGCCGTCAGATTTACAGTCTGATCCCTTTGGCCACTCGGGAACCCCTCCAAAAGAGCGGCGTATATTAGCAGAAAAATTGCTGCTGTAAACAATTCGTCAAAATTAGTTTTGCAATTAAAGCGTTTAGCCTTGCCGGTCGATAAGCTAAAACAGAGAGAGTCTTAAAGAAAACTAATGGAAAGCCAAGCCAAAGCCACTATTAACCCCGAAATTCGACAAACTGAGTTTAAGGCTGGACTGGGTAAGGCCTTGCGTTATGGTACGCAAAGTGAGTTTGCGTTGCTGCTTTCCATGATGCAACAAGATTTAACTCAAAGATTAAAGTTAGAAGGGGAAGACGAGCAGCAGTCAGTCGGATTAATTCCGATAGAAAAATTTAATTTTTATCCAGCGGTTCCCCTAAAAACAGAAAACACCCATTATGTTCGCCAACAGCAATTTGCTGAGGCCATCCACCGCAATGATTTACCTTCAGCGAAACTGCTGGCTTACATGCATCCCACACCGCTGTCGCTGCATAACGACGTTAAGCGAATTCCCGATGATGTCACGGCAAACTGTGATGTGTTTACCCAAATGAAAATAAAAAACCTGCAAGGGGAAGATATCAAGGTGGATGAAACTTTGCTTTATGATGTTATCGCCGATGTGAAACAAAAAGGTTTAGATTAGTTCATGATTCTGCGGGATTAAAACCTGGCTTGCTTCAGTTTTTTACCCAACAGCAGACAGACAACACTGTTTGAATTTCTTACCGCTCTGACATGGACAGGGGGCATTCCGGGACAATTTGATTTTGCCACTATCTTCCTGCATTTGTCCGGTGGTGTATTTCCAAAAGCCTTGTTGGTATTCGAATTCGGATATTTCGTGCATCTGAAAAAACTGATTGTTGTCTTTGTAGAAAGCTTTAAATTCTACATAGGCTTGTGATTCACTGACTGGTTTAAAACCAACCACATCCAGTCCTATCCAGATTGTGTCTTGTGCTGAATCCCGTAACTGTTCAATGCTTAGCTGACTTTTTTGGGCCTCACCATAGGTGTCCAGGATGTAATCAAACTTGCTGAGTTTGTAAGCAGAATATCGAGAGCGCATAAGCTGCTCGGCGTTTATGGCATGTTCAACGCCATTCAATAGCGGTTTACAGCAGGTGTCAAATGGACGACCGCTACAACAATAACAAGTTTGCATACATCATATTAACTGGAAAGCTTTAGTGAAGTGTCTCACTGTCTTGAATATTTTCCAACAAAATTAGCTGAACTCTATGGGCGATTCCTAGTGCCAGAATATCTTCTAGCTGTTTGTCATCTAGTTTATTGTTTTCTACTACAACTGCACTGCAGTTACCCGCAACAATAATTTTTTGCAGAGATTCATACTGACAATGATGCGGCTTCAATTTTACCTGTAACACTGGTAGGTGATTGGCTCGTAGTTTGATCTCATCGTTTAAAAAATAAATCCAACGCTTTTGTCGAATTAAGCCAAGAAATAGGGCTCTGAGTTTCGCCATCTCATCAAAATTGTAAGATGAAGAGGCACCAGAAGTATTCCTTCTGGTGCCTGAGGTGCTGCTCAAAGATGAGTTAAGCGCATTAACTGACTGATTCTCAGTTTCGATAATAAACATAATAAACACCTGTATGAATTACTGTATAGCAAAACAGTAATACTGTATTTATAAACAGTCAAGTGTATTTTTGAATAAATTTTAAACTTATTTCTAAAGGGGAGTTAAGTAAACAACCTCCGTTGAACGAAGCGAGTTCTGGTTGCTAATAGCACCAGAAGTAACAACCAATAAATAACAGGTTCTAAATCCAGCGCTTTTACCGACCAGATAAAGTGAAGGGCAATCAACAGACTAGCGGGATAAATGATTTTATGTAGGCTGTGCCAACGTTTATTCAGTTTTTTCTGACTGAATTGGTTAGACGTTATTGCCAGTGCTAAAAGCGCTATGAAGGCTGCAAAACCCACGGTGATGTAAGGGCGCTTAATAATATCTTGCAGCAAAGTATCAAAGGCCATTTGCAGATCAAAAACAATATAATTGCTTACATGCAATAAAGCCCATGTAAAGCAGTATAAGCCAAACAGTCGCCTGAGTTTCACTAACTGAGCTTGTTTTAAGTATCTTGCCGCCGGGCTTACCAGAAGCGTTAGTAGCAATAGGTTGAGTGCACCCATGCCAGTAAAATGGATTATCGTCTTAACCGGGTCGGCACCTAACTGATCGGTAAATGCCCAATAGTACCAGGTTAGAATGAATCCCAAGTTCAAACCATGGATGAGAGTCTTGAACAGAGTGATTTGTTTAGCAGATATCCTTATCATGGTACTTAGAAATATTGTTTCAGATTCATGTTTTTGTATAACTGCGCAACTTCGGAGTAACCGTTAAACATTTGCGTTTCAATACGATTGCTGCCCAATAATCCTCCGCTGCCTAACCGTCGCTCAGTGGCTTGCGACCATCTCGGGTGGGAAACCTCTGGATTGACGTTGGCATAAAACCCATACTCGCTCGGCTGTAAAATATTCCAGGTATTAGGGGGTTGTTGACTGGTAAGTGTAATTTTAACTACAGATTTAATGCTCTTGAAACCATATTTCCATGGCACAACCAACCTGATAGGTGCACCATTTTGCGGTGGAAGGGTTTTACCGTATAGGCCTACAGACATTAAGGTTAATGAGTGCATTGCTTCATCCAGTCGCAATCCTTCCAGATAGGGGTAGTCAATACCGCCACCAACAAAGCGACTTTTTTGGCCCGGCATTTCTTCGGGTCTGTACAACGTTTGAAAAGCAACATAACGAGCTTTGGTGGTGGGAACGACTTTGTTTAATAGCTTGTGTAAAGGAAACCCTAACCAAGGGATCACCATTGACCAGGCTTCTACACAGCGAAAGCGATAAATACGCTCCTCAATATCGAAGCTGGAGAATAAATCGTCATAACTCAGCTTGAGCGGTTTTTCTACTTCACCATCTATCACCAAACTCCACGGATCGACTGTTAGTCCTTGGGCCTTCTCGATTGGATCGTCTTTCCCTGTTCCAAACTCGTAAAAATTATTGTAAGAGGTGACTTTGGATTCCGGAGTGAGTTTATCGCTTGCCCGATATTTACTATTTCTGACGAATTCAAGCGGTTTGGTTTCAAATTTTTCATCGTCGCCAAACCAGCTATAGGCCTCAGACTTACGAGGTAACGAAAGCAATGAACCAGCGCCCACGAAACCCAGCGATTTGAGAACACTGCGCCTGTTGTGAAAGACGCTTTCATCCGTAACGTCATTTTCCGACAAAGTGTTTTTTAACTTAGTTTTAAGCAACATATTGGGTACAAACTTCTCGAATTGTTTTAAGCACTATACGTATAGGACCCGGTTCGGCTTAAAAAATCTCAAAAAATTTTGGTGAGTGTTGATGTCTGCGGCCCAACTTTTTACAGCAAAGTTCAGTGCGCTCTGATTAGGGCTGATGAATTTTATCCAGTAAGTCAGCCGCATATTTCAGAGAGGCGTTTATTTCTTTTGCAGTTAGATGGCGTTCTAATTTTTTGCGAGCGTCTTTTGCTTCCGGGATATTCTGACACACCGCTAAACTAAACCAGGCATAAGCGTGAAATAGACTTTTCGGAACACCATTGCCTTGCAAAAACAGCATGCCTAAATACAACTGTGCTTTTGCATGCCCTTGCATGGCTGATTTGCGCAACCATTTGGCACCGAGATAATGATTGCTTTCGTGTTTAATGTAATGCAAACCCGTTGCGAATTGTTTGTGGGGCAGTTGTTCTGGAGAATTGCCCGATCGACCTCTTTTTTGCAGAGTTTGAATCAGATCATCAATTCGCTCCAGTAATGACATCTCCAACTGGTGCGCTTGCTGCATATGTAAAGTCCCAGCAGAGTGGCTTAAAGCAAGAGCTGAATCTAGCTCCACGTCAATTGCTTCGTTATCACTTAAGTCAATATCATCAGCTGAATTTGTATCGTTCCCTTCAGTAGTGGAGGTCTTTGACGGTTGGTTAAGAATATCGTCTGAATAGCTGGAGGCAACAGTGTTTTTTGGTTGAGCTGTCTCCATTTCTGCTGGAGCGTCAACCAATTCAAGCTCTTCTTCGGCAGAGTTATCTTCTTCAGTGACTTCACTCAGACTAAATTCTGGCTCTGAGGAAGTTTGTTCCTCAATACCTTCGATACAAAACTCAGGCGCTTCTTCACTGTCTACAGAAGTCACCTCGAATTCTATATCTTCAATTGTTTTAGCTTCAGCCATAATTTTATTCTTGTTTATTGCCTGTTTAATTGTCTGCCAAAATCGAAAAAACTTTAATATTCACAGAATTACGACGCTGGCGTTTAATTAATTCTAGTAGAATTGACCGTGATTGATACCCTGTATTTTGGGCAAAAACAAGTTTCCATGCATCCTTGAGGCGAATTCATCTGTCATTCCGGAGATGTAATCGGCTATTACCCTGATTTCACTGCCTCTCTCTCTGGCTTTATGCCAGCGTTTTTGAGTATTTTCGGGAAGCAGGCGCTCTGGATCAGAGGAGAATGCATTAAATAGCTCCATAACTACTAATTGGCCTTTGTACTCTAATTGTTGGATCTCTGACTTTCGAATAACACGTTGATATACAAAAGTTTTAAACACCGAGAGGGCGCGCTCAAATTGTTCGGGAAATGTAGCGTTATATTTGAGTAGCGGCTCTTCAAAACCCGGATCGGTGGCACAAACTTCAATGCTGGTGATAAAGGCGTTCACCAACGCGCCAATGGCGTTTTTCCGCTCATGGGGGTGCTCACTGAATAGCAGTGGGCTTAATCTAGGTAAGTGGTTATTTAGCCAGGTAGCATCTTTAATGGCCTGTATAGGGCCAAGCAGTTCTTGTTCGAAAGTGGTTTGGTTAACAATCCCCATTACAATGGCGTCTTCCAAATCGTGGATGCTGTAGGCAATATCATCTGCCAGCTCCATGATAGAACAGTCAAACGACTTAAAACGGTTTTTCTTATGTGCTCCAGGTCGGGTGCTTAGGGTTTGTTGGAATAATTCCCGGTCAGTTTTACTCAGCGGAGATAACAACCACTCAAGCGCATGTATGTCATCCAGGAAAAGCCCTTTAGGAGGGTGCCATTGGCCCGCCTTAACTTGGCGAAAATCTTGTATTTTTTCTCGAGGGTACTCGCCTTGGAGTGCATCGATGGTATTGGGGTACTTAACCAGACCCAGAAGGGTTCTTCTTGACAGGTCCATTCCATGTTCAGCGGTATAGGGCTCAAGCCGGGTAACAATCCTGAAAGTTTGACCGTTGCCTTCAAAGCCACCATGCTGGTGCATCATAAAATTCAACGCTACCTCACCACCGTGACCAAAGGGAGGATGACCAATATCGTGCGCCAGACAGAGAGCTTCAATTAAGGTGCTGTCCAGACCGAGTTCTTGCATAAGATCGGGATATTTGAGGGTCAATTGGGCTGAGATACCTTGACCAATTTGCGAAGCTTCCAAAGAGTGGGTCAGCCGAGTGCGATAAAAGTCGCCAATGCCAATGCCTAGAACCTGAGTTTTCGATTGCAGACGTCTGAATGCTGCAGAATGCAGAATACGGGCTTTATCACGTTGAAATGGGGTGCGATGATCACCTTCGCGCACTGTGCGATTATCAAATCGCCTCTCATGCCATTGATTAGTCAACACTTATCCTCAGAGGTTTTTCTTTACGTTACTGTGCGCTTAGTTTCTGGTCAAGTTTTTGACTTGGTAAATTTGAATGGTTATATCGGATAGCGCGAATCATTCTATGTAGACGGTATCTAAATCAAAAAAACGAGCCTGAGCTCGTTTATTCTGAGTCCAGGGTAATTTCGTCGAGGCTTAACAAAAAGCTGGGGACGTAAGCCTCTAAGAAGTATTCCACTTCTGGAGAGTGATAGTCTTTGAGCGTTTGATCCATTCGCTTTTTGGCGAGCTTAAATTCTTTGTTCCCGGCCGCCAGCTCTTCCAGGGTTTTTAAGTAGGCGCAAATCACATCGGCTGCTTTTACCAGAAAGGCTTCTTCATCTGAGTGAAATTGTTGATCAATTAATTGCGCATAGTCTTCGCGGAACTCTTCAGGCGCCATATCAATCAAGCGTTGTTCAGCGATCTTTTCTATTTTTTTATATTCTTCTTTTATGGCGTTATTGAAATACTTTACAGGATTGGGTAAATCGCCAGTGAGAACCTCTGAAACATCGTGAAAAAGCGCAATTGTCGCGACGCGATTTGGGTCCACTTTACCGTCGTAATAACGGTTTTTTATCAACGCCAGCGCATGTGCCACCATGGCTACCTGTAAACTGTGCTCCTGAACATTTTCCTGGTGTACATTGCGCATTAGTGGCCAACGTTGAATAAGCTTCATGCGCGCCATGTGAGCAAAAAAGTGACTCTTTTTATGCATCTATTTAATTATTCCTGAGTGTATGTTGAAAAGAACTCCTGGACACCTTCGAGGGCAGGCACAAGCTGGTCCTGGTGAGGTAAAAATACCAAGCGGAAGTAGATCCCTTCGAAAAAGTTAAAGGCACTGCCGTGCACCAACAATACTTTTTGTTGTCGCAGAAGATCTAAAATCATGCGCTCATCGTCACGGATCTGAAATTTTTTCTCATCGACTTTGGCAAAACAATACATGGCGCCTTTGGGTTTTACACACTTGATGCCCGGAATATCGTTTAACATTTTATAGGCGATGTCTCGTTGAGTGCGCAAACGACCACCTTCGGCTATTAATTCGTTAATGCTTTGATAACCACCTAATGCTGTCTGAATGGCGTGTTGACTGGGCACATTGGCGCACATGCGCATTGATGACAAAATATTCAGGCCTTCAATATAACCCCTTCCAAGACGTTTATTACCACTGATAAACAGCCAGCCTGCGCGAAATCCTGCAACGCGATAATTTTTAGACAAACCGCTAAAGGTGACAAAAAAGATATCATCGGCAAGACTTGCAATGGAGATATGTTTGGCGCGGTCGTAAACGATCTTGTCGTATATTTCATCGCTGAAAATCATCAAACCATGTTCTCTGGCAACTTCGATGAGTTGTAACAGCAAATCTTTACTGTAAACAGCGCCAGTAGGATTATTGGGATTGATAAGCACAATTGCCTTGGTGTTGGGCGTTATTTTGGATTTGATATCTTCAATATCCGGGAACCAGTTAGATTGTTCGTCACATCTGTAGTGGATCGGTGTGCCCGAACTCAAGCTGACCGCTGCCGTCCAAAGCGGATAGTCGGGTGAGGGCAGCAATACTTCGTCACCATTGTTCAGTAGCGCTTGCATTGCCATAACAATCAGCTCACTGACGCCATTGCCAATAAAAACGTCTTCAATACTAATATTTTTGATATTGCGCTGTTGGTAGTACTGCATTACCGCAACACGGGCTGCATAAAGTCCATTTGCATCGGCATAACCTTGAGAACTTGGTAGGTTATGTATCACATCCTTAAGAATATCTTCCGGGGCTTCAAAACCAAACGGGGCAGGGTTGCCAATGTTGAGTTTTAATATGCGGTGCCCTTCATCCTCAAGGCGTTTTGCTTCACTCAAAATCGGGCCACGAATGTCGTAACATACATTATTGAGTTTGCTGGACTTTTCTATTGTCTTCATGTTGCTTAATTACTCCTGCTAAGAGACGAAGAGTAAACAAACGGCGTAACACTGTTAAGTGATTATTTTATTATTTTTAGACATTTTGGGGTTTATCCCCCAAAAGTTTAATTTGTTTTTCGTTTTTCTCATGGATAATGGCAAACGAACACGAAAAAAATACACTTTTGGGGAGATAACATGGAAATACAACAAGAGATGTTAGTGGATTGGGGTATCAAGATCGGTTTGGCATTAGCCATCCTGATTGTTGGTAAACTGATCGCCAAAATGGTTGTAAACCTGGTTAAAAAAGGTTTGACCAAAAAAGGCGTTGATGCCGCAGTAGTTAGCTTTGCCGGTAGTATTATTTATGTCATCGCCTTATTGGCGGTGTTAATTGCCTCTATGTCGCAGCTGGGCATTGATACCACGTCTCTGGTGGCAGTAATAGGTGCCGCAGGCTTAGCCATTGGTTTAGCACTGCAAGGTTCTTTATCAAACTTTGCCTCTGGGGTGCTCATTGTAGTGCTGCGTCCATTTAAAGCCGGTGATTTTGTTGAGGTGGGCAGCAAAATGGGGACAGTTATGGAAATCAAACTTTTCGCCACCAAACTGAAAACCCCTGACAATAAAATTGTCATCGTACCTAATTCTTCAATAACGGGTAATGCAATTACCAACTTTTCGACACAAGATACCCGTCGCGTAGATTTGTTAATTGGCATCAGCTACGATGCCGATATCCGCAAAGCGAAGTCGGTTATCGAAGAAGTGGTGGCTGGTGACGAGCGCATACTTAAAGATCCTGCATGGACCATTGCCGTTAGTGAATTAGCAGACTCTTCTGTTAATATCATAGTGCGTCCTTGGGTGAATACCGCTGATTACTGGCCCGTATACTGGCACCTGATTGAAAATATAAAAATTAAACTGGATGAGAACGATATCACCATTCCGTACCCGCAAATGGATGTTTATCTGCACAAAACAGAAAACTAGTTACAATTCGCAAGTTTATAAAAAGGGAGGTGCCTCAGCGCTTCCCGAATCAAAAAAATAGAGTACACACAATGAAAAAATTACTGTTAGTAGCAGCACTGAGCAGCTGTGGCTTTTCTTATGCTGAAGAACAAAAAGATTTTACCTTAGATGGTGAATTAGGGCTTATCTTCACAACGGGTAACACAGAAACGACTTCCGTTAAGGGCCGATTGAGTGCCACTCATGAGTTAACCGACTGGAGTAACGAGTACCTGATTGAGGGCTTGTATAAGGAAGAGGAAGTTGAGAATGACCTTGGCGAAGACGAGCGCCAGACATCTGCACAGCGTTATTTTTTGTCAGCACAAGGAAATTACAAATTAGAGAACCCGCAAAACCGTTTGTTCGCCTTTGCGTCCTATGAAGACGACCGCTTCACCAGTTTTGATTATCAGGCTACCCTCGCAGGTGGTTGGAACAGCGTTTGGTTTGAATCTCCCACTCAGAAATTTACTTACAGTGTTGGTCCGGGTTATTCCTTCGCAGAAAAAACTAACGGTGAGGATGCCAGTGGTTTTATCGTCCGTGGTGCAGTTAACTATTCGTGGAAAATTTCTGACACTGCCAATTTTAAACAAATAATCAGTACTGAAGTTGGTAGTGACAATACTAAATCTAAGTCTGAAACCTCTGTTTCTGCCAAGTTGGCTGAGGCGCTTTCCATGAAGTTTTCAGTGATATTGAAACACAACACCGAAGTCGACGATGGTGTGGATAATCTGGATACGGAAACCGCAGCAACTCTGGTTTACACCTTTTTCTAAGCCTGTCGGATGTGAGTGAGTCAAAAGACTCACTCATATTGTTATACTCACTTTCACAGGCTGGTCGTCTTTTCCTTTCCTTGGTTTGGCGCAGCATAACAATATCTCATCTTTCTCAGTGGCAAACGTTTTTGATTTGTCATGCACGACTTCCCCTTGCGTTATGTTCACTATACAGCTGCCGCAACTTCCAGCTCGGCAGCCAAACTCGGGTGTTAATCCGTGGGCTTCGGCGAAATCCAGCAAATTACCGTCTTCAGGGCTCCATGTTTGCTCTACTTGTGATTGGGTAAAGCTTACCACTGCATTTTCAGCTACCTCTGAAACTATCGCTTTCTGAGATTCTGCCTGAACAATTTGTTTGACTCGCTTAAGACTTGCAGGACCGAAAGATTCCGCTTTTATGTCTTTATCTGGCACGCCTAATCGTATTAACAGGTCATACATATCTTGCATGAACGTTGCGGGGCCACACAAATAAAAGTGGTAACTTCCCAATGGCAAAACTTGTTGCAAAAGGCTTTGGTCAATACGGCCATCCACTGAATAATCTTTGCCTGCTCGCGTATTGGTCTCTGCAGAGGTGACAGCCCAAATGGCCTTTGCATAGCCCTCTGTTTGGCTACTCAGCTGATTGATTTCTTCAACAAATGCCTGCTCACTCACTTTGGAGAAGGTATTAATCATGAGGATTTCCCGAGGCTTTCTGGCGCGCAGGCTTTCTTGCACGCTGTAACGAAACATCGATATCATGGGGGTAATGCCTACGCCTGCAGACAATAGAATTGCAGGCTTGTCTGATGTTTCCAGAAAAAACTGTCCCTGTGGAAGTCTGATTTCCAGCTCATCTCCTGAGCTGATATTGCCATGTAACCATCGGGAAAATATTCCGTATTTTTTCACACTGATGCGAATGCGCTTTTCATGAGGCGAACTGGATACCGAATAGTTTCGACTGACAATTTCGCCCCTTATTTTTGCCCGAACGGTGATAAATTGACCTGCCTTAAATTCAGGTGCGCTTATCTTTTCGGAACTCAGCCAAAACGAACGTATGGTGGGACTTTCATCTTTTATTTCTGTTACAGTGAATTTGTGCCATTGATTTCTTTGTAGCTCCGCTGCGGCATTCGACTCCGCTTCCTGCCAGGTACCCGTCATCAGTGTATTCGGCGACCAACTCTGCAATGTAAAACGCCAAGGGAAGGCATATTGTATATGGTGTCCTGCGGTCAACCTAAAGCGCCAGAATCGCTCCGCACCTTTAAAATGCGCTTTTAGCGAATGTTGCCATACAATCTCTGCTTTTCCTGTCAGGGTAAGCACATCACCTGTTTTAAAGTCGATAAAGAGCAAACCCGCAGCTGGGTTTAGCTGGAAATTTCCCAGTGTATTGTAGTGATTATTGCCAGTAAAATCGGGGATCAAGAGTTCGGTATCCGATTCCACTTTTATGAATCCGGGGTTACCGCCTCTATGAGAGACATCTGCACCATGGGTTTCATCCTTTGCTTCACCGCTACTGCTGGCAACAAAAAAGGTGTCGCTGCCACTAATCAACTCTATCGCAAGAGCATCAAAATGGTGAAAGCTCGATACCCGAGCTGACTGCGCAGATTCGTAATAGCTCAGTTCTCGACTTTGTATGTATTGTGGGCAATTACCGAAAGTTTGCAGCACATCTAATTCTATCTCGCTCTCAATATTGCTTTTTACTTTGGCGGATAAACGGTTTCTGCGCCGAGTTTCCAGTTCAATTCCCAGTAAGCCTAAGCGCAGTTCTCTATCGCGCACGTTTTGTTTTAGAGTCTCAGCAAGAGGGTCTCCGGGTAACAGGGGAGCTGAAATTCTCAGAGATTTGTTGTTCGGAGTTTTAATGAAACCGGGTTTAGCGGACAGTACAGACGCCCAAACCTGTCCCTGACTATCTTGATGGCCAGTAAAAATCATAGGCAATTGTTGATAAAAGTCGCAATGTTGTTTCGGCATGTAGTCTCTGATAACCATTTTACCGAATTGCGCCATTTTTTCGGCAACGCCTAATCGTTCTTGAATCGCTAATTCACCCTCGTGGAAAACGCTATTTTGGCTATTCATCATTTGTGCCTGCATTCAGTGTTTTTGACCGCAGTATCTGCGCAGAAGTTGTCGGTATTAATTCCAGTTTCAGCAGGCCAAAAGCTGCTTTCAAAATGTGTTACCGGGCAGAGATCGGAGTCTGGCCCGGACAATAAGTTAATTCCCAGCAGCTGTCCTTCCATCAGTGCAAGATTTAGATATTTTGAAAAGGAGTGAAACAACCTCATAACTAATCTCCTCGATACTGCTGCCGAATATCGGCAGCCAGTTGTTAGTAAAGCGGATTAAGCTGCCAGCGCTTTTTTCGCATCGGTTTCAGTGGTCGGCATGGCAATAAAGCCAGGCAGGCCTTCAACTTTTTGTAGCCAATTAACAATGTTCGGATAGTGAGCCAGATTCACACCACCTTCTGGCGCATGGGCAGTGTAGGAATATAGTGCAATATCGGCGATGGTGGGGTTGTTACCGACAAACCAGGTGCGATTTTGTAGATGCTCATTCATGATGTTTAACAACGCATTGGCCTTTTGAATGGTTACATCCGGATCATATCCGGCACCGAAAACCGTGATAAGTCTTGCAGTTGCGGGACCATGATGCAGTTCGTTTGCTGCTTTTGATAACCAAACTTGAACTTGCGCGGCCAGTTCCGGTGATACCGGCAGCCACGTTCTGTCGCTATCGTATTTGCTGGCCAGATACACCAGTATCGCATTTGAGTCATAGACGGTAACGTCACCATCTTCTAAAGCGGGTACCTGTCCGAAGGGATTTTTGGCTAGATACTCGGGTTGCTTGTGAGCGCCATTAAGCAAATCGACTGGAATAAGGTTGTATTCCAAACCCAAAAGATTGGCGAATAAACGCGCTCTGTGAGCATGGCCAGATAATTCTAAGTCATAAATTTTCATCTTAATTTCCTCAAACGTTAATAGGTTTATTTAGTCTTTTCAGCAGACAGAAATAGCTTATATCCATACTTTAAGGAGATAAATTAGGTTGCTATAGAAATATAATCTATAATTTGTGGATAATAAGGCGATTTGGAGGTGCTTTTGGATAAATTAGAGATGATGCGAGTTTTCGCTGTGGTGGCGCGTCACGGGAGTTTTACCAAAGCCTCAACAGAGCTGGATATGGCAGTACAAACCGTCAGTAAATATGTAAAAGCCCTGGAAGAGGGCCTTGATGTGCAACTGTTTAATCGCACTACTCGAAAAGTTTCCCTCAATGACAGTGGCAAGGCATATCTGGAGAAATGCCTTGATCTTCTGGAGCAATTCGATGAACTGGAATCTTCCGTCAGATTTCAGCATGCCGCGCCCAAAGGACGAATCAAAATTTCTGCGCCCACGTCTTTTGGCGAGTTGCATCTGACGCCCGCACTTAGGGACTTTTTGCAAATTTATCCTGACATCAAGTTAGAAGTTGATTTATCCAATCGCAGGGTGGCACTGGTGGAAGAGGGGTTTGATATGGCGCTGCGCATCGGACAGCTCCCGGATTCTTCGATGATTGCAAAAAAACTTACTTCTATGCGAATGACGGTTTGTGCTTCTCCAGACTATCTCGCCAAGTATGGAACACCTTCACATCCTCGTGAATTAGTGCATCACAATTGTTTTGTGGATCAAAATTTACGTCATGGCCGGCATTGGCACTTTATTGAAAATGGGCAGGAATTCAAGGTAGAAGTACATGGTAACTTTGAATCTAACTCGCCTGGTTCTATGCGTCGAATGACTTTGGCAGGGTTGGGAATTGGGTTTTGTCCCATGTATGTAATTAGTCAGGATCTGGTGGCGGGTAGACTCATTCCACTATTCGAAGAGAACGAGGCCTATCTTTATGGTGTGTACGCCATTTACCCACATCGCAAGCATCTGTCTCATCGTGTCAGGGTACTTGTGGATTTCTTAGCCACGCGTTTCCGTCAGATGCATTGATCTGGCTGTTGAACATTAAATATTTGTTGCTATATAAGAAAGCAGCAATATCTTTGCTAAGGTTAAAGGGCGGTTAACTATTTTTGGAGCAAAGTTGGAAAACAGAGGTTATAAGCATAGGTGGCCATTGGCGTTAGTGTTTATTCTGCTGTTGTCACTGATGACAAGCCGGGCGCTTTCTGTTGAAGTTGTCATTGAAAAAGAAGGTAAACCTGTCGTTTTTGAGGGATTTAAGCGAGCTGATGGTGCCTGGATATTCAATCCTGATGCTCAGAAAGTCATTAAGATGGCCACTTTAGATTGGATGCCTTATATCGGTGAAAACGTCTGTGGACAAGGCTGGGTGCAGCAATTGGTAGTGGGGGCATTTTTGCAACTTGGCTATCAGGTACAAAGCCATTTCGTGCCATGGAAGCGAGCAGTGTTGATGGCTGAGAGCGGTCATGTAGATGTTCTTTACCCCGAATATGCCATTGCACCGAATGCCCCCTCTGATATATTTCCCCACAAAAACAGAGACGAACTATTAGTTTTGTCTGAGCCCTTTTCTGGTGGCAATGTTGCTCTAATAAAACGAACCGATCATGAATTTGATTTTAATGGTGATTTGTTGTCACTGAAAGCGCAAACCATTGGAGTGGTGGCGGGCTACGAAAATTCGCCTGAATTCGATGCCCTGATGGAGGAGGGTTACTTTTATATTAGTCCTTCAGTAGATGATTGGATAAATATTAAAAAGCTACACAAAGGCCGTATTAATTTCATTGTGGCTGATCCACTTGTGGTGAATTACACCGTTGCACAAAATATGACGGAGGTCGAAGAAGCTGCTTTTAAAAATGCTACTGAAGTTTTGCAACCTTACCTGGCAGTGCAGCCTCTATACCTCGCTTTCTCAAAGGCTCGTCCTGAATACAGAACTCATCTGCAGGCATTCAATCATCTTATTGTTCAGTGGCGAGAGTCTGGTCGCATGAAGGCTATCAGAGATCACTGGATTGGCAGAGCAACAGAAGAACGTACTTGTGTTTCCAGGCCTGTAAATACTCAGTAGTAAATCATTGCAAATCATAAAATAGTTACGCAAACTTCACGCTTGATAACACATGGAGAATTTTAAGTGCATCTTATTGTCACTCAACCAAACGAAACATCGGAGCTTCCCTGGAACAAGTTGAAGCGGCAAGCACAAAGAATTGGTCATCATATCGAGCAGCAAGGTGATCGCATTGTGAAAGTGATTTGTGAATTACCCGTACAACCTCTGGCGATTAAAATGGCTAAAGCCGCCGGCGGAACCGGGGATAATGTGACTTTAATGACGCGTCCAGAAATGTGTGCCGAGCAAATGCTATCGGACACTTCGGAAGGAGAGGAAAAGGCGGTTGTAGTATGGTGTGTATCTAATCGTTTTTTTGAACAAAATATTGCGCCTAAATTAAATCTTGCAGAAGTGGATTCAGTTGAGCTGGAAGGCATACAAGCTCAATGCTGTTGCTTAATCGCCTTAAAACCCGCAACGGTCACTGATTTACCGGTACGAGTGGCCACAGTGATCCCATCTTCAGCACTTCCCAAAACCTTCACTTTTGAAACAGAACAGGGCGTTGAGCAGCGGGACAGACCTGCTTATTACTATAGTCAGGCTGGCGTGATCCCATGGCGTTTAAAAGGGCAACAGTTACAAGTTATGTTAATAACTTCCAGTAAAAACCGCCACTGGGGCTTTCCCAAAGGAGTAATGGAGCCGGGCGAACCACCGGAATACACTGCCCAAATTGAAGCCCGTGACGAGGGCGGGATTATAGGGGATATTGGTGTTCGCATTGGTCAATTTGAAGTACCCAAATGGGGGGCAAATTGCACGGTGGAAACCTTTGCTATGAAAGTGTCTGAGGTTCTGCCTCGCCATATCTGGCAAGAGCATCATCGCAATCGCCATTGGTGCAGTCTCGAACTGGCAAAAGGTTTGGTTAAAAATAGTAGTTTTGTTGAATTGTTAAATGAATTAGAGAATTGTTATCAGCGCGGTGAACTCTGATTCCTCAGACTCTGTGTTAACTCATAATCGTGCCTCTGTCTCGTGCAACTAACCAGGCCTCTAATTTATCTCTTCCCTGAATAATGAGCTTTCCATAAGCCAGCTCTAATAAGCCTTCTTGCTCTAAATGCTTGAGGGCTTTGCCCAGCGCCACTCGCGATACTCCAATGGTGTTTGCTAGTTCTTCCTGGCGACAAGGGATTACATCTTTGAAACCTGATGTATAACTCATGATTAAAATCATTTTTATTGTTTTTTCCAACAAGGGAAGACGGCGCAAAGCGTCCATAGATTCAAGGACAATGTGTAATCGTGCCAGTGACGTTTTTAACAGAGCTTCGGCTAATTCGGGGTATTGTTGAAAGAGGCGAAAAAACACAGGTTTTGCTATTTGGCACAGCGTTGTTTTACCTATCGAGCTTATATCGTGGGTTCGGTTAAGCTCGGAGAATAAACTAAATTCGCCAAAACAATGTCCTTTTCCCAGCATAGCAACGATGAGTTGTTTGCCTTGTGCATCAGTGATACCTGCAAACACGGCACCCTCAATAACAACGGATAAACCAGCTTTGTTACTACCGCGCTGATGTATTAATTGTTTGTCTTCGTATTGCACTAACGCACCTGCATTGAGTAGCGCTTGTTTGACTGGCTGGTTTAGCATGGAAAAAAAGGTGGGAAAATCTAAGTGCTGTTGTGATTGAGGCATACAATTATCAAATGCTAATTAGTTAGCATTTAAGTGTAGAAGATCTGCTAGTCTTTTACCCGGATATGTTAGGTAGATAAGACCATGAAAGCAGAAATTCTAATAATCTCAGCAATATTTTTGAGCTTTATTCTTTTGGAGATTATGTTTAGTCAGTTTTTTAAAAAGCCGCGCCAATCCCCGAAGGACGCCATCGTTGAAGTCATTAGCACTTCAACTTTAGTATTGCTCACTCAGCCTCTGGTTTTGTTTTTATCTTTCACCGCAGCGCTTTATGCGTTCCCCGAGTGGCAGGACGTTCTGCGGGATTATCCCTTTTGGTTTTTATTCTTATTATTTCTGCTTTTTGATGATATGACACAATATTGGTGGCATCGATTAGCCCACAATGTACCTCTGTTATACAACTTGCATAGACCTCACCACGAGGCTAGTTATATGTCCATCAGGATTGTTTATCGGAATAATCTCTTTTACTACTTTTTGATGCCGGGGATCTGGTTTTCCGGTGTGCTTATCTATTTAGGGGCAGGGTGGGTGTATGCCGTCTACGTGGTTCTGAAAATGACCGTTATTTTTGCTGCTCATAGCGATATTCGTTGGGACAAAGCATTATATAAAGTATCCTGGCTGGCACCGCTAATGTGGATTCTGGAAAGACTTATTTCTACACCTTCCACCCACAGCGCCCATCATGGTAAACACATGGAAGACGGTGTCACCCATTACAAAGGCAATTATGGCAATTTACTTTTCTTCTGGGATGTTTTATTCGGTAGCGCCAAAATAACCCGACGCTATCCGGCAGAGTATGGTGTTGAAAACATGTCTGATACATCAGCAGCAGAGCAATTATTGTGGCCAGTTGTAAGAGACAGGAAAAAGTAACCGAGACTATAAACAGCTTATACCGGCCAAAGGTTCTTACAAAAATGTTATTTTTTCTTGATTTTTTAGTTAAATAATGACAGCGTTGTCATAACTCGTTAATGTTTTATAGCAATGCATTTCTGATGCACTCAGGATTAATCGCCATTTTTTTGGATGAAATTGACAGCGTTGTCATTGTCTTGACAGGCATAGCAAACGCGGTTCAAGGATGTAAGCGAGGAATTGTGCACCTCAGGTGCAAGACCTTATCATCTGGAGCAAATTATGTTTTCCAATATCACGCTTAAATCAAAGGTGACACTACTGGTACTGGTGATCACCGCCTCCATGTCCAGTATCGCTTTACTGGGTCTACACGCCCTCAGGATTGCCAGCGAGCAAGACAACCTGGCGCGCATTGAGCAATTAATAAAAAGTACCTATTCAACTATCGCACAACTTGAATCGTTGACGCGTTCTGGTGGCATCTCTGAGCAACAAGGTAAGTTGATTGCTGCAACTATCTTGCAGGAAAACAAGTATCACGATTCAGAGTATGTGTATGTTGTGGATCAGGATTTAAACTTTATTGCAGCGCCTCATGATCCACAGCTTGTGGATACCAGCTTTAATGATTTTAAGGACGCACAGGGCAATAGTATTGGGCAACTGGTAGAGCGTGTGGCACGGCTAAGCAATGGCCAATTGGTTTCTTACGACTGGACTTCTGAGCGCAACGGCGAAGTGGTAAACCTGACTTCGGTCGTGCAACAAACGCCTATATGGGGTTGGTATGTTGGCACCGGCATTAGTTTTAAAGAGGTGGATGCCAGATATTGGTCCATTGCAAGATGGCTAGTGGGTTTATCAGTTTTTATCGCTATCAGCATTGCTTTGTATTTGTTTTATTTTGGAACGCGCTTACAACAGGATCTTGGCGCAGAAATTAAAGAGGTAGTGAGGGCAGTTAGTCGAGTTTCAAAGGGGGACTTAAAAACCGAATTAAGCGCATTAAATTGCCGTGACGATAGCATTATGGGTTCAATCTCATACATGCAAAACGCTTTAACCGAAGTGGTTAAAGAGATAAGCAACGTATCACACAGTTTAAAACAACAGGTTAAAGATTCAGAGTTGCAGTCGCAGGAATTAGATAAGCTAACCGGAGATTTGAACCTTGAAACCGGCAATGTAGCTAAAACCATTGCTGATATTGCCACGACTGCACAAACCGTAAACCGCGATGTTGCCCTAACCAGTAGCGCTATTCAGGACGCAAAAAACAAAGGTGATGAGGCCAGCCAACTTACTCAGGAGTCTACCGTTACTATTAATGAACTGGAAAAACAAATAGAAAAGGCTGGAGAAAGTATTCATGTTTTAGGCAACGAAGTACAAAACATTGAAGGGGTGCTACATGTTATTCAAGGGGTTGCGGAACAAACAAACTTACTTGCGCTTAACGCAGCGATAGAGGCTGCAAGAGCTGGAGACCAAGGCAGAGGATTTGCCGTGGTTGCGGACGAAGTCAGACAACTTGCTAAGCGAACCTCTGAAAGCACTCAGGAAATTCACAATATGATAGAGCGTTTACAAAAAGTTGCGAAAGAGGCAATAGATTCAGTAGAAACCAGTATAAAGACCAGTGAGCACAGTGTGGACTGCTCTAATCAGGTGCGTGTGGCATTGCAGGATATGTTCAACCTGATTGAGCAAAGCGCTACGATGAGTAAAAACATTGCTCAGGCTTCACAGCGACAACTGGAACTAGCTGAAGCGGCGGATCAGCGCATCGGTCAGATAGATAAAATGAGCCAGGATACGGCGCAAGTATCAAGAAGTGCCCATAATAAAGCGGAACTTATCAGAGTGTCATCTGGTGCTTTGGAAACCCAAATGCACAAATTTGCTATTCAATAATATAATACCAACTCTAATAAACATTTGCGCACTCAGCGCTGCCTCAGAAACATTAGTTCGAGGCGTGCGAATGAAAGAATACCGGTGGTCTTGTGAACTTCGCACAACAAAGACAAAAGTTTAGGGAAAACTTTTGAACAGCTTTAGCTGGCCTGCGAAGCAGGTGATATTCAGGGAAGAATATCATAAATAATGTTTCTGAGGCGTGTCTCCGATGGGCCTGAAAAGCATTTATACGGTGTTGGATGTTTTTTGATTTATCCCTACATGGATGTAGGTGATTAGAATAACGCAGGAGCAGTTATCGAGCCCACTAGACCTTCAAACATCCGCCTTGTCTACCAAATGCTGTTTGGAACAGCATAGAACAGCTTTAGCTGGCCTGCGAAGCAGGTGAGCTACATGGATGTAGCGAATAAATGCTTTTCATCTCCCACTGAGCTGGGTAAATGTTTATTGGAGTTGGTATCAAGCAGGAGTCAGCGACTCCTGCTTAGTTTATTGGAATTGGTATAACATTAATCCTGTTTAACCCGGTAAAACGCGGCGTATAACACTGGTACCACACCCAAGGTTAGCAATGTGCCCACGCCCAGGCCAAATGCGATTACGACAGCCATGCCGTAGAACAGCGGATCCTTGAAAACAATCAGCGGTAACAGTCCCATTATCGTTGTGATAGTAGTCATAGTAATGGGCCTCAGGCGAGTTATACAGGCATCTACGATGGCATCGTAGGCATCTTTTCCACTGTTGCGCTCAATGTCTATTCGGTCAATCAATACGATGGCGTTATTGATAATAATGCCTGCCAAGCTATATATCCCGAGTGTCACCATGAAACCACTAGGGGCATTCATTAACAGCAACCCAATAACGGTACCAATAATCGAAAGTGGTATGGTTAACAAAATAATCCCGGCGCGTCTGAAGGAATTAAATTGCAATACCAGTAGAATAATGATCACCCCAATTGCCATTGGCATATTAGCGCTTAGTGCTTCCGCCGCACCCGCTGATTCCACAATAACGCCATCGTATTCAATACTGTGATTGAGGGGCAGGTCGCTCGCCAGCGCCCGGATGTCAGCATCGATGACGGATTTTAAATCTTCTGCCGACATGGTCAGGTTGCGAGCTTGAACGCTAACCGTTCTAAACAAGTTCTCACGTTGAATTTGGGCAAACTGATACACAGGACCAAAGTCAGCAACCTGGAACAAAGGTACGGCTTGATTTAGTTTGCTGGAGTATATGGATACCGTGCGCAATCTATCGAGATTAAAACGCTCGCTTTCTTTGGCCCGGAAAACCACCGGAATAATATCGTCATCTTCGCGATATTCCGTAACCATTGCACCCGAAAAGTAACCTTGTAACTCATTGGCAATATCTTCTGAGGTAATTCCGGCGCGACGGGCTCTGTGCTGATCAACTTGCACTTGTACTTTGACAATCAGGTTTTCCCAATCTTGGCGCACATCGACTGTGTTGGGGATCCCTCTCAACAGTGTCATTACCTCTTGTGCTTTACCGTAAATAATATCCTTGTCCGGTCCCTTTACCTGGATTTTAATGGTATTGGAGTCAGAGGGCCCAAGAAACATTTTGTCAACACGGGCAAATACATCCGGGAATTGTTCGATAAAGCCTCTGTGTAAACGCTGTTGCATGTCTGAGACTTGTTCTGCGTCTTTGAGGTTGATAACGATAAACCCTTTGTTGTCCGCCGGATCAATCGGATTTAAGGAAAGCACAAAACGCGGACCACCATATCCTACATATCCGCTAAACCTGTCAATTTCAGGAAATTGCTCAGTGTCATTCAGCCAGGCAAAAATTGCCTGCATTTGTTTGTTGGTAGTACGGGATGAAGTGCCGTTGGCCATTTCAACAGTTACGGTTAATTGATTGCGATCTGAGTCGGGGAAAAATTGTTGTGAAACCAGGTTGAAGCCCAGAATGCTCAGGATGAAAATCCCCATCATAATGCCACTAAATAACAAGCGATGGTTGAGCATCCAGGTGAGCATGCCCTCATAATACTGTTGGACTCTTTTCAGCATTGAGTTGTCTGATTGTATCCCGCTTTTGGCGGAATCATCGCTATTACTGTCCACCTTAATAAAGTAGTAGCACAGAGTAGGGGTTACGCATAACGCCAGTAACCAGCTGCTTAAAAGGGTTATTAATATCACTAATGAGATGGAGCGGGTATATTCACCAGCGGCATGCTCTGCCAGCATCAAAGGTATAAAAAACAAAATAGTAGTAAGAGAGGAACTCAGCAGTGGCATTGCTAACTCTTTACCCCCTTGAAACATGGCATCTTTGCGAGTTTCACCTTGTTCCAGTCTGCGTTTAAAATCTTCAGCCACTACAATGCCATTGTCCACTAAAAGCCCTAACGCAATGATCAGTGTTGCCAGGCTCATTCTTTCTAAAATCATGCCGCTGAAATGCATGATGGCTAATGTCACCAGCATCACAAACGGAATAATAGAGCCTACAATTAAGCCGGTGCGTTTACCCAAGAACAAAATCACCACCAGCAAAACAATTACCAGTGTCTGCATAACACTTACCGAGACAGAGGAGACGGTTTCGTCAACTTGCTCGGCTTGCCATGTGGCAATGTCGATGTTGTAACCGATGGGCAATGTTGTCATTATTTCGTCGATTTTGGCTTTAAGGCGCGGTGCATACTCCAGAATGTTGTAGTTCTCAGCCATATTTACGGCAATCATGATGGCGGGTTTACCGTTGAAATAAGCGGGTTGATAAACCGGATCGCGATAATCTCGCTTTATTTCAACTATATCTTTTAAGGCAATGGTCTCTTCCAGGCCCGGAATTGAAATATGAGTATCGCCAATTTCATCTATTGAGTTAAAGTTCCCGGTAGGCTCCACCACAAACGCCTTAGAGCCGGTATCAATCTGACCTCCAGGCATAATGATATTTTGTTTTGCCAACTCAGCGTTGAGTGTCCAGGGAGAAATGCCCAGTTGTGAAAGTTTGGCGCCAGAGGCTTCCAGGAAAATCCGTTCATCTTGAGCGCCAGAGATATCGACTTTTTCAGTACCTGGTACTGAATACAGCACATCTCTTATGTGAGTAGATATGTCATCCATCTCTGCCGGTGAAAAGCCGTCAGCGGTGAGAGCCAAAGTCGCTACGGCAACATCACCGTAGGAATCGTTGACAAAAGACGCTTGGGTACCGGAAGGCAGTTTACTTTGTGCCTGCTGGACCTTATTGCGCAGGTCCTGCCAAATAAGGTCCAGGTCAAAGTAACGGTCATATACCTCAACGTGAATGGTGGAAAGGCCGGTTGAGGAAGTCGACCTGATCTTGTCTACTTCGGGTATTTTGCGTATTTCTTCTTCTATTTTGCGGGTGATCAATTGTTCAACACGCTCCGGAGACATACCCTCGTATCGAGTGCTAACTACGGCAGTACGGATGGTGATGGTGGGGTCTTCTTTTGCTGGCAAAGTGAAATAGGCAAACAGGCCGTTGAGTAGCAACAAAATCAACACCAGGAAAACCGGTTTTCGATAGTTAAACGCCAGTTCTGTTAAATTCATGGTCATTCCTTAAGTCTGTTTGTTTTAGTTGTACTGCTGGATATGTTTATCTAGCAGTTTGACTTTTTGACCATCTTGCAAATAATTAACACCCGCCGTAGCGATAATTTCGCCCTCAGACAAGCCTGTGCTAACCAAGATTTGGTTATCGAAGATGTTTTCTGTTTGAACTTCTCTGCGTGAAACGGTTTGAGTCTCGGGATCAAACACAAAAACATAAGAACTCTGTCCTTGACCGGCCATGATAGCGGCTATTGGCAAGCGATATATTTCACCATCGTATCCTGAGCGACCGACACCAGAGAATACAAAATCAACTTCGGCTGTCATGCCTGCTCTGAGTTCAGGTGGTGGATCTAACACGAAAACATTAACCGGAAAGGCATTCGCGGATTCGGCTCTGGAGCCCTGTTCCGTGATGACTCCGGTGCTGATAAGTCCCGGGAAGGCAGGGTAGCTGACCCCCAGATCAATATCCTTGTTCAAGCGGGTAATAATGGTCTCTGGCACCATCACTTTTACTTCGAGGCCATCTGTACCTTCAATCTCAAATACGGCCTGTCCCGGAGCAATCTGCATTGATGGCTCTACCAGGCGCTTTGTCACTGTGCCTTTATAGGGGGCTTCAAGTTCAGTGTCAGCCAGATCTTTTTTGGCGATATCCAGTTGCGCGCGTGCGATATCTACAGCGGATACCGCAGATTCATAAGCGGCTTTGACATTGTCGAAACCCGACGCTGATACCAGTCCTTTATTAATAAGCTCCTGGTAGCGATTATATTCGTTTCTGGCCTCACTCAGCGCGGCTTCCGCTTGTTGCATATTGGCTTGTGCCGATTGCAACGCCAGTTTATAACTGCGCTGATCCAGTTTTGCGATAATCTGGCCTTGTTCGATGTTATCACCAAGGTCGACGGCAACCGTTTGGATCTTTCCACCGACTTCGAAACTTAAGTTGGTTGCTTCAACAGGTTGAACCGTACCGGATAATCGACGTATTTGTCTAAAAGTGGAAGGTGTAGCCTCGACCCAGGAAATGGGTCTGATAGCCGGTTCTGGCAGCTCAGCAACTTCTGAGCAAGAAAACAGGGTAGCGAGGAGTGGTAAAAGCGCTAATTTTACTTTCATGGTGACACCAATTAATTTGCAGGCATTCAGTATAGATTAAAAATGTGGCCAATATTATTACGCAATATTGAGGTGGCGCAGCCTAGCTTTAAAGGGCACCAGTTGCAACGCCATTAATTCCTCAAAAGGACCACATTGAAGAATCGGCGTGGCTACTATCTCGGGTGAAAAATAAGATTATGAAAAAAGCGAAATCGTTACCATCAGGCCGTGGGGCCCGCCTTACTCAATTCGGCGGTTTGTTGACTCAGGTGGCCAGTAATGTCGCTGTCGATAGCGTAAAAAGCCTAAGCAAGGGCAAGATACCCAACATTAAGGAGTTGTTGCTCACCTCTAAAAACATCCATCATTTAGCTGAACGATTGGCCCATCTCAGAGGGGCCGCTATGAAAATGGGACAACTGTTGTCCATGGATGCCGGAGAGTTGTTGCCACCCGAGCTCAATCAATTGCTGGCAGTATTACGAGACAATGCATGTGTGTTACCGGAAGAACAGCTAGTGCAAACAATGAGCCAGCTGCTAGGTAACAACTGGCAAATGCAGTTTTCACAGTTTGATCTGAATCCATTTGCAGCCGCATCAATTGGTCAAGTGCATCTTGCCGAATCACTTACTGGCGAAAAGTTAGCTGTTAAAATTCAATATCCGGGAGTAGCAAAGTCAATACACAGCGATGTTGATAACGTAGGCACGCTGATAAGAATGTCTGGCTTGGTGCCAGAAAATATCGATTTAACCAGGTTGCTATTAGAGGTCAAAATTCAGCTTATCAGAGAAGCAGATTATGAGATAGAAGCACGATTTTTAAATCGTTATGCTAGCTTACTCAAGGATGAAAAAGGTTTTGTGGTGCCAACGTTGTATTCCGAATTATGTAATGAGGCGATGCTCACCATGAGCTATGAGTCCGGCGAAGACATCGAAGTATTGAGCGAGTTACCACAAGCACAGAAAAACCAACTTTGTGCTCAACTAGTGAAGCTGCTTTTCAGAGAACTATTTGAATTCCGACTAATGCAAACCGATCCGAACTTTGCCAATTATCGGTACCAAAGGGATTCTCAAAAGATAGTGCTGCTGGATTTTGGTGCGACACGAGAAATCAGTGAAGCGTTAAGCCATTTTTATCGCGATGTCGCCAGAGCTGTGCTCTCTGGAGATGTTGATACCGTCTACAGGTTAGCGACTGAATTGGGATTTTATCAATCTGACGTGCCCGTTGAGTTTACTGAGGAAATGCAGAACACCTTAACCATTGCTTTTGAACCCATGCAATACGATGGTGACTACGACTTTGCAGCGAGCGATGTATTACCAAAGTTAAAAGACAGAGCAATGAAACACGCCAGGTTGAGAGAATATTTCGGTACACCGCCAGCAGACGCGATATTCATCCATCGCAAAATAGCGGGAATTTATCTTTTGTTGTGTCGTGTTAAGGCGCAATTAAACCTCAATAAGATCCTTGCCGAGTTTCTGTAGAGCGAAAAACAAGGGCGGGGCCATTTGGCCCCGTAAAAGACTTAGATAAACTTTTTAAAACCATCGTCTATGGGCGTGTTTGCCACATGGTTAGTAAAATTACTCATCACCTTGTGGGAAATACCCAGAATAATTGCCAACATATCCTTATTTTGATAACCCACACGGTAAAACTCTTTAGTTTGCTCAGGAGTGAGATGTCCACGCTGTTCAACCATCGCCAGAGTGGTGGCGCGTAAAACTTCAAGTTTCTCATTACCCAGTGAAGTACCATCTCTCACCGCATCGTTGAGTTGCGCATCTACTCCCATCATTTGTGCCACCGCACTGTGGGCTGGTAAGCAATAGTGGCAATCGTGAAATTTGTTTATGGTTTGCCATACCACGGTTAATTCTTCATTGTTCAGTGAGCTTTGGGTAAATAGTTCATGGACCTTGCGATAAGCCTCAAGTAACTGAGGTGACTCTGCCATTACGGCGTGCAAATTTGGAATACTACCATAAGCCTTATGACTAGCTTGCAAAGCTGTTTTTGCATGCTCTGGTGCGCTTTCAACAGTGTGAATTGTAAAATCTGACATAAATAATTCCCGAATTTAGAGTGGATTCACAAATAATTTAATTGCATTTGAACGCTTGTTCAAGTTAAATTTGAACGAATGTTCAAATTGATGTGGAATAAGCTATGACTCGGGTAAATATTGATGAAGCCATCGATAAAGCAGCTGTGCTGTTTTGGGGAAACGGTTATGGTGCGACCACGATGCGACAACTACAGCATGCCATGGACATGAGGCCGGGCAGTATTTACGGTGCGTTCGGGGATAAAGATACACTGTATCTGAAAACACTAGATCACTATCGCAAAGCATCTTTATTGCGTATGCAAACCACCATGGCCAGTGCGCAAAGTGCCTGGCAAGGATTGCAGAAAACCATAGAGCAAGCGATTTTCGGTAATGAAGATGCACCGTCTGAGCTGTGTTTTTTGGTCAAAACCGTTAACGAACTGGAAACACGGCAGCCTGAACTGGTGTCTTTTGCTAAATCAGCGTTATTGGATATTCGGGACGAATTGGAAAAGCAAACTCGACTTGTGTTGGCAGAGCAAGGCAAAGGAGAGGCAGAAATTGACGCTGAAGCACAGGGCTTAGCTACTATCATTCAGGCCCAAATCATGGGCATGAAAGCGCAGCTAAAACTAACCCAACAACCAGATTTAATTGCTAAACTAATAATGCAGTTTATGCGTAATCTCTTTAA
Organism: Planctobacterium marinum; assembly: GCF_036322805.1. Taxonomy (GTDB): domain Bacteria; phylum Pseudomonadota; class Gammaproteobacteria; order Enterobacterales; family Alteromonadaceae; genus Planctobacterium; species Planctobacterium marinum_A. Next base: position 2,551,026 of record NZ_AP027272.1, on the reverse strand, counting down.
CGATAGAGTTTTATCCTGATAAAGCCATGAAGCAATTAGTCCTTTGCCGCCATGCTAAATCCAGCTGGAAATATCCGCTGAAAGATGTTTATCGACCTCTCAATAAACGGGGTTTGATGCAGGCTGCTGAGATGGCCAGACGCTGTGAATTGTTACCCGATCTAGTACTGTGTTCGCCAGCCACAAGAGCCTGGTCAACCGCCTTGTGCTATTTTCAGGAGCTGGGCTGGAACTACGAGGTGTTGCGAATGGAACCGGGTTTAATCGAGGCTTCCAAGGCGCAATTAATTGAGTTGTTGCAAAATGTGGATGAGAGCGTCGATACGTTGTTTTTGTTTGGTCACAATCCTGGGTTTAATGATTTACTTAGCTATTTGTCACAATCTCCATTGCCCACCGAAAACCTGGTGACATCGGGGCGAGTGGTATTGTCTTTACCCTATTCCACGTGGAAATCTCTCGAACTTGATTCAGCCACAATCATCGACTGGACAGTACCGCAGTAAATTGTCTGTATATATAGCATTCTTATACTTTTCGAACTCATCTCAGATCTTTCCTTGAGATAAAACGTAACAGACTATTTCTGATAAGCCTTGAAGGCTTATTTTTGTTATAAACTGTGAGGCTTTGGGCAAGCGATGTTGAAGAATCGCCTCGAAAATGTCCATAACTTAATAATTATAATCAAACGACAGGGTTACATATGAGGAACATCAGATTAACGTTGCTTGCTGCCGCCGTTTCTATGGCAGTTAACGTAGAAGCTGCCGAAGACACTTTGCAAAATCAAGCACTTTTAATGATGCAGGAAACGGCCGCAGAGGCTGAAACAGAAGCGTCAAGTGAAGACGGTGAAGAAGAAAAAGAAAAAACCATGGCGGAAAAGCTGGAAGAGAAAACCGCTTTCCCCGGTTTATTCGATGTTTACCGCGATTCCGAGGATGGTTCTGGTCTGGTTGTGGTAACAGATGACATGTTGAACAAGCCGTTTTTATACATGGCTCACACTGTGAATGGTGCACTGGATGCCGGGCATTTCAAAGGTGGCTATCGCGATGGTAAACTGATTGAGTTTCGCAAGTACTTCGACCGCATCGATGTAGTCGCCTTAAACCCTCGTTACTATTTCGATCCAGAAAACGCCATCAGTAAAGCCGCAGATGCCAATATCAGTGAAGCGGTGTTGCTATCCACTAAAATTGATATGAATGAAGATGGCAAGTATGCCATTAGCCTCAGTGATTTAGTACTCAACGAAAACATCCATAAAGTTTCCCCTTGGCCAAACCCAGCAGCAGACAAAAATTCTAAAAGCTATAAATTAGGTAAATTTCAGGATAGCAAATCGCGCATTCTGGAAATCAATAACTTCCCTGCAAACACTGACATGATTGTTGAATACGTGTTTGAAGATAGCAATCCCAAAAACTTCGGTAATAATGAACTCGCTGATCCGCGTTACGTTTCTGTGCAACTGCAACACTCCTTTGTTGAACTGCCCGAAAACAACTTCAAACCGCGTCGCGATGATCCGCGCGTAGGTTACTTCTTGCAACAATTTGATGACATGACCTCAGATCGCACCGCAAACTACCGCGATGTGATCAATCGCTGGCACCTGGAAAAGAAAGACCCAAGCGCAAAAGTATCAGATCCGGTTAAACCCATCACTTGGTGGATTGAGAATACCACTCCAGTTGAATGGCGTGACACTATTCGCGATGCCACTTTGGCATGGAACACAGCTTTTGAAAAAGCGGGGATCAGTAATGCGATCGAAGTAAAAATCCAGCCGGATGATGCGGATTGGACCGCCGATGATATTCGCTACAACGTATTGCGTTGGACCAGCTCACCCAGACCACCATTTGGTGGCTATGGCCCAAGTATTGCCAATCCCTACACAGGTGAAATCATTGCAGCAGACATTATGTTGGAATACACCTTCATGAAGGGGCGCTGGATTCAGGCAAACTTTTTGAGCGACGGTTATTCAGAATCAGAGTTGGGTCATTTTGAGCAAGAAGATCTGCACTGCTCATTGGGACATGCCATGAATGGCAACCTTTTATTTGCGCAAGCCACGGCGATGGCGAATGGCATGGGCGACATCGAAAAAGATAAGATGTTGAAGCAAACCATGTACTACTTAATTTTACATGAAGTGGGGCACACCTTGGGATTAAACCACAACATGCGCGCCACCCAGTTACACAGCAATGATGTGGTGCACGATGAAAGCGTCACTAAAGGTATTCTGGCAGGCTCTGTCATGGACTATCCGTCAGTAAACTATGCGCCTCCGGGCAAAACACAAGGTGACTTTTACACCGATAAGCCCGGTCCTTATGATGACTGGGTAATTGAATATGGTTACTCAGTGGGCCTTGCTGATGCAGAAGAGGAAGAAAAACGCCTCGAAGCAATTTTGAGCCGCTCTACCGATCCAGCATTAGCATTCGGTAACGATGCAGATGATATGCGTGCGCCAGGCCGTCATATCGATCCGCGTGTAAACATCTTTGATATGTCGGGTGATGCTGTTGAATATGCCAAAGATCGTTTCGCGTTGATCCGTGATACCTGGGGAAAAATGACTGAAAAAGCCTTGAACCCCGGTGATTCCTACAACGACCTGGTTGTGGGGGTTAATGCGGTATTCACTGAGCTTAGCCGACAGGCTAATGTTACCTCTCGCTACATCGGTGGTGTTTATGTCGATCGCGCAATGGTGGGCCAAGATGGTGCCAGCAAGCCATTTACACCAACGCCGGCGGTGACTCAGAAAACTGCAATGTCGTCACTGCGCGACAACCTGTTCGCACCAGATGCGTTTGACGGCATGCAACCATTGTATGATTTGATGCAAAAACAGCGTCGCTCTTTTAACAATTTTGGTAAAAACGAAGATCCGCGTATTCACGAAATGGTACTGAAAGCGCAACAAGCTGTGCTTTCACACATCATGCATAAAAACACGGTAGAACGTATTGTGGACACCGAGTTATATGGCAATGAGTATCCGCTTGAGGTGGTATTCGCTGATTTGACCGACGCCATCTTCGAAGATGATAGCAAAGGCAGTGTAAATAGCTTCCGTCAAAATCTACAAGTGGCTTATGTTAACCGTTTGCTTAATATGTCTGGATTAGAGGCAAAAAGTGCTTATCCTACATTCGCCCAAGCGGTGGCTACGTATGAGCTGGAGCAAATCGAAGACGCACTGAATACCAGTCGTGGTGACAAGGCTACTAAGATTCATCGAAATTTCTTACAACGCCGTATTAACAGTGCGTTCCATAAGAGTAAAAGCTAATGAAGCTTTGTTAGTGGAAAAGCCGGCAAGCGCCGGCTTTTTTGTATTTTTCACCTTAACATTGGAATCGGGCTTGTTATCCCCATAATGAGCATGAAATGAAGAAAATTTCTGGAGAGTTAATTGGAATTTTTAAGTGAATACGGCATGTTTTTGTTGAAGGCCGTCACCATAGTGGTAGCCATACTCTTCGCCGTTGGTGGCGTCGTATCATTGGCTTCAAAACAAAAGCAGGAAAAAGGGGAGCTGGACATCAGCTCTATTTCCGACAAATTGCAGGACCTGGAATACAAGGCCAAAGCAATGGTGTTTGGTAAAGAAGAATTTAAAGCATGGGAAAAAGAGCAGAAAAAGCTAGAAAAAGCCCGTGCAAAAGAGGCAAAAAACGCCGATAAAGACGCTGCCCATAAAAAGAAATTGTTCGTTTTGGACTTTAAAGGCTCGATGGATGCCAAAGAAGTCGATAGCTTGCGTGAGGAAATTACCGCTATTTTGACCATAGCCAAAGACGAAGATGAAGTCCTTTTACGTCTGGAGTCTCCCGGCGGTGCGGTGCATGGATATGGCCTTGCCGCTTCACAATTAGCACGTATCAAAAAGCGTGGTCTAAAGCTTACCGTTGCCGTGGATAAGGTGGCGGCAAGCGGTGGTTACATGATGGCTTGTGTGGCGGATAAAATTGTTTCTGCGCCGTTTGCCTACATTGGCTCAATTGGGGTTATCGCCCAAATGCCTAATTTTAATAAGGTACTTAAAAACAATAATATTGAGTGGGAACAGCACACGGCCGGTGAATTCAAACGCACGCTTACGGTATTTGGAGAAAACACCGATGAAGCTCGTGAGAAGTTTAAAGCCGAATTAGAAGAGATTCATCATTTCTTTAAAACCCATATTCAGGAGTTTCGTCCTGAGCTGGATATTGATTCAGTGGCGACAGGCGAGCATTGGATTGGCAAAAAAGCCCATGAGTTGAATCTGGTAGACGATATTCAGACCTCAGACGATTATTTATTGTCGCAAGCCAAAGACTTGGAAATTTTTGCCGTGAAGTTCAGACCGAAGAAAAAACTAGCCGATAAGTTAGCGGAAGCGGCGAGTATGTCGGTGAAAAACACCCTGGCAGATTTAGCCCGTTGGCGGGACTCTGCGTTTCATTAAGAGCGCTGTTTCAAATACCAAAAAGCCAGTCATCAGACTGGCTTTTTTGATTCAGTTTCTGTCCCGTCCTGAAATGTGTTTACACATTTAGGACTTATTATGAGAAACCCAGATAAACAACGCGTTAAACGAACTCAACGTGATTACACCTTAGGCTTTAAATTGGCCGTTGTAGCGCAAGTCGAAAAAGGCGACTTCACCTACAAACAAGCTCAAAAGCACTTTGGCATTCAAGGCCGAAGTACAGTTCTCGTCTGGCTACGAAAGCATGGTAAGCTGGATTGGTCTGAGCCTTTGATGCATTCACTTATGTCTCAATCCAACGAAACACCCGCCCAAAAGATTAAGCGTTTAGAACGCGCATTAGCTGATGCTGAACTCAAAATTGATGCTCTGGAAGAGGTAGTAACCCGTGTTGATAACGAGTGTGGGAGTAACTACAGAAAAAAGTACTACGACAAGCTCTCTGGGCGGGAAAAGTTGAAAAACGAAGAAAGCTAGCTCGTTGTTGTCGCCTATTCGGATTTACACCTCAAGGGCTTTATCAGTGGGTTAAGCGGTTTAACGATAAGCAGCAGAGGTTAATGCCGGTTAAGGACATGGTGCTGTATTGGCGCCAGTACATGCCGCGGATTGGGACTCGAAAGCTCTACCAACTGATGAAACCAGAGCTTGATAAACTTGGCATTAAGTTGGGGCGTGATGGACTGTTTGATTATTTACGCGCAGAAGGCATGTTGGTTAAACCCAAACGTAGTTACACAAAAACAACCGACAGCCGTCACTGGATGAAAAAGCACCCGAATCTACTGAAGGACTATCAACCTCAACAGGCTGAGGATGTGCTTGTGAGTGATATTACCTACGTGAAGTCAGATGCGGGTACGCACTATTTATCATTAACAACGGATGCATATTCCCGAAAGATAATGGGGTATGAACTCAGCGATGAAATGAAAGCAACAGATGTGGTTAAGGCACTCAATATGAGTATCAAGCATAAGTACTATAACCATCCAATGATTCATCACTCAGACCGAGGAGTGCAATATTGCTCTGAGGAATATCAGGCTGTCCTGAGAAATCACAACATTACTCCATCTATGACCGATGGTTATGATTGCTATCAGAATGCCTTAGCAGAAAGAATCAATGGCATACTAAAGCAGGAGTTCTTGTTGCATCAGTGCAAGAATAGGCGGGAATTAAAGCAACTCGTGGATGAATCGATATACATCTACAATGAGATGAGGCCGCACTTGAGTTTGGGAATGAAAACACCTAACCAGGTGCATTACGAAAAAGGCCGATAGATAAAATCTACCGGCCTGCATAAAACGTCAACGTATTTTAGGACGAGACATTCTAACAATCAGTCTTTACCAATTTGGTGGAAAGACTTCATGTCGATTTCTTCATTAACACTGTCTGCTTGCGGGTCATCAAAGACTTCTTTGTGCAGCTTGTTTTCGGAATTGGCCACAATACAAGCAACGGTGCAATCACCCGTAACATTCACCGCGGTGCGGGTCATATCTAATAATCTGTCGACACCGATAATCAAAGCGATACCTTCCACAGGGAGTCCCACCTGTTGCAATACCATCGCTAGCATGATCAGGCCAACTCCGGGAACACCTGCCGTGCCGATCGAAGCAAGCGTAGCAGTTAGTATCACCATAAGGTAATCGCTAACGGCTAAATCGACGCCATAAACCTGGGCAATGAACACCGTTGCTACACCTTGCATTATGGCGGTGCCATCCATGTTAATAGTGGAGCCAAGCGGCACAGTAAAGGAAGCAACAGAGTTGTGTACGCCGAGTTTATTACGGGCAGTTTCGAGAGTAACCGGTAACGTCGCGCTACTACTGGAGGTGGAAAAGGCGAACAAGGCAGTTTCGCGCATCTTTTTAAGCAGGCTAAGTGGATTTAATCCGGTAAAAGTTTTTAGTAGCACCGGGTAAACTACAAACGCATGTATCGCTAGCACCACTAATACCAGCATGAAGTACTTTATTAAACCCAATATGGTATCAAAACCGATGGTGGCAAATAACTTAGCCATCAAAGCAAATACACCGATTGGTGCCAGGTTCATCAAGATAGTAACCAGCTTCATGATGACGTCATTCAAATCGTTAAATAGTGATGCCAAACGTTCACCAGATTTTCCTGCCATCGCCATCGCAATGCCAAATAGCAGGGCGAAAACGATAATTTGCAACATGTTGCCTTGCGCCATGGCATTGATTGGGTTAGTGGGGAACATGTTAATGATCACCTGCGCTAGTGAAGGTGCTTCTTTAGCCTGGTAGGTGGCATCAGTACTGAGTTCCAGCCCTTCGCCGGGGGACACAACCAACGCCATGGAAATCGCAATGGTGATGGCGATAGCGGTAGTGATGACATATAGGCCGATGGATTTACCACCTAAGCGCCCCAGTTGTGAAGGATCGCTTAAATTACAGGTACCGCAAATGAGTGACACCAGCACCAAAGGTACCACTAGCATCTTCAGACTGGCGATAAAAATCTGCCCGACAATATTGAAGATACCTTCTACTAAAAATCCATACGTTGAAAATTCCGCGCCAAGTAGGCTAATACGAAAATCTCCGCTATCATCAAATAGTAACTGTAAGAAAAACCCGGTTAATATCCCGGCGAGCATGCCGATAAAAACTCGGGCAGTCAGGCTAAATTTTTTGTTAGTTTGTTCCATAGAGTTTGCTTTATTTTTTGTTTGGAACAAGCCTAACAAGATTGTTTGCGAAGCTGAATAAAAATTTATGAGCGAGGAACCAGAGTGCGGAAGACTGATAACAACAATAAATGGATCTCCGGGTGGCAAAAAGTTTTTCTGGCTTTTTCATTATTAACCCTTGTTGCTTGCGGAGGTGGAGGAGGAGGACTGTCCCGAACCGATACAGACAATAATGATGATGGCGGTGATGATACGACACTATCTATCACCATGAGCATCGCTGATGCTGCAACAGGTAGTGCAAGTGATGAACTAAGCATCGCAACACCACTTACGGTGAGTGCCACTGTAACCGATAGTGATGGAAACACAGTTTCAGGGCAGTTAGTTACTTTTAGTTTGAACGATTCGAATTTGGCGTCATTTAGCCCTGAAAGTGGTACTGCGCTAACTAACAGCGAAGGGGTTGCCAGTATTAATCTGATAGTCGGCACACTTGCTGGTGCTGGAGAGGTGACTGCCACCTTAGGCGGTGGAGAAACCGCACAAATAGGCTTTACCTCGCTGGGAGATGGTTCTTCAGGAGCGCTGGCAATTTCCTTGCGAATTCTCAATGCCGATGCCGAAGTTGACAATAACCTGGCATCAAACAATCCTTTGACGGTTGAGGCTACGGTAACTAATGGGTTAGGAGAAATCCAACCTGATCAGCTAATTAATTTCACTCTCACTAATAACGAATTAGCGTTTTTTGACCCAGAAAGCGCGACTGCGCTTACTGGTAACGATGGTATTGCAACTATCACATTGCGCGTGGGGCAGGTTGATGGCGCTGGTTCCGTTATCGCGACTTTGAATTCCGATAGCTCTGTGACAGATAGTGTGGGCTTTAATTCGGCAGGAGACGGACAGGTAACTCAGGAACAACCTGCCACTTTAGACTTTTTCACCAGTTCGTTATTACTCGCATCCAGTGGCTCCGATGAGGTAGAGCTCATTGCTCTGGTAAAAGATGAGGACAATATTTTGATGGAGGGAATTGATGTATCGTTTTCTTCTAATTCCGGCGAATTAAGTATTGTACAGGGCACAACAGGGGCTGATGGTACGGCGAGAGCAACTTTAACTTCACGAAATAATCCCGAGAACCGCGAGATTAATCTGACTGCCAGGGCCGGTGGTTTAACCGAGACCTTAACAGTGAATGTAACCGGTACTGTTATCAACATTAACGCGCCTACTTCGGTTATTCTCAGTGATACCGGGGATATCAGTATTATAGTGGCCGATTCAGATGGCATTGGTATTGCCAATCAACAAGTCACTTTAACATCACAGGTAGAAGGAAGCCTGGACAATCTAACCCCTGTTACAGATGAAACTGGTCAACTGACGGTAACCTATAACGCCGTGCAATCCGGGGTGGATGTTATTTCTGCGTCCGCGCTGAATGCCACATCGTCACAAGAAATCATTGTTCAGGAAGACGAGTTTAGTTTTGCTCGAGAATCTGTTGAAGATGTGCCATTAAACACTGACGAAACCATCACTGTAACCTGGTTAAAAGACGGGCTCCCCTATGAAGGAGGGAGTGTCAACCTGACCACAACCCGCGGCACACTGAGTACTAATTCTGCTACCACTGATGAGAATGGGCAGGTGACTTTAACTGCCAGCTCTTCGACAGCAGGGGCTGCGATAGTCAGTGCCAGAGGTACCGACAGCGATGGTGGTGAAGTGTCTGCTCGCATAGAAGTGGAGTTTGTGGCTACAGAAGTCGCTTCTATTATTGTCTCAGCCAGCCCCAATTCAATTGGTCCGGGGGGCAGAAAAGTACTATTACCGCGGTATTGAGAGACCCCATTGGCAACTTAGTGAAAGGCGTAACAGTAGGGTTTACTGCCGATGATGTCAGTGGTGGCAGCTTATTTCCACCTGCAGCGGTTACTGATAGTAATGGCATTGCGTCGACGGTATTTACGTCTAATACGGTGACTTCTGAAGATGCCATTGTCATCACGGCAACTGAAGAAACCTCAGGGCTCGCAGCGGAGGCGAACATAACAGTTGCAGACCGAGCTTTGTTTATTTCCTTGGGTACCGGAAACGAGATTTCATCGCCCACCACGGATAGTTACGAAAAGCAGTTTTCTATTTTCGTCACCGACGCTAATTCTAATCCTGTGCCTAACGTAGAATTAACGGTTTCGGGTACACCAGTTAAATACACAGAATTACTGGATCCGAATGCAGAGCCTGGGGATGCTAATTACCAGGTTCGTCGTCCGGCATTCTACAAAGGTTATTGGGAGGCGTTTCCCAGTGCTGACGCCTTCGAGTATTGGATAGCGATATACACAGCCTCCTGTGCAAATGAAGACATAGATGATGACGCTATTCTGGATGAAGGTGAGGATCTCAATGGCGATGGAAACCTGACACCAGGTAATATTGTAGCCATTCAAGGGGATGTCACCACAGATGAAAATGGTCAGGCATTGGTTGCATTGCGTTATCCGAAATCCTTTGGTGCCTGGGCTACGGTTAATGTTGTGGCCAGCACACCAGTAGCGGGCTCGGAAAATCGCACTAGCCAGTTTTATACCTTGGGTGTTTCTGCTGTTGACGCGGCCGTAGAGTCTTCGCCACCCAATTCAAACCCTTTTGGTTCCGGCGACTCTTGCGAAAATACGCTTTGACGGACAATTTGTGTAGATACTTATGCAGTTAAAATGGGCGGTTATTTACCGCCCTTTTTTCTGCCAGGATGTGGTGTCTGAAACTCCCCCAAACAGCCCGTTAATGCTATAATGTAGCTCCCTACAAATGAGTGAAAAATAAGGTCTGTATCAAATGTCTCTGACCCCCGAAGAAAAACTTAACCATTATTTGTGCGCGCCCGGCAACGGTGTTTTTACCGTGCAAACGGCCAAAGAAAAAAAGGAGGTGCTGCACAACCGCTTATACGGCGTAACCGGTGAGGAAGCCGAAAAAGCCTGGCGTAAAAAACTGCAGGAATTTTGTTACTACAAAGTCGATAAACCTTTGGTTTTTGGTATTTGTCACGACACGGGCGGTGGTATCCTTCGGGGCGCAAATTGGGGGCCATTATTTGTGCGTCAGGCACTCTACGATCGATTTACTGAGGGCAGTATTGCCTACGATATTGGCGATATTCGCGTTATCCCTCATTTGTTAATGGATAAATATCTAAATTCAGCCACCGTCAGAAGTTGTCGCTCTGCATTGTACGACAATGAGCATTTTGAGCTGGCGGTGAGTCCATTATCTATCGCTTATGAGGTGGTGCGCTCGGCTTATGAGCTTAACGAAGGCGCGCGCTTCTTTGCCATCGGTGGCGATCATTCAATAAGCTATCCACTGACTAAAGCGTACATTGAGCAACAGAAAAAACGCGGTAAAAAAGTGGGTATCATTCACTTTGACGCCCACACCGATTTGTTGCAGCAACGCTTGGGTATTGATATTTGTTTTGGCTCCTGGACCTATCACATATTGAACGATCTGGAGCGTCCATACCATGTGGTACAGATCGGTATCCGCTCTAGCGGTAAGCCAAAAGAGCACTGGGAAGAAAAGTACGGTGTGAAGCAATACTGGAATTACGATGTGCAAAACCGCGGTATGGAAGCCATCGCCAGCGAAACCATTGAGCACTTCCAAAAAGAAGGTATCGACGAAATTTACCTCACCTTTGATATTGATGCCATCGGCGAGGAATACGTCAGTGCTACGGGTACACCTGAGCCAGATGGTATTTCACCGGATGAAGCCATTACTGCCATTGAAATGTTCGCCAAACATCTGAACATTACCTCTGGTGATATTGCCGAAGTCGCACCGTTTGTTAGCACCAAACACTCTGGTACTGATGCCGATGAGCCTGAGTCAACTTTAAGTGCTGCAGGTGAAGTATCGCGCGCTATTGTGGACGCGATGCAGTTTCAAAAATAAAACCCAATAATACGAAAAAAGGGAGCTAAATAGCTCCCTTTTTTATGCAGTTCGTTTCTAACCTTGCTGGAAAGTATACACCGAACCAATTTTCAGAATTTGAGTTAGCTCATCCAGGGCAGTGCGCGACTCAATGAGTAATTGTGGGTCGGCGAGGTCAGCCACTGAGAGTTGATCCCGGTAGTGCTTATCCACCCAATTGTTCAACCGCGTAAACACCTCATCGTTGATCAGGGTATGTTGATTTACTGCCGCCAGTTCATCTTCTGTCAGTGCCACTCTCAGGCGCAAACACGCCGGGCCGCCGCCGTTGCGCATGCTTTGTTTAACATCAAAAAACTTCACCTGCTTGATGGGGGTATTGAGCGTCACTAGTTTCTGCAAATAAGTATTAACGGAATCGCTTTCCTGACATTCGGTAGGGGCAATAATCACCATTTCACCGCTGGGCAGGGTTAACAGTTGCGTATTAAACAGATAGGTTTTAACCGCTTCCTGAACCGTCACGTCCGATTCATTGACCTTGATAAAGTGCAGCTCATCACCGTTGAATTTTTCCCGGATTTCTGCCAATTTGGCTTCTGTTTCGAGAAAGGCTTTTTCGTGATAGAACAAGACATTTTGGTTACCCACAGAGATCACATCATTGTGAAATACGCCAGCGTCGATAACGTCGGGATTCTGTTGCAGATAAACCGTATTTTCATCACTCAATCCATGCAGTCGAGCAACGGCTTGAGAGGCCTCAAGAGTTTGGCGAGCGGGATACTTCTGTGGTGCAGGCTTACTCTGGTCAAAAGCTTCTTTACCATAGACAAATAACTCAACTCCTGAGCGACCATAGTCTGCACACAAGCGGGTGTGGTTTGCTGCGCCTTCATCACCAAAATGATCATTGTCTGGTAAATGCATATGATGCTGGAAGTATTTGCTGTCCTGAAACGTTCCTTTCAGAATTCGGCCGGTAACCAAAGGCTCTAAAGAGCGATGGAACTTGTTGGTCAGGTTGGCAGGCGTAAAATGTACTTTGCCATCCGCAGTATCTGCTCCCGGCGATACTGTTGCGGCGTTTGCTGTCCACATACTGGAAGCGGAACATACCGATTGTAGGATTTGTGGCGCTTGCTTAGCGGCTTTTTGTAAAACATCAGCATCGGCACCAGTAAAACCAATTCGACGCAGTGCGTGGACATTTGGGCGTTCCTGAGGGGCCAATACACCTTGTTGCATGCCCATATCCGCCAGCGCCTTCATTTTAGTCAATCCTTGTTTTGCTGCTTCTTTTGGATTGCTAACGGCCTGAGCGTTGTTTGAGGAAGCGACGTTGCCAAACGACAAACCGCCATAGTTATGAGTGGGTCCTACCAGACCATCAAAATTCACTTCGTATTGCTTCATGTATTTCCTCTGAAGAGTTGCAGAATACGTCTTGAGTTCTTGCTTTGCGTCGCCATTATACGTGTTTTAATGATTGTGCCAATCATGAATGCCTTATTTTTAAAGGGCTGTAGCGGTGAGCGAAGATATCTATGAAGAAAATCTTGTTTTCTATGCACTTTGCAGATATACCTAAAAATAGGAAATTTTAAGAACAGCATGAATATAATGTTCCACTGGTGATGAGCAATCGCCAGTCAGGTAAAGGTTAGAACGTATAATATGGCCAAGTCGCTCGTTATTGTGGAGTCGCCCGCCAAGGCGAAGACCATAAATAAATATTTGGGAAAGGATTTTATTGTTAAATCCAGTGTAGGGCACGTAAGAGATCTGCCTACAAAAGCATTGGGCAAAGTTGCCCCGAAAAAACCAGCAAAAGAATTAAAAGAGTACAGCGAAGAGAAAAAGCAAAAATACCTCCAGCAATATGAATACCAAAAACTGGTAGATCGCATGGGCGTGGATCCCCAAAATGATTGGGAAGCGCATTATGAGATAATGGCTGGCAAAGAGAAGGTTGTCAGTGAGCTGAAAAAACTCGCCAAAGATGCAGACCACATCTATCTCGCAACGGATTTGGATAGAGAAGGGGAAGCCATCGCCTGGCACCTGCAAAATATTATTGGCAATAAAAATAAAACCTTTCATCGCGTGGTGTTTAACGAGATCACTAAAAATGCCATTCAGGAAGCATTTAAAGAGCCGGGGGAAGTCAACACAGCCCGCGTAAATGCCCAGCAGGCCCGCCGTTTCCTTGACCGTGTTGTTGGTTTTATGCTGTCGCCATTGTTGTGGAAAAAAGTATCCAGAGGTTTATCTGCAGGACGGGTACAATCGGTAGCCGTGCGCTTGGTGGTAGAGCGAGAGCGAGAAATTAAAGCCTTTATCCCGGAAGAATACTGGGATGTGCATGCCGATGTGAACAACGCCGCAAACACGCCTTTTAAGATGTTGGTTGCCAAGCAGCAAGGCAAAGCCTTTAAACCGGTAAATAAGGCAGAAACTGACGCCGCATTAGCTGTATTGGAAAAAGCGCAATACGAAGTGGTGAGCCGCGAGTCTCGCCCCACCAGTAGTCGTCCAGGCGCACCTTATATCACCTCAACTCTGCAGCAAGCAGCCAGCACTAAGCTGGGCTATGGGGTGAAAAAGACCATGATGTTGGCACAGCGTCTTTACGAAGCGGGCCACATCACCTATATGAGAACCGACTCAACCAACTTGAGTGCCGAAGCCTTGGGCAGTGCTCGCGGTTACATCGAAAGTAACTTTGGCGACGCCTACTTACCTGAAAAACCTAACTATTACGGTAGTAAAGAAGGCGCTCAGGAAGCCCACGAAGCAATCAGACCAACTAACGTCGACAAGCTGGGGGCTTTCCTCAATGACATGGAAAAAGACGCACAGCGTCTTTATGAGCTCATCTGGAAGCAATTCGTTGCCTGTCAAATGACGCCAGCTAAATACGACGCCACTACCATTACGGTAAAAGCCGGTGACTTCGATTTAACGGCGAAAGGCCGGGTGTTGAAGTTTGATGGTTGGACACGTGTGCAGGAACAAATCAAGCGTAAAGGCGAAGAAGACAACAGTTTGCCAGATGTAAAAGAAGGCGAAATTCTGAATTTAATGCAGCTTGAGCCTAAGCAACATTTTACCAAGCCGCCAGCGCGATTCAGCGAAGCCAGTTTGGTAAAAGAGCTGGAAAAGCGCGGTATTGGGCGACCTTCCACTTACGCCAGTATCATTTCCACCATTCAGGACAGAGGTTACGTGCGCCTTGAGCAGCGTCGCTTCTACGCCGAAAAAATGGGGGAAATCGTCAGCGACCGATTGTTGGAAAAGTTCAATGATCTGATGAGCTACGATTTTACCGCCAACATGGAACGACACCTGGATGAGATTGCCGACGGCAAATTGAACTGGAAACAGGTTCTGGATCAGTTTTACGATGGCTTCTACAAAAAATTGTTGGCTGCGGAGCTACCTGCTGAAGAAGGCGGTATGAGCAGTAACAAGTCGGTAGAAACCGATATTCCTTGTGAGAAATGCGGTCGTACTATGATGATCCGTACCTCGTCCACCGGACAATTCCTGGGATGTACAGGGTATAACTTGCCTCCCAAAGAGCGCTGCACTAATACCATGAACCTCACTTCTGCCGACGAAGTGGTGGATCTGGATAAAGAAGACGAGGCAGAAGCTCAGGTATTGAGAACTCGCCATCGCTGCCATATTTGCAGTACGTCTATGGACAGCTACGTTATCGATGAAAAGCGCAAACTGCACATATGCGGTAATAGTCCCACCTGTCCGGGCTACGAAATCGAGCAGGGCAACTTTAAGATCAAAGGCTACGATGGCCCGGTGATTGAGTGTGATCGCTGTGAAGCCCCGATGGAGCTGAAAACAGGGCGTTTTGGTAAATACTTTAAGTGTACCAACGAAGAATGCACCAATACCCGCAAACTACTGAAAAACGGCGAGGTGGCACCGCCCAAATCCGATCCAGTGGATTTACCGGAATTGCCCTGTACCAAATCTGATGCCCACTTTGTGCTTAGAGATGGTGCAGCAGGGATTTTCCTGGCAGCCCATAACTTTCCGAAATCCCGTGAAACGCGTGCACCATTGGTGGAAGAGCTACAACGCTTTAAAGACCGTTTGCCAGAAAAGTTACGCTACCTGGCTGACGCACCTGCTGTGGATAATGAAGGTAATAAGACCCTGGTGCGCTTTAGTCGTAAAACCAAGCAGCAATACGTTTCTTCGGAAAACGAAAAGGGTAAAGCCACGGGTTGGACAGCCTGGTTTAAAGATAACAAATGGGAAATAGAAGAGCCCAAAAAAGCAGCGCCGAAAAAAGCCAAATAGTACCAAGCTTAAAACGGTAACGTAAATTGAAACAATATTAAGGCTCGAAAGAGCCTTAATTTGTATTACCATGCAACGTTTATCGTGTGCTAGTTTGCGCAAGGTCTAAATTGCCAGATTTAAGGTAGCGATTGAGTTACCACAGGCTCAAGGTTAAACTCCACACCCATCTGAAATTTTAGGTTTCTCAATGTCATTACCCGCTTCAATATTCATTGGATTACGCTACAGTAACAGTCGTAAAAGTAATCAGTTTATTGCCTTTATCAATGGCTTTTCAGTGGCGGGCATTGCGCTGGGATTAATGGCGTTGATCATTACCGGCTCAGTCATGAATGGCTTTGAGCAGCAGCTGAAACAGCGAATTTTAGGGCTGGCACCGCATTTTATCGTATCCGGGAAGTTGCCCGCAGAAACCACTGAATCGTTAACGCCATGGCTGCAAACCGCGGCACCTTTTAGCGAAACCGAAGGGGTACTGCAAGCCAAAGGTGGGCTAAAACCGGTTTATATCCAGGGTATCGATATCGACGTACCCGCTGGCTGGCAACAAATGCAAAGCCACATGGCCCAGGGGAGCCTCGAGAGCCTGCAACCTAAAGCATATCAAATCGTGATTGGGCGTTTATTAGCGATCCGATTGGATCTGGCGGTAGGCGATCAAATCCGGGTGATCATTGCCGGCACCTCCATCTACACACCGCTGGGACAAATGCCGGCACAGCGCAAATTCACTGTCAGCGGTATTTTCGATATTGGCTCCGAATTAGACGATAAAGTCGCGTTGGTTAACCTTTCTGACCTTGCCCGCTTGCAACGCCAACAAGTTGAGAGCTTTGCTGACACCCGACTGTTCTTAAATGACGCCTTCGATTATTTACAGGTCAGGGAAGTACTGGCACAACATAACTTACAATGGACAGACTGGCGAGAGCGTCAGGGGGCCTTGTTTGACGCGGTTAAAATGGAAAAAAACATGATGTTGATCATGTTGTTACTCATCGTCGCTGTAGCGGCCTTTAATATCGTCTCGGCGCTGGTAATGGTAGTGAACGAAAAACAAGGCGATATTGCTATTTTGCGCACGCAAGGTATGGCCCGCAGAGAAGTGATGCAGATATTTTTAGTGAACGGTATTTATAATGGCGTTAAAGGTACAGTGATCGGAGCATTAGCAGGGCTCATTATCGCCAGCCAAATTAATAACCTCATTCATTGGCTACAGTTACCTGTGGTGAACTATCTGCCTGAAGGCAGGCTACCCATTGTGATGGACCCGGTGCAAATTAGTTCGTTAATCGCTTTGTCATTAGCGCTGTGCATGATAGCCGCTTTGATCCCAGCCTGGCGCGCCTTAAAAATCGAACCGGCAAGCGCCTTACGCTACGAATAAAACCCAATACATAATCGAGCAGAACAGAAAAAGAGAATTTATGGCCACACTACTGCAATGCAAGAACATTTCCAAAACCTACCAGGACGGTGACCGACAAGTTCAGGTGCTGCGCGATGTGAGTTTTAATATTAATCGCGCTGAGCAGGTGGCAATAGTGGGGGCCTCTGGCTCAGGTAAAAGTACCTTATTACACATACTTGGGGCACTGGATAAGCCCAGCGAAGGCAAGGTGATTTTCGATAACCAGGACATCTTTAACTTCAGTGAAAAGCAACAGGCACAATTTCGTAATAAACGCCTGGGCTTTGTCTATCAACAACACCATTTATTACCTGAATTTACAGCTCTGGAAAACGTTGCAATGCCTTGTTTAATCGCTCGAATGAGCAAGGCACAAGCTTACCAAAAAGCCAAAGCACTGCTGGATAAAGTAGGGCTGGCAGAGCGTCTTGAGCACAAACCGGCGGCGCTATCCGGTGGTGAACGTCAGCGGGTGGCGATAGCACGAGCCCTGGTGATGGAACCACAACTGGTATTGGCGGATGAACCTACAGGCAACCTGGACGATGCGGCAGGTGAGGGCATCTATAAGTTGCTGGTATCCCTAAAAGAATCTTTGTCCACAAGCTTTGTAGTGGTGACTCACGACCGCAGCTTGGCGGCTAAACTGGATCGTACCTTGTCCCTTAAAAACGGCCAGCTCAGTCAGGATAATGTAATTAAAAACAATAACCCGGTCAGGAGCCTTTAATGTCTCTGGCATTGCAACTGGCAGCGCGTTTCAGGCGGAGTAAAAAGCAAAGCGGTTTTACCTCCTTTATCTCAGCTTCTTCTACTTTGGGAATAGGGCTGGGCTGTGCCGTGCTTATCATTATGCTGTCGGTAATGAACGGCTTTGAGCGGGAGCTACGGCAGAGCTTGCTGGCCTATATTCCTCACGGGGAATTATTCGCAGTGGATGCCAGCGGTTTATACGACTGGCAAACCATGATGACCGCCTTTAGCAATGAGCCGGAGGTTAAGCAGGTACAACCCTATATTAACGCCACGGGCCTGATGCAAAAAGGCAGGGCCAACAAAGCGGTGGAATTAACCGCCATTGATGCTCAAATTGCCAATCAATCGGCGCTTATTAGCCGTATTCCCCAAGCTCAATGGCAACAGTTTCAGATAAATCAAAAGGGCCTTATCTTGGGGCGCAGTATTATTGAGAAGTTATCGCTTGAGATTGGCGACCAGGTGCAGGTGTTGTTACCCAAAACGGGCACCTCCAAGTTAGCCTCACCCGACGTAATTTGGCTGACACTGCTCGGGGAAATCCATTTAGGCGGCGAGCTGGACAGCTTTACTGGCTTTATGCATCTGGCCACTGGCGCAGAAGCGCTGGAGGTAACCACTGGTGCCAAAGGCTTGCAGATTTATTATCACGATCCTTTTATCGCCAGTCAGAAAACCCGAGAGCTGGGCTATCGCTTAAACCAACACGCCTACATGAGCGACTGGACCCGTACTCAAGGACATTTGTACCAAGACATTCAGCTGGTGCGCTTTGTGGTGTATATCGCGTTAACCCTGGTAATCGCAGTGGCTTGTTTTAATATTGTGTCATCGCTGGTAATGGCGGTAAACGAACGTCAGGCGGAAATCGCCATGCTTAAAACCATGGGGGCAAGTAATGCGCTGATCATGGCCACCTTTGTATGGCAGGGCATGATCAATGGTTTAATTGGTGTGGTGTTTGGCAGTATCGCCGGGGTATTAATCGCGCAAAACTTAACGGCCATTGCCCGAGGTTTTGAAAACCTGTTCGATTTTACGATTTTATCTGGTGACGTATATTTTATCGATTTTTTACCATCACAATTACATTTCGCTGATGTAATGCTCACCATGGTTATCGCACTGCTGTTGAGTGTTTGCGCCACACTTTATCCGGCATTAAAAGCAGCAAAAATCAATCCCGCCAATGTGCTTGGCCATTAAAGCGCAGTTAATTCCATGAGCGATAATCACTCAAATGATAAGGCCGACAAAAAGAACGCAGGCAATAAGCAGCGAGTGATCTATCCCGAGCATTATTACGACAAAGACGGTTATTTAAAACCACCCAAAATCTTCTATTTTGCCATCGTCTATCTGCTGCGGGGCTACATTATCATCGCCATGTCCTCCAGCTATGGCAGCAATACCGAAGCCCTGTTAGGGATCTTTTACCCACAAGTTAAAGTGCTGTACATGCACCTGCTTATCGGCTTACCGGCCCTTATTGCCTTTGTACTGCTCACTGCCCGTTTTTCTCTACGGGAAAAACAAACCCTCTGGCCACTCAGTGCCATCAAACCCCTGATACTACTGGCCCTCAGCCTCGACATTGCTCTGCATATCTACATCGCCAAACTACAATACTGGCAGTTTGACTGGGTGCTGGGGGCGCAGTTGTTGGTTTCTCTGTTGGGATGTATTTCTGTTGTTCACACTCAAGTGTCTCGCTTTAAAGTGTAATTCCCAGTGCTAACAGTAAAAAATACATCACACTAGAACTAGATCTAACAAACCAGTAAGGAAGTCTTCATCGCAATCTTGTCTCACTTTTTTGCATTTGTTTGGACCTTCACCTTCTTCTACAACTAGTTCCTGTTGTTTTTCGTCAATATTGGCTAATATTATTACCGGGCCTCCATGTTGTAATAAAAGAAATGTACCAACTGTTAAAACCATTTTAGTTTTACTAATTTTGTTTGAGAGATTCATTGATGCTGTCCTCTGTATTTAAAGTTCAAGTTAAAACGATACATTTTTGGATGTTTAATTCTTATAAAAATAAGAAAAGAACTATCAAAATAGGGACTCGAACAATTATTTGGCTTTTTTTAACTTTGATGGGCAGTGTTCATTTAAATACATTCGCAATGAGCAGAAACACATTCCCGGCCATCGAGTCTATTGACGAAAACAACCTTTACACTACTAGTTTGTACGAGGATAAAGGTGCAATTTGGGTAGGTTCATTGAATGGCTTAGCGATGATTAGACCTGGTGAAAAGAAAATATACAACACAACCAGTGGGCATTTAAGCGGCGACCACATAACAGGTATTACGAGTGATATAAATGGAACTATATGGGCCTCCATATACGGTGGAGGGATTTTTTATATTAATGAAAGAGAAAAAAAGCACGGACTAATACAGTCTGCAGATAACTACAAAATTACTAATTGCTATGACATTTCTGAATCGAACAGTCAAAAAAAAATCTTTTTTAGTTGTGATTCAAATCTCTTCGTTTTGGACGTCACATTGTCAAAGATATCAAGGATCAAAATTCCATTCTCAAATGTTGTAAAAATCCGGGATATTGTAGAGTTAAGTGTTGATGTCTTGTGTATAGGCACTTGGGGGCATGGTGTTTTTATTTATGACTTGAATTCAAATCAACTTAGTACTATCCCTTCACTTAAAGATTCAAATATTAATGACATTGTTAAGACTTCTCTAGGTGGGGTATTAATTTCGACTACTGATGGTGCTTTCATTTATAAGAATGATAAGGAACTCGTGAAAATTTCCAATAAAATAGGTGGAAAACTTTGGGATGAGGATGTTGAAACCGCTTTGGAGATGCCCAACGGGACTATCTTTCTATCATTCCTGACACATGGGTTGTATGAGTTTGATCAGATTCGAGGTGGGCTTTCCCGTCCTTCTCATTTATCTCCATTACTTGAATTAAAGTCCACAGGAACAGTTTCAGCAATGTCTCTAATAAATGAGTCAAACTCGTTAGTAATAGGGACAGGTGAAAATGGTGTATTTCTGTTTCCTTTCTACTCTAGCTTTGTATCATTTTTTCAAGGGGCAGATTTATTTGACTTTAATGTTTCATACTTGGATATGGCTGACGAAAAAATTTTACTTGGAGACGGTATAGGCTTGTCAGTATTAAACCAGCAAAGCAATACGTTTGAGTCATTAAGTAAAAACATAGGTTTTGTGTATTTCGTTTTACCTGTTGAAAAGGGGTTTTTAGTAAGCACGAATGAAAACGGGTTTCTTAAAATAAATATGTTCGGGGACGTTGTTGAAACCAACTATAAAATTAAAGGCCTTGAGTCCCATGAAGGTATCTCAATCTCAGAAGTATTAAAGTTATCAGATAATCGATATTTGTTGGGCGCTGATTTTGGCGCAAATAAAGGGCTCTTTTACGGCGGATTTGATCAGGGCTTCAGTGAAATAGAAAAAGAGTTGATAATCATTGAAATCTTGAAGGTTGCAGACAATAAAGCTTTGATTCTAACCGCATTTAATGGGGTTCTTTTGTTTGATTGGCATAATGAAAAAATCATTCATTTTCCGCGTGACAATAAAAATAGCTACACAGACTGCATCGAACAACTCAACGAACATCAGTTTTTAATTTGTGTCCGCAGAAACAAGGCTCAGATTTTTGATCTTCGGACTAAGAGTTTTACTGATTTTGAGCCGGGAACAACTGAAATAAGAAATGTGAGAACGGCCGAATTGGATGCCTACGACAACCTTTGGTTAGCTTCCAGTCGGGGGCTTTATGTGTACAACATGAAAAGCGAGGAACTAACTAAGGTAACTGAAGCCGAGGGGGTTTTCAGCACCGAGTTTTCCTCTGATATGTCATTATTGCTAGACGACGGTACACTTATTCTTCCTGGCAACAAAGGCGTCATAGCTATAGATACCGCAAAAGCCAACGCCTACTTTCAGGAAAAAAGGCGGTCTATTACTAAAAGTCTAATTACTCGTGTTCACTATATTCTCGCAGACCAATCAGAACACCGCCCGGTGCTACCTCAACTTGCTGATAATAATTTGGTTTTACCTTATGACAATATCGTTCTGCGGATTCAATTGAGCCATAACAATTTGTTGGAGGCTGGTCAGCTTCGATATGAAACTCGATTGTTAGGGCTAAGTGAAGAGTGGGAAATGTTAGAGGTGGATAAACATTCTGCTTCTTTTACCACCATGCAACCCGGAGAGTATGAGTTTCAAGCAAGAGTCGCTGATCCCAGAAGCTTGGCTGAGCAGCCTGTTGTCTCTTTGGGCGTTACGGTTCTTCCGCCATGGTGGAAAACGGCTTGGGCTTATTTAACTTACTCACTGCTTTTGTTGGGGTTAATTTACTTTATTTCCTGGTACCGAAACAAACGCCTGTTGGAGATAAACGAACAACTTACCCTCAAAGTAGCAGAGCGGACAGAAACGATTTCTCATCTACTCAAACAAAAACAAGCGTTTTTCGCCAACGTATCCCATGAATTCAGAACACCTCTCACCTTAATTTCAGGTCCACTTGATGTTATTGCACAAAAGTTGGATTCTCCGCAAGAGCACAAGCTACTGCAAATAGTTAAAAGAAACACATCTCGCTTGATGAGACTCGTTGATCAAATTTTAGAACTGGCAAAACTTGAGACTAATCGTTCATTACCGAAACAAGTCTATGATTTGAGAGATACAATTCAGGTTATTACAGCTTCATTTGCTGCACTACTTGAGCGCAATCATCAGACACTGACCATTTCTCAAGTGCCTAAAATCAAAATCAATGTCATTGAAGATTCTTTTGAGATGATTGTGACTAATCTGCTTTCAAATGCCATTAAATACAGCGGTGAAAATACCGAGATTTCACTGGATATTAAAATTGTAGAGCAACAATTGGAGATAGAAATAAAGGATAGTGGCAAAGGGATATCAAAAGAAAATCAAGCTATTATGTTTGAGCGTTTTACACGTTTTGATGCTGAGGAAAACATTGAAGGCAGTGGCATTGGACTTGCCCTTGTTAAACAGTTAGTGAGCAGTAATGGCGGGTCCATCTCCGTTGAATCTGAATTGGGATTCGGTACTGCGTTTAAAATTGTATTTCCTTCTGATGTTATTACCAATAGCGAGATTACACAGATCACGCAGCTAAAAGAGTTAGGCTCAGAAATTGATGCAGTTTCCTCTTTGCCTAAATTAACATCTTCCACAGAGTCAAACAATGTAACTAAACAGGTCCATATCACAGATAAATATAAAATTCTTGTGGTAGATGATAACGCTGATCTTAGAGAGTTTATTAGTGATTCATTGTCTGCCGATTATGAAATCGAAACTGCGGTAAATGGTAAAGACGGTTTTGAAAAAGCAATGCACAATATTCCTGATTTGATCTTGTCAGATATCATTATGCCGGAAATGGATGGTTACGACTTTGCAAATGCTATCCGCAATGATCATGCAACCTCACATATTCCATTGGTACTGTTAACCGCCAAAGGCGATGACTTGAGCAGAATGAAGGGCTGGGAAGAAAATGTTGACGACTATCTTACCAAGCCATTCAATCTAAAAGAGTTGCGTATTCGCATTCAGCGCTTGTTGAGTATTCGCGATATTCTGCGTAAAAAGCACACCGCAGATTTAAGCAATAAACTGGCCACCAAAAATCAGGAGGCTATCAGTTTTCAAACCAAACGGGATAAGGAGTTTTTTAAGCGTTTTGAAAAAGTGATTGGTGAGCATTACCAAAAGAGCACTTCACCCGCGCAGAAGCGGCCAGTGACCTAGCTATGAGCGAGCGACAATTAAACCGCAAACTCTCAGCCTTGGTGGATTACAACTTTTGTGAATACTTGCGTAAATATCGCCTGCAAAAATCCAAAGAACTACTGTTATCCGGCAAGCAAGTTACCGAGGTGGCCTACGATGTAGGCTTTAACTCTCCATCCTATTTCTCCAGCTGCTTTAAAGCCGAGTTTGAGCAAACACCCAGAGAGTTTGTAGAAGAGCAGGAAAGAACTTAATAATCTGGTTAATGTCTTGTGTTAAACACAGTAGAGGCGTTCATCAGTTGTAGTAGCTCAGACCTGTTCTGACAGTTACCCGTTTTTTCCAAAGCGCCCCCTCAGATACTTCTGGCCCGCAGCATGGATATCGCTCTGTTTATTTACATCGCCAAACTGCAACACTGGCAGTTTGACGGAGTTTTGGGGGGATTACCGGGGCGCAGTTGCTATGGCGATGATACTGTACCTGCTTACCAATAGAGGTAATACTTAGCCCTGATTCTTACCTAATCCCTGAGGTCGATATTAAATCTATTTATCACGCGAGACACTTTTAGTGTTGCTGTTTCCGTACCTTCCGGATTTGCCTTTACAACCTCAAAAACATAAAGGTAGCCGTCGTCTAATTCTCTGGCAATGGCGTCGCCAATGCTTAAATCATTTACTGTAAATTTAAAATTGCGGTTTAATCCGTAAGAAAAATCTACATTTTTCAGATTCTCGGTAACATTATCCAGGCGAATACCCAAGTTTGAACCGGGAATGAAAAACGGCACTCTTACATTTCGAGTTAAATCTATTGTGACCGCGACAGCATTGAACTCTATCTGTCTTGTGAGTTCTTGATTATTTGATTGTAACTTTCTTAACTCTTTGTCTTTTTCAGAAATTGTATTTTGCAGGTTTTGAATATCTGATGAATCCGCTGCATTATTGAGTTGATTGCGAAGGTCAGCAATATTGGATTTTAACTGATCAACTTCACTGGTCAGACGCGTATTTTGCTGCGTTGATGTTGCAAGCTGTGAGCTTAGGCTAGTTATTTCACTATCTCGTTTGCTGATTTCTTCATCTCTAGCTTCGTCTAGTTGCTTTTTAATATCCTCTAGTCTTTGTTCGTCTGCGCTTAGTTCCGCTCTTCGTCGCTCTAGCGAGCTGGAAGTGCTTTTTAGTTCGAGATCGGTTTCCTCTAGCTTTTTTTCAAGTGCTTCGAACTCAACCTTTCTGTTGTGGTACGTAATGTTGTTTTCAGATTGCTCAAGCGCCTTTTTGGCATCATATTGAAAATAAGTCGCGGTAGCCGTGAGTAACGAAATCATCACCGCAAACAAGGCTGCCCACAATGAAGGTTGGTGCCATATTTTTTGCTCAATTCCTGCTCTATGTGTTTAGCCTTTAAATTAACTAAATCGGAAAGGCCTTCAATCGAATTAGTTAGTGATGAAATACCTAGTTCTTTAGAATCGGGGTCGTTTGGTTGTTGTGTGGTAGAGTCATTCATAACTATAAGTCCTTTCGTCTTTGTTTATTTATTATTGATAATTCTTTCTATGTAGCGTGACTACAACAGGGTGTGTTTAAATTCATTATAGGGTAAAAATCTGCTTTTTCATTGTTGCTAACTCAAAAGTGACAAGTGATTTTTATTAAAGCTTGCCAAATGAATGTTGTTGACTACTTATTCCGGTAATTTGCTTCGCTTACGTGTGTAAGGGGGCGAAGAAAACTCCCGATTACCCAAAGCCAGGTAGCAACCCTGCAAGTGCAATCCCCTGACAGCGGAATTACGGCGATGACCTGAGCAGAATGAAGGGCTGGGAAGAAAATGTTGACGACTATCTTACCAAGCCATTCAATTTTAAAGAGTTGCGTATTCGCATTCAGCGCTTGTTGAGTATTCGCGATATTTTGCGTAAAAAGCACACCGCAGATTTAAGCAATAAACTGGCCACCAAAAATCAGGAAGCTATCAGTTTTCAGACTAAACGGGATAAGGAGTTTTTTAATCGTTTTGAAAAGGTCATTGGTGAGCATTATCAACAGGAGCACTTTACTCGCGCAGAAGCCGCCAGTGATCTGGCCATGAGCGAGCGACAGCTAAATCGAAAACTCTCTGCCTTGGTGGATTACAACTTTTGTGAATATTTGCGCAAATATCGTCTGCAAAAATCCAAAGAACTCTTGTTGTCCGGCAAACAAGTTACTGAGGTAGCTTACGATGTGGG
This sequence comes from Planctobacterium marinum, assembly GCF_036322805.1. Lineage (GTDB taxonomy): Bacteria > Pseudomonadota > Gammaproteobacteria > Enterobacterales > Alteromonadaceae > Planctobacterium > Planctobacterium marinum_A. The sequence continues at coordinate 2,525,337 of NZ_AP027272.1, read as the reverse complement.
CTTTAACTCTCCCTCCTATTTTTCCAGCTGTTTTAAAGCCGAGTTTGAGCAAACACCCAAGGCGTTTGTCGAAGAGCAGGAACACACGAGTAAAGGATAAAATTGAATTTATAACCAATACGTTGTTTTGCTGTTTCAATCTGGTCTCGCTGCGGTTAATATGTTGCCCGTTTATTTGTGTCGTTTTCTTGAATACTTTTAGTTTAAATCAGCATTAACTTAACCCATTGCTCTTATGGATGAGCATTGTTACTTGCAAAAAAGGAGTTTTAATTCATGTCTTATATATCTTTTTTAATACTGTTGTTGATTAATGTGATTGGTTGCGTCTGCGCCACTGCGGTGTTGGCTAAAGGCAAAACGGATAGTCTATTGCGCACACTATTGTTAACCGGTGTGGCCAGCTTCTTCGTTCCACCATTGGGTTGGTTGATTTGTATTTATTTTGCCTTCAGAAAAGAAGTGAATGACCAGTGTTGTTCTGTAAATGAGTCTTGAGCACCTGAAAGCTCGAGCTTTTTGCTCTCTAATACTAAATATGTAATGCCGTTTTATTTAGTGGGTTAATCTTGAAGGTGAACCTGTTTTTACCATAAAAGTCTTTACGTTATCTATGTTCAGAAAATTGTTTGTTTTGTTGTTGATAACCTCAACTTTCTCTTGGGGTGAAGAGATCCTTAATGGCTGTAGGAAAGGTGAATTTTCGCTCTCACCGAATGGTCAGTTTGTTTACATAAATTGTACGGTCATTGACATAGGAGTGGAGAGTGGCCCGGATTTCCAGAAAAGAATGGGAATTATTCTTGACACTGCCGGACTGGATACCGTTTTTCCTTTCCATGTGGATATGGATTCCGTGACATGGTCTCTAGACAGTGAGCACATAGTCTATACAAAAGCCCTGTATCCGCAAGGTCCAGATGGTTTTGGGTATGCAAGTCAAATAGATATCCGCAGTTTAGCGTATTTTCCATTCCCGCAGTCTTTGTCTCCTCATGTAGTTGAAATACCCGTTTTAACGACTCAACTATGGGGAACATATCAATACCCACAGGTTACGTCGCTATTGTCCAATATCGGTTACATCCCCTACATTGAATTCGAAAATCATGAAGCCAAAAAATATATATTAGATAATGGAATCACTTATCAAGATCAATACAATGAAACTGAAGATAGATATGAAATTGTTGAAAATAAACGTGGCATTCGAAAGGTTTTTTCACATAACCAGCAATCTGACAACGAGTTCGTGATTGATTGGTATTATAATCCAGAAGGATTACCTTATCTCAAGGCTGTGTATGACAAATCCTCTAAATCATTCAATTTGAAAAATGTAAATCAATCAAAGTTTGTGGAAGAACATCCCGGGTTACCAACGACGATTTTATCTTATACTCCACAGGTGGATGAACTGCAGCTTTTTAAGACGTTTAAAATAAGGGGAGTCGAAGAATCGAGGAATAGCCTTTGGTTTACTTCCAATGCTAAAAGAAACACAGTCAGTCTGTATGAATACAGTTATGAAAAAAACAATTTTAAATTGGTTTACTCTGATCCAGAGTTTGATATTGAACGACCATTATATACTAGACGTGGCGAGCTATATGGAGTGATTATTTACAGAGAGACGAAAGAATTTGTGCCTCTTTCTTCAGAAGGCAGAATAATTCATGAATTTATTAAGGAAGTTTCTCCAAAAACAGGTCTGTTTGATGTTGACATAAAAGCTGTTTCTGATGGCTTGTCAAAAGTGGTTGTTGAAATTGCGGGTTCGGCTAACTACAGCGCTTTTTTACTCGATGTAAAATCGGGTAAAGGTAAGGTGCTTTTAAATACTCTTATAGATTCTAAATATAAAACTGAGGCACTGTGGACATCAACAGAAGGGCAAGAAAAGGTGCTGAGTTATTTCACCAAATCGGTCGATAATTTCAAAGCTCCACTTGTTGTGCATCTTCACGGGGGACCGTTTATCAGAGATAAATTGCAATTGAGTCAGCTGGATACGCTTCTGGCTGATTCAGGGTATAATGTGCTGAGGGTTAACTATCGGAACTCACGAGGATTTGGGCGCAGTTTTACAGGAAGTAATGTAGAGCATCTCGCATTTCTGGATGTCGTCACAGCTCTTAAAGATGCGATTGTGAGAATGAAGCTTCAACCTTCAAAGGTTATTTTGATGGGCGGAAGCTATGGTGGATATGCAACAATTAAAATTGCCAAAAATACGGAGCTTTCAAGAAACTTCGATGAGTTCATTTCTATCAATGGATCATTGGATTATTGTGGGATTGTGCTCGAGAAAGGGCGTTGGGGCCTGTCCCCTTTCAAAAATTGTGAAGTAGAGTACTCTAACAAAAAGATAAGCTCAAAAATACTGCATGATAAACCCATCGCAATCGTTTACGGAACAGAGGACAAAAATGTAGAGCCTTCTAATTCTACGACATTCTTGAATAATGTTGCTCATTTAAAGCATGTTTTTGCGATTCCTTTGCCGGGTGAAGGACACACTTTAACATCAGCGGGACTTGAATCCATGATCAAGCAACTTAAGCAACAAGCGTTTTTATGACAGTCTCGGTAAACACATCGGGAGTTTGTCGAAGAGCAGGAACATACGAGTAAAGAGTAAAACTGAAATGATGACGAATGCGTTATTTTGCTGTTTCAATCTGGTCTCGCTGCGGTTAATATGTTGCCCGTTTATTTGTGTCGTCTTCTTGAATACTTTTAGTTTAAATCAGCATTAACTTAACCCATTGCTCTTATGGATGAGCGTTGTGACTTGCAAAAAAAGGAGTTTTAATTCATGTCTTATATATCTTTTTTAATACTGTTGTTGATTAATGTGATTGGTTGCATCTGCGCCACTGCAGTGTTGGCCAAAGGCAAAACAGATAGTCTATTGCGAACACTGTTATTAACCGGCGTGGCCAGCTTCTTCGTTCCACCATTAGGTTGGTTGATTTGTATTTACTTTGCTTTTAAAAAGCCAAATTAGCGACTTTTCGCTAACACTTCACTTAAGGTCTTATACAGCACATGCTTATCGATGGGTTTGCCAATATGGGCTTGTGCGCCTGCACCCAGATAAGATTCGATCTCTTCGGTCATCACGTTGGCGGTTTGCATAATAATGGGCATGGTAAAGCCTTGTGCGCGGATAAGCTTGGTGGCTTCCGGGCCGCTCATTTCCGGCATTTGCACATCCATTAAGATCACATCAGGTAATTGGGCGCTAAGAGCGTTAACGGCTTTTGCGCCATTGTCGACAAACTCTGCCTGAATACGAGTTTCCGATAAAAGGTAGCGCAGAATATCCTGGTTGATGGGGTTGTCTTCAGCCACCAGTACCCGGAATTGCGACAAATCGGGAACGCTCAGTGTGTCTGGTACGGCTTGTTGTGGTTCGCCTGGCTCCACTTTAACGGTAAAACAAAACTCGCTACCTTTGCCTGGCATGCTGGTTGCTGTTATCTGGCCTTGCATCATTTCCACCAACGATTTACAGATAGACAAGCCTAGTCCCGTGCCGCCGTATTTGCGAGTGGTGGAGTTATCCGCTTGCTCAAATTTGTTAAACAATCGCTGTTGCTGCTCCTGGCTTAAACCAATACCGGTATCCTGAATTCTGAACTCGAGGTAATCAGTATTGCTATTGTTGAGGGAACTTACGGTAATGGTTATTTGTCCGTCGTGGGTAAACTTAAGGCCATTGGATACCAGGTTATTCAGTACCTGGGTAATACGGGTGGGATCGCCCTGCCACCAGTCCTGGCTTATGGCTTTGCTATCGAGCACTAGTTTTATGTTTTTGCTCTTGGCCGAATGACTGAAGGTACGTACAACACCCAGCAGCACTTGTTTAACATTAAAGTGGATGTGTTCGATTTGAAGTTTACCGGCTTCCAGTTTGGATAAGTCCAGAATATCGTTCACTATGGTTAGCAGCGTTTTAGCAGATTCGGTGATGCGGGCTACCAGTTGTTTTTGCTCTCTCTCGGTCACCTTATTATTGAGGATATCCAGTAAACCCAACACACCGTTCATCGGCGTGCGAATTTCATGGCTCATATTGGCTAAAAATTGGGTTTTGATTTGCTCTGATTTTTCTGCAGTAAGTTTGGCTTCCTTCAGGCTGCTGATCTGACGACTGATGGTGGCGGCCATGCGATTCATAGCGTTGATGGCTTGTTCAAACTCTACAAATTCTTGATCTTTAAGGTAGGGCTGATAATCACCGCTGTCGAATTTGTTGGCGGTTTTGGTAAGTTCAACCAGTGGGTCTTTGACCCGATTAGAAAGACGCAATACCAGGAAAAAAGACAGGCTGATAATTAAGGCACTGAACACCAGGGTATAAAACAGGTTTTCCTGAAAACGTTGCAAAAAGCTCTCTTGCGACAGGGCAATACTCAAAATAAGTGAGTCGTTTTGATTAAAATCCAGTTCGCTACCAAATATGGTTTGCTCTACATTTACTCGTTTTCCTGCGGGTAATGTACCGTATTCGGTGAGCAAGGCGTTACCAAAACGCAATACTGAGGCAATATCGGGTGCGTCCAAAAGAGTTTGAGCCGCTAATAAATCGATTTCAACAAAGAGCGCCGAGGTAACTCTGTAGGGATTGACGATAGAGCCTGTTTCTTTGCGCAGTGGCATAACAAAAAACAGCAAGGTTTTGGGCTCTGTGTTTTCTGTATCAGGCATTATGGTGGACGACAGGGTGAGCAACAGTGGTAACTCCATATCCTCACCGCGCGCCATAATATTTTTAGAGACGGCAGCAATGCCACTGGCGTCTATTCGATAAGTACTGCTGGGGTAGCCTTCAATAATGAATTCTGAACCATCGCTGATAAATGCTGAGTGCACAAAGGCGTTATCTTCCACCAGACGCTGCATTTGTTTCTGGGCAAATTGGGCAAACAGAATATTGACCGCTAACTCACCAATCGCTTTATTTCGGGCGAAAGAAGCAATCTGGTATTGCAGTTGAAATAACGCACTGCGCATTTCATAGGCTTCTCTGTCGAGCTCTTTTTGCACGGAAAACTGCGCCCGCTCCATGCTGGATTGATAGGAGTCACGCAAAAAATAGCCATAAGAAACCAAAAGCGGTACCGCGATAATCGTAATTATCGAAACCAGCAGCATGGTGTGTATGGAGGGTTTTTGCCGTTTCAATACAGTTCCTTCTTGGTTTTTTCCGCTACGTATTGCATATATTGCGCGGCCTCACTCGCGTCCAAAGCCCCCCCCTGGTGGCGATTAAAACCCATCACCAAAGCTTCCCATATAATTGACATTTCCGGATCACTGGGCATGGGTTCAGCCAACTCTAACTGACTGATATAATTGCTGATATTGCTATTGCTGTCGTCTTTGATTCGGTTTATTGCATTGATATTGGAGGGCAGGGAGCGCAACGTATGCCAGATACGCTGTTGTACATCGTCAGATTGTAAAAACCGGGCCAGTTGTTTTAATGCTGCTGATTTGTCTGAGTTGATGCTGTCACCGGGAAAGGCCAGTGCAAATACTGAGGAGTAGGGCACCATGCCATTGCCTTTTATCGCGGGTAATAAGGCGACCCCTAAATTTTCTCCGAGAGATTCATCAAACGCATGTAATGCCCAACTACCGTTGATCATGTAAGCCACTTTGCCTGATACAAACTTATCAAGGCTGCACTGGTAGTGGCATTCTTTGGCGACAACACCTTGTTCAGCCAAAGACTGATAGAAGCGCAGTGCCTGTGCTGTACCTGTTGTGCCAAGTCGTATTTCGCCATCCAGATAAGGCAGCGCATCAAACGCGCCTAAAAACGGAATTAGCCAAAACATTTCATTATAGCTCCAGGCAATAAGTTCAACGTCTTGCTCTAGCTGGTGTTGCTGCGCTATTAAGGCTTGCCAGCTTGTAGCGGGTTGGTTTACCAAAGATTTGTTGTAATAAAGCATCAGGTGGTTACCCGACAAGATTGGAATACCCAAGGGTGCTCCTTTAACAGTGCTTTGTTCCAGGTTTTTGGTGGGCTGTTTGTCACTCATCCAGTCTTTGGGTATCACACTGTAATTGACCATTTCGAGCCCGAGCAAATCTCCTGGTACTAATACCACGTCGGGCAGCGTTTTGGTGTCGGCTCTGATCAGTAATTCTGTTTTGAGATCTGAGGTATCTAATGTGGCAAATTCAAAGTTTATCCCTGTTTGCTGTTTAAATTCTTCCAAAAACAAACTCAAATCATAGTCATCTAAGCTAGAAGCAATACTGATGGTTTGGCTTGCGGCAATACTTTGAACTGGTAAAACGAGTAGGGTGATGACAGATAGCACAACAACCAAGCAATGCTTAAAAGTAGAGAATAAAACCGACTTGCCCGGCGGCTGCATAGCTAGTAACAACTTATTGATTTTTAGTGAATTAGTACCATTCTAGTCGAAAACCTTCTGCTGGCAATAGCAAACATTTGAGTGTTGAGGGTGATTAATACAGGTTAATACGCTTTGCATACGTATGTAAGTGGTGTCGGTGAAAATTGCCGTTTAGAATCCTGTTAAATTTAAGTTAAACAACCCTCATGGATTGTTAATGCACCCTTGCGAGAAGCTTATGCCGAATCACTCTTCTTTGTTCACTAAGCCCGGCTCATTGTTGGTTTTCACCTCGTTATTATTGCCGATTGCCCATAGCCAGGCAGAAACCCTGCAAGTGCAATCGCCTGACAGCCGCATTACGGTGTTGCTCAGTGATGATGGCGATGTTCCGGGTTACTCAGTGAAATTCGACAATGAAACCATTCTTAACAATTCGCGTCTGGGACTGGTCTTTAAACAGTTACCGGCTTTTGGCGCCGGGTTTGATATCCAAAGCTCACAAACTCAAAGTGTCAATCAAACTTGGGAGCAACCTTGGGGTGAAAGGCAATTTATCACCGACCAGCACAACGAGCTGAGTGTGGTGTTTAAGAATGAACAAGATTATCAGTTTACTGTGCGGTTTCGGGTTTTTAACGATGGCCTCGGCTTTCGCTATGAGGTAAACCCTCACAAGAATATAGAGCAAGTAGATATCGTCGATGAAGAAACTGAATTTGCTCTGGCGTCAGACGCTACCGCCTGGTGGATACCGGCAAGAGGCTGGAATCGCTACGAATATATTTACGAAACCACGCCTGTCAGCGCTATTGACCGCGTGCACACGCCTTTTACGGTGCGCTTACCAACGGGTACTCATGTGAGTATTCACGAGGCGGCGCTTGTGGATTACGCGGCTTTTACCCTGGATAAAGGGCGCGATAACACCTTAAAAACCGACTTGACTCCCTGGTGCGACGGTATTCGGGTAAAAACGGCGGCTCCTTTTAAATCCTCATGGCGTACCATTCAAATTGCCGATGATGCTACCGGGCTATTAAATTCCGATCTGATCCTGAATCTCAACGAACCCAATAAGTTGGGCGATGTGTCTTGGGTTGAGCCTGGTAAGTATGTGGGTATTTGGTGGGCCATGCACGTTAATGAAAAAACCTGGGGCTCAGGCGAAAAGCACGGTGCCACTACCGAAGAAACCAAGCGCTATATCGATTTTGCCGCAAAATACGGTTTTGATGGTGTATTAGTTGAAGGCTGGAACGAAGGCTGGGATGGCAGTTGGTTCCACAATGGTGATGTGTTTAGCTTTACCAAATCTTACCCAGATTTCGACTTACCCGCCCTGGCACAGTACGCTCGTGACAAAGGCGTTCGCTTGGTGGGTCATCACGAAACATCTGGCAGTGTCACTAACTACCGCAATCAAATGGCCGACGCTTTCGATTTGTACGAAAAAATGGGCATTCGACAGGTAAAAACAGGTTATGTAGCCGATGGCGGAGACATTAAGCGCATTGATGCCAATGGCATAGTGCGACACGAATGGCATGACGGACAGTTTATGGCCAATGAATATTTGCATTCGGTACTTGAAGCCGCGCAGCGCAAAATCAGCATCAATACCCATGAGCCTATCAAAGACACTGGCTTGCGCCGCACATATCCCAATTGGATAACCAGAGAGGGCGCTCGAGGCCAAGAGTTTAATGCTTGGGGTTCACCGCCTAATCCACCAGAACATACCGCGGTATTACCATATACGCGTATGCTTTCAGGCCCTATGGATTTTACCCCCGGTATATTTAATCTAGCCCCGTATGGCTTGCACGCTGAGAATCGGGTGCAAACCACGTTGGCAAAACAGTTGGCTTTATATGTAGTGTTATACAGTCCCATTCAAATGGCTGCGGATCTGCCTCGCCATTACGAAAACAATTTGCCCGCTTTTCAGTTTATTCGTGATGTACCCGCAGACTGGCAGCAAAGTATTGCCCTGGCTGGCGAGGTAGGCGATTACGTGGTGTTTGCCCGTAAGGAGCGCGATGGTGACGATTGGTACTTGGGTGGTTTAACGGATGAGAACCCCCGGGTTGTAGAAATAAAAACCGACTTTTTGGATGCCGACCGGGTCTACGACATGCAGGTATATCAAGATGGAGCTAAAGCGGATTGGCGAGACCACCCCTATGAAATGTCGATTTTTAGAAAGCCAGTGAGAAAAGGTGAAAGCTTGAGTCTGCGTATGGCTACAAGTGGTGGTGTAGCCATTCGTTTTAAATTGCAAAAATAGTTTAGTGGCATCGCTGCTGTAGGGTTTGTTGCGCATTCGCGGTGCAAATTGTTCAGCTTGTGATACTTTTAAGCAAAGAACAAAAATGACAACCAGAAAAAAGGACAGGCATGTACAGAGCTAAGCCGGAACTCAATTTTTTTCAGATCTTCAATATGTGTTTTGGATTCTTGGGGATCCAGATGGGCTTCGCCCTGCAAAATGCCAACGTCAGCCGTATTTTTGAAACACTGGGGGCTGATTACAACAATCTGGCCATATTGTGGATTGCGGCACCGCTCACCGGGTTAGTGGTACAACCAATAATTGGTCACATGAGCGACAATACCTGGAATAAACTCGGACGCCGCCGACCTTATTTCCTGTACGGAGCCATTGCCGCCAGCCTGGCCTTGATTGCCATGCCTAATTCGCCTTATTTGTGGGTAGCTGCCGGTATGCTCTGGATTATGGATGCTGCTATTAATGTTTCCATGGAGCCGTTTCGCGCTTTCGTTGGCGATATGTTACCAAAGGAACAACGCGCTACCGGCTTTTCAATGCAAAGCTTTTTTATCGGTATCGGGGGGACGATTGCATCGGCAATGCCTTGGATACTGGCCAATTGGTTAGATGTGAGCAATACCGCAGAGCCGGGAGTCGTGCCTGATTCGGTTAAATTTTCCTTTTACTTTGGTGCAGTCGCCTTCTTTTTAGCCGTGGGCTGGACCATCTGGTCTACCAAAGAGTACAGTCCGGAAGAACTCGACGAGTTCGCCGCAGCGGAGAAAGAAGCTGAAGACAAGGCCGGAAGAGCCCACGCCGTGCAAATTAAAGAACACGTTACACATCCTGCTGAGGCTTACCTGAAAGGCGGTGTAATCTGGTTAATTATCGGCTTAGTGTTAACGGCCATCATTCAAATTTTTAGTGCCTCTTTAGATAAGAAGTTATTTATTTTGTCGGGTGTGCTTGCTGCCTTTGGTGCTTTGCAGCTTTTGGCCGGGATGTTCGCCAAACAAAATAAGGCGGACAATGGCTTTAATACCATGATGGATGACTTGTTTAATATGCCTGATACCATGAAACAACTGGCCTGGGTACAGTTCTTTTCGTGGTTTCCGTTATTTGCTATGTGGATCTATACCACCGCAGCAGTAACCTCTCACCATTACCATACCAGTGACCCTTCTTCAACGGCTTACAATGAGGGCGCAAACTGGGTCGGCGTGTTGTTTGGTGGACAGTTCGCTTTCGCGGCGTTAGCTGCTGTCGTTATCCCTATTCTGGTGAAGGCGACAAATCTGCGCATTACTCACTTGATCAATTTGTTTCTCGGTGCATTAGGCTTTTTGTCTTTCTTGCTCATCGACAACCCCAATTACCTTATTTATTCCATGGTGGGTATTGGTTTTGCCTGGGCTTCAATTCTGTCTATTCCCTATACCTTGTTGGCCAATTCCTTGCCGCAAAATAAGATGGGGATCTTTATGGGGATCTTTAACTTCTTTATCACTTTACCGCAATTGGTTGCCGCCAGTATTCTGGGTTTTATGGTAACGCGTATCTTCGATGGTGAACCCATCTATGCACTATTGATAGCGGCGATAAGTATGGCTATTGCCGGACTCCTGACCTTGAGAGTACGGGAAGCATAAAAAAGGCAGGCGTAATGCCTGCCTTCTTTCTTTTAACGACTAATCGACTTATTTTGCGCCACAACTGTGGCGTATAACGACCTCTGCATCTATGAGATGGCTTTCAACCGGTTGGCCTTCAATCTGTCCCACTAATGCGTCTACTAACAGTTCTCCCGCCAGTTTCGTATTTTGTTTAACGGTAGACAGGGGCGGATTGGTAAAGGGGGCCAATGGGATGTTGTCGTAACCCGCCACCGCAATGTCGCCTGGTACTGAGATGCCGGAATCTTTTAACGCGGTTAATACGCCAATAGCAATCAGGTCGGAAGCACATAATATTGCATCGACTTTCGCACCTGACTCCACCAGCGCTTTAGCCACATTGTAGCCTGAGTGTTCGGTGGATATCGCATCCCAATGTTTAGCGCGCTGATTTTCGCCCAATAGACCCGCTTCTTTTAAGGCGTCGTTAAAGCCATTAAAACGCTCCAGGAATTCGGGGCAGTTATTGTCAGCACCACCGATAAATACAAATTCTTTGTGGCCCAATGAAATCAGGTGTCGAGTGATGTTTTTACCGCCTTGATAATTATTGCTGCCGATAACTACACCTGGGTGACTTTCGTTAATCGCCCCCCAACGCACGAAGTGGGTGTTTTGTTCTTCTAACGCCTGTAACTTATCCTGATATTCCAGGAAGTCGCCATAGCCCAACAGAATAATGCCGTCTGCTTTATGGGTATCTTCAAAATCTGCATGCCAGTCGTCACTGAATTGTTGAAACGACACCAGCAGGTCAAAACCGGCATTTGCCGTCGCTCTGGTAATGCTACCCAACATGGATAGGAAAAAAGGATTGATCATACTGTCGTCTGAGGTGGGATCTTCAAACAACAATAACGCCAACGTTTTGCTTTGTTGCTGCCGCAGATTGCTGGCATTTTTGTCAACTTTGTAGTTCAACTCGCGTGCGATAGCTTTAATTTTGTCGCGAGTTTCTTTGCTCACAAGCGGACTGTTGCGCAGCGCCCGAGACACTGTTGATTGGGAAACACCGGCCTTGTGGGCGATATCAAAGGATGTGGCTTTTTCTTTCATTGTGTTTGCTGAGTCATTATTGTTTTATTTCTCACCCAAAAATAGTAGTCCGCTCTTATGGTATGGCACAAGTTTTATTGCGCTTGTAGCGGCAAAAGTTAATAAACAGGTTGCTCGTCGTTCACAAAATAAACGATGTGACGGGACTTTTGATAGTTTGACAGCGTTGCCGAGAGATTATTGGCAATTAATTTGTTGGCGATTAACGCAAATGGTTCAGTGAGTATAAATCGCGCTTCCTTCCAGTCAGGCAAAAAGTTATCATTCTGGTTTTGAATTATTCCCCCCGTAAAATCTGCGTAGAACAACGAATAAGAAACTTTTGGGGCGTTTTAAACTAGTTAGAGGATGACCAATGGCCGAGACAGAAAATCGTCCGACCAATTTTATCAGACAGATCATAGATCGCGACCTGGAGTCGGGTCTACATTCAAGTGTACATACTCGTTTCCCGCCAGAGCCGAACGGCTTTTTGCATATCGGACACGCTAAATCCATTTGCCTTAACTTCGGTATTGCTGAAGATTACAAGGGCACGTGCAATCTTCGTTTTGACGATACTAACCCTGAGAAGGAAAGCATAGACTATGTTAACGCTATCAAAGAAGACGTTAGCTGGTTGGGGTACCATTGGGAAGGTGAGGTACGTTACTCGTCAGACTATTTCGACAAGTTACACGGTTACGCCGTAGAGCTTATTGAAAAAGGATTAGCGTTTGTTGATTTTTCTTCACAAGAGCAAATTCGCGAAATGCGTGGCACACTAAAAGCACCCGGTCAGCACAGCCCTTATCGCGATACCGATGCGGCCACAAACCTGGCTGAGTTTGATAAGATGACCAAAGGCGAATACCCGGAAGGTCATTGCTGCTTGCGCGCCAAAATTGATATGGCATCGCCGTTTATGTGCATGCGCGATCCAGTGATTTACCGCATCAAATTCGCTAATCACCATCAAACTGGCGAGAAATGGTGCGTTTATCCTATGTATGATTTTACCCACTGTATATCGGATGCGATTGAGGGCATTTCTCATTCATTGTGTACATTGGAGTTTCAGGACAACCGTCGGTTGTATGATTGGGTAATCGACAATATCAGCATCGAAACTCAGCCCAGACAGTATGAGTTTTCTCGCTTAAATCTCGAATACACGGTACTAAGCAAGCGCAAACTGATCCAGCTTGTAACTGAAGGTTTTGTGGATGGCTGGGACGATCCGCGGATGCCAACCATCGCCGGTTTGCGCCGTAGAGGATACACGCCAGCGTCTATCAGAGAGTTTTGTAGCCGCATTGGTGTGACTAAAATGGATAATTTGATCGAAATGTCCATGTTAGAAGCCTGTATCCGGGATGAACTCAACGAAGACGCACCTCGTGCAATGGCAGTGTTAGATCCGATAAAAGTGGTGATTGAAAATTACGCCAATACTGAAGGTGAAATACTAAAGGCCGCGAATCATCCCAATAAACCTGAACTGGGTGAGCGAGAGCTAGCTTTTGATGGCGAAATTTACATTGAGCGTGATGACTTCCGCGAAGAAGCCAATAAAAAATACAAGCGGCTGGTGTTGGGAAAAGAAGTTCGTCTGCGCAATGCATATGTTATTAAAGCAGAACGAGTGGAAAAAGACGCTGAGGGTAACATTCAGACGATTTATTGCACTTATGATGCCGATACTTTGGGTAAAGATCCCGCAGATGGCCGTAAAGTCAAAGGGGTAATCCATTGGGTTTCTGCTGTGCGTAATAATCCTGCGGAAATTCGACTTTACGATCGTTTGTTTAAAGAGGCGAATCCCGGCGCGATGGAACTGGCAGAAGCCTACAACTCTGAATCGCTTGTTAAACTCAATGGTGTTGTGGAATGCAGTCTGGTTGGTAAAGCCATTGGCGAAGCCGTACAGTTCGAAAGAACAGGCTACTTTTGTTTAGACAAGGAGTCTCAGCAAGATAAGTTGGTGTTTAACCGTACTGTGGCGCTCAGAGATACCTGGGCCAAAATAGGCGACTAACTATCACATAATAAAAAAAGCCTCATCAGAGGCTTTTTTTATGGCTGTTTGCTGTATTTATTTAGGCTGGCAATTCAGGGTTTCGCCGGTGACACCAATACTAGCATCAGCCATTAAATACAAATATGCAGGCATGATATCGGTTGGGGTCTTTAAACTTTCGGGGTTTTCCGCGGGAAATGCTTTCGCTCTCATCCCCGTTCGTGTGCCACCTGGGTTAATACAATTAAAGCGCATTGTACTATTTGAGTATTCGTCTGCCAGGCATTGCATCATGCCTTCGGTGGCAAATTTTGAAATAGCGTAAGTACCCCAATAAGCACGACCTTTTACACCTACCGAAGAAGAAGTAAACACCACAGATGCGTTGGGGGCTTTTTTCAAAACAGGCAATAAAGCCTGAGTCATAAAAAATTGACCATTGAGGTTAACTTGCATTACTTGACGAAATTCGGCTTCCGGGATTTGACCGAAGGGTTGTAACTGTCCCAATAAACTGGCGTTGTGTAATAAGCCATCTAATTTACCAAACTGATTTTCAATGGTACTGGCCATATCCTGATAATGCTTTACTGTTGCGCCTTCCAGGTCCAAGGGCACGATGGCCAACTCAGCGTTACTTTGTTTTTCACAAAGATCATAAGTGGCCTCCAGTTTTGCAATCGTGCGACCTAGTAAAATAACATTGGCACCATAGCGCGCAAATTGCAGCGCTGCCTCTTTGCCAATGCCATCACCAGCGCCAGTTACCAATATGGTTTTACCCGACAAAGCATCAGAATTTGGCTGAAAATCAAGCATATACTTTCCAATTGTAAAAAAAACTGGATTTTAACACTGACTGTCCTATGTTTGGGATAGTTTATTGATAAAAAGCCTCAATCATTGATGTAAAGCGGGTAGAGCAGGTACTGGCTTTTGCGTACTGGTTGATTTACTAACAAAGAGTTAACAAATCTTTGCAAATACTTTTATTTGCCCATAATATTGGGTTAATTGTCACTGGTCGTACAAGTTATGACCAAACATTTACCTGCACACAATTAATGCGGATACTAAACCTACAAGGTTAAACAATAATTAGAATAGGATTTGGGGATACATATGAAAAAACTGCTACTCTGCACCGCGATTGCCGCATCTCTCAGCCTCTCCGGCTGTGGAGGTGGAGGCGAGGACCTGGTTGAGGTCCAGGCACAGACTCCTGTCGATAAGCCTTTTGCACGTATCGTGTTTAATCCACCTTCGACATTTCCGCTGCCCAATGACGCAGCAATGTTACCGGCTACCAGCCTTTTTGACTTCACTATTGAATCAGAAAATCAAACCGACTTCGACGGTTCCAATCCGCTCGACGCAGTAGGCGCGCTGGATGGTTGGTCCACCCAATATCCTATGACTATTGACGTGGACTTGCCTGCTAACGTCACTCTTCCACTAGCTTCATTGCAGGCACCAAACGCTATCCATATTTACGAGGCAACACAAGCGCTTGAAGGTACTTCTGCAGCTTGTCAGGCGATTGCTTCTCAGGTTGCAGCGCCGGGTGTGCCTTGTGAGATTGGTGAAAGACTAACACTGAACCAGGATTACGCGGTTACCCTGAGTGATAGTGACACTATTGCTATTATTCCATTGCGTCCATTGAAGCCCGGCCAAGGTTACATGTTAGTTGTAACGGAAGACTTGCTAGATTCCGATGGTCGTCCTGTGCTGGGTTCAACAACTTGGGAACTGGCTCGACAAGACATTAATTCTTTACCACTTTCCTCTGCTGATCAGCTACAGCTTCAAGGCTTAGTGAATCTCTTGGTCAATGGTTCGTCTGGCGCGGGTATTCCAATTGAACAAACCAGCTACGCGGCATACATCTCAACCGGCTCTGCTGGTACGGTAACTGCTACAGTTAAGCAATTGCAGGTTGGCCCATTCGCGCAGGCGTTAGGTACGTTACTTGCTCAAGGTGTTGATTTACCAACGGCACAAGCGACTGCTGCACAATATCTACCTGTTGTAGCAGTAGGTGATTCACCTCGTGGTGATAGTGCATACGATGTGTTGGGGCCAACGTTACTGGGCGCTGATACTTTCGCACAGTTTGAAGCTTTGGGTCTAAACTGCGATACGATGCGGGCTATTCTGACGGGCGACCCGTTAAACCCACTTTACCCAACCGTTGCCAGTGCCTATGGTTCACTAGCTCCTTTCTGTGCAGCGACACTGAAAACCGGTCAGGTAAACTTGCCTTATTACTCAAACCCAGAGAATCCGTTAGGCGACTGGTGGCGTAGTGCTTGCACATCAGGTGCGGCCGTTTCTGCCATTGAAGGCTCAGCACCTGGTACGGTTGCAAGTTTAATTGCAAATGGCGCAGTAGGTCCTAACAATGAACTTTGTCAGGCTGCCAGTGGTGGTCAACTGTATGATTTGAATTTGGCTGCGATTGGCATTACCGACCGCCGTCATTTGACTAAATTTGCTCCAGTGCCTGTAGCACAAGGTTCAAATCCAGATGGTACTGAGACAATTGAAGTTCAGGTGACTATTCCGGACGAAGAATTGATCAACTTCCTGGCGACAATTAATCCAGATGAGATTGCTCCGGTAAGTAAACCCGAAGCTGGCTGGCCAGTTGTCGTGATTCAGCACGGTATTACGTCCAAGAAAGAAGATGTGTTAGCCGCAGCAGGTACCTTGGCTTTAGCTGGATTTGCAACTGTAGCTATCGACCATCCTCTGCATGGTAGTCGTGGTTTTGAAATTGACGGTCAAACAGTCAATGCCTCAAATGGCTTCGGTGGCTCATCCACAGATTATTTGAATCTGGGTAGCTTGCTGTCTGCACGTGATAACTTGAGACAAAGTATCGTTGATACTATGGGCTTACGTCTTGGGTTGAACGCCTGGGTTGATACGACTGGTGAAGCTGACATCGATCCTACTAACGTTCACTTCATGGGCCAAAGCTTAGGTTCAATTACAGGTATTGGTACGGTTGCTACTGCGAATACGCCAATGAGTGGTGACTTAGCAGCGTTTAACTCTATGTTCGAGTTCAAAACTGCAGGTTTATCTGTTCCTGGTGGCGGTATTGCTCAGTTCCTGATTGAGTCTGCTGGTTTCGGACCTCTGGTTTCTGCTAGCGTATTGGCCGGCGGTTCTGAGTCGTTCCAGGTAGCTTTAGGTACTTATGCACAAACCAACGGTGTGCCGGTATCACAAGCTTTAATCCCGGCTTACTTGCAATACGTGGGTGAAAGAACCGCGGCCCAAGCTGCAGCAGATGCAGCCATAATCGGCCAGTTTGCTTTTGCGGCCCAAACCGTGATTGAAGGTGGCGATCCAAACAACTACGCAGCGCGTCTGGCGGCCACAACGCCAGTATTGCTACACGAAGTTGTAGGTGATGGATCTGAAGGCAGCAGTGATCAGGTTATTCCAAATACCACTTCACTACCGACTTCAGGTACAGAAGCACTGATCAGATTCTTGGGATTACCTTCTATAAGCAGCTCAGTTGTTGCTGAAACACCACAAAGCGGTGCTGTAAGATTCGTAGCAGGTGAGCATGGTTCGTTGTTCAACCCAACTTCGAGCGTTGCAGCTACTACTGAAATGCAACTGCAAATGGCGACTTTCTTTGCTACGCAAGGTACAGCCATTGTTGTCAGAGATGAAAGCGTAGTAGCAAACTAAGCTTAAACAACCCATTTAAGAACCCGCTGAGACAGCGGGTTTTTTTATGCAAAAAATTATCTTAACTATACAAGCCCTTGTTAGTGCCTCCCGGGAAACTCACTCAGTAGCAAAGATACATTAAAGTATTAACTCCTAACCCGCTAAGACCAGCCTGCAGACGACAGTTTGATTAAGCGCTTTTCATAATCAGTAGCTTTTAAGCAACACCGTACACGATATTAGTTGTGAACAGGTTCTAAGATCACTTTGCAAATGAGCTTCTAAATCAAATCTCTTGAATGGGATAGCGCAAAGCCGAAGAGCCGTTTTGCTTTTATGGTTGTGACGCTTGAGCACTAGTGCAAATTTGAAGGGCTGCCTTTGCTGTTAATAACGAAACAGCATTTAAGCCAGAACTTTGGGGCTGAAGATGAACGGGGCAGAAACAAAAAAAGAGACTGACAACTCAGTCTCTTTTCATTTTACTTTGTCAGTAAAGATAGCAAACGGTGTTGTTTGCTGTTGATGAGTTTACCAACCGCAAGTACGGTCTTTGTTCTGCTCATCTAACCACACTTTAAGTGGTGCAAAGTAATCTAATATGGCCGTCGCATCCATTTGTGGTGAACCGGTCAAGGTTTCCAGAGCTTCTTGCCATGTCTTACTTTGGCCTAATTCAAGCATGTTGTTTAGTGCCGTTCCGGCTTCTTCGTTACCATAAATTGAACAACGGTGAACCGGGCCCTCGTCACCTGCTATTTTACAAAGCTCACGATGGAACTGGAATTGCAGCAGGTGGGCAAGGAAGTAACGAGAATATGGCGTATTGCCTGGAATATGGTACTTAGCCCCTGGATCAAAAGCATCGGCAGGGCGCTCAACTGGCGCCATAACGCCTTGATACTTCTCTCTTAATTGCCACCAATAATCATTGTATTGCTCTGGCGTAACATCACCGGAGAACACACCCCAGCGCCATTTATCAACTAATAAGCCAAAGGGAACAAAAGCAATTTTATCCAGCGCCAATTTTAACAACATACCAATGTCGTTTGAAGCATCTGGAATTTCGTCAATCAAACCGATTTGCTTCATGTATTTGGGTGTAATGGAAAGAGCGATTACGTCACCAATCGCTTCGTGGAAGCCATCATTGGCACTACCTCGATAAACCAGTGGTAAATCTTTGTAGGCACGCTGATAAAAGTTATGACCTAGTTCGTGGTGTATAACAGCGAACTCTTCTCCCGTTTTCTGGATACACATCTTAATGCGCAGATCTTCTTTATCATCCAGGTTCCAGGCGGACGCATGACATACTACATTGCGATCAGCTGGTTGGGTAAACTGTGAGCGCTCCCAGAAAGTCTCTGGTAACGGCTCAAAACCTAAAGAAGTAAAAAACGCTTCTGCCTGTTCAACCATTTTGATTTCGTCGTAACCATGTTCCTCAAGGGCAGCGGTAACATCGGTAACCTGTAACTCTTCTTCAGGTTTGACGATATCATAGATGTTGCCCCACGTTTGTGCCCACATGTTGCCTAGCAGGTGCGCCGGAATGGGTTGGTCTTGCGGAACAACATCGGTACCGTATTGTTCACCAAGCTCTGCGCGCACATGGCAGTGTAGGGCATCATAGAAGGGTTCGACCTGACCCCACAATCTGTCCAGTTCTTTTTCAAAAGCATCGGCTTCCATGTCATATTTACCGCGCCATAACTCGCTGATATTTTCGAAGCCTAACTCTTGAGCGCCTTTGTTAGCTATTTCTACTTGCTCAACGTAAAGATCTTTCATCGGTGGTGACACCTGACGCCAGCCCTGCCAGATATCTAATAGTAGCTTTTCGTCTCTTTCTGTGGCCATCATGCCACCCATCTCTGTCAGGCCCCAACATTTGCCTTCTTCCGGGCAATATTGACCTGCGCCATACATACCTTCCATGTCGGTACCAATTTGTGCCAGACGCTCTGAATCAGCAGCATTTCCAGGAGGAGGCAAAACCAGAGAGTTACGCAATAAATCTAATTGACGGCGAGTGTCAGGATCGACTTCAACGTTGTTAAACTTAGCCGACTCTTTAGCTAATTCAGACGCTCGGCTAGAGAGCTTTTCTGATAAATAGGCGGATACCGCAGCGGTGTCTTTAATGATATAGGTTTGGTAAGCCCAGGCCGCTTGAGCGGCGGGCGCTTGTAGTTTTTCTAATTCTTCTTGTGCGCTTTTAATAAAGGCTTTGGCATCTTCCGCAGTAGGCGCTTTTTCAACGTTACTGTCTTTTTTTACGGTTTCCGTGGTGTCATTGCATCCTGCCATGCCGAGCGTTGATGCGATAAGTACCGCCAACATCGAGCGTTTAATCATGAAGTGTTCCTCATTTCTGTCGTTATTATTAATGTAAAAACGATTGGGTATGTTTTCGCACGACAGTATAGATGCCTGACTGTACCTCAGGCAACTGAGCGCACCATATTTTAGATAGATAGCCATAGAATTAAGTTATCTTGCTTGAACTTTAATTACAGACCCTTTACAGTCCTGAAACACAAAGAATTTATAATTAGAAACGTGTCCACTAAAGAACGCATATTGAACGCCGCTGAACACCTGTTTTGCGATTTCGGTTTTGACAATACTTCTCTTCGAGCTATCACCAGCGAAGCTGATGTTAACCTGGCATCTGTGAATTATCATTTTGGGTCTAAAAAACAACTTATTCAGGAAGTGCTGGCACGCTATCTCAGTGTATTAATGCCGGCTTTGGATCAAAAACTGATAGCTATGCGTGAGTCCGGCGAAGCGACGAGCACTGAAACTCTATTTGGTGCGTTGGTCGAACCGTTATTGTCACTGGAAAAGGTGAGACCTAACGGTACCCGTGTGTTTGTTCAGCTATTTGCACGGGCTTATTATGAATCACAAGGTCACTTAAGACGCTACATTACCAGTCACTTTGCTGCTGAACTTAAACATTTAAACAAAGCACTGCATTTGGCTGTGCCGCACCTCTCCCCAAGTGAGGTGTTCTGGCGCTGGCATTTTGCACTTGGTTCCTGTGTGTTTACTATGATATCCAGTAAAGCCCTATCTGAGATAGCAGAAGCTGAATATCAGCAACACATGGTTATTGAAGATTTAATCAGGAAGGTTATTACTTACATTGCTGCAGGATTCAGCGCGCCCCTAACCACTGAAGTATGATGCGTTTTTTGATTCTGTTCATTGTTGTTTTGTTATCCGGGCAGTTAGCTGCGCAACAAACTAATGACCTGACAGTGCTGAGTACAAATTACCAGCCTTATAACTATCAAAACAACAAACGTGAACCCGATGGTCATGCGACAAAAATGGTACAGGCGCTGTTAACCGAAATACGCCGTTCTTCCTCTTTAGCTGTTTCTGATATTGAGTTTCTACCTTGGGCGCGTACTTACCATCTCGCTGAAACAACACCTGATACGTTAATTTTTTCTATTGCAAGAACTCCTGAACGAGAGGCCAAGTTCAACTGGATTGGTAAACTGTTACCTATGCCAGTTTATCTCTATAAGAATGCCGGGCGTAACGATGTGGTCTTTGACAAGTTACAGAGAAATGAGGTTTGGGCTGTGGCAGGTGTTAACAATGGTGCGCCCACAAACTGCATTGAAGAGATGGGCTATAGGGTGGTTCACAAAAGTGCAAACTACGAAGTTCAGTTTAAAATGCTGGATAAAGGACGGGTTGATTTGATGGTGTTCGACTCGATTTCATTTGCACAAGAAGTAAAACGATTAGGCTATTCCAACCAGCAGTTTGCGCCCTTTTTGTATTTACCACAGTGCTCTTACGATCTGTATGTAGCCCTAAATAAAGATTCAAACTCAAGTGTTGTCGAAGCTGTGCAAACTGCCTGGCAAACACTTTCCGATGAGGGAGCGTTAGAGCCTTTCAGAGCGGCATTTGAAGAAACCTATCAACCATTTCATTAATCTGATTAATAAAGGCACTCGCAGCGCTACTGACACTTTTGGGGCTGCCGGCTGGTAGGGTCAGTAACTTTGTGAAAGACCGTACTTTTGTGGAAGACCGCCATGCCAGAACCATTCAAAGAAAAGTTCAATGTTGCCCTGATCACCGCTTTAGCTGAAACAATACAGGATAGATTTCCTGAATTTACCGCCGAGAATTTTATTAATTCAGCAATAAAAGATTTGGATTCGCTGGAGTTGAAGCAACGCTCGATGCAAATAACCGAAGCTTTGCACCAGTGCTTACCGATAGATTTTAACCATTTTGCTGAAATAATCAGGGCTATTCTGCACCCAGATGACAACATGGATATGAATCTTGCCAGAGTGGAAAAAGAAGGCGTCAGAGGGTGGGCAATTATGCCTTTAGCTGACCTTGTGGCTATTCGTGCTATCCCTGAATACTTTGATGAGGGCTTAATACTGCTTTCAGAATTAACAAAGCGTTTCAGCGCCGAATTTGCCATTCGCGATTTTATTCTTATGGACTTATCCAAGGCATTCACGACCATCACTCAATGGACTACGTCTGATAATGAGCACTTGCGCAGATTAGCCAGCGAAGGCGCCAGACCCAGACTGCCTTGGGGAAAGCAGTTGCCCGATTTAATTCGAGACCCGCAACCGCTAATGCCGATTTTAGAAAGCTTATTAGATGATGACTCAGAATATGTGAGGCGTTCCGTTGCGAATAACCTTAACGATATTGCCAAAGACAATCCAGGTTTTGTTATTGATTTTGTGGCCTGTCATATTGCTACGGATAATAGACAGCGCATGCGTTTATTGCGTCACGCTTGTCGCACACTGATAAAACAGGGGGAACCTCAGATTCTGGCATTATTTGGTTACACAAGGTTTACCGGTAATACCGTATTGACGCTGGATACTGAGCAGGTTAGTTGGGGCGGTGTTGTCTCTGCCACTTTAAATTTGTCTTCGAACAGCAGAGACAATCAAAGTTTGATGATTGACTATGTGGTTTGGCACCAAAAAGTCAACGGAAAACTGGCACCCAAGGTGTTTAAATGGAAGGTAATAGATACCTGGAATGGAGCGTCATTAACGCTTACGAAAAAGCACTCCTTTAAACCGGTAACGACCAGAAGATACTATCCTGGTTTGCACAAGATTCAGGTGCAAATTAACGGCGAAGTATTTGATGAAGTGTCGTTTACTTTGATGAGCGACAAACATTAAAATGCAGGTGTGTCACCTCGTTGTGACACACCCTTGTGCTTTATTCGTACAATCCGAGATGCTCTTTCGCGTATGCCTCGAATTCCGTAAATCCACCTATGTGATTTTGGTCGAGGAAGATTTGCGGTACGGTTTCTACTGGCTTACCAACCGTTTTCTCCAAGTCTGCTTTACTGATCCCTTCGACATGGATATCAATGTAACGATATTTAAAATCGTCTCTGTCACCGGTAAGCTTTTCTGCTAAGTCTTTTGCTCTGACACAGAAAGGACACCCATCTCTGCCAAAAATTACTGCGAACATTTGCTACTCCTAAACTCAAACTCTTTCAATATCGAAAGTCTATCAGGCAAAAAGGATAAATAAAGTCGGAAGAATAGATGCTAATTATCGCTTTTTTGAATTAGTTTCGCTTTTAATCCCCAGGCCAATTGCATTCGGTGATGTGCATCTTTTATAGTGGCGGTATTAATAACAACAATAAATCGATTTAATGGGAATTTTAATGTTGGACCTTCCGGGCCAGTCACTCAGCGCGGAAGACAAGGAAATACTGGAACATCCTCTTACCGGTGGTTTAATCTTTTTTACTCGCAACTTTGAAGATCATCAACAAATAGCAGAATTAACCTCAGAAATCAGAAGCAAGGTGCCAAAACCATTACTTTTTGCTGTTGATCAGGAAGGCGGCCGAGTGCAGCGTTTCAGGCAGGATTTTACTGCTCTGCCATCTATGGGAAGTATCCTTGAGCTTTGTCAGGGTAACATGGATTCGGCCGTAAGCTACTGTCAAGCTGTTGCCGAGCTTATGGCTTTGGAGATTCAATCCGTCGGAATCGATATTAGCTTCGCTCCTGTGGCAGATATTAACGATATTTCAGAAGTAATAGGTGATCGCGGCTTTGCTTCGGACAAATCTTCAGTGGTCAAATTGGTTAATGGGTTTTGTCAGGGGATGCGCGCCGCTGGTATGGCAACAACGGGAAAGCATTTTCCCGGACATGGCAGCGTTAAAGAAGACTCACATATCGCACTGCCAATTGATAATAGAGAAGCGGCAGAAATACTCGACAAAGATTATTGGGTTTTTCAACAGTTGATGTCGCAAGGAGCTCTGGATGCGGTAATGCCAGCTCATGTAATTTATCCTGCTTTTGATGAGCTGCCTGCAGGCTTTTCTAAAGTGTGGATACAGCAGCAATTGCGCGAACGCTTGCAGTTTAAAGGCGCGGTGTTTTCCGATGACCTTACAATGGAAGGTGCAGTTAAGTCCGGTAGCCCGACCGAGCGAGCACACCTGGCAATAGGGGCAGGTTGTGATATGGCACTTATTTGCAACAGTCGCGATACCGCCATTGAAGTTTTGGATAGCTATCAAGGCCAGCCCAAAATGAGCACTGCAATCGCTGAGATGATTATGGCTGCACCTACTTTCAAAGGGCTTACTAACTGTCAGTCATCAGAGCGCTGGCAAACTCTTCGCGCCAAGTTGGATGAGCTGAATGAACACTAAACAGGCCATCATTCTAGTCGCGCTGATTGTAGCGGGGGTTTTAAAGTGGTACCTGGATACGTTAGGCGTAACTCCTGAAATTAGTTGGACGGCTGCCATTACCCTGGTCACTGCAGTGTTGTGGGTGAGTGAAGCGTTGCCTATTCCAGCGACGTCATTGATCCCATTTGCGGCGTTTCCCGCTGTCGGCGTACTGTCTCACAAAGAAGCTGCGTCGGCCTTAGGCAGTCATGTGATCATTCTGTTGATGGGTGCTTTTATGCTTTCTAAAGCCATCGAAAAGTCGGGTGTTCACAAACGCTTTGCATTACAAATGCTCAAAATTACTGGAGGCAAAAGCGCTGCTCGACTGGTTCTGGCCTTTATGCTGACCGCAGCTGTTTTGAGTATGTGGATTTCCAACACAGCTACCACTTTAATGCTGCTGCCCATAGCCCTAGCAATTTTATCCTCTATAGACAATCCGCGATTAGCAGCAGCATTACTGTTGGGCATTGCTTATGCTGCAAGCCTGGGTGGCGTCGGCACACCAATAGGCACGCCGCCCAATATTATTTTCATCAGCGTTTATCAGGAATCTCAAGGACAAGAAGTATCCTTTTTGCAATGGATGAAAACCGGGATACCTATCGTGGTGATCGCCATCCCCATTATGGCTTTGTGGTTGACCAGAGGGCTGGGACCACTGGGTAATGTGACTATTCCTACCTCTGGGCAGTGGAAAGCTGCTGAGCGACGCGTTTTGGTTGTTTTTGGTTTGGTGGCCTTAGCATGGGTGGGACGACCATACTGGTCTGAAGCGCTGGGGATCAAGTCAATAGGCGATAGCACCATCGCCTTAATTGGGGTGGTGGCCATGTTTATTGTACCCAACGGTGAGCGCGATGCCCAAGGCAAATCAGAGAGTTTACTGGACTGGAAAACGGCTAACGATATCCCTTGGGGCTTATTATTGTTATTTGCCGGTGGTATTTGTATTGCGAAAGCTTTTACGGCATCTGGTTTAAGTCAGAAAATGGGAGACTTACTGAGTTTTCTGCAAGATGTACCGTTGCCGGTGCTCATCCTGTCGATTTGTTTATTTGTTACTTTCTTGACGGAAATTACCTCAAATACTGCAACCGCTACCTTGCTAATGCCTATTTTGGCGCTAAGTGGCATGGCAATGGGAATAGAGCCTGCGCTGCTGATGATCCCGGCGGCAATTTCGGCGAGCTGTGCTTTTATGCTGCCAGTGGCTACCGCGCCAAACGCAATAGTTTACGGTACAGATAAGTTTCCCATTAAAACCATGGCCAGAGAAGGCTTTGTATTAAATGTATTAGTGGCCTTTGTCGTATCTGGTGTAAGTTATCTTACGCTGCAATAGCTTATTCGGATAAATCGGTTTCAGGTGGTTCAGGACGTTGATAACGGCGGATCTGAACTACCATGCCGAATAAGGGATGATCAAAATAGTGCAATTCTGTGCTGATCATCCTGCGCAATTGGTCGAAGTGAAAGGTTTTTAAAAAATTGGGCGCTGGCGCAATTGCATTACTAATACCAGATGAGTCTGTGATTGTTTGAGCACTGTCATTGGCTTCTTGTCCCTGCCAGTCGATATAAACAGGTGCTCGGAAGTTTAAGTCGCTGTCCAGGTGCAAATAGGGGGTACGGCCTAAATATTCGATGAATATTTTTATTCTGCCGTCGAGTTCCCACACTTCATTTGATACTGAATTCAAAGGTGATGCGCGCAACGCTAATAACTGCTCTGGTATCAAGCTAGTTTTTTCGTTTTCAGAAACATCAGTATCAAGAATCGTTTTGATTTGTTCAAATAGTGTCTTTGTCTCTGTTTTGTTATTGCTGGCGGGACCATCTAAGGGTAAGCCGGCATAATTAAACTCTTTACTATAGTTTTTGCCTGCCACCAGTCGATACCATGGTGCATTGTCTCTGCCAATGATCACGTTTTGGCGCCAGGCAGTATGTAGCAAGACCGTTAAGCCTCTGGTTCGGTTGATATCCCTGCGCAGCTTCTTTAGTTGCAGCTGCTGTGCCGGCAAGGCATAAGCAATATCCGAATAGGGCAGTTCAATTCCATCTATTACAGAAGGGATTTCAGGTAAAAAAGCATAGTTGCGAAGTTTATTTATTTCAGGATCACTGAACAAAGCTTGCTCTGAGGACCACTGACAATAAAGTGTTTTTGGCAAATCCACTGACTGCGGGCTTTGCTTATGAGTAACAGCCTGTATTCGATAAAAAACAGGCGCTTCGGATTGGCTTTTCCAGTCACTGTACTCAGTGCTCAAATCAGTGAAAAATGTATCTAAGCCCTGTTGCCAGGTTTCAGAGGGCTTGTTTTGTACTATCCACTCAGGCTGTGACATCAAGCTTGAAGCTAGCAAACTTTCTGATATTCCCGTGTCATCATTTTCAAGCTTTTTTGCCAAATCATGCATATTGGAGACATCAAGGATTCTCGGGTATTTAGCCGTTTGTGCTGGTAAGGGCAGAGGTTTTTCCTCAGAAAGGCAGGTTTTAGCGCCTTGTCGTAAAAAATCAAAATCTGGTAATAACGCTTTCGTGATGAAGTCTGGTAAATCTTTACTTGCTATGTAAGACGCTTCGAGAGGGAATTGCTCTTCAATGGTATCTGGATTGATAGCTCTTTCAAAAACAATGGCTTCTACTTCAAACCACCACGGATCCTGATCGCGCGACTGTGTCGCATGCACTTCCAAAGTGGCTGCAACCAATAAACCAAACAAGTATTTAAAGGTACTTCCCCTGCGCAATTTGTTTTCCTGATAGTGAGTTTTTGTCATTCTAAACGAACAATCCGATGTTACCCAGCTGCTTAAGCAACTTTTTGTTGCCGATTAAAATCATTAACCAGTCCCTCAATAAACGCCAACCGCTGAATCGCATCCGTCGTAACTTTCACGAATTTAAGTTTTTGGGGCCCATCAAAGCGATATACATCGGGTTTGGATTGTATTAACTGAATGATAAAACCTGGATCAACATTAGTTTGCTCACCAAACTCTACAAATCCACCTTGGGCGTTGGCATCGATCTTTTGAATACCGATATTCTTTGCTTTCAATTTAAGCTCGTGAACTTTAAATAAGTTTTTAGTCGCTTGAGGTAACATGCCAAAACGATCAATTAATTCCACTTGAATGTCCTTTAAAGCCGCTTTGTCTTTGCATGATGCGATTTTTTTGTACATAGACAGGCGAATGTTAACGTCGGCTATGTAGTCTTCCGGAAGCAGAGTCGGTAATCGCAATTCAACTTCTGTGTGTTGCGCCATGAGGTTGTCCAGTGACGGCTGTTTACCGGCTTTCAATGCTTCTACGGCTTCTTCCAGCATCTCCATATACAAACTGAATCCCACTGTGGTGATTTGCCCTGATTGCTCTTCACCCAATAGTTCCCCTGCGCCACGGATTTCTAAATCATGGGTGGCTAACTCAAAACCTGCACCGAGATTGTCTGATTGGGCAATAGCCTCAAGGCGTTTAGTGGCATCTTTGGTCATGCGTTTTGGATGCGGTGTAAGCAAGTAAGCATACGCCTGGTGATGAGAACGACCGACACGTCCGCGTAATTGATGTAGCTGTGCCAGGCCTAAATGATCAGCCCGGTCCATGATAATGGTATTTGCTGACGGGATATCGATACCTGTCTCGATAATGGTGGTACAGACCAACACATTAAAGCGCTGGTGATAGAAATCGGACATGACCCGTTCCAACTCTTTTTCACGCATTTGACCATGAGCTACAGCAACTTTAGCTTCTGGCACTATTTCGGAAATTTCACTGGCGGTCTTTTCGATACTTTCTACCTCGTTATGCAGAAAATAGACCTGTCCACCGCGCAGAATCTCGCGCATCACGGCTTCACGGATTAACGCTTTATCCCGCTGTTTAACGAAGGTTTTAATCGCAAGCCGTTTTGCTGGAGGTGTCGCAATAATTGACAAGTCTCGCATGCCGCTTAGGGCCATGTTGAGGGTTCTGGGGATTGGTGTCGCGGTAAGGGTTAAAATATCTACTTCGGCCCGTAGGCTTTTAATTTTTTCTTTTTGCTGTACCCCGAAACGGTGTTCTTCATCGATAATCAATAGGCCCAGGTCTGCAAATTTAACATCTTTTTGTATCAGCTTATGGGTACCAATTACGATATCTACCTTGCCTTCAGCAATGCCCGCCAATACTTGTTTTTGCTCTTTACTGGTATTAAAACGCGACATGACTTCTATCTGAAAAGGCCATTGACTCATTCTATCCCTGAAGTTTTCGTAATGCTGTTGTGCCAGCAGTGTTGTTGGAACTAATACTGCTACTTGTTTTCCCTGGCTTGCCGCAATAAAGGCCGCTCGCATGGCAACTTCGGTTTTACCAAAACCCACATCGCCGCAAACCAGTCGGTCCATAGCTTTGGCTGAGCCCATATCGTTGATGACGGCATTAATAGCTTGCTGCTGATCATCGGTTTCTTCGAAGGGGAAACTGTCGGCAAAATGACGGTACTCCTGCCAGTCTATTTTGCAGGCTTGACCGGGTTTAGCTTCTCGTTGTGCATAAACCTCTAATAATTGAGCGGCTACATCACGGACTTTTTCGGCCGCTTTTTGACGCGCTTTACTCCATGTATCTGTGCCCAAATTATGTAATGGTGCCTGCTCGTTACCACCGCTGTATCGGCTAATCAGGTGTAGTGAAGCAACCGGGACATAGAGCTTAGACTGTTTTGCATATTCAATCGTGAGATATTCTGTAGTTACGCCACCGGCATCTAAGGTTTGCAAGCCCAAATACCGACCCACACCGTGTTCGATATGCACCACAGGCTGACCTGGCTGCAGCTCAACCAGGTTGCGGATAACAGCTGATTCGTCTGTTGCCGTGTGTTTTTTACGCAATCGTCGCTGGCTGACTTTATGGCCAAGTAATTCGGTTTCGGTGACAAACGCCAGTGAGCCATCTGAACCTTCTATAACAAAACTGTTATCAACATAACCTATGCAGATACCGACAGACTCATGAGCACTTAAAAAAGCATCGGTGTGGTTATAGGAAACAGGTTTAATTTCCGCTTCAGCTAATAACTCCAGTAAGGCTTCTTTGCGACCGGCGGTTTCAGCACAAAACAATATCTTTGTGCCATTGTCTTGCCAGGTTTTTATTTGGGCTTTTAATTTAACAAAAGGGGTTTTCAGTTGTGCGTTTATGGCGATGTCAGGGGTTTTATCTATCTGGTACTGCACCACACCACTTTTATTGTCTGGAACGTCATGACAGAGATTGACCCTTGGCCATTGTTTAATGGCTTGGTTTAGTTCTTCTACGCGAAGAAATAAATCTTCGGGTGGCAATAAGGGTTTCAGTGGATCCCATCGATGCTGCTCATATCTTTCACTCACATCAGCAAGGAAAAAGTCCATCGCCTGATTGATATCACCTTGCGTTACAAACAAGGTCTCCTGACTGATATAGTCAAAGATACTGGCAGTCTGTTCAAAGAAAAGGGGCAGATAATATTCAATACCCGCAGGCATGACACCTGAACTGACATCGTGAAAGATAGAGCCTTTGCCTATTGCTGCATCAAACCGGCTTTTATAATTTTCTTTAAATTGCTCAATGCCTTGCTTGTTGATGGGAAATTCATGAGCAGGCAACAGGCGTATGTCGTTTTGCTTTTCACCTGAACGCTGGGTATCGGGATCAAATGCGCGAATACTTTCAATTTCATCATCAAACAGATCCAGTCGCAAAGGCTGTGTGGTACCCATAGGGTATAAGTCAATTATGCTGCCTCGAACCGAATATTCGCCGTGTTCCATGACTTGATTTACCGCACTATAACCCGCTCGGTTAAGACGATTGCGGAATGCTTCAATATCCAGTGTTTGACCCTGCTTCAGGAACAGAACATATTTCCCAAGGTATTCCACTGGTGCAATTTTTTGCAGCAGGGTCGTTACCGGCAATATGTAAATATCTTTACCCGGTTGGGTTAACTCATATAGGGTTTCAAGGCGCTGAGAGATGATGTCCTGATGCGGGGAAAATGAGTCATAAGCCAGCGTTTCCCAATCGGGGAAGACACTCACTTTAACATCACTGTGTTTAATAAAGTGCTTAATCTCTCGCTCAAGCTTTAACGCTGCCGGAGAGTCAGCGGTAACGGCAATAATTCGGTTATCAGTTTGTAGCGCGGTATTGGCAATAGCCAGGGCAGGGGAGCTGCCAGATAGATTACACCAGTAACGCTGTTCGCCAGCTTTGGCTGGCAGCTGGGGAGAAAAAATTGTATTTTGCATTCGATTTTTTAGCAGGTAACTACTTAGCTTGTTCGTTTCGTTTTTTGAGATGTCGAGTTTGCAGATGCAGACTGGCCCTTACCAGAAGCTCCTGATCCTGCTCTCTAATTCGGTTGAGTAACAATGCGACTCGATAATGCTTTTCGTCTATTGACTCACATTGGATCACTTCAGCATAACAAAAAACCGCAGAGGCTTCTTCTTCGATAAATATTTTAACTTGATAAATCTCTCCAGCAGTCATCTGTGTGGTACTTTTTATGGCAAGTCCTGCACCGCCGAATTCGATAGTAGTGAAGCGTTCTTCTTCGTTGTCTTGCTGATGCAAGATGTAGGACATCATGAGATCGATTTTTCGTGACTGGTGATTCAAAAAATCCGCTAATTCCCTGGCGTGCTCACCTAAATGTCTCAATGGACGAAGTGCTTTTGTTTCGATGTCTGCCAGTTCACTGGCCATCCTGAATGCATAGGGCATGTGATGGCTCAGCTCGTTCAGCTCTGGTAATTGGAAGTTCTCAGGCATTAAAGACAAATTGACTTTCAGCTCGTGTTTGATGGTGAAATATTCATGATACTGTTCTAGTTTTTGTTGCAAAATTTCACTCATATCAATCAAATAATGTTCCTGCTTTTAACAACTTAGTGCTGGCGCTTTATCAGATTTTCAAGTGCTTCTGGTTTGTGCAATAAAAATCCTTGGGCATAATCAACTTCTATTTCTTTCAGTACTTTTAGCATTGAGTCTGTTTCTACCGCTTCGGCAATGACCTGCATATTATTTTCGCGGGCTATAGCGACAATGGACTCAACCATCATGCGGCTAATCTTCTCTGAGCCAATCTTGTGAATAAAGCTACCGTCAATTTTCACATATTGAACGTCCAGATCTCGTAAAAATCCATAGGAGGACGTGCCTGTGCCAAAATCATCAAGTGCAAAAGTACAGCCCAGGCCTTTCAGTCGTTCTATAAAGCGCCTGGTGGCATTAAGGTTTGTCAGTGCTGATGACTCGTTAATTTCAAAGCACAACTTACGGGCATCAATACCGCTTTTCTGGATGGTATCATAAGCCTGTTCGACAAAACTGGCTTTATAAACGGATTCACCGGAAATATTCAGTGCTAACTGGCCTGAAAAGTCAGGATTCTGATTGATCAGTTCACAGGTTTTTGAAAGCACTTTGTGATCGATGGCGGATATCAAATGGTATTGCTCGGCGATATTAATAAATTGTCCCGGTTGTATAAGCTCTGAACCGCTGCTTTGCATGCGCAGTAGCACTTCGAATTTAGCGCGCTGCGAGGAGGTGGTGGTGTAGATGCCTTGACCGAAAAGCGTGAACTTGTCTTGTTCTATGGATTGCTGGATTACTGGCACCCATCTCACTGCACGCGTATTGTTGCGCACGGTTTCCTTTTCTTGCTCATAGATAAGCAGTTCACCACCGCCTTGAGACTTAGACTCAAAGCAGAGCCTTTCAGCGACACTCATAATGTGGTTTGCGTCCTGGAATTCGGCGTTCAGTTCCACCAGTCCCATACTAACGTTGATAAACAGGTGTTCTTTTTCCCAATCAAAGTGCATGTCGTTGATAGCTTTACGGATATCAATCGCTCTTCGTTTCGCTGTTTCAATATTTTTGCTGTTGTAGATGATGGAAAACTCATCACCGCCCATACGCGCGATCACTTCTTCTTCCAGCGTAATTTTCTTTAGCAATTCTGCGAGGTTTCTGATGAGCTGGTCACCCGCAGCATGTCCGCAGGTATCGTTGATAACTTTAAACTGGTCGACATCGATATACAGATAAAAAAGCGTAAAGTCTTCTAACATCTGACTTTCCAGCAATTTAAAATCCAGCTGCTCTTCCATGGCGATTCTGTTGAGCAAACTACTGGTCATATCGTATCGAGAAAGCTGCTCTAATTTATTTTGCAGTTTCTGTCTTTGAGCTATTTCTTCGGTCAGTTTTTGATTGGACAGAGCCAGTTCTCTGGTGCGTTCTTTAACTTGCTCTTCCAGACTGCCGGTGATTTTTTCCAGAGCAGCATTGGTATCTGCCAGGGTATTGAGCAATAAGCTGATACGCACATGTACGTTAACACGAGCCAATACTTCGTGGGTATTGAAGGGTTTTACTATGTAATCTACGCCACCTAATTCGAAGGCTTTATTAATGTCGGTTTTACTGCCTGTTAAAAATATAATTGGGATCTTGCTGGTATCAGGGTTAGTTTGCAGCCGTTGACAAACTTCAAGACCACTCATGCCCGGCATATTGATATCAAGAATAATTAGCTCAGGGCAAAACTCGCTAACAGCCATTAAGGCTGACTCCCCATCTTCTACAGGAAAGACATTGTGCCCGTAGTATTCGAGGGTATGAGTAATGGTTTCTAAATTTATTTGATCGTCATCCACCACCAATATTTTGGCGAAATCGCGGGTATCTGGAAAATCATCTTCGTGCATTTCCGCACCTTCATAAAAAGCTGATCATTCAATTAACGATACCTAAACTCCGGTAGGTCAATTGACACGTTGGACACTTAGTGCTGTTAGTATCGCCTAAGTTTAGGTTATTTAAAAAGATTTTTTATACCTAAAAGGCCCAAAACAAAAAAACGGCCCTGAAAGGACCGTTTTAAATAAGTGTCGATATCAGCTTATGCTGCTTTTGCTTTGGTGCGTGCTTTTGGTTTTGCTGAGCCCGCTCTTAATGCTTCGGGTTCGAAGTCATCGACGTTAATGACTTCCAATCTTCCCGCTTCAGCGCGTCTCAAAAGTGCCGCTTCCTGTTCGTTTATTACTGACAGTTCAAGGCCTTTTTGCGCCGCTTTATCAAGCTGGGTGAAAGGAAGCTTCTCATTAGCCGCCTGGCAGATGCGGTCAAAGATAGGCTCGGCATCTAAAATGTCTTTCAGAGTTTGCTCCATTTTACCAATGGCATTATTGGCTGTCGGGGTGAAGTATTGCCCGTGACCTAAACGGCTTCTGGAGCTGCCTGGTGCTTGCAACATCAATGCAATTTTGTGCTCTAGTTCATCTGAAGGTTTTTTATGGCGACGACCCCAAGGCATCATCATGACCTTCAAAATACGACCAACCACCTTGTTAGGGAAATTGTCCATCAGGTCCACGATCGCCATTTCAGCCTTATGCAGCGTATCCTGCATGGCCCAGTGCAACAGAGGCAAATCTTCTTTTAAGCGACCCTCATCGTCAAAGCGTTTTAGGGTTGCAGAGCCCACATACAGGTAACTCAAGATGTCGCCCAAGCGCGCTGAAATGCGTTCTTTGCGTTTAAGCTCTCCGCCCAATAAAGCCATGGCAATATCAGACAGCATTGCAAGGTTGGCACTGAATGCCGTGAGCGATTGATAGTAGGTGCGTGTTTCGTCTTTATAGGGCGTGCTGATAAACTTGGCAGCACTAAAGCCCAGCCATTTACTGCGCACGGTATTGCTGATGGCAAAGCCAATATGGCCGAACAAGGCTTCGTCAAACTCTTGTAGCGCCTGCTCTTTGTCTTTGATTGCCGCAGCTCGTATCTCCTTAAGGACAAACGGATGGCAGCGCATGGCACCTTGACCATAGATCATCATGTTACGCGTCAGGATATTTGCGCCTTCCACTGTAATGGCAATGGGGGCTCCTTGATAGCCTCTACCCAAGTAGTTATTTGGCCCTAACATAACGCCTTTGCCACCGTGAATGTCCATTGCGTCGATTACGCATTGGCGCATTTTTTCAGTGAGGTGATATTTACAGATGGCGGAGATAACGGAAGGTTTTTCACCTAAGTCGACGCCTTTGGTAGACATGCTGGTTACGGCATCCATCAAGTAGGCATTACC
Source organism: Planctobacterium marinum (assembly GCF_036322805.1). GTDB lineage: Bacteria > Pseudomonadota > Gammaproteobacteria > Enterobacterales > Alteromonadaceae > Planctobacterium > Planctobacterium marinum_A. The sequence continues at coordinate 2,491,337 of NZ_AP027272.1, read as the reverse complement.
CCCGATACGGCCCAACATCTCTTCGATACCCTCCATTTTGCCGATGGGGAGTTTAAATTGACGGCGGATTCTGGAATAAGCCCCTGTGGCCAATGCCATAGTTTTTACACCACCAGTAGAGTTGGACGGTAGGGTGATACAGCGACCTACTGACAAGCACTCCACCAACATACGCCAGCCTTGGCCAGCCATTTTTACGCCGCCGATGATGTAGTCTAACGGTACGAAGATATCTGTGCCGCGAATCGGACCATTCTGGAACGGAACATTTAACGGGAAGTGTCTGTTGCCGATATCCAATCCTTTAGTATCTGCCGGGATCAAGGCGCAAGTAATGCCTATATCCTGCTCGTCACCAATTAAACCTTCTGGATCATAAAGTTTAAATGCAAGGCCCACAACTGTGGCGACGGGCGCAAGAGTAATGTAACGCTTGTTGAAGGTAAGCTTCATGCCTACGACTTCTTCACCATTCCACTGACCTTTACATACTATGCCCTGATCCGGTATCGCACCCGCATCAGAACCTGCTTCTGGACTGGTTAAGGCAAAGCAAGGGATCTCTTCACCTCGAGCAAGGGCAGGTATGTACTGCTGCTTTTGCTGATCCGTTCCGTAATGCTGTAATAACTCGCCGGGCCCCAAGGAGTTGGGTACCCCTACGGTACTGGCCAGAACAGTACTCATTCCGGAAAGCTTCTGTAAAACGCGTGATTGTGCGTAAGCTGAAAACTCGAGACCACCGAATTCTTTTTTGATAATCATGGCAAAGAATTTGTTGTCTTTCAGGTATTGCCAGATTTCTGGTGGTAGGTCGGCTAATTCATGGTTAACTTGCCATTCATCCACCATACCGCAGACAGTTTCTACTGGTCCATCAAGAAAAGCTTGTTCTTCCGCTGATAAACGCGCTTGTGGAATGTTGTGCAAAGTTTCCCAGTTGGGATTACCACTAAATAATTCGCCATCCCACCATACAGTACCTGCGTCTATTGCGTCCTGCTCTGTTTTACTCATTTCCGGCATAATCTTACGATAAAGCTTAAGTGCTGGTGCAGTTATGTATTGCTGCCTTAACCCCGTAGAGTTAAGAGGAACCGCAACGGCAGCAAACGCCAACCAGCCTAACAAGCCGACAACATCAAAGAATGTACCGACGGCGAATAAGGCTGCGATGAGCGCAGTGCTGTGAAACAACTTAATGCGCAGATAGCTACATGCTCCGACTAAAACCGCTAAAGCAAAAAACCATATTAATAAATTCATAATGGCTCCATAGGGCAGTATGATAAGTTTGCCCATAAATTAAATGTAAACGAGATGTTTAATTTATAGCATAAATCTTAAAATTCAAACAGGTGTTTGAATTTTTTATCGTAAAAAATCGTAAACCATTGTTGTCTGTTATGTGTGAACTACTTGGAATGTCGGCAAATGTGCCAACAGATATATGTTTTAGTTTTTGTGGTCTGTTAGAAAGAGGCGGGCGTACAGGTCCTCATAAAGATGGATGGGGCATCACTTTCTACGAAGGTAAGGGCTGCCGCAGTTTTAAAGACCCTTTACCTAGTTGTGACTCTGAAATTGCTCGACTTGTCAGGTCTTACCCCATTAAATCTCGTGCTGTAATAAGCCATATTCGCCAGGCTAATCGAGGTAAAGTTTCGCTGGAAAATACGCATCCATTTATTAGAGAAATGTGGGGCAGGCATTGGACCTATGCCCACAACGGGCAGCTGAGTAATTACAAATCGTTGTTAAAACCGGAAATATACCAACCTGTCGGTAATACCGACAGTGAGTTGGCTTTTTGTTGGCTAATGGATCAGGTGCGCCAAAAGTACCCCACGAAACCTAAAAACATGCAAACGGTGTTTCGCTTTATTGCCAAGCAAGCTGAGACCCTGAGAGGATTGGGCGTATTTAATATGCTGCTCTCTGATGGCGTCTATTTAATGGCCTATTGCACATCTAAACTGCATTGGATTACTCGTCGTGCGCCGTTCGGCAAGGCGACATTAATAGATACTGATTGGGTAATCGACTTTCAAGAAGAAACCACACCTGATGATATTGTGTCTGTGATTGCAACTGAGCCTCTCACAGGAGACGAAACCTGGCAAAAAATGGGCACAGGTGAGTTTTTACTTTTCAAACAGGGGGAGTTGATCTTTAACAGTGCAAAAGCGTAAAGTTCTGATTGATTAAAAACAGGAAAGCTACGAGCTTTTTGGTCAAAATCTGGTGCGCTGTTAATTTGAGATAGTGATATCGATGACCGATGCGACGGAAAAATAAAGTTAACCTGGCCCAACACTAAATTAATTATAAAATTTCGAGGGAAATATGATGCAGTTAAAGTCCATCTCAATGGCAGTGTCTCTGGCGTTTTTACTTGGCGGATGTGCCCAAAGTACCAGCACTCAACCTGTAAGTCCTGAAGTTGCTACTTCAGCAGAGACACAAGCTATCTCTGAGTCTGAAAAAGCTAATCAGCTTTTCGATGAAATTTTCATGGAAAATGTGATGCGCTCTCCAATGTACCAATCTTATTTAGGCATTAAGACTGATCAGGATAAGTGGGATGACATCTCGCCTAAGCGAGAATTAGAAGATCTCGAGGTGACTAAACAGCAATTGGCTAAGGTAAAAGCCATTGATGTGGCTAAACTGGATGCGCAAACTAAATTGAGCTGGCAGCTTATGGAACAACAGCTACAGCGCGGCATTGATGACTTTAAATGGCGTCATTACAACTACCCGGTAAATCAAATGTTTGGTTTGCACTCTTCAGTGGCGTCGCTTCTGATCAACCAGCATCGCATTTCAGATGTAACTGATGCAGAAGCCTACATTTCCCGTTTGAACGGTTTACCTGTTTTGTTCTCACAGTTGGTAGAAAACTTAAATACTCGTGCTGCAAAAGGGATTGTGGCGCCTAAATTTGTTTATCCTTATGTTATCAATGACAGCCAAAATATCATTACAGGAGCTCCGTTTGATGAGGGTGAGGACAGTACTTTATGGGCTGACTTCTCTGGAAAAGTAGCAGGATTAGACATCGATGAGTCGGCAAAACAAGCTTTATTAGACGATGCCAAAAACGCTCTGATTGATTCGGTCAAACCGGCCTATGAAAATCTTATCGCTGGATTGAAAAAAATTGAAGCTGGCGCTGATACTAAAGATGGCGTGTGGAAATTCCCGGAAGGTGAAGCATTTTTTAACAATGCCTTGGCGCGAACCACAACAACTGACCTCACGGCAAACGAAATTCATGAAATTGGTCTCTCAGAAGTGGACCGGATCCACGATGAAATGCGCGAAATCATGAAAAAAGTGAAATTTGATGGCACGTTGCAAGAGTTCTTTGTCTATATGCGGGAAGCCGACCAGTTTATCTACTCTTCTGATGAACAAGGCCGCAAGCGTTATCTTGATGAAGCGACTGCCTATATTGACAATATGAAGTCACGTCTGGATGAATTGTTCATTACCAAGCCAAAGGCAGATCTCATCGTGAAAGCGGTAGAACCCTTCCGTGAAAAGTCAGCCGGTAAAGCCTTCTATCAGCAACCTTCCATGGACGGCTCTCGTCCGGGGACTTATTACGCGAATTTGTATGACATGGCGTCGATGCCAACTTATCAAATGGAAGCCTTGGCTTACCACGAAGGCGTACCGGGACATCACATGCAGATTGCCATCGCACAAGAACTGCAAGGCATACCAAAATTCAGAAAGTTTGGTCGTTACACTGCTTACACCGAAGGTTGGGGATTATACAGTGAGTTAGTCCCAAAAGAGATTGGCTTGTACGAAGACCCGTATTCTGATTTCGGGCGCTTAGCCATGGAATTGTGGAGAGCATGTCGTTTGGTTGTGGACACCGGGATACACGCAATGAAGTGGACCCGTGAGCAGGGTATTGATTACTACGTAAGTAATACACCAAACGCTAAAGCAGACGCTGTGAAAATGGTAGAGCGACATATCGTATTGCCCAGTCAGGCTACAGCTTATAAGATTGGTATGAATAAAATTATTGAGTTACGCGAAAAAGCTAAAACAGAAATGGGTGACAAGTTTGATATTCGAGAGTTCCACGATGTAGTGTTAGCACAAGGGCCAGTGCCTTTAGATGTGTTGGCACAATTCGTAGACGAGTATATTGCCAGCAAGTAATCAGCTTTGAGTTCTGCTAATAATAAAAAACCGGTATTCATGTACCGGTTTTTTGTAACTAGAGAAAACAAGTTTATTCAGAGACACGGTATTCCGATAACTGGATATCGCCTTGCTCGTCACCTTCTTTGAATTGTTGCAGCCGTACCAATTGATAATTAAGGTCAGGTGCAAACCACGACCAGGTCACTCGCCGGTTATTATTTCGGATAGTTTTAACCTTGATGGTATTGAGTTTTCCGAACGGCAGTTTTAGCACTTCTTCGCCCGCCACCTCAAAACCATAGGTTTTTAATTCACCGCGGTAATTAATCAGATTGTAACGGGTTTCGGTTACACCTTGTTTTAACTGGCGTTGCAGGTCAAACCGGTATAGCTGATTGTCCCACTCACCTTGCCAGTTAATGGTACTGGCCTGCTTTTTACGATTTTTGATTGTTATTGTTTTATCGTCATTAAAGGTTAAATCTAAGGATTTATCTCTACCTGTACCTTCCCTCAGGTACGCGTATGTATGCGGAACAAATTGGCCATCGACTATATTAAAATAGCTGGTTTCTGAACGGGTGTCTGAAAGAAAAAAAATGGATACGTCACTTTGATAAAAAAGCTTATAGCCGTTTTCTGCTTTTTCCAGTGACATCACTGCATGGCCGATATCACTACCGTTTCTGTAAGCTGTGTATTTAGCGAAAAATGGTTTTAGCTGTTCTGCTGCTTTAACAACTTTTCTATCTGAATCTGCAACTGCTGTTGAAGACTCTTGTGCTATTACGGCAGGACCGGATATGAGCAACAACGAGGCGACAATTTTGGCAAGGTAGTTAAATCTTAACTTCATGGATTATTCCGCTTTGTGGCAGCATTTCGTTCATGTAATGAACACCTTCATTGGTCATTGTTATTTTATCTTCACAGAGCAATTGCACTGCAAGGGGATAGATTTGGTGCTCTACCTTATGGACCTTTGCTTTTAGTGAATCGACCGTTTCACCAGAGACTATAGCAACAGGAGCCTGAACAATAACAGGGCCACCGTCCAACTCAGGTGTTACAAAATGTACTGAAGCTCCGTGGTACTGCTCCTCGGCATCCAAGGCCCTTTGGTGGGTATCCAGGCCTTTAAATTTGGGCAACAGAGAAGGGTGAATGTTGATAAGTTTACCGGTAAAGTGGGTAACAAAGCCGGGGGTTAAGATCCTCATAAACCCGGCTAATACCACAATGTCAGGGGCAAATTGCTCTATACTTGTTTGCAACTGCGCATCGAAACTTTCCCTGTCTGGATAGTTTTTGTGGTTGATAACACAATGTTCAATATTGTGGTTTTCTGCACGCTTTAAACCGAAAGCATCGCTTTTATTGGAGATTACGGCCACCACTTGGCCATTAATTTGGCCATTTTCTACTGCATCGATAATGGCTTGAAGATTCGAGCCACTACCGGAGATCAAAACTACGATACGTTTTTTCATTTCGAGTCGCTCAGCGGATAACTACCTGAGCGTCACTGGCTTCTCTTTTTTCCACTTCACCAATTGCCCAGGCTTTTTCACCCAGTTCTGAGAAGGCATTCACTACTTGCTCGGCTTGCTCTGCAGGAACCGCCAGTAATAAGCCTACACCACAGTTAAAGGTTCTGTACATCTCATGGGTTTCCACATTGCCTTTTTCTTGCAACCAGCTGAAGATAGCGGGCCATTGCCATGAGTTCTCATCAATGACTGCTTTCGCATCATCAGGCAATACCCTTGGGATGTTCTCCCAAAAACCACCGCCAGTAATATGAGAAATGGCGTTAACTTGGTATTTTTGCAGTACAGTTAAGGTATTTTTAACGTAGATTCGGGTGGGCTCTAATAGGTGATCTGCGACGCTTTTGTCTTGTAGCATTTCTGAGGTATCAGATTGGCTCACTTCCAGGATCTTTCGAATTAATGAAAAACCGTTGGAGTGCGGACCACTAGAGGCAAGTGCAATCAGTTTATCGCCAGGTGCTACTTTGCTACCATCGATAACATCGTCCTTTTCTACCACGCCAACACAAAACCCTGCTACGTCATAGTCATTGCCGTGATACATACCCGGCATCTCAGCCGTTTCGCCACCAATCAAGGCACAGCCGGATAATTCACAGCCGGTTCCAATGCCGGTGACAACTTCTGTAGCAATGTCTACATCTAACTTGCCCGTGGCGTAATAATCCAGAAAGAATAACGGCTCTGCTCCTTGTACAATGAGGTCATTAACACACATAGCTACGAGATCGATGCCGATACTGTCATGTTTGTTGAGGTCCATTGCCAGTCTGAGCTTGGTGCCAACACCGTCGGTACCGGAGACTAACAGTGGGTTCTTGTATTTCTGAGGAATAGAGCAAAGTGCACCAAAACCACCTAAGCCACCCATAACTTCGGGACGGTGGGTTTTTTTCGTAACAGATTTAATTCTCTCAACAAGTTCATTACCTGCATCGATATCAACACCTGCATCTTTATAACTTAAGGATTCTTTGCTCAAAACGGATACTCTGGATGTAGAAAAAATTGGCGCTAATGTTATCAATTTAAGTGCATTTTGAATACCGATTTGTCGCAGCGAATTGCTTTGAAAATGAGCAATCGAATGGAATATGTAAACTGAGGGATGATCTTTAACTCATATTCCGCGAGAATAACCGTAATTCCAATAAAAGGATGTCTGAACCTTTGCTAATGAGAAATCTGTGCTTCGCGTTGTTGTTCACTTTGCCAATGCTGGCGAGGGCAGCTGTAATTGACAATCTCTACGAGACCAAGGTCTTGGTAGCGAGCCAAACAGTAGCAGCACAAAACGACGCCATTAGAAACAGTTTTAATCAGGTTTTGATTAAAGTGAGTGGTAGCCAGGAAACTGTTACGACGCCTGAAATTATTGCGATGAGGAACTCAGCCAGAGATCTCATTCAATCGTTTCGGTTCGAAAGTACCGCCGATGGTAGTTTTATGATCGCCAGTTTCGATGAAGATAAGATCAATCAATTGCTGACTCAATCAGGTCGACCTGTGTGGGGAAAAAGAAGACCAGATACCCTAATGTGGATGGCATATCTGGAGGAAGATGGTGACAGGGCTATTGTTTCTGCCACATCCGTAGGCCCTGTTAAGCAAAAAATCGACGCTATGGCCGATTCCAGAGGTATTCCCATTAGTTTTCCTCTGATGGATATTGAGGATGCAGAGCTGGTGCACGTATTTGATGTATGGGGACGTTTTGATACCGTCATTAAGCAAGCGAGCCAACGCTACCCTAATGATAATCTCGTGTCAGCGAGGATATACGACCGGCGCAAAATGTCTTTGGCTGAGCAAGAAGTGCCGTTACAAATGGCTTGGCAGTTAGATTGGCAACTTCTCAACAATGATCTCATTGAGGAAGGAACCTGGTTTGCTGCAAGCGAAACTGAGGTATTACAAAAGTTCGTAGACATGATTGCTGATAGACTTGCAGAGCAGTACGCAGTTGAGGCTACTGGAGAGTTAACTCAAACTAATGTGGAAATGAAAATCATTAATCTGGATTCTCTGGAATCGTACGTTACTGTTACACGTTTTCTCTCTTCTTTGGCGATGGTAAACAGCGTTAAATTACTGGAGATCTCCGGGCAAGTTGCCAGATTCCGATTGGAATTAATCGGACAACAAAGCGATTTACTTAATACCTTACAACTGGATGCCAAAATTACCCAAAAAACTGATGCTTTTGGTCGAGTCACCGATGACATGGAGTTTTTATGGCTACAGTAACCGGGCAGCTCGCTTTACCTTTCGCTAGTTCTGAGTTTCATACCTTCGACAATTTCATTCTTGATGGCAATGAAGAGTTGGTGGAACACTTAAGCGCAATATCCTTAGGAAACGTTGCAGAGTCTGTAATTACCTTTGTAACTGGTGGCAGTGGTGATGGAAAAACTCACTTACTCAATGCGTGCTGTAACCTTGCTAATGACAATCAGCAGATTGCCGTATACGTGGATTTAGATACCGCAGATGTTCTGACACCAGACATGATGGAAGGTTTGGAGAACTGTGATTTGGTGTGTATTGACAATATCGATGCCATTTTGCTGAACAAGGAGTGGGAGATCGCGGTATTTGATTTGATAAACCGAATCTTGGAAAAAGGCAGTGTGCAAATCATATTAACCGCTCAAAAAATGCCAAAACTTATGTCCTTCAGGCTGCCAGATTTAGCCTCAAGACTTGTTTGGGGGCAATGTATGAGCATTACGCCAATCAATGACCCGCAACGATTAGAGTTACTCAAAGCTTTGGCATTTAATGCCGGATTGCAAATGACAGAAGAACTGGCTAATTTTCTGATAACCCGGTTGCCGCGTGATTTACATTCTTTAACGCAGGCCATGAAGAAACTCGATGAAAGTTCCTTACAGGCCAAACGTAAACTCACGATCCCTTTTGCCAAGGAAGTATTGGAAATAAATTAGTCTTTGCTTTTGAGCTCAGGTCTGCCCTGGTGTTGATAGTGCAGCATGTAATCTGGCATAACACCCTGAGACAGAGGATCTTTAGCGTCCACCATACCTGAACTTTTGCCTGCGCGCTCTCCCGGCAACATCAGGTTTTCTTGCCAGCTTGCTCCCGATACCATTAGTTTGGCTTCTGGTAACGTCGGCTGGATGGCATCCACATCAATGGATGGATAAATATTGCGCACCACTTGTCTGGTTCTACTGGTTAACTTATTGTCGCTAATTCTGGAGCGCTGTCCCCAAGTCACGAGTAAATCAGGATTGTCGCTCACTACTTTCATCACTGCAGTATCAGCTTCAGCGCCAAAGCGATAAGCCATCATGAACCGCTCAAATAAAGTTGCATAATCCTCTCTCACTGTTAGATAGCTGTAATACATTGCTGCGTTATCTTGGGAGAACAAGTCAGCCGCTTGTTGATCTGTGGTGTTGCGCTGAGCCGTTGTTGCAGTTTCACCTGCGAAGCTCACCTGTGCCAGAGCTCTGAGTTCTTCGGAGTTCAGCGGATACAATTGGGAGAAGCTGCTGGAATCAGCAGGCATCAGGTTAAAGTAACTAATAGGATCAGAGCTCAATGGAATGCTGGCCCAGCGATCAGGTGGGAAAAAGTCATTGGCATGGGCCAACTCGTGATACAACAACCAGGTAATATCAGCCTCAACATCTGCAAAGGAGCGAGATAAACGCTGTGATTGCGGATAATTGGCACGACTTAAGTAACTCTCACCATCTTTTACATAACGCCATGGCATGAAAAATTGAAGATCGTTGCCAAAGGCACTGCGAAAATCCGGTTGATCGTTAAGGGTGTCGCGTTCCTGAGGAGTTACCCAAAAGTTATTTGCATCGAGGTAAATCGCGCCCGTGGCCACCCAATAAAAAGACGGACGAACTTCGTAAGAGATCACGATGGCAGTAACCCCTCTAAATAACGCCAACATATCTTCAGCAGCAACAGAGTTTTCAAGGTAGTCTTTGAGTCGGTCACCCATCCATTGGTGTGATACATAAACTCTGTCCATGATATCGTCAATACCGGGATTAAGGGTTTCCTGCCCAATTAGGGGGAGGGTAGAGAAACGACATGAATTGCTAACTGTGTTGTTATACACGCAGTTTTCTAGTGCTTGGGCATAGGGCGAATTTGCATTATAGGGACGCATTTCTGTGGTGATAATGCGACCTGCAGAATCAGGGAAGAAGCCATCTTCGCTGCTCGTAACATTTTTAACCAAGACGTAGACATCATCGCTGATATTTTCACCATTATCTAAAGTCATGGTGGCGCGAAACTGTAGAAGTTGATCTGAGCTCACAGAGGGCGCGTCAAAAAACAAGAAGTTTTCGTCAGAACTCTCAGAAAAATTTGATTGAGGTACATTAACACCTGCTATTTGTTGCCAACTGATGCTGGTAATCGATTGCTCTGGAAGCGCATCTGCACGCAATGATACCTTTGCAGTTTCAGAAACCGCATGATCTAACCTGACTGTGGCACTCGCTTCTTCAGCGGATACTGTCAAGGTTTGAGTTTCGCTAAATAAAGTTGCGCCTGTGGCGTCAGAAACATTTACCTGAAAGCCGTATTCGCCTGCTGCCGGCGCATCAAAGCTCAGTACCTGGCTATCTGTTGTAAGCAGGTTGATCGGATCCCCTGATACTTGCTGCCATGAATAGCTATAACTGGCGCCGTCAGTGTCAAGCATTGCAATCAAGGCCACTGATTGTTGAGTCGAGACTTCGGTATCACCCTCGATGCTCAAAGAAACGGGAGTAACCGGAGGCGGATTCTGTACCGGAGGTGTGCTGGTACTACCTCCACCGGAACCACCACAAGCTGAAAGTAATAACAATGCGGAGATGTAAGGTATAAGTTTCATTCAGCGGTTTCCTTTATCTGGCTAGGTTAATTCAGATAGCTTTTTAAGTTTAAGGCCGAGTTCTCGCCCTCTGCTACGAGCATAATAGCAGCAGCCAATGAACATAAGTGTTGCAAAAAGTAACTCGATAGCGGCATACCACCAGACATCGTCTGTGTATATAGCTGTTAGACCGTGCAAAAAGTAAATCATTACAACAAAATTAGCCCAGGCATATGTGTATGGTGTGCCTTTTATTAAGCCTCTCAAGGGAAAAAGTAAAGGCAGAACCCAAAACAAAAATATAAAAATGGTTGAGTATTCTTTACTAACGAAGAAGTGCCAGATAATAGTCCATAAAAACAAACCGAAATAACCTGTAAGGGCCAGGTGTCGGTATAGTTTTGTTCGTGGAGACATAGGTACTAACGTTGGAGTTTCAGACATTGTTTACTCTTTTAGTTTGCGCGCCAGTCTGGCTAAGCGTTTACCAGACTCGAAAGCGAGTTTTTTTTCATCATCGCTAAGTTTGTCAGCGTATTCGTTTTGCACAACATGACTAGCACCATAAGGTGAACCGCCAGTTGTAGTTTGATGTAATTCGGGTGCAGAGTAGGGGATACCACTAAGTAACATGCCATGATGCAGCAGTGGTAATGCCATACTTAAAAGCGTGGATTCTTGGCCCCCGTGCATAGATGAGCTGGAGGTAAAAACGATAGCAGGCTTATCTTCCAATACCCCCTTTAACCATTGTGCGGATGTATTTTGCATAAACTTTTGCAGACGCCACGCCATCTGTCCAAAACGGGTAGGGCTACCCAGAGCCAGTCCAATGCACTGCTCCAGGTCCTGTTCACTGACAACGGAGTGATGAACACTAGGGTGCTCTGTGCTTACAGTTCTTACTCGTGCTTCGAGGTTTTCACTTTCGATCCCCATAGCGATTCTTTCTGCAAGCTTTTTGGTTGCGCCGTGTTGACTATAATAAAGGACCAGAATATAGCTCATCAGAATAGATCTAAAACTTGCTCAGGTGGTCTACCGATACGAGCCGCTTGTTCTGTGATCACCACAGGGCGTTCTAACAATTTTGGATATTGCACAATCGCATCTAGCAATTGTTCTTCAGTGGAAGTGGTTTTGCTCAACCCGGCTTCTGCGAATTCAGCTTCTTTAGTGCGCATCATAGCCAAAAACGAATCCAGTCCTAATTTGAATTTTAAAACCGTGAGTTGTTCTGCTGTCAGTGGCTCTTTCAAGTATTCGATCACTTCTGCTGTTATGCCTTTGTCTTCCAGCAGAGCTAGTGTTTGTCTACTTTTGCTGCATCTTGGGTTGTGTAAAATAGTAACTTTTGACATGCTAATCCTTGTTATACCAAGTGGTATTAATTGCTTATAAGTTATTTTAACGAGAAAGTTCAAAGGGATCAGCATTGAATAAAAATATTCTTATCCTTGTCGCCGGGATAATAGCTATGGTGGCGGGTGTGGTTATGTTTCAAAATCAAAAGTCAGATTTTAAAACCATCGATGGCGAGACATGGTCTTGGCGGGAATTACAGGGACAATGGGTGGTGGTTAACTATTTCGCTGAATGGTGTGCACCTTGCCTGAAAGAAGTACCAGAGCTGAACTCCTTCTATCGTGATTCGGGCTTTAAGCTTTTTGCAATTAGTTATGACGGTGAAAATGATGCTCAAATGCAGAATATTCGCAAAAAATATGACATGCAATTTCCGATAATCAGTGCAGAATTACAGCCTCAACTACCTATGCAAAAACCCTCCGCGTTACCTGCTACTTATATCATCGATACTCAAGGTAAAGTACGTGAACGCTTAATGGGAGAGCAAACCAAATCCAGTATTGTGCAGGCAATCAAACAACTACAGTGACTTGATACGCTTTTCCTGTTGTCTAAGTTGTTCAATTCTGGCTCTGATTCGCTGTTGCTCAAGATTATTATCCTTAGCAAAATTATAGGCGGTGTGTAACTCATCAATGGCATTGGGATGGGCCGCTAATAATACCAGGTATTCTGCTTTAGCTTGGTGCATTTGCAAGAAGGAGCGCAGGTTTCTCAGGGCATCTATTAATAGCTGGTAACTCAATGCATGGTCGGGATCAACTAATAAGTAGTCACTTAACACTTCTGTGGCATTAGCGTAGTCGCCTTTTTTAATTAGCGCATTAGCCAGATTGAGACTGATAACCTGGTTTCTGGGGATCTTGTTTGATAAGTTTTGCAAGTTATTGATAGCAATATCATAACGTTTTAGCTCTAAAGCGATGTCAGTTGCTAAATCGATATAAAACAAATTTTCAGGTTCCTCTTTGAGTAGGGGTTCCAGTGTTTTTTCCGCCATTAGAGGCTGCTCATTGGCAAGGTAGGAAAGGGCGAGTCCATAACGTTTGCCTCTTTGTATCGTACCTTGAGTACTTTTTAGTGCGGCATGAAAATCAGCAATATTATACTCTGGATCGTACATATAGCGCGCCTGAATTCTGGCTTTTACCAGATGAAATGACAAGTTTGGTGCCAAGTTCTTGCTGCGGTAATAGGCTTGTCTCGAGCGAGCATCAGAAACTCGAGACTCTGGCAATGGGTGAGTTTGTAAGAAGGCTAACTGTTTAGATTGTCCACGACTTTTCTCTACTAACTTGCCGAAGAATGAAGCAGCGCCAGAAACGTCAAAACCGCTTCTGTCCAGCATATCAAAACCCACCCGGTCGGCTTCTTGCTCGTTTGAGCGCGTATAGTTAATCCCAAACTGCGATGAGGCCGCTTGTGAAGCTGAAATAGCGGCAACACCCGCTTCGGGGTCTACCATCGCTAATAAGATGCCGCCCAGCATACTGGCCAAAGCCAAGGGGGCAGCCTTACTCTGTGCTGCTATTCTTCTTGCAATGTGTCGTTGTGTAACGTGACTGATCTCGTGGGCCAATACTGAGGCGAGTTCGCTTTCATTATCAGCTTGATAAATTAATCCTGTATGCACACCAACATGCCCACCAAAAAAGGCGAATGCGTTAATATCTCTATTGTTTATTAAAAAAAATTCAAAAGGAAACTTGACGTTTTCAGCGTTTACCACCAGTCGATTACCGATATCATTGATATACTCATCAAGCACGGGGTCAGAAATTATTGGACTCTGACTTCGTAGCTGGCGCATCATGATTTCACCGATTTCCATTTCCTTCGCTATGCTGATTGCGTCCGAAGCGACTACGCCAATCTCAGGGAGGGAATTTCTATCTGAACTGGTTTGTGCGGCAACCGTGGTAAATAAAAAGGATAAAAGGAAACAGTAAATTTTCATCATAGGGACATTAATGTACTTCTGTAAATGGAAAACTAGCGTTTATTAAACGATGAACAACGCGTTTGGTTGACAAGTTACTTTTCAGGCGGTGGAGCCTTCTTCTTCAATCCGCTCGATAATGTGCTTTATGGAGTATCCTTTTAGACCAATGATATCTATTTCAGTTGCAAGGTCCTTTAAAATATTGTCTATGGTCAACGACGCATAGCGCACCAACTTCTTATCTATGTCATCACCACGGGTATAGGCATAGCGGATAAACTCGATAAAATCCGGTAGTTTGATCAGACATTGCATGGTACTGGGATCCCATACCTTAAAGTCGATATTGACATTATTTTTGGTGTATAGCACAACTGGTTCATCGTCTATTTCAGGCATGCAATGGATTTCGTAATTGTTACCTACGAAACGGCGATGTATCACTAACTTCGGTTTGCGCTCTACAACGATTTTACCACTGAGTTGTTCCTCACCGCCTAAGCGTCTTAAATTCCAATTGGAACGTTTGACAATCTGCTTAAAAGCGTTGTCAAAGCCGTGCACGTTCATTCCTTCCACCTCAGCAATGGAGTTGGACACCAAATGAAAAAAAGGTGGTATTTCACCCCAATTTTGATTTTTCTTTTCTTGAGTAATCGACTTTAAGGTGACTCGCTCGCTCACACTAACTTCCTAAGATTGACAAGTATTCCTGATAAAGTCCGACTATATCATGCAAATCTCGTTTTAACAGATTACCTCTGCTAATATGCTTCGAAAATTCATAATTTAAGGAAAGCGGAATATGTTTAGTGTCTTTGGTCGTTGGTATGAGAGGAAGTTCTCCGATCCAGACGCTGCTATGTTATTGCTTTTATTGGTCATTTCCGGCGTTTTTCTGTTGGTGTGGGGAGGCATGGTAACCCCTGTTATCGTCGCTGTTGTCTTGGCTTATTTATTAGACTGGCCCGTAGCAAAACTGGAACAAATGAATATGCCAAGGAATTGGGGCAGTACCCTTGTTTTGTTAACCTTTGTTGGAGTTTCATTCCTCGTTATGTTGGGGCTAGTGCCCACTATTTGGCAACAAAGTGTAAACTTAATTGCTGAGCTACCTGCAATTTGGGAGAAGGCCCAAGTGTGGCTAACAGGGCTCCCAGAGGCCTATCCCACAATGGTGAAAAACGACCAAATTCAAAATTTATTAGTGGGTGTCGATGAAAAGCTAGTTTCTCTTGGAGAGCGTATTATTTCAGCATCTTTCAGCTCAATATTTGGCTTTGCGGCATTGCTGATTTATCTCATATTGGTGCCACTAATGGTGTTTTTCATGCTGAAAGATAAAGAGCAATTAGTGGCCCAAATTTCCCAGATTTTACCCACTCAAAGACGTCTCATCGTACAAGTGGGACAAGAAATGAATCAACAGATTATTAATTATATCCGGGGCAAAGTGATAGAAATAATCATCGTTGGTACCGTTTCCGTTGTTACTTTCCTGCTGATGGACTTGCGCTATGCCGTATTACTTGGCGTTTTGGTGGGTTTTTCTGTGCTCATTCCATTTATTGGTGCCGCTGTGGTAACGATACCGATCGCTGTGGTGGCTTTATTTCAATGGGGAATTAGTCCGGAATTTTGGTACGTGATGATAGCCTATGGCATTATCCAGGTGCTGGATGGCAACGTTTTGGTTCCGATTTTGTTTTCTGAGGCGGTTAGCCTGCATCCACTGTACATCATCATTGCGGTATTGTTCTTTGGTGGCTTGTGGGGCTTTTGGGGAGTGTTTTTTGCTATCCCACTGGCAACACTTGTGAAAGCATTAGCTAATGCCTGGTCTTCACCGGTACTGAGCGCAGAAACGGAAAAAGCCGAATCATAAGATTCGGCTTTTTATTACTTAATAAAAATTAAGCGTTCAGGTAATCCAATACCACCTGATGATGGTCTTTGGTTTTAAACTTGTTAAACACTTTTTCGATCACACCGTCTTCGTTTATTAAGAAACTAATGCGATGCAGGCCATCGAACTCTCTGCCCATAAACTTTTTAGGACCCCAGACGCCGAATTTATCCGCGACACTGTGCTCTTCATCAGAAAGCAGATCGAAGTTGAGTTCGTCTCGCTCGATAAATTTTCCTAATCGTTTCACCGGATCGATACTTATCCCATAAACTTTGACACCTTTAGCGTCTAACTCAGCTTTACTGTCTCTTAGCCCTTGAGCTTGAACAGTGCAACCCGGCGTCATGGCCTTAGGGTAAAAGTATACAAGTGTCTTGTTGCCTTTAAAGTTTGAAGAATCAACAGTCTCACCATTTTGGTCAAGCGCGGTAAAGTGGGGAACGGGTTGTCCCTCTGAGATAATGTTCATGCTTTTTCCTAATGTTTTTCTTTGAATGAACCTTGCAAATTGTGCTGCTCTATAAAGTCGTTATAGAGGGGTTCAATTGTTTCGATTGATAGCTCTTGCGGCATGCTCACCACCATTTTACATTCAACCCGCACTTCCTCTGGGGTAACCTCAACGGTTTTTTGACGAAATGCGTTTATGTGAATACCGTGATGGGTAAACAGGGTCGCCATATCTTTAATTATACCCACTGCGTCACAGCCGTTAAATTCCACATCAGCAAGATGCACGAGATGCTGTTTAGTGTGGTGCTTGGTACGCTTTACCATACATAACAGATCAAGTTTATGTGCTAATGAAGGCAAATTAAGTTCTGCTTTTGTTATAGCAGGCAAAGAGCCTTCTAAAATCATATTGAAAGAAAAGTCTTGTCCATAATGCGCTAATCGACTGTCTAAGATGTTACAATTTAGGGAACAAGCCAAAGAGGCAATTTCACCTAATATCCCGGCTTTATCAGCACCGAGAAATGTAACAATTAGCTGATGTTTCATACAGTTTTCCTGAATCGCTCTGATGTTTTTATTTTGTTGCCAGATAAAACTCGCGGATACCTTGTTTTTAATGGCTTAGGTCTTTACCATTAAGCGCTATTTTTCTGGGAGCCCATATGATAAAAGGCAGTATTGTAGCGTTGGCAACGCCTATGTTACCAAATGGTGACGTCGATTATGCGTCATTGCAAAAACTAGTGCAATTCCACATTGCTAATGGCACTGATGCCATTGTTTCCGTAGGGACAACTGGAGAGTCGGCTACGCTGCCAGTATCCGAACACGTTTCTGTGGTTGAAAAAACGGTTGAATTTGCAGAGGGCAAAATTCCGGTTATTGCGGGTACAGGGGCAAACTCCACCTCAGAAGCCGTCGAATTAGGGGATCTGATGCAGTCAGTGGGTATTTCTGGCATGTTGAGTGTGGTTCCGTATTACAATAAACCGCAGCAACGAGGTATGATTCAGCACTTTACCGCGATTGCAGATGCCGCCGATGTGCCTGTTATTCTTTACAATGTACCGGGACGAACTGTTGCCGATCTGAGTTCAGAATCTGTTTTCGTTCTGGCAGAGCACCAAAACATAGTTGCTTTGAAGGACGCTACTGGCGACTTAAATCGTTTAGAAGAATTAAAAGCGGGTTTATCCGATGATTTCTCTTTGCTTAGTGGTGATGATCCTACCGGGTGCGAGTTTATGCTCAATGGTGGCCATGGTGTAATTTCCGTTACAGCGAATATCGTGCCTAAACTGATGTCAGAGCTTTGCATTGCTGCCACATCAGGCAATAGAACCTTGGCAATGGAAATAGATGCATCCATCGCGGAACTTCATCGCAAATTGTTTATCGAACCTAATCCTGTTATGCCAAAATGGGCACTTTACAAGATGGGGTTGATGCAAACACCGCATTTAAGATTGCCTATGGTGGAGCCAGACAAAGAAAGTCAGGCAAGTCTGGAAGAATTATTACAAGAGATGGCGTTGATTTAATGGAAGTATTACGAACACGAATTTGGTTAGCCGCAATAGGCCTCAGTGCCAGTTTAAGCGGTTGCGCCTTGTGGCAAGAAGAACAAAGCGTAGATCCTTCACACCCGCACCTGGCAACCAAACAAGCAAAGCAATTGGTGTTACCCGAAGGCAAAGCGGTGCCAAAGTTTGAGGATGACTATGCAATCCCAGAAGTGGGCGCGAATGCGGAGAGTGGAAAGGTCGGCGGGGAGTTAGATATTAGTTCACCTCGCTTGGTACTGCCAATTGTATCAGGCTCTCGAATTTTAGAAGGCTCGCGCGAGGCGATAGTGCAATTTGACCAGGTTAAGGATGATGTTCCGCTGGACACCGCTATCTGGAACTCATTGATCAGCTATCTGGATGAGCGTGGTATCGCAGTCGTTGATTTTGATAAACAGAATCAGCGTTTGAAAACCGATTGGATGATTATTGAAGATGACGGTGATAGTGCCTGGTATAGCTGGACTAAAACCGAGCGTACAGTCGGTCAACGTTTTGAATTTGAACTTGATGTTAAATCTCACGGCCGGTCCGCGACATTGTTTGTAAAACTGGTGGATTATCTGGAAACGGTGAACAATGATGTGATTGCTGATATTTCTCAACATCAAGCAAGAAAAAATGAAGTCGACATTCTTAACGATGTGCTCAGTCATTACGAGACACAATTGAAGTTGTCTAACCTGCGCAAAGCTCGACAAATCCGCACAGGAGTGCCACTAGAGCTAGGGTTCAATGCTGATGGTGAAGCGGCATATCTTGTTGACGCTAACTATGAGATAACCTGGCCGAGATTGCTATTAGTTCTGCGTAAACTCGGCTTTAACGTGAAAGACCTCGATAAGTCTACAGGGCTCATATTTGTTACTTATGCCGGTGTAGACGAGGGATGGTGGAGCAGCCTGTTCAGCTCAGACAGCGAACTCATGTTAGAAGAAGCGGATTATCGGATAATTGTAAAAGAGCAGGGAGCAAAGACCAGTATTTCGATAAGAGACTCAGAAAATGAGCCCTTATCTGCAAGCACGATCAGTGATGTTTATCCCGCTTTTGAGCGTGTAATGACAACTGATGATTTAGATATTTAATCTTGAAGAGCTATCATGCAAAAAACCAAAGAACTTTACAGAGGCAAAGCGAAGACTGTTTACTTGACTGATGACGCCGAAAAACTGGTGTTGGAATTCAGAAACGATACTTCTGCTTTTGACGGTCAGAAAATCGAACAGCTGGCTCGCAAAGGGATGGTAAATAACAAATTTAACCATTTCATTATGTCGCGGTTAGAGGAAGCGGGAATACCCACTCAAGTGGAAGCACTATTGTCTGATAACGAATCTCTCGTTAAAAAGCTCGATATGATCCCAGTAGAATGTGTTGTCAGGAATATCGCAGCAGGCTCTATCGTTCGTCGCTTAGGGGTTGAGGAAGGAAAAGAGCTCGATCCGCCCACTTTTGAATTCTTTCTAAAGAATGACGAATTGCATGATCCAATGGTTAATGAATATCACGTTTTATCATTCGGGTGGGCTACACAAGAGCAAATCGATAAAATGAAAGAGCTGACTTTCAAAGTCAATACGGTTTTAAAAGCCTTGTTTGATGAAGCCGGTATGCTATTGGTAGACTACAAACTAGAGTTTGGTGTTTTCAATGGTGAGATAGTTCTGGGTGATGAATTCACCCCAGATGGCTGCCGATTATGGGATAAAGAAACCCGTGAGAAACTGGATAAGGATAGATTCAGACAAGGTTTAGGCGGCGTAGTTGAGGCTTATGAAGAAGTCGCTGGTCGCTTGGGCGTGGTACTGGACTAAAATGTCCTTATAGCAATACAAAAAAGCCATCTTTAACGATGGCTTTTTTGTTTGTGCTTTGTCTGCATTAAAGTAGTTTGATGCAAACATCTTGGTCAGCTTTACAGCAACAGGGAAGAATTTCATCATCATCAATAAATGCAAGTGGGTCGGTGAGATAGGTAACCTTGCCGCTCAACAATTTTGTTCGACAGGCACCACAAAACCCTTCCCGGCAGTGGTAATGCACTTCAATACCATGTGCCTCAAGCGATTCCAACATTGAGGAATCGCTTTTTTGCTCTATTGTTCCGTCACCTTCAATGGTTATGCGTAACGTTTCTGTTTCATTCATAATAGCGAATTGATCTGCTTATAGATCAAAATCGCCAAAATCATCCGCATTTACTTCACTGTCAATCTGACCAACCAGGTAAGAGCTTATCTCAGCTTCTTGCGGAGCAACTTGTACGTTATCGGAATTGAGATAGTTATTCATCCAGGGTAGTGGATTACTCTGAACATCATATGGCTGCCCTAAGCCGATGGCCGCCATTCTGTGATTAGCGATAAACTCTACATATTGGCACAGTATTTCTTCGTTCAGGCCAATCATAGAGCCATTTTTGAACAAATAATGAGCCCACTGCTTTTCTTGCTCTACGGCTTTTAAGAAGATTGCTTCGGCCTCATCTTTTAATTCTTCCGCAATCTCGGCCATTTCTGGGTCATCTTTACCACGAGCCCATAAATTGAGTATGTGCTGGGTGGATGTCAGGTGTAGATTTTCATCGCGAGCAATGAGACGGATGATCTTGGAGTTCCCCTCCATTAATTCGCGTTCAGCGAAAGCAAATGTACAAGCAAAGGATACGTAAAAGCGGATAGCTTCTAACGCGTTAACCGAGTTCATGCATAAATACAGTTTTTTCTTTAATTCACGCATGTTGATAACGTGTTTTTCGCCACGTACTACATGAGTACCTTCCCCCTGTGACTGCCACAATTGGGTGGCAAAGATCAAATCGTCATAATATTTAGAGATGTCCGTCGCGCGACGTTTTATCTCCTCGTTTACCACGATATCTTCGAACACATCGCTGGGGTCCGAGAACAAGTTACGCAAAATATGTGTATAGGAACGTGAATGGATGGTCTCATAAAAAGACCAAGTCTCAATCCAGGTTTCCAGTTCTGGTAAAGACACTATAGGTAGAAAAGCAATGTTAGGGCTTCTGCCCTGCACTGAATCTAGCAGTGTTTGGTATTTCAGATTGGAAACAAAAATGTGTTTTTCAGATTCGCTCAATCCCTGAAAGTCTATTCTATCCTTACTTACATCCACTTCCTCCGGACGCCAAAAAAAGCTGATTTGTTTTTCAATCAGCTTTTCAAAAATAGGGTGTTTTTGTTGGTCATATCGGGCAACGTTGACCGGATGACCAAAAAACATGGGTTCACTCAATGGATTGGTGGTTTTGTGATTGAAGGTTGTGTATTTCATTTTTTTAATTTTAAGTAATAGTCTGAATCAGATGAAAGGGGACTAGCCCCTTCGCATCATTAAATTTTACAGGCGCCGCCAGCGCAATCATCATCTTGCTCTTCTACCACTTCTTCTACAGCGGGTCTGGCTGCAGTTTTAGTAGCTTCTGCTTGGCTAGACTCATCACCTGCACCGTCTCTGGTGTTGTGATAGTAAAGTGTTTTTACACCTAATTTATACGCGGTAAGCAAATCTTTGATCAACAATTTCATGGGCACTTTTCCGCCTTCGAATTTGCCTGGATCATAGTTTGTGTTAGCGGATATCGTTTGGTCGATAAACTTCTGAATAATGGCCACCAACTGCAGATAACCATCGTTTGAAGGGATATCCCATAACAATTCATAGTTATCTTTGAGTTTCTGATACTCGGGTACAACTTGCTTCAAAACGCCGTCTTTACTGGCTTTTACGCTAATATGACCACGCGGAGGCTCAATGCCATTAGTGGCATTAGAGATCTGAGACGAGGTCTCAGATGGCATCAAGGCCGACAGCGTAGAGTTACGCAATCCATGTTGTTGAATTTCTGCTCGAAGAGATTCCCAGTCCAGTTTCAGATCTGAGGTGCAAATAGCGTCTAGATCCTTTTTGTAGGTATCAATGGGCAATACACCTTGGGCATAAGTGGTTTCATTAAACTTAGGACAGGCGCCTTTTTCCTTTGCCAGCTCAACGGAAGCTTTCAGCAAATAATATTGCATAGCTTCAAAGGTCTCGTGCACCAGATTATTGGCACTGCCGTCTGAATAACGCACGCCGTGTTTAGCAAGGTAGTAAGCAAAGTTGATTACGCCGATACCCAGCGTTCTGCGTCCCATAGTTGCGTTGTACGCCGCCGGCACCGGGTAATCTTGATAATCCAGCAAGCTGTCCAATGCTCTAACCGCTAACTCAGAAAGCTCTTTGAAATCTTCCGGAGACTCGATAGCGCCCAAGTTGAAAGCGGACAGGGTACATAGCGCAATTTCACCTTCTTCATCATTAACATGAGACAACGGTTTAGTTGGCAGTGCAATTTCTAGACATAAGTTACTTTGTTTAACCGGAGCAACCTTGGCATCAAACGGACTGTGGGTATTACAGTGATCAACATTTTGCAAATAGATACGGCCTGTACTGGCGCGTTCTTGCATAAATAAACTAAACAGTTCCAGTGCTTTGATTTGCTTTTTACGGATACTGGGGTCTTGCTCGTATTGAGTATATAGCGCCTCAAACTTATCTTGATCCGCAAAGAAGGCATCGTACAGGCCCGGCACATCAGAAGGGCTAAACAAGGTAATATGACCGTCTTTAATCAAACGTTGGTACATGGTTTTATTGAACTGTACGCCATAATCCAGATGTCGAACGCGGTTCTCTTCAACACCTCGGTTATTTTTAAGTGCTAATAAGGACTCTACCTCCATGTGCCACAGGGGATAGAAAAGTGTGGCTGCACCACCTCTTACACCACCTTGAGAGCAGCTTTTCACGGCAGTTTGGAAGTATTTGTAAAATGGTATGCAGCCTGTGTGGTAAGCTTCTCCACCTCTAATCGGACTACCTAAAGCGCGAATGTTACCGGCATTTACGCCGATACCTGCGCGTTGGCTTACATATTTAACAATTGCGCTTGCAGTAGCGTTAATTGAATCGAGGCTATCGCCGGTTTCAATTAATACACAAGAGCTAAATTGACGAGTAGGGGTTCTAACGCCAGCCATGATGGGGGTTGGCAGCGAAATCTTGAATTTGGATGTAGCATCATAAAAACGCTTGATGTAACTCATCCGTGTTTCAGTGGGGTACTTAGCAAACAAACAAGCCGCCACCAGAATATATAAAAACTGAGCGCTTTCATAAATATCACCGGTTACCCGGTTTTGTACCAGGTATTTGCCTTCCAGTTGTTTCACTGCGGCGTAACTGAAGTCCATATCGCGCCAATGATCAATGTACTCGTCCATTAACTCGAATTCTGATGCACTGAAATCTTCTAAAAGATGCGCATCATATTTGCCCATTTCCACCATTTTCTTTACGTGCTGTAGCAACGTTGGTGGCTCAAATTGGCCATAGGCACGCTTGCGCAAATGAAAGATTGCCAGGCGGGCAGCAAAATATTGATAATCAGGACTGTCGGTCGAAATCAGATCGGCTGCTGATTTGATCAATGTCTCATGAATGTCTTCTGTTTTAATTCCATCGTAAAACTGAATGTGTGCTTTTATCTCCACTTGAGATACGGAGACGTTGGTCAGCCCTTTCGCTGCCCAATCAAGAACACGGTGAATTTTATCCAGATCAATAGGCTCACGCTCACCATTACGCTTGGTGACGTATAAAGTATTATTCATAATGCTGCCACTGTTATTATTATATGTTTCTGCGAATTCGATGATGTGAAAATAGTTGATAACACATTATGTCCCGGCCTGAGAAGCACTCTAAGGTCCACTTGTAAGCCAGAACTCGACTCGCCATTCCCCAATTAAGGATGTGTCGTTGTCATCCTTGAGACACAAGATAAAGGGGTTTTATTCGCTTTTCAACCCAAGATATAGGGGCGCCTGCTGCTTTATTCACCGCTGCTTTTTTCGGTTAGTGTAAGCTAACTTCATAGCTTAATACTCTCCGGTCTGTTTGGAATTTCAACTGGATTATTACAATGTTAATTCAGCATAAATTAAATAGTAATAAAATCGCTTCGTTTAGATTGAAGCGATCTAAGTACTTTATTGACAAAATTGGCACAGTTTAAATGGGAAGGTTAATTAACCGAAAGCGTTTTCATTAAGCAATAGCATTATCTCTCTGGCACTATCCACTGTAATATCGACATCCCAATTTTGCTGTAATTCTGCCTCTGTTAAATAGCCGTATCGGGCTAATACGGGAACCATGTGCGCGGCTCGGGCAGCTTCCATATCGCGTTTTGCATCTCCGACATACCAGATGTTTTCTGCTTCGATTGATAGTTTTTCAGCTGCTTTGAGTAAAGGTTCAGGATGGGGCTTGCGCTGCTCGAAAGTATCTCCCGAATAACACACCCGGCAATGTTTGAATTCAGGAATATGAGTCAATAAAGGTTCCGTTAGGAAACCCGGTTTATTGGTAATAATTCCCCATGGAATTCTATTTTTATCAAGGTGGTTGATCAGGTCTACTATGCCTTCAAAGGGGCGTGTATTTCGACAGATATTAGCTTGGTAGTATTGCAACAATGCCGCTCTTAAGACTTCAGCATCATATTTTTCAAACTTTTCCCCCATGCCCATTTTCAACAACCCGAGCGCACCATTGGAAGATTCTACTCGGTACTCTTGATAACTTTTAGCGGGAAATCCGTGTCGCTCTAGAACAAAGTTTAATGCCGCACCTAAATCAGGCGCAGTATCCAGGAGAGTTCCGTCTAGATCAAAAAGAATGGCTTTAGGCGCAATCACAGCTTTCTGCAGCCTACAATGTAATTAACATCGACATTGCGATCGGACAAAAAGTAGGTTTTGGATAGAGGGTTGTAATGTAGGCCCGTCATTTTCCTGGCCTGCAATCCGTTTGCATCAGCCCAATTGAGTAGTTCAGAGGGTTTAATGAACTTCTTGTAATCATGAGTGCCTTTAGGAACCATTCCCATAACGTATTCTGCTGCAACAACCGCCATGGACCAGGACTTAATGTTTCTATTCAACGTGGAGAAGAACACCCAACCACCGGGTTTAACCAATGTAGCGCAGGCGGCTACCACCGAAGCGGGCTCCGGTACATGCTCTAACATTTCCAGGCAAGTGACGACATCAAACTTATTCGGCTGTGTTTCGGCAAATTCTTCCGCAGCACTTTGCTGATAATCAACTGTGGTCCCCGATTCCAGTGAGTGTAAACGCGCTACTTCAAGAGGCTCGGCACCCATATCAATGCCCGTAACACTCGCTCCTGCCTTGGCCATAGCTTCAGATAAAATACCGCCGCCACATCCAATATCAAGCGTCTGCAACCCGTGGAGTCCATTCGTTTGCTCCATAATAAAAGATAGACGCAGCGGGTTTATGTCGTGTAAAGGCTTAAATTCACCTTCCAAATCCCACCATCTACTGGCTAAATCGGCAAATTTTTGTATTTCTGTATAATCTACGTTTTGTTGCAAAGTGCTGACTCCAAACAAGTTTCGGCAAGTATAAGGCTTCAAATGCGGCATTAACAGGTTCGTTTGCACATATATTCACCAATCAGCATCTTTTATTTTTGTGGTTCAATGATAGAATCTTGAACACTTTTATTTCCTGTTTAGATACATGGCAAAACTAACTTTAGTTATTCCGTGAAATTACAAGTAAACAGTGATGTTTCCCGATAACTATCGGCGAAAATAATAACAACAAGGCTGTATATGACTGACAACGCCAAAGAAATCCTTCCAATTAATATCGAAGACGAGCTGAAGAACTCCTACCTCGATTACGCGATGAGCGTAATTGTAGGGCGTGCACTTCCAGACGTTCGTGATGGTCTGAAACCCGTTCACAGGCGCGTACTTTTCGCCATGAACGAGTTGAAGAATGACTACAACAAACCGTACAAAAAATCTGCCCGTATCGTCGGTGATGTAATCGGTAAGTATCACCCCCACGGTGATTCTGCGGTTTACGACACTATTGTGCGTATGGCGCAACCTTTTTCGCTTCGATACATGCTGGTAGATGGCCAAGGTAACTTTGGTTCAGTTGACGGAGATTCCGCAGCTGCGATGCGTTATACCGAAGTACGTATGGCAAAAATTGCTGCGGAATTACTGGCAGATTTAGACAAAGAAACGGTAGATTTTGTGCCTAACTACGATGGCACGGAAAAAATCCCAGATGTTTTGCCTACCAAAGTTCCTAACTTACTAGTAAATGGATCTTCCGGTATTGCTGTAGGTATGGCGACAAACATCCCGCCACACAATTTAACCGAAGTGGTTAATGGCTGTATCGCGCTAATAGACAATCCAGACATCACCATCGATGAGTTAATGCAATACATCCCTGGCCCAGATTTCCCAACTGCGGCAATGATAAGCGGTAGAAAAGGCATTGACGATGCTTACCGAACCGGTCGTGGTAAAATCTATCTACGCGCAAGAGCAGAAATCGAAACCGATAAAAACGGTAAAGAGACCATCATCGTTTCGGAAATACCTTACCAGGTCAACAAAGCCAGATTAATTGAAAAAATGGCTGAACTGGTAAAAGAGAAGAAAATCGAAGGTATTTCAGCGCTTCGCGATGAGTCGGACAAAGACGGTATGCGTATCGTTATCGAAGTGAAACGCAACGAGTCTGGCGAAGTATTACTCAATCAACTGTATGCCAATACTCAGATGCAAACGGTATTTGGTATCAATATGGTTGCGCTTGATCAGGGCCAACCTAAAACGCTAAACCTTCAGGAGTTATTACAGGCCTTCGTCCGTCACAGACGTGAAGTAGTCACTCGTCGCACTGTTTTCGAATTGAGAAAAGCACGCGAACGCGCTCATATCCTCGAAGGTTTGGCAGTAGCGTTAGCTAATATCGATCCAATCATTGAGTTAATTAAAGCGTCTCCAAGTCCGGCGGAAGCCAAAAAAGCGTTAGTTGCACAAGGTTGGGCGTTAGGTAATGTCGAAGACATGCTGCAACGCGCTGGCGTTGATGCGGCTCGTCCTGAATGGCTTGAACCGGAATTTGGTATACGCGACGGACAATATTTCCTCACTGAAAATCAGGCTCAGGCTATTCTTGATTTGCGCTTGCATAAGCTGACCGGCTTAGAGCACGAAAAAATCCTGGCGGAATACAAAGAGTTATTGGATCTCATTGCAGAATTATTGGAAATTCTGGCCAACCCTGTGCGTTTGATGGAAGTTATTCGCGAAGAGCTGGAGAAAGTACGCGATGAATTTGGTGACGAACGTCGTACCGAAATTACTGCCGCTGCTCACGATATCGACCTGGAAGACCTGATTGAAAGGGAAGACGTGGTTGTTACTCTTTCTCGTGAAGGCTACGTTAAGTACCAAAAACTGTCTGATTATGAAGCCCAGCGCCGCGGCGGCAAAGGCAAATCAGCCACGCGCATGAAAGACGAGGATTACATTGAGAAATTGTTGGTGGCTAATACCCATGACCACATTCTCTGTTTCTCTACCAGAGGGCGTTTGTATTGGTTGAAGGTTTATCAGTTACCATTAGCTAGTCGAAATGCCCGTGGTAAACCGATAATTAATATCTTGCCGCTTGAGGCTGACGAGCGCATTACCGCTATTTTGCCTATCCAGGAATTCGTAGATGACCGTTTTGTGCTTATGGCGACAGCGAACGGTACTGTTAAAAAGACCGCGCTAACTCAATATTCTCGTCCTCGCTCTAACGGTATTATTGCCGTTAACCTCAATGAGGGGGATGAGCTAATTGGTGTAGCGCTTACCGATGGTGAGAGTGACATCATGTTGTTCTCAGATGCAGGTAAAATTGTGCGCTTTAACGAAAAAGAGCGCGATTCAGAAACGGGAGCAGTTAAGATTGATCCTGAAACTGGTGAAGAAAAACTGGCATTGCGCCCAATGGGTAGAACCGCTACGGGCGTTCGTGGTATTCGCATGCAAGATGGTCAAAAGGTAGTATCACTAATCGTGCCTGTTACCGATGCACCAATCTTAACCGTTACGGAAAATGGATACGGCAAACGCACACCTTTAGAAGATTATCCAGCTAAGAGCCGAGCTACTCAGGGTGTTGTTTCTATCAAAGTCTCTGACAGAAACGGTGCGGTAGTAGGTGCTATCCAGGTAGATGAAGATGATGAGATGATGTTGATCAGTGATGCTGGGACGCTGGTAAGAACTCGTGCCAACGAAGTATCGGTTATCGGAAGAAACACTCAGGGCGTTCGCATCATCAGAACTGCAGAGGACGAAAAAGTCGTAGGACTACAACGTATCGAAGAGGTGGAAACCCCTGAAGGTGAGTTAGTAGACGAAGAAAATGCAGAAAATGTTGCAACCACAGAGCAACCAGAAGACACGGTGGCAAACAATGACACAACGGATGAGGCATAAGTGGAGCAACTTCGATTAACTCCGGTAAGCTCAGTATCTGGTGAAGTTACCGTTCCCGGCTCAAAAAGCTTATCAAACAGAGCGCTACTATTGGCAGCGCTCGCCAAAGGCACCACTCGCGTCACTAATCTTTTAGATAGTGATGACATTCGACACATGCTGGATGCTCTCAGTAAGTTGGGAATTAAATACCAGCTCTCAGAGTGCAAAACCATCTGTGAAGTTACGGGTAATGCCGGCGTTTTCAATGTTGCTCAACCAGTAGAACTCTACCTGGGTAATGCCGGAACCGCTATGCGTCCTCTCTGTGCGGCATTGGCCGCCAGCGAAGGTGAATTTATCCTGGGTGGTGAGCCAAGGATGGAAGAGCGTCCCATAGGCTCATTAGTTGAAACATTGCAGATGGCCGGTGCAGATATTCAGTATTTAAAAAATACGGGGTATCCTCCATTGAAAATCAATGGCAAACCTCTTGCCGGAGGCTCGCTTAAAATAGATGGTTCAATTTCCAGTCAATTTTTGACAGCTGTATTAATGATTGCCCCCTTGTTCAATGATGATACCCTAATTACCGTGGTGGGCGAGTTGGTCTCCAAGCCTTATATTGAAATCACACTGGCCATAATGGCGCAATTTGGTATTGAAGTGGAGAATCGTAATTACCAGGAATTCCTGATAAAGGGGAATCAAAGCTATTTGAGCCCGGGGGAATATATGGTTGAAGGTGACGCATCTTCTGCCTCCTATTTTCTCGCCGCGGGTGCCATAAAAGGCGGGACGGTAAAGGTCTACGGTGTTGGAGAATACAGCGTGCAAGGCGACATTCGTTTTGCCGATGTACTGGAAAAAATGGGCGCAAAAATAACCTGGAGCCGGAATTTCATCCAGGTGGATGGTGCGGATTTAAACGCCGTGGATATGGATATGAACCATATTCCGGATGCCGCCATGACCATTGCAGTAGCCGCGCTATTCGCCAAAGGCACGACCACAATTCGCAATATCTATAACTGGCGAGTAAAAGAAACTGACAGACTAGCGGCCATGGCGACTGAGTTGAGAAAACTCGGCGTAGAAGTGGAGGAGGGCGAAGATTATATTTCGGTCACGCCTCAACAAACGCTTCAAGAAGCACAAATTGATACCTACAATGATCATCGAGTTGCAATGTGTTTTTCACTTGTGTCGTTAAGTGATACTGCGGTTGTCATTAATGATCCCGGTTGCACATCAAAAACTTTCCCGGATTATTTCCAGAGGCTGGCGACTATCTGCCAATAACAATGGAATAAACGTATAAAAGGCCCTCATATTGAGGGCTTTTTTATGCTTATTTACATTTTCGTCACAAAGTCGTCATTGTAGAAATTATTATGAAGCGTATAATGCCCGGCGTTTTGACTACAGCAGTGAATTAGGGAGCTCCAATATGCTAAAACCCCCAGTCGTTACTATCGATGGTCCAGGTGGAGCTGGAAAAGGGACGATTTGTAAGTTACTGGCAAATAAGTTGGGCTGGCATCTGCTGGATAGTGGCGCGATTTATCGAGTGTTAGCCGTTGCAGCCATGCATCATGGCATAGCAGCGGATGATGAAGAGGCATTAATACCTCTGGCATCCAGTCTCGATGTGAATTTTGAGTGTCCTGAAGACCAGGAGTCCCGCGTAATTCTTGAAGGTGAGGACGTTAGTCATTCGATTCGTACCGAGGAAGTCGGCTCTATGGCGTCGAAAGTGGCCTCGCTACCGCGTATTCGTGAAGCCCTATTACGCCGTCAGCGAGCTTTTAACATGGAGCCGGGTTTAGTGGCCGATGGCAGGGATATGGGAACCGTCGTATTCACGGAAGCCAATGCCAAGATTTTTCTTACCGCATCAGCAGAAGAGCGGGCCGCAAGACGCTACAATCAGTTGCGTGAAAAAGGCCATGATGTTAGTATTGGCGCCCTTTTGGCGGACATACTGGCACGAGACGAACGCGATACGAATCGTTCGGTGGCACCATTGGTTCCAGCTGAAGATGCCTTAGTGATTGATTCTACAGAACTTTCTATTGAAGAAGTTCTTGAAAAAGCCGTGCACTGGGTAGAGACCAAATTGCATGAGGGTGAACTTTAACTCACCTAAGTACAAGTGCGTTTTAAAGGAGTAAAAACGTAAATTTTAACTACCCCATCTTACTGGATGTAATGATGGACTGAAAAAACGAAAAATTATGACTGAAAGTTTTGCTCAATTATTTGAAGAAAGTTTAAAAGAATTAGAAACACGCCCAGGTGCGATTGTACGTGGTACTGTAGTTTCTATCGATAAAGATATTGTTTTAGTAGACGCAGGCCTGAAATCTGAAAGCGCCATTCCTGCTGAGCAGTTCAAAAATGCCAAAGGCGATTTAGAAATCGCTGTTGGTGATCAGGTTGACGTTGCACTAGACGCTGTAGAAGATGGCTTCGGTGAAACTATCCTGTCTCGCGAGAAAGCGAAACGCCACGAAGCGTGGGTAGAATTAGAGAAAGCTTACGAAGATAAAATTACTGTAACTGGTATTATCAACGGTAAAGTTAAAGGTGGATTCACTGTAGAAGTTAATTCTGTACGTGCATTCTTACCGGGTTCTTTGGTTGACGTACGTCCAGTTCGCGACACTCTGCACCTCGAAGGCAAAGAGTTAGAATTCAAAGTTATCAAGCTAGACGCTAAGCGTAACAACGTTGTTGTTTCTCGCCGTGCTGTTATCGAAGAAGAAAACAGTGCAGAGCGCGATACACTTCTGCAAACTCTTGATGAAGGCGTTGAAGTTAAAGGTATCGTTAAGAACCTGACTGATTACGGTGCATTCGTAGACTTAGGTGGTGTAGACGGTCTGTTACACATCACTGATATGGCGTGGAAACGCGTTAAGCATCCAAGTGAAATTGTAAGCGTTGGTGACGAAATCAACGTTAAAGTTCTGAAATTCGACAAAGAGAAGTCACGCGTTTCTCTTGGTATGAAGCAAATGGGCAACGATCCTTGGGAAGAAATCGCAAACCGTTACCCTGAAGGTGCTAAGCTAACTGGTCAAGTTACTAACTTGACTGATTACGGTTGTTTCGTTGAGATTCAGGAAGGCGTTGAAGGTCTGGTTCACGTTTCTGAAATGGATTGGACTAACAAGAATATCCACCCATCTAAAGTGGTTAGCCTTGGCGATACTGTTGAAGTTATGGTTCTTGAAATTGACGAAGAGCGTCGTCGTATTTCTCTTGGCCTTAAGCAGTGTAAAGCGAATCCTTGGGAAGAGTTTGCTAAGTCTTACAACAAAGGTGATAAGGTTACAGGTAAGATCAAGTCAATCACTGACTTCGGTATCTTCATTGGCCTTGACGGTGGTATTGACGGTTTGGTTCACTTATCTGATATTTCATGGAACAAAGCGGGTGAAGACGCGGTTCGTGATTACAAGAAAGGTGACGAAATCACCGCTGTTGTACTGCAGGTCGATGCAGAGCGCGAGAGAATTTCACTTGGCGTGAAGCAAATTGACGAAGATCCTTTCAATAAGTATCTGACAGATAAAAAGAAAGGTGCTATCGTTAACGGTACTGTTACCGCAGTTGATGCTAAAGGCGCAACTATTAATCTTGCAGAAGAAGTTGAAGGTTATATTCGCGTTGCAGATTTATCTCGCGACCGCATTGAAGATGCATCAACCGAACTTGCTGTAGGCGATGTTGTTGAAGCTAAATACATCGGTGTAGACCGTAAGAATCGCATCATTAACCTGTCTGTTAAAGCGAAAGATGAAGCTGATGAGAAAGAAGCTCTAGCTCGCGTAAACCAGCAAGAAGATTCTGGTTTTGCAAGCGCAATGGCTGAAGCTTTCAAAGCAGCTAAAGGCGAAGAGTAATTAGCTAGTCCACTTAGATTGAGTGGGAACTGTCGGTAACGTCTGATTGTTTATGTTGACAAAGGGGTTGAGATGACCAAGTCACAATTAATCGAAAGACTTGCCGACAGAGCAAGGCATATACCGTCTAAAGAGGTGGAAGTAGCAATAAAAGAGCTGCTAGAGCAAATGGCTCAGACACTTCAGCGAGGAGAGCGTATAGAAATCCGTGGTTTCGGTAGCTTCTCTTTGCATTTCAGAGCTCCACGTGAAGGGCGAAATCCCAAAACTGGAGAAACTGTCAAGTTAGAAGGTAAGTACGTGCCGCACTTTAAGCCAGGGAAAGAGTTGCGCGAGCGCGTTAATGAAGCGATTGCCAACTAATTAAATTTAAAAAGCGGTTAGCCTTTGGCAGCCGCTTTTTGCATTTCTACACGGGATTTTGTTTTTGAAGTCGTTCCTCTATATGGCATTGTGCTTGGTTGTATTATTGTTAGCCTTGATTGTTGGCTCTCAGAACACGCAACTTACAGATTTCAATTACCTCATTGCTAAAGCTCCGATATCCGTTAGTGCACTTTTGGGTGGCTCGGTTTTAGTCGGTGCACTGATCGCATCAATGTTCTGGGCAGCCTATGTGATCAAGCTGAAATTTATGCTCAGAAGTCAGAATAAACAATTTGTTAAATCGATAAACAAGAAAAACTGATGCTGGAATTACTGTTTCTTTTGCTACCAGTAGCCGCTGGCTACGGATGGGTCATGGGCAGGAATAGCGTCAGACAACAACAACGCAATACTTCACAAATTCTATCTCGTCACTACTTTAAAGGGCTAAATTTTCTTTTGTCAGATCAGCCCGACAAAGCCGTTGATACCTTGATCAAAATGGTAGATATCAACACCGGCAGTATTGAAACTCATATTGCCATGGGGAACTTTTTCCGTCATCGCGGCGAAATTGATCGCGCCATTAAAGTCCATCAGAACCTGGTAAATAAGAAGGAAGTCACTGGAAAGCTGCAAGAAAACGCACTTTTTGAATTGGGAAGGGACTACCTATTGGCAGGTTTTCTGGAGAGGGCTGAAAACGCATTTCTCAGTTTATTGAGTTCTAAAGAATACTATCTACAGGCACATCAACAACTATTTAATATTTATCAATCTACCAAGGAGTGGGATAGAGCGATTGAGCTTGCTGAGAATATGGTTAACAACCATGGTGATAGTGATGACCTGGCAAAACGTATTGCCCACTTTTACTGCGAACAAGCTCAGATTTCAATCACTCAAGAAGATTTTAAGCAAGCAGAAAAATGGCTTCAAAGAGCGGTAATGTCTGACGAGCACAGTGTTCGCCCTTGGTTTTTATTGGCTGAGATTGAACAGCAACAAGAAAATTACTTGCAAGCGTTTGAATACCTTAGGCAAGTGCCACAGCGAGATCCCGTATGGGTGAGTGAGGCAATTCCTGCTTTGTGGCTGTGTGCCGAAAAAACTGAAAATTGGCAAGCTTTAAGAGAAATAATTGAAGTCTATTCAGATCAATGCGCAACGGCTTATCTGGCACAGGTTTCACTAGTGAAAAGAGAAAAATCAACAATTGAAGCCGCTGATATTTTACTCAACAAGATCCAGAAAAGCCCATCAATGAAAGGCTTTCACAAGTTATTAGGACTATATCTGGAACAGGGAAAACAAACACAAGAAGCGCAGCAAAGCTTGAAATTATTAAACGAATTAATAGAAAAGCAAATTGCCCAACGGCCGAAGTATCGTTGCCATGGCTGTGGCTTTTCAGGTAAAAAAATTCATTGGTTATGTCCTTCGTGTAAAACCTGGGGGGAAATGAAACCAATAAAAGGTTTGGATGGAGAATAAATGCATAATAGTAAGGTAATCGTAGCTCTGGACTACAACGAAAAAGAAAAAGCCATAGCTTTTGTCGATTCAGTCACGCCTGACTCTTGTAAGTTAAAAGTTGGCAAAGAGATGTTCACTTTATTCGGACCTGATTTTGTCAAAGAATTGGTGGGTAGAGGATTTGATGTTTTCCTTGATCTTAAATTTCACGATATTCCAAATACGGTAGCAAAAGCTTGTGCCGCTGCTGCGGAACTTGGTGTGTGGATGATAAATGTCCATGCCTCTGGTGGCAGCAAGATGATGCAAGCTGCCAAAGAGGCACTTGCGCAATACGACAAGCCTCCCAAGCTGATAGCAGTCACTGTATTGACAAGTATGGACGCTGAACAGCTCTCAGGTACGGGTGTTACGACTGACATTCAATCCCATGTCGAGCACTTAGCAAAGCTTACCAAAGAATCTGGATTAGAAGGTGTCGTGTGTTCAGCAATGGAAGCTAAAAGCCTCAAAGCATTATTGGGGACTGATTTCACTCTGGTCACCCCCGGTATCAGACCTCAAGGTAGTGCTACGGGGGATCAATCAAGGGTTGTGACACCACAACAAGCGGTTGCTGATGGTGTGGATTATATGGTTATTGGCAGGCCGATCACTCAGTCCCCTGATCCTTTGCAAACACTTAAAGAAATTAACGCGAGTGTTCTTTAATCTTTGGTTTAGCAATTTAAATAGAATTTCGTCTAATAAAAAAGCCCCGCTCATTGCGGGGCTTTTGTTATCAGGGGGTATCGCTATGCTTTATAACGAAGCAGGCTTTGTCATTGGCGCTGACGAACGGTTACTGGCGCTCAGCATAGCGGCACTACGACCACTTACTGCAATATCAGGACGAGAGCTCAACTCCAAAGCCACGATATTGATTTCACCCATCTCCTCGGCTAATTCAGCAGGACGAGCCATAGGTGCTGACGCCTTATAGCGAATAGTTTTGTTTGCTTTTACCTTAGTGCTGGCCTTTTTGCTCTTCGGCTTAACAGTTTTCTTTTCAGTGGACTTGGATGTTTTTTCATCGTTAGCATGAAAGTCGATATCCAATTCGTGTTGTGGACTCGTCTCTGTAGTCGCTTCTTCTTCTTTGTGCGAAGCGACAGCTTCCACCGAGCTAACAGGTGTATCCGCTGATTTGTCACCTTCCAGAGTATCAAGAGTCAATTGCTTGTCATTAGACTCATTGACATCAACTACTTGCTCAGTTTTTGCTTCTGTAACAACTTCATTGCCAGGCTTTTGGGCTTCTTGTGGAGCTTTCACATCACTCTTCTCAACTTTTGCTTTGCCAGGCTTTTCGTTTTGTGAAGCAGTGTTGTTCGCTGCAGTTTGTGCCTCTACAGCCACTGGTGCAGATTCTACCGTATCGTTTGCTTTTACAGCAGGCTTTTTATGCTTCTTCTCAGGTGCATCATTTTTTACAACTTGGGCTTTTGGTGGCTGCTCTGAAGCATTGCTATTGGCTAGAGCTGCTTCTTTTTGAGTGTTATCCACCCGCACACTGCGACGATTTTCTCTGCGCTTGCGACGCTCTGCAACCTGTTTGCGAGGACGATTTTGTTCCTCGCGATTGGTCGTGCGCTGCGCTTCTTGAGGACCTGCCGGCTTATCGGTAATGGTCTCGCTTTTTACCTTATCCTTTCTGCGATTACTATTATGTTGTTCACGGTTTTGTGAGCGACTGTTATCCTTCTCGCGACGCGGTTCCGTGGACTTGCGATTGCGGTCTCTATCATTGTTATTGCGCTGACGACCTTGTTTCTTGTTGCGGTGATTCTTGTTATGTCTGTTACCCGCTTTATTTTTGCCTCTGCCCTTAGCCGGCTTCTCTTCTGTTTTGAAAAACGCCGCTAACCAGGCAAAGAATACTTCAAAGATGCCGGGCTCTTTTTTAGGAGTCACAACAGGCGCTGCAGACTGTGGCGCAATAAACCCTGACAAAGCAGGTTGTTCTTTTTGTGGTTGCTCAGGCGTTTTTGCCACAGCAACACCAGGAGCAGGCTCAACCGGTTCGCTAACCAGGTTAAAACTGAGTTCGTCAGTGGCATCGTCTTTGCGGAAACGCACAACTTCATAATGCGGGGTTTCCAGATTCGAATTAGGAATGATCAGCAAAGAAACATTATGACGTTTTTCAATGTACTGAATAGCCTTGCGTTTTTCGTTTAGCAGATAGGTGGCTACATCAACCGGCACTTGAGCGTGCACCTGGTGGGTATTTTCTTTAATACCTTCTTCCTCTAACAGACGAAGAATTGACAGTGCCAGTGATTCAGTACTTCTGATGGTGCCTTGGCCGACGCAGCGAGGGCACACGTGATTAGCGGATTCACCTAAGGACGGTCTCAACCTTTGACGAGACATTTCCAGTAGACCAAATTTAGAGATGCGACCGATCTGTACTCTGGCTCGATCATTTTCAACCGCTTGATTCATGCGATTTTCCACTTCTCTTTGGTGTTTCACAGGAGTCATATCGATGAAATCGATAACCACTAATCCACCCAGGTCGCGCAAGCGTAATTGACGCGCTATTTCGTCCGCGGCTTCAAGGTTGGTATTGAGTGCTGTTTCTTCAATATCACCGCCTTTTGTAGCGCGCGCAGAGTTGATATCTATGGAAGTCAAAGCTTCCGTTGGGTCAATTACAATAGAACCACCTGAAGGCAATCTAACTTCACGTTGAAAGGCAGATTCAATCTGACTTTCAATTTGGAAATGGTTAAACAGGGGAACGTCACTGTTGTAGCGTTTAACGCGATTGGCAAAATCAGGACGCACTAATTTAATGTGCTCTAATGCCTGGTCGAATACTTTTGAGTGATCGATCAGAATCTCGCCAACATCACGACGTAAGTAGTCTCTGATAGCACGGACAATGACATTGCTTTCCTGGTGGATGAGGAAGGGGGCAGGGCGAGAGTCTGCGGCATCTTCAATTGCTTTCCAGTGGGTCAACAGTACGTTCATATCCCACTCAAGCTCTTCATAAGACTTACCGACGCCAGCGGTGCGCACGATTAGGCCCATACCTTTGGGTAGGTCTAATCGATTTAAAGCGTCTTTAAGCTCCGTGCGCTCGTCACCTTCGATTCGACGGGATATTCCGCCAGCACGAGGATTATTGGGCATTAGTACGAGATAACTACCGGCAAGACTGATGAAGGTAGTTAACGCTGCGCCTTTTTGGCCTCGCTCTTCTTTATCGATCTGAACAATAACTTCTTGACCTTCAGACACCACGTCTTTGATATTAGGGCGGCCTTCAATTTTATAACCGCTTGGGAAGTAGCTCTTTGCTATTTCTTTAAGTGGTAAGAAACCATGTCTTTCAGCACCGTAATCAACGAATGCGGCTTCAAGACTTGGCTCGACACGTGTAATAGTGCCTTTGTATATGTTGGCTTTTTTCTGTTCGTGACCGGGGCTTTCGATATCTAAATCGTATAGCTTTTGGCCGTCAACCAGCGCTACACGCATCTCTTCTGATTGCGTGGCGTTAATTAACATTCTTTTCATATTGTGACTCAAATAATTTTGTATTGTCACAATACAAACGGGGATCTTTCCCAAATGCGCTTACTAGCTTTTGGGTACGCAAAGCCTCCCGACTTGACATACTAGCAATGTATACTTGGTCTAAATAATCTTACTTTTCTCTTTTCACGCGCCATTTAGCGCGTAAATCAAATTCTTCCCACGTTTGCATTATGACAGGTGATTAATCAATTTTTTTGTGGTTTTTCCGGCTGCAATCTTCATGAAACGTTACTCTCTTCATGGTTGCTGTATGGGTGTTAACTGTTACACCGGATGTGGTCCACATATTCCTGTATTACGCTTAAATGCAAGCGTACACCGATTATGGCATTAATCTTGAAACTCAAGCAAGAAAATAACGAATAACTGGTGAGAATTTATAGAATTTCTGTAGAATTGCGGCCGATATGAAGAACCTGACATTTGATAAAGTACAATTATTGACCATCGAGCCCGATTATGAGGGGCAGCGTGTTGATAACTTTCTAAAGAACCTGCTCAAGGGTGTTCCCAAGAGCATGATTTATCGCATCCTGCGCAAAGGCGAAGTCAGGGTGAATAAAAAACGTATAAAACCCGAGTATAAACTTTGCCCGGGTGACGAACTGCGTGTGCCTCCCATCAGAGTTTCTGAAGAGAAAGCAGGTCCATCTGCGAATCTTTCTTCTGTTCAAAACCTGGAATCTTTGATTATCCACGAAGACAAAAAACTAATGGTGTTAAATAAGCCTCATGGGATGGCTGTTCATGGTGGAAGTGGTCAGAGTTTTGGGGTAATCGAAGCGCTTCGTAGTTTACGTCCAGACGAACGTTATATGGAGTTGGTTCACCGCCTGGACCGCGATACATCTGGCTGCTTACTAATAGCAAAACGCCGGTCAGTATTGCGCAGTTTGCATGCACAGCTCAGAGAAAAGACGACAGTAAAAAAATATTTCGCACTTGTGGATGGCAGCTGGCCGGCACATCGCAACAAGGTCAAAGCTCCTTTATACAAAAATGTTTTGCAGTCTGGTGAACGAGTGGTAAAAGTCTCTGAACAGGGTAAGCCTTCCGAAACGCGATATAACGTCATACAAAGTTTTAAAGATGCCACTTTGGTGGAAGCCATTCCCGTCACCGGCAGGACACATCAGATCAGGGTGCATTGTTTACACGCCGGGCATCCCATCTTAATGGACGACAAATATTGCACGGTGGAAGCAAACGAACGTGCTAAGCAACAAGGCCTTTCACGTATGTTCCTACATGCACATGAAATTTCTTTTGATGATCATGAAACAGGTGAGCGACAGGTGTATAGTGCGCCATTAACACCAGAGTTAAAAACATTTATCGATTTTTTAGAGCATGCTGGACAAATATAAAGTTGTAATATTCGACTGGGATGGAACCATAATGGATTCCATTTCCCATATCGTTCAATGCGTACAACAAGCCGCCAAATCCAACGCATTGCCGGTGCCCGATGAACAGAGCGTAAAAAATATTATCGGTTTGAGTTTGCCTGAGGCATTTTCAACCCTTTACGGAAAAGATAAAGAAGCTGATTTCGAACAGTTCAGAGAAAACTATAAGGCCCAATACATCAAAGACGATGATGTTAACCTTCCGCTTTTTGATTATGTAGATACGCTGCTTACTTCGTTATGCGAACAAAACGTCAAATTGTCGGTAGCTACAGGCAAGGGCAGAAGAGGGCTTGATAATGCTATGCATCGTTCCGGACTTGCCGAGTTCTTCAGTTATTCGCGAACCTCAGACGAGGCACTGAGCAAGCCGGCACCTGACATGCTTTTGCAAACCGCTCGTTATTTTAATGTGCATCCCAACGAGTGCATTATGATTGGTGACAGCATTCATGATCTAAATATGGCAAATAATGCTGGCATGGATAGTATTGGAGTTTCTTTTGGTGCCCATTCTAAATCCATATTAACCGAGGCAAAGCCATTGACGATTCTTGATTGTTATAGCCACGCGTTGCAATGGCTGAAATAACGACGGTAACTCATTGAATATAATCGAATAAATCCAGGTCGAACCTGAGAAACAACTCTTGTAGAGCGATGAGCGGCATCCCAATGAGGGCATTGGGATCTCGTCCTGATAGTGCAGAAAATAATAATATTCCTTGTCCCTCACACTTGAAACTACCCGCACAATCAAGCGGCATCTCGGCGTCTATATATTGTTTGATTTGGCGTTGGCTCAAAGCTTTAAATGAAACTTCGTAGGGCTCAACATGTGTCTCATATTGATTGTTGCTGCTGAGCAAGCAAATTCCGGTAATGAATAACACCTTTTCAGCTGAAAAATTACTGAGTTGTTGTACAGCGCATTCAATATTTCCGGGCTTTCCGATAATTTCCCCCTTGTGAACAGCTACTTGATCAACGCCGATAACAAACCTTAATGGAGAAGTCTCTCGCTGCTCCTCTGATTGACCTAAAACCTTCTCAGCTTTCGCCTTAGCTAACCTTGTTACTAAAGTTTCAGGCGATTCACCGGATTTTGTTGATTCATCTATGTTCGGAGACACAGAATGAAATGGGATACCTAGCTTACTTAACACGTCATTTTTGTATTTTGAGCCCGAAGCCAGTGTCACCTGTATATCGAAGGCTTTTTTTGTTTGCTTCATTAAGTTGTATTGTTAGTTAGTTAGTTAGTTAGTTAGTTAGTTAGTTAGTTAGTTAGTTAGTTAGTTAGTTAGTTGCACTTTGTGATTATATAATAAAGGCAAGTCAGCAAGCACCTTTTAGTTGTAAATGGTAGAAATTTGAACTGGCTGTGCAATGAAATCTGGTCTACATTTCAGGTGAGCAGACTTTCATTATTGGTTATCAATGCCACTGCTTAAAGGCCATTGTTATACAACTATATGTAACAAACAATGTGACTGTGACGAGGGAGTGTTATGAGGCTTTGTATTCTATTTTTACTAGTGTCGATGACACTGCCAAACTACGTATTTGCATCTAATATAAGCGCTTGGGAAACAATTTATAACGCTAAATCTGTTGGCGAATCTAAAACAGGTCAATTCACAAACTGGCATTTGTTATCCCCGCCTGAATCAATATCACAAATTCAAACTTTGCCTCTACCTTCAGGTGGCACGGTCAACGTTAGCCTGATAGAAGATAATATTTTTGCTCCAGGGCTGGCAAAGCGATTTCCAAGATTACAATCCTTCAGGGTAAACAATCTCAATGGACAGTTCGTTGGACGAATGTCAAAAAATAGTGAGAGCATTAGCGCATTCTTTACACATCAAGGGGAATG
Organism: Planctobacterium marinum; assembly: GCF_036322805.1. Classification (GTDB taxonomy): domain Bacteria; phylum Pseudomonadota; class Gammaproteobacteria; order Enterobacterales; family Alteromonadaceae; genus Planctobacterium; species Planctobacterium marinum_A. Next base: position 2,450,500 of record NZ_AP027272.1, on the reverse strand, counting down.
GGTGAAAATTTTCCAACTGAAAGACGAAAATGGCAATTCACACTACCAAAGTCGCTATGCAAAAGATTTCAATCAACCTGAAGATCTCAGTTGTAAGGTTTTCGATAAGCACGGTGCAAAAACTAAGAACACTGCGTTCACCAACTTTACCGAAAAAAATGCTCAAACATCCGCCTTTGAATCTTTCGGCTCGCAATTGACTACTTATCGTCTGGCTGTTGCTACTACTGCGGAGTATTACAACGATATAGTCGAGAACACTGATTCAGACGCGGAGCCGAATGAAATTGTACTGAACGAGTTAAATATCCTGCTAAACGAAGTTAATGCCCTTTATTTAATAGATTTATCTGTTCGATTTGAATTGGTTGAAAATAACGATGCGATATTATTCGACGATCCTGAGACGGACGGATATTCTAACTCTTCTAGTGAGGATCTTCCGATAAATCAAACTAATCTTGATGAAATAATAGGAACTGAAAATTATGACATAGGTCATGTAATAGGGTATTACGGTGGAGGATTAGCTTATGTTGGGGTACCTTGTTCGCCTGCATTTAAGGCGCAAGGCGCATCCGTTGCAAACTTTGGTGTTTTGGCCCATGAGCTTGGTCATATGATGAATTCTCGTCATACTTTTAATGGCACTGAGGGCTTTTGTTCCGGCAATATTGGTTACCCCTATGAGCCGGGCAGTGGCTCTACCATTATGAGTTATTTTGGAAATTGTAGTTCGCAGAACCTATCCGGGCCGGGAGACAAAACCTTTCACGTCGGCTCGCAAAGATTCATACGTTCAGAAATTGAAAGTGATTTAACCTGTGGTACTTTCAGTGATAACAGCAATCAGGCTCCTACTTCGAATGCAGGGGCTGATTATACTATTCCTGCAAATACCCCTTTTGTATTAACTGGAACAGCATCAGATTCTGATGGCGATACCTTGTCCCATATGTGGGAACAGTTGGAGTTAGATGGCACCTCTTCAACTTCAAGTACTATGTCAAAAGATGACGGTAAACGGGCGCTATTTCGCACAATTGAGCCTGTCGCCCGCACCGAACGCTATTTCCCAAAATACGAAACGGTGCTTACCGGTGACTTTGAATTAGGGGAGGCATTACCTTCAACTACGAGGGAACTCAATTTTACCTTTACGGTACGAGACGGTAATGGTGGGGTTGCAACTGATACAGCAGTTATTAGCAGTATCGCCAATTCCAAAGGATTCTCTTTGCAGAACTGGAGCTTGAACCTTCAGCAACCATTTATCGTGCAATGGAATACCGGTAAGTCGGAACAGGAGGCGATCAATTGTCCTTATATCAACATTAGTATTAGTAACGACAATGGGATTACATTTTCTGAATTTGCATTTGATGTGGAAAACGATGGAATTCACACCTTTGGCAACAGCTTTAACTGGCCAGAAGGCGATGACTATCTTTTGAAAATAGAGTGTCCTGATAATATTTTTTATGCCATCAGTCCAATGGCAGTCTCTATTATTAATGAACCTATGGATGATGATCTGGATAATGATGGTATCCCCGATGCAATAGAAAGGTATTACAACCTGGATCCCAACAGCAATGAAGATATGACCCTGGATAGTGATGGTGACGGCTTATCAAATTCAGAAGAAGTCTATTTAGGTACCAATCCATTGTTATCAGACAGCGATCATGATGGAACGGATGACCTCGATGAGTTATTGCAAGAAACTGATCCAACAGACATATTATCCAGAAGGTCTGAAATCACAATAAGCGAAGGTTTTGAGGACAATACACGAGATTTAAATGAAGTAACTATAGAGTGGGAAAGTACCGATGCAGTCGCTTTCGAAGGGGATTCCAGCTTTACTTCAACAAATACCGATAATAGTTCCATTAGCGATTATGTTATCAGTTTTTCCGCCACTTCATCTGCCACTTTGGCTTTTCACTACAAGGTATCTAGTGAGAGTAATTTTGATTACCTTAGGTTATATATAAACAACGAATTAATTGAACAATGGTCCGGTGAGGTTCAATGGGAGCGCTATGAAACTAGCGTTGGCCAAGGTGAATATGAGGTTAAATGGCAATACAGCAAAGATGGGTCTGTAGCAAACGGCGATGACAAAGCCTGGATAGACTTAATTGAATTACAAGCCGTGCAGGAGGTATCAAGACCTGCTGGAGACATTTCTGAGGTGAACGAAAGTTTTGAATCCGGCGTGCCAGAAAACTGGATTCAAGAAAACACATTTAATTGGTTACAAGATACGAGTACTGGAGTCGAAGACAACCTTAGTATTAGCTCTGCTGAAATTTCTGACGAAGAGACAAGCAGCATTTCATTAAGTGAATACTTCGCTGAGGGAACAATGTCGTTTTACTTCAAAGTTAGCAGTGAATCAAACTGGGATTACCTGAATTTTTATATAGATGATAGTTTACAAGTACAATGGTCTGGCGAACTAGATTGGCAGGAATATAGCTTTGACATAGAGGAAGGGCAGCATACGCTAACTTGGCAATACAGTAAGGATGGCTCTATTTCGAATGGAGATGATAAAGCCTGGATAGATAATATTGTTTATCGCGCTGCCAGAGAAAACCTTGCCGATGGTACGCCAGGTGACTTTGATGCTGATGCTGTTCCGGAATTATTAGTCAGACAAGTAGCTAGTGCAGTGACATCTTACTTTGGTTCGGGTACTCAAGAGCAGGAAGTTGCCGAATTTGGTCGAAGCACAGATATCCCCATTGTAGGTGACTTTGATGGCGATGGTTATTCTGATTTTGCCATCAGAAGACCTTCTACCCAGTATTGGTACGTACGCAATTCCTCTGGTTTGGATATTGTCACCGGATCAGACGATGGCATAACTCGTAAACGCTTTGGTACTCAATCTACCGATATTCCCGTGCCTTCTGATTATGACGGTGATGGTATTACGGATATAGCCGTGCGTCGCCCGAGCAATGGTTTTTGGTACATTTTGAATTCTTCAGGACGGGACCTAATAACGGGCAATGATGACGGCATAACTCGCAAACGTTTTGGCCTGCGAAGTGAAGACATCCCGGTTCCCGCAGATTTTGATGGTGACGGTCAGGTGGATATCGCGGTTAGAAGACCTTCAACTAAAACCTGGTACATTCTTAATTCCTCTGGTGTTGACTCAATGACGGGAAACAATGACGGCATAAGCCGAGTACGCTTTGGTACTCGTAATGAGGATATTCCAGTTTCAGGCGACTTTGATGGTGACGGTAAGGCTGATTTAGCGGTTAGAAGAGCATCTACCCGTTATTTTTATATAAAGAACAGTAGTGGTGTAGACGCTATCACTAATAATACTGACGGCATTACCCGACTTCGCTTTGGTCGTTCCGAAGATATTCCAATAACTGGTGATTTTGATAGCGATGGGCAACAAGATTTAGGTTTATACCGCCCTGATAGCGGCGAATGGTTTATAAAAGTTAGCAGTGGCAATAGCCGAACCTCCAGTGATGACATTGAACGTTTTACCTACGGTGACGCGGACTCTATCCCGTTGCTCGCGCCAATAGCTGAAGTCATGGCAAGGCTAGAGCAATTAAATTAAAGTAAAATCCATTTAAACTACTGTTAAATAGTGAATTTAATGTACTAAGGCTTTGACTATTGCAGTATAAATCTATAATATGCGCGCGCTATGTCCAATGTACGACTTCCAAAACAGGTTGAGCCACATAAGTGTGCGATGAAACGTTCCGATTATCGGGGTGTTATGGCCGTTGCTGATATGGCAAGACTAAAGGAAGCCGTGCTTGAGATTCTGGACGATGTTGCTGTTGAGCTAAGGTTTGAAATAGACGCGCAGGGTCTTACCTTTTTTCACGGTGATTTACAGACCAGGGTATCATTGGAATGCCAAAGGTGTAATAAACCTTTTGAATATTCAATTGAGCAGCCATTTTGCTACACGCCAATTAGCGAAGGCCAATCAGTTGAAGAACTTCCGGAAGCTTATGATCCGGTAGAGCTCAATGAGCATGGAGAAATCAATATACTGGAACTTTTTGAAGATGAGTTAATCTTATCTTTACCTTTGGTGGCGATGCATGACGAAAATGATTGCTCGGTTACCGATGACGAAATGAGTTTTGGTGAAATTGAACCGGAAACTAAGCAACCAAACCCGTTCGCGGTGTTAAAAGAACTTAAGCGGAACCAGGAGTAGATTATGGCGGTACAACAGAATCGTAAGACTCGTTCCAAGCGTGGTATGCGTCGTTCACATGATGCATTAAGCGGTGCGACACTGTCTATTGATGCTACATCAGGTGAGACTCACCGTCGTCACCACGTGACTGCAGATGGCTTTTACAAAGGTAAAAAGGTCATCGAAAAGTAAGGTATCAGCTTGACTGATATTCGACTTGCGGTCGATGTAATGGGGGGCGATAACGGCCCCTCTATTACTTTGCCTGCCTCTATTCGCGCTTGCCGCAACTATGCCCATCTAAACTTAAAACTATTTGGACCAGAATCCGCTATACGTCCCCATTTATATGGCTTACCTCCAGACGTTAAAAACCGAATTTCTATCGTTGATGTTACAACACAAATCAGTATGGATGAGGCGCCTACGTCGGCCCTGCGCTACAAACAAGACTCCACTATGGGACGAGCCCTAAAGGCTGTTCAAGCTGGTGAAGCGGACGCTTGTGTTAGTGCCGGAAATACCGGTGCGTTATTGGCCTTATCTCTGTTTTTACTCAGACCATTGGATGGCGTGAAAAGGCCCGCATTAATCTCTACCATTCCCGGAAACAACAAAAAGCGTGTATTTTTATTAGATCTCGGTGCCAATGTTACTCAAGATGCCAACGCCTTGTATCAATTCGCTGTGATGGGATCTGTGATGGCTGAAACCGTTGAGGGAGTCAAGCAACCTAAGGTCGCCTTGGTCAACGTCGGGGTTGAACAAAATAAAGGCAATGCCATTGTTAAAGAAGCCAACAAATTACTACTTGCGAATAAGGACATAAACTATGTGGGTTACGTTGAAGGCGATGCCTTGTTTAACGCCAGTGTAGATGTGATCGTTACCGATGGTTTTGTGGGCAACGTGGTGCTAAAAGCGTCAGAAGGACTGGCAAAGTTCATCGCCAGAGAAGCCAAAAAAGCAGCAACAAAAAATATCTGGACCAAAATGTTGTCATTTATTGCTCGTCCGGTACTAAAAAAGATCTATAACAGGGTGAACCCCGACCAGTATAACGGCGCCAGTTTGATAGGATTGCGCGGCATTGTAGTAAAGAGTCATGGCAATGCTACTGAAGATGCATTCATGTACGCAATTCAGGAAGCAATGAAGGAAGTCGAAAGGCAAGTTCCTGACAAGATTCAAAGCAAAATAAACCATGCGCTCGTGAATAAGGCAGAATAAATGTATTCAAGAATTATTGGCACCGGAAGTTATTATCCCAGTGAAGTCAGGACTAATACTGACCTTGAAAAAATGGTGGATACCACCGACGAATGGATTACTGACAGGACGGGTATCAAAGAACGCCGTATTATCGGAAAAGATGAAACAGTATCCACGATGGGCGTCGAAGCATCCAAAAAGCACTTGAGATGGCAGATATCGATCCCGAAAGCATCGACCTTATCGTATGTGGCACCACAACAGCACCAAACTCATTTCCCAGTGCTGCTTGTGAAATTCAGGCCGGTTTGGGTATTCAGTCTACGATGGGTGCCTTTGATGTTGCCGCTGCTTGTTCTGGTTTTTGTTATGCCTTAAGTGTTGCGGATCAATACATTCGCACCGGTATGTGCAAACGTATCCTGGTCGTGGGGACCGACTGCCTATCGACCTTGGTTGATCCCACCGATCGCTCTATGATTATACTTTTTGGTGACGCAGCAGGTGCAGTCATTATTGAAGCCAGCGAAGAGCCGGGTATTTTGTCCAGCCACCTTCACGCATCGGGTAAACACGGTGATTTGCTCTATGCAGCCCTGCCAACTCGGGGGGATACCGCTTCAGTAAATGCCTCTTGGGGTTCCATGAAAGGTAATGCGGTATTTAAAGTCGCCGTCACCAAACTCAGTGAAGTTGTGGAAAAAACCCTCGAAGCCAACAACATGGAAAAAACTGACCTTGACTGGTTGGTGCCACACCAGGCTAATTTTCGCATTATCAAAGCCACTGCAGACAAGCTGAATATGTCCATGGAGCAAGTTGTCTTAACTTTGCCACATTATGGCAATACGTCTGCTGCTACAGTACCCACTGCGCTAGATACCGCTATCAGAGATGGGCGCATTAAGCGTGGTCAAAACTTATTGTTAGAAGCTTTTGGAGCCGGTTTTACCTGGGCTTCGTTACTGATTAAATATTAAGGTTTTCAATTATGACTAAAGCATTTGTTTTCCCGGGACAGGGTTCGCAAACACTGGGTATGTTAAACGAATTAGAGGCTGTATCAGATGTCGTTAAACAGACATTCCAGGAAGCCTCTGATGCATTGGGTTATGACTTGTGGAAGCTGATCGCTGAAGGACCGGTAGAAAACCTCAATCAAACCGATAAAACTCAGCCTGCACTATTGGCATCAAGTGTCGCTATTTGGCGCCATTATCTTGCTGAAGGTGGCGCTAAACCATCGGTAATGGCAGGGCATAGTTTGGGCGAATATTCAGCATTAACCTGTACCGGTGTTTTGCAATTTTCCGATGCTTTAAAACTCGTTAAGGCACGTGGTGAGTTCATGCAAGAAGCTGTGCCTGCCGGAACTGGTGCCATGTTTGCCATCATCGGTCTGGACGATGCCAAAATTGTTGAGATTTGCGCTGAACAAGCCAATGACCAGGTGGTTTCCGCGGTTAATTTTAACAGTCCAGGTCAAGTAGTGATTGCCGGGCATGCTGAAGCTGTGGCCAGAGCGGGGGAGGCTTGTAAAGCGGCTGGGGCAAAACGCGCATTACCATTACCTGTCAGCGTTCCTTCCCATTGCGCATTAATGCAACCTGCAGCAGAACGATTAGCAACACAACTCGACGCCTTAGTTCTGTCGGAACCCGAAATTGCCGTTATCAACAATGTTGATGTGCAGGCAGAAAATAGCGCTGAAGCCATCAAGTCGGCTTTAGTTCGCCAGTTATATAGCCCGGTACGCTGGACAGAAACTGTACAGAAAATGGCTGCAGACGGAGTGACTCAATTAGTTGAATGTGGTCCGGGTAAAGTTTTGACAGGATTAACTAAACGAATCGACAAAAGTCTTTCAGGCAGTGCCATGAATACACCCGAAACAGTAACAGATTTACTATAAAAATAAGACAGAGAGAATTAAACATGTCTAATTTAAACGGAAAAGTTGCCTTGGTAACAGGTGCCAGTCGTGGTATCGGCAAAGCGATAGCACTGGCATTGGTAGAGCAGGGGGCCACTGTCGTTGGCACCGCCACCTCAGAAAACGGCGCGGCTGCCATAGGTGAATACCTTGAAGAGAGTGGTGCCGGGAAGGTTCTGGATGTTTCCAACCCAGAATCTATTGAGACTTTACTGGCAGAGATCAAAACCCAGTTTGGTGATATTGATATTCTGGTAAATAATGCTGGAATAACACGTGACAACTTATTGATGCGAATGAAAGAAGATGAATGGCAATCTATCTTAGATACCAATCTCACCTCCATATTCCGCATGTCTAAAGCCGTATTACGTCCAATGATGAAAAAGCGCGCTGGTCGTATTATCAATATCGGCTCTGTTGTTGGCAGCAGTGGCAACCCGGGCCAAACCAATTATTCTGCAGCTAAAGCCGGTTTAATTGGTTTTTCTAAATCCATGGCCCGAGAGATTGCTTCCCGAGGCATCACCGTAAATGTGGTTTCTCCCGGTTTTATTGATACCGACATGACTAAAGTTTTAACCGATGACCAAAAGTCAGGCATCATGAAAGACGTTCCAATGGAGCGTCTAGGAAAACCCGAAGAAATAGCAGCGACAGTGGCGTTTTTGGCCTCTGACGGCGCAGCTTATATCACCGGCGAAACGATTCACGTTAATGGTGGGATGTTTATGGTTTAAGCGACTTTGTAAAAATTTTTGCAAATGCTTAAACTGAGACTTTGAATAAATAATAAATGTGCTAAATTTGTGGTTAGACCAGCCAAAAAACCTATGGTCATGCTTGCATGGTTGGGATTTGAAGCATAGACTAACCGCAATTTTACAACTTGCTAAAAGTTAGGATAACTAAAAATATGAGTATTGAAGATCGCGTAACTAAGATTATCGTTGAGCAACTGGGCGTTAAAGAAGAAGAAGTTAAACCAGAAGCTTCATTCGTTGATGACCTGGGCGCTGATTCACTGGACACAGTTGAGTTGGTAATGGCTTTGGAAGAGGAATTCGACACTGAAATTCCAGACGAAGAAGCAGAGAAAATTACCACTGTTCAATCAGCTGTAGACTACATCAACGCTAATAAAGACGCGTAAGAGTCACAGTTGACCAAAAACGGCTCTATTGGGCCGTTTTTTTGTATCTGGTATCAATTAATTTTAATTACTTTCCTCAGTATCTCCAGCGGAGGCCTTTATGTCTAAAAGACGTGTTGTTGTTACTGGTCTTGGCATCCTTTCCCCACTCGGTAATGATGTTGAAACAACCTGGTCGAATATTATGGCCGGAAAAAGTGGCATAGGTGAAATTACGCGTTTTGATGCATCAGATTTCAGTACTCGCTTTGCCGGCGAAGTTAAAGACTTTGATGTTGAAGCCTATATCCCTAAAAAAGAAACCAAAAAAATGGATTTGTTTATCCAGTATGGAATTGCTGCCGGTAAACAAGCTTTGGCAGATTCGGGTCTGACAGTTAATGAGAGCAATGCCGCACGAGTTGGTGTTGCAATTGGCTCTGGTATTGGTGGCTTAGGCTTAATTGAAGAAAATCATACCAAGTTGACAAATTCCGGTCCGCGCAGAATATCGCCGTTTTTCGTACCGTCAACCATTACCAATATGATTTCTGGTTTCATCTCAATTATGGAGGGACTGAAAGGACCTAACCTGAATATTGTAACGGCCTGTACTACTGGTGTGCACAACATTGGTATCGCGGCTCGAACCATTGCATATGGTGATGCCGATGCGATGTTAGCAGGTGGCGCGGAAGCAGCCATTACACCGCTAGGTATGGGCGGTTTTGCTGCTGCCAGAGCGCTTTCTTCGCGCAATGATGACCCACAAAAAGCCAGCCGTCCATGGGATGCTGACCGGGATGGTTTTGTCATGGGAGAAGGCGCAGGCGTCGTGATGTTGGAAGAGTACGAAACTGCGAAAGCGCGCGGTGCCAAAATTTATGCAGAACTCGTAGGGTTCGGCATGAGTGGTGATGCTTATCACATGACTTCGCCACCTGAAAATGGTGAAGGTGGTGCTGCTGCCATGCAAAACGCACTGAACGATGCCAGTGCTCAGCCAAACGAAGTAGGTTATATCAATGCCCATGGTACATCTACACCGGCAGGTGACATTGCTGAGGTGTCAGGCATTAAATCTATCTTTGGTGATCACGCTAAAAACTTGCTGGTGAGTTCCACAAAATCCATGACCGGACACCTATTAGGGGCTGCGGGCTCGGTTGAGGCGATATTCACCATTTTGGCGCTTAGAGATAAAAAAGCGCCACCAACCATTAACCTGGAAAACCCCAGTGAAGGTTGCGATTTAGATTTTGTTGCTGGCACGCCAAAAGCGTTTCAAGAAGATTACGCATTGTGTAACTCTTTTGGTTTTGGTGGAACAAACGGCTCAGTGCTGTTTAAACGTATTTCCTAGTTAGTCAAAAGCTGTCACAATAAAAGCCTGTTTCAACAGGCTTTTTTTATGCGTATTAGTTCGGATTACCCCTTTAGTTCAAGAGCAGCCAGTTATGGTGATGGTTGTTTTACTACTGCAGCTGTCGAGTCCGGTGAAGTGGAGTTACTGGATCCCCATATTCAGCGACTAAAGAACGGTTGCCAGCAGATAAATATCAAGGTTTCAAAAGCTGCATGGCAAGCGCTCGAGCAGCATTTAACAACCAAAGTGCGCAACACAAATAAAGGCGTATTAAAAGTCATTATTTCTGCCGGCGAGGGCGGTAGAGGTTATGCCAGATCCAGCACAGCAGAACCCATTGCTTACGTGCATCTAATTGATGGTCAACCAGATTACACAACCTGGCGTAATAGCGGCGTCACGCTTGGAGTATCAGAATTCAAGATAGCCAGGCAGCCTGCGCTAAAACAGATCAAACACCTTAATCGCCTCGAGCAAACCCTGATCAAATCCAGCAATCAAAATGCAGATGATATGCTTGTATTGGATACCGAAGGTATGATCGTTGAGGTTTCTGCAGCAAATGTTTTCTGGCGTGCAAATAATCGTTGGTATACACCTGAGCTCGATTACAGTGGAGTTTCAGGTGTTATGCGTAACCACATTATCAAGCAACTGGGCGTAAAAGGCTCTGTTGTTAGTCAAGTTAGAGCAAGTTTAAGCACTTTGAGTACATGTACTGATATGTTTATTTGTAATAGCCTGATGAGACTTGTACCAGTGACGAGTCTTATCGTTAACTCAAAACAAACACTTCAATTTCACAATCAAAACATCCAAAATATTGTATCGTTACTTTCTGACACCGTATCTATCTGATTAAAGGAACAAGGCTAGACGTGATAAAACGAGGTCTATGGATAACAATAGTTGGTTTAACCGCATTATTGAGTATCGCGGTTGTTTACTGGCAATTTAATCAACCCGTACAACAAATATTAAAGCTGGAACAAGAGTCCACGCTTAACGTGGCTAAAGGGCAATCTTTGCTTGGGTTGGTCAGTTCATTAGCTGAAAAAGGGTTAATTGAACACAGCTTTGTGCTCAAACTTTATTTGCGCCTTTATGCAGACAAATATCCCATCAAACAAGGGCACTATGCTATAAAACCCGATGCGACTTTGTTACAGCTGCTCAGCGATATTTCTCAAGGTAAAGAAAAAACTTATTCAGTGACAATGATTGAAGGGCTCACCTGGAAGCAGTGGTACGCCCAGCTAGAAAAATTGCCTTTTATAACGATGGATAGCACAGAGGCTGAGTTATTGGCAATGTTAGAAGAAGAGGCCGAATCTTTGGAGGGGTTACTTTTACCAGAGACCTATCAGCTTAGCTATAACACATCGTTATCCTCCTTCGTTTCCCGGATGTATCAAAATATGCAAAGCTTTTTGGCAGAGCAGTGGGATATAAGACAAGGCATGCTGCCACTGAACAATCCTTATGAGGCTTTGATTTTGGCTTCCATAATTGAAAAAGAAACAGGGGTGGCGATTGAAAGGCCACGTATCTCAGCTGTTTTTATTAATCGTCTGAACGATGGCATGCGCTTGCAGACAGACCCCACTGTGATTTATGGTTTGGGGGAACAGTTTGACGGAAACCTGACTCGTCAGCATTTACGCCAGAAAACCCGCCACAATACCTATGTGATAAAAGGCTTGCCGCCTACGCCTATTGCAATGCCCGGCAAAGAATCTATTATAGCGGCCCTTAATCCGGCGGACACCAATGAGTATTACTTTGTATCAAAGGGAGATGGTAGTCATCAGTTTTCCGAAACGCTACAACAACACAATGCCGCAGTGCGAAAATATCAGTTGGGGTTATAAAAAATGAGTTTCCCTTGGTTTGAGTCACAATTCAATGCCATTGTCGAGCGAGCTTCCGCTAAGAAGTTGCACCATGGTTTGTTGTTTGTGGGTAGCCGGGGAACAGGGAAATCCGACATTCTTGTTGAAATGGCCCGCTACTTGTTGTGTTCCAATAAGAGTGCCTGTGGTCAATGTCAGTCTTGTTTGTTGTACAAGGCGGGCAATCACCCAGATTTAATCGTCACGCAATACGATAAGACCATCGGAGTAGACACCATCCGAGAAGGCATAAATCGTCTTAGTCAGACCTCTCATTTGGGCTCTGATAAAGTGATGCTGGTTAACAACGCCCACAAAATGACAGCGGCAGCGTCTAATGCACTGCTAAAAACATTAGAAGAGCCCACTAAAAATACCTTTATCTTGATGTCCGCAACCAGTACCAATGAGTTATTGCCAACAATACTCAGTCGCTGCGAAAAGCACATGGTACAGGTAAAGCACAAGGAAAGTGTGCAACTCTGGCTCAAAGAGAGAAATGTATCCGCAGCAACAGAGCTAATTGATCTTTATTGGACAAAGCCAAAACTTATCGAATCCATTGTGCAAGATGAAGGCTTACAAGAGTGTGTCGATTGGTTAAAGACAATGCACAAGCCGGGGACGGCGCTGGCCGTTCCCGGTAAGTTACACGAAGAGCATCAATTACTACTCGACTGGTTGAACTTTCAAATGGCTGAGTTGAAACGGGCTGAAATTTCCGACGCTATAAAACTGCGTATCTTCGATATGTATTCAGCCGTTACCGATGCTCAAAAGAAACTGCAAGCGCAAGGTGTGAACAAGGCACTTATTCTGGAAAAGCTGCTGCAAACATGGCGTCATTTTTCCACTTTTATTTAAAGTTAAGAGGTATTTAATGCTGGTTGATTCTCACTGTCACTTGGACAGGTTGAACAAATCCAAATCAGAACTCAAAGAAGTAATCAAAAATGCCAATGCAAAAGGTGTGGAGCATTTTTTATGTGTTTGTGTTTCGGTAAATGACTATACCTCCATGATGGACATGATCGATGGTCTTCCAAATGTTTATGCAACTTGTGGCGTACATCCATTGCATCAGGATGAGGCTTGCACTAAACAAGAACTGCATGACACAGCGAATTCTAAAGAAGTCGTCGCCATTGGCGAGACGGGCCTGGATTACTTTTATTCACCAGAGAGTAAAGAAGTACAGGTAAAATCGTTTATTGAGCATATTCAGGTGGCCAACGAGCTACAAAAACCCCTTGTCATCCATACCCGTGATGCTCGCGAGGATACTATTTCTTTGCTAAAAAAACATGGTGGAGAGCAATGCGGGGGTGTATTGCATTGCTTTACTGAAAACTGGGAAATGGCCAAAGCTGCCATCGATCTCGGCTTTTATATTTCCATCTCAGGTATTGTTACCTTTCGCAACGCTAGCGAACTTCGAGAAGTGGTTAAAAAAGTCCCTCTGGACAGGCTCCTTGTAGAAACGGATTCGCCATGGCTGGCCCCAGTGCCTCATAGAGGCAAACAAAACGAGCCTGCGTTTGTAAAAGAAGTGGCGCAATTTATTGCTGACTTAAAACAAATCCCGCTGGAAAAGCTGGCTCAAGTCACCACAGAAAACTTTTTTGAACTGTTTCCGCTTACCCGCCAGCAAGTCTAAGCATTTGCATCGTATTCTGAGTTGAGCTAGAATCCGCGCGCTTTTTAAGCAGTTGATATCCCATCGGCTGCTGTCCTTTTAATTTGCACCGGATTAAAGATCCGGATAGCGGAGCATAAATATGAATCAGATCGTGATCTGTGCAATGTATAAATTTGTTGCACTGGATAATTACAAAGACATTCGTGAACCACTTTTAACTTTCATGGAAGAGCAGGGTATTAAGGGTACCTTACTTTTGGCCAACGAGGGAATAAACGGTACCGTCTCCGGTACTCGGGAGTCAATCGATGCATTACTTGCATGGCTAAACCGCGACGAGCGCATTAACCCCATCTCTTACAAAGAATCTTTTGAAGACAGCCAGCCGTTTTATCGTACCAAGGTAAAACTGAAAAAAGAAATAGTAACCATGGGCGTTGAAGGTATCGATCCAAGAAAAACGGTCGGCACCTATGTTAAACCTGAAGATTGGAATGCGCTTATCTCTGATCCTGATGTGACGGTGATAGACACCCGCAACGATTACGAAATTAGTATCGGTACCTTTAAGCACGCCATTAATCCTAAAACCGAAACCTTCAGAGAGTTTCCGCAGTATGTGGCGGATAACATGGATCCTTCAAAAAACAAAAAGGTTGCCATGTTCTGTACTGGTGGCATTCGCTGTGAAAAGTCCACTGCCTTCATGAGAGAGCAGGGCTTTGAAGAGGTTTATCATCTGGAAGGCGGTATTCTTAAATATCTTGAAGATGTACCAAAAGAAGAAAGCTTGTGGCAAGGCGACTGTTTTGTTTTTGACAACCGAGTGGCTGTGAATCACGATTTAGAAAAAAGTCATTACGACCAGTGTTATGCCTGTCGCTTACCCATTACCGAAGAAGACAAGCAAAGCGAACAGTACGAATCAGGTGTGTCCTGCCCCCATTGCTATGGCAAACACAGCGAAGAGCAAATCGCCCGATTCAGGGAGCGAGAAAAGCAAATTGCTTTGTCAAAAGCGCGTAACGAAG